>NZ_WQNE01000028.1 GCF_009759665.1 Bradyrhizobium cajani
GCCTTGGGGGGGGGGCGGAGATGTCGGACAAGATGCAGCTGGTGGTGGCCACACCGTGTTTCGGCGGGCAGGTATCGAGCATCTATGCGAGCTCGATCTTCGCGCTCCAGCGCGCGGTGCACGGCATGTCCAATCTCGATCTCAAGGTGCATTTGCGCGACGGCGACGCGCTGATCACGCGGGCGCGGGCCAATCTGGTCGCGATGTTCCTGGACGATCCCAAGGCAACGCACTTCCTGTTCATCGATGCCGACATCGGCTTCAAGCCGGAGCAGGTGTTCCGGCTGATCGAGTGCGGTGCCGACGTCGTAGCGGGCTGCTATCCGATCAAGCGGGTCAACTGGGACAAGGCGAAGCGGGCGATCCAGTCCGGCCGGGCCGACGTGCCGGCCGCCTCGCTCGACTACGTGCTCGAGATCGAGGATCCCGACCGCATCGTGGTGGTCAACGGCTTCACCCGCGTGCGTTATGCCGGCACCGGCTTTCTGATGATCCGGCGTCACGTGCTGGAGGCGATGTGCCGCCATCCCGATTACGCGGCCTTGCAATTCTTCCGCGAGCACTCGCACGATACGCTGGCGGCGAGCCAGAACCGGTTCGCATTGTTCGAATGCATGATCGACCCTGCGACGGGCACCTATCTCTCGGAAGATTTCGCCTTCTGCAAGCGCTGGACCGATATCGGCGGCGAGATCTGGGCCGACATCCAGAGTTCGCTCGACCACGTCGGGCCGTCGGTATTCCACGGCGATATCGCCTCGCAATTCGCGCCGTCGCCTGCGGCCGATGCGGCGTGAGGCTTTCGGGATGAGCACTGGCGCATCCCGTCGCCCGACCATGGAACGGGCCGTCGACGGCGGTTCGCGCTACCGCCTGCGCGATCTCTTCACGCCTCTCGATACGCTGCTCGTCTCAGGCGGAGATCCTCGGCTGGCGCTCGATCCGCGAACCCGGCTGAATGCATATGGCTGCGCGCCGTCGCCGGAGCCGGAGGTCTGGAATTTCGCCTCCTCGACCGCATCGACAATCTCGCAGGCCGCCTATGACCGTGCCGCGCTGGCGCGGGAGGAACTCGTGCACAAGTGCCTGTTCGACGAGGTCGAGATCGCCTTCGATGCGCGCTGCGAGGACATGCGCGACGAGCTGCGTGGTCATCTCCAGCTTTCGCCGCGCATCGACGTCGTGTTCTCGCCGTCCGGGACCGATTCCCAGCTCCACGCGCTATTCCTGGCGCGCGCAGTGCTCGGCGCGCCGCCCGTGACGATCGTAGTCGGTGCCGATCAGACCGGAAGCGGCGCCGCGCAGACCGCGCGCGGACATCACTTCAGTTCGATGACGGCAAGCGGCTCCGCGGTCCGCAAGGACAGCGCGGTCGCAGGACTCGCCGGCGACAGCATCGCGGTGCCGCTGCTCGAGGCCGCCAGCGAGATCGCAATGCGCGCGGATGCGGACGCCGCGGTGCTGCGCGCGGTCGAGACCAGCCTCGCGCAAGGTCGCCGCGTTCTGCTCCAGATCATGGATTCATCAAAACTGGGCTGGCGCGCGCCGAGTGCGGCCTGCCTTGACGAAATCGGGAGGCGCTGGCCGGGGAGGGTGCAGGTTGTCGTCGATGCGTGCCAGGCGCGGCTCGGACGGCGGCGGCTGCGCTCGTATCTCGACCGTGGCTACATGGTTCTGATCACCGGCTCGAAATTCTTCGGAGGTCCCGCTTTCAGCGGTGCGCTGCTGGTGCCGAAAGGGCTGTCCCGCGCGCTCGACCGGGTCGGCGAGATCGCACCCGGTTTCTTCGACTATGCCGGCCGCAGCGACTGGCCGAAGGCCTGGACGACGCTGCGATCGCGCTTCGAGCGGCGGCCGAATTTTGGTCAATGGCTGCGCTGGGAGGCTGCGCTCGCCGAGATCGGCAGCTACTACGCCGTGCCGGGCGCTTTCCGCGCGAGGGCGCTCGCCGAACTTCGGATCGGCATCGAGAGCATGATAGCGCTGACGCCGTCGTTCCGCGCCATTCGACCTGCATGCGACTCCATCGGTACCGATGACGAGGAGTTCGTCCACACGACGATCTTTCCCTTCACGCTTCATCGCGGCGGCAAGCCCGTCACGATCGCCGACACCAGCGCGGCCCATCGGGCGCTGGCGCGGGACATGAACGACGACGTCGCCGGCAGCGCGGCCGACCGGCAGGTCGCGGCCCAACGCGGCCTGGTCGGCCAGCCGGTCCGGCTGGAGCGATCGGACGTCACATCTCAGGCCGTGCTGCGCCTGTGCGTCGGTGCCCGGCTCGTGACCGATGCCTGGTCGGCGGATGTCGCGCAATCGCAGAGAAATCTACAGAACACACTCGATCGGATCGCCGATATCCTGGTGAAGATCGAACTGCTGCTTGACCGCGCCGCCGGCGCGGCGGAGCCGCATGCCCACGCCGTTGAGGTTTGAAATGCAACATCCAGCTCTATCGCCGATCGGCACGACTGCGTCGGCGCAATTTGCCGAGCGCATCGGCTTTGCGCAGTTGACGCGCCAGGCCTTCGAGGGCGTGGATCTGCACCCGTTGCGCGACCAGCTCCTCGCCAGGATTTCCGAAGGTACGGCGCAGGCGGGCGAGGGGCTCGATCTGTCGCTGATTGCCCAGCTTCTCGGCGAGAAGCAGGCGGGCCTCGCGATCCAGGCCGAGGTGCTCACCTTTCATCGTCTGTTTCGTTCGCCCTGCGCGGTCGAAAAGCCGCGCCTGCGCGTGCTCGCGCTTGCGGCCGCGATCGACATGGGCGGCAATACGCCGATCGAATTTCTGCTCGAGGACACCGACATCGAGCTGTTGACGCTCTATGTGATCGACGGCGTGGGTCTGCCCGAGCAACTGCCCGATCACGACGTCGCCATCGTCGTCGCGTCCGATTCGGAGGAGTGCCGCGAGGCACTCGCCGTCATCGAGCGCGCCGCGCCGCGCTGGCCACGGCCCTTGCTCAATCGGCCGAACCTCATCGCCAATCTCGACCGCGACAAGCTTTACCGACTGATCTCGGGTATCGCCGGTCTCGACATCCCCGCAACGGTCGGCGCGACGCGCGCGCAACTGACGGATCTGTCGCACGGTCGGATCGAATGCGCGGAGATCGTCGGCGAGCTGCGCTATCCAATGATCGTGCGGCCGCGCGGCACCCATGCCGGCGTCGGGCTCGCGAAGATCGACGACGCCGGCGCACTCGCCGCCTACCTAGCGGAGCGGGAGGAGCAGGAGTTCTTCGTCGCGCGCTTCGTCGACTATGTGAGCCCCGACGGGCTCTATCGCAAATATCGCCTCGCGATGGTCGACGGCAAACCTTACGCCTGCCACATGGCCATCGCCGATCGTTGGGACATCTGGTATCTCAACGCCAACATGGCGTTCAACGTGGAAAAGCGCGCTGAAGAAGCCGTCTTCATGCTCGACTTCGACCACGCTTTCGCGGCGCGCCACAAGAGCGCGCTCGACGAGATGAGCAGGCGCGTCGGCCTCGACTACTTCATCGTCGATTGCGCCGAGAACCAGCAGGGAGAGCTTCTGGTCTTCGAGGCCGACAACACCGCCGTCGTGCACAACATGGATTCGCCGGCCGTGTTTCCATACAAGCCGCCGCAGATGCGCAAGATCTTCGCCGCGTTCACGGCGATGCTGTCACGGCGTGCGGAAGCGGGTGCGAGGAGCGCGTCGTGAACGAGATGATCCGCAAGGCGCAGGCCGCCGTTCTTCACACGTCGCTCGATCCGCAGGACTGGAGCGAGTTTCGCGCGCTCGCCCATCGCATGCTGGACGAGACGATCGACGGCATCGCCAATGTTCGTGCGCGCCCGGTATGGCAGCCTATTCCCGATGACGTCCGCGCCGCGTTCAAGGCGGACCTGCCGCGCGAGGGAGATGATCTCGCCGAAGTCTACCGCGAATTCGTCGAGCACGTCGCGCCCTATGCGACCGGCAACGTCCATCCCGGCTTCATGGGCTGGGTGCACGGCGGTGGCACCGCGGTCGGCATGCTTGCGGAAATGCTGGCGGCGGGTCTCAACGCCAATCTCGGCGGGCGCGACCACATGCCGATCGAGGTCGAACGCCAGATCGTCGACTGGATGCGCCGCCTGTTCGCCTTTCCGGAAAGCGCGAGCGGTATCTTCGTCACGGGCACGTCGATGGCCAATCTGATGGCGGTGCTGGTGGCCCGCACCAGCGCGCTTGGCACGCTTGCGCGACAGCACGGCATCGGCAATGACGGTGCGTTGCTCACTGCTTATACGTCGCAGGCCGCGCATGGCTGCGTCTCCAGGGCGATGGACATTGCGGGGCTCGGCACCGATGCGCTGCGCAAGATCGACGTCGATTCCGATCATCGCATCGACGTCGCCGCACTGCGCGCGCAGATCGCGACCGATCGCGAGGTCGGCTTCAAGCCGTTCCTGGTTGTCGCCTCCGCCGGCACGGTCGATATCGGAGCGATCGACGACCTCGAGGCGCTCGCCCGGTTGTGCCGCGAGGAAGGAATCTGGTTTCACGTCGACGGCGCCTTCGGTGCGCTCGCGATCCTGTCACCCGAGCTCGCGCCGCTGCTCGGCGGCATCGAGCTTGCGGACTCGATTGCGCTCGACTTCCACAAATGGGGACAGGTCCCTTACGATGCCGGCTTCCTCCTGGTGCGAGACGGCGAGCAACATCGGCAGGCCTTTGCGCAGCCGGCCGCCTATCTGCGCCGCGAGGCGAGGGGGCTTGCGGCGGGCGCGGTCTGGCCCTGCGATCTCGGCCCGGATCTGTCGCGCGGCTTCCGCGCGCTGAAGACCTGGTTCACGCTGAAGACGTTCGGCACCGACCGGCTGGGGGCGGTGATCGCGCGAAGCTGTGCGCTGGCGAAATACCTCGAAGCGCGCGTCCTGGCCGAACCGCGGCTGGAGCTGCTGGCGCCGGTCAACCTCAACATCGTCTGCTTCCGTTATCGCGCCGATGATGCGGTCAATCGCGAGATCGTCGCCGACATCCAGGAGTCCGGCGTCGCGGCGCCGTCGAGCACCACGCTGGACGGCAGGTTCGCGATCCGCGCCGCGATCGTCAATCACCGCACCGAGGAGACGGACATCGATGCGCTGGTCGCGGCCGTGCTCGAGTTCGGTGGGCGGCGAAGCAGCGACAGGTTGATCGAGATCGAGGCGCCGCCGCTCGCGGCGCAGTGAGCGCGAAACGCAAGGAACGGAAACGGCCCCGGAGATGATCCGGGGCCGTTTCGTTTGGGCAAGAACGTGCCGATTGAGCGGTGGTGATCAGGCCGCTGAGCTGACGTCACCCTTGGGATGCGTGGCGGCGTACTGGTCGCGCAGCTTCTCCTCATAGGCGATCAACTTGCGGGCATCCTTCAGCGCGCGATAGAGATCGCCGCTCATGATGTTGTTGTTGATGTCCTCGATGATCGGCCAGGCGCTCGGCACGGCGGTGACGATGTCGCGCACCAGGTTGAAATAGGTGCCGTGCTGGGTCTGCGGGTCCGGCGAGATGTACATGAGCTGGACCGCCAGGTAGACCAGCTTGGCCGGCGTGTCCGCGGTCTCGGGCGTGAGGATGTCGCGCTCGCGCAGGATCGGGACGTTGTCGCCTTCGATCAGGAAACGGGCGCGCTGATCCGTGTTGGTGATCACGCAGTTGCCGACGATAATGCGTTCGTGGGGTCTGAGCTCGACCTTGAGGGCCATGCCTGTTCTCCATCAACTCTTGTTCTGATGAGCGACGGTCGCGCCCCGGCAGATAACGGTGCCGACCCTGATTTGGCGGTAATCCTTGCTGAATACGGTTAACAGCACGTAAACGCGTCCAGGGGCGCAGGAAATCACAAGCAATCTCAACGATGTGCGATCTGCCGCGCGGCCTGGCCCAGAGGCCGAAGTCGATTCAGCGGCCGTATTCCCCGGAAAGTGCTGCTTTCATTTCATCCTTTCTTAGAGCCTTGGCGGCACGGTTCCGCGGTCGCTTGGGTCAAGAAGAGCCAGGCAAGACGCGTAGCTACCAGAAAGGTAACATCATATGTCCGTCGTTCTCTCCGCATCGGTTCGTCAGAACCTGCTCTCCCTCCAGTCCACCGCCGACCTGCTCGCCACCACCCAGTCACGTCTGTCGACGGGCCGGAAGGTGAACTCGGCTCTCGACAATCCGACCAACTTCTTCACCGCCCAGGGCCTCGACAACCGCGCCAGCGACATCGGCAACCTTCTGGACGGCATCGGTAACGGCGTGCAGGTTCTGCAGTCCGCCAACACCGGCATCACCTCGCTGCAGAAGCTGGTCGACAGCGCCAAGTCGATCGCCAACCAGGCGCTGCAGCAGCCGTCGGGCTACTCCTCCAAGTCGACCTTCACCTCGGCGGTGATCACGGGTGCGACCGCCACGAACCTGCTCGGCGACCCCACCACCGCCGCCACGCTGACCGGCACTGCGACCGGCACTCTTGCGGCGGCTTCGGGCCTGACGACCGCGGCTGGCGGTAGCTTTACTGCTGGCGACACGATCATCGTCAACGGCACGACGATCAAGGTCACGGCTGCCGGCGCTGGTACTGCCACCGTTACCACGGATCCGGACGGCACCATCAATCTGAACACCACCGCGACCACGGCTGCAACCACGGACGACTTGACCAATGCGATCAAGACGGCTCTTGGCACCGGCTCCGCGGCGGCCATCGCCGGCAACCAGCTGACGATCACTGCCGGCAACACCTCCAGCAGCATCACGCTCGGCGGTACAGCGCTCGCCAAGGTCGGCCTCACCGCCGGCACAACGGCGCCGACGTCGACCTTCAGCGGTCAGACGCTGACGATCGGTGCGATCGACGGCAGCGCCGCCCAGACCATCACGATCGGCACGGGCGCCGGCCAGGTCAATACGCTCGACGCACTCAACACCAAGCTCGCCTCAAGCAACCTGACCGCCTCGCTGAGCACGGATGGCAAGCTGACCATCACCACCACGAACGATGAAGCCTCGCAGAATCTGACGAGCTCCATCATCGGCGGCACGGCGATCGGTTCCGGCAAGCTGTTCGGCGCAGGAGCCTTCGCCGCCGCGGTGAAGGATACCAACTCGCAGAACGCCCGCGCCAGCCTGATCGCTCAGTACAACAACGTGATTGATCAGATCAAAACCACCGCGCAGGATTCGTCTTTCAACGGCGTCAACCTGCTGAACGGCGACACGCTGAAGCTGACGTTCAATGAAACCGGCAAGTCGACGCTGAGCATCACCGGCGTCACCTTCGATCCGGCCGGCCTCGGCCTTGCGAAGCTGACATCTGGCACCGACTTCCTGGACAACGCTTCGGTCAACAAGGTTCTGACTACGCTCAACGCGTCCAGCAGCACGCTGCGTTCGGAAGCATCGACGCTGGGTTCGAACCTGTCGGTCGTGCAGATCCGCCAGGATTTCAACAAGAACCTGATCAACGTCCTGCAGACCGGTTCGTCCAACCTGACGCTGGCCGACACCAACGAGGAAGCGGCCAACAGCCAGGCGCTGTCGACCCGCCAGTCCATCGCGGTCTCGGCGCTGTCGCTGGCCAACCAGTCGCAGCAGAGCGTGTTGCAGCTTCTGCGCTGATACGCGACCAAAATCGCCAGTCAAGGCATCGCGGCGGGGCTTTTGCCCCGCCGTTTTTTTATGTCGTGCGTTACGGCTGGTCCTATATCCGGGAACCGTAGTGGATTAACGCATCATTAACCTTACGGCTTAAGCCGCCATTAACCTTAATTTAAAGGAGACCCCCTAAGACTGGACAAAAGTACATTCCCCGATCGGCGAGCCCCGATTCGTACAGCGTCGCGCTTCAAGAGGAAGATCCGCCAATGTCCAACATCGTTCTCTCGGCATCAGTTCGCCAGAACCTGTTGTCACTGCAGTCGACAGCCGACCTGCTTGCTACCACGCAGCAGCGGCTGGCCAGCGGCAAGAAGGTCAATACGGCGCTGGACAACCCGACCAATTTCTTCACCGCCCAGGGGCTCGACAATCGCGCCAGCGACATCAGCAATCTCCTCGACGGCATCAGCAACGGCGTGCAGGTGCTGCAGGCCGCCAATACCGGCATCACCTCACTACAGAAGCTGGTCGACAGCGCGAAGTCGATCGCCAGCCAGGTGCTGCAAAGTCCGACGGGCTATTCGCCCAAGTCCAACGTGACCTCGGCGGCGATCACCGGTGCAACCGCCAACAACCTGCTGGGCTCCGCATACACCAACAACACGGTCACGGGCGGCATCGTCAACAATGACAATACCAGCGGCGCGCAGCCGATCACTGGCGCGACCAGGCTGGTCGGCACCGCTGGCGCGGGTTCCGATAACCTGGCGACCGCCATCACCAACGGCTCTGTCCTGACGGTCGACGGCAAGACGATCACCTTCTCGACCGCGCAAACCACCTCGACCACCGACTCGTTCGGCAACGTCACGATCGGCATCGGCGCCGGCAGCACCCTGACGGTGCAGAGCGTGCTGAGCGCGATCGATGGCATCACAGGCGCCGGTACGCCCTCGACCGTCGACGGTACCGGTCATCTCGTGCTCAGCACCGGTACGAACCAGGATCTGGCGATCTCCGGCTCGGGCAACGTGCTCACGGCGCTCGGCCTCACCGCCGGCACCACCGCCCGCGTCCCGCCCCCGCTCAGCGGCAAGACGTTGACGATCGGCGCGACCGGCGGCGGCACCGCCACCAGCATCACCTTCGGCACCGGCACCGGGCAGATTTCCACGCTCAATCAGCTCAACGCGGTGCTGGCGTCGAACAACCTGCAAGCAACGATCGACCCGACGGGTCGCATCAATATCGTCACCTCCAACGATGCCGCTTCCTTGACGATCGGCGCAATTGGCGGCACGGCTGCGGCGAGCGGTCAGCCCTTCTATGGTCTGATCGCGCAGCCGCCCGTCGCGGATGCGAATTCGCAGGCTACGCGCGCCAATCTCGTCGCGCAGTACAACAACGTGCTCGCGCAGATCAACACCACCGCGCAGGACTCCTCCTTCAATGGCGTGAACCTGCTGAACGGTGATACGCTCAAGCTCGTGTTCAACGAGACGGGGCGTTCGACCTTGACCATTCAAGGCGTGACCTTGAACGACGCCGGGCTCAGCCTTGCGCCCTTGAACCAGGGCGTTGATTTCCTGGACTCGAACTCGGCGAACGCCATCCTGACGTCGCTCAATGCGGCCAGCACTACTTTGCGCTCCGAAGCGTCGACCCTTGGTTCGAACCTGTCGATCGTGCAGATCCGGCAGGACTTCAGCAAGAACCTGATCAACGTGCTACAGACCGGTTCCTCGAGCCTGACGCTTGCGGACACCAACGAGGAGGCGGCCAACAGCCAGGCGCTCTCGACGCGGCAGTCGATCGCGGTCTCGGCGCTATCGTTGGCCAACCAGTCGCAGCAGAGCGTGCTGCAGCTACTCCGCTGAGCGCGAGACCGACGAACGCGACGGATGAAACAACGGCGAAGCCAAGGCTTCGCCGTTCTTTTTGAGAGAGATCGCTAACCGTCGATTAGCCCAGATGTGCGCATGATGGATGCAACCATTTACAGTGCGCGCACTCGGATTTAGCCTTGGGATAGAGGTGGACTCCGCGACCGTATTTGTCCGGAGTGCCTCGATGCTCTCGCGTAAGCAAATCTTAAGCGGTGCTGCCTAGGGTTGGGAAATAAATCCTTAAGCCTGTCAAACGGGCCAGGAAACCTCCAGGGTGACGAATGTCGAGTTCTGCTGCTTCAGCCTATGCGCGTGTAGCCACGACCACCGCTTCTCCTCGCGACATCGAAGCGCAAACGCTGCTGAAGGCTGCCAACAAGCTGCAGGATGCGATCAACAGCGCAGATCCGCTCAGCGAGCAGACCATGCAGGCGCTGATGTTCAATCGCAAGCTCTGGACGATCTTCCTCAGCGAGGCCATGCGCGACACCAATCCGCAGCCGCTCGACGTCAGGCAGAAGATCGCCAACATCAGCGTGTTCGTGCTGAGCCAGACCGCCGCGCTCCAGGCCGCCCCGCAGTTCGATCATTTTCGTCCGCTGATCGAGATCAACCGCAACATTGCGGCCGGTCTGTCCGGCCGGCCGTAAACGGAGAGGCGCCGTGGCCGACGTCATGAGCATCCTGTCGAGCTCGTACAAGGCCGCCGGCATGTCGATTCCAAGCGCGACCAAATACGTTGCGGTCGATCCGACGCTCTATCAGGGCGCATGGGCCGGCAAGTATGCCGACGGCAAGAAATTCTCGCTCAGCATCTCGCAGATCGACGGCTTCCGCGCGCAGGTCCATTACGAGAGCGGTAGCACGTCTCAGTACCAGCAGGTGCTGATCAAGGACTCGGCGTTTCGTTTCGGCAACACCAAGTTCACGTTGACCGGCAACGGCAAGGCCCAGGTCAAGAACGTCGTCACCGATCCCGCGAGTGGCGCGACCTATATTGACTCCGCCGTCGCCACGCGCGCCACGTGAGCGTCAGGCGCTGAGGTCCGTATTGAGCGGACGCGAGGGTTCGGACTTCATATCCAGTGCATGGAAATAGGCCCGCCGGCGCAGCATCGCTTCGTCGGGGAACTGGTTGACCACAGCATCCGTCTTGTCGTTGACGATTTGGAAGACGAAGGATGCAGCCGCCTGGTCGAACACGACCTGACGCGAGACATTCTGGTTATTCGGCAAATCGTTGCGCACGGCCGCGCTGGTATCGCTCGCGGCGACGGTCTGGCTCACCGGCAAATCGGTTTGCACGGCCTCGTTCGCCGCCGAATTCGACGTCGTCACGATTGGCGCGGGGGCCGGTATCCCCACCGGCCTGATGCTGAAATCTGTACTCATGGCAGCCTCCTGGTTGCCTTACGTGAGTCAAATCCCAACCCCTCTAATCGCGCAACCATGAACCACCAGGATTGAAGACCCGGTTAGGAAACGTGCCTAACCGCGCGACGAGATCGTCGCGCGGTTTTTCGTAAAATTGTCGCTTGTTTTCGCTTGGCGCTCAGAGCGAGCGGCTGACCGCGAGCGGGGTGATGTGGCGCGGGCCAGGAGCTGCGCGACGGCCGGCGGCCGTGTAGGTGTTCGGCACGTTGCGCTTCTGGATCTCGGCATTGACGCCGCGCACGACGCTCTCGGAAACCGCATGCGCGGTCGCGAGCACGGTGAGATTGACCTGAAGCATCGCGCGGAATGCGTCGTGGTGGCGATGCAGCGTCGAGAGCAGCTCGGGCGCGGACTTCGCAAGGTGGGGCTGGTTCGCCTTCAACTGGCTGACGGCGCCGACATAGTTCCGGGACAGTTCCTGCTTCTTGCCCTCGAGCGTCATCGCCTCGCGGACCTTGCCGGCGCGCACCAGCTCGGTCTCGTGCTCGATAAGCCCGAGCAGGGCGTTCATCGCATCCATCAGGTCCTCGGCGAGCTTGCGCGCCTCGGCGCTGCCGGGCGCGGTGTTCGGGCGCTGCGCTTGCATCGGCTGACGTGAGGCGTTGAAATGGTTCATGTCGTTTGACCTTATGCCGTGCGGATCGTTTTCGCCTGCTGCATGATGAGGGTGCGGTAGACATCGGTGGCGATGCCGACGCCGCCGGCCTTGGCGAAGTTCTTGGAATACTGCTCGGTCAGCATCGAGCGCCACACGCCGGTGCCCGGCGTGTCGCCGAACGGGCCTTCGCCCTTCAGGCCCGACGTCATCTGCGCGAACATGCTGTTGAGGAACATCGCCTCGAAATCGGTGGCGATCTTCTGCGCTTTGGCCTGCTGCTGCGGCGAGACTTTTTGCAGGGCGCTCGCGAGCTCGAAGTCCGGCCGGCCGTTGCGGCTTTCCACGGAGAAGGCCGAGGAGCTGACGGCGTGCGGCGTGCTGATCATGCCGGTCTGCATCACATCACCTCGATGTCGGCTTCGATCGCGCCGGCGGCCTTGATCGCCTGGAGGATGCTGATCATGTCGCGGGGGCCGATGCCGAGGCCGTTGAGGCCGTCGACAAGCTGCTGGAGCGAGACGCCGTTCTTGACGAGGGCGAGCTTCTTGCCGTCCTCGGTGACGGTGACGCTGCTGCGCGGCGCGACCACGGTGCGGCCGCGCGACAGCGGGTTGGGCTGGCTTACCTGCGGGCTCTCGGAGATCGTGACGGTGAGATTGCCCTGCGCCACCGCGACGGTGGCGACGCGGACGTCGCGTCCCATCACGATGATGCCGCTGCGTTCGTCGATGACGATCTTGGCGGCGAGATCGGGATCGACCTGGAGCTGTTCGATCTCGGTCAGGAAGGCAACGACGTTGCCCTTGAACTCCGGTGGGACCGAAAGCTGCACCGTCGAGGGATCGATCGGCTCGGCGGTCTTGACGCCGAGATAGTCGTTGACGGCGGCTGCGATCCGCTTGGCGGTGGTGAAGTCGGCGTTGCGCAGCGCCAGGCGCACGTTCGGCAGCCGGTTGAGCGCGAACTCGATCTCGCGCTCGATGATGGCGCCGTTGGCGATGCGGCCCACCGTGGGCACGCCGCGCACGATCTTGGCCGCTTCGCCTTCGGCCTGGAATCCGGAGATCGCAAGCGAGCCCTGGGCCACCGCGTAGACGTTGCCGTCGGCGCCGAGCAGGGGGGTCACGAGCAGGGTCCCGCCCTGGAGGTTCTTGGCGTCGCCGAGCGCGGAGACGGTGACGTCCATGCGCGTGCCCTGGGTGGCGAAGGCGGGCAGATTGCCGGTCACCATCACGGCGGCGACGTTGCCGGTGCGGATGGTGGCGCCGCGGATGTTGACGCCCATGCGTTCGAGCATCGCTTGCAGCGACTGCTTGGTGAAGGGGATGTTGTTGAGCGTGTCGCCGGTGCCGTTGAGGCCGACGACGAGGCCGTAGCCGATGAGCTGGTTCTGCCGCACGCCTTCGATATTGGCGAGGTCCTTGATGCGCGAGGTCGCAGCCGCCGACGTGACCGACAGCGCCAGCGCTGACAGCGCGACGCAGGCCACCCCAACAATCCTCACCCAACGAACGCCTGGCATCCTCTGCTCCCCGAGGCTCCTCAAATCAAAGGACCATCTGCGACACTCCCATGACGAGCTGGTCCGGCGCTTTCCTTGCGAGCGCTGTGCCAACCCGGGGCAGCGGGATAGGTGGCTGAATAGGTTGAATAAATCTGTTTCGACCAGTGTCAGCGGTCGTTCGCCCTGAGGAGCGAAACTGCCGCCTGTCGGCAGATTTTGCCGGGCCGTTTACGCGCCGTTAACCATAACGCGGCGAAGCTGGTGCATCGATCACCCGGATTGCTGCGATGCGCATCTACGGACCGAACGGCACCACGCTCGGAACGCCGGCCAGCCAGGCCAGGCGGACGGGCTCCGGCACCTTCGTGCTGCCCGATACTTCGTCGGCACAGGAGACGCGCACCGCCGCAGCGCCGAAGGCCGCCGCCAACATCGATGCGCTGCTGGCACTGCAAGGCGTCGAGGAGGATCCGGTCGAGCGCCGCAAGCGTTCGGTCGCCCGGGGCAGGACCGCGCTCGACGTGCTCGACGATCTCAAGATGGGACTTCTGTCCGGCAATCTCGACGCGTCGACGGTGATGCGTCTGCGCGATGCCGCGGCCAACCTGAAGTCCTCGTCCGGCGATCCCGGTCTCGATGCCGTGCTCTCCGAGATCGAGCTGCGCGTCGAGGTCGAACTCGCCAAGGCCGGGCAGGCCTGACCGTCATCCAATCTTCCGAGGCGCTCGTGAAGCGGTGTTACGCCGCTTCCTCCTTCTGCTGTGAATCATAGCGGCGCTGGGCGGCGAGCACGTCCTTCAGGTTCTGCTCGGCCCAGTCGCGCAGGGGGTCGACCGCCGCCGCCAGCGTCAGCCCGAGCTGCGTGATCGAATACTCCACCGTCACCGGCACGGTCGCGATGGCGCGACGTCTGATCAGTCCGTCGCGTTCGAGCGATTTGAGAACCTGGCTCAGCATCTTCTGCGAAATGCCTTCAATCGTGCGGCGCAACTGATTGAAGCGCATCGGCTCCTCGCGCAGCAGCAGGAGGATCAGCACCGCCCATTTGTCGCCGACGCGATCGAGGATCTGGCGCGTGGGGCAGTTCGCTGCATAGACGTCGGGTTTCATCGTCGGGTCCTCAGATTCCGTTCTGCCGCT
The DNA here is from genome assembly GCF_009759665.1 of Bradyrhizobium cajani. GTDB lineage: Bacteria > Pseudomonadota > Alphaproteobacteria > Rhizobiales > Xanthobacteraceae > Bradyrhizobium > Bradyrhizobium cajani. Next base: position 14,142 of record NZ_WQNE01000028.1, read on the forward strand.
TGCGAACACGCAGCCGGTTACTCCAGCGTTATCAGGTAAGCACAAAGTGCTCTCTTAACACCAGCATTCTTTGCGATATCTAGTCTCCATTAGTTACTATAGAAGCAAAGGAGCCTTCCATGAAAATCGCAGTCGCCGGCGCCTCGGGTCGGGCCGGGTCGGAAATCACCAAGGAACTGTCCCGCCGTGGCCATAGCGTCACCGCCATTGCGCGCAACCCCGAGAAGATCGCGGCCTTGCCGAATGTCACGCCCACCAAGGGGGACGTGCTCGACCAGGCCGGCCTCACCAAGCTGTGGGCCGGGCATGACGCGGCTGTGAGTTCCGTGCATTTCCTCGCCAGCGACCCGCTCAAGCTGATCGGCGCGGCGAAGGACTCCAAAGTGGGGCGCTACCTCGTGGTCGGCGGGGCCGGCAGTCTGGAAGTCGCGCCGGGCGTAAAGCTGGTCACAACTGAAGGTTTTCCCGCCCAATACAAGGCCGAGGCGGAAAAGGGTTCCGCATTTCTCGACCTGTTGCGGCAGGAGAAGGACCTGAACTGGACCTTCATCTCGCCGTCGGCGCTGTTCATCGAGGGCGAGCGGACGGGCAAGTTCCGGCTCGGGACCGATCAGCTTCTCGCAGATGCGAACGGCAAGAGCTGGATCACCTTCGCCGACTACGCCATTGCGCTCGCCGACGAGATCGAGCGGCCGGCCCATGCAAGGCAGCGCTTCACGGTCGGCTACTGAGCCGTCAACCGCCCCCGGGCCTTTGCGGATAAACCTTCCTGTGCAAGGGCTTGGGGGCGCCAATCAAGCGGTCAGGGAAATATTGTCTGTCACAGGAGGCCGCTATATAAGGCCCCGCTCAGCGGACCCGTTCCGTTGCGAGTCGTTGCTTAGACAGATAGGCCGCCCTTGGAAAAGTTGAAAAACTACCGACCGACCGAAAAAGAGCCTTTCATGAACGACCGGCAGAAGGAGTACTTCCGTTTGAAGCTCCTCGCCTGGAAGGATGAGATCCTCAAGGAGTCCAAGCTCACCCTGCAAGCCCTGCAGGAGGAGAACGTGAACCACCCCGATCTCGCCGATCGGGCATCGTCCGAAACCGACCGTGCCATCGAACTGCGCGCCCGCGACCGCCAGCGCAAGTTGATCGCCAAGATCGACGCCGCGCTCCAGCGCATCGAGGACAACACCTACGGCTATTGCGAGGAGACCGGCGAGCCGATTTCCTTGAAGCGGCTCGAGGCACGGCCCATCGCGACGCTCTCGGTGGAGGCGCAGGAGCGCCACGAGAAACGCGAGAAGGTCTATCGCGACGAATAGAGTCCGAGCCGCAGCGTTGCGGCTCTTTGTTTTTGGACGCAAGGCGCCGTTTGGCGCCGCGATGATCATTTTGTCTGCCGCCTGCCGCCGCGCGTCTCAGCGCGAGCGCAATCTCGAAAAATGAATCGCAATCAATAGGCTAGAGTCCCTTCCTCCGAGCTCACGTGAGTTCGGATGAGAAACAGCCTTCACTTCGGGTGCGGGGGATTTTGCGAGTCGCGTCAACGAGATCGACTCGGATGCTGAGACACCGATCCAGCAGTATCAAGCATTGCTGCAATCAGGCCTCCTGCGACGCCGCAAGGCGTGCGTCGCCATAAAGCCTGGACCAGCTCAATATTTCCTTAAACGCCGGCAGCAGACCGTAGGCCGCCTCGGTCAGCTCTCAGAGGCTTCTCGGCGAAGGCGGTCCGCGACACCAGGCCGTCCTGCTCGAGCTCGCGCAGTTGCGTGGTCAGCATGTGCTGGGTGATGCCGCCGACCGACCGCCGCAAGGCGCCGAAACGAACCGCGCCGTTCATCAGGGCGAACAGGATCTCCAGCTTCCACTTGCCGCCGAGGGCATGGATGGCCCGCTTGAAGTCGTCGAGCAGGGCAGCGTCGGGGCTGCAATCGCAGTCGGCGTCGCAAAGGCTGGTCAGGTTTTCCATACCGGTCTCGAAATCCATTCTACTTGTCCGGAAAGAGATAGTGACCAGATGCGGCCCTGAGCAGGGTGGCGGAACCAATTCGCCGGCCCGCATCGAGGGAATTTGGCAATGAGCACTGTTCTGGTCACCGGCGGGTCCGGGTTCGTCGGCATCCATGTCGTCCTGCAACTTCTGGCCGCCGGTCACACGGTGCGGACGACGGTGCGCCGGCCGGAGCGGCGGGACGAGGTGCTGACGATGCTGCGCGAGGGTGGGGTGGCTTCGCCCCATAGCCTGTCCTTCTTCACCGCGGATCTCACGGCCGACCAGGGCTGGCGCGAGGCGGTCGCCGGCTGCGACTACGTGCTCCATGTTGCCTCTCCGCTCTCGACCAGGGTGCCCGACCACGAGGACGAGATGATCATCCCGGCCCGCGACGGCACATTGCGGGTACTGCGTGCCGCGCGCGATGCCGGCGTCAAGCGCGTTGTCATCACCTCGTCGCTGGGCGCGATCGGCTACGGCCATCCGCCACGTGACGCGCCCTTCGACGAGACCGACTGGACCAATCTCGGGGGCGCCGACGTGCAGCCCTACATCAAATCCAAGACGCTGGCCGAGCGGGCGGCCTGGGATTTCGTCGCGCGCGAAGGGGACGGGCTGGAGCTGTCGGTGGTCAACCCCGCCGGCATCTTCGGCCCCGTGTTGGGGCCGGACTTCTCCGGCTCGATCGAGATCGTCAAATCGCTGCTCGACGGCGCCATGCCGGCGGTGCCGCGGGTCTATTTCGGCGTGGTCGACGTGCGCGACGTGGCGGATCTGCACCTGCGGGCCATGACGGCGCCGGAAGCCAGAGGCGAGCGCTTCATCGCCGTCTCCGGCGAGACGATGTCGATCCTCGACATCGCCAGGTTGCTCCGGCGGGAACTGGGACCAAGGGCGCGCCGGGTTCCGCGGCTCCTGGCCCCGGACTGGGTGGTGCGGCTGGCCGCGACCCGAGTTCCGCTGTTGCAGGCGGTCGTGCCGATGCTGGGCAAGGTACGCCGCTCCACCAGCGCCAAGGCGCGGGCGGAGCTTGGCTGGAAGGCGCGCTCCAACGAGGAGGCGATCCTCTCGACCGCAGAGAGCCTGATCCGGCTCGGCCTGGTCAAGGCGTGAGGTTGCCCGTGGCTTGTCATGCCCGGGCGGGGATGCTGAAGTGCCGCCCTCGAATGGGTAGCGTGGGAGGCGGCGCCGATGGACAAGATTCTCGAAGCCGCAAAGGCGATCGCGCGATCGCGCCGCAACCATGCGCCGCTTGCGGCGCTGGAGCGTCCCCCTGCCGACGAAGCCGAGGGCTATGAGGTCCAGCGCGCCGTGCACGATCTCCTGCTGCCCCATGTCGGGCCGCTCGTCGGCTACAAGATCGGCTGCACCAGCCAGGTGATGCAGGACTATATCGGCATCCCGCATCCCTGCGGCGGCGGTGTGTTCCAGAAGGGCGTCCATGACAGCGGCGCCAAGCTCGCCGCCTCCAACTATGTCCGCGTTGGCGTCGAATGCGAGATCGCGGTGCGGCTGAAGCGGAACCTTGCCGTTGGCGAAGCACCATTCACGGCCGAATGGGTCGGTGAGGCCGTCGATGCCTATCATCCCGCCATCGAGATCGTCGACGACCGCTATGTGAAGTGGGAGACGATGGGCGCGCCGACGCTGATCGCCGACGATTTCTTCGCCGCCGGCTGCGTGCTGGGTCCGTCGGTTCCGCGCTCGTCGGTGCCGGATCTGAGGTCGGTGAAGGGCCGCGCCATCGTCAACGACGAGGAGGTGAGCCAGGGCACCGGTGCCGACGTGCTCGGCCACCCCCACAACGCGCTCGCCTGGCTCGCCAACCACCTCGCCGCCGAGGGCAAGGGTCTTCACGCGGGACAGCTCGTATTGACGGGGAGCCTGGTAAAGACGCTGTGGCTGAAGGCCGGCGACAAGGTGCGGATGGAGCTGGAGGGGCTCGGGACGGTGGAGGCGGAGTTTACGTAGCCCCTCCACGTCGTCGCGCAAGGCGGCGTGACGCATGCACGGTCTCTCCGCCGTCATTGCGAGCGCAGCGAAGCAATCCAGAGTCTCTCCGCGGTGGCAGTCTGGATTGCTTCGCTGCGCTCGCAATGACGGAGGTTGGGCTAGACTTGAATGCACCAACTGGCGGCGAAGCCGAGGGCTCACAACGATCGTCACCCAAAAATACATGCGGCCTCCGGCAGGGGAGCTACCGGAGGCCGCGTCGTACATCGTCGTTCGCGCCTAGGTTCGCGAACACGATGTGGGAGCTCGGGAGATGGTTAGAAGGGCAGCAGCACGTCCATGACCTGCTGGCCGTAGCGTGGCTGCTGCACGTCCATGATCTGGCCGCGGCCGCCATAGGCGATGCGGGCCTGTGCGATCTTGGTTGAATCGATGGTGTTGTCGCTCTGGATGTCTTCGGGGCGGACGATGCCGGCGACGATGAGCTCGCGGATCTCGTAATTGACGCGGATCTCCTGCTTGCCCTCGACCACGAGGTTGCCGTTCGGCAGCACCTGGGTGACGACAGCGGCAACGTTGGTCTGCAAGGCTTCCGCGCGAGTGACCGAGCCCTTGCCGTCGCTGGAGGCGGTGGAGTCGGCGGTCAGGATGCGGCCGGGCAGGATCTTGTTGGGTTGGGTGATCGTCTTGGCGCCGATGAAGTCGGTAATCCCGGAATCTTCAGAGTTGGTGCGGCTGCGCTGGGTCTCGTTGGAGAGGTTGGCCTTGTCGGTGATGTTCACGGTCACGGTCAGGAGGTCGCCGACCTGGCGGGCGCGCTGGTCCTTGAAGAAGGCGCGGCTGCCGTTGCGCCACAGCGAGTTCGGATTGTAGGAGGCGACTTCCGGCTTCGGCATCGGCATCTGCACCGGCTTGTAGCCGGGCTGCGTCGTCGGATTGTCGATCGCCGACAGCTTCGGCTGCTCGCCGATCTGCGACAGGCGGTCGATCGAGGAGCAGCCGCTCGCCAGCGCACAAGTCGCCAGCAGCAGGGCGGAAATCGCGACGCGACGGAGACGGAAAGCCGAACTGAACGTGGACATGACTTACTCTGACTTGGCTGGAGCTTGCGAGACGCGGACTTGCGGGATCTGGGCTTGTGCGATCTGGGCCGGAGACGTCGGGGCCTGGACCAGGCTCCGGGCGAGGGCTGCGGCAGCCGGCACTTCGTCGCGCTTGAGCGAGGAGGTCTGCTCGACCGCAGGCGCCATCGGGGCAGATTGGCTCGCGCCCTGGACGGTGACCTCGCCGCGGCCGGTGACGACGCCGGTCAGCGTGCGCTTGGATTGCAGGTTGAGGATGCTGATGGTGTCGCCCTCGGCGCCGCTCTCGATCGCCTTGCCGCGCGTGGTGAGGTAGAGGCCGGGCACCTGGTAGATGATGGTGACGCTCTGGTCGCGCTGCACGAAGTCGGGCTTGACGATGTCGGCGACGCGGATCGGCGTGCCGGCCCGCATCGGCCGGCGCAGCTGCATGCCGATGGTGCGGTCGCGCGAGGCGGGCTCGCCCGTGACCTCGGCCTTCGGCCGGCGCTCCAGCGTGACATCGGAGGATTTCAAGAGCTCGGCGCGGTCGATGTCGCGGGTCAGCACGGCCACCTCAACCGTCTCGATCGCGGTGCCGGTGAACCGCAGCTTGGTCGGTGCCGGATTGTTGTCGTTGCCGATCTCGAAGGCGATGTCGAAACGGCCGCTGCGGGCGTCATAGCGGGTTGCGACCGGCTGGAGCGCGCCGGTGTTGGAGGCATCGAGGCGCATGTCGGAGATGCCGCGGTCGAAGGTGACCGTGATGTTGGCGGCTTCCCCAAGGCCAAAGCGGCGCTCGAGCGCTGTGGCAACCGCGTTTTCGAGGTCCTTGTTGGCGAGCGTACGGGTGAGGCGGGTGACGGACACCTCCTTGATGTCGCCGGTCATCACGCCGATCACCTGCTTTGCGCGCAGCACCGACAGCACCTGCGCGACCGGCAGCGCGCCGGTGGTGCCGAGATCGGGCGAGCGATAGACCGGGATCAGCGCGGCCGAGCCGGCATTGTCGATGAGGTCGCCGATCCGCACCACGTCGGCGGTGACGGTGACGTTGGCGCGCAGCGTCGGCGCCGCGATGCCGTCGTCCGCGGCCTCTGCCGGCAGCGCCAGCGCGAAGAGGACGGAGATCGTGGCGAGCGTGGTGCGGATCATCGTCATCATCTCAGCGGAACAGCGCCGTGGTCGATTGCATCATCTGGTCGGCGGCGCTGATGACCTTGGCGTTCATCTCGTAGGCGCGCTGGGCGGCGATCAGGTCGCTCATCTCCGAGACGACGTCGACATTGGCCTGCTCCAGGCTACCCTGCGTGATCTTGCCGTAGCCCTCGGCGTTCGCGGTGCCGTCCTGCGGCGCGCCGGACGAGGGGGTCTCGGTGAACTGGTTGCTGCCGACCGGCTGCAAGCCCGCCTTGTTGATGAACCGGGTCACGCCGATCTGGCCGATGATCGAGGAGCTCGACGAGCCCGGCAGCGTCACGGAGACCTGGCCCTGCTCGCTCACGGAGATGCCGGACGCGTTGTTCGGGATGGTGATGGTCGGCTGCACCGGGTTGCCCTGCGCGGTGACGATGCGGCCCTGATTGTCCATCTGGAAGGTGCCGTCCCGGGTGTACTGGTAGGTGCCATCGGGCATCAGGATCTTGAAGAAGCCTTCGCCCGACATCGCGAGATCGAGATCGTTGCCGGTCTGCGACAGCGTTCCCTGCGTCATGCTGCGCGGCGTGCCGACGGTCTTGACGCCGCCGCCGATGTCGACGCCGACAGGCAGGATGGTGCCCTGGTCCGAGGCCTGGGCGCCGACGCGGCGGACATGCTCGTAGATCAGGTCCTGGAACGCCGCCGTCTGCTTCTTGAAGCCGGTGGTGCGCAGGTTGGCGATGTTGTTGGAGATCACCTGAACGTTGAGTTCCTGTGCCGCCATTCCGGTCGCTGCGGTGTGAAGCGCCTGCATGTCAGTTCTCCTTCAATCAGGCCGGAACGTCGGCGAGCTTTTCGATCGCCGATTTGTGGAGGTCGCTCTGCTGCTGGAGCAGGTTGGCGACGGCGGTGTAGCTGCGCATCACTTCGACCATGTGGGTCATCTCGCTGACCGCATTCACGTTCGACTTCTCGATATAGCCCTGCTGCAACGTGGACTTGGTGTCGGCCTGCTGGTTGGCCGAGCCGGCGGCATAGAGATTGGCGCCGAGCTTGGTCAGCCTGGTCGGATCGTCGAACGAGACCATGCGGATCTTGCCGCGGATCGAGTCGGTCCGCGCCGTGCCTTCGAGCACCGTGACGGTGCCGTCGGGTGCGACGTTGATGTCGTGGTCGGTCGGCTGGAAGGTGATCGGGCCGGAATTGCCGAGCACGAGGTTACCGTCGGCGGTGACGAGCTGGCCGGTGCTGTTGAGCGAGAATTTGCCGTCGCGGGTGTACAACTCGCCGCCATTGGCCTGCACCGCGAAATAGGCGCCGCCGCTGATCGCCATGTCGAGCGGATTCTTGGTCGGCTCCATCGGCCCCTGGCCGACGTCGCGGAAGGTGCCGCGGTCCTGCACATAGGAGACCCGGCGGTCGGCGCCGATGAAATTGTCCTCGCGCGCGTTCGAGTTGAGGTACTCCTCGAACAGCGAATGGTCGGCCTTGAAGCCGTTGGTGTTGGCATTGGCGACGTTGTTGGCGATGACATCCATCTGCCGTTCCAACGTCATCTGCCGTGACAAGCCGATCAGAAGCGCGTTCTGCATCGGAAATCTCCCCTGAGTGAGATCCGCCACCTCGCTCTCCCAAGCGCCTTGGCCGACCCCGTGAACGAGACCGTCAGGTTCTCCCAAACCGCCGGGTCTCGGCTCCTTCTCAGCGAAAGCCGTGCCAACACGGAAAATTACGTGATTTCAATGTCTTGACGATTTGTGGCGAGTCCCGGAGGGCGGCAGAAAGGTTCTGTTAGCCATGTTTGCCCGGCAGATTTTTCCTAGCTGAGGCCCAATCGAAAGATTCCGTTAACCATTATTACCGTAGCGTTTGCCATGAAGAGGAGCGCACTGCGCCGGGGCATTTGTATCGCGTCACTGTCTGAGGCTTCGCTCTTTCGACCCCTTTGAGAGATCCGGGCGCGGCGATCATGGCAGAGAATGAAGCGGAAGGCGGCGCAGCCGCCGATGGCGCGGAAGCCGCTCCGCCGAGGAACAAGCTCAAGCTCATCATCATGGCCGTCGGCCTGCTCGCGATCCTCGGCGGCGGGGCTGCGACCTGGTTCTTCTTCTTCCGTCATGGCGACGACGAGCATCATGCCGAGGCGGCGCCACCGCCGAAGCCGCCGGCCTTCGTCGACGTGCCCGACATGATGGTCAACCTTGCCGGCGCGCCCGGCGAGCGCGTGCAATATCTGCGGCTGAAGATCGTGCTCGAGCTGAAGGAAGAGAAGCAGATCGAGGCGATCAAGCCGACGATGCCGCGCGTCACCGACATCTTCCAGACCTATGTGCGCGAACTGCGCCCCTCCGACCTCAACGGCTCTGCCGGCATCTTCCGCCTCAAGGAAGAGCTGACCAAGCGCGTCAACGCGGCGGTCGCGCCGATCCAGGTCAGCGCGGTGCTGTTCAAGGAAGTCGTGATCCAGTGAGCATGACGGGCTAGGATCATGGCGGGGAACGACCAGGTCGACCAGGATGCAATTGCCGCCCAGTGGGAGGCCTCGCTCGATTCCGAGGATCCCGCCGAGGCCGCAAAGGCTGCCGCCGAAAACGAACTCTCCGAGACCATGGCCCTGCAATGGGCGGCCATGGTCGAGGACGGCAGCCGCGATCTCGGCAGCGGCAAGAACTCCGGCGAGCGGGTGCTGTCGCAGGAGGAGATCGACAACCTCCTCGGCTTCACCGTCGGCGACGTCACGCTCGACGACCATTCCGGCATCCGCGCGATCATCGATTCGGCGATGGTCTCCTACGAGCGTCTGCCGATGCTCGAAATCGTCTTCGACCGCCTGGTGCGGCTCTTGACGACATCCCTGCGCAATTTCACCTCCGACAACGTCGAAGTCTCGCTCGACCGCATCACCTCGGTGCGTTTCGGCGATTACATGAACTCGATCCCGCTGCCGGCCGTGCTCTCCGTGTTCAAGGCCGAGGAGTGGGAAAACTTCGGCATGGCGACGGTCGATTCCAGCCTGATCTACTCGATGATCGACGTGCTGCTCGGCGGCCGCCGCGGCACCAGCCAGCTCCGCATCGAGGGCCGGCCCTACACCACGATCGAGACCGAGCTGGTCAAGCGGCTGGTCGAAGTGGTGCTGGCCGACGCCGAGCAGGCATTCCGGCCGCTGTCGCCGGTGACCTTCACGATCGATCGGCTCGAGACCAACCCGCGTTTCGCCGCGATCAGCCGTCCAGCCAATGCCGCAATCCTGGTGCGCCTGCGCATCGACATGGAAGACCGCGGTGGCAACATCGAGCTCTTGCTGCCTTATGCGACCATCGAGCCGATCCGGGGCGTGCTGCTCCAGATGTTCATGGGCGAGAAGTTCGGCCGCGACCCGATCTGGGAGGGACATTTCGCCACCGAGATCAACCAGGCCGAGATCGCCGTCGATGCCGTGCTCTACGAGGCCGACATCCCGCTCAAGCAGCTGATGCGACTCAAGGTTGGCGACACGCTGCCGCTGGATATGCGCGCGGACGCCAACGTGACCGTGCGCTGCGGCGACGTCACGCTGACCGAAGGTCGGATGGGCCGGGTCGGCGACCGCGTCGCGATCCGCGTGACGAAACCCCTGCGCAAGCCAAGTACGACACTTGCGATGTTCGAGAAGGTGGACGAGCAGAACAAGATGATGGAGGCCCCATGAACCACTCCCTGGGAATGGCGATCGAGACGCTGGTGGCTATCCTGCTGATGCTCACGATCGGCTACTGTATCCTGCTCAACAAGCGCCTGACCCGGCTCAAGGCGGACGAGCATTCGCTGAAGGCGGTGATCGCCGAGCTGATCACGGCGACCGAGATCGCCGAGCGGGCGATCGGCGGGCTGAAGCTCGCCGTGCGCGACGTCAACGAGAACCTCGGCAGCCAGCTCGCCGCGGCGACCCAGATGTCGGACCAGCTCTACAAGCAGCTCGGCGAGGCCGACAACGTGGTGCGGCGCCTGTCCAAGATCGCGATCGCCGCGCGCCCCGTCACCAATCCGGAGGCGGTCGCCGCACCCGCGGCCAAGCCCTCGACGGCGAAGGCGGTCGCGGCTGCGGCCGAAGCCTTCTCCGAGCGCCGACGCTCCAACGGTCTTGCCGCATGAAGTCAGAGTATGAAGTCCTTTCGTAACATCCGCGTCATTCCGGTCGTCCTGGTTGCCGTCGCAGGTCTTGCCACGCTGAAGGTCGTGGGCCTCGCGATCAATGGCGGCTATGTCTTCGACTACCAGCCGAACCAGATCCGGAAATCCTGGGCGCAGGAGAATCTGAACTTCCCGACCGGCCGCGAGGACCCCGATATCACCGGATCGACCCATGGCGCGCCGAAGGAAGCGCCCAAGCCGGCCGCTCCCGAGACCAAGCCCGAGGGCACCGTGGTCAAGGTGGAGGAAGCCCAGCCGCAGGTCTCGGCTTCGGAACGCGCGATCCTGGAACGCTTGCAGGCGCGGCGCCAGGAGATCGAGGCGCGGCAGCGCGAGATCGATATCCGCGAGAGCCTGCTCAAGTCGGCCGAGAAGCGCATCGAGAACAAGGTCGAGGAGATGAAGGCGGTGGAATCCCGCATCTCCACGACCCAGGCCGAGCAGAAGGCCGCCGAAGCCCAGCGCATGAAGGGGCTCGTGACCATGTATGAGAGCATGAAGCCCAAGGACGCCGCGCGGGTGTTCGACCGGCTCGAGATGGGCGTGCTGATCGAGATCGCGACGCAGATCGCGCCGCGGAAGATGTCCGACATCATGGGACTGATGTCGGCGGAGGCCGCCGAGCGGCTGACGGTCGAGATGGCCCGCCGGGCCAATGGCGGCGGCGACCAATCCGCTTCCGCCGGCGATCTGCCCAAGATCGACGGCAAGCCGACGCAAAAGCCGAATTGAGGGCTCATACTTAAGAAGTCCTTAATTGGCAAAACCTACATTCGAGGGCAGGGGCCGGCCTTAGTGCCGGCGTGCTCCGTCGAACCGGAAGAAATGCCGCCAATGGCGCGAGAGGCTGCCGCTGGATTTGTGTCGCGAGCCCGCGCTCAGGCGCTGGCGCTGGCGCGCCATGTCCGCGAGGGCGTCGTGCTGGCAGCCTTCCTGCTGGTCGGCCTCGGCGGGACCGCCAAGGCCGCGGACGCGATCCGGGGCGAGGCGACCTTCTCGGCCGGCGGCGGTTTTGCCCGTCTCGTGATCAGGCTCGGCGAGGATGTTCCCTCCGAGGTGACGACGGCCGGCTCCATCCTCATCATCCGCTTCGACCGGCCCGTCGACGTTCCCGTCGATCGCGTTCCGGAAGGCGCGCCCGACTACGTCAACTCCGCCCGGCGCGATCCCGACGGCAGCGCCATCCGCCTGTCGCTGGCGCGGCGCGTCACCGTCAACACCATGAATGCCGGCGAGCGCACCTTCATCGACCTGTTGCCGGAGGGCTGGAAGGGACCGCCGCCCAGCCTGCCGATGGACGTGGTCAAGGAGCTCGCCGAACGCGCGCGTGCGGCCGAGCGTGCCTTGCGCGCCCAGCGTGCCGCAGCCGAGAGCAAGAAGCGTCCGCAGATCCGCGTCCGTGCCTCGGTGCAGCCGACCTTCGTGCGTTTCGTGTTCGAGATGCCCGACGGCGTCGGCGTCTCCTCCGTGCTCAACGAACAGAAGCTCACGCTCGCCTTCAACGCCAATCTCAATTTCGACCTGGCGGATGCGGTCGTCGCCGCGCCGCCGAACGTCGCCTCGATCAAGCAGAAGTCCGACATCGACCAGACCAATGTCGAGATCGCGCTGATCGGCGATTCCGACGTGCATTCCTTCCGCGACGACAAGAATTACGTCGTCGACGTCGCCTTCCAGCCGGACAAGGGCAAGACGGCGGCAACGCCCGAGGCGGTAATCGCGCAGGTCAAGCCGGCCGGCCACGGGCCTGCACCGGCCGCGGAAAAGCCGGCGGCCGAGAAGCGGGAAGTCCATCGCGACATCACGCCCCCGACCTCGGAGACGATCGCGCGCGAGGCCAGGATCGATGTGAAGCCCGAGGTGAAGCCGGAGGTCAAGCCGGAAGCGCCTGCCGCGATGCCGCCCGCCGAAGTGCCGAAGGAGACTGCGAAGGAGCCCGTCAAGGAAGCCGCGAAGGCTGCGCCCGCCGAGGTGCCGGCCGCACCGCAGCCCGCGATTGCCAGCGTCGATGCGCGCCGCGACAGTGACGGCCTGCGCGTGACGTTCCCGTTTCAGGTTGCGACCCCGGCGGCGGCGTTCCGCCGCGGCGACACGGTCTGGCTGGTGTTCGACACGCCGAAGCCGATCGACGTCGAGCCGATCCGCGCCCGGGGCGGCGCGATGATCGGCGAGGTCGGCCGCATGCCGCTTGACAAGGGACAGGCGGTGCGCATCCGTCTCACCCGGCCGCTGGTCTACTCGCTGACGACCGAGGAGGTCGGCAAGGAGACCAACTGGCTACTGACGCTTGCCGACAAGATCCAGGCGACGCCGCTGCCGCTGATGATGTCGCGCAACATCACCGATCCCGCGCTCGCCAACATCGCGATCCCGTTCGCCAATCCGGGCGTGTTGCACAAGCTCACCGATCCCGATGCCGGCGACACGCTCTACGTCGTGACCGCGCAGCGGCCGGTGCGGGGCTTCATCAAGCGGCAGGATCTCGTCGATCTGTCGCTGCTGGAATCGGCGCACGGCATCGCGATCCGGCCGAACTCCGACGAGATCGGCGTCGAGGTCGGCTCCGATAAGGTCATCCTCGGCAAGAAGGGCGGGCTGACACTATCCCCGGTCGACATCTCGGCCGAGCGCGCCCCGACCGCGGTGCGTCCGGTCTTCAGCCCCGAAGGCTGGCGCAAGGGCCAGTCGGAAAACTTCATGGCGCGCCAGAGCGAGTTGATCGCCGCGATTGCCGCCGTCGAACCGGCGCAGCGTTCGCTGCCGCGGCTCGACCTCGCACAGCTCTACATGTCACGTGCCATGTATCACGAGGCCAAGGCGGTGACCGAATTGATGCTGGCCGATCCCCTCAACAAGGAGGAGAGCGGCGCGCTGATCATGCATGCGATCGCCAGCATCCTGATCGGCCGCCCGGCGCAGGGCCTGAAGGATCTTGCCAATCCCGTGATCGGCAACAGCCACGATTCCCAGCTCTGGAAGGCGCTCGCCTATGCGCGTCAGGGCAAATGGGCGGATGCGCGCGAGAAGTTCAAGAACGTCGAATTCGCCATCGCTTCGCTGCCGCTCGACATCCAGCGCATCGTGACGATGGACGCGATGCGCGCTTCGCTCGAGGTGAAGGACTATGCCGGCGCCTCCAAGCGCCGCGGCGAGATCGAGGTGGTCGGCGTGCCGCCGGAGGCGGGGCCCGGCTTTGCCGTGCTGCGCGGCCGGCTCGCCGAGGCGCTTGGCCATGACAAGGACGCGCTGGACGACTACAGGTTCGCGGCCGCCTCGAACGATCGCCAGGCCGCAGCCGAGGCCAAGCAGCTCGAGATCGCGTTGCGGCAGAAGCGCGACGAGATCGGCAAGGAAGAGGCGCTGCGCGAGCTCGAGACGCTGTCGATGACTTGGCGCGGCGACGCGATCGAGGTCAAGACGCTCCAGATGCTGGCGCAGATGTATGCCGTGAACGGGCGCTACCGGGACGCGCTCACGGCGGCGCGCACCGCGACGAAGCTTCAGCCGAACGCCGAGGCCTCGCGCCAGGCACAGGATCTCGCCGCCGATCTGTTCACGCAGATCTTCCTGGGGCCCAAGGGCGACGAGCTGCCGCCGGTCGAATCGCTCGGCATGTTCTACGAGTTCCGCGAGTTGACGCCGATCGGCCGCCGCGGCGACGAGCTGATCCGCCGCCTGGCCGATCGCCTCGCGTCGATCGACCTGCTCGACCAGGCCGCCGAGCTGCTGCAATACCAGGTCGATCACCGTCTCGAAGGCGCCGCCCGCGCGCAGGTCGCTGCGCGCCTCGCCATGATCTATCTCGCCAACCGCAAGCCCGACATGGCGATCACGGCGCTGCGCGCGAGCCGCATCAGCGATCTCTCCGGCGAGCTCAGGCAGCAGCGGCTGCTGCTGGAGGCACGGGCGCAGAGCGACGTCGGCCGACACGATCTCGCGCTCGACATCGTCTCCAATGTCTCGGGTCGTGAGGTGCTTCGCCTCCGCTCCGACATCTTCTGGGCGGCGCGGCGCTGGCGCGAGTCCGCCGAGCAGATCGAGCTCTATTACGGCGAGCGCTTCCGCGACTTCAAGCCGCTCAATGCCGTGGAGAAGAGCGACATCATCCGCGCCGCCGTCGGCTATGCGCTCGCCGACGATTCGATCGGCCTGTCGCGCTTCCGCGAGAAATACGCGCCTTTGATGAGCGAAAGCGCCGACCGCGTCGCCTTCGACATCGCCAGCAAGCCGGCCGCCGCTTCCAGCGCCGAATTCGCCGAGATCGCCAAGCTGGCCGCCAGCGTCGACACGCTCGACGGCTTCCTGCGCGAGATGAAGCAGCGTTTCCCCGACGCCACCGCCCGCGCACCCGCCGCGCCGCAGGCCAAGGACGAGACCGATCACACCGGCTCGCTGCCCACGATCCCGGTCGTGCGGCAGATCAAGATGACGCGCTAGGAACTTTGCCGCCGCGCGAAGTGCGGCTCATGGCGGCTCCACATTCTCGTCATTGCGAGCGAAGCGAAGCAATCCAGAATCCTTCCGCGGAGACAGTCTGGATTGCTTCGTCGCAAGGGCTCCTCGCAATGACGGGGAGAGAGCTCCGGCGCGTCACGCAACGTGTGTGGAGGAAGGTCGTCGCCACATCCTCGTCATTGCGAGCGCAGCGAAGCAATCCAGAATCCTTCCGCGGAGGCAGTCTGGATTGCTTCGTCGCAAGAGCTCCTCGCAATGACAACGTAGGGCGCATCTCGCATTTTATCGCAAGGATTGTCGTCGCTGCTCGCAATCGTTGCCGGGTTGTGCTATTGTCGAGGCTCTCCTCAGCCGGGTACGATCATGAAGCAGCCTTGCGTCTACATGTTCGCCAATCGTCGCAATGGGACGATCTACACCGGCGTCACGTCCAACCCGCCGCGCCGAGCGTTTGAGCATCGTGAGGGCCTGGTGAAGGGGTTTTCGTCGAAATACGGCTGCAAGCTGCTGGTCTGGTACGAGCTGCACGCCACCATGATCGACGCGATCACGCGCGAGAAGCAGATCAAGGGCGGCAGCCGGGCGGATAAGCTGGCGCTGATCGAGAGCGTCAATCCGGACTGGAAGGATCTGTATGACACGTTGATCTAGCGGCGAACAGTCCTGTGGCGGCAGTCTCTCGCCACATCCTCGTCATTGCGAGCGTAGCGAAGCAATCCAGTCTCCTTCCGCGGGGGCAATCTGGATTGTTTCGTCGCCAGAGCTCCTCGCAATGACGGGGGGAGAGCTCCGGCGTGTCACGCAGCGTGTGTGGGGGAGGTCGTCGCCACATCCTCGTCATTGCGAGCGCAGCGAAGCAATCCAGAATCTTTCCGCGGAGGCAGTCTGGATTGCTTCGTCGCAAGGGCTCCTCGCAATGACGGGGAGAGAGCTCCGGCGCGTCACGCAACGTGTGTGTGGTGAGGTCGTCGCCACATCCTCGTCATTGCGAGCGCAGCGAAGCAATCCAGAATCTTTCCGCGGAGGCAGTCTGGATTGCTTCGTCGCAAGGGCTCCTCGCAACGACGGGGAGAGAGCTTCGGCGTGTCACGCAACGTGTGCTGTACCGGTATGTGGTGAGGTCGCCGCCACATCCTCGTCATTGCGAGCGAAGCGATCCAGAATCCTTCCGCGGAGACAGTCTGGATTGCTTCGTCGCAAGGGCTCCTCGCAATGACGGGGAGAGGCCGGAGGTTATCGTGACGGCGGAGAGGATGCGGAATCGCCCTGACTCGGCTTCACCCCCCGTAACTCTGCACAAGGCTTCCCGCCACCAGCGACCAGCCGTCGACCAGCACGAAGAAGATCAGCTTGAACGGCAGCGAGATCGTTGCCGGTGGCAGCATCATCATGCCCATCGACATCAGCACGGAGGCGACGACGAGGTCGATGATCAGGAAGGGCAGGAACAGGAGGAAGCCGATCTCGAAGGCACGCTTCAGCTCGGAGATCATGAAGGCGGGAACGAGGATGCGCAGCGCCAGCTCGTCGGGGGTGGCGGGCGGCGGCTCGCCGGAGAGATCCAGGAACAGCTTGAGATCCTTCTCGCGCACGTTCTTCTGCATGAAGCCGCGCAAGGGAACGGAGGCGCGCTGGAGCGCGTCCTCGACACTGATCTGATTCGCGACCAGCGGGCGGATGCCTTCATCGTAGGATTTTTGCAGGACCGGTCCCATCACGAAGAAGGTGAGGAACATCGCGAGTGCAATGATCACCGAGTTCGGCGGCGCCGTCGCCGTGCCCATCGCGGTGCGCAGCAGCGACAATACCACCACGATGCGCGTGAACGACGTCATCATGATCAGGATCGACGGCGCGATCGACAGCACCGTGAGCAGCGCGATGAGCTGGATCGCGCGCTCGGTGACCCCGCCGCCGCCCTGGCCGCCGCCGCCGAGATTGATGCTGATGTCCTGCGCGTGCGCCGGCATCGCGAGCCAGGCCGCGCCAATCAGGACAGTAAGGAAAAGAACTCTACGCGGGAGGGTCGGCAGCCTCACGAAGACGGCTTCGGACGGCCGAGCAGCGAGGCCATCTCGTCTTCGAGATTCTCAAAGCTGGTCTTTTCCGCGGCGGGCTTCGCAGGCGGGGCCGGTGGCGCCGGCGGCTCGCTGCGTGCCGCCCGCGGGGGAGCGGCCGGTGGCTCCGGCGCAACCGGAGGCGCGACCGTTTCACCGGCCGGACGTCGCAGCGCAGCTTCGAGCCGCTGGGCCATTTCGGCGAGATTCTGCTCGGCGCTCGAGGGCGCAGCCGGCGCGGGGGCCGGCGGCGGAACGGGTGGCGCCTGCGGAACGGGCGGCGGAGGCGGCGGCGCGGCCGCGCGCTCGGCGCGCACCGGCGGCATCTTCGGCGGCTCGCTCTGGCGCGGTGGACGCGGCATCAGCGGAGGTTCGTTGCGGGCAATGCGCGGCGGCAGCGGCTCGGGACGCGGCTCGCGCTCGGGGCGCGGTGCGATCGGCTCGGGCGGAAATCCGGGCAGCGGCGGCTCGCTGCGGCGCTCGGCCAGAGCGGGGGCGGGCCGGCGCACCTCGTCGGCGAAGGACGGGCGCGCGGGCCGCGGCGGCGGCTCGGGCATCTGAGGCTCGGGATGATCAAGCAGTTCGGGCCGTGGAGCTTCGTCGGCCCAGCCGCTGGTATCAGGCATGGGAGCAAGACGCGGCGGTTCGGCGGCGTTCGGACGCTGCGGAAGCTGGTCGCGGCCCGACGCGGCGCGGACGATGTTGGGCTCGACCACGATGTCGGTGGGGCCGCCGATCATCAGGAGGTGCTCGACATTGTCGCGCCGGACCAGCACCAGGCGGCGCCGGCCATCAACCGCGGCGGCATCGATCACCGCGAGGCGGGGCATCCGGCCGCGCTGGGTGTTGGCGCCGATCCGGTTGCCGGCGAATCGGCGAACCAGCCACGCAGCGACGCCGATCAACGCCAGAACGACGATGAACGCGACGATGAAGGTGATAGGGCTGCCTTGCATACTTGTCCCCGACAAATGGCGCTTTTCTCGTGCCTATGGTCAGCTGCGCCAACCACCGGCGTACGATGCCCCAAACTGCGATTTCTTAACGTTTCACGGCAAGTTTTGCCGTCCCCAGCTCTTAATAACCTATGAATCGCTCGATCCAAAACGACTTCTTGGCGGCTGCATCCCTCGCCAAACAGTTGGGTTAATGCCGCTTTTGGGGGCGTAGAATCACGGGAGAGGCGGATTTGTGTCCCGTGGGGGAACATGTGCGGGTGAGGTCCTTAACCAGCTGTTAACCATACACGCGGCAAATTCTGCCTAGCTTCGGACCTGGTTCGAGAGGCGGAAGGAGCCGCAACGATGTCCATCAACGACCTTCCGGTACTGACGGCGCTTCGCACCAAGATGCAGTGGCACCAGGAGCGGCAACGGGTCCTGTCCGAGAACGTCTCCAACTCCGATACGCCCAAGTTCCGGCCGCGCGACCTGGTCGAGCCGAAGCTCGACAAGACCGGCGCCGTCACCGGCTCGATGGGGCCTCTGGCCCTCGCTCGCACCAGCGCCTCCCACATGACGCCGTCGGGGGCAGCCTCCGGATTCGACCAGAACAGGAATGTGGGCTTCGAAACCCGTCCCGCGGGCAACGCCGTCAATCTCGAAGAGGAGATGATGAAGGCCGCCAGCAACCAGATGGACTACGCGGCGGCGACCTCGCTCTATTCGAAGAGCCTGCGCCTGCTCAAGACCGCGATCGGCAAGGGCTAGGGCATGATCCGGGAACGAAGGAGCTAGAGGAGGCGCATCATGGCCAATGACAGCAGCGACTTTGCCCGCTCGATGGCGATCGCGACCTCCGGCCTGCGCGCGCAGGCCGGGCGCATGCGGGTGATCTCCGAGAACATCGCGAACGCGGATTCGACGGCGCAGACCGCCGGCGGCGATCCCTACCGGCGCAAGGTGCCGACCTTCTCCTCCGCGCTCGATCGCACCCTCGACGCGCAGGTCGTCACCCTCGGCAGGATCAAGCCCGACCAGTCGAACTTCCGCGTCAGATACGAGCCGAACAATCCGGCAGCGGATGCGACCGGCAACGTCAAATATCCCAACGTGAATTCGGTGGTCGAGATGACCGACATGCGCGACGCGCAGCGGTCGTACGAGGCCAATCTCAACATCATCAGTGCAACGCGCCGGATGATCCAGCGCACGCTCGACATCCTCAAGAGCTGAACAGGACGATTAAGCCATGGCATCTCCGACAATTGCCGCCAACGCTTATGCCAACCTTGCCCGCGTGCTGGAGAACAGCGGTGCCGGCAAGGGCAGCGAACCGAACGGGCAATCGTTCGCTTCGCTGCTGAAGGATGCCGTCGGCAGCGTCATGGAGTCCGGCCGCAAGTCGGATGCACAGACGGTGGCGATGGCCGCCGGCAAGGCCAACGTGATGGACGTCGTGACGGCGGTCGCAGACACCGACGTCGCGGTGTCCACGCTGGTCTCGGTCCGCGACCGCGTGATCTCCGCCTATGAAGATATCATGAAGATGCCGATCTGACGGGGACTGTCATTCCGGGGCGGTGCGCAGCACCGAACCCGGAATCTCGAGATTCCGGGTTCTCGCTTCGCGAGCCCCGGAATGACGAAAATTACTGGAAGTGAGAAATCAAATGACCGGACCCGAGACCCTCGACGTCGCGCGCGATGCGATCTGGACCATCGTGATCGTGTCGTCGCCCCTGATGGTGGTCGGCCTCGTGGTCGGCGTCATCGTGTCGCTGTTCCAGGCGCTGACCCAGATCCAGGAGCAGACGCTGATCTACGTGCCGAAGATCTTGGCCATCTTCGCCACGATGCTGCTCGCGCTGCCGTTCATGGCCGACTCGCTCCACGCCCACATGTTGCGGATCTCGTCGCGAATCATCGGCGGCTGAGGCACAATGCGTCGTGCGGTGGATTTGACATTCGCCACGTTGTTCTCGCGACCTGCGATGGCGAATGTCAAATCCAATAGCTGCGCGACTATTGATTTTTGCGAATGCCCCCTTGGCTCCAACATTCGCAAAAGTGCCTGCCGCAGCGGCGTGCGAATGTTGGAGCCGGGGCATTCGACCATGCGCATCGACGTCTCGCTGCTGCCGGCGCTCGCCGCTTCCTTCATGCTTGCCTTCGCCCGGGTCGGCGCGATGGTGATGCTGCTGCCGGGCCTGGGCGAGACCAACATCCCGACGCGGATCAAGCTGTCGATCGCTCTCCTCCTCACGCTGATCATCCTGCCGCTGCATCGCAATGCCTATCACGTCGACATGGGTTCGCTGGCGCCGCTCCTGGTGCTGATGCTGCATGAGATCGCGATCGGCATCGTGCTGGGTGCGACCGCCCGTGTGACGCTCTCGGCGCTCCAGGTCGCGGGTGCCGTGATCGCGCAGCAGATGGGACTCGGCTTCGTCACCTCGGTCGATCCGACGCAGGGGCAGCAGGGCGTGCTGGTCGGCAACTTCCTGACCATGCTGGGGGTGACGCTGCTGTTCGCCACCGACAGCCATCATCTGGTGATCGCTGCCCTGAACGACAGCTACACGATCTTCTCGCCGGGCGAGACCGTGTCGAGCGGCGACGTCGCTTCGCTGGCAACGCGCGCCTTCGCCGCCGCATTCCGCCTCGGCCTGCAGCTCTCGGGACCGTTCCTGGTGTTCGGCCTCGTCTTCAACATCGGGCTCGGGGTGCTGGCGCGGCTGATGCCGCAGATGCAGGTCTATTTCGTCGGCGTGCCGCTGTCGATCTTCGCGGGCTTCCTGGTGCTCGCCGTGGTGATCACGGCCATGATGGGCACCTTTCTGGACTATTTCATCGGTGTCATGCACCAGATGATGCCACTCAAGTGACTGGGTGATCGATGGCGGAAGACAACGATCCCGAGAGTCAAACAGAAGACCCGACGCAAAAACGTCTCGACGAGGCGCTCGAACGCGGCGACGTCGCCAAGAGCCAGGAGATCAACACCTGGTTCATGATCGCGGGCGCCACGCTCGTGGTCTCGACCTTCTCGGGCTCGGTCGGCAGCGGCCTGTTGACGCCGATGCGCAACCTGCTCGCCAACTCCTGGATGATCAAGACCGACGGCAGGGCTCTGCTCGCGCTGATGCAGCAGATCGAATTCGCGGTGCTCGCGGCGGTCGGCGTGCCCCTGCTGATGCTGGTGCTGGCGGCCATTGCCGGCAACATGCTCCAGCACCGGCTGGTCTGGTCGACCGAATCTCTCACGCCCAAATTCAGCAAGCTCTCCCCCGCCGCGGGCTTCAAGCGCATCTTCGGCAAGCAGGCGGCGGCGAACTTCCTGAAGGGCATCGGCAAGCTGGTCGTGCTCGGCGCGGTCATGACCATGATCCTGTGGCCCGAGCGGCACCGCATGGAGGCGATGGTCAGGCTCGATCCGGCCGCCATGCTCGGCGCCTCGACGAGCATGACCGTCCACCTGCTCGGGGCAGTGGTCGCCGCACTCGCGATCGTCGCCATCGCGGATTACTTCTTCCAGTACCGAAGCTGGTTCCAGCGGCAGAAGATGTCGCTCCAGGAGATCAAGGAAGAGTTCAAGCAGTCCGAAGGCGACCCGCACATCAAGGGCAAGATCAGGCAACTCCGGCAGCAGCGCGCCAAGAAGCGCATGATGGCGGCGGTTCCCAAGGCCTCGGTGATCATCACCAACCCGACCCACTATTCGGTGGCGCTGTCCTACGAGCGCGGCATGACCGCGCCGATTTGCGTCGCCAAGGGCGTCGACAATCTCGCTTTCAAGATCAGGGAGATCGCGCGCGAGCACGATATCCCCATCGTCGAGAACGTTCCGTTGGCCCGGGCGCTCTACGCCACCGTCGATATCGACCAGGAAATCCCGACCGAGCACTACCATGCGGTTGCCGAAGTCATCGGCTACGTCATGCGGCTGAAGCGCGGATTTGGCGCCGGGCGGGGATAAAATACCCGAAAAGTACCGGAAATGGCCGTAATCTGGGAATCAGCGTACCTTTCGCCCTTGCTGCCCTTGCGCCTGCGGGTCCGATTCAGGCAGGGAGGACCCCACGCGCCCCGTAGCGCGTTGATTCTCTGCCGACAGGCTGCGCCAGCTTGAGATGACCGTCGAGACCGACCACGACCTCACACGCGAGCCCGTTACGGCGCACGAGCCGTCGCCGCGCTCGGGCAGTATCGCGCTGGTTCTGCTGGTGGCCGCCGGCCTCGTCGCCGTCGCCGTCGGGCTGATGACGCTCGGGCGCGCACAGGCGCAGCCCTATATCCTGGGCACCCTCGCCGTGCTGGCGATGGTCGGCCTGTTCAACCTGTTCGCCTTTGCCGCCGGCATCATCCGCTTCGCCGACCGCAATCTCGATGATCCCATCATCGCCCGTATCTCCGATCACGCTTTCGATGGGCTCGCGGTCACCGATCCGCGTGGCCACGTGGTCTATTCCAATGCCGCCTATCTGACCCTGACCGGCGCCTCCGGCCTGCAGGACGTGCGGCCCGTCGAGCGCGTCTTCATCGGCAATCCCGACGTCTCCGAAGCCGTGTTCCGCCTGCTCAAGGCCGCGCGTGAAGGCAAGCGGCAGCAGGAGGAGGTGCGCATCTCCGGCCAGGACGGCAGCCATGGCCGCTGGCTGCGCATGCGGGTGCGCCCGCTCGGTACCGGCAAGCGCGAGGCGAAATATGCCGTGTGGTCGATCGCCGACATCACGCGCGACCGCGAGCGCCAGGAGGACGTGTTCCAGGAGCTCCAGCACGCGATCGAATATCTCGACCACGCGCCTTGCGGCTTCTTCTCGGTCAACCCGGTCGGGGAGCTCGCTTATGTCAACGCGACGCTGGCGAACTGGCTCGATTACGACCTCGCCGAGATCGGCTCGGGCGGGTTGAAGCTCACTGACATCGTCTCCGGCGACGGCGCTTCGCTGCTCACCGCGATCGTGGCGGTGCCGGGCGAGGTGAAGACCGAGGTCTTCGACATCGACCTGCGCATGCGCACCGGCAAGACCATGCCGGTGCGGCTCTATCACAAGCTCGCCTTCGGAGCCGACGGCGCTCCGGGACCGTCGCGCACGCTCGTCATCAGCCGTGCCCGCGACGAGCGCAGCGATCCCGACCGCGCCGCCGAAGTGCGCTTCATGCGCTTCTTCGACCACACGCCGATGGCGATCGCGACCGTCGATCGCGGCGGCAACGTCGTGCGCGCCAATGCGCGCTACGCCAAGCTCGGACAGGCCCTGGGGCTCGACAGCGCCTCTAAGTCGATCTTCCGCGCGGTCAATTCGCGCGACCGGCACCTCCTGATCGCGGCCATCAACCAGGCAGCCGACGGCCAGGCCGACGTCGCGCCGGTCGAGGTCGCGCTGGAAGGCACCAAGGAGCGCTGGGGCCAGTTCTTCGTCACGCCGGTCGATGCGGCCGAGAACGAGGCGGAAGCGGCCATCGTGCACATGCTCGAGACCACCGAGCGGCGCGCGCTGGAGAACCAGATCAACCAGTCGCAGAAGATGGAGACGGTCGGCCAGCTCGCCGGCGGCATCGCCCACGACTTCAACAACGTGCTCTCCGCCATCATGATGGCGAACGACTTCCTGCTGAACGCGCACAAGCCGACCGATCCGTCGTTCCAGGACATCATGCAGATCAAGCAGAACGCGACGCGCGCCGCGACGCTGGTGCGGCAGCTGCTGGCGTTCTCGCGGCGGCAGACGCTGCGGCCGCAGGTGCTCGATCTCGGCGATGCGCTCTCCGATCTCACCATGCTGCTGCGCCGGCTGATCGGCGAGAAGGTCAAGCTGGACCTCATCCACGGCCGCGACCTCTGGCCGGTGAAGGTCGACGTCTCCCAGTTCGAGCAGGTGATCGTCAATCTCGCGGTGAATGCGCGCGACGCCATGCCCGACGGCGGCAAGCTGATCATCCGCACCGCCAATGTCAGCAGCGACGAAGCGGGCAAGCTCGCTTACAAGGGCATGCCGGCGGCCGAATATGTGCGGATCGAGGTCGCCGATACCGGCACCGGCATCCCTGCCGATATCCGCGACAAGATCTTCGAGCCGTTCTTCTCGACCAAGGAGGTCGGCAAGGGCACCGGCCTCGGACTGTCCACCGTCTACGGCATCGTCAAGCAGACCGGCGGCTTCATCTACGTCGATTCCGAGCCGGGGCAGGGCACCTCGTTCCACATCTTCCTCCCGCGCCACCATGCCGAGGTCGAAGCGCAGGTCGAGCAGCCTGCGGTGCCGGTCAGCCCAACGAATGGCGCCGCGAAGGATGCCGCGCCTGCGGCGGAGGCCAAGCCGCGCACCGATCTCACCGGGCAGGGCACCATCCTGCTGGTCGAAGACGAAGAGGGCCTGCGCGCGCTCAATGCGCGCGGCCTGCGCTCGCGCGGCTACACCGTGGTCGAGGCCGAGAACGGCGTCGAGGCGATGGAGATGCTGGAGGAGCAGGGCGGCGCGATCGATCTCGTCGTCTCCGACGTCGTGATGCCGGAGATGGACGGCCCGACGCTTCTGAAGGCGATGCGCGAGAAGAATCCCGACATCAAGTTCATCTTCGTCTCCGGCTACGCCGAGGACGCCTTCGAGAAGAGCCTCCCCGAAGGC
Organism: Bradyrhizobium cajani; assembly: GCF_009759665.1. GTDB lineage: Bacteria > Pseudomonadota > Alphaproteobacteria > Rhizobiales > Xanthobacteraceae > Bradyrhizobium > Bradyrhizobium cajani. The sequence continues at coordinate 38,535 of NZ_WQNE01000028.1, forward strand.
CAGCAGTTCGACTTCCTGCCAAAGCCGTTCACGCTCAGCCAGCTCGTGGCGGCGGTGAAGGAGACGATGACGAAGGCGGGGTGAGGTTAGGGGCGGTGTGCTGTTCCTCCATTCTCCGTCATTGCGAGCGCAGCGAAGCAATCCAGAGGTTTCCCGCAGAAGCAGTCTGGATTGCTTCGTCGCAAGGGCTACTCGCAATGACGGTGGTGAGAGAGTGTGCCCCAATGACGAGGAAAAAGCGGAATTCCCGTCGTAAACCCGCCGGTAACCAGCAACCACGGCTCCCCCGCGCGTCCGGCCAAACCCCGGGCAAATATGGGCTTTTGCCACATCCCCGCGACTGAGGGCCGCAGCCAGAAGTCCCGAAACCGTCTTCACTTTTCGGGAAGTCTGCCCATCTTAGGGCACGTCCCCATGCCGGGGATTTGGGAAACGCACATGAATTTCTCGCAACGCTCTCGCAGTCTCTTCAAGACGATCGCCGTCGTGCTGGCGCTTGCGCTGCCGACCGCGCTCGCGATCTCGTCAGCCGACGCGCGCGTCGGCGGCGGCATGTCGTCGGGTTCACGCGGCTCGCGGACCTATTCGGCTCCGCCCTCGACCACGACCGCGCCGGGCTCGACCTCGCAGTTCAACCGCACCTACACCCAGCCGGGCGCGGGCATGAATTCGGCCGCGGCCGCGCCTGCGCGCGGCGGCCTGTTTGGCCGCGCCGGCGGCTTCATGGGCGGCTTGGCGGCCGGCTTCCTCGGCGCAGGCCTGCTCGGCATGCTGTTCGGCGGCGGCCTGTTCGGCGGTCTCGGTGGCCTGTCCTCGATCATTGGCCTGATCATCCAGATCGCGCTCGTGGTGCTGGTGGTGCGGCTGGCGATGTCGTGGTGGCAGCGCCGCCACACGCCGCAGGCGGCATACGCCAATGCCAGCGCTGACGCCGGTGCCGGTCCGGGACCGCAGACGAACTATCGCAGTGGCCTCGGTGGCGGCTTTGGCTTCGGCGCCAACAATGCGCCGCTCGAGATCAAGCCGGACGACTATGAGGCGTTCGAGCGTCTGCTCGGCGAGGTTCAGTCCGCGTGGTCGAACGAGGACGTGGCCAAGCTGCACACGCTCGCGACGCCGGAGATGGTCTCCTATTTCGAGCAGGACCTTGGCCAGAACCGTGCACGCAACGTCGTGAACAAGGTCACGAATGTGAAGCTGTTGCAGGGCGACCTCGCGGAAGCCTGGCGCGAAGGCGAGACCGAGTACGCCACGGTGGCGCTGCGCTTCGCGCTCACCGACAAGACGGTGGATCGCAACACCGGCACGGTCGTCGCCGGGAGCGAGCAGCCGGGTGAGGCAACTGAGATCTGGACCTTCGCCCGCCGCCCGGGCGGCAGCTGGGAACTGTCGGCGATCCAGCAGACCAACTGATCGCAGGCGACATGAGAAACCGGGGCGTCGTGCTTGTTGCACGGCGCCCTTTTCTTTTGGGGGCGTCTCGCATCGCGGCATCGGAATAAGCGGGCGCGCGTCGGGTTGAAATCAGGCGGCCAACGACAAACACAACTGGGAGGACAGGATGATCCGCATCGAGAGATCCGTAACGGTTCCAGGCCTCGCGCTCGCCATGGCTGGATTTGGAATGGCCTTGCTTGCGGCACCATCGGCGCAAGCGCAGTCGGCCGACATGACGTTCTTCGTGACCTCCAGCGGCCCTGGCAAGGGCGCCGATCTCGGCGGCCTGGAGGGTGCCGATGCGCAATGCCAGAAGCTTGCGCAAGCCGGCGGTGCCGGTGCCAAGACCTGGCGCGCCTATCTCTCGACGCAGGCCGCCGACGGCAAGCCGGCCGTCAATGCCCGAGACCGCATCGGCAAGGGACCGTGGCAGAACGCCAAGGGCGCGGTGATCGCCAAGGACGTCGCCGACCTGCACGGCGCGTCCAACAATCTCACCAAGCAGACCGCGCTCAGCGAAAAGGGCGAGGGGGTCAATGGTGCCGGCGACCAGCCGAACCGGCATGACATCCTCACGGGATCGCAACCGGACGGCACCGCGTTTGCCGGTCCGGACGATCGCACCTGCAAGAACTGGACGTCGAGCACGCAGGGCGCCGCGATGGTCGGCCATTTCGATCGCCGGGGTCTGCGCGACGACGAGCCGTCGAAATCCTGGAACAGCTCTCACCCCTCGCGCGGTCCGGACGGCGGCTGCTCGCAGGCGGATCTGAAGAGCACCGGCGGCGACGGCCTGCTCTATTGTTTCGCGGCGAATTGAGACTGAGCTCTCTCCACGCGTCATTGCGAGCGAAGCGAAGCAATCCAGAGTCTTTCCGCGGCGGCAGTCTGGATTGCTTCGCTTCGCTCGCAATGACGTTGTGACACGGTTCCGTCTCGCTCTGACGGAACTTTCGGCCGCGTGTTACATTGGTCGCCTCGCTCCCACGCTCACGGACCTCTCCCATGAAATACGAGCTCTATTACTGGCCCGAGATCCAGGGGCGTGGCGAATATGTGCGGCTGGCGCTCGAGGAGGCGGGAGCGGCCTACGTCGACGTCGCGCGCGGTCCGCGCGGCACCAGCGCGATGATGAAGATGATGGACGGGCACAAGGGCACACCGCCCTTTGCGCCCCCGTTCCTGAAAGCCGGCAAGCTCGTCATCGGCCAGACCGCGAACATCCTGCTCTTTCTTGGCGCCCGCCACGCTCTCGCGCCGAAGACCGAAGGCGGCAGGCTCTGGGTGCATCAGCTTCAGCTCACGATCACCGACCTCGTCGTCGAGATCCACGACACCCATCATCCGCTCGGCCCCTCGCTCTATTATGAGGATCAGAAGCCGCCGGCGAAGAAGCGCACGGCCGACTTCTGGAGCGAACGCGTGCCGAAATATCTCGGCTATTTCGAGCAGATTCTCGCCGACAGTGGCGGCACCTATGTCACCGGTCGCAGACTGACTTACGTCGATCTCTCGCTATTCCAGATCGTCGACGGACTGCGTTATGCTTTCCCCAAGCGCATGAAGGCGTTCGAGACGGACATCCCGAGCCTTGTCGGCCTGCATGAGCGCATCGCCGCGCGGCCGAACATCAAGGCCTATCTGGCGAGCGAGCGTCGCATTCCCTTCAACGAGCAGGGCATCTTCCGCCGCTATCGCGAGTTGGATGGCTAAAGCGTTTTCCGCGAGGCGTGTCGCCGCATTGTTCGGGAGCGTGAAGCGCGCGCTCACCAGACGCCCGGCAGCAGACGGTAGCGCACCCGCGCCGCATAGTCGGCATAGCCCGGCAGGCCCTCGCGCAGCGTGCGCTCCTCGATGCCGATGCGGACCGCGAACAGGACGAGGAACAGCGGCACCATCGCCAGTCCCCACCATGAGCCCAGCAGCAAAGGCACGCCGGTAAAGAACAGGATCATCCCGCTATACATGGGATGGCGGACATGCGCGTAGGGTCCCGTCGAGATCACGTGCTGCGCGCGCTCGGCTTGCAGCTTCACCACCGGCGCGGCGAACGAGTTCTCGCGGAAGACCCACATCGTGAACAGTGTCGAGGCCAGGAACAGCACGAGACCGAGCGCCTGCAACCCAGCCGGGATGTCGGAGGCTTGAAGGCGCCGGTCGATGCCTATCAGCGCCAGCCAGGCCAGCATGGCGACGATGAAGACGGTCATGAACAGTTTGTCCGCGGCGGGCTGATCCCGTTGCAGGACCGGCCGCAGACGCTCGGCGAGCAGCGCCGGATCGATCCGGTAGAGCCACCAGCCGCAGAGCGGTCCGAGCAGGGCGGATGTGACGAGGAGCACCCAGGCCGACGGCCAGTGCAGTGTTCCGGCGGACGCGAACAGCAGCGCGCCCATTCCGACGACGAAGATCGTGTTCTGCAACAGCAGTCTTGCGATCATGCGCAGAGTTCCGGCTCAACTGCCGCACGATCGTGGTCCCGCTATCCGGCAAAGATGCGGCCGGACGCGCAAAAAGCCCGATCGACCGGATCGGGCGTTTCATCCTGCCGCGGCCTGATCAGGCGAGCTGATCGATCCGCGTGCCCTGTCCCGGCGGCAGCGGCGCGGGCGGCTGCGGCTTATAGGTCGGGTCGGTATCGGTGGTCTTGGTCTGATCGTCCTGCTGCTTGGTCGTGTCGTAGTTCGGTACCACGATCGCGATCGGCGGCGGCGCAACGGTAGAAACCTTCATCCGCAAATCCTCACACATGGAAACAATTGAGCCTGCCCCGCAAGGAGCGAAATTTCCTTCAAGGCAATCGTTAAAATGCGAGGGATCGGGTGCGGTGTGGGTGCTGTTCTCGTGCCTCATCGCAGCGTGTCGGAGAGATGACGAGACCTCTCCTCGTCATTGCGAGGAGCCCTTGCGACGAAGCAATCCAGTCTGTCTCCGCGGAGGGATTCTGGATTGCTTCGCGGAGCCTGTCATCGGGCCGCGCTTCGCGCGGACCCGGTGGCTCGCAATGACGGAATATGTGGCCGCTGCGTCGCAGAACATCCGCGTCAGCAGCAAGAGCGAGATGCGCCCCGTCTACTCGTCCTTGCCGCGCGTGATCGCGATGGATGCGTCCGTCTTGGTGCGCGTGCATTCCATGTTGAGGCGGCGGTAGCGCATGCTGATCTTGTCGCCGCGCAACAGTCCCATCCGCTTCAGGCAGCGTGTGGCGCCCGTCGTGGTGTCGTCCTTGGTCACGGTGAAGACGATCGCCGCCATCGACCCGACCAGTGCAAAGAACTCCGGCGAGGGCTTGCGATCGCCCTTGGCATAGAGCTCGATGGAATATTTGTCGCCACGGCAACCCACGGACAATTCCTTGGCTGCCGGGTGCGTCAGGTACACGACGTTGGCGGCCCGGAAATTCACTTTGAGGCGGTCGACCTGGTTCGCCAGCTCCTTGGCGCTGTCATCGCAGCGATCGGCGCGGGCGGGCGAGGCGAGGGTCACAAGGCCGGTGATGGCGGCGGCGACCAGGATCGCGCCGCGGACGTTCAAGTTCAATGTCATGATAAAAAGCCCCTTATGGGGGCGCATTGAAGCGTCGGTGGGGGCGTAGCGCAAGGGCGGCCGCCGGCATTTCCACGTGCTCTGCCAATGCCCGAACGCGGGCTCCTATGCGCATCGCTCCCTTTCTTTTCCCCCAAAAATACGCTTAGAACGGTTCTATGCTGAGAGGCCCGCGAGGGCTCCAAAACCCCGAGATTCGCCCCATGAACGCTCCCACCGCCTTTCCCGACCCGTCAAAACCCGTTCCGCCTTACAAGCACACCCCGCTGTTCCCGCTGGGCAAGGACGAGACGCCTTACAAGAAGATTTCGTCCGACGGCGTCCGGGTCGAGAAGGTCCTGGGGAAGGACATGCTGGTGGTGTCGCGCGAGGCGCTGCGGGCGCTGTCGGAGGCGGCGTTCGGCGACATCAACCATTATCTGCGCCCGGGCCACCTGAAGCAGCTCCGCGCGATCCTCGAGGACGGCGAGGCGAGCCCCAACGACAAGTTCGTCGCGCTTGATTTCCTCAAGAACGCCAACATCGCCGCTGGCGGCGTGCTGCCGATGTGCCAGGACACCGGCACCGCGATCATCATGGGCAAGAAGGGCTGCAACATCATCACCGACGGCGACGACGAGGCCGCGCTGTCTGAAGGCGCGCGCGATGCTTACCTGCGCCGCAATTTGCGCTACTCGCAGGTTGCACCGCTGTCGATGTACGAGGAGAAGAACACCGCCAACAACATGCCGGCGCAGTGCGAGATCTACGCCGAGGGCGACGACGCCTACAAGTTCATGTTCATGGCGAAGGGCGGCGGCAGCGCCAACAAGAGCTTCCTGTTCCAGGCCACGCCCTCGGTGCTGACCAAGGACCGGCTGCTCGCGTTCCTCAAGGAGAAGATCCTGACGCTGGGCACGGCGGCGTGCCCGCCCTATCACCTCGCCATCGTGATCGGCGGCACCTCGGCCGAGCTCTGCATGAAGACGGTCAAGCTCGCTTCGGCCCGCTATCTCGATGCGCTGCCGACCCACGGCTCGCCCGACGGCAACGCCTTCCGCGACGTCGAGATGGAGAAGGAAATCCACAAGATGACGCAAAGCCTGGGCGTGGGCGCGCAGTTCGGCGGAAAGTATTTCTGCCACGACGTGCGCGTGATCCGCATGCCGCGTCACGGTGCTTCTCTTCCGATCGGACTTGGCGTGTCGTGCTCGGCCGATCGCCAGGTGCTCGGCAAGATCACCAAAGACGGCGTCTATCTCGAAGAGCTCGAGCACAACCCGGCGCAATACCTGCCGCAGGTCGAGCAGTCGCTCGGCGGCGAGGTCGTCAAGATCGATCTCAACCAGCCGATGAAGGATATCCTGGCGACGTTCTCGAAGTATCCGATCAAGACGCGGGTCTCGATGACGGGCACCATGATCGTCGCGCGCGACTCCGCGCATGCGAAGCTGCGCGAGCGCCTGGAGAAGGGCGAGCCGCTGCCGGACTACTTCAAGAACCATCCGGTCTACTACGCCGGCCCCGCCAAGACGCCCGAAGGCTACGCTTCCGGCGCGTTCGGACCGACCACGGCGGGCCGCATGGATTCCTTCGTCGACCAGTTCCAGGCCGCCGGCGGCTCGATGGTGATGGTGGCCAAGGGCAACCGGGCGCCTGCCGTGCGCGAGGCCTGCAAGAAGTATGGCGGCTTCTATCTCGGCTCGATCGGCGGCGCCGCGGCGAACCTCGCCGAGCACTGCATCAAGAAGGTCGAGGTGCTCGAATATCCCGAGCTCGGCATGGAAGCGATCTGGCGCATCGAGGTCGTCGACTTCCCGGCGTTCATCATCATCGACGACAAGGGCAACGACTTCTTCAAGGAGTTGAACCTGGGCTAGGCCCTCCGCCGGTTCCGGCAAGGGCGAGCTACAGCGGTTGGCAGGGCATATCCGGCCCGGCGCCGTCCTGGCGTCGGGTAGGACGCAATGACGCGCGGCGGTTCGAGCCGATTGCTGCCTTGGGTTGCGCTGACTTTACCGAACGTTAACCAGCTCGGGTGCTCCTATTGCATGTAAGCAAAAGCGGAGCAACCGATGCGTGTAGGTGCGGCGGCCTTTGTTCAATCCGAGCTCATTGCGCTCCAGATATTGTCGAGTTCATCGGGCGGTGCCCGGTCGGAGACGTCGGCTGGCTCGTCGCGCGCAGCCTCCGCCTCTGACGGTTTTGCCGCATCGGGCGCAACCGGCGGGGCGAGCGCCCTGCTGACCTATTCAGCGTCGGGCGCGCTGCCGGATGGCGGCAACGCGATCGCCGCCATCAAGGCGATGGCCAAATCGAGCATCTTCCAGAATGCGGCCCAGGGCCATGCGGACGATCAGGTTCGCGCACTCGTTCGTGACGGCAAGCTCGCTGAGCTTCCCGCACTCGACGAGGCGCAATATGCGAGCCTCAGCAAGAGCGAGCAGAACATCTACGGCGTGGTTCGCACCTTGCAGGGCCTGTACGACGCAATGCCCAAGACGATCGAACAGGCGCTGTCGGATCGCGTCAAGTTCGTGATCGACACCTATCCGGAGTCCATTGCGCGCATGCAGGACCAGCTTTCAACGGTCAGTCCGGCGGAGGCAGAGCTCATCAAGAAAAACATTGTCGGGTACCAGGATGAGCTCAAGGCAGCCCAGGAGGGCCGCATGCAGATCCATGCGGTGAAGGACTCCAGCCTGGTGACGGCAACGGAAGAGTTCAGCGCCAGCGGCGGCGAGTTCGGCTGGAGTGGCAGAGGCGTGTCGGTGCACGCCGACATTCCGGCGTTGCAGAATGCTTACGGCACCAAGAACGTTCTGCCCGGCGACAGTCCGTATTTCGGGACCTATGTGATCACCTGGTGATGCGGCCGCACCGCCTCAGCTGCAATTCGTGACCTGGTTGGAGCACAGCGCGCGCCACCAGCCGCGGACGCCGTCATGGCTCTCGACGAGGCCCCAATATCCGCTGCAGGCGAGAAGGCGCTTCGGCCCGCCGTCGGCGTCGATCGGGCCGCCGAGCTCGCGCTGCGCCGGCATCCATCTGGCATCGACGAAGGGCGCCTGGAACAACCCGCCTGCGCGTGCGTAGCCATTGGCGTAGTTCGCGCCGACCTTGTTGGCCGCGACCCAGCCGCGCCCGGCAAAGGGCTTTGGCGCATTGCGCGGATATCTCTTCTCGTCCTCGTAGTCCTTGCCCGGCGGCTTGACGCCTTCGATCAGAAACCAGCCGTCCTTGAAGCCGATGATGCGGAATTCGGTGAGCCAGCCGCCGTCGGGCGTGTTCTCGGCGCCGCCGAGCTTGAGCCGATAGGGCGGCGGCAGGGTGCCGAGCACGCGCGCCTTCACCGAGGGCTCGGCGCGCACATTGAGTCCGTTCGGATCCTTGTCGATGGACCAGGCGCCGAGATCGCAGGGCTCGGTGCCCTCGGGCAGCGTCGCGCGCCTGGCGGCGAGATCGGCGTGCAGCTTTGCGAAATCGGTGTCGTCGTTGTTCGGATCGGGATCGGTGCGCGGCTTCAACTCCGCCGATACGGCGCGCGTTGCATCCGGCGTCAGCGTGAGCACAAGGGCCTGACGCGCCGCGAACACGCTTGCCGGAGTCTTCGGATCGTTCGATGTCGCCGGATAGACGGCAAGATAGCCCGTCGAACCATCGGTTCGATAAGCGGTGCCGGCGACATAGCCCGCCGGCACCAGGGCGAGCGCGCTTGCTCGCCACGCCGGTTCGATGTCATCCGCGCGCGTCGCTTGCGTCGCGACACACAGGATCGTTGCCGCGATGAGACGGAGTGTGCGCACGGTTCGCAGTGCGGCCTTACGCCCGCGCGCCCGTGAACGGGAAGCTGCCCATCGGGCCGATGCCCATCTCGCCGCTGATGCTGTCGCCGGCGACGGTGCCGGTGAATTCGAGCGTGAGCGGCATCGGGTTGGTGATCGAGACCTTCCAGGAGACGTTGTCGCCGGAGACGGTGCCGTCGAAAATCTCGGCGGTATTACCTTCCGCACCCTGCGTGCCCGTGAGCGCGCCGTCGGCAGCCTTGAGGCTCAGCGTCGCCTGGCGCTCGCCCATCGGCGTCGTCATGGTCAGATTCCAGTTGCCGTCTACGGCCATTCCCGTCTCCCGAACAAAATCCCGGCGGGCCGCGACGATCCGCGGCCAGTCCTGTGGCGAGCCTATAACCCAACTCGGCGCGCCTGCCTAACCCTGCATTGGAGGCATGGAAACATGATCCGGACCCGGAGGGCCGCGTTAGCGCAAAGTGTGTCGCGGTTTTCCGAAAAAGTTCATGCTCAATCAGCAACGTAAAGCGCGGTCACATCGCGCTTTAGGCGCGGGCGGCAGCGCGCATGCGGCTGCCGACGAGAAGGCGGAAGGCAACGTACTGAATGGCAAATGCGGCGATCTTCGCGCCGACCAGGACCACCGAAATATAGAAGGCCCACAGCTTCATGTCTCCGGTCATGGCGACGGCGACGGTCCCCGCGGCGAGCACGAACATCAGCGCGGCCCAGGCATAGCCCGCGACGGTGACGTATTCCGGAATCGTTTCGGTCACGACCGGCGGCAGATATCGCAGCATCCAGCCGCGCTTGAGCATGATGAAGCCGATCGCGACATGTCCGATCGCCGGCTTTGCCAGCACGAAGCGCGGGTCGTGGGTGAGCAGCGTCGCGCCGCCGAGCACGATGACGAGGCCGAGGCTTGCCCAGGTCATGTAGCCCAGGGGATGGCCCTTGATCCGTGCCCAGACCACCTGGCCGATGGCGCCGAGGATGGCGACTGCGGTCGCGAGGATGACGTTGTCGGTCGCGAGGTAGATCACCAGGAAGACGATGGTGGAGAGGAAGTCGGAGACGAGCCGGCGGAATACGTCTTTCATCGTCTGTCCTGTCTTCAATGTGGGTGGGGCAGTGCGTCGGCCGGCGTACCGTACTTGATCTGGCGATACTCGGGGTACCACTTTGTGAAGTAAAGCGCGCTGTTGCGGGCGGCGAAGGCGACGGCAAGGCTCGACCACAGCGGCAGGCCGGGGATGTAGAGCAGCACGAGATTGGCCGCCGCCATCAACAGCGCGGCCGCGGTCCAGGCTCCGGTGATGATGTAGTTCGCATGGAGGAAACCGGGCATCGCCGCGGTCTCGGCCGGGACCGATTCAAGCGCATATTGCAGCGTGAAGGGATGGCGGACCAGCATCGAGCCGAGCGAGATGACGAAGATGCCGATATCGACCGACAGCTTGACGCCGAGCGTGCCCAGCGCCGGGGCGGCCAGTGCGAGATAAAGACCGATCGCGGCGAACACGATCGCCGATCCCACGGCCAAGATCTTCACCGAGCGGCCGCGCACGACATCGAGCGCGACGGTGGAAAGGCAGATCGCGGAGGCCGCGAACACGCTGATAGTGGCCGACGTCACCAGCATCAGGAACGTGTAGACGCCGTAGGGGGCAAGGATCAGGAAAAGCGTCATGGGCCGCCTCGGTCAGGCCAATCTTTACGATGTAAAGATCGGTAGTCCAGTCGCGATGCCGGGTCAAGCGAAATCTTTACAGTGTCAAAATGATGTAGGCGGCCTGCAAAAGCTGAATTGCAGCAGTCGCCTGCTCGGATGCTTCTTCGGCGATTTCGGCCCAGGGCAGGCGGGAGAGAATCGGCAGCGTGCAGGCGATCAGAAAGCCGGCGAATAGCAGGATGCCGCCGTTGAAGATGGGCTGCCCGCTCTGCCGCAGTTGGATCACCCGCGGTGTAAGCGCGGCGCAGGTCAGGGCGAGGACGGCGAGGCAGTCCGCGGTGATCGAGGGCATGTGCATGAGAGACCTCTCTGGTGAGATTGCCGATGTCATTCCCGAGCGCGACTTCGTCGCGGCCTGGAATGACGGCAGCTACGCCGCCCCCACCCAATTGCCGTGAAAGCCATCCGGCACGCGATGGCCGAGTTGCACCAGCGCGACGGGCCCTGCCTCGACATCGGTGGCGTTGAACACGGCGAGGTCGCTGCGGTTCTCCCGCGCGCGCCAGACCACGGCGAGCAGCCAGCCGTCGCCTTCAGGCGCATCCTTGGATCGTTCGACGAACACGGGCTCGGAGATGGTGTCGCCGGTCGGCAGCAGGTAATGACCGAGCCTCCGGCCGTTGCCGTCGACATGGACGATGCCCGACAGCGCGCCGAACATCGGCAGCCTCGGATTGGCGCAGGCGTACCAGCCGTGGCGGCTCTTCAGCCCGGCACGGCGATCGTCGATGCGGGGGAATTCGCCGGTGAGATCGTCGAGATAAGTCTGCTGGAAGCGGTCGGTATTACCCGAGAGATCGAACGTCCAGCGGCAGTGGCGGGCGCGCGACTTCTCCGGATCCGTCGGCCGTCCGTCCGGATGCGGAAACAGCGGCGCTTCCTCGAACTGCATGACGTCGGCGATGATGCGGTTGCCATCCTCCCACGCATTCATGACGTGGAAGACGTAGCAGGCCTCTGCACGGAACCAGACGATGTCCTTGGCGGTGCCGTTGCGCTTCATCACGCCGACATAGGCGCCCTTGTCCGGCTCCCAGGCATAGGGCGGCTTGCCGCTCATCGCGCGCTCCATGCTGCCGGTGATCGGCAGGATCGGAAACAGCACGTGGTTCTCGGTGACGATGAAATCGTGCACCATGCTGGCATAGGGCGCCTCGAAGCGTTCGAAGCGCGTCGCCTTGCCGGAGGCATCGATCGAGCCGTAGGAGAGGGCGGGCGTCAGCGGTCCTGCGGCGTTGTAGCCGAAGAAGACGAGCTCGCCGGTCGCGGGATCGATCTTCGGATGCGCGGTGAAGCTCCCGGCGATGCGGCCCTGATAGTTGTGGTAGCCGCGCGTCGCGAGCGTGCCAGGCTCGATCTCGGTCGGCAGGTGCGCTTCCTCCAGCGCGAGCAGCTTGCCGGCATGGAAGATGATGTTGGTGTTGGCGACGCCACCGTCGGTGAGATCAGCCGGTGCATCCGGCAGCTTGCGGCCGAAGCCGCCGAACAAGGCGCGGCCGGCATCGTGCTCGGCGAGCCATTTCGGTGTGCGGACCCAGCGGTTGCGGTAGCTGGCGCGGCCGTTCTCGATATGGAAAGCGTGCAGCATGCCGTCGCCGACGAACCAGTGCGCGCCGGGAGCTTCGAACTGCGGATTGGGGCCGTTGCGGTAGAGCGTGCCGTTCAGCTCGCGCGGCAGTTCGCCGATGACCCTGAGGAACGGCGCGTCGGCCTCGAACGGGATCGGCGCGATGTTGTTGCGGCGCTCGGCGATGGCGTCATGCTGCACGGCCATTCTCCCTATCTTTACAGCGTAAAGATCAAATAAGGCCAATCGCGCCGTCAGTCAAGCGAAATCTTTACACTGTCAATATTGCGTCATATAGCTTGGGTCCATGGGCAAGAGCGAAACAAAGACCGAAGCGGTGCGTCTTGCGCGCACTCCGAAAAAGACCTCAACGGCAGCGAGCGAGCAGACCCGCTCCGCGCGTCGCCCGGCGACCGCGAAAGCCGAGGCACCCTATCATCACGGTGCGCTGCGCGAGGCGCTGCTCGAAGCCGCCGAGCGGGTGCTGGAGCGCGACGGGCTTGCCGGCCTGACGTTGCGCGCGGTGGCCCGCGAAGCGGGGGTATCCCACGCGGCGCCGACGCATCATTTCGGCGATCTCACCGGTCTGCTCAGCGAGCTCGCGGCGGTCGGCTTCCGACAGTTCAACGCCGCGATGGCCTCGGCCAGCGATGCCGCCACCACGCCGCTCGCCTGTGCGATGGCGCGGCCCAAAGCCTATGTCGCCTATGCGCAGGCCCATCCCGGCATGTACGGCATCATGTTCCGTACCGAGCGGCTGGATTATTCCAGACCCTCGCTGCACGAGGCGGCCGAAGCCTCCTTCGCCGGACTTGCCAATGCCATCGGCGCGATGCGGCAGGAGCAGATCAGCAGCGACGCGCTGACGCTCGACCAGGCCGCCGCGATCGCGCGCGCCTGGTCAATGGTGCATGGCTTCACCACGCTTCTGCTCGACGGACGGCTCGAGGACATCCTGGAGCGGCTGCCCGAGGGGACGACGGCCGAACGGCTGTTCGAGGCGATGCTGACGGCGCCCATCACGGGGAAGCTGCCGGGCCACTGATCAGCCGGGAAAGGGCTAAAGCGCGATGAGATTGGGATGAATCGTCATCGCGCTTTAGGTTGTTGTTTGAGCATGATCTTTTCGGAAAACCGCTTCGCACTTTTCCGGATCTTGCTTTAGCGCATCGTCGCAAGCTCGACCGCGCGGCCGCGGGCGCCGATGATCTTCACCTCATCCTTGCCGCAACTGAAGCTGCTGGCGAACTCGTCCGCCGCCTTGCGCGCGAGGTCATTGGCGTTCGGATTGGCGACGGCGTCGACATAGGCGACGTGGCAGACCGGTCCCGGCGGCAGTCGCGTCACGACCAGCATGGCCTTGGTGTTCGGCCGTCCCTGCTTGTCGAGGTCGGAGCCGTCGGCGATGTGCCAGCGCTGGATGATCGCAAACGGCCGTGTGCCCGCGGCGCGCCATTCGACCGTGGTCTCGGACGAGTTGAACGGGGCGAACCAGACCTTTGCCGCCGGTTCCTCTTCCGCAACCTTGCGATTGCGGCCGACCGAGACGATTTCGCGAAGATCGTCCTCGGCAATCAGCACCATGAGGCCATTCTTGCCAGGACAGATGCGCGTCGTGCTGCCGTCGAGCTCGCTGGGCTTGCCGATCCGGCGGCAATCCCTGGCAGCGGTCGAGGTGTAGGTGCTGCCCATCGATTGGGCGCCGACGCGATGAAGACCGGTGCACAGGAGCAATGCAGCCAGGGACAGGGTTGCGATACGGATCACCATCGGTGCTGGATGCAACGGAACCTGCTCCATCAGACGCCTTGATTGTGGGCAAGGTTCAAACAGTCTCGCCAGACACCTGACAGCGGCGCGGAATCGTTCTAGAAGAGCGGCTTCGCTTTAAGCCGCTCCGGCCTCGTTCGCGTCCTCGTTTTCTGATCATGCCAGCCACATCCTCGCACAAACCCTATCGCGTCGGCCGTTCCAAGACCGGGCTCGGCCTCTTCGCCACCAAGCCGATCAAGAAGGGCACCCGGATCATCCGTTATTTCGGACCGATCCTGGACTCGCGGATTCCGGAACATGACGAGATCGAGAACAAGTATCTGTTCGAGCTCAATGGCCGCTGGACGATCGACGGCTCGGTGCGCAAGAACCTCGCTCGCTACATCAACCATTCCTGCCGGCCCAACGCCGAGTCCGACGTTCGGCCGCGCGAGCGCAAGGTCTTCATTCGCGCCATCAGGAACATCGAGCCGGGCGACGAGATCAACTACGACTACGGCACCGACTATTTCAAAGCCTATCTGAAGCCGATCGGCTGCAAATGCGCCTCCTGCGAGAAGAAGCGCAAGAAGTTGCGCGCCGAGGCGAGGGCCGAACGCGCCAAGGTGAAGGAGCGCGCCGAGCGCAAGGCCGAGAAGGCGGGCGCCAAGACTCCGAAGAACAAGGCGGCCAAAACGAAGAAACTCAACGGCCACGCCCTCGGCAAGACCAACGGCCGGGCGCGGGCTTAGCACCAGGTCGAGCGTCCAACTCCGCTGTCATGCCCCGGCTTGACCGGGGCATCCAGTACGCCGCAGCCTGTCCGCATACGTCTACGGCCTCTGGAATGCTGGGTCGCCCGGTCAAGCCGGGCGACGACTGAGGGTGGTGAGGGGACGAGTGCAGCCTTACGCCGCCACCGCGCTCCCGCTCTTCCGCAACCCCACATATTGCAGCTCGGCGAACACGCCGGTGGCGATTGCTTGCGCCACGACCATCAGCTCGCCCGCGAGGTTCGGCGACACCGCGCCTGAAAGCAGCAGTGCGATGCTGCCGACCGTCCAGGCCGCATTGCCGACGACGACGAGCAGGACGAGCGGCTTCGGCATGGCGGCGCGCGAGGCGAGCCAGCCGACCAGTGCGGTGTAGGCGATCAGGAACAGGCCGGTTTCGCGCAGCAGTGCTTCGGGCAGGTCGAACAGCGAGGCGAACGCGCCGGCGCCGAGGGTGAAGCCGAGTGCGGCAACGCCGCTGAAGATGGCGTCGGCGAAGAGCGCGCGGCGCAGGAAGGTGGATGCTTCGATCATCGTGGTCTCCATGGTTGGGGTAGGCTCGGGTGAAACTCAGTGCCGTCCGCGCCACCAGGCGCGGAGCAGACGGGCGAGGCGGAACGGGCAGAGGCTCCTGCCGACGCCGTGCTCGAAGGCGATGACCTGCGCGACGACATAGTCGCCGGTCGAATGAACCAGCGGCTCCGGCATGTTGAGGCTGCGCGCCAGCATCCGGGTTGCGAACGCCATGGCCCAGGGCACGAGGTGGTCTGCGATGGTCCGGTAGAGCAGCAGCGCGATCATGGTCATCTCCTGTTGGATCAAAGATGAGCCGGCGCGAGGGCGAATTCGATTACCTCGCGGGTAATGGAAGCGACGAAATCCGCATGCTAGATTTTCGATCATGAACGCACATGCATCCACGGCACATGCCGAACGCAGCCAGCCGGTTCATGTCGGCGACCATTTGCGCGAATGGCGGCAGCGCCGCCGCATGAGCCAGCTCGATCTGGCGGGCGAGGCGGAGATCTCCGCGCGCCATCTGAGCTTCGTCGAGACCGGCCGCGCCGCGCCCTCGCGCGACATGGTGCTGAGGCTTGCCGAGCGTCTCGACGTGCCCTTGCGCGAACGCAACGTGCTGCTGGTCGCGGCCGGCTATGCCCCCGCGTTCCCGCAGCGCCCGCTGGAGGATCCCGCCTTGAAGTCAGCCCGCCAGGCGATCGATCTCGTGCTCAAGGCACACGAGCCCAATCCTGCGCTCGCGGTGGATAGGCATTGGAACCTGGTCTCCGCCAACCGCATGGTGGCGCCGCTGCTCGACGGCATCCCGCAGCGGCTGCTCGGCCAACCCTTCAACGTGCTGCGGCTCGCCTTTCATCCCGAGGCGCTGGCGCCGCGCACTGTCAATCTCGCGGAATGGTGCGGGCATCTGCTGGAGCGGCTGCACCGGCAATGTGAGGCGACGGCCGATCCCGAGCTGATCAAGCTCTACAACGATCTCAAGAGCTATCCCATTCCGGCCCGGTCGGCGCCGCTGTCGAGCGACAATGTCGCAATCCCTTTCAAGCTGCGCCACGGGGGCGAGATATTGAGCTTCTTCTCCACCACCATGGTGTTCGGCACGCCCGTCGACATCACCCTGTCGGAGCTGGCGCTGGAAACCTTCTTCCCGGCGGATGAGCGCACTGCCGAGCGGCTGAGGCAGATGCATCGCGCGGCCGGCGGAGCCTGAAATGAATGTGATCGCGTTGGATGCTTCCGCGTGGAAGACGATCGATGACTTCTACGATGCGCTCCTGTTGGCATAAGGGGCGCCTGATTGGCATGGTCGCAGCGCGGCGTGGCTCTCGTTGATACAATGCTGCACAGTGACGTGAACAAGTTCGTTCCACCCTATCGAGTTGAGGTCCGAAACGCAGCGAACCTGCCCTCCGAGGTGTCACATTGTCGATCTGATGGATCTTTTTCGCAGAGTGCGGGCTCGCCGACGCGATCGCGGCGAGGATGTGGACGTAAGCATTGTGCTGGCCTGATGCCTCGCGGGCCAAAGCGGCATTCTCGGCCAGACGACCGCCAAATGATCTCCAAGGAGCCTCCAAGTGACCGGCAGGTGACCGCGCCTTGCGCTACCTGCGGTTCGGCTTATGTTGGGACGATAGAGCAAGCCCAGGAGGCCCCATGAGCACGCTGAAACCGCTCCAGATCGACGTCGTCTCCGACGTGGTGTGCCCGTGGTGCTATATTGGCAAGCACCGGATCGAGAGCGCGCTCGCACTCGTGCCCGATGTTCCGGTCAAGCTCAATTTCCGTCCCTTCTTCCTCAATCCCTGGGTGCCGCGCGAGGGCATCAGCCGCGAGGACTATCTCACCACCAAGTTCGGCTCGGTCGAGGCCTACAAGGGCATTGCCGGCCGCGTCGTCGCCGCGGCAAGCGAAGAGGGGCTCATCTACCGGCCCGAGCTGGTGGCGCGTCAGCCCAACACGACCGACTGCCACCGCCTGATCCTCTGGGCCGAGGCGATCGGCAAGGCGCCCGAGATGAAGCAGCGCCTGATGGAGCTCTACTTCCGCGACGGCGGCGATCTCACCGACGTCAACGTGCTGGTGCAGGCGGCCGCCGATGTCGGCCTCGATGCCGAGGACGTGCGCAGGCGCCTCGCCACCGACGAGGACGTCGCGCGCGTTTCGGCCGACGCGCAGGAGGCCGCCGAGAAGGGCATCTCCGGCGTGCCGACTTACGTGTTCGCGCAGAAATACGCCGTCTCCGGCGCGCAGGATCCGAACCTGCTCGCCCGCGCGATCCGCCAGGTCTCCGAGGAGATCAACGCACAGGCGGCGGAGTAGCTAGCTCATTTACGGAGGAGGCGCACTGCACGGCGCGCCGCCGCGTAAGCGGCGCCGTGCGCCGCGAGCGCTCCGTGAATGAGAGCCACGACCGGATCGTTCCGCCGCAGCGGAATCAGCACGTCACCGATCGCGAAACGCCCGCGCCAGATCGGGTTGATCATGGGGTGATCGGCGCCGGCCGTGGAATCCGCGCTGGCGATGGCGGGATCGGCGCAGAGATGGCGGGTGAGCTCGAGCGTGAGCTGCACGCCCGGCGAATATTTCGCAAAGCGCTCGTCGATGCCGAGCTTGAAGAAGAAGGCGCGGTCCTGATGGCGCAACACGATGCCGGCCGCCACCGGCGTCGCGCCGGCGCGCAGGGTGACGATCTCGCATTGCGCGGTTTCCGACAGCGCCGGCACCGCCCGGCGGATGAAGGTCGCATCGCCCGCATGCTGGACCAGCGCGGTACCGCGCTTGCCCTTCCAGCCGCTGGCTTCGAGCTGCAAGAATGTTTCGAGCGCGGGCCCGATCTCGTCGGGCCTGCGCGCGACGTCGAACGCGACGGGGCCGTGCTCTTCGAGGCGATGACGCAGGCGGCGCAGTTCCTTGAGCTTCTTGGCGCCGAGCGCCTCGCGTAACAGCGTCTCGCCATCCTGTGTCGCATCGAGGCTGGCGCGGATGTAGGACGAGAGGACGCGCGGCTTCAGGCCGTCGCGGCCCAGAACCTGCGTCAGCGAATTCATCGCCGCGCCGTCGAGCGCGACATCGTTCAGCACGAGCGCATGTGCTCCGGCCTCGCGCGCCTGCTGCAACAGACGTGTGGTCGCCTCGATCGGAGCGTCGCGGTCGATCAACGGGCTGCACAGCGTGCCATAGGGATGCGCGCTCACCAGTGCGGGCAGGGGGATCTTCCATGCGCGCCAGAGCGAGGTCACCGGCATCAGCCCGATCAGCCGCGTCGAAGATCCGTCGAACGCGGCAAGCGCCGAGGCATCCGTGCGGCCGCGCGCGGATGCGCTGACGGCGAGCTCCCAGCCAGGCAGGTAATAGCCGTTCGGCTCGATCGCGCGCTGAGCGAGCGCACGCCATTGGCCGGGCTCGACCGACGTGAGCGGGACGAGCGCGCGCGCCGTCGCGGCATCTCTTGCAGATGCAGGATTGATCGCTGCCTGATGCGCGATGTCGACCACGTCCCGTCGTCCCCATTCAGGAGGCCCATGCTTAGCGCAAAGATTGGAAAATACCGTTGGGACGCCGCGTCAATTCGAGTGGTAATATTAACGTCTCGTTGAGCATCCGGATCGGCCGGCTGCCGCTTCCATCGATGGATGCGCAAGGATTGCACTGGACCTGGAGAATCACAATGATCGCCACAGCATTCACGCCAACGGCCTCGCTCCTGGGTGGAGCGCTGATCGGATTGGCCGCCGTTCTGCTGATGTGGGCGACGGGACGGATCGCCGGCGTCAGCGGCATCGCGGCGCGGCTGTTTCCGCCCTACGAGGACCGCGAGTTCGCCGGCCGGCTTGCCTTCGTCGCGGGTCTCGTTGCCGCGCCCGTACTGGTGCGGCTCGTCACCGGAGGCCTGCCGGTACAGACGATCGAGGCCGGGACGGCCGTCTTGATTGTCGGCGGATTGCTGACCGGTTTCGGCTCGGTGTGGGGCAGTGGCTGCACCTCCGGCCATGGCGTCTGCGGCCTGTCGCGGCTCTCGGTGCGCTCGCTGGTGGCAACCATCACCTTCATGGCGGCCGGCATGGCGACGGTCTTCGTGATGCGGCACTGGAGCTGATTGCGATGGCCATCCTCATCCAATTCGCGATCGGCCTGATCTTCGGTGTCGGCCTCATCGTGTCCGGCATGTCGGACCCGGCCAAGGTTCTGAACTTCCTCGACGTCGGCGGCATCCCGGCAGGGACGTGGGATGCGAGCCTGGCCTTCGTGATGGCCGGTGCGGTGGCAGTGACCTTCATCGGCTTCAACCGCGTCCTGAGGCGCGGACGTCCGTTCTTCGCCGACCGATTTTATCTTCCCACGCGTAACGACATCGATCTCAGGATCGTCGCAGGTCCCGCGATCTTCGGCATCGGCTGGGGTCTGGTGGGCTTCTGTCCGGGGCCGGCGCTGACCGCGATCGGCTTTGGCTCTGTGTCGGCTGTGATCTTCGTCGCCGCGATGTTTGCCGGCATGGTGCTGGCGCGCTTCGTCGCCCACCTGCCGTCGCTGACCCGCTTCGTCACGCCTGCCGATCCGCTCGAAACCTGACGTGAACAGGACCGGGCGAGTCGTCGCTCGTCCGGTCCCGTTCATTAATGGCTGTAACGATTACCAGCGGTCGTCGCCGATACCCACGCTGACGCCGGGCGCGCGGATGCCGACGCCGGCGCGCGGACCATCGTCCCAGCTCCGATAGGTGCGACGCTCGTAATAGCGATCGCGCGGCATGGTCGCATAGGAGTCGCGCACGATCACGCGCGAGCCGCCGCGGGTGCGATAGCAATTGCCGGCATCATCGCAGACGAGCCGGACCTCCTGAATGAGATCGGGGCTCGCATATTCGCTGGTGGTGTAGATATCCGCAGCCTTGGCGCCGGTTGCCGCGGCCAGTGCGCCGACGCCTGCCAACAGCGCAATCGTGAATGTCTTCATCATGTCCTCCTCGAAGCTGCCCTCGGCGGTAACAAGAAGGGGAGGCCGTGATCGTTCCCGGCCGCAATGCTGGTTTTTCCCGGAACCGGGCCGTCATTCGGGCTATTTGTTCCTACATCGGCTCGTAAATCTCGGTCCCGCAGATGTCGTCGGCTTCTGCGCGCCGGCGATCGACGACTTTTCCACCTGCTATCGTCACGATGTAGGTCTGGTTGCCCAGCGCCGTCCCCGTCGCTGAGGTGAGTTGCGCGCGGACGCAGGCTGTCCAGCCCGGACCACGCACCTCCCGATGGGGCGGGGCGACATGCACCTCGCGCGGATAGGAGGTGTTGAGGAAGACGACGTCGATCTGCTCGCGAACCACGCGCTTGACGTCGGGGGCCGGCTCGGGCGGCGGCTGCTCGGCCTCCTTCATGCGCATGAACTCGGGCACCGGCGCGCGGCTGTCGGCAAAGCCGCAGGCACCGAGCGCGAGCGCGCCGGCAAGAAGCGCCGCATGAGCAATGATCCGCAACATCCGTGAAGGTCCCCCCGCGGGCCAACAGATAGGTACGAACACGATCGGGCCGAGTCCCGGCCGATCAAGATTTGCTGAAGACTTGGAACCCGCGGTGTTTGCTATTACGGGATTGGGGGCTGGTTTTTATCGCCAGGAATAGGGGGATTGCGCCAATGCGGATTTTGGTCATGGCGGCTGCGGTGCTGGCGCTGGCGGCTGGCTCGGCCGAGGCGCAGATGGGCGCTGGCAGCAGGCGTCACGCCAACGACGCCAAGCCCGACAACAAGCCCAAGGTCGACGAGAAGGCGTACAAGGCCGCGCTCGAGCGCATTCCCGACCCGAAGGAAAAGTACGATCCGTGGAGCGGGGCTCGGCCGAGCGAACCTGCCAAGAAGTCGAAATAGAGCCCGACCCGCCCGCGATATCCCGCTGGCCTCGTCGCGCTGCTATTGCTGTCGGCGCGCTCGCCCGAGACGATGCGGCGATTCAAATTCCGGACGATGCCGCTGTTCGCCGAACGCAGCCTGACGTTCCGCTCGCCCTTCGACGAGGTGATGGCGCTCGAGATCGCTACCCTGCGATGGCGGCGTAGACGTCATATGGACCAAGCATGACGCCGCGTTGTGTACGTGGTGCGAACAACCGTTCACATCGCGCGCGCTATTGCACGAAGGCGAGACCGATGCGCTTGTCACTGCGCCAAACGGCGCGGCAATTCCGCACGAAATTGTCGCGCGAAATCGACAGCGTGAACGATTGCGGCAATGTGGCGGGGCCTTCGAGGTCGATCGCCGCGCCGCCTGCCGACATGTTTCGCACCGTACAAGCGATGCCGCTGCCTTCGAAGGTGATCGTTCCACCCTTGAAAACACGGTGACGCTGCGTCGCGCGCTTCTCGATCATTCCCGTTAATCCATGACGACGATTGTGAAGTAACGCATAGAAATTACGTTGAACTAAACTCAATACTGGCGCTAGTTACGCATCGCTTCAGACATCGTTTACGACGTTGAAGCGGATCGTCACTTCCCGCCGACTTTCCCCACAAGCCTTTCCTTTATGGCGTTTCGCGCCGATGGAGATACTGATGAAGACCACGCTTTCGCTTCTGTTCGCCGCAGCGCTCTCGCTGTCGTCGATGCCCGCCCACGCCGTCAAGTGGGACCTCTCGACCATGAGCTGCAAGCAGTTCCTCGAGAGCGGCGAAGACAACATCCAGGTCGTGCTGACCTGGATGGACGGCTGGTACAAGGGCGACGAGGACAACGCGATCATCGACACCGACGTGTTCATCGAGAACGCCAAGAAGTTCGGTGCCTATTGCGGAAAGAATCCGAACGTCAGCATCGTCACCGCGGCCGACGAAGTGCTCGGCAAATAACTTTGGAAGCGCGCCGGCCGAAGCGCAATTGCAATCGTGCTTCGGTCCCTCGCTTCGATAGGATCGTCATCGAGAGCCGCGGCGGGCTTTTCGCTTCCGCGGCTCCCCTTGTTTTCGGATGACGTTCACCCCGGCAGCATTGCAAACGCGCTCGACACCATCGCCACCGGTTTGTTGTCGGAGGCCGAGAGCAGCGTGACGCGGCCGAAGCTCATGGTGCGCCCGAGCCGCACCACGCGGGCGTCGGCGAGCACGTCCGATGACGAGACCGCCCGCATGAAGTGCGTGGTCTGGTCGACCGTGGTCATCGGGCGATAGCCGCGATTGGCGGCGAAGATCGCGATCACCATCGCGGTGTCGGCGAACGCCATCAGCGCCTGGCCGCACACCACGCCGCCGTTCCGGCACAGCCGTTCCGAAAACGGCATGCGCAGCAGCGCGCCCGGCTGCCAGTCCGGCGCATCCGCCGGCTGTGCGTGCTCGATGCGCTCGACCGAGAGGCCGAGATCCTGGACCCAGGGGGCAAAGACCTCGCCGAGGATGCGTCTGGCCTCAGTGATGCCGAACTCGGCTTCTGGCTGCGATGGCATTGCTGTCGTTTCCTCCATTGTTGCCGGATGTTTCGGCCATTGTGCGCGCATCGGCGTGGCAAAGTCACCCTGTCTCGCGCCGGTCCCGTCGGCTTGAAAATGCCCGACTTCCCCCGATATGATGCCTCGCTTGAGTACGGGTGGATGATGTTGCGTCGATGTGTCGTGGTGTTTTGTTTGGCTGCGCTCGGCCTCGCGCTGGGCGGGTGCACCAGATGCGGACCAATCTGGGACGACTGGCTTCACGCGCCGAAATCGTGCAGATCGGATCGGCTCTAGCCGGCCATGCGGCCCTGAGCGGGCCGTTGATGGGGATGACATGGCGCGGGCGATCCGCGTCACCATGGATGATCAAGGAGTAGATGATGAAGCTTTTCCGTATGGCGGCGGTGCTGGCCGTGCTGGCGGGACCGGTCTATGCGCAAATGCCCAACATCAATTTGATGCAGGACGCCCCGAGCAAGACGGCAGAGGAGAAGGCCGCGGACGCCGAGCGTGAGAAGGCCTACAAGGAAACGCTGAAGAAGATTCCGGACGCGAAAGCGGCCAACGATCCCTGGGGCGGCATGCGCTCCGATCCGCCGAAGCAGCCGGCTGCGCCGAAGGCGTCGGCCGCAACCAGCGCGCCCAAGAAGACCAAGAACGGCACGGCTGCCAACTGACCCTTCGCTCCCGTCCGAGGCGGCAAAGACGCCTCCGGACAGGACTCCTCTTCATCCCGCCGCTCCCTACATGTTCGGGAGTGTTTGCGTAAAGGAGGACGGAGATGGCCGATCGTCCGCGGGATCTCGCCGAGCGGATGGCGCGCCGGCGCAAGATGGGCGGCAAGCCGGGCGAAACCACCGGCGACGGCTATCTGCGCGAGACCTTCACCCTGCCGCGCGCGGCGGCGCGGGCGAGGGCGCAGGCCTTCTTCGCCCGCTACCCCAAGGCCGGCTATATGAGCGAGGTCGAGGCCTGGCGCGAACTGCCTGGCGGTGACATCGAGTTCACCATGCGACGACTGCCCAGCGCGGACTAGGTCCGGGGCTTCATCTGAGGCTTGGATCCAGGGGCCTTGCTAATCGAGGGATTCCGCGACGATGCGGATCCGGAACACCGGCTCCTTGGTCTCGTCCAGCAACTCCATGTGCCATTCGGAATTTTCCTGGAGCTTGCGGGCGATGCCGGCGGCCATGTCGGCACAGACGCTGGTCATCTCCTTCCACGCCGAATCGCGATCGGCAAACTCCGTCGCCTGGTCGGCGCAGCCGGAATAGCGGCCGTTCCGGATTTGAAAGAAATAGAGCGGCATGGCTCGCACCGATCGCGTGATGGCCTCGTCCCCAAGGCCCCGGGCGCGCGCAGTCCAATCCCAAATCACGGGCAGATCAATTCCGGGCGGCTACGGACTACGCCGCTGGCGCCCCGCGGAAGGCGCCATGATGCAGCCGATCTCAGTCCGGCCGGTTCAGGCCGTTTTCCGTCCTATGGCCTTCAGCTCCCGATCGATGCGCAGTTGCACCCGCCGGATCGCCAACAGATCGATCTTCGTTTCGGTCTTGCCCGTCTTGATCTTCTCGCCGATGCGGAACTGCCATTGCCAGACTCCCGGACTCGCCGTCTTGGCGACAGTGAACTCGACGCCCCTGTGATTCATGGTCACCTCCACGATTCACCTTCGATGACTGCAAGACATGTTGGGCGTCATCATATTCCGGCGGCAAGTGAAATTTGCCGATAAGTCTTGGATAGCTCACGGAAATCCCGGAAGCGCACGCAGCCCGAAACAAACGAAGACAAAATTCGAAAGATTGCGGTGGCGCGATGCGGGACATCGCCGCTGCGCCGCTCTGGGCGATGCAGGCGGGCAACTCCAGGAACTCTGTTCTTGGCCGGAGAACCACGGAGCAGGACATTGGCTTCGGCGATGGCCCGTCTCCATGCGAACGGCGGCATGTGCCTTGCTTGGCTTGATGACGGCAAGCAACATGGGCGCATCATGCTCGGCATTCCCCGCCGCTACTCTCATTTCGTCTTCGGTGTCATCCAGTCGGGCCTGACCTCGCTGATCGCGGCGGGGATCGCCAGCTTTCCCGCGGGAAGCATCATGCTCTTCGTTCGGCACTGGATGGTGTCGTGGCTGATCGCATGGGCCGCGATGCTGCCCGTCGTGCTGCTCGCGGCGCCCGCGATCCGTGCTTTCGCACTGCGTCTGACGCAGGAGGAGGGGGCTCCGTGAACCGGCCGGCTAGCATGAAAAAAGCCCGCCTGGGGAGAGCCGGGCGGGCTGAAGGTTATTGGAGGCTGAGGTGCTGGGCTGCAACACCATAGCCAAGCGACCCTAGCCGCCGCGGCTTACGCCGGCCTGACACGCGGATCGTGTCCGGGGCCGGCCAACCCCGCAAACAGAAAACCCCGCTCGGAGGGAGCGGGGTCGTCGGCTGGGTATGGAGGTCGGTGTTGGTCCACCGGCGCGGCGAGCTTAGGAGAGTCGGCTTACAAGCGCCTGACACCGGCTGCGAGAGCGCATCGCCAAGGCCGCAGACTGGCCCCGCACCGGTCCCAATTTGGCCACCCGAGCGCACCACTGGAGACACACCTGCAGGCGAGATTCCCTTTGTCCGGTGCAAGCCATGGGGGAACGTGGCGCACGGGCAACGGGGTGGCATCATGGATAACGTAGAGCGGTCATTTGCCGCCGCGACGGCGGCTGGCTTTGTTGTGCTGGTAATCGGGCTCGTGCTGCTGGCGGTGCTGTAGGGCGGGCCGGCGCCCGGAAGACGGCCCCGCCGCGTCCAGGAGCACACGTGCCGGGTGGCGCCACGGGTGCGGCCCTGTGTCTTTCAAAAAGTGCAAAACAACCCCATGCACAGTAGGCTGCCGGGGGATTTCGCTGCTTGATCAATGGCTTATTTGCGGTGCTTGGATACCTTTAGCCGCCTGATCCGCCTCCAGGTCGCGTGCATCCCGACGCGCGAGCCGGGAACCCGCGCAACGATCAGGATAGGTCGCTGCCGGCGACCGCCTTCGGCGTCAGGCTCCGCGCAACCTGAGGTATGGCACGCTGCCGCCCATTGCCGCCGCTTCGGTCAGATCCAATTCGTGCTGACGGGCTAAAGCGCGACGAGATTGGGATGAGTCGTCATCGCGCTTTAGGTTGCTGTTTGAGCATGATCTTTTCGGAAAACCGCTGCGCACTTTTCCGGATCATGCTTTAGTGGACCTTGATCCGGTCCAGGGGAAGGTGGAGCTCGGCGGCACGCTCCTGCCGATCCTTCTTGCGGAACTCGTTTTCCTTCCGCTCGAACTTGACCATCTCCTCGTGCGCCGCCTCCAGCAAAAAATTACGCCGGGCTGTTTCTTCGCGCGTGTTGTCCGTCATGATCCAGCTCCCCATTGTTGCGGTCCCCCATCCCCGGAGAAAGCGGACACCGCAAAAAGGTTCGATGCCGCAGGATTGCGGAATTATGACGGCACGCGACTTGCGCATCGTTGATGCGCGTCATGTTCGAATGATGAGAGAGGCTGCGCGCAACCGGCCCAACAACAGCCGCACCGCCAATCAGGACGTTCTGCGGCGTCTCGCTTGCAGCCAACCGACGACCGCCGGCGGCACGCAGAATCCGGCGACAACCAGCACGGCCCCCCAATTCCGCGAGAGGGCAAGCACGTGGGCCGCGCCTGCCGACACAACGAAACCGCTGGCCGCCGCCATCCATTGCGATGGCGTGAAGTCCGGCCCCTTGTTGATCGGCAAACGCATGGGCACCTGCGGAGGGAATCAGGGCATCATGATCCCATCGGCAGGTTTGGCAATCTGCTTTCGATCGCCGGCAACGCGACGGAAAGATCGGAGGCCGCCGATCGAGGCGGCCTTGCCGCGCTCAGCGATCGGGCCTTGTCGACATGATCTCTCCGGTCTTGGGGTCGGCGTAGAACTTCACCCTCTTGCCGTCCTTGATGCCTTCGCCTTCCCATCGGCCGTCGTCGGCTTCGATTTTGCTGACCAGCGTGAAGCCCGACTTGAGAACTTTCTCGAGGACTTGCTGGATCGGCATCCAATCCGCCCCCGGCAGGTCGGCATGCGCGACATTGACCGAGCCCGCCGACAGAACCACCGCGAGAACGACAGGGACAATCCTTTTCATGCGGAATCTCCTTGCGGCTGGGGAGTGCCCAGTTTCGTAGGGTCGCGGAATTCGGACACTCCCGAATTCAACCCAGGTCGCCCTAGGACGAATACGGACAGCACCCAAATCAGCGTGCTGCCGCGCCGCTGTCGCTGAAGGCCGGAGTGATGAGAGTGAATGAGGCCCGCCCGCGGAGGCGCGGCTTCACTTGTTGGAATCAATCTCGTTCTGAGATAACTCGCCGCGCTTGCCTAGAAATGTCGACGGTCTTGGAAGCGCCAGGGCGGCTTTCGCTTCGTCGATGCTTTGCCGTGCGCGCTGCAACAGCTCGGCATCGATCTCGTGGATTGGCCGAAAAATCAGGTCCTTTGGGGATCGCTGTCTCATGGTGACCTCCAGCCAAAAACAATTGGCGACCTATTTTAGTTTCCTTATCTCCCGCCTAAATGCAAATCGCATTTCCTGCGCGCGCAGTTCCTTCGCGCAGACCGCGTGCACCTCGCGGGTCTGCTCCACGACCGTTCGGCTGCGCTCGATGGCCCGGTCAGCCGCGTCCAACAGCTGCAGTGTTTCGTCGCTCAAAGGCTGCTGAGCCATAGGCTGCTCCCCTCGCTATGCAGGCGGGAGCACTCTCGGTCTCTCAGCCACCGACGCCCACGGGCAGAGCCTTGGCCGGTGATGGCGACTAAACTGCCACCGATCCGTATTGTTCAAAAGTGAACTTAGGACTCCAAGCAAAAGCGGATGGGAACACCCACGGTGCTGTCGTACTCAGGACCTTCATTAAATTCGACTTCGGACGCCATTGATTCACAAATGCGATAGTCGGAACAGCGATAACCGGGAAAAATAGGCAAACCGGGGAGGCGCAGGTCATTTCATTTCGTAAATTTTTGAAACCCGGAAAAGGGGCCGCTGTCGCAAAGCAGCGGCCCTTAGCTTTGACATCGCAAAGATGGAATTGGGACAGGAACATTGAAGCGATTGCCAAGTTTTCCCGGTGCCCTTCCCCAAGGGTGACCCCGATTGGCCCCAGCTCCAATGCCCCCCAAATATCCCCGCGAGCTGGGGCCATTTTTTCTGGAGGCCTTAGGCAGGCATCGCGCGTCCATCGCCGAAACTCGCCCATGTGCTATCGGGATGGCAGTAGGTGCCCCGCCAGCCGAAAGGCCGGTGGGGCGTTTGCTTGTCTGTGTCTGAGCAACCATGCCGATCGCCAAGCAATATGCTTAGCATATGCTAAGCATATTGCTTGGCGACTTTCCCTGTGCTATATGTCAAGCATCAGGAGGATGAGCATGGACGAGGATCGCTTTAGCGAGGCTGGTAAGAAGGGCGGCGAGGCTCGCGCAGCAGCGCTGACTGACGATGAACGTAGTGACATTGCGCGGAAAGCTGCCGCTGCGAGATGGAATAAGACGCCTCCGGAGCCGGAAGAATCCGTCGAGCGCGATACGGAAGAAGTGCTCGAGCCCGTGCCCGCGATGCCGATCGCCAGATGGCGCGGGAGCCTCAACATCGTGGGGCTTGAGGTGCCTTGTTACGTTCTCGACGATGGCCGCAAGATCATTGGCCGCACATCCGCTACCGAACTTCTGACTGGCATTAAGGGGGGCGGAGCGCTCGAGAAATACATTGCCGTTCGAGCGCTAGAACCTTTTATAAACAAGGACTTAGTTCTCGAGAGATTTGTGCCGTTCCGGCTGCTGGAAGTCGAGGGGCTTGAGCGGGCGGTAAAGGGATTGCCCGCCGATCTCATGATTGACGTCTGCCAAGGTTTTGTGGCTGCGCTTCAATCGTCCCTAGACCCATCCCGAGACTCGAGCCAGCCGAAACTGACCGACCGCCAGATGCAGATGGCGATGAAGGCAAGCATATTTCTGTCTGCTTGCGCGAAAGTCGGCCTCGAGGCGCTGATCGATGAAGCCACTGGCTATCAGTACGAGCGCGCAGAAGATGCGCTCCAGGTAAAGTTGCGAGCCTTCATAGCAGATGAATTGCGAGCTTGGGAGAAGACATTCCCCGATGAGCTATGGGTTGAATTTGGTCGGCTGACGGGCTGGCAGGGAAGCCTCAACAGCCGTCCAAAGTGGTGGGGCAAACTGGTTATTGAGTTGATCTATGACACGCTTGATCCAGATGTTGCGGAATATCTGAAGAACAATAGACCGCCGCCGGGAGTGCGCTGGCATCGCCAACTGACGGAGAATATCGGCGTGAGAGCGTTGGTTTCTCGCTGCTACGAAGTGATCGGCATGGCGAAGGAATGCCATGATATGAGGGAGTTGCGAGATAAGGTTGCGCGCCACTATGGCCGGCAGGTTGTGCAATTCTCGCTGTCGCTTCCGCCGCCCTCGAGTGCGGGTGAAACGCCAACCACGAAGCCGCCTTGGCGTCGCATCTGAAATGAAAGAGGCCGCCAACTGAGGCGGCCCCTTCTTGTTGTTCAGTTGGATGCGGTCTCGTTAGTAGGCTGCCAGCCCGCTTCTTCAACCGCCTTTGCCAGATCAAGAGCGTTACGAAGCCTGATTGCTTCGGGATGCCCCATTTCTGAGAAGGCCGTAATGGCAGCCGCCACATCCAGCCAACGTAGATTTACCCCGAAGTCGCTCGTGCGCTCGTACCCGCGCCCGAAGTGTAGAAAGTTGACCCGCACCTGTTTGTGGGCAGGCTCCGTATTGTCGATCTTATAGAATTCGTTGCGCGACTTTGCCTTGTAGCTTTTTCCGTATCGAAGCAGTTCCACGCTCGCCTCCGCGATTGATTAACGAATAGTAAGTCATGGCGAGACGGGTTCCGTTCAAGTCAAACTAGGCCACGGAGGCTGGAAACAGGACAGCACCCCGGATATATACCCTCTAGACATGTAGAACATTCCGGGGTAAGAGATGTATATTCTCCGGAGAGGTTGTACCCATGGCCCAGAAGCCCTCAAAAATTCGAGAGTTTCAGAAGCGTTTCCCGGACGAAGATAGCTGCCTGACCCACCTGATGCGGACTCGGTTTGGCGAACGGTTCACCTGCTTCAAGTGCCAGAAGGAGGCAACCTATTTCCGCGTGAAAGCGCGCCGCTCGTTCGAGTGCGAACACTGCGGCTATCAGGTCTATCCGACCGCTGGCACGCCGTTTGAGAAGACCCGCACCAGCCTCCGTGACTGGTTCTACGTCATGTTCCTGTTCTGCGAGACGCGGAACGGCGTGGCGGCCAAGGAAGTCGAGCGCCAGCTAGGCGTGACCTACAAGACCGCGTGGCGCATGTGCCACCTGATCCGCCTCTACATGGGCTATGTCGATGGCGACGCTCCGATGGGCGGCCCCGGTAAGGCCGTCGAAGTGGACGAGACGTTCATTGGCGGCAAGGACAAGCAGGGCAAGGACGACAAAGCGATTGTCATGGGCATCGTTGAGCGGGGCGGTGATGTTGTGACCCGAGTCGTGCAGGCTCGCTCCAAGTCCCATATCGTTCCGCACATCGTGCGCTTCGTGAGGGATGGCTCTCGCGTCCACACTGACGAGGCGTCAAACTTCAAGCTGCTGAAAGAGAAATACGGCTACGATCACGAAGCCGTCGATCATTCTGCCAAAGAATATGTGCGCGGCGACGTTCACACCAACTCAATCGAGACGTTCTAGTCTCAGGTGAAGCGCGGGATCAACGGGACCTACGTTTGGGTTTCGAAGAAGCACTTGCAGCTTTACCTTCGCGAGTTCGAGTATCGCCATAACTTGCGCCGCCAGCCTGCATTGATGTTCGAGCTTTTGTTGCAGGCTTTTCCCTGGGTACGGGTTGAGTGATCATCGCCTGCAATAATTGGTCAAAGCGCCTGTTCCAAACGTTTTTTGCCATCTTCTATTTTCCTTTCAACCAAGGAATGTATTTGTTGGCATGCCGCTACATATTTTTGAAATCCAGTACCAAGGTCTGCCATCACGGCGGACATTCGCTGGGTCGCAACCGTCAGATCATGGGTCACTCCTACATATCGCTGGACCATCGAGTCTACTGTGTTTCGCTGTATTTGCAGGCCTTCTCCAACCGCAACGATGTTCGTATGCACCGATATGCGGAGATTCTCTAAGACGTTTATATCTTCCTGTGTCCGCGGATCAGCGCGATCGACAAATGGCATTGTGCATTCCAGGTAGACTGGAACCAAGGCGCGTATGATGTCAGAAAATTCAGCTACCCGATCTGAATATGCATCGAGATGGCCAGCCAAAATTTTTACGGCCTCTCGCTTTTTTGAAGAATCCTTCGCCGAACTAATGCGTTTGCTGCTCTTTTCAGTAAGCTTCGTCAGCTCGTTGGTTCTCGCGGTTAGTAAATCAAAGATAATCTTGACGTCATCGATTGCTCGTTGAGAGTCAGCTTCGTGATCCAAAAAGCCGCGCTGCATTAGGCCTTTAGGAAACAAGTATCGTTCCTCAAGTATGACGATCATCTTGTCTTTTTTCGGCCTGTCTCTGCCGGATTCTATACCCTCCAATTTGTCTGCGCGTGCTTTCTGGGCTTCGAAAAGTACGACGGGTTCGTTTAGCAGCCTGACAAGAAAGGCCACCATCCAAGTAACAACGAATGCGCCCAACGCGCCGATGAACGTATCGATAATCGGCCAGCCAGTCGTCATCTCGGAGAACCCGAGTCGCTTGGCCAGTGTCGGGGAGAATGCGCCAAAAAGCCCGATAATCGCGGTACCAAATGCCGAGATGGCGGGGTTCCCAAACACCCACTGCCAGTCATTTGCGAATGTCGAATTGCCTCCGGCCGCCGTCCGGACGCAGCGCCACCAGAAACCGAAAAATCGACGCATATCTGCCTCCGCCCCAAACTTACTCTAGGGATAGTTGTGGCAGACGAAGATGTACCTGATCTAGAGTACATGTTCTAAGGGTATATATATCTTTCAGCCTAGTCTGTTCGAGCTATGCCTGCCGAGAACAAATTAGGACAATCTGAAATTCAACTTAGGACACGGAGGGTTAAATACGGACAGTACCCGACCCTCGAAAAGAACGTATTGCGAACCTAGAACAAATGGGGTACATTGCTTTTATCGCCGGCCCGCCTCTCAATCGTTTGTCCCCCTAGCGAATCCTCGCCATAAGGAGCACGACCCAATGTCCGCCACTGCCCTGCGTATCGTCGAAGGATCTTCCATGGACAAGAGTAAAGCCCTGGCTGCCGCGCTCTCTCAGATCGAGCGCCAGTTCGGCAAGGGATCGGTGATGAAGCTCGGCAAGAGCGACCGCTCCATGGACATCGAGGCGGTGTCCTCGGGCTCGCTCGGGCTCGATATCGCGCTCGGCATCGGCGGCCTGCCCAAGGGGCGCATCGTCGAGATCTACGGGCCGGAATCATCAGGCAAGACCACGCTGGCGCTGCATACGGTGGCGGAAGCGCAGAAGAAGGGCGGCATCTGCGCCTTCATCGACGCCGAGCACGCGCTCGACCCGGTCTATGCGCGCAAGCTCGGCGTCAACATCGACGAGCTGCTGATCTCGCAGCCCGACACCGGCGAGCAGGCGCTGGAAATCTGTGACACGCTGGTGCGCTCGGGTGCGGTCGACGTGATGGTGATCGACTCGGTTGCGGCCCTGGTGCCGAAGGCCGAGCTCGAAGGCGAGATGGGCGATGCGCTGCCGGGACTTCAAGCGCGGTTGATGAGCCAGGCGCTGCGCAAGCTGACGGCCTCCATCAACAAGTCCAACACCATGGTGATCTTCATCAACCAGATCCGCATGAAGATCGGTGTGATGTACGGCTCGCCCGAGACCACGACCGGCGGCAACGCGCTGAAATTCTACGCCTCCGTCCGCCTCGACATCCGCCGCATCGGCGCGATCAAGGAGCGCGACGAAGTGGTCGGCAACACCACGCGCGTGAAGGTGGTGAAGAACAAGCTGGCGCCGCCCTTCAAGCAGGTCGAGTTCGACATCATGTACGGCGAAGGCGTCTCCAAGATGGGCGAGATCCTCGACCTCGGCGTCAAGGCCGGCATCGTCGAGAAGTCCGGCGCCTGGTTCTCCTATGACAGCCAGCGCCTCGGCCAGGGCCGCGAGAACGCGAAAGCGTTTTTGAAGGCCAACCCCGACATCACCGCCAAGATCGAAACCTCGATCCGCCAGAACTCCGGCCTGATCGCAGAGCAGATTCTCGCCGGCACGCCGGAGCGCGATGCCGACGGCGAGGAGCCGGCGGAGGAGTAAGCTTCAGGTTGTTGTTTGAGCATGATCTGATCGGAAAACCGCTGCACACTTTTCCGGATCATGCTCCAGAGTTTTCGCGAGGAGCGGGCGCTGAGGACGTTGAGTTGCCGACGTCTTCGGCGCCCGCTTCGTTTTTGGGTGGGGCGGGCGCGTTCGCGATGAAGCGTATAATCCTGACCAGTTCGTCCGGTGTTGGTCTTGCCCATGCGGATCGCGCCGACATGGTGGTCCCGTTTATTTTTCGTTTTGTGTCGGGGCCGCTTCCGTCGGCTGAACACCTCAACGGCTATCTCTGCGGACGCGGGCCCAGGATTTACGAGGAGGTTTGCTGGTCTGATTGTGTCCGCCAATTGCCCTATGTGAGGCGCGAGGATCGGTGCGGTGCATTGCTCTGGTTCTGCGAGGCTTACGGGGTCGAGCTCATCGAACTGTGGTTCGACCCTGAACCAAATAGTCAACTGCAGTTGATCTGGATCCTCGACTACCTGCGTTCCGAGCCATCCGTCGCGGAGAGTCTGAGATTGCGACGTGTCGATTTCGAATTGCGCGGAGCAGATCCCGCGGGGCTCCGTCATCGTGACGTGCGTGAGCTCGATGTTGCGGAGAGCGACCTGGAGATCGCCAGCATGGCCTGGGAGGCCTACCGCGCGCCGACGCCCGAACTCTGTTTCGGCCTGCTCGACAGGCCGCTCGGCAAGCTGTGTTTCCTGAAACCGGCGATGGAAGACCTGCTCGCGGAGCTGCCGTCACCGACAACGGGGCTGGGAGCGACCGAGACGCGGCTTCTCGAACTGATCGCGCGAGGACACGATCGTACCGATGAGCTGTTTCGGCCGGGCGCGCTTGGAACGCGCGTGTTCGATCAGTGGGAGTTGGGCGCGCTGCTCGAAGGGCTCGCATCCGGTCCGGCGCCGGCGATTGCGGGGCTGGATGGCAAGCTCGCGACGCTCGATCCGGACAATGCGCGCGGTCGTAACGCGGCCTTCCGCCGGAGCCGGCTGTCACTGACGGCGTTTGGCCAAGCGGCTCTGGCAGGCCGCGAGGATTTCCGTCGGCACAACCCGATTCGTCGCTGGTGGGGCGGCACGCTTCTCACCAACGAACGGCTCTGGCGGTGGGATGCGCAAAGTCGTTCGCTGGTGGCGGACTGTAGGGTGGGTTAGCGCAGCGTAACCCACCTCTTCTGTTTCTGAGGCGACAGACGTGGTGGGTTACGCCCAGCGGACTGCGGTTTGCGCAGTCGCAGGGCTAACCCACCCTACGAATCCGCTACTCCGCGGCTTCCGCGTAATCGCTCACCGGCGGACAGGAGCACACGAGGTTACGGTCGCCATAGACGTTGTCGACGCGGCCCACCGGGCTCCAATATTTGTCGGTGCGCGAGGTGCCCGCGGGGAAGCAGCCCTCGGCGCGCGTATAGGCGCGATTCCATGCATCGTCGGCGATGTCGTGCACGGTGTGCGGGGCGTTGCGCAGCGGGGATGCCGCGATCTCAAAGCGGCCGGCCTCGACCTCGGCAATTTCTTTCCGGATCGCGATCATGGCGTCGCAGAAGCGATCCAGCTCCGCCTTCGATTCCGATTCGGTCGGCTCGATCATCAGTGTGCCCGGCACCGGGAAGCTCATCGTGGGCGCGTGGAAGCCGTAGTCGATCAGGCGCTTGGCGATGTCGTCGACGGTGACGCCGCTCGTCGTCTTCAGCGGACGGGGATCGACGATGCACTCATGCGCGATGCGGCCCTTGGCGTTCTTGTAGAGCACGGGGAAGTGCGGATCGAGGCGCGCGGCGATGTAGTTGGCGTTGAGGATCGCGATCTCGGTGGCGCGCTTCAATCCTTCGCCGCCCATCATCAAAATGTAGATGTAGGAGATGGTGAGGATCGAGGCCGAGCCGAACGGCGCGGCCGAGACCGGGCCGACCGGGGAATCTGCCTGCGTCGCCGGATGACCCGGCAGGAACGGCGCGAGATGCGCTTTCACGCCGATCGGGCCCATGCCGGGGCCGCCGCCGCCATGCGGGATGCAGAAGGTCTTGTGCAGGTTGAGATGGCTGACATCGGCGCCGTAGTCACCGGGCCTGCTAAGGCCGACCTGCGCGTTGAGGTTGGCGCCGTCCAGATACACCTGGCCGCCATGGTCGTGGACGATGTCGCAGATCTCGCGGATGTGCTCCTCGAACACGCCGTGCGTCGAGGGATAGGTGATCATGACGGCGGCGAGATCGCTCGAATGCTTCTCCGCCTTGGCGCGGAGATCGTTGACGTCGACGTCGCCGTTCTTCTCGCAGGCGACCACCACCACGTCCATGCCGACCATCGCGGCCGAAGCCGGGTTGGTGCCGTGAGCGGAGGAGGGGATCAGACAGATCTTGCGACGGCTCTCTCCACGCGCGGCATGATAGCCGCGGATCGCGAGCAAGCCGGCATATTCGCCCTGCGCGCCGGAGTTCGGCTGGAGCGAGATTGCGTCATAACCGGTGATGTCGCACAGCCACTTTTCCAGCCGCGCGAACAGCGCGTGATAGCCTTTGGCCTGCTCGCGCGGGACGAACGGGTGCAACGAGCCGAACTCCGGCCAGGTCAGCGGCATCATCTCGGTGGTCGCGTTCAGCTTCATCGTGCAGGAGCCAAGCGGAATCATCGCGCGGTCGAGCGCGAGGTCGCGGTCTGAGAGCTTGCGCATGTAGCGCAGCATCTCGGTCTCCGAGCGATGCGCGTTGAAGACGGGATGGGTGAGGAAGGCGGTCGCGCGCTTCAGCGCCTCCGGCAGCGCCTCGCGCGTGGTCGCGTCGATCTCGGCATAGGCAAGCTGGCCGCCGAAGGCGCGCCAGACTGCTTCCACCGTCGCCGGCGTCGTGGTCTCGTCGAGCGCGATGCGCAGCGCCGTGTCACTGATGCCGAGATTGATCTTCTCGGCCGCGGCGCGCGCGACGATCTCGGCGCGCTTGGCGCCGGCATCGACGCTGAGCGTATCGAAGAAGCTCTCGGACTGCAGCGCGAAGCCGAGCTTGCGCAGTCCCGCGGCGAGCACGGCGGTGCGCCGATGCACATTGCGCGCGATCTGCGCAAGCCCCTCGGGTCCGTGATAGACCGCATACATCGAGGCGATCACGGCGAGCAGCACCTGCGCGGTGCAGATGTTGGAGGTCGCCTTCTCGCGGCGGATGTGCTGCTCGCGGGTCTGGAGTGCGAGGCGATAGGCAGGCATTCCGCGCGTATCGACGGACAGGCCGACGATGCGGCCGGGCAGCGAGCGCTTCAGCGCATCGCGCACCGCCATATAGGCCGCGTGCGGTCCGCCATAACCCATCGGCACGCCGAAGCGCTGCGCCGAGCCGATCGCGATGTCGGCGCCGAGTTCGCCGGGCGAGGCGAGCAGCGTCAGTGCCAGCAGATCGGCGGCAACGATCGCGAGCGCACCCTTGGCGCGCAGCGTCGCGATCGCCGGCCTGAGGTCGCGCACCGCGCCCGATGAGCCCGGATATTGCAGCAGCGCACCAAGCACGTCGGCCTTGTCGAGATCGGTGAGGGGATCGCCGACGATCAAATTCCAGCCCAGCGGCTCGGCGCGGGTGCGCATCACAGCCAGCGTCTGCGGGTGCACGTCCTTGTCGACGAAGAAGGCCTTCGCCTTGACCTGCGAGTGCCGCTCGGCGAGCGCCATGGCTTCGGCCGCCGCGGTCGCCTCATCCAGCAGCGAGGCGTTGGCAACGTCGAGCCCGGTGAGATCGCAGATCATGGTCTGGAAATTGAGCAGCGCCTCCAGCCGGCCCTGGCTGATCTCGGGCTGGTAGGGCGTGTACGCCGTGTACCAGGCCGGATTCTCCAAAATGTTGCGCTGGATTACCGCGGGCAGGATCGTGCCGGAATAGCCTTGGCCGATCAGCGAGGTGAAGACCTGGTTCTGGGCGGCGAGCTCGCCCATATGCGCGATCGCCTCGGTCTCGCTGAGCGGCTTGCCGAGATCGAGCGGGGCGGTCTGCCGGATCGAGGCCGGCAGCGTCTCCGCCATCAGCGCATCGACGCTCTTGGCGCTGACGGCCTCCAGCATTGCGGCGACATCGCGCGCCGACGGGCCGATATGGCGGCGAACGAACGTGGCGGCGGCGTCGCCGTTGGATTTGCGGTGCGCGGTCATCGCTTGCTCCATTGTTCTCTCAGGCCGTGTGTGCCTTGTAGGCGGCTTCGTCCATGAGGCCGCCGAGCTCGCTCTTGTCGGCAATCTTGATCTTGAAGAACCAGGCCGCGCCTTGCGCATCCGAATTCACCAGCGCGGGCTCGCTGGCGAGCGCGGCGTTGGTCTCGAGCACTTCGCCTGAGATCGGCGCGTAGACGTCGGAGGCGGCCTTCACCGATTCCACCACGGCGGCGGCTTCCGCCTTCTTCAGCGTGCGGCCGATCTTGGGCAGTTCGACGAACACGACGTCGCCGAGCTGGGACTGCGCGTAGTCGGTGATCCCTACGGTGGCGACGTCGCCCTCGATGGCCAGCCATTCATGGTCGGAGGTGTACAGCGTCGTGGTCATTGTCGAGTCCTCAGCGTTTGTAGGTGTTTTTCACGAAGGGCATGGCGGCGACTTGAACGGCCAGGCGCTGGCCGCGCACTTCGGCGAAGAGTTTTGTGCCGAGCGCGCTCGATGCGGTGGGCACATAGCCCATCGCGACCGGTGCATTCAGGCTCGGGCCGAACCCGCCCGAGGTGACCTTTCCGATCGGCTCGCCTGCGGCCGCGTCCGCAAACAGCAGCGCGCCCTCGCGCACCGGCGCGCGGCCCTCGGCGCGCAGGCCGATGCGGCGGCGGGATGCGCCGTGATCGAAGTGAGCGAGGATTCTATCTGCGCCGGGAAAGCCGCCGGCGCGCGCCCCGCCCGTGCGGCGGCTCTTCTGCACCGACCATTCCAGCGCGGCTTCAACCGGCGTGGTCTCGGTGTCGATGTCGTGGCCGTAGAGGCAGAGTCCGGCTTCCAGCCGCAGGCTGTCGCGGGCGCCCAGGCCGATCGGCATCACGTCCGGGTTTTCGAGCAGCGTCTTTGCGAGGCGTTCGGCGTCGGCGGCAGCGACCGAGATCTCGAATCCGTCCTCGCCGGTGTAGCCCGAGCGCGAGACGAAACAGGCGAGGCCGGCAACCTCGTGCGGGCCGGCGTCCATGAACTTCATGGCCGGCGCCGCTGCACAGAATTTCGCCAGCACCGCTTCCGCCTTCGGGCCCTGGAGCGCGATCAGCGCCCGGCCTTCCAGCTGCTCGATGACGCAGTCGTCCGAGAGGTGGGCGCGTAGATGCGCCTCGTCGGCGTCCTTGCAGGCGGCGTTGACGACCAGGAACAGGTGATCGCCGAAATTGGCGACCATCAGGTCGTCCAGGATGCCGCCATCAACATTGGTGAACTGGGCGTAGCGCTGCCGTCCCGGCGCAATCGCCACGATATCCTGCGGCACCAGCCGCTCCAGTGCGCGGGCAGCGTCGTCGACCTTGCCCGACTTGGGCCGGAGCGCGAGCTGGCCCATGTGGGAGACGTCGAACAGGCCCGCCGAGGCGCGCGTATGGAGGTGTTCCTTCAGTACGCCCGCGGGATATTGCACCGGCATGTCATAGCCGGCGAACGGCACCATCTTGCCGCCAAGGGACACGTGCAGGGCGTGGAGCGGGGTATGTCGGAGGGAATCTTGGTCGTCGCGCGCTAGCATCATGGGGCCCTCGGCGGTTCCCCAGAGACGATTCCCTGGGAGCAACCAGTCGAAGCCCCATCTGTCGCTGTGCCTGAGAGTATTATCCCGTCGGCGGGTGCCACCCAGGCTTTCGAGCCCGTCGGCGCCTCTTTCCAGATGTCGTCAAAGCCACGCGGTCCTTTTGCCTGAGAGTTTCCGGGGCGGTTGCTCCTTCGGCGCCGGCTGCCTAAAGCCGGTCTCTCCCGACGTGGCCGTACGATATAGATGGGTACAGACCACAGGCTGGCCAAGCCTGTCAACGCGAGGTTTACGCCTTATCAACCGGATTGAGCGCCTGCGGCAACCCTCTGATCTCTCTGCACAGTTTCTGGACAGCGAAGCTGGCCTTGTCTAAAAGCGCTGTGGCCCGCAGATATCAGCCTGAATGTTCTGGTTGGATGGCTAGAACGCGGGTCCAAGCACACCCGATTGGATGAACATGAGCGGCGTCAACGAGATCAGGTCGACCTTTCTGAACTTCTTTGCCGAGAACGGCCACGAGATCGTGCCGTCCTCGCCCCTCGTGCCGCGCAACGACCCGACCTTGATGTTCACCAATGCCGGCATGGTGCAGTTCAAGAACGTCTTCACCGGCGTCGAGAAGCGGCCCTATCAGCGCGCCACCACCTCGCAGAAATGCGTGCGTGCCGGCGGCAAGCACAACGACCTCGACAATGTCGGCTACACCGCGCGCCATCTCACCTTCTTCGAGATGCTCGGCAATTTCTCGTTCGGCGACTACTTCAAGGAGCGCGCGATCGAGCTCGCCTGGAAGCTCATCACCTCCGAGTTCGGGCTGAAGAAGGACAAGCTGCTCGTCACCGTCTACCACACCGACGACGAGGCGGCCGGCCTGTGGAAGAAGATCGCCGGCTTCTCCGACGACCGCATCATCCGCATCCCGACCTCGGACAATTTCTGGGCGATGGGCGACACCGGCCCGTGCGGACCGTGCTCGGAGATCTTCATCGATCGCGGCGAGCACATCTGGGGCGGGCCTCCGGGCTCGCCGGAGGAGGACGGCGACCGCTTCCTCGAGTTCTGGAACCTGGTGTTCATGCAGTTCGAACAGGTGACGAAGGAGGAGCGCCAGCCGCTGCCGCGTCCCTCGATCGACACCGGCATGGGCCTGGAGCGCATGGCCTGCATCCTCCAGGGCGTCGAGAGCGTGTTCGAGACCGACCTGTTCCGCAACCTGATCGATGCGACCTCGTCCGCGCTCGGCACCGGGCCGAACGAGCAGACCGTCGCCTCGTTCCGCGTCATCGCCGACCATTTGCGCTCCTCGGCCTTCCTCGTCTCCGACGGCGTCTTGCCCTCGAACGAGGGCCGCGGCTACGTGCTGCGCCGGATCATGCGCCGCGCGATGCGCCATGCGCAGCTGCTGGGTGCCAAGGAGCCCTTGATGCATCGCCTGGTCTGGGCGCTGGTGCGCGAGATGGGCCAGGCCTATCCCGAGCTGATGCGCGCGGAAAAGCTGATCGAGGAAACGCTGCGTCTGGAAGAAACCCGCTTCCGCAAGACGCTGTCGCGCGGCCTCGCCATCCTCGACGAGAAGTCGGCCTCCCTGAAGAAGGGCGACATGTTCGACGGCGACGTCGCCTTCACGCTCTACGACACCTATGGCTTCCCGCTGGACCTGACGCAGGACGCGCTGAAGTCGCGCGGCATCGGCGTCGATCAATCCGCCTTCGCCGACGCGATGGAGCGCCAGAAGGTCAAGGCGCGCGAGTCCTGGAAGGGGTCTGGCGAGGCGGCGTCCGAGGCGATCTGGTTCCCGCTGCGCGAGAAGCTCGGCGCCACCGAATTCCTGGGCTACGAGACCGAGAGCGCCGAGGGCGTCGTTGCGGCGCTGGTCAAGGACGGCAAGGAGGCTGACAGCCTCAAGGCCGGCGAGACCGGTGCGCTGGTGCTGAACCAGACGCCGTTCTATGCGGAGTCCGGCGGCCAGGTCGGCGACACCGGCGTGCTGTTAGGGGAGGGCGGCATCAAGGTCCGCATCACCGACACGCAGAAGAAGCTCGGCGATCTCTTCGTCCATATCGGCACGGTGGAGAGCGGCGAAGTCAAGCTCGGCACCGCGCTCCAGCTCGAGGTGGATCACGGACGGCGCTCCTCGATCCGCGCGCATCACTCGGCGACGCATCTCATCCATGAGGCGCTGCGCCAGGTGCTCGGCGACCACATCGCCCAGCGCGGCTCGCTGGTCGCGCCGGATCGTTTGCGGTTCGACTTCGTGCATCCAAAGCCGATCACGGCGGAGGAGCTGTCCCGCATCGAGGACATCGCCAACGACGTGGTGCTGGA
This sequence comes from Bradyrhizobium cajani, assembly GCF_009759665.1. Classification (GTDB taxonomy): domain Bacteria; phylum Pseudomonadota; class Alphaproteobacteria; order Rhizobiales; family Xanthobacteraceae; genus Bradyrhizobium; species Bradyrhizobium cajani. The sequence continues at coordinate 79,385 of NZ_WQNE01000028.1, forward strand.
GAACGACGAGGTCACGACGCGCATCATGGGCGTCGATGAAGCCCGCGAGGCCGGCGCACGCGCGTTGTTCGGCGAGAAGTATGGTGACGAGGTCCGCGTCGTCTCCATGGGCAGGACCGCGCGTGAGCGCGGCGCCAACGCGCTCGGTTGGTCGGTCGAGCTCTGCGGCGGCACCCATGTGAAGCGCACCGGCGACATCGGCCTGATCACGCTGACCGGCGAGAGCGCGGTCGCCTCCGGCGTGCGCCGCATCGAGGCGTTGACCGGCAACTATGCACGCAGGCACGCCAACGAGACCATGGCGCTGGCGAAGACGGCGGCGAACGAGCTGCGCACCTCGATCGACGACGTGCCGGCGCGCATCGCCGCGCTGATGGAGGAGCGCAAGAAGCTCGAGCGCGAGCTGTCCGATGCCCGCAAGAAGCTCGCGATGGGCGGCGGAACGTCGGTGGGCAACGGCGCTGCCGCAGGCGTGCGCGAGGTCGGCGACGTCAAGCTGATGGCGCGCGCGGTCGAGGGCATCGAGATGAAGGATCTCAAGAGTCTTGCCGATGACGGCAAGAAGCAGATCGGCTCGGGCGTCGTCGCCATCGTCGGCGTCACCGGGGACGGCAAGGCCGGTGTCGTGGTCGGCGTCACGCCGGACCTCATCGCGCGCTTCAATGCCGTGAATCTGGTCCGCATCGCCTCCGAAGCGCTCGGCGGCAAGGGCGGCGGCGGCCGGCCCGACATGGCGCAGGCCGGCGGTCCCGACGGCGCCAATGCGGCGGCGGCGCTCGCGGCGGTCGAAAAAGCGATGGCAGGCGCTTAAGTCACCATGCGCCTCGTTCCGCGAGGACGTGGCCTGCGCGATCCCAACTTACGGGATCGCCTCTACGAATTGCTGGAGCACGATCCGCTGGCCTACTCGGCCGGGTCGCGCTTCATCCAGATCATCATCGGCGTCATCGTGCTCGACGTCGCCGCGATGGTCCTTGCCTCGGTGCCGGATCTGGACGCGCAGTTCGGCGCGCTGTTCACGGTGGTCGCAAGCCTTGCCGTGGTCGTGTTCGCGCTGGAATATGCCGCGCGCCTGTGGACCGTGGCGGGACACACCCAGCGCGAGGCGTCCGCGCTGTCCGACCGGCTCGGCTACGTCTTCTCCGCACTCGGCATCATCGATCTCCTGGCGTTCCTGCCTGCGGGAATCGTGCTGGCCACGGGCCGCCACGCAACGCTGGCCGCGCTCGGCGTGCTGCCGTTCTTCAAGCTGATCCGCTACTCGCCGGCGATGCGCTCGCTGCTTGCCGCCGTGCATGCCGAGCGGCGGGCGCTGATCGGCTGCATCGTCATCCTGATCGGCGCGGTCCTGACCTTTGCCTCGCTGCTCTACGCCATCGAGCGCGACGTGCAGCCGGACAAGCTCGGCACCATTCCGCAGGCGATGTGGTGGGCGATCGTGACGCTCGGCACCGTCGGCTATGGCGACGTCGTGCCGGTGACGCCGCTCGGCAAGTTCATCTCGGTGTTCGCCATCATCAGCGGCTTCGCCATGATCGCGCTGCCAGTCGCGATCATCTCATCCGCCTTTGCCGAGGAGGTGAGGCGGCGCGATTTCGTCGTCACCTGGGGCATGCTGGCGCGGGTGCCGCTGTTCTCTCATCTGTCCGCCGCGGAGATCGCCGACATCATGCGACTGCTCCGCGCCCGCACCATCGAGCAGGGCGAGATATTGGTCCGACGTGGCGATGTCGCCTCGTCGATGTATTTCATCACCGCCGGCGAGGTCGAGATCGCGCTGCCGAGCCAGCAGGTGCGGCTTGCCGACGGCACCTTCTTCGGCGAGATCGCGCTGCTGCACAAGACAAAACGCAGCGGCACGGTGACGGCGACGCGCAAGACCCGGCTCTTGGTGCTCGACGCCCAAGATTTTCACGCCCTGATCGCGCGCATGCCGACGCTTGCCGCCCACGTCCGCACCACCGCCAAGGCGAGGCTGGCCGATAGCGGCGATCTCGCTGCGGCAGAGCTTGCTCAGGCGGAGCGTGAGGGCACGGACCGCTGAGCGATCAGCCCTTCTTCAGGAAGACATACTCCGCCGAGTAAGGCGCGCTCCTGAACTCGCCGGCCTTGTCACAAGAACCGTCGAGCTTGCCGCCATGGGTGTTGATGCGCTGGACGGTGGTGACGGGCGTAAGCACGCCGCTGCCGCGGCGGGAGGCGACCTCCAGCTTCAGCCAGGGGATATCGGCAGGCGTCGCGCCCGGCGCGTTGCCGATGGCCTTGCCGACGATGGCGCTGCCGTCGGTCAGCTCCCAACTCGGTCCGGCGTAATGCCGGCCGATCGTCTTGCCCTCGGAGAGGAGCGTCGCGATCGGCTCGCGGAAGGCCCAGGCGAGCTTGCCGTCGGCGGCGGCCTTGCACTCATAGACCTGCGCGCCCTCGGCGTGGACGCCGAGCACGATGGACTCGCCCGGAGCGGCGATGGCGTCGGGAAGCGGCTCGGCGGCAAATGCAGGCGTGCTCGTCAGCGCGAGGACCGCAAAGGCAAAACTCTTGAGCGTCGGCATGGTGCGTCCTCGAGGTCTCGTCATTGCGAGGAGCGAAGCGACGAAGCAATCCAGACTTTGCCCACGGAGGGATTCTGGATTGCTTCGCTGCGCTCGCAATGACGCGTGGAGCTGGCAGCTTACGCCGCCAGCTCCTTGGTCAGGTTTTCCGCGACCTTGTCGAGGAAGCCGGTGGTGGAGAGCCAGCGCTGGTCGGCGCCGACCAGGAGCGCGAGGTCCTTGGTCATGTAGCCGGCCTCGACGGTGTCGACGCAGACCTTCTCCAGCGTCGCCGCGAACTTGGCGAGCTCGGCGTTGTTGTCGAGCTTGGCGCGGTGCGACAGGCCGCGGGTCCAGGCGAAGATCGACGCGATCGAGTTGGTCGAGGTCTCCTTGCCCTTCTGGTGCTCGCGGTAGTGGCGGGTCACCGTGCCATGGGCGGCTTCCGCTTCCACGGTCTTGCCGTCGGGGGTGAGCAGCACCGAGGTCATCAGGCCGAGCGAGCCGTAGCCCTGCGCGACCGTGTCGGACTGCACGTCGCCGTCGTAGTTCTTGCAGGCCCAGACATAGCCGCCGGACCATTTCAGCGCCGAGGCCACCATGTCGTCGATCAGGCGGTGCTCGTAGGTCAGGCCCTTGGCGTCGAACTCCTTCTTGAACTCCTTGTCGAAGATCTCCTGGAAGATGTCCTTGAAGCGGCCGTCATAGACCTTCAGAATCGTGTTCTTGGTCGACAGGTAGACCGGATAGCCGCGCAGCAGGCCGTAGTTGAAGGAGGCGCGGGCGAAATCGATGATGGAGTCGTCGAGATTGTACATCTCCATGGCGACGCCGGCGCCGGGCGCCTTGAACACTTCCTTCTCGATCACGGTGCCGTCCTCGCCGACGAACTTCAGCGAGAGAATGCCCTTGCCCGGGAACTTGATGTCGGTGGCGCGGTACTGGTCGCCATAGGCGTGGCGGCCGATGATGATCGGCTTGGTCCAACCGGGAACGAGGCGCGGCACGTTCTTGCAGATGATCGGCTCACGGAAGATCACGCCGCCGAGGATGTTGCGGATGGTGCCGTTCGGCGACTTCCACATCTGCTTGAGGTTGAACTCCTTCACCCGGGCCTCGTCCGGGGTGATGGTGGCGCACTTGACGCCGACGCCGACCTTCTTGATCGCCTCGGCGGCGTCGATGGTGACCTGATCGTTGGTGTGGTCGCGGTATTCCATGCCCAGGTCGAAATAGAGCAGCTCGACATCCAGGAACGGGTTGATCAGCTTGTCCTTGATGTACTGCCAGATGATCCGGGTCATCTCGTCGCCATCGAGTTCGACGACGGGATTGGATACCTTGATTTTTGCCATGATCGGGGGAGCCTCTTGGGAACGGCGCTTTTGGCGCGCCACGGGAATATCCGCCGCCTCTTAGCACCGCCGCGCGGCGGGCGAAAGCCAAGGGATTATGCACTTTTAGCTCATCCAGCTTCCGCAGATGGGAAGCGGCGGCCGGTCCTCGGCCGGGGCCCGGGGTGACGTTCCCAGCGAGATTCAAAAGTCGAATCCAACCCGTTATTTCCCTTGAGAATTTCGTCAGGACAGGCAAACGACAGGCGAGCAGGACGGAGCCGGCCGGAACGGGCGGCTTGAATCAATTCCTGAGACGGCCTCTGCAAGGCCTTGAGAGACAGTGTGAAAGCGAAACGAGATGTCGGGGACTGACAAGAGCAAGGCGGGGCTTTCCCTCGACGGTCCCATCGTGATCCTGGTCGAGCCGCAGCTAGGAGAAAACATCGGCATGGCCGCGCGCGCCATGGGCAATTTTGCCCTGAGCCGCTTGCGCATCGTCAACCCCCGCGACGGCTGGCCCAACATCGCCGCCCAGCGGGCAGCGGCCGGCGCCGACCACATTCTGGAAAAGGTCGAATTGTTCGATACGGTCGAGCAGGCGATCGCCGATCTCGACCTGCTGTTCGCCACCACCGCCCGCGCCCATGACCAGGCCAAGCCGGTGGTCGGGCCGGAGGCGGCGGCAAGCGAGATCTCCGGTCACATCGCCACGGGGGGCAAGGCCGGTATCCTGTTCGGCCGAGAGCGCTGGGGCCTGACCAACGAGGAGGTCGGGCTCTCCAACCGCATCATCACCTTCCCGGTCAATCCGGGCTTTGCCTCGCTCAACCTCGCCCAGGCCGTGCTCTTGATCGGCTATGAATGGTTCAAGCTGGTGACGTTGGGCGAGCTGCCGCACGGCATGCCTGAGCGGTCCGAGCGCGCCTCGCAGCACCAGATGCAGGCCTTCTTCGACAACCTCGTGCGCGAGCTCGACAAGGTGGAATTCCTGCGCCCGGCCGAGAAGCGCGACACCATGCTGGTCAACCTGCGCAACATCTTCAGCCGCATGGAGCCGACCAAGCAGGACATGCACACCTTGCACGGGGTGGTGATGGCGATCGCGGAAGGGCGCAAGGGCCCGGCCAAGGGCGGCGTGCTCGACGGCGAGCAGGCGACGCGCCTGCGCGCGCTCCTGGCCGAGCACGGGCAGGGCGGCGGCGTGCCCGACAGCGGCTCGACCGTGCGCGGCCTCGCCCGCCTGCTTCGCCGCAACCCGACCGATGCCGAGCGCCTGCTGTGGCATGCGCTGACCCGCGACCGCCGCTTCGCAGGTGGGTTCAAGCGCCAGACCCCTGTGGGGCGCCACATTCCGGACTTCGTCTCGTTCTCGCACCGGATCGCGATCGAGCTGGTCAACCCGGGCGAGGGCGAGACCATCGCCGCCGACCGTGCCGGACGGCGGGCGTGGCTCGAGGCGCGGGACTATCGGGTGCTCGACATCCGCGCAGCGGATGTGGAGCGGGATCTGGAGGCGGAGCTGGTGCGGCTGCAGGGGATGATGGGGCAGGGCGCGTAGGTTTCGGGCTGGCCGGCCATATGCGATTGCTGCAACCAAGGGCTGTGCAGGTCCCTCTTTGGTTGCTATGACAATCCCCGGGAACTGAGCTGGAGACTGCATGTTTGGAATGATCGGCCGTGCCCTTGTTGGCGCGGCAGCAGGTGTAAGCGCGTTGGTGCTGACAACCTTGATCGAAGGATCGATCGCACGCGCGGAAATGCCTTTGGCCGCAAAGTGCAACACGGCCAACAACGTCACACTCGATGATCGCATCGCCGGCTGCACCGCTATCATTCAGGCGGCGAAGGCCATGCAGCAGAGCGTGATCATGGCGCACTTTCGCCGCGCCATGTTTTACCGCCAAAAAGGTGAGGCCGACCTTGCAATCGCGGACTACAACCAGATTATCGAACGCGATCCGGGCAATCTGAACGCCCGTCTCCAGAGAGCTTTTGCGCAAGCCGAGAGGCGACAAACCGACGCTGCGCTTGCTGACTACGACAAGGTTATCGAGCTTGATCCGAAGGCTGTATATGCCCGTCTGGGGCGTGCCCGAATCTACCAGGCCAAAGGAGATATGGACCGCGCCATCGCTGATTATGATCAAGCCCTCCTGATCCATCCGGACAATGTCATAGTGCATGTCGACCGAAGCCTCGCTTTCATCCGCAAGGGGGACCCAGGTCGTGCCATGGTTGACTGTGACCGAGCGGTCGAAATCAGCCCGCAAACCGGCGGAGGCCAATTGTGCCGCAGCCGCGTTTACGTCGTCCAGGGCAACAGAGAGCGTGCATTGGCCGAGCTCGATCAAACCATGCAGATCAGGCCGAGGAACGAGTATTTCTACTACTTCCGAGCCGAATCCTTTTCGCTGCTGGGCGAACTCGACCGCGCTATCGCCGACTATGACCGGATCATCGAGCTGAACCCACAAAGCCGATCTGTCTATGGCTGCCGGGGCGTCGCCTATGCTCGAAAAGGGGACTATGATCGCGCCATTGCCGATTACAACCAGGTGATCCAGCTGGCACATCAGGGTCAAGGAAGCGATCGGCAGACTCAGCTTCAAGGTCAGGACGCCGACCCGATTTCTGCGTCCGTCGCGGGTGAAGCAATTGTACTCGCTTCCGCGGATGGCCCTGTGCTCCGCGCTCGGGGACTTGCCTACTACGCGAAAGGGGAGCTTGACCGCGCTTTCGCAGACTATGACGAGGCGATCCGTCTTAATCCCAAGGACAAGGATGCCCTCGGGCTCCGCGCGAACGCGTACAAGGCCAAAGAGGACTTCGGCCGCTCGCTTGCGGACTACGATCAACTCGTGCAGCTCGATCCCAAGGACGCGCGCGCCTACTTTCATCGTGCGAGGGTCTATTGGCAAATTGCCTCATTCACCAAATCGTTGGCCGACCTCGATCAGGCGATTCTGCGCAATCCAAAGGATGCCTATCCGGTCTTATGGCGCGAAATTGTTGCAAAACGTAGTGACCAACCGAGCCAGCTGAGCGAGGCTGCAAAGCAGTTGGACGCGGCGAAATGGCCTGCGCCGATCGTCGACCTCTTCCTTGGCACGATGACGCCGGAGCAAGTGCTCAGCGCTGCCGAGGACGCCGACCCGGTGAAGAAAAAGGGGCAGGTCTGCGAGGCGAATTTCTACATCGCGGAACGCGCCCTGCAACGCGGCTCCAAGGAAGAGGCGTTGAAGCTGTTCGAGCAGGCTGCAGCCGATTGCCCGAAGACGTTTATCGAGAAGCAAGCCGCAGACGTTGAACTTAGCTCGCTGCGAGCGAGCCGCTGACTGCGATCAGGTATGATCTCGTAGGGTGGGCAAAGGCGCGTGGCGCCGTGCCCACCACTTTTTCCTCCGAGTGCGATGGTGGGCACGCTTCGCTTTGCCCACCCTACGAGATCGCGCTTGTATCAACCCCGTCCGAGCAGCACGTCGGGGTCGACCACGATCCATGTCGTCCTCGCCACCGCCAGCAAGCTACCGGCTTCATCGTGGAGCGCAGCCTCGGCCGTGCGCTTGCGGCCGTCGCGGCCGATTGGCCAGGTCGTGACGACACAGCGTTCGCCGGGGCGAGGCCGTGCCTCGATCCGTGCGGACATCCGTCCGAGCAGAATCGGTGCCCAGTCGGAACTGCCGTTCTGCTGGTCGTAATTGCAGGCATAGCCGGTCGGACAATCGAGCGCCGACCAGAGAAATTCGGGGGCGACCAGGCCATCCTCAGCGGCGAGATTCGGATCCGGCGTCCAGCTCGCTGCGAGAACGGGGCTTTGCGAACGACGTTCGAGCGGTCCGGCGAAGATGCGCAGGCCGTCGCCTTTCGCCCGCGCGGGACCGCATACGAAGCAGGCCGGCAGGGGATGCTCGTGCGGCTTGACCGGCGTCAGCAATTCGGCGGCGCAGGCCGCTTCGAAGCTGGCTGTCTCCAGACGTGCAAGCTCGACATGGGCCGCTCGCGCGGTCGCGAGGAGCGTGGCGCCGTCGCGAAGCTCCCATGTGCCGTCGTCGGTCGCGATCGCGTCGAGCGGCTTGTCCAGCGGAGGCGGCGCGCGCAGCGTCACCTCGGCGCCGCCGGGAATGTGCCGGGCCAGGCGGCCGCAGACATAGCCGCCGTTGCCGGAGTTCGGAGGACCGCAATAGCGCTTGTCGATGATGATCTCTGTCATCGGTTCTCTCCTCGCCGTTGGTGCACCTTACCTGATCTTGAGGACAATTCTGCCCTGAACCGTGCGATTGGCGATGGCGCGCATGGCGTCGCCGATCTCCTCCAAAGGGAGGATGCGATCGATGTGCGGGCAGATTTTATCGTCGGCCAGCAGTTGCACCAGCGTGTCGTTCATGCGCGCGGCCTCCACGGAGAATTTTTCCGCCCAGGCACCGGCAAAGACGCCGACGATGGAATAATTCTTCAGCAGCGGGAGGTTCATTGGAACCTGTGGAATATCGCCGCCGGTGAAACCAATCGGCATCAGCCGTCCGCCCCACGCCATCAACCGAGCCATCTGCTCGAAAATCATGCCGCCGACATTGTCGAAGCCGACATCGATGCCGTCCCCGCCGGTGATCGACTTGATCCGGTCGCGCAGATCTTCGCTGCGATAGTTGATGACGTCGCTCGCCCCGTAGCGGCGCACCAGGGCGGCCTTGTCGTCGGCGCCGATCCCGGCGATGACGCGCAGGCCGAGATGGCGGCCGAGGTCGACGGCGGCAAGTCCAACGCCGCCGGCCGCGCCGGTGATGAACACGGTCTCGCCGCGCTTCGCCTGGGCCCGCTCGACCAGTGCATAATAGGCCGTGCCATAATTGTGCAGCACCGTTGCCGCTGTTTCGAATGTGAGGCTATCGGGCAGGAGCACGCTCTTCGATTCCTTCGCCGTCATCCGTTCGGCGTAGCTGCCGGTCCAGCTGCTGCATGCCACGCGATCGCCGGCTGCGAATCTCGTCACCTTGTCGCCGACTGCGACGACGACACCGGATGCTTCCGTGCCGGGCACGAACGGCGTCCGAGGCCGCATCTGGTAGAGACCCGAGACCAGCAACTGATCCATGAAGCTCACGGACGCCGCGTGGACGTCGATGAGAATCTCGTCGGCGGCCGGTTTCGGCTCGTCGATCTCACCGAGGCGCAAATCGCCGGGTCCGGTGAAAGAATTGCAGACCACCGCTCTCATCGTGGCGCTCCCGATTTGCGAAGAGCGAAAATGCGCGGCAGCGGAGATGCGGACATGGATGTTTTCCCTTAATATGCAGGCGCAAATGGCGCCGCATGCAAGAACCAACCCTTCGCTCGCGAGCGGGCTCGATCCGGCTCATACCTATCGTCGCACCGTCCCCTGTGCGTCCCTCGGCAGTAGGGCATCGCAAATGAAGAAGAGCTTGGCGGGCAAGCACGCCCGCGGCCATCCTTCGAGACGCCCGCCTATGGCGGGCCCTCAGGATGAGGTCAGGTTTCCCGGTGAGATATCAAACCCTCATGGTGAGGAGCCCGCCAAAGCGGGCGTCTCGAACCATGCAGGCCGAGCACCTTCGACGGGCTCACCATCATCATGGCTCCTCCCCAGAAAAGGAGGAGTTCGATGACGGCCCTCTCGCTTCACGCGCTCGGATTTCCGGAAATCCACGTTGACGGCCGCGCGATCAAGCTGAACCTGCGCAAGGGTCTCGCGCTGTTGATATATCTCGCGGAGGCCAAAGGGGCTGTCGCGCGGGACGTCCTCGCGACGCTGCTTTGGTCCGAAACTCCGCGCGAGACCGGCCTTGCGCGATTGCGTCGTCTGCTTCATCGCATCGAGCTCGCGTTTGGCGAGCCGGTGTTCGAGGCCGACCGCAGCAGCGTGCGGTGGTCTGCGGAAATCGAGCTGAAGCTCGATACGCATCTGTTCGAGAATGCGTGTGACCGCGGCGCCTTCGAGCAAGCCTGTTCGATTTATCGGGGCGATTTTCTCGCGGGCCTGGCTCTGGACGATTGTCCCGAATTCGACGATTGGGCATTCTTTCGCCGCGAGGCGTTGCGAGGACGGCTGATGCATGCGCTGGAGCGTCTGGTGCAGGACAAGAATGCCGCCGGCGAGCATTCTGCCGCGAGTGCGCATGCGGGACGCCTGGTCGAGCTCGATCCCCTGAGCGAGGTTTACGGCCGGCATCTGATCCGCAGCCTGCTGCTGGCGGGCGACCGAAGCGCGGCGGAACGGCACCACGCGGCGCTGACGCAGCGGCTGCGCGACGAGCTTGGCGTGGCGCCGGAAGCCGAGACCGAGGCGCTCATGAACCCCGCGGCGGCGCCGCTCGCGGTTCCGACGACACGCTACGTGAAGGGTGCCGGCGTGCATCTGGCGTATCAGACCTACGGAAGCGGCCCGCTCGATATCCTGCTCATGCCCGGCTTCGTGTCGCATGTGGAGCGCGTCTGGGAACATCCCGCGAGCCGGGCGTTTCTGGCGTCATTGATGAAGCTTGGGCGTCTCATCGTCTTCGATCGTCGCGGTATCGGGCTGTCCGACCGGGTCGGATCGGCTCCCGGCATCGACGTCACCGCGGAGGATATCGGCACGGTGCTGCGGGCGGCTGATGCGCGTCGCGTCGTGCTGTTCGGCGCATCCGAGTGCGGGCCGGCCTGCATCAAATTTGCGGTCGATGAGCCGCGCCGCGTGGCCGGCCTCATCCTGTTCGGCGCGCTGGCCAGGGGCTGCTGGTCACAGGACTATCCGCACGCGCTGCGCGCCAGCCAGTACGATGCCTGGCGCCAGCAGCTCGTCGCGCAATGGGGCGGCCCGGCCGGCATCGAAGCCTTCGCGCCGAGTCTTGCCGGAGATCCCCAGGCGCGCGCGTGGTGGGCTGGCTTGTTGCGCGCTGCATCTAGTCCGGGCGGCATCTCGGCCGTGCTCGAGGCGTTTCGCGACGCCGACGTGCGGCACCTCCTGCCGCAAATTGCCGTGCCGACGCTGGTACTGCACCGGCGGGACGACCAGGCGGTGCGGATCGCGGCCGGTCGCGATGTGGCGAACCGGATCTCCGGCGCAGAGTTCATCGAGCTCGATGGCGGGGATCACTGGTTCTTTGCCGGCGATCAGCAGCCCGTGCTGGACGCGATCAGGCGATTCATCGATGCGCTGCCGAATGACGCGAGGGCGAGGCGGTAGGGCCCGGTCCCGTAGCCTGGATGAGCGAAGCGATATCCGGGGAAGGTCCCGCATGTCGCTTCGCTCATGCGGACTACGCCGCCGTAGCGACTAGACCGCCTCCAACTGATCCGCCGCGCGCTTCTTCTTCGCTTTCGCCTGGCCGAGCAGGGGACCGGCCGTGAGCGCTGCTGTATCTGCCACGCCCGGATCGCGCGAGATCATCGCAGCGACGATCGCACCATCGATGATGAGGCCGAGCTGGTGCGCGAGCACGGTGGGCTCGGTCGAGCCGAGCTCGCCGGCGAGCTTCTCGATGTGGCCGAGCACGATCTTCTTGTGCTTCAACGCGATGTTGCGGAACTGCTTGGCGTCCTTGTCATGCTCGCCGACCGCATTGATGAAGGGACAGCCGTAGAAGCGCTCTTCCGCGAACCAGCTCTTCAGCGCCGGGAAGATGCGCGCCAGTTTCGTCTGCGCGTCGCCGCCGCCTTCCTCCATGGCGCCGATGAACCATTCGCGCCACTGCCTGCCTTCGCTCTCCAGCACCGCGTTGACGAGATTGGTCTTGGAGCCGAACAATTTGTAAAGCGTGGTCTTCGCGGTGCCGGCTTCCTCGATGATCGCATCGATGCCAGTGGCGTTGATGCCGTTCTTGCAGAACAGATGCGTCGCGGCGCTGAGGAGGCGCCCGCGTGCGGACTCGTCTTCGCCTGCGCCCGAATGCGGCGCGCTTGCAGTCTTCTTCGATGAAGCTTTTGCCATGAGCTGCAACTTAATCGCAGCCGCGCCGCATCAGCAAGCCGCATCTGTTCTGCGCTGAAAAGATTCGCAAGGCAAAGCGCATCTGCATCGCCTTTGAGCAAAGGGTGGCTGATCAATCTGCAGGCAGGGATCGTTAAGCCGCTCCAATGCTTCGCATTTTGTTTTCGGCCGCCTCTGGCACGCTCCATGCAAGGAAACAGACCGTTCGGTATCCTGCCGATTTCCACTTCTGCCAGGGAGAAGATGATGACTGCCGTCGTTCAAAAGACAGTGCTGACGGGGTGCCTTGCGCCCATCGACAAGAATGGGCTCGAGCAGCTGATCGCGAGCGGCAAGGCCAATCCGAAGGTCGTCAAGACCTTGAAATGCAAGACGGTTGCGGAGGGCAAGTTCCGTCACGCCAACTACATCCGCAATCTGCCGCCCTATATCGTCGACGAACCGCCGGGGCTTCTGGGCGACGACACCGCGCCCAATCCCTCGGAAGCCTCGCTCGCCGCGCTCGGCTCCTGCCTCGCGGTCGGTCTGCACGCCAACGCCGTGCATCGCGGCTGGATCGTCAACAAGCTCGAGCTCGAGCTCGAAGGCGACCTCAACATCACCGCAGTCTGGGGCACCGGCGACACCTCCGACAAGCCGGTCGGTTTCACCGATGTCCGCGTCAAGGTCGACATGGAATGCGAGGGCATCTCGCCCGACGAGATCAACGCGCTGGTCGCCCATGTGAAGAAATGGTCGCCGGTCGCCAACACCTTCACCCGCCCGGTCAATCTCGAGGTCGGCATCTAGCTGATAGCAACCAGGACAAGGTGCGGGAGACGATCATGGGTTCACTGGCTTTATCGCGGGCCGAAGTTTTGGATCAGCCCGCACCGTCCATCGCCGGCGAGGTGGCGCGGATTGCACGCGAGCAGCTCGCGCCGCTCGCGTCCGGCATCGATGCCGGCACAGTCTATCCGGCCGAGGTGCTGCGCAGGTTCGGCGAGGTCGGCGCCTGGGGCAGTCACGTGCCCCACGAAGGTCCCGCGGACCTGCGCTGCGCCATCGAGGCGATGGCGGCGATCGGCGAAGTTTGTGGGGCTACGGCCTTCATGGCCTGGTGCCAGAACACGCTGGTCTGGTACGCCGCCAACTCGACCAATCTGAAGCTGGCCAAGCGCTTCGGCGATGCCTTCTCGACCGGCCGTGTGCTCGGCGGCACCGGGCTTTCCAACCCGATGAAGAGCTTTTTCGGCATCGAGAAACTGAAGCTGAAGGGGCGCAAGGTCGAGGGCGGCTACATCGTCCGCGGTGCGCTGCCCTGGGTCTCCAATCTCGGCCCCGACCATTATTTCGGCACCATCTTCGAGCGCGAGGACGAGCCCGGCACTGTCATGTTCCTCGCCGACTGCTCCGACCCCGCGATCACGCTGACGCCGTGCAAGCCGTTCCTCGCGATGGACGGCACCGGCACCTATGGCGTGCAGTTCCGCGACGCCTTCGTGCCGGATGAGCTGATCCTCGCCGATCCCGCCGGGCCCTTCGTCAAGAAGATCCGCGCCGGCTTCATCCTGCTCCAGGCCGGCATGGCGCTCGGCGTGATCCGGGACTGCATCGCCATCATGAACGAGGTCGACGGCTCGCTCGGCCACATCAACCGCTATCTGCCGCAGCAGCCGGTGCACTTCCGCGATCTCGCCGCCGAGCTCGAGGCCGAGACCAAGACGCTGGCGCGCGATCCCTACAACGAGGAGGAGACCTACTGGCGCAAGGTGATTGCGCTGCGCCTTCGCGCCGGCGAGGCCAGCGTTGCGGCGGCGCATGCGGCGATGCTGCATTGTGGCGCGCGCGGCTACCTCAAGAGCCACCGCGCGCAGCGGCGCCTGCGCGAGGCCTATTTCGTCGCGATCATCACGCCTGCCACCAAGCAGCTGCGCAAGATGCTCGCCGATTCCTGATTTTGCGAGTCCACCCGAAGACCACCCACCTCAACGGAGAGGCTGCCATGACTGACGTTCTGATCACTGCCGTCGAACTCGCCGATCTCTTGAAGCTCGAACCTTGTGTCGTCATCGACACCCGCAATCCCGATGCCTACGCCGCCGGGCACCTGCCCAATGCCGTCAACGTGCATGAGATCTTCACGTTTCTCGCGACCTCGACGCCGGAAGGCATCAGCGAGCTGAAGACCAAGTTCGCCGACGCCTTCGGCGCCGCCGGTCTTTCCGGCAAGGAGACGGCGGTGATCTACGAGCAGTCGATGAATTCCGGCTTCGGGCAGTCCTGCCGCGGCTACTATCTGCTCACCATGCTCGGCTATCCCAAGGTCAAGGTGCTGCATGGCGGCTTCGATGCCTGGTCGGCTGCGGGCTTCCCGGTGACGAAGGACGGGCCGGCGCCGGCAAAGGCCTCGTTCGCGATCGTGCCGGAGGCGGGCGAGATCCTGATCGACGCCAAGACCATGCTCGCCGCCGTCGGCAAGCCCGGCATTGCCATCCTCGACGTGCGCGACGTCGACGAATGGATCGGCGACAGCTCGTCTCCGTACGGCAAGGATTTCTGCCCGCGCAAGGGCCGCATCCCCGGCGCTGTCTGGCTGGAATGGTACCGCATGATGAAGCCGACGGCCGAAGGCCCGCGCTTCAAGTCCAAGGACGAGATCCTGGCGGAATGCGCCACCGTCGGCATCTCGCAGACGACGCCCGTCTATCTCTACTGCTTCAAGGGCGCGCGCGCCTCGAACACCTTCCTGGCGCTGAAGAATGCCGGCGTGAAGGACGTGCGGATGTATTTCGGTTCCTGGAACGAATGGTCGCGCGATCCCTCGCTGCCGATCGAGCAGGGGCTTCCGATTGCCTCTGACGTTACGACCAAGGCGGCGTGAGCGCGCGCCTCGTCCTTCGAGACGACCGCTCGCGGTCTCCTCAGGATGAGGCTAAGCGGCATCGGTGCCTGTTGAATCCGGTGCCGCGTACTCCGTCCTCATCCTGAGGAGCCCGCCCAAGGCGGGCGTCTCGAAGGATGGGCCGCCCGCGGACGAGGCGCGATCCCGAGCGTCTTGATCCGCGAGGCCAGCGTGGTCGGCTTGATATCCAGCATCTCCGCCGCGCCGCCGGGGCCGAACACTTTCCCCGCGCAGGCCTCTAACGCGGCGAGGATGTTGGCGCGCTCGTGGTCGCGCATTTCGGACGACGTCATGACCGGCGGCCGTGCATCGGCCTTCTGGCGTGAAGCGCCGATCGTGGGCTGCGCGCCGGCGGAATCCGGCAGATCGATCCGCAAGCGGCCGTTCTGCGACAGGATCGCGGCGCGCTCGATCACGTTCTGCAATTCGCGGACATTGCCGGGCCAGTCATAGCGGGTGAGCCGCCGCGCGTCGCCTTCCGACAGGCGCAGATTCGATTTCAGCGCCTTGCTCTCGCGCGTCAGGAAATGCTGGGCGAGCAGGGGAATGTCCTCGCGCCGTTCGCGCAACGGCACCGTCTCGATCGGGAACACGTTGAGGCGGAAATAGAGGTCCTCGCGAAAACGGCCGCGCTGCACCTCCTGCTTGAGATCGCGGTTGGTTGCGGCGATGACGCGGACGTCGACGGCGCGCGTGCGCTCCTGGCCGACGCGCTCGAAATTGCCCTCCTGCAACACGCGCAGCAGCTTGCCCTGGAGCTCGAGCGGGATCTCGCCGACCTCGTCGAGGAACAGCGTGCCGCCGTCGGCGAGCTCGAAGCGGCCGATGCGGTCGCGCGTTGCGCCAGTGAAGGCGCCGCGAACATGGCCGAAGAACTCGCTCTCGAACAATTCGCGCGGGATCGCCGCGCAGTTGACGCGGATCAGCGGCCGGTCGCTGCGGGTGGAATCCTCGTGGATGGCGCGCGCGATCAGCTCCTTACCGGTGCCGGATTCCCCGGTGATCATCACCGCCGCGGTGGTCGGCGCCACCAGCTTGACCTGACGCAGCGTCTTCTGGATCGCCTCGCTTCCGCCGATGATGCCGCGCGGATTGGTCTCGATGCGGATTTCCTCCTGGAGATAGGCGTTCTCCAGCTCGAGCCGCTCGCGCAGGCGGTCGACCTCGGCGAGCGCGGCATGCAGCTTCTCGTCGGCCTCGCGCCGCTGACTGACGTCGCGAAACACCACGACGGCGCCGACCACGACGCCGCGGTCGCGGATCGGCGTCGAGGTGTATTCGACCCAGGCCGGCGAGCCGTCCTTGCGCCAGAACACCTCGCCGTCGACCTGATGCACGGCGCCGTCGCGGAATGCCGCGTAGATCGGGCAGTCATGGTTGTGATAGTGCCGGCCGTCGTGATGGGTGTGATGGACGATCGGGTGGATCTCCTTGCCCACCAGCTCCTCGGCGGTCCAGCCCAGCATGCGTTCGGCCGCCGGGTTCACGAACGTGGTCTTGCCCTCGGCATTGACGCCATAGATGCCTTCGCCGGCGGCGCGCAGGATCAACTGGTTCTCGCGCTCGATGTCCTGGAACACGCGCTCGACCCGCTGCCAGGTCGAGATGCCGCTGCGCATGTGGTCTTCGGCGGCGGCATCGACATTGCGGCGGCGGCGCGCGTCGAGATCGGTCAGCGTGAGCAGCACCAGGGTGCGGCCATCATGCGGCAGCAGGCAGCCGGCATATTCGAGCCTGAGGTTCTGGCCGGTGGCGTGACGGGGGGTGAGCGCCGTGGTCCAGTAGGCGCCCTTGTGCAGCACGGCCTGGGTGAACACGGTCAGGGCCGGGAGCTGGCCGGCGTGAAGGGTGCTGGCCCGGGTCTGCCGCAGCAGCGCGCGGTCGTAGCCGAGCAGGGCGCAGGCGGCGGGATTGGCGTCGACAATCTGGTCACCATAGGGATCGACCAGCAGCGTCGCCTCGATCGCGGATTCGAAAGCTGCGGCATGCAGGTCGAGGTTTTGAACCGCGTCGTCAGCGCCAAGCGCCGGCATCGTTGCCATTACGAAATCTCGTTATTCGATTACGAAGTTTCGTATAACACGAGTTTTCGTAGCGACCAAGCGCGAGGGAAATCCCCGCGTCATCAAGGCAGTGGCCTGTACGAAGGGGGTGGCATGCTCCTTGCGTAATTCCTCCTTGCAACGACGCGCAGGAGGTTCGATGTCCACGTTCGACAATCCGTTTGATCCCAACCGCAACCTCCGCGACGGCTGCGCATGCGGCCAGCATCGCTCAGTGGCCGAACACGAGCAGGCAACCGCAGCGCTGAGCTGCGAGCCGGTCGAGAGCGAGGAGAAGCGTTACGAGGGCGTCGTCGCTTCCGCCGTTATGCGCGCGATGTTTCCGCAGGATGTGGCGCGGCGCGCCTTCCTGAAATCGGTCGGTGCGTCCACCGCGCTTGCGGCGCTGTCGCAATTCTTTCCGCTTCAGACCGCGACCGAAGTCTTCGCGCAGGCCGGCACGCCCGAGAAGAAGGACCTCAAGGTCGGCTTCATCCCCATCACCTGCGCGACGCCGATCATCATGGCGGCGCCGCTCGGCTTCTATGCCAAGCACGGCCTCAACGTCGAAGTGGTCAAGACCGCCGGCTGGGCGGTGATCCGCGACAAGACCATCAACAAGGAATACGACGCCGCGCACATGCTGGCGCCGATGCCGATCGCGATCTCGCTGGGCCTCGGGGCCAATGCCATTCCTTTCGCCGTTCCCGCGATCGAGAACATCAACGGGCAGGGCATCGTGCTGGCGACCAAGCACAAGGACAAGCGCGACCCGAAGGACTGGAAAGGCATGAAGTTCGCCATCCCCTTCGACTACTCCATGCACAACTACCTCTTGCGCTACTATCTCGCCGAGCACGGTCTCGACCCCGACACCGACGTGCAGCTGCGCTCGGTGCCGCCGCCGGAGATGGTCGCCAACCTGCGCGCCGACAACATCGACGGCTTCCTCGCGCCGGACAACATCTGCCAGCGCGCGATCTATGACGGCGTCGGCTTCATGCATCTGCTGTCGAAGGAGATCTGGGACGGCCATCCCTGCTGCAGCTTTGCCGCCAGCCGCGAATTCATCACCACGGCACCGAACAGTTTTGCGGCGCTGACGCGCGCGATCGTCGATGCGACGGCCTACGCGTCGAAGGCGGAGAACCGCAAGCAGATCGCGGAAGCGATCGCACCTGCCAACTACATCAACGCGCCGGTGACGGTGCTGGAGCAGGTCCTGACCGGCACTTACGCTGACGGCCTCGGTGGCGTGAAGACCGATGCCAAGCGGGTCGATTTCGACCCGTTCCCCTGGCAGTCCTTCGCGGTCTGGATGCTGACGCAGATGAAGCGCTGGGGCCAGATCAAGGGCGATGTGGACTACAAGGCCGTCGCCGAGCAGGTGTATCTGGCGACCGACACCAAGAAGCTGATGACCGAGATGGGGCTGTCGCCGCCGGCGAGCGCCTACAAATCGTTCGCCGTGATGGGCAAGACTTTCGATCCGGCCAAGGCGGAGGACTATGTGGCGAGCTTCAAGATCAGGAAGGCGTCGTGATGGCGCCTCTCTCGCCGTCGTCGTCCCGGCCTAGTGCGCACTGCGCACGGGCGCCGCGACCCATACCGCGTGATCTATCGATCGCGATCGGTAGGACTGCCGAACGACGAGTCTTCGTCAAACTTCTCCCTGGGGTTATGGGTCCCGGCGTTCGCCGGGACGACGTGCGGGGAGGGCTTGCAAAATGAGCACCTCCCTCCGCCTTCGCGCCGGTCTCGTCTCGATCGTGCTGCTCGCGGCTTTCCTCGGCATCTGGCATCTCGCCACGCGCACGACTGGTGCCACCGCAGCGATGAGCCCGGAATACGCCAAGCTGATGGGCCTGACGGCGACGCAAGGAAAGTCCGCGATGCCCGGTCCGCTCGACGTCGGGGCAAAGCTCTGGGAGCACTTGAGGCGGCCGTTCTACGACAACGGGCCGAACGACAAGGGGCTCGGCATCCAGCTCGCCTATTCCATCGCGCGCGTCGGCACCGGCTATCTGCTCGCCGTGCTAGTCGCGATCCCGCTCGGCTTCCTGATCGGGATGTCGCCGCTGCTGAGCAAGGCGCTCGATCCCTTCATCCAGGTGCTGAAGCCGATCTCGCCGCTGGCCTGGATGCCGCTGGCGCTCTACACCATCAAGGATTCCTCGATCTCTGCGATCTTCGTGATCTTCATCTGCTCGATCTGGCCGATGCTGCTCAACACCGTCTTTGGCGTCGCGACCGTGCGCAAGGAGTGGATCAACGTGGCGCGGACGCTCGAGGTCGGCACGCTCAGGCGCGCCTTCACCGTGATCCTCCCGGCGGCGGCGCCGACGATCCTGACCGGCATGCGCATCTCGATCGGCATTGCCTGGCTGGTGATCGTCGCGGCCGAGATGCTCGTCGGCGGCACCGGGATCGGCTATTTCGTCTGGAACGAGTGGAACAACCTCTCGATCACCAATGTGATCATCGCGATCCTTCTGATCGGGATCGTCGGCATGCTGCTCGACCAGATCCTCGCGCGCTTCACGCGCATGGTCACGTTTCCGGAGTAGCACCAGTGACAGACAAATTCGTCTCGATCGAAGGCATCGCGAAGCGCTATCCGGGCGCCGGTGGGGCCATGACCACCATCTTCGAGAACCTGTGGCTGTCGATGGCCCGCGGCGAGTTCTGTTGCGTGATCGGCCATTCCGGCTGCGGCAAGACCACGGTGCTCAACATCCTCGCCGGCCTCGATGCGCCGAGCGAGGGCGCCGTCATCGTCGACGGGCAGGCGATCTCGGGCACCAGCCTCGACCGCGCCGTGATCTTCCAGAGCCACGCGCTGCTGCCCTGGCGCACCGTGCTCGGCAATGTCGGCTATGCCGTGAGCTCGAAATGGCGGAGCTGGGACCGCGCCAGGGTCAAGGCGCATGCGCAGACCTTCATCGATCTCGTCGGCCTGACGGGTTCGGAGCACAAGCGACCGTCCGAACTCTCGGGCGGTATGAAGCAGCGCGTCGGCATCGCGCGGGCGCTCTCGATCACGCCGAAGATGATGCTGATGGACGAGCCGTTCTCCGCGCTGGACGCGCTGACGCGCGGCACGCTCCAGGACGAGGTGCGGCGCATTTGCCTCGAAACCGGGCAGACCGCGTTCATGATCACCCATGACGTCGACGAGGCGATCTACCTCGCCGACAAGATCTTCCTGATGACCAACGGCCCCGGTGCGGTGCTCGCGGAGGTCGTCGAGAACCCCTTGCCCAGGGATCGCGGGCGCACCGATCTGCACCGCCATCCGCTATATTATGCGCTGCGCAACCACATCATCGATTTCCTGGTGACGCGCAGCAAGACCTTCGCCGCCGAGACGCCGGATCATGATCCGCGCAACGTGCCCGTGGTGCAGATCGGCAAGCCCGGGCTGACGATCGCGGCGAGCGACGAGCAACGACAGACACGGATACCCGGGACCAATCCCGGACTAACGGCCTGAAGAGGAGCCTAAAATGAAGCGCGAAGACCTCACCGAAAAGCTGCTCGACATCAAGCGCGAGAAGGGCTGGAGCTGGAAGCACATCTGCGAGAAGATCGGCGGCTATTCCGAGGTGCTGATCGTCGGTGCGATCATGGGCCAGATGAAGCTGACGAAACCGCAGGCCGCCAATGCCGGCGAGCTGTTCGGCCTGTCGAAGGCGGAGACCGCGATGCTCAACGAAGTGCCGATGCGCGGCACCGGCACGCCGATGCCGCCGACCGATCCCCTGATCTACCGCTTCTACGAGATGGTGATGGTGAACGGCCCGGCGTGGAAGGCGCTGATCGAGGAGGAGTTCGGCGACGGCATCATGTCGGCGATCGACTTCGACATGGGAATCGAGCGCGTCGCCAACCCGAAGGGCGACCGCGTCAAGATCACCATGAGCGGCAAATTCCTGCCGTACAAATACTACGGGGCCAGCGGCAACGTGCCGGAATACGGCTTTAGGGAGGGCTGACCGCGGCGAAAGCGGCGCGCAGCTCGCCGACTGGAGCCATCTCGCGAACATAGGTGAAGGATCCCTTGTCCTTCATCTCGCGTGCGCAGCTTAGGAACGCGGCGAGCGCGTAGCGCGACATCGCTCCGCCGACACTGATGCGCTTGACGCCGGCGGCGGACAATTGCTCCGCTGTCAGCGTCGGGTCGGCAAAGCCCATCACGTGGTTGAACGGCTTGCCGAGCGCGGAGACGACTGTCCGGATCGTGGCGAGATCGTACAGGCCCGGCGAATACAGGACGTCGGCGCCTGCGGCCTCGAAGGCTTGCAGGCGGCGAATTGTATCGTCGATATCCTTGCGGCCGTGCAGGAAGTTCTCCGCCCGCGCCGTCAGCGTGAACGGAAATGGCAGCGAGCGCGCCACTTCGACGGCGGCCTGAACGCGCTCGACGGCATGAGAAAAGTCGTAGATGGGGCGATCGCGGTCACCGCTGAAATCCTCGATCGAGCCCCCGACGGCGCCAGCCTCGGCGGCACGCTGAATAGCCTCTGCGGCGCGCTTCGGCTCATCCGCGCCGCAATTCTCGAGGTCGACGCTGACCGGCAGTTCGGTGGCTTCGACGATCGCGCGCGCGTTGGCGAGGATGACATCCAGACTGACGCCGCCGCTGCCGAGCATGTTGGCCACCCCGAGGCTCGTGGTCGCCAGGGCCTCGAAGCCCATCGCCGCGAGCAGCTTGGCCGTACCGGCGTCCCACGGATTGGGAATGATGAAGGCCCCGGGTCGCTCGTGCAGCGCGCGAAACGCCGTCGCCTTGTCCAGTTGGCTCGTCATGGCTCGCCTCCGTGTTGTCCGCCCGGGCAGCCTTAGGCGGATTTTCGCCATCCGCCAAATTTGTTATTCTTTCGGACATCATCAGCTTTTTGCATGAGATGCGGGAATGGACAGCGACGCCCTCAACACCTTCCTTGTCGTTCATCGCAAGGGCGGAATCTCGAATGCCGCAAAATTCCTGCACCGCTCGCAACCGGCGATTTCACGCCGCATTGCATTGCTGGAGCAGGAGCTCGGTGTGCCGCTGTTCGAGCGCGTGGCTGGCCGCACGCGGCTCAGTGAGGCCGGGCGCGTGCTGATCCCTTACGCCGAGAACGCCGTCGCGGCGGCGCAGGACGCGGAGCAGGCGATGCGCGCGCTGATCAAGCAGAATTCCGGGCCGGTCTCGCTCGCCGTGACCGGCACGCTGGCCGATGGCCGCCTCTCCGGGATCATGAAGCGGTTCGCCAAAGACAATCCCGGCGTCACGCTTGCCCTGCGGACCGCGACCAGCGCCGAGGTCAGCGATCTCATCCGGCGCGGCGACGCCACGATCGGCTTGCGCTACAATGCGGACCGCTCCGGCGATCTCGACTGCGAGCTGGTGCTGACCGAGAAATTGCAGGTGGTGTGCGCGCCCGATCATGCTCTCGCGGGCAAGCGCGTGAGGCGGCTTGCCGAGCTTCGCGGCGAACGCTGGATCGCATTCCCCCAAATGCGCGGAGGCCACGAGATCGCCGCAGCCCACGTCTTCGCGCTGTTTCTCACGCAAGGGCTTGGCGAGGTCGAGTGGACGCCGGTCGACAGCCTGACCGCCCAGAAGCGCCTGGTGGAGTCCGGCTTTGGCCTGGCATTGCTGGCGAGAAGCCACGTGGCCGAGGAGCTGCACGCGGCCTCGATTTCGACCATTGCGGTCGGCGACCTCGCGGCGAGCCAGGATATCGTCCTGGTGAGACGTCGTGGCGGCTTTCTGAGCGTCGCCGCCCAACGCCTGCTCGAGACTGTTCGCCGCGACTATGGTGCAGGCGACGTCGCGACCGCGCGGGGTGCCAAAAAGAAAGCGCCGGCGGGCAAGATCATTGCTCGCCGGCGCCCCACCTGAAACGACTATTTCCCCGACTTCACCTCGGCGGCTGCCACCGCGAGCAGCTCGCTCATCTTGGCGCGAATCGCCTGTTCGGTGATGGCGACGTTCTTGGCGGCGAAATCGGCCGTGACCTTGCGCAGCACGTCGGCATCGCCCGCTTCCTCGAAATCGGCAGCGACCACTTCCTTGGCGTAGGCCGTGGCGGCGTCACCGGTGATGCCGAGCTGTTCGGCCGCCCAAAGGCCGAGCAGTCGGTTGCGGCGGGCCTCGGCCTTGAATTTCTGCTCCTCGTCGAGGGCGAACTTCTTCTCGAAACCTTCCTGGCGCTTGTTGAATTCGCTCATGCCTTTGTTCCAATTCCCTGCTGGATGGAGCTGGGAGCCTCACATTGCGGCGACCCGGCTGCATGCCTACATAGGGGGCACGAATCGTCAAAACAACGGGCCGTTAAGCCGCAGGCAAGGCGGTATAAGTCAGCATCGGACGGGCCGGATCGATTGTGCTGGGACAGCCAATCGGATAGGTTGCCTGAAGGCTTGGTTCCTGTTCTGTTTCCAAGGGTTATAGACGGGTTCCGGGCCGTTCACGGCAGCTCCGCTGTGGGTCGTAATCCTAATCAACCGGAGCACACCAAATTCATGGATTTCAACAAAACACGGTACATCCCCATGAGCCGTCGGCGTCGCATTTATGAAGGCAAGGCAAAGGTTCTTTACGAAGGCCCGGAGCCCGGTACCCTGATCCAGCACTTCAAGGATGACGCCACCGCGTTCAATGCGAAAAAGCATCAGGTGATCGAGGGCAAGGGCGTCCTCAACAACCGGATCTCGGAGTACCTGTTTCAGCACCTCAACGACATCGGGGTGCCGACCCATTTCATCCGTCGCCTCAACATGCGCGAGCAGTTGATTCGCGAGGTCGAGATCGTGCCGCTCGAGGTGGTGGTGCGGAATGTCGCCGCCGGCTCGCTGTCGCAGCGGCTCGGCATCGAGGAGGGCACGCAGCTTCCCCGCTCGATCATCGAATTCTACTACAAGAACGACCAGCTCAACGACCCCATGGTGTCGGAAGAGCACATCACCGCCTTCGGCTGGGCGACGCCGCAGGAGATCGACGACATCATGGCGCTCGCCATCCGCGTCAACGACTTCCTCACCGGCCTCTTCCTCGGCATCGGCATCCGCCTCGTCGACTTCAAGATGGAATGCGGGCGCCTGTTCGAGAACGAGATGATGCGCATCATCGTCGCCGACGAGATCTCGCCGGATAGCTGCCGTCTGTGGGACATCAAGTCGAACGAGAAGCTCGACAAGGACCGTTTCCGCCGCGATCTCGGCGGCCTGCTCGAGGCCTATACCGAAGTCGCCAAGCGCCTCGGCATCCTGATGGAGAACGAGCGTCCGGCGGGCTCCGGCCCGGTGCTGGTGAAGAGCTGAGAGGATTTTGACGTGAAGGCACGTGTCACCGTTACCCTGAAGACGGGCATCCTCGATCCGCAGGGCAAGGCCATCGAGGGCGCGCTGAAGTCGCTCGGCGTCGATGGCGTCGCCAGCGTCCGCCAGGGCAAGGTGTTCGACATCGAGCTCGCCGGCGGCGACAAGACCAAGGCGGAAGCGGTGTTGAAGGAAGCCGCCGACAAGCTGCTGGCGAACACCGTGATCGAGAATTATCGGGTGGAGATCGTCTGAACCTGCTGCTCCTCATCCTGAGGAGCGCGCCCTTCGCGCGCGTCTCGAAGGATGAAGGCCGAGGTGTAAGAGCCGGGCCTGCATGGTTCGAGACGGCGCTTGCGCGCCTCCTCACCATGAGGGTCTAGCAAGGTCAGTCACGACGTTGCTGGCCGATACTTTCGCTCACAGCCACCCGGCGCGGCGAAAACGCCAGTACAGCGAGCCGCACGCCGTCAGCATCACACCGAGCAGCAGGTAGTAGCCGTACTCCCACTCCAGCTCCGGCATGTGCTTGAAGTTCATGCCGTAGATGCCGGCGAGCGCGGTCGGGATCGCGATGATCGCGAGCCAGGAGGCGAGCTTCTTCGACACCGCCGTTTCCTGCGCCTGGCCGACCAGCAGGCTGGCCTCGAACGCGAAGGCCAGCACCTCGCGCATGGAGTCGATGCGCTCCTGGATGTTGCGGACGTGGTCGGTGACGTCGCGGAACAGCGGCTGCATGGCCGCGCGCACCATCGACAACTCGTCATGCTCGAGCCGGCGGCACACCTCCACCAGTGGCCCGATCGCGGTCCTGAGCCGCAGCAGGTCGCGGCGCAGCATGTAGAGCCGCTCGATCTGCGCCTTGCTGATCGGCTTGGAGAGCACGTCGTCCTCGATGCCCTCGACCTCCTCGGAAATGCTCTCGAGCACGGGCGAGTAGTTGTCGACGATGAAATCGAGAATGGCGTAGAGGATGTAGTCCTCGCCGCGCGCGAGCGCCCGCGGGCAGCTTTCGCAGCGCTCCCGCACCGGCGTGTAGGACGTCGAAGCGCCGTGGCGCACCGAGACCAGATAGCCGTCGCCGACGAAGATGTGCGTCTCGCCGAAGGCAATCCGGCCCTCGATCAGTTGCGCGGTTCGCGCGACGATGAACAGGGCCTCGCCATATTGCTCGATCTTGGGCCGCTGATGGGCGTGGTTGGCGTCCTCGATCGCGAGCTCATGCAGGTCGAACTGTTTCTGCACCGCGCCGAGCAGCGCCATGTCGGGCTCGTGCAGGCCGATCCAGACCACGTGGCCGGGCTTGGCCCGCCAGCTCGAGGCCTCGCTGATGGCGATATTGGCGACGCGCCGGCCGTCGACATAGGCGCCGGCGGCGACGACGCCCTCGGCGGACACCGGCTCGGAGCGGGATGCGGGCATTGACGGGACATTCATGGCTATAATCCCGGGCAAATCGAGCGGCCAAACTGCGTGCGACTATCGCCTGTGTACAAGGCCCTCTGCCGAGGCTAGCACTGGTAAAATCCCCGTCAAATGGTTATGTCTCTTCACGATTTGGCCCGTTGACCAACCCGATTCCCAGCACCGCCGGAACCTCTGCCATGAAAGCCGCCATCCTCGTCTTTCCCGGAATCAACCGCGAGCGCGACATGGCGCGTGCCTTGAGGCTGATCTCCGGCAGCGAGCCGGCGATGGTGTGGCATGCCGAGACCTCGCTGCCTGCGGGCACCGACCTCGTGGTGGTGCCGGGCGGCTTCTCCTACGGCGACTATTTGCGCTGTGGCGCGATCGCGGCGCGGGCGCCGGTGATGGATGCCGTACGCGATTATGCGGCCAGGGGCGGCCTCGTGCTCGGCGTCTGCAACGGCTTTCAGATCCTCTGCGAGTCGGGTCTCCTGCCGGGCGTGCTGATGCGCAATGCGCGGCTGAAGTTCATCTGTCACGACGTGCATCTGCGCGTCGAGCGGTCCGACACGCCGTTCACCCGCGGCTACAATGCGGGACAGGTGATCCGCGTGCCGGTGGCTCACGGCGAGGGCAATTACGAGGCGGACGAAGAGACGATCAAGCGGCTCGAAGGCGAGGGGCGGGTGCTCTATCGCTATTGCTCGGCCGAAGGCGTGGTCGACGAAGCCCATAACATCAACGGTGCGGCGCATTCCATTGCCGGCATTGTCAACGACAAGGGCAACGTGCTCGGCATGATGCCGCATCCCGAAAACCACGTCGAAGACATCATGGGCTGCACCGACGGCCGTGGCCTGTTCGCCGGCCTCGTCCAGCATCTGGAAAAGGCCGCGTGATTGCGTTCGCGCTGAAGCGGCTGTCAGCCGCTGTCGCGGTCGTTGCTTTCGCGACGGCCGCGTTCGCCCAGGATTTTCCCAAGCGTCCGATCACCATGATCGTGCCGTTCGCGGCCGGCGGCACCTCGGACGTGATTGCGCGCACGGTGGCCGAGCAGATGGGCATCGCGCTCGGCCAGACCATCGTGATCGAGAACGTCGCTGGCGCCGGCGGCTCGACCGCGCTGGCGCGCGCCTCCCGCGCCGAGCCTGACGGCTACACCATCGCGATCGGCAATGCCGGCACCAATGCCGCGACCTACACGATCTATCCAAAGCTGCCGTTCACGCCGAAGTCCTTCGTGCCGATTGCCATGGTGGCGAAGACGTTCGGCATCATCGCCGTGCGCAAGGATTTTCCGGCGAAGGACCTGAAGGAGTTCATCGCCTACGCCAAGGCCAATCCCGGCAAGATCAATCTCGGCCATGCCGGCGTCGGCTCGTCGAACTACCTGATCTGCAAGAGCTTCGTCACCGCCGCCGGCATCGATGCGACGCTGGTCGGCTATCGCGGCGCCGCGCCTGCGCTCACCGATGCGGTCGGCGGCCAGATCGACGGCGTCTGCGACGCGGCCGCGTCCGTGTCGCAGTCGATCAACGAGAAGCTGGTGAAGGGGCTCGTGGTCGGCTCGACTGTGCGGCTGGCCACGCTGCCCGATCTGCCGACATCGGCCGAAGCAGGCCTGCCCGAATTCGAGGCGCAGGGCTGGAACGGCCTGTTCGCGCCCAAGGGCACGCCGCCGGCCGTCGTCGCCAAGCTGAACGCCGCCGCGCGCACGGCGGTGGAGACCGACGCGGTGAAGAAGCGCTTCGCTGATCTGTCGACCGTTGCGCCCGATCCCGACGAGCACACGCCCGAGGTGCTCCAAAAGCTCGTGACACGCGATGTCGAGAAGTACCGGAAGATGCTGGCGGACGACGCCAAGCAATAGCGCACCGGCTGCGGCGCTCTTGAACCTCCACCGCCGTCGAGACGACTGATCCTTCGTCGCCACCAAGGCGCGTGCGACCGAGGGCGTCGATTTCTGCCGCGATGCGCAACTCGAAGTTGTTTCATCGCGTCAGTTGCGATATCAGGAAGCGTGCGCTGTCATTGTGCTTTCCGGATGTCACATGCCCGTCGCTTTGGTCGTTCTGCTGCTCGATATCACGCTGATCTATCATGCCTCGCGAACCGGGCGGTTGCGACCCTGGGCCTTCATCATCCTCATGGTGCCGCTGATGGGCGCGCTGGCCTATATCGCGGTCGAGCTCATTCCCGAATGGTTTTCCAGCCCCGGTGCAAGGCAGGCGCGCCAGCGGGTTGCGAACCGGCTCGATCCTGAGAAGCGCTACCGCGAACTGTGCGACCGGCTGGCTGGCACCGACACCATTGCCAACCGCGCGGCGCTTGCAGAAGAGTGCGCGAATATCGGGCGGTTCGCGGAAGCCGAGCAGCATTACGATCATATCTTGAAGCTGCCGATGGGCCACGATCCCGCTTACGCGTTTCGCAAGGCACAGGCCGAGTTTTCCGCCAACCGTCCGGCCAACGCACTCGCAACGCTGGACGATCTTCAGAAGCAATGGCCGGACTTCGATTCCGCCGACGCGCATCTGCTCTACGCCCGTTCGCTCGCCGAGGTCGGCCGTACCGACGAGGCCCTGGAGGAATATCATGCTCTCGCCGGCTATTTCCCCGGCGCCGAGGCACGGGTGCGCTACGGCATGCTGCCGCAAATGGTCGGCCGCACCGCAGAGGCACGGATGGTCTTCAACGAGCTGCTGATCCAGATGCGCCGCGCGCCGAAATACTTGCGCGATGCGCAGGCCGAGTGGCTGTCGATCGCCGAGAAGCAGATTTCGACGTGAGCTAGCGCAGCTTCAGCCGCTCCGCCGGCACCGTCATGGCGGCAACGCCGGCCATCACCAGCAGCAGGCCGAGGGCGAGGTTCGACGGCACGCTCTCGCCGAGCAGCAGCACGGAGAGGCCGACGCCGATCGGGATGCGCAGATACCCTTGCGCGTTGGTCGTCAGCGTGCCGAGCCGGCCGAGGCAGACGTAGAACAGCATCAGGCCCAGTGCGCTGGAGACGATGCCCATGACGATGGTGGCGGTGATGGCCTGAGGCGTCGGGCGCAGCGACCAGGGCTGGTCGATGATCAGCGAGGGCGGCAGCAGCACCAGGCCGCCGAACAGCAGCGAGCCGGCCGCCACCACCATCGGGTCGTAATCGGACAGACGCAGGCCGAAGATCGTGGCGCAGGCAAAGGAGATGGTGGCAAGCAGGATCGCGATTTCCGCAATGATCTCGCTGCCGAGGCCCCCAAGCGCATCGAGGCCGACGATGACGGCGGTGCCCGCGAGACCGAGGATCGCGCCCGCAAGCTTGAGCAACGTCGCCGGCTCGTGGCGGGTGATCAGCGAGGTGATCAGGAAGGCGAAGATCGGCGTGGTCGAGGCCAGCACCACCGTGTTCGACGCCGGCACATATTGCTGCGACCAGGTGATGATCAGGAACGGGAAGGTCGAGTTGATCAACTGCTGGGTCGCGAACAGCTTCCAGGCCTTCGCGTCCGTCGGGATCCTGACGCCGCGCATCCACAGGATCGCGAACAGGAAGGCGGCCGCGATCAGCGAGCGCGCCGCGATGAAGGTGATGGGCGGGATCGTGTCGAGCGCGAGCTTGGCCAGCGGATAGGTCGAGCTCCAGCAGCAGGCCAGCGCGAGCAGCAGCGCATAGTCGCGCCAGTTGCGGGCGCCGGTGGCGGCCGGTGACGGCGTTGATACGGGCGCCGTCGCGCGATCCGCCTTCGCTGTGCTCTGCGGCACCTTGTTTCTGCTCCCCGGCGCGAAAGCGCTTCGCCAACTCTGGGCGAGGGGGCGTGAAAAGGGAAGGAGCCGAGCTATGCGTTTGGCTGAGGCTGTGCCTTCCGCTTCACCCGCTTGATCGTGCCGGAAAAGGTGAACAGCTGCCGGTTGCCGGACATCATCTTGCCGCGCAGGAAGATCAGCGAACCGCCGGCCCGGCTCACTTCTCCGGTGCATTCGATCAGCTCGCCCTCCCGTGCTGCGTCGAGGAATTCGCAGGAAAAGTTGGTCGTCACAGCCCGGCTGTCCAGGACATGGGTCGCGATCGCAAACAGGGAGTAGTCGGCAAAGGCCATGTAGCAGCCGCCATGGACGTTGCCGGAGCCGTTGAGGTGCTTCTTCTCGACCCGAAAGGCGCAGCGGACGCTGCCATCCGCCTCGACCCGGTGCCAGAAGGGGCCGACATGGGACTCGAAACTGTCCCGAATCCAGGTTCGCCAGCCCTGAAATTCCCCCTCGGTGGCGACATGGAGGTCAGGGCGGCGGGGCGGGGGCGCTTTGGTCAATTCGTGCAAGGAAATGGGCCTTCAATTGCGGGTCTTTAGCCCTTAAATCCGATCCGTTCGCGCCGTGCAATTCCTGTTCCCGCAGGCTGACCGGCGCAAAACGTGGGACAGCGGGAAAATGCGCCATAAAGGGCTTTCAAGAGCCCCCCGATGTTCCTAAGAACGGCCAACCGCCGCCGAAAGCCCCGAATCCATGAAGAACGAACCCAAGATCACCCCCGAACTGGTCGCCGCCCACGGGCTCAAGCCCGATGAATACGAGCGCATCCTGAAGCTGATCGGGCGAGAGCCGACCTTCACCGAGCTCGGCATCTTCTCGGCGATGTGGAACGAGCATTGCTCGTACAAGTCGTCGCGCATCCATCTGCGCGGCCTGCCGACGAAAGCGCCCTGGGTGATCCAGGGGCCTGGCGAGAATGCCGGCGTGATCGACATCGGCGACGGCCAGGCCGTGGTGTTCAAGATGGAGAGCCACAACCACCCGAGCTACATCGAGCCCTATCAGGGCGCGACCACCGGCGTCGGCGGCATCCTGCGCGACGTCTTCACCATGGGGGCGCGTCCCATCGCCTGCCTCAATGCGCTGAGCTTCGGCGCGCCCGAACATCCCAAGACGCGGCATCTCGTCTCCGGCGTCGTCGCCGGCGTCGGCGGCTATGGCAATTCCTTCGGCGTGCCGACGGTGGGCGGCCAGGTGCGCTTCCACACCCGCTATGACGGCAATATCCTCGTCAACGCGATGGCCGTGGGCCTCGCCGATGCCGACAAGATCTTCTATGCGGCCGCCTCAGGCGTGAACATGCCGATCGTCTATCTGGGCTCCAAGACCGGCCGCGACGGCATCCACGGCGCCTCGATGGCCTCGGCCGAGTTCGACGACAAGTCCGAGGAGAAGCGGCCGACCGTGCAGGTCGGCGATCCCTTCGCCGAGAAGCTGCTGCTGGAAGCCTGCCTCGAGATCATGCAGAAGGGCTGCGTCATCGCGATCCAGGACATGGGCGCGGCGGGCCTGACCTGCTCTGCCGTGGAGATGGGCGCCAAGGGCGATCTCGGCGTCGACCTCGATCTCGACGCGGTGCCGACCCGCGAGACCGGCATGAGCGCCTACGAGATGATGCTCTCGGAGAGCCAGGAGCGCATGCTCATGGTGCTCAAGCCCGAAAAGGAAAAGGAAGCCGAGGCGATCTTCGAGAAGTGGGGCCTCGACTTCGCCGTGGTCGGCTACACCACGCCGACGAAGCGCTTCGTGGTCAAGCATGGCGGCGACGTCATGGCCGACCTGCCGATCAAGGAACTCGGCGACGAGGCGCCGGTCTATGACCGGCCGCATGTTCCCTCCGCCGCGCTGCCGATCGTGCACGCCCGCGACGTGCCGGCCCCGATGGCACTCGGTGCCGCGCTGGAGAAGCTGATCGGCACGCCCGACATGTGCAGCAAGCGCTGGGTCTGGGAGCAGTATGATCACGTCATTCTCGGCAACACGATGCAGCGTCCCGGTGGGGACGCCGCCGTGGTGCGCGTGCAGGACGGGCCGAAGGGCCTGGCGCTGACCGTCGACGTCACGCCGCGCTATTGCGAGGCCGATCCGTTCGAGGGCGGCAAGCAGGCGGTGGCGGAAGCCTGGCGCAACATCACCGCGGTCGGCGGCAAGCCACTCGCCATCACCGACAATCTCAATTTCGGCAACCCGGAGCGGCCCGAGATCATGGGCCAGTTCGTCGGCTGCCTGAAGGGCATCTCGGAAGCCTGCCGCACGCTCGACTTCCCGGTCGTCTCCGGCAATGTCTCGCTCTACAACGAGACCAACGGCCGCGCGATCCTGCCGACGCCCTCGATCGGCGGCGTCGGCCTGCTCGACGATTTCACCAAATCCGCCTCGCTCGCCTTCAAGGCCGAGGGCGAGGCGATCCTCTTGATCGGCGAGACACATGGTTGGCTCGGCCAGTCCGTTTACCTGCGCGACATCTGCGGTCGCGAGGAGGGGGCGCCGCCGCCGGTTGATCTCGCCGCCGAGAAGCGCAACGGCGATTGTGTGCGCGGCATGATCCATGCGGGCACCGCGACTGCCGTGCACGATCTGTCGGACGGCGGCCTCCTGATCGCGCTCGCCGAGATGGCGATGGCGAGCGGCATCGGCGCAAAACTGCTGGCAGCGCCGGCCGCGCTCGTGCCGCAGGCCTATTGGTTCGGCGAGGATCAGGCGCGCTATCTCGTCACCGTGCCGGAAACCGAAGCCGGCCGCGTGCTCGCCAAGATGCGCGGCTGCGAGGTGCCCTGCGTGCGCATCGGCACCACCGGCGGCGATGCGATCGCGATCGCCGGCGAGGCGCCGGTTGCGATCGACACGCTGCGCAAGTCGTTCGAGCGCTGGCTGCCGGAATATATGGGCGGCAAAGCGGCCTGAGGTGGCGCCACAGTCTCAAACCCGTAGCCCGGATGGAGCGAAGCGTAATCCGGGAAGGTGTCCGTTTGTGGCAAGACCCCGGATTTCGCTGCGCTCCATCCGGGCTACGACCACTGCGCTCGCAATGGCGGAGACCGTCAGTGTCACAGGACCTTCGTTGCCCCGGGGATCTGGCGCAAGGCGCGCGTTAGCGCCCAGCTGAACGCGACCGTCAGCACGAAGCCGACCGTCGCCTTGACGATCGCCGGCAGGTCATAGTCGAACAGCCAGTATTGCAGCCAAAGCGCGATCGGGTAGTGCACCAAAAACATGCCGTAGGCGTCCGCCTGCATCGGATCGAGCAGCTTGGCCGAGCCTGATTGTCTGAACCTCTGGAAAAAGGCCAGGATCAGAAACATGATGGCCACGCTGAAGACAGCGAAGCAGATGGCATAGAGCCCCTCATACCAGTTCGGCAGCGGCGACGGATTGCCCAGTATTTCGCGCTTGATGAAGATCAGCACCCAGAGCAGGCAATAGGGAACGATCGCCAAGACCATCCAGTCCCAGCTGACCCTCGCCATCCGGCCGTCTGCCGCGAGCAGGCCGCGATCCATATTCGCAACGCCGATCCCGGCACCGAAAAAGAAGTAGGTCGCGTAGAGCATCACGCGCCCGTGCTGCACTGAGAACGGTCCGAACTCGAACCAGCTGCTTGGTCCATAAAGGATCCGCCCAGGAACATAGAACGCTGCCGTGACGGCAAGCATGACCGCGAAAAACGCGGCGGGCCGACGGCGACCGTACAACGAGAGGCGGTTGATCGGATCGAGCAGGTTGGGTGACAGCCGATGCAATATGCAGGCCACCACGTCGAAGCCGAGCAGGACCCAAAGGAACCAGATCGGCCCGCTCGGCCACGGGCCCTTCGTGACCATATTCCACCAATATTCCGAAAAGCCGATCTCGGGATGGTGCCGAAGCGAGATGGCGTAATAGGCGAGTGGGATGATCGTGAATGCGCAGATCGCGAATGGCAGGCCAAGCCGAAGCAGGCGATCTGCCAGATAGTTCAACGCGCCCTTGCGGGCGATGCCCGACCACGCAAACAAGCCCGACAGGAAGAAGAACATCGCCATGAAGAAGCTGTCGGTGGCCAGCACGATCATGTCGAAGCCGAAGAAGAATTTCGGATCGGTATGACCGAAGTAGGTATAGGGGATGACGGCATGGTGCAGCAGCACCACCAGCGTCAGGAAGGTGCGGGCGCGATCGAGCGACAGGTTGCGCGACTTGGTCTTCGGCACAGCATGCGCTTCCGCGCCGATCGTCGCTGAATGTGAGATCGTGTTCATTGGCGCCCCGGTTGCGTCTCTCTCCCAGCAGGACTGTGCCGCCGGGAACCGGATTCAGCAAGGGGGCGTTTGACCGTAGGAACCAGTTCCGCGCAGCGAAGTTAGCGTTCGCGAAAAGGGCATGAGGGCCGCGAGGGGGCGGCACCAGTTTCGGAGCTGGCGATGACGATCCTGAAATGGGCGCTGATCTTCCTACTTGTCTCGATCGTGGCCGGCGTGCTCGGCTTCACCGGCATTTCGGCCGCCTCCGCCGACATCGCCCGCTTCCTGTTCTACGTGTTCGTCGTGATCTTCCTGGTGCTTCTGATATTGGGGCTCACGATATTCAAGGCGTAGCGGGGCCGGCATCAGATCGGGACGACCGCCCTCAATTGCGTGCGAACGGTCTTACGCGGCTCATTAGCTCCGCCAGAAACTCATCGGGACGGTTGAACGGAACGAAATGATCGCCGCCGCGAATCCACACAAATTCCTTATGCGGAGCTCTGATCTGGTTGAAATATTGCTCGGCAGGTCCGCCCGGCGTCACGCCATCCGCATCGCCATCGATGAAGAACATCGGTATCGAAAACTCGAACCCGATCGAGGCCATGTCGTGCCGAAACATCGGACCGTCCCTCCCGGTCAGATACTTTGTCGAGAAGGCGACGCCTTTGCGCCAGTTGTACCAATCGAGCAGCGAGAAATCCGGCATGAAGCGGGGCGGGATCGGGCCGGCCAGCTGGATGCGATCGGTGGGCGGCAAGGCAAACGCACTGCTCCACTTTTCAGCGATCAGGCGATTCTCCTGGGTGATGGTCGGCCGCGCGGCGACCGGCGCCAGTTCCGCCAGCGCTTCGCTATTTCCAGTGGACGCCGCCCGTGCTTGCAGGCGCGCGATCGTGAGCTCGAATGCCTTCTCGAAGGTCGTCCTGCCAACCACCTGGCCTGTGCCGACATAGGCATAGAACAGGTCCGGACGTTGCTTCGCCATGTGAATTCCCAGGAATGAGCCCCAGGAATGCCCGACCAGGACGATCCTCTCCTTGTGCAAATGCGTCCGCAGATACTCGGTCAGCTCAACACCATCCTGGATCATTCGCTCCAATGTCATGGTCGGAGCGAGCGTGTCTCCAGCAGCGCCATAAGTGCGGCCGGTGCCGCGCTGGTCCCACTGTACAACGGTGAAGTGCTTTTCCCAGGGTCGCCAACCCGACGAGATCGGCAAAGTCGTCCCCCCAGGCCCGCCGTGAACGAACAGGAGAACCGGGTTATCCCGATCCTCGCCTCGGATTTGAATCCATTGCTTGATACCGCCGATATCGACGTACTCTCCCTCCTGCACGCCCATGGGGGAATGGATGGCGAGAGTTTCCGCAGCAAGGTGCTGGCGATAGGCACGAAAACCCAGTCCGGCGGCGACCACCACAACGAGGACGCCGGCTAGTCCCAGCAACGAGACCCCAACCAGTCTTGCGGCCTTGCGCGGCATCCTGTGCCTTGTATCGACTGGGAGGAGGCGACTTGTGATCGCCCCGGCGCGACAGCGCCAGTGAGACTAACCCACTTCCTCGATCTTCACCTTGTCCGGATAGAAGGCGAGATGGCCGGAAATCTCGGCCATCGCGGGAAAGGGCGTCTCGTAGGTCCAGATCGCGTTGTCCAGCATCTTGCCGTCAGCCTTGACGCTATAATAATTCGCGTCGCCCTTGTAAGGGCAATGGGTGACGCGATCGGTGCGCTCCAGCAGTGCCATGTTGGCGTCCTCCCGCGGCACATATTGCACCGCCGGATATTTGGCTTCCTTCAGGGTCAGGGCCTTGCTGGTCTCGGCGATCACGATGTCGCCGGCCATGACGCGGACGCGCCGGGGATTTGGGGTGATGGTGATGGGGTGGTCGGGCCCTGGGAGCTTCATGATTCACGCCTTTTCGATCAATCTGCCGCGCGCGGCACTTTGTCGTGCCTATATCCTGATGGGATCAGGGATATAGTGCCGGAAGGCGTGACGTAGAAGGCCGTTCACGCTAAGTTTGTCCCTGCCGGCGAGGGGACCCCGGCAAGCGATTCGACGACGAGGCTGCTTCGCGGCCGAGACAAGGAGCACGACCCGAATGCCCATGGACGCCCACGATATCGAGGCGATGATCAAGGCAGCAATCCCCGATGCCGAGGTGACCATCCGAGACCTAGCCGGCGATGGTGACCATTATGCCGCGACCGTGATCTCGGAATCCTTCCGCGGCAAGTCCCGCGTCCAGCAGCACCAGATCGTCTATCAGTCCCTGCGCGGCCAGATGGGCGGCGTGCTGCATGCGCTGGCGCTGCAAACCGGAGTCCCTGGCGGACCCGGGGTGCCAGGCACTTGATCTGACGGGCACCTGATCCAAGCGCGACGGGGGACGATGATGGCTGCGGACAACCCGCGCGGCGCGATGTTTCGCGTCATCGGTCCGAACCAGCACAGCCGCGTCACCAATGCCGAGCTGTTCTTCGACCTCGTCTTCGTCTTCGCCGTCACGCAGGTGTCGCACACCCTGCTGCACCATTTCACGCCGCTCGGCGCGGTGCACGTCACGGTGCTGTTCCTCGCAGTGTGGTGGGTGTGGGTCTATACCGCCTGGGTCACCAACTGGCTCAATCCCGAGCTGACGCCGGTCCGCATCCTGCTTTTTGCGATGATGCTGGGCGGCCTCGTGCTGTCGACGACGATCCCGACCGCGTTCGAGGGGCGGGGCCTTTGGTTTGCGATCGCCTATGCGACCATGCAGGTCGGACGCACCGCGTTCTGGATGTTCGCAACCCCGCGCCACCGGACCGCGGTGCGGCACAACGCAATCCGCATCCTGACCTGGCTCTCGATCTCCGCAGTGTTGTGGATCGCAGGCGGCTTGTCCGAGGGAGATGCACGGCTATGGCTGTGGATCGCGGCGGTGACCTGGGAGTACATCTCGCCGGCGGCACGGTTCTGGGTCCCGAAGCTCGGGTTTTCGTCGGTCGAGGCCTGGGCCGTCGAAGGCGGCCACATGGCCGAGCGCTGCTCTCTCTTCGTCATCATCGCGCTTGGCGAGGCCATCGTCGTCAACGGTGCTACTTTCACTGAACTGGAGTGGACCGCGAGCAATATCCTCGCCTTCGTCTCGGCGCTGGTCGGCGCCATCGCGATGTGGTGGGTCTATTTCCACAAGGGCGCGGAGGCCGGCTCCGAGCGCATCTCGAAATCCACCGAATCCGGCCGCCTGGCGCGGCTCGCCTACACCTATCTGCACATGCCGATCGTCGCCGGCATCATCCTGACCGCGGTCTCGGACGAACTGGTGCTGAAGCATCCCTCCGGCCATTCCGATCTCAGGACCATCGTCAGCACGATCGGCGGGCCGCTGGTGTTCCTGGTCGGCACCATCCTGTTCAAGCACGCGATCCGCGGCTTCCTCCAGCTCTCGCACGGCATCGGCATCATCCTGCTGCTGGTGCTGAGCTGGTTTGCCGCCGATCTCTCGCCGCTCTGGCTCTCGGTCGCGACGACCGTGATCATGATCGTCGTGGCGGTGTGGGAATCGGTGTCGCTGGGCTCGACGCCGGAGGAGACGGAGGGGCATTGAGCCCCGGCCGGAGCGGTCTGAGCGCACGCCTCTTCCTTCGAGACGACCGCGGAGCCTGTCATCGGGCCGCGCTTCGCGCGGACCCGTTGGCGGTCTCCTCAGGATGAGGCTCATCACCGTTGGTGCCTGTTGAAACTGTTGCCGCGCACTCCGTCCTCATCCTGAGGAGC
This sequence comes from Bradyrhizobium cajani, assembly GCF_009759665.1. Taxonomy (GTDB): domain Bacteria; phylum Pseudomonadota; class Alphaproteobacteria; order Rhizobiales; family Xanthobacteraceae; genus Bradyrhizobium; species Bradyrhizobium cajani. Next base: position 116,602 of record NZ_WQNE01000028.1, read on the forward strand.
CCGCCTAAGGCGGGCGTCTCGAAGGATGCGCCGAGGGAAGCGACTACTCCGCCACCTCCAGCGCATGCACCGAGAACATCTTGGCCTCATCGGTCCAGCTTTCTCGCACGCGCCAGCCCGCGCCCTGCGCCAGCGCGGCAAAACGCGCGAGGCTGTATTTGTAGCTGTTCTCGGTGTGGATGCTTTCGCCGGGGCGGAACGAGAAGCTGGTGCCGAGCAGGCGCACGGTCTGGCTCTTCCTGCTGATCAGGTGCATCTCGATCCGGTGCCGCTCGCGATTATAGATCGCGCGATGGGTGAAGGCGGAGAGATCGAAATTGCCGCCGAGCTCGCGGTTGATGCGCACCAGCACATTGAGGTTGAAGCGCGCGGTGACGCCGGCGGCATCGTTGTAGGCGTCGTGGAGGACCCGTTCGTCCTTCTCGAGGTCGGCGCCGATGATCATCTGCGCGCCCCGGCCGAGGATCTTACGCGCGCTCTTCAGGAAAGCCTGCGCTTCCTGCGGCTCGAAATTGCCGATGGTCGAGCCCGGAAAGAAGCCGACCTTGGGCATGGATGCGACCTGCCTGGGCAGCTCGAACGGCGTGGTGAAGTCGGCGGCGACCGGATAGATGCCGAGCGAGGAAAAGTCACGCTTCAGGCCGTTCGCCTGCGCCTTCAGGAAGTCGCCGGAGATGTCGACAGGGACATAGGCCGCGAACTTGCAATGATTGAGCAGCAGGCGGACCTTCGTGGTCGCGCCTGCGCCGAACTCGACCAGCGCCGCATGCTCCGGAATGATCTTTGCGATATCGCTGCCGCGCTCCTTCAGGATCGCAAGCTCCGTGCGCGTCGGGTAGTATTCCGGAAGGCGCGTGATCGCCTCGAACAACTCCGATCCGGTCGCGTCATAGAAATATTTCGGCGACAGCTTTTTCGGCTGCTGCGAGAGGTCCTCGATGGCCTCACGGGCGAAGGCGGTGGTCTGCTCGTCGGGGAGATGGGCTTCGGCCAAAGCGCTGGCGTGCACATTCATGATACTCTCCTGAACGCGCTGTCCGGCGCGCGGTTGTCGTCGGATGAGACCCCTAAAGCGCGATGAGATCGCGCTTTAGCTTGTTGTATGAGCATGATCTTTTCGGAAAACCGCTACACACTTTTCCGGATCATGCTCTAGTCGTAATCGGCGAGCCGCAGTCCCGTGAATTGCCAGCGGTGGTGCGGATAGAAGAAGTTGCGATAGGTGATGCGGCTGTGCCCCTCCGGGGTTGCAAGCGAGGAGCCACGCAGCACCAGCTGGTTGACCATGAACTTGCCGTTGTACTCGCCGAGCGCGCCTTCAATGGCGCGGTAGCCGGGGTAGGGCGAATAGGACGAGCGCGTCCACTGCCAGACGACGCCGAAGGCGTCGTTGAGCGCGCTTGTGCGTGCCGCCACCTCCCATTCCATCTCGGTCGGCAGATGCTTTCCGGCCCAGCGCGCAAACGCATCGGCCTCGTAATAGCTGACGTGGCAGACGGGCGCGTTCGGATCGACCGGCTTGAGGCCGGCGAGCGTCATCACATGCCATTGGCCGTCGACCTCGCGCCAATGGCCCGGCGCGTCCCAGCCTTCGTTGCTGACGGTGGCAAAGCCATCCATCAGCCACAGCGTTGCGGTCCGGTAGCCGCCGTCGCGCATGAAGGCGAGCCATTCGCCATTGGTGACGAGATGACGTGCGATCCTGACAGGGCCGACCAAGGCGCGATGCGCCGGCTTCTCATTGTCGAAATGGAAGCTGTCGTCGACATGGCCGACGGTGTGAATGCCCTCGTTCAGCGCCAGCCAGTCCTCACCGGACCGCGTCGAGGCCGGGAAACGCCAGTCCGGATCGTAGGCCGGCGGGATCGGATTCTGCGCGAAGGCGTGCAGGATGTCGGTGAACATCAATTCCTGATGCTGTTGCTCGTGATTGAGCCCGACCTCCACCAGCGGCGCGATGGCGCGAAGCTGGTCCTCTCCGGCTTCGCGGAAGAATTTGACGACGGCCGCGTCGACATAATTGCGATAGGCGCCGACCTGGTCGGCGCTGGGACGGGTGATGTCGCCACGGCGATGCCGGGCATGACGCGGACCGGCGCTGACGTAGTAGGAATTGAACAGGAACGCGAAATCGGGGTGGAAGGGCCGGTAATTCCCGCAGTGCTCGCCGAGCAGGAATTGCTCCCAGAACCAGGTGGTATGCGCCCGATGCCATTTCGTGGGGCTCGCATCCGGCATGGACTGGATCTGCTGGTCCTCCGGCGAAAGCGGTGCCGCCCGGCGCTCGGTCTCGCGGCGGACCGTGAGAAACGCGTCTCTCAGCCGCTGGGCGAGGTCGCCCGGATCGGAGGACGGTGACGAAAGCTGGGTGGCGGCCGTGGCTGAGGCTTGTTTCGTCACGTTTTTCTCCAGACAAGACAAGAGAACGTTGTTGGCGTTGCCCGGTTCCAAAACCAGGGTTCGTCCTAGATAGGGCGCCTGCTACGGTATGAAAGTCCTCTGCGGCGATTATATTAATGTCATCAGCCTATGGATCTGGTCGGGTCCAGACCGGCTGCTGGGGGTGTGTCGCCGCCATTTTACTTTGGATGCACAACGGTTTGGGCTACATATATAGGCAGGTATCGGGTTAAATCGGCTGAGCCGGCCCGAAGTGACAGGTGAGGGCTCCGCCCCAGAAGGACACGGATATGAGCATCGAGGAATTCATCGCCAACGAAGTGAAGTCGAACGACGTGGTTCTGTTCATGAAGGGCACGCCGCAATTTCCGCAGTGCGGGTTCTCCGGCCAGGTCGTCCAGATCCTCGACCACATCGGCGTCGGCTATAAGGGCCTCAACGTCCTCGAATCCGCTGAACTGCGCAACGGCATCAAGACCTTCTCCAACTGGCCGACGATCCCGCAGCTCTATGTGAAGGGCGAGTTCGTCGGCGGCTGCGACATCGTCCGCGAGATGTTCCAGGCCGGCGAATTGCAGCAGCTCCTCTCCGAGAAGGGCGTCGTCGTCGCGGCCTGACGCGTGACCATGCTGAGGCGCCGGGTCGGTGGCGCCGAGCTCGAGGTCATCGTTGCCGACATCACCACACTCGGCGTTGACGCCATCGTCAACGCCGCCAACACGTCGCTCCTCGGCGGGGGCGGCGTGGATGGCGCGATCCACCGGGCGGCCGGACCCGATCTCGTCGCCGAATGCCGGATGCTCCACGGCTGCAAGACGGGTGACGCCAAGATCACCAGGGGCTACCGGCTCAAGGCCGCGCATGTGATCCACACCGTCGGGCCGATCTGGAATGGCGGCACCCTCGGCGAGGATGATCTGCTCGTCTCCTGCTATCGCCGCTCGATGGAGCTGTGCGGCAAGCACAGGCTGACCTCGGTGGCGTTTCCCGCGATCTCGACCGGCGTCTATCGCTTTCCGGCCGAACGGGCGGCCGATATTGCCGTGCGCACGACAATCGAAATGCTGCCGCAGGCGCCGTCCGTTGCCCGCGTCGTGTTCTGCTGCTTCTCCGAGCCAGGCGCCAGCCTCCATTCCGAGGCACTTGTGCGGCACAGCGGCCCTTGTGCCCGATGACGTGGTCAGTACACTCCGCCGGGCCATGTTCCGGGGAGGGGGTATGATTTCACAGTCTGGACTGCGTGCGCTCGCCTGCGGCGTGCTGGTGTCGCTTGGCGCCATGTCCCTTGGCGCCATGTCCCTTGGTGCCATGTCCCTTGGTGCCATGTCGCTCGCGCGGGCGGAGGGCACCTACGAGATTCCGGCCGGCGCGCATTTCAACCAGGAGAAGCTCGCGAGGATCAGCGAGTTCTTCAAGAATGAAGTTGCGACCGGCAAGATCGCCGGCGCAACCGTGCTGATCAAGCAGCACGGCAAGCCGGTCTACCACGAAGCCTTCGGCGTACAGGACGTCGTCAGCAAGGCGCCGATCACGGACAAGACCATCTTCCGCCTGTTCTCGATGTCGAAGGCGATCACCGCGGTGGTCGCGATGCAATTGGTCGAGGACGGCAAGATCAAGCTCGACGATCCCGTCTCCAAATACATCCCGTCCTTCGCCAATGTGAAGGTCGGCGTCGAGAAGAAGGCCGAGGACGGCACCAAGTCGCTCGAACTGGTGCCGCCCAACCGGCCGATGACCGTGCTCGACCTGATGCGCCATACCTCGGGCATCACCTATGGCTTCTATGGCGACACCCTGGTGCGCAAGGCCTATCGCGAGGCCAACATCTATGCCGGCGATTTCGATCTCGCCGAGTTTGCCGAGCGCATCGCCAAGCTGCCGCTGCACAACCAGCCGGGTGCGCTCTGGCAATACGGCCACTCCACCGACGTGCTTGCGCGCGTGATGGAAATCGCGGCCGGCAAGCCGCTGCTCGACATCGAGCGGGAGAAGCTGCTCGATCCTCTCGGCATGGTCGACACCGGCTTCCTCGTCACCGACCCCGAGAAGCAGAAGCTTCTGGCGCAGCCGTTGCCGAACGACAGCGATTTCCGGGTCGGCCGGATCAACGATCCGACGGTGGTCAAGAAGATCCAGTTCGCCAGCGGCGGCATGGTCACGACCATGGCCGACTATGAGCGCTTCGCGCAGATGCTGCTCAACGGCGGCAGCCTCGACGGCAAGACCATCCTCAAACCGGAGACGTTCAAGCTGATGACGACCGATCAGGTTGGCCCTGGCTCCGGCGTCGATCGCGATTATTTCTACTTCCCCGGCGATGGCTTCGGTTTCGGGCTCGGGCTTGCGGTCCGCACCGATCCCGGCAACGCCAAGCCGCCGCCGCCCGGCGATCTCGGCGAATTGAAGTGGGATGGCGCCTCCGGCTGCTATTTCGTGATCGATCGCAAGCAGGACATGTTCTTCGTCCTGCTGGAGCAGACCCCGACCGAGCGCCAGCGCGTGCAGCGGACATTGAAGCAGTTGGTCTATGAAGCCATGGAGAAGTGATGTGCGCGGGCGCCGTGCGCTGATTGCGGCGCTCGTCCTTCTGGTTGGTGCATGCGGTGCGAAGGCGGGCTCCGAAGGACGCGCCGCCCGCAAGCTCTCGCCCGAGGGCCTCGCAAAGGTCTCCGACTACATCCGCAACGAGATCGTCACCGGCAAGATTCCCGGTGCCATCCTGCTGCTCCAGCAGCACGGCAAGCCGATCTATTACGAGAATTTCGGCGTCCGCGACGTTGCGACCGAGATGTCGATGAGCGCGGACACGATCTTCCGTCTCTATTCGATGTCGAAGCCGATCACCTCCGTCATGGCGATGATGCTGGTCGAGGAGGGCAAGCTCGCGCTCGACGATCCCGTCTCGAAATACATTCCGGCGTTTGCCGGCATGAAGGTCGGCGTCGAGAAGAAGGCCGAGGACGGTAAGGTCTCGCTGGCGCTGGAGCCGCTCGCGCGCCCGGTCACGATCAAGGACCTGCTGCGCCACACCTCGGGGCTGCCCTATGGCTATCACGGTGGCGGCATGGTGCGCGAACTCTATGCAGAGGCCAATCTCTTCCAGAGCAATCTCGGCAATGCCGACTTCGTTGCGAAGATCGCCACGCTGCCGCTGGTCGAGCAGCCGGGTACGGTGTGGGATTACGGCTTTTCCACCGACGTGCTCGGCCGCGTCGTCGAGGTGGTCTCTGGAAAGACGCTGCTCCAGTTCGAGAAGGAGCGGCTGCTCGGCCCGCTCGGCATGACCGAGACCGCGTTCTTCGTCGCCGATCCCGACAAATTCCCGCGCATTGCCGAGCCGATGCCGGAGGATCGCAACATCAATCCGACGACGCAGGTCCGCGACATCAGGCGGCCGGTGAAATGGGAATCGGGCGGCGGCGGCATGGTCGGCACGATCGGCGACTACGCCCGCTTCGTCCAGATGCTGTTGAATGGCGGCAGCTATGAGGGGCGGCGCTATCTCAAGCCCGAGACCATCGCGCTGATGGCCTCCGATCACATCGGACCTGAGACGAAGATCGCGCGCGACCAGAACTATTATCCGGGCGAGAACTCCGGCTTCGGGCTCGGCTTTGCGGTGCGCACCTCGGTGCCGCCGGGCACGTCGTGGCCTCTCGGCGAATATCGCTGGGATGGCGTCGGCGGCACGTTCTTCTTCATCGATCCCGAAGACGATCTGTTCGGGATCTTCATGGTGCAGACCCCGTCGCAGCGCGGCCGGATCCAACTGGCGCTGAAGACGCTGATCTATCAGGCGATGGGACGGTGATCGCGGGCGTCTCGTTTTTGTAGATGGGGTAACGGGCTCCGCTGAGGCCTTCCAACCAGCCGCGCTAGCTACGGCACTATTTGATAGCGCGCGTCGCGCGGCTTGATTGGAAGGCAAGCGGTCGTCCCTCACATGATGGTGTAGCG
>NZ_WQNE01000029.1 GCF_009759665.1 Bradyrhizobium cajani
CCGCTTGCGCCGGGGCAGCAGGCAGGGTCTGGGTCTGGGCGGAAACGGGGGTTGCCAGCAAGGCGGCCGCCAGCATGGCGGCTGCGGCAAGGCTTGCTTGGAAGGTCATGCTCTTCATACTTCGGCCCAGTAGCGAATGAGGTTGTGATAGATACCCGTCAATTTGACCGTTTCGGGATCGTCACGCCCGAGCCGTTCCACCAGCGCCTGAATCGCGGTGTCGAGGTCAAAGATCATGCTCCGGGCTTGATCGTCCCGTATCATGCTCTGAAGCCAGAAGAAAGACGCAACCCGCGTTCCCCTCGTCACCGGCGTGACGAGGTGAAGGCTGGTCGAGGGATAGAGCACGCAGTCGCCGGCTGGCAACTTGACTTCGTGCGAACCGTAGGTGTCCTCGATCACAAGTTCGCCACCGTCGTAGTCTTCCGGCTCGGCAAGGAACAGCGTGACCGACAGGTCTGTGCGGATGCGAAGGCCGGTCAGGCGGTCGCCGCGGATGGCATTGTCGACGTGCAGGCCGAAATGGTGGCCGCTGCTCGCCGCGTAGCGGTTGAACAGCGGCGGGAAGATCTGGAGCGGTATCGCCGCCGCGACGAAGCGCGGGTTCGCCGTCAGCGCCGAGATGATGCGGTTGCCGAGCTTGCGCGCGACCTCGCTGTCCGGCGGCAACTGTTCGTTGCGCTTGACCATCGCCGACTGCGCGCCGGCGGTGGAGCGGCCGTCTTCCCATTCGCTGGCGTCCATGATGCGGCGGAAATCCGCCACATCATCCTTGCTGAGAACGCCAGGCAGACAGGTCAACATGATCAGAACTTCGCCGTCGTCACGATGTAGAACGCCCGTCCCGGTGCGACCGCCACGAACGGCACATTGCTGCGATAGAACGAGTCGTAATAGAGCTTATTGGTCAGGTTCTGGGCGTAGAACTTCATGGTCCAGTTCTGGTCGATCTTCTTCTCGACGAACGCGTCGAAGCGCCAATAGCTCGGCAGCTCGTTGGTGTTGGCCGCGAACGTGCCGCCATAGACCTTGGAGCGGTATACAGCTTGCCCGCCGAGCTCCCAGCCGCCGTCGAACTTGTACTTGGTCAACATGCTGAACGACTGGTGGGCGATGTTGGCGAGCTGCAGACCGAGATTCGAGGCAACGCCGCTCTGCGTGACCTTCGACTGCATCAGAACCAGGCCGCCAAAGATGCTCCAGCGGTCGGTGATCTTGCCCTCCGCCTCGATGTCGATGCCCTGGATCCTGTAGGCAGCGCCCGAGGTCAGCAGGCCATTGACGGTCTCGCGCGCGTTGTCCTTGGTGGTCTGGAACAGCGCACCGGTCACCAGCAGGTGCCGGTCTGCAAGCTCCCATTTGGTGCCGAGCTCGATCGCCTTGTTGCGCTCGGGCCCGAGCAGGACGGCCGTGTTGGGCGGAACGCCACCGTAATCGGTCGCGGTCGCGTCAAGCTCCGACCCGAACGGATTGGCCGAGGTTGCATAGGCCGCATAGAGGCTGCCGATCGACATCGGCTTGTAGACCAGGCCGACGTTGTAGTTCACCAGATCGGCGTTCTGCTTCAGATAGGCCGCGTTGGTCGACGAGCTCTGGCTATAGCCGTCGTAGCGCACGCCACCATTGACGATGACCGTGTCCTGCCAGTTCGCGGTATCCATGACGTACACGCTTGTGGTGTTGACACCATAGCGCGTCGGATTCCCAGCCAGCGACGGCGTGCCGAACGGAATGTTGGTGAACTGGGGGGAGTAGAGATTGACGTTCTGGACAGCGCCGTTGCTCTGGAAGCCTGCGCCGGACAGTTCCGACGCAAGGCCGGCGTAGCGGTCGATCGAGATGTTCTCGTTCGAATATTCGACGCCGAACACAGCGGTGTGCTTGACCCCGCCGGTATCGAGCTTGAACGTGGCCTCGTTCTGGTTGGCCCATACATCCACGTTCTGGTAGCGGCTCTGCGCGCTCGCCGTCGTGGTCCAGAGCAGCGGATTGGGGCTGGTCGTATTCGGATTTTGCGGCAACGTGCCGATGTAGTTGAGCAGCGAATGCTCGCCGCGCACCTTGCTGGTCAGCGTGATGGCCTCGTTGACCTTGTATTCGATCGTGCCGGTGCCGAAATCCTGCCGCGCGGTCTGGAAGTCGCGGTTGAGGAAGCCGTACCAGTTGCCACGCGGGATGCCGGCCGACGTCACCGGCACATTGCCCTGCTTGTAGTAGGGCACGCCGAAGTCCGGCAGTCCGCTGAGGTCGGTATGGACGTAGTTCGTCGTGATCTTGATGTCGTTCGTCGGGGTGTACTTGGTCGAGATGAAGCTGCCCCAGCGATTGTCGGTCACGTAGTTGCGCCCGGCGACGTTGGCGTCCTGGAACAGGCCGCCGGTGCGCACCGAGAAGGTCGGATCGATGACCTGGTTGACATCGAGCGTGACGCGCTTGGTCATGTCGGTGCCGAACTCGCTGTCCACGCGCTTGAAGTTGACGTCGCCGGCCTGCTTGGTGACGATGTTGATGGCGCCGCCGGCGGTGCCGCGGCCGGCATAGGAGGATGCCGGCCCGCGCAGAATCTCGATCTGCTCGGTGAAGAAGTTCTCGCGGATCGAAACGGCGGGATCGCGGATGCCGTCGATGAAGACGTCGTTGCGCGCATCGAAGCCGCGGATGAAGAAGCGGTCGCCGAACGCGTTGCCGCCCTCGCCCGAGCCCAGCGTGACGCCCGCGGTCGAGCGCCCGATCTCCTTCAGCGTCGTCGCGTTCTTGTCCTCGAGCACTTCCTTGCTGAGCACCGTGATGGTCTTGGGGGTGTTCAGCATCTTCTCGGGAAACTTGCCCGAAGCCTGGACGTGGTCGACCTTGTAGGGCGCGGCGGGATCGGCATAGGGATTGCCGTCGGGCGCGCCGGACGGTGTGGTGGGAGCCGTCTGCTGCGCCTGCTGGCGCTGCGCGGCGCGGCGGAGCGCGTTGCGAGCGCGGACCTGTTCGGCCGTCGGCTTCGACGCCGTCGGCCGCGGGCGCTCGTGAGGCGCGTCGACCGTTACGGGCGGCAAATTCGATTGCTGCGCCTGCGCGCCGCTCGACACCGACGCCACGGCGATCAGGCTCGCGACGGCCGAAACCTTCTTGCCGGAAATGCCCGCTGACTTCTCATCCATCGGATCGAACGCTACGACCGAACGCAACGACTTCGGTGCGACCACCTGCCCCATTACAAAACGCCCCATCATCTTGTTCGCTCACTCACTTCGATGAGCGAATGGGACAGTTGGTATCGGCCGCAAAATAACCGGTCAATGCGGGCAAGCCCTTAGGCCCCCGGAATAAGTCGAGATCAAAACGATTCTAAATTCGACTTTGAAATCGTTCTAAATCTGGATTGGAGTCGTTCTAAGGGAAGCGCGAAAAATACCGCGAGATCAGCGTCGCGCTCTTGGCATCAATCACTGCTCGGCGGCTTCATCAGCGAGAACAATTCATCGACGGTCTTCTGCGCGACCGCGCGCACGCGGTCGGTGTTGTCCATGCCGGCGATGTTGACGCCGTTGACGACGGCTTTGATCTCGTCGCGGAAGTCGGTGAGGAAGCGCAAGGGATCGCGCTGCTCGTTGGCAACGCGCGCAATCAGTCCCGTGATCAGAATCTGGCACGCGATCAGCTTGCCGTTCAGTTCGTCCATCCTGCGCTCCCTTGTGGCGGCGCGCCGATATGAACGATGCGGATTTTCCTGACAACCGAAACGCCACTGCGGCGATTTAGAACCGTTCTTGCAAGAAAGCTCGGGCCGCTTCGCAACAAGCCGGTGGACCTCGCAGTCCGCACCAGTTCCGCGTCTTGCTAAACCCGCTGCCCGCGCGATCGTTCGCACGGGAAAATGCAGCACTGCACACGATCGCGCCAGCCTGCTGCCCAGGCGGTGCAAAGCTTTCCAATTGTTTAGGATTCCCGACGGATAGTGCTGTTTACACTGGAACTTGGCGTGTATTATACAAGCGCGCTGGAACCCTATGATTGCCCCATAATTCGTAAGCTTAGGGCACAAGAGCCGACACGAGACGATATGAAAAAGTCGCGGCCGATCCTCTGGATTCTGATCATGGCGGCCGTGGCCTCCGCGGGTTATTATGGCTGGCAGAAGTTCGGCCCGCCTCAGGCCGGAAAATCCCAGACCGCGCAGAAAGGTCCGCCGCGCCCGGCCGCCGTGCCCGTGAGCGTCGCGCCGGTCCAGAAGGTCGACTTTCCGGTGTACCTGACCGGTCTCGGCACGGTTCAGGGCTTCAACACCGTCCAGGTCCGCTCGCGCGTCGATGGCCAGATCGACAAGCTCGCCTTCCGCGAGGGTCAGATCGTCCAGGAGGGCGAGCTTCTGGTCTCGATCGATCCCCGCCCCTATCAAGCCGCGCTCGACCAGGCCAAGGCCAAGAAGGCGCAGGACGAGGCGAACCTGGCCAACGCCAATCTCGAACTTCAGCGCGCCATGAGGCTCGGCGAATTCGCGACCGCGCAGCGGGTCGACACCCAGCGCTCGACCGTCGCCCAACTCAACGCCCAGATCGCCGCCGACGAAGCTGCGATCGCCAACGCCCAGACCCAGCTCGACTACACCCAGATCAAGGCGCCGATCACCGGCGTCGCGGGCCTCCGCCAGGTCGACATCGGCAACATCGTCAACGCCTCGACGCAGACCGGCATCGTCACGATCTCGCAGGTCGAGCCGATCTCGGTGATCTTCACCGCGCCCGAGGACCAGCTCCCCTATATCAGCGAGGGGCAGAAGGCCGGCGCGCTCAAGGTGATTGCGTTCACCACCGACGGCAAGAAGACGCTCGCCGAGGGCAAGCTCGCCGTCATCAACAACCAGGTCGACACGACCAGCGGGACCGTTCGCCTCAAGGCGGTGTTCGAGAACAAGGACCACGCGTTGTGGCCGGGCCAGTCGGTTTCCACGCGCCTGCTGGTGCGGACGCTGAAGGACGCGACGGTGGTTCCCGACGATGCGGTCCAGCATTCGACCAACGGCCTCTATGCGTATACCGTCAATCAGGACAACAAGGCCGAAGTGCACAAGATCAAGGTGAGCTATGGCATCGACGGACGTTCGGTCGTCGATGAAGGCCTTACGCCCGGGCAGCAGGTGATCACCGGCGGTCAGTTCAAGGTGCAGCCCGGAAGCCTGGTCTCGACGGCGGTGGCGAGCTCTGATCCGGCGCAGAACAAGGTTCGACAGGAATGACCGAAGGCGGGATTTCGGCACCTTTCATCCGTTATCCCATCGGCACCTCGCTGCTGATGGCCGGCATTCTCTTCGTCGGTCTCGTCGCCTACCCCCTGTTGCCGGTCGCCCCGCTGCCGCAGGTGGATTTCCCGACCATCCAGATCACCGCCAACCTGCCGGGCGGCAGCCCCGAGACCATGGCCTCGTCGGTGGCGCAGCCGCTCGAGCGGCAATTCGCCCAGATTCCCGGCATCGCCCAGATGACCTCGACGAGCTATCTGGGCACCGCGTCGATCACCATCCAGTTCGACCTCAATCGCAACATCGACGGCGCGGCCAACGACGTGCAGGGCGCCATCAACGCGGCAAGCGGCCAGCTGCCGAAGAACCTGCCCTCGCCGCCGACCTACCGCAAGGTCAACCCGGCGGACGCCCCGATCCTGCTGCTGTCGGCGACCTCCGAGACACTGCCGCTGACAAGCGTCAGCGACGCCGTCGACGCCCAGCTCGCCCAGCAGATCAGCCAGCTCTCCGGCGTCGCTCAGGTGTTCATCGGCGGCCAGCAGAAGCCGTCCATCCGCGTTCAGATCGACCCGGCGAAACTCGTCGCCAAAGGCTTGTCGCTCGAGGACGTGCGCAGTCAGATCGCGATCACCACGGTCGACAGCCCCAAGGGCAACATCGACGGGCCCAAGCGCGCCTACACGATCTACGCCAACGACCAGCTCACCCAGGCCAAGGACTGGAACGACGTCATCATCGCCTACCGCAACGGCGGCCCCTTGCGAATCCGCGACATCGGCCAGGCCGTCAGCGGCGCTGAAGACGCCAAGCAGGCGGCCTGGGCCAACGGCAAGCGCGGCGTGTTCCTGGTGATATTCAAGCAGCCGGGCGCCAACGTCATCGAGACCGTCGACAGGATCAAGGCGACCTTGCCCCGCCTCGTGGCGGCGATCCCGCCCGCGATCAAGATCGAGCTCATCAGCGACCGCACCACGACGATCCGCGCCGCGGTCGAGGACGTCCAGTTCACGCTGCTCCTGACCATCGCGCTCGTGGTCATGGTCATCTTCATCTTCCTGCGCAGCTTCTGGGCGACGGTGATCCCCACCATCACGGTGCCGCTGGCGCTATTGGGCGCGTGCGCCCTGATGTGGGTGGCCGGCTATTCGCTCGACAATCTGTCGCTGATGGCGCTCACGATCGCGGTCGGTTTCGTGGTCGACGACGCCATCGTGATGCTGGAAAACATCACGCGCTACATCGAAGAGGGCGAATCGCCTATGGCGGCGGCCTTCAGGGGCTCCAAGGAAATCGGCTTCACCATCGTCTCGATCAGCATCTCGCTGGTCGCGGTGCTGATCCCGCTGCTGCTGATGGGCGGCATCATCGGGCGCCTGTTCCGCGAATTCGCCGTCGTGCTGGCGATGACGATCTTCGTCTCGATGTTCGTGTCGCTGACGCTGACGCCGATGATGGCCTCGCGGTTCCTGCGCGCGCATGGCGAAGTGACCCACGGCAGGTTCTACCAATGGAGCGAGCGGGCCTTCGACGGCATGCTGCGCGGCTACGAATATGTGCTCGACCATGCCCTCGCCTGGCGGCGCACCACGCTCACGATCTTCTTCGCCACGCTCGGCCTGTCGATCTACCTGTTCGTCCTGATCCCGAAGGGCTTCTTCCCGCAGCAGGACGTCGGCCTGATCACCGCCACCTCCGAAGCCTCACAGGACATTTCGTTCGCCGAGATGCAGCGCCGCCAGGTCGAGCTCGGCAAGATCGTGATGGCGGACCCGGACGTCGCCACCATTGCGATGAACATCGGCGGCAGCGGTCGCGCCGGCAACAACGGCAACATGTTCATCACGCTGAAGCCGCGCAACGAGCGCGAGGCCTCGGCGCAGCAGATCATCGCGCGGCTGCGTCCAAAGCTCGAGAAGGTGCCGGGCGCCCGCCTCTACATGCAGGCGGCCCAGGACGTCCGGCTCGGCGGCCGGCCGACACGCACGCAGTTCGAGTTCACCCTGCAGGACGCCGATCTCGCCGAGCTCAACGACTGGGCGCCGAAGATCCTCGCCAAGATGCAGACGCTGCCGGAGCTGCGCGATGTTGCGACCGACCAGCAGACGCAGGGCACCACGGTGCAGCTCAAGATCAACCGCGACACCGCATCGCGCTACGGCATCCAGCCGCAGCTGATCGACGACACGCTGTATGACGCCTTCGGACAGCGGCAGGTCACGCAGTATTTCACCCAGCTCAACACCTACAAGGTGATCCTCGAGATCCTGCCGGAGATGCAGGGCAATCTCGACAGCCTGAACAAGCTGTATCTGAAGTCGCCGCTGACCGGCGACCAGGTGCCGCTCTCGACCTTCGCAACCTGGACCACCGATCCGGTGCGGCCGCTCTCGATCAGCCACCAGGGCCAGTTCCCGGCGATCACGATCAGCTTCAACCTTGCGCAGGGCGTTGCGCTCGGCCAGGCCACCGAGGCCGTGCAGAAGGCGATGGCCGAACTCGGCGCGCCGCCGACGCTCAATTCGAGCTTCCAGGGCACCGCGCAGGCATTCCAGCAGTCGCTCGGCACCGTGCCGCTGCTGATCCTCGCAGCCCTCGTCGTGGTCTATTTGATCCTCGGCATCCTCTATGAAAGCTACATCCATCCGATCACGATCCTGTCGACCCTGCCCTCGGCCGGCGTCGGCGCGCTCGCGATCCTGATGGCGGCCGGCTTCGACTTCAGCCTGATCGCATTGATCGGCATCATCCTCCTGATCGGCATCGTGAAGAAGAACGGCATCATGATGGTCGACTTCGCGATTGCCGCCGAACGCGACGAGCACAAGACGCCGGAGCAATCGATCCGTCAGGCCGCGCTGTTGCGCTTCCGCCCGATCATGATGACGACGATGGCCGCGCTGCTCGGCGGCGTGCCGCTGATGCTCGGCCACGGCACCGGCGCCGAGATCCGCCAGCCGCTCGGCTACGCCATGGTCGGCGGCCTGATCGTCAGCCAGGCGCTGACGCTGTTCACCACGCCCGTCGTCTATCTCTATCTCGACAAGCTCAATAACTGGTTCTCGGACTGGGGCCGTTCGGGCGGCGGCGAAGGCGACGAGGCGCCCGAGCACGGCACCGTCAAGGAAGCCGCCGAGTAAGCTTGCACCGCGGCTCCCGCGACGCTACAGCGGGGCCCCCGGTTCACGCCAACGCGGTTTCGTCATGCCCATGCAATCCAGACTTGTCGCCCTCGCCGCCGCTGTCCTGTTGTCGACCGGCGCTGCGCATGCCCAGCAGGGTGCCAAGAAGAACGCCGCGTCCCCCGCCCCGGCCGCACAGCCCGCGCCGACACAAGCACAGGCGGACGGCGCTCCGGCGCAGCAGGCCGGCTGGATCGTGCGCTGCACCAGCGTCAGCCGCGACGCGCCGCTCGAATGCGCGATGGAGCAGAACGCGGTGCTGACCAAGACCGGCCAGACCATCGTGCTTGTCAACATCCGCATCGCGCCCGACACCCGCACGCCGGTGGCGCTGCTGCAACTGCCGCTGGGCCTCAACCTTCCCGTCGGCGCCAAGCTCCAGGTCGACGAGGGCAAGACGGCCGACCTCCAGATCCAGACCTGCGAGAACCGCGGCTGCTACGCCTCGACGCCGGTCGCGCCGGACCTGCTGGCAGCGTTGCGTTCGGGCAAGCAGCTGAAGGTCTCCTTCCAGAACATGGCCAAGGAGACCATCGCGATCCCGATGCCGCTGAACGATTTCGCGGCGGCCTACGACAAGATCAAGTAACGGGCACCGTCAGGTCGCGATGTCGCTTGCCCGCAGCAGCGTCGTGAAGCCGCCATAGATCATGCGCTTGCCGTCGAAGGGGATATCGCCGCCCTTGAGCCGCGGATCCGCCATCACCTTCTTGTTGACGGCATCGCGGGATTCCCGGTCGCGGTAGACGATCCAGGCGAACACCACGATCTCCTCCTCCTTCGCCATCACTGCGCGCGGAAACGACGTCAGCTCGCCATAGGGCACGTCATCGCCGATGCACTCGACATAATCGAGCGCGCCGTGCTCCATCCAGATCGCGCAGGCCGTTCGCGCCAGAACCTTGTAGGCCTCGATCTTGTCCTTCGGCACGGCGAGCACGAAACCATCGACATAGGGCATCACAGAACTCCTTGGATTGTGTGTCCCAAGGACGTTGCAGCGGTCGGATATCCGACCCGGGCCCACGATTTTCAGCTGAGGCAAACGGTCGCTCGCGGTGGCGCGCCCGGTGAGCCTTCCGGCCTGCGATCAGATGCCGAGGGCATGATGCCCTAGGGAAAGCGCCCGGAATTGGCTGGGGAACCTGGATTCGAACCAAGACAAACAGAGTCAGAGTCTGTTGTGCTACCGTTACACCATTCCCCACCGAAGTGCTTGATATCGCTAAGCTTTCTTCGGAAGTCTTGCAAGGCTAGCGAAGAGCAAATCAGCGCTTGCAGGTCGCTCATATAGCCGCGCCGACGTTCGTGGTCCAGTCCTTCTGTGGGGTACTATCCGTATTTGGCCCCCTGTGTCCTATTTTGAATTCGAGAGTGTCCTAATTCGCGGAACCGTTGATTTGGCTCAGCGGTCTTCGGCGAGGTGTCCCAACTCCTCTGCAGGTGTCAATGAATGAGGCAGAAGATAGCTCTTGCTTTCATGGTCCTCGTAATCGTGGTCGTTACCTACTTCCTGTACGACGACTACGCGAAGTGCCAGCAAGAATACCATCGTGGATGCGCTCCAGCCGTCGGAAGCGGGCCGATCTCAAAATGAGGGCACTGTCCTCATCTGCCTTCTCCGGTGTCCTAATTAGGGCGTGCACTCGATATTTCTTCGAGACGGACGTGCTGTTTCGTCTCAACATCATTCGCGCGGTCGTCATCGACATTCCGATGGATGCAAAATACGGCGACGAGCAAAGCAATCTCAAAATCTCTAAGATCGTCGCGGAGTTCGCCTTCAAGCATTTGCGAAATTTCGTGAAGAGAATTATATATAACTACTATCTTCGAGACCTTTCGCTTGCATCGTTCAAACTTCCCCTCGGTCTCGCCTTGATGCTCGGCGGCGCAATATTCGGACTGAGCAGATGGGTCGCCGGTGCACACATCGGTGCAACAGCAACCGCCGGAACCGTCATGCTCGCCGCCCTGCCGTTTCTGGCGGGCCTTCAACTAATCCTGGCGTTCCTGGGATACGACATTTCGTCGGCTCCAAGGCGGCCAATTCACAAGAGTCTGCGCAGGGCAAAATTGCTCGGCGCTGAAACTCCTTGAGGAAGCGAATGCTTCGCCGCGATTCGAGGGCGCTCACTGTCCGGGAGTGCGTTGGGCTGTCAAACAAGGGCGGCGAATAACCATGCCGTCTTTGACACTTTCACAAGCTACCAAAGTGGTCTTAGTCGTGCTCGCCGTCTATTTCCCAGTCGCGCTCTACCTGCACTACAGCTACGTTCCGAAACCGGACCCGCCGAAGTCCGCGAATTTAACCGGTCCCTTCCGCAAGATTGATCCGACCGCCTACCAGGCTCTTGTGCCAAAACTCGAAGGGCTCGCAGATTTTGGCAGCATGCCGGTCAGATCGACCATTGTCCTGCTCGAAGATGGAAAACCGCTCGGCCCACCGCACAGCCCTTCAAAAGTGGCCAACGGTAGCTATTCGCATTGGCTCGGCGCCGGCATCATCTTCTCGGCCAGCGACAACAGCGATCCGAACTCCAACGGGCGGAGCTATTCAATTACATGGAAATAGCCCAGCAGGACCTACTGGGCGTTTTTCGCTTTGACCGAAATATTGCTTACTCCTTCGCAAAACAGGAGTTCATAGGCTGCTAGTCCTACGCAGGCGAAAGAAGCAGCCCTATGACAGAGGAAGTCCCAGCATCAAGCGCAGTTATCGCTCTGCCCTCACCTAGCAAAAATGCTTCGCCAGCAAGAGCGCCATTCGACTGTGGCCGCGATCGCGGACAAGCTTCTCGGCGGCCACGCGGCTACCGGCTTCGATCAGTAGCGCCCGCGCGCCGGCGCAGAACGCCGGCAGATCCAGGATATCGCGCAGCAGCTCCACGAAATCCTCGCTGTGCTTGACCTTTTCGAAACTGTTCTTCTCGAGGTGGCCGAGCTGCTTGTAGGCTTCGCACTGCCAGCGCTTCTTCTCGTCGCTGTACTCGAGGCGCACCGCGAACCACCTGGTCGATGCGCACGACACGTCCCTCGCCGTCCTCATCGCGGGCACGTGCGTTGTTCTGCGGAATTCCTCTGTTTCATGAGGGAGTCAGTGACGAGATCGGAGGAACGGTGTTGCCCTTCATGTGGACAGAACCCGCGCCCAAGGCGACCGGGACCAACCGGGGGCCGCGAGGGTCACGAACGGGCTGGTCTTAACGAGCCGCCCTACGACGAGCAGGCTGCGCCGGAATCACGGAAGCGGCCCGTGCAAAGGCTAGTTGAAGACGCGCCGACAACGAGGGGAATAGCCATGCCACCCTGGACATTAAGGCGACGCTGGCCCTCGACGCGCTGGCCAGATGTTGACTACAATCCTACCAATCAACCATCTACAATCCTACCAATCAACCATTGTCCTGCTCGAAGATGGGCCAACCGCTTTTGGCGCTATCTCAACCGAGGGATTTGGAACTGACGGGGATCAGTTGATCGGAGCGCCCATATGGGTGCACAAAATTCCTGTTCCAGCCGCATCTCCGGTGCTGCGGAACGACATCGCTCCGCTACCATTGTTGATCCCCAAATTGACTACGCCGCTTGTGCTGTTCGGCCCCGACCTGATGCAGACGTGCTTGGGATAGAACGCAGCGTCCGGAATGGTTGCGAACACAGCCGCAACCGTCGTCGTGCCGTTGGAGATGTCGCCGGAGATATGACAGGTGCCATCGCGCAGGCGACGCGCGCGGAATTTCGTAGCCGCCCGCCAGCGTCGTCCAGCCGTTCGACAGAGTGAGCGGCCGCCGCCACGCAACAACAAACGGCCGCCCGCGGCAGCGACGTGGTTGTGATTGACCAGCATCGCGCCGGCGCCGGCTTGGTTGCCAAGTTCAAGCGCGACCAACAGGCCATTGCAGGCGTTATCCGTGAAACGACAGTTGTCGCCGCAAGCCGGCGCATAGACGCCCCCTAGATGTAATTGTTTACGATCCGCCCATCGATCCAGTTTCCGTTGCTGGGGATACTGATCGAGCGCCCGCTGTTCATAGGCCCGAATGTACAGTCGCGCACATGGCTAGATCACGATGCGATCGAAATCGGCGGCAATCCGGCTGCTCGGAAAGATCCTTGCTGCCTCCGTCAGGATCTCCTCGTCCTGATAGCGACCCGACAGGTGCACCAGCACGAGCTGCCTGACGTTGTTCGCCGCGGCAAACGAAGCCGCCTCCGCTGCGGTGAGATGGCCGTAGTCCCGCGCGGTTGCGGCGTCGCGATCGAGGAAGGTCGCTTCGATCACCAGCACGTCGGCGCCCGCGACATGGTCGGACAGCCCCTCCGTGGTCTCGGTGTCGCCGATCACGACGAGCTTCCTGCCGCCGCTCGGCGGCCCCAGAACGTCCTCCGGGTCGACCGTTCGGCCATCGGCGATCACGACCGGTCGTCCCTCTGCCAGCTCTCCGCGCAGGGGACCGTCCGGAACACCGAGCGCCGCGAGGCGGTCGGGCCGAAGATGACGGCGTGCGGGACTCTGGAATGCGAAGCCGAAACTATCGGTGTCGCGATGACGGACCGGAAAGCAGTCGACGATGAATTCGCCGGCGTCGATGACCTGTCCTTCGCTCAGCGGCACGAATGTCACCGGGATCGGCGCCCTGCCCGCACCCCACAGGCCTGCGAGCATTCGCATGACGATGTCGAGCGTGCCCTGTCCGCCATGAATGGTCATCATCTCGGAGGTCTGCCGCAATCCCAGCGTCGAGAAGAGACCGGGGATGCCGAGCACGTGATCGAGATGACCGTGCGTCAGCAGGATGCGGTCGAGCCGCCGGAAGCCGACGCCACTGCGGAGCAATTGGCGCTGCGTGCCCTCGCCGCAATCAACCAGGATGCGCCTGCCCGCGGCCTCCACGAGAAGCGCAGGATGGTTGCGTTCTGCCGAGGGAACGCTGGCGGAGGTCCCGAGAAATGTCAGGGCGAACATTGGTGCGACTTGTCCAGCAGGCCGGAGAGCTCATGCGCTCGGCTCGGCCGAGCCTTACCCCCGCTCCGACTGCGCCTCAACCGCCTGCACGGCCACGCTTGCCACCTGCCGCAGCGCTTCACGATCCGCGCCCGAAGACGCCATCACGCCCATGCCGACGGCGACGGCAGAGACGTAGCGCGCGAGCGCGGCCGGGTCTGAGGTCCGCTTGAGATCGCCTTCAGCCTTGGCGCGAATGAAGCGGTCGCGGAGTTGATCCTCGTTCTGGGCGCGGCGGGAGGCGAGCTCGAACGGGACGTTCTCGGAGCCGGTGCCACAGGCGATGCCGCCCTGCACCAGAAGGCAGCCGGGCGGATTGGCGGGATCAGTCTGCTTGTCGGCGATGCCCATCAGCATCCGCTCGGCGACCTCACGGGCCGTGGATGCGGCCACCACCTCGTCCATCCAGACGCCGCGCAGTTTCGTGTAGCGGTCGAGCGCGGCCTTCAGCAGGCCTTCCTTGTTGCCGAAACAGGCATAGAGGCTCGGCGGATTGATGCCCATGGCCTCGGTCAGCTGGGCAATGGTGGCACCCTCATAGCCATGGCGCCAAAACACTTCCATCGCCTGATCCAACGCCGTGTCGGCGTCGAATTCGCGGGGGCGTCCCATACCCATGTGCCTGTCTCCTCGGACTTCGCGTTCTGCCTGAGGCTTAACGTCAAATCCTATCTATTTGTTCTAGCTTTCTTTTTCTTGTGTCTTCCAATCGTCGCGGTATCGGCGTACAATTTTCTTAGTGAATGGTACATAAGTATCTTGCACTGCGATATCCAGCTCCACATCTGTAGTGAACACTACATATCTGGAGCGCGCAAATGCCCCCCTCCCAAAATACCTCCCGCGCCGGCCGTTTCCGCCGCCTTCTCGGCGGCGTCGCCATCGTGGGCACCCTCGCCGTAGCCGGCTCGATCGCGACCGGCCGTTACTTTCACGCAGCGCAGGCGACCGCAACGGCCGCCGCGGCGGAACAAGCCGTTTCCGTCACGGTCGCCATGATCGAGCCGCGGCAGACCGTGCTGTGGGACGACTTCTCCGGCCGCCTGGAGGCTATCAACCGCGTCGAGCTGCGGCCGCGCGTGGCGGGCGCGATCCTTGCGACCAACTTCACCGAAGGCGCACTGGTGAAAGCCGGCGACGTGTTGTTCAAGATCGATCCGGCGCCTTACGCGGCCGAGGTGGACAAGGCCGCAGCCCAGCTCGAGGCTGCCAGGGCCCGCGTCGTGTTCACCCAGAGCGAGCTCGAGCGCGGCGCGCAGCTCGTCGGCAACGCCGTCGTCACCCGCCGTGACTACGACCAGCGCGACAACGCCAATCGCGAAGCCGTCGCCAACGTCAAGGCGGCCGAAGCGACGCTCCAGACCGCCAAGCTCAATCTCGACTACACCGAGGTTCGCGCGCCGGTTGACGGCCGCGTCGGCAAGATCGAGGTTACCGTCGGCAATCTCGTCGCCGCCGGCACCGCCTCTCCCGTGCTGACCTCGCTGGTCTCGGTCAATCCGATCTACGCCTCCTTCGATGCGGACGAAGAGGTCGTGCTGCGCGCATTGAACTCGATCGCGGATGCGTCCGGCAAGCGCGGCAATCTCGACCAGATCCCGGTCGAGATGACGACCTCCGGCGGTCTCTCGGCGAAAGGCCACATCCAGCTCATCGACAACCAGGTCAACGGCCAGAGCGGCACCATCCGCGTCCGCGCGGTGTTCCGCAACGAGGACGGCCGTCTCATCCCCGGCCAGTTCGCCCGCGTGCGCATGGGCCAGCCGAAGCAGCAGACGCTGGTGATGATCGACGAGCGCGCGATCGGCACCGACCAGGACAAGAAGTTCGTGATGGCGGTCGGTGACGACAGCCGCGCAGTCTATCGGCCGGTCACGCTCGGCGGCGCGGTCGATGGCTTGCGCATCGTCACCACGGGCCTGAAGCCAGGCGATCGCATCGTCGTCAACGGATTGCAACGCGTGCGTCCGGGCGCCCTCCTCAAGACGGAGATCGCGGCGATGGGCGCGCGCGGGCCGCAGCAGGCCTCCAACCACAGCAACCAGGACGTCGTGCAACGCTAGTTCTCCGTCATTCCGGGGCGGGCGTAGCGCGAACCGGAATCCAGAAGTTTGAAACTCCGACCACTTCACCTCCGGATTCCGGGTTCGCGGGCTTCGCCCACGCCCCGGAATGACGGTGGAGCTGTCGGAGAACAGCAGGATATTGCCCAGGG
Source organism: Bradyrhizobium cajani (assembly GCF_009759665.1). Taxonomy (GTDB): domain Bacteria; phylum Pseudomonadota; class Alphaproteobacteria; order Rhizobiales; family Xanthobacteraceae; genus Bradyrhizobium; species Bradyrhizobium cajani. The sequence goes on from NZ_WQNE01000029.1 coordinate 15,633, forward strand.
GCAAAGCCATGAATCTCTCGAAATTCTTCATCGATCGCCCGATTTTCGCCGGCGTGCTCTCGGTCCTGATCTTCCTCGCAGGGCTCATCTCGCTGTTCGCGATGCCGATCTCGGAGTATCCCGATGTCGTGCCGCCTTCCGTCGTGGTGCGCGCCACCTATCCCGGCGCCAATCCCAAGGTGATTGCGGAGACGGTGGCGACGCCGATCGAGGAGCAGATCAACGGCGTCGAGAACATGCTGTACATGTCGAGCCAGGCGACCACCGACGGCGCGATGACGCTGACGGTGACCTTCCGCCTCGGCACTGACCCCGACAAGGCGACGCAGCTGGTGCAGAACCGGGTGCAGCAGGCCGAGCCGCGCCTCCCCGCGGTGGTGCGCCAGCTCGGCATCATCACCAAGAAGTCCTCGCCCGACCTCACCATGGTCGTGCATCTGTTGTCGCCGAACGGCCGCTACGACATGACGTATTTGCGCAACTACGCGGTGCTCAACGTCAAGGATCGTCTGGCGCGGATCGACGGCGTCGGCGACGTGCAGCTCTTTGGTGCCGGCGACTATTCGATGCGGGTGTGGGTCGATCCGCAGAAGGCTGCTGAGCATGGCCTGACCGCCAGCGACATCGTCAAGGCGATCCAGGCGCAGAACGTCGAGGCCGCCGCCGGCGTCGTCGGCTCCTCCCCGAACGTAAGGGGTATCGACCTGCAATTGTCGGTCAATGCGGAAGGGCGGCTCGCCAACGAGGAGCAGTTCGGCGACATCGTGGTCAAGACCGGCGCGCGCGGCGAAGTCGTGCGCTTGCGCGACGTCGCGCGCATCGAGCTCGGCGCGTCCGAATACGGCCTGCGCTCGCTGCTCGACAACAAGCAGGCGGTGGCGATCCCGATCTTCCAGGCGCCCGGCTCCAACGCGCTGCAGATCTCCGACAACGTTCGCGCCACCATGGCCGAGATCAAGAAGAACATGCCGGAAGGCGTGTCCTACCAAATCGTCTACGACCCCACCCAGTTCGTGCGCTCCTCGATCGAGGCGGTCATCCACACCTTGCTGGAAGCCATCGCGCTGGTGGTGCTGGTCGTGATCCTGTTCCTCCAGACCTGGCGCGCCTCGATCATCCCGCTGCTGGCGGTGCCGGTGTCGATCGTCGGCACCTTCGCGGTGATGCACGTGTTCGGCTTCTCCATCAACGCGCTCAGCCTGTTCGGCCTCGTGCTTGCGATCGGCATCGTCGTCGACGATGCCATCGTCGTGGTCGAGAACGTCGAGCGCAACATCGAGGCCGGGCTGTCGCCGCGCGACGCCACCTATCAGGCGATGCGCGAGGTCTCGGGCCCGATCATCGCGATCGCACTGGTTCTGATCGCGGTGTTCGTGCCGCTCGCCTTCATCTCCGGCCTCACCGGACAGTTCTACAAGCAGTTCGCGCTGACGATCGCGATCTCGACGGTGATCTCCGCCGTCAACTCGCTGACGCTGTCGCCGGCCCTGTCGGCGCTGCTGCTCAAGGGCCACAACGAGCCAAAGGACAAGCTGACGATCATCATGGAAAAGAGCCTTGGCTGGTTCTTCCGTCGCTTCAATCGGGCGTTCACCTTCTCGTCGCAGAGTTACAGCGGCACCGTCACCAAGGTGATCTCGGGCAAGGCCGCGGTGATGGGCCTCTACGTGGCCCTCGTCGGCCTCACCGCCTTGCTGTTCCAGCAGGTGCCGAGCGGCTTCGTGCCGGGCCAGGACAAACAATATCTGGTTGGCTTCGCCCGTCTGCCCGACGGCGCGACTCTGGATCGCAGCGAGGAGGTGATCCGCAAGATGAGCGACATCGCGCTGACCCAGCCCGGTGTCGAGAGCTCGGTCGCCTTCCCGGGCCTGTCGATCTCCGGCTTCACCAATTCCTCCAACGCCGGCATCGTGTTCTCGACGCTGAAACCGTTCGACGAACGCAAGGATGCCGCGCTCAGCGGCCCCGCCATCGCGGCCGAGCTGAACAAGAAATATGCCGGCATTCAGGAAGCCTTCATCGCCATGTTCCCGCCGCCGCCGGTCAACGGCCTCGGCACGATCGGCGGCTTCAAGCTGCAGATCGAGGATCGTGCCGGACTCGGCTATGAAGCCCTGAACGAGGCGACGAACGCCTTCATGGCAGCGATGCAGAAGGCACCGGAAATCGCGGGCGTGTTCTCGAGCTTCCAGGTCAACGTGCCCCAGCTCTTCGCCGACATCGACCGCACCAAGGCGCTCCAGCTCGGCGTGCCCGTGACGGAGGTGTTCAACACGCTGCAGATTTACCTCGGCTCCTACTACGTCAACGACTTCAACAAATTCGGCCGCACCTATTCCGTCCGCGTCCAGGCCGACGCGCCGTTCCGCGCACGGGCCGACGACATCCGGCAGCTGAAGGTGCGCTCGTCCTCCGGCGACATGGTGCCGCTGTCGGCGCTGCTGAAGATCCGCCAGAGCGCGGGCCCCGAGCGCGCGATCCGCTACAACGGCTTCCTGTCGTCCGACATCAACGCGGCGGCTGCGCCCGGCTTCTCCTCGGGCCAGGCGCAGGAAGCCGCGACGCGGATCGCGGCGGAAGTGCTGCCGCCCGGCTTTGCCTTCGAATGGACCGACCTGACCTATCAGGAGTTCATCGCCGGCAATTCCGGCATCTGGGTGTTCCCGCTGGCGATTCTGCTGGTGTTCCTGGTGCTGGCCGCGCTCTATGAGAGCCTGACGCTGCCGCTCTCGATCATCATGATCGTGCCGATGGGCCTGCTGGCCGCGATGTTCGGCGTCTGGGTCGCGAAGGGCGACAACAACGTCTTCACCCAGATCGGCTTGATCGTGCTGGTCGGTCTCTCCGCCAAGAACGCGATCCTGATCGTCGAATTCGCGCGCGAGCTGGAGTTCGCGGGACGCACGCCGATCCGAGCCGCGATCGAGGCGAGCCGGCTGCGGTTGCGGCCGATCCTGATGACCTCGATGGCGTTCATCATGGGCGTGCTGCCGCTGGTGCTCTCGACCGGGGCCGGATCGGAGATGCGGCGGGCCATGGGCGTTGCAGTGTTTTCAGGAATGATCGGCGTCACCGTGTTCGGTCTGTTCCTGACGCCGGTGTTCTACGTGCTGCTTCGCACCGTCACCGGCATGAAGCCGCTGACGCATCACGGCAGCGACACCAGCGCGGCGCCGGTCCAGGGGGTTGGGCACTAGATCCGGGGCGCGCCCGACGTCTCGAGCGTGACGGTGGCGTGCTCGCCCGCCTCCTGGGGCGCTCCACCCACTGGCCCCCGCTCTGCTACCGAGGGCTTGCCGGCCCGCTGCCGGCTTCACGGCTCTACTTCCTGTTCTCTTCGCAGAACTTCAGCGCGGCCAGCGCCTCGCCGGCGCGCGGGATCTGCATCTCGATGCTGTCTTCGTCATCGTCCTCGAAATCGAGCGTGAGGCGCCTGGCCTTCGAGAGCCGGTCCATGATCGACTGATCGTACTCGAAGATGCCGCGCACGGTGGTCTTGTCCATGACCTCCCATTTCGCCTTCTTCATGATGCCGGCGTCGTCGGTGCCGACATCGGCCCTGAGGATCTCGCCGACCTTGTCCCATTCCCAGGCGTCGTAGATCATCACGATCACGATCGCCTTCTCGGAATAGGTGATCACGATGACGTAGTCGCGATTCTCGTCGTCCTTGTCCTTGTAGCCGCGACTCGCGTTGCAATGCGTGTCCTGCGTGCGCTTCTCGATGGTCCAGTCGCCGACCCTGGATTGTTGCGCAAGCACAGGCGCGGCGCTGAGGGCACCGGCGAGCATTCCGGCGACGAGAAGGACGCGTTTCATGTCAGCCTCCAGTTCCCCGGACGGAGATGACCACCTCCGCAGTCGACCCGCAAAGGCTCTCACGCGCCTGCACGCGGGCAATGGCGGCGCTGGCGGTCCTAGCCCCGTCGCGGCACGATCGCGATCGGGGTAAAGGTGTAAACCTCCTCGCCGTTCTGGTTGAACATCGTCCATTTCACCAGCGCGATGCCCTGCGGCTTCGATTTCGACGGCGTCAGGCTCATGACCTCGCCGACCAGGTGCAGGCGGTCGTTGGGCCGTACCGGAATGGTCCAGCGCAGACCGTCGACGCCCGCGCCGATGAGCGGGTGCGGCCCGAAGGGGCGGGTCTGGATTGCGAGGTTCATGGCAATTGCCGCGGTGTGCCATCCCGAGGCAGCAAGTCCCTTGAACAGGGTCGCCTTGGCGGCTTCGTGGTCGAGGTGCATCGGCTGCGGATCGAACTCGGCGGCGAAGCGCTTGATGTCGGCCTCGGTGACCTCCACTTCGGGGGATTTGAACCGCATTCCGACGGTGAGATCGTCGAACCACTCGACCTGCGCCATGAAATTGCCTCGCAATAGGATGCACCGCCCGCCGGAGCGCGCGGCCAAAAGGATCGACCAACGGCGGGATGTAGCGGGTCCGCGGCACACAGACCAGCCCCGGGGTTCCCGCGAAACCCCTTTCCCAATATGACGAAACACGCCTGAAACAGATCGCCGGTTAAGTGGTTGTCAAAATCATACAGGGACGGCCACCATGCAATTCTTCCTCGACCTCATTCTGGACTATTCCTGCTGCCAAAATCTCGTCGCTCAGCCGCTGCGGGAGGACGAGCTATGATCGAGCTGATCTCGGGCCTGCTCGCCCTTTGCAGCGTCGGTGTCTTTGCCGCGCATGCGCTGGACGCCTATCGCACCACGCACTACTGACCAAGATCGCCGCGGTAGCTCGCTTCACCACTCCCGCAGGGAGTGGTGAATGTCGAGCCCCGTTCATATCCTCCCGGCACTAGAATGGCCGCCGGTAGAAGTGTTCCGAATGCGTTGCCGGCGGAAACCTGTTGGCGAGTGCTAGTGCCTGCCTTTCGTCGGTCTCGAGCGCGATCTTCTGCGCGAGCATCACGTCGCCGGGCACGAGGAAGCCTGACGGGACGAAACACCACCCCATCGTCGCGATGCCGGCATCATCGATTTCGTGGACATTGGCCGCCGTGCCGTAGTGGATGCGGTACCGCTTGCCGGTATCGCAGCCGATGACGTCGAAATACCGGTACTGCTCGAACTGCGCGAACTGCGCCGGCGACAACCATTCGGCCAGCAGCCGGCGGCCGCGGGCATCCGGCGTGTTCTCGCCGAAGAAGCGCCGGTAGAGCTCGCGCAGCGCATGCAGGCGCGCGCGCGCCGGCGCGCGAAACCAGAGTGCCGCGATCATGTGCAGCTCAGGTCAACCGCCGACCAGGCGGGGATAGAACAGCGTTTCCTGCGCGGTCGGGTCGAACGATCGGATCCGGGTGACTTCGCCGGGTCCGGTCCGGAGCGCGGCGGTAAATCCGGCTCCGGTCAGCTCCCGAAAGCGGTGCTCGGCTCGCGCCAGCGCTTCGGCATTGTCGGGATCAAACTCGTGGCGGGTGTCGCCCGTCTGATCCATCACGATCTGGGTTGCCATCTTGAGTCTCCTCATGCCCAGCCCTGCCCCCGATCAAAGCAAACCTCGTGCCGTCAGTTCCTTAACGCAAGAACTTTCTCCTGCTCGGCCGAGTCCTTTGCGGCCTCAACGCGACGCGGCCGCCCCTCCTCCCTCGTCGATCTGCCGTCCCATCAGGGCAATCGCCTTCTGATAGACGCCGGCAGCATTCCAAGCCTCGATCGCGGCGAAATTCGGTTCGCCCGGCTGGTAACCGGCTCCCGCGCGCCAGCCATGGGCCTTGAGGAAGTTCGCCGTCGAGTTCAGCGCGTTGGCGGCAACCTCGAGATTGCCCGTACCATAAGCCAAAATGTTCTTCGGCATGAACTGGGTCTGGCCGACCTCGCCATGCATTGAGCCACGGGTTGCTCCCGACAGTGTACCACGATCGATCAGCTTCAAGGCCGCATAGAGTTGGTCGGTGAAGAATTCGGGACGGCGGCAATCATACGCCAGGGTCGCGATCGACGACAGCATGTTCTGATTGCCGCGCTGGCTGCCAAAACCGGTCTCCATGCCCCAGATCGCGATCAGCGGCCCGGGCGGGACGCCATAGCGCTGCTGGATCGAGGCGAACAAGGCAGCCTGCGACTGCTTGAGCTGCCGCCCCTTGGCGACGATGGTGGTGGCACCGCGCTTGGCGAGGAACTGCTCGAGCGACAGCGAGAAGCTGCGCTGGCCGCGGTCGGCCGCGATGGTGGCGCTGGCGTAATTGGTCTGCATCAGGGCCGAGAGTGCGGTCGGACCGATGCCCTTGCCCTGCGCCTCCGCGCTGAACTCACGCTTCCAGGCCTCGAAGCCGGCCGGCGAGCTGCCGCATTGCGCGGCCTCGGCAGCGGGCGCCAGAGAGAGAAGCAGCGCCGCAACACTGATTATGGCCGCCGCTACGGTCCTGCCCTTGGTCATTCCTCGTTCCTCTCTCTTGGGATGCGCGACCGGCTCGCGCGGGCGCATGATCCTACGTCGGCTCTGATCGCTCAAGCCCCAGTGGGAGCAACGGGCACCTTGACACCGGGGCGATCGCCTATCCTTCGCCGGCGCGATGAAGCAGAAAGTCCACCAGGATGCCCTGGTGCCGCCGATACATGTCGGTGCCGGTCCCTGTGACACAGCCGGCTTTCCGGGCCGCTGCGATGAAGGGCGAGACTTCGGGCTTGGTGATCACGCAGCCGCAATAGGCCGACGGCATGAGCCTGATGACATCGACCGGCAGCGGGTCCCCCTCCTTCATCCCGGCGGGTGTCGCATTGGCGACGAAATCATAGCCCGCGGGGTCCATGGTGCCTGCCCGCGCCGGCGCCTTGCCGAGACCGTTGAGCCGGCCGATCAGCGCGTCGCGCCGCTCGGCCGCGCTGTCGTGAATTGCAAGCTCGCTCACGCCAGCCTCGATCAGCGCAAGGGCAATCGCAGATCCCGCGCCCCCGGCACCGACGAGCAGCGCCCGCATCCCCTTCGGATCAATCCCCTTCGCCCGCGCCGCACCGACAAAGCCGAGGCCGTCCACCATGTCGCCGTGCCACGCGCCGTCGGCGCGCCGGCGCATCAGGTTCACGGTACGCAGGAAATGGGCACGTTCCGTCGCGCTCACGCAGGCCTGGTAGCAGGCAAATTTGTGCGGGATGGTCACGACGATGCCGTCAAGATTTTTCAACCGCGTTGCCACAGAGAGGAAGTCGGGCAAATCCGCCGGCGCGACCTGAACCGGCATCAGAATGCCGTCGTGCCCCCGTGCGGCAAAGGCGGCCGACACGCCTGCCGGCGAGCGCACCTGCGCGATGGGATCGCCGACGATGAGATAGAGTCGCGTGGCGCCTGATGGCGCCGGGATCAGGCCGCTCAAGCCGGAGCCTGGGTGCCACCCGCCTCCGCCGTTGTCCCGTAGCTCAACTCCAATCCGTCCAGATTGCCCTCTTTCCGCCATCTGTCCAGCAGCCGCAGGAAGGCCACGGGCCCGCGCCAATACTGGCTGTTTCTGGCCGCGATCGGATCGAACACGCCCTCATTGTTGTAGTAGCCCGGCGTGCATTCGGCGAGATAGGTCTGGCGGCCGAGTGCCGCCCTGACGACCTCGTCGACCCAGGCGTTCTCGGCGGCGAGCGTCGGCTCCAGCGTCCGGGCCTGGCGCTTGCGCGCCTCGGCGACCACATAGGCAATGTGCTGCGACTGCTCGTCGATGATGTGCGGGAAATTGGCGCTCTGGCCGGCCTGCACGGTGACGATCAGAAAGCAGTTCGGGAAACCCCGGCTGTAGAAGCCGTGCAGGGTCTTGACGCCGTCGCGCCAGCGCTCGGTCAGGCTCATGCCGCCGCGCCCATAGACCTCAAAGCCCATGCGGCGCGCGTAATCGGTGCCGACCTCGAAGCCGCTGGCACAGATCAGGCAGTCGAGCTCATAGGCCTTGCCATCGACCACGACGGCATTCTCGGTGATGCGCTCGACGCCCCGTCCCCTGGTGTCGACGAGATGCACGTTGGAACGGTTAAAAGTGTCGAGATATTCGTCATGGAAGCACGGCCGCTTGCAGAACGCCTTGTACCAGGGTTTGAGCGCGGCCGCGGCCGCCTCGTCCTTGACGATCGCATCGACGCGCGCCCGGATCTCCTCCATCTTGCGATAATCGGCCTGCTCGATCGCCTTCAGCGCCTCTTCCATCGAGGTCACCGGCTGCGGCTGACGGCGCGGCGCCAGCAGGATCTCGCCGAGCAGGCCGGTCCAACCGTCCTGCACCAGATCCTGCTCGAACGGCTCGCCGGAGATCACCGCGGTGAAATTGTCCATGCGCTCGCGCTGCCAGCCGCGCGTGAGGCTCTTCACCCAGCCCTCGTCCGTCGGACGATCATCGCGCACACCGATCGCGGACGGTGTGCGCTGGAAGACGTAGAGCTCCCTGGCCGAGCGGCCGAGATGCGGCACGCATTGCACGGCGGTGGCGCCGGTGCCGATGATACCGACGCGCTTGTCGGCAAGACCGGTGAGGCCACCGTCCGCACTGCCGCCGGTGTACGCATAATCCCAACGACTGGTATGAAAGCTGTGGCCCTTGAATGTCTCGATGCCGGAAATGCCGGGCAATTTCGGCCGGCTCAGCGGGCCTCCGGCGAGAATGACGAAGCGCGCGCGGATGCGATCGCCGCGATCGGTCTCGACCAGCCAGCGCCCATCCTGCTCCTGCCATCCCATCCGTGAGATGATCGTCTGAAACAGCGCGCGCTCGTAAAGACCGAAATGCCGGCCGATGCGGCGGGAGTGCTCGTAGATCTCCGGCGCCCGCGCATATTTGCGCACCGGCATGTAGCCGGTCTCTTCCAGCAGCGGCAGATAGATGTAGCTCTCGGTATCGCAGGCAGCTCCGGGGTAACGATTCCAGTACCAGGTGCCGCCGAAATCGGCCGCCTTTTCCACGATCCGGAAATCGTCGATGCCGGCCTCGCGCAGACGCGCCCCGCACAGAAGGCCGCCGAAGCCGCCGCCGACGATGAGCACTTCAGTCTGTTCACTGACAGGTGCGCGCGCAAAGCCGGAATCGGCCCAGGGGTCGTCGAGATAGCGGCCGAAATCGCCGGTCACCTCGACATATTGCGCTTTGCCTTCGGTACGCAGACGGCGATCGCGTTCATCGCGATAACGCGCACGGAGTGCCGCGATGTCGATCGTAGGTTCGCCGGCTGCGCCGGTCTTGTGTTTTTCCGCTGACACTCGTTTCCTCCCCGGCAGGCGCTGCTTCGCGGGCAATTCGCATTACTTAGCGCTGAAAAAGTGACGCATGCAATCACGTCCCTTGTTTTTTGCGTGAACGCCGCGTGACGTTCCGCTACCGTGCGTGCAAATCACAAGCGCGCGTCACGCAACGACGTGGCGGTCTGGAGGAGACCATGCAGGGATTGATGATGGACATGCCGCTGCTGATCAGCGGCCTGATCCAGTATGCTGCCGACTATCACGGCGAGGCCGAGATCGTCGCGCGCGAAATCGAGGGCGACATCCATCGCTACACCTACGCGGACGCTCATCCGCGCATCAAGCGCATGGCGCTGGCGTTGCAGCGGCTCGGCATGACGCAAGGCGACCGCGTCGGCACGCTGGCCTGGAACACCCACCGCCATTTCGAGATGTTCTATGCCGCGCCGGGCATGGGCTATGTGCTGCACACCGTCAATCCGCGGCTGTTTCCGGAGCAGCTCGTCTACATCATCAATCATGCCGAAGACCGCCTGCTGTTCATCGATCGCGCCACGCTGCCGATCGTCGAGGCGATCGCGCCGCAATTGAAGACGATCGAGGCTTACGTCGTGATGTCCTCGCGCGAGCGGATGCCGGAGACGACGCTTGCCAACGTTCATTGCTACGAAGAGCTTCTGGACAAAGAGAGCGATGCCGGCTTCGCCTGGCCGGAGTTCGACGAAAAATCCGCCTCAACCATCTGCTATACGTCAGGTACGACGGGCAATCCCAAGGGCGTGATCTATTCGCACCGCGCCGCGATCCTTCAGACCATGACCTGCTGCAATTTCGATTTCCTGCCGGGACATGTCGAAGGCGTACGCGAGGTGATGATGCCGATGGCCCCCCTCTTCCACGGCAATGGCTGGAACATGCCGTTCACCGCGCCCTATACCGGCTCGAAGCTGGTGCTGCCCGGCCGCAATTACGAACCCGACAAGCTCTACGAGTTGCTCGAAGGCGAGAAGGTGACGCTGTCGGCGGGCGTGCCGAGCTTCTGGCTGATCCTGCTCGACTGGCTCGGCCGCACCGGCAACCGCTTCTCGACACTTCGCGCAACGCTGTCGTCGGGCTCGGCACCGCCGCGCGCCATGGTCGAGAAGCTCAAGCGCGAATACAATATCGACTATATCCAGGCCTGGGGCATGACCGAGGCCTTGGGCTGCTCGATGCCGGGCCTGCGGCCCGGCTCGGAGCACCTCAGCGACAAGGAGAAGTTCGACCGGCGCCAGGTCTCGGGCCGCGCCTGCTTCGGCACCCGTTTGCGCATCGTCGACGATGCCGGCAACGAGCTGCCGCGCGACGGCAAAACCGTTGGCCATCTGCGCGCTCGGGGACCATGGGTCGCCTCCGGCTACATGAAGCTCGACGAGGGCCTCGACCGCGACGGCTGGCTGATCACCGGCGACATGGCGGTGATCGACAGCCAAGGCCACGTTACGCTCACCGACCGCTCCAAGGACGTCATCAAGTCCGGCGGTGAGTGGATTTCCTCGATCCAGCTCGAGGATATCGCCTTGTCCCACCCGGACGTGCTTCAGGCCGCCGTGGTCGCCATCGCGCATGAGAAATGGCAGGAGCGTCCCCTGCTCCTCGTCGTCCGCAAGAAGGGTACGACCGTCGACGGCAAGACGCTGCTCGACCACATGCGCCCGAAGATCGCGAGCTGGTGGATGCCGGACGCCGTCGAATTCCTGGACGAATTCCCGATGACGGGCACGGGCAAGGTGTTGAAGTCAGCTCTGCGCGAGAAGTTCAGGGAATACCGCGTCGCTTGAAGCGATGCGCCATTGCGCAGACTGTCCATCGATCAAGGAAACGAAAGATGCTCTATCCGATGTCACCCAAAGTCGTCGAGCTCAAGCGCAAGCTCGAAAGCTTCATGGACCGGCACATCTATCCGAACGAGGAACGCTTCTACCGCGAGGCGGAAGAGCTCGGGCCGTGGAAAGTCTACCCGGTCGTCGAGGAGCTCAAGCCGCTGGCGCGGGCCGAAGGTCTCTGGAATCTGTTCCTGCCGGAATCGAGCCATGGCGCCGGTCTCACCAATCTCGAATATGCGCCGCTGTGCGAGGTGATGGGCCGTTCGCATCTGGCACCCGAAGTGTTCAACTGCTCGGCGCCCGACACCGGCAACATGGAGGTGCTGGAGCGCTACGGCACGGAGAAGGACAAGGAGCGTTGGCTGAAGCCGCTGCTCGCAGGCGAAATCCGCTCCTGCTTCGCCATGACCGAGCCGGCGGTCGCCTCGTCCGATGCGACCAACATCGAGAGCTCGATCATGCGCGACGGCGACCATTACATCATCAACGGACGCAAATGGTACACGACCAACGCGACCGACCCGCGCTGCAAGATCTGCATCTTCATGGGCAAGACCGACCCCGACAATCCCGACCGCCACAAGCAGCAATCCATGATCCTGGTGCCGATGGACACGCCGGGCATCGAGGTGAAACGTCCCCTGCCCGTGTTCGGCTTCTACGGCGTGCCCGACCGCGCCTCCGAGGTCGTCTTCACCGACGTCCGCGTGCCCAGGGAAAACATGCTGCTCGGCGAAGGCCGCGGCTTCGAGATCGCACAGGGCCGCCTCGGTCCCGGCCGCATCCATCACTGCATGCGGCTGATTGGGCTGGCCGAACGCACGTTGGAAAAGATGTGCCGCCGGGTGCGCAGCCGTGTCGCCTTCGGCAAGCCGGTCTCCGAGCAGACGGTGACGCAGGAGCGCATCGCGGAAGCGCGCATCATGATCGAGCAGGCCCGGCTGCTCACGCTCAACGCCGCCTACGCGATGGACACCGTCGGCAACAAGGTGGCGAAAGCCGAGATCGCGATGATCAAGGTCGCCGTGCCCAACATGGCCTGCCAGATCATCGACTGGGCCATCCAGGCCCATGGCGGCGGCGGCACCTCGAACGATTTCGGCTTGACGCAGGCGTATGCGACGGCGCGTTTGCTGCGTCTCGCCGATGGGCCCGATGAGGTGCATCGGAACCAGATCGCGCGGTTCGAGCTGAAGAAATATTCGAACGCTTGAGAGCTGCCCATACTCGTGAGGCGACGCAGCGCATTCTTCCCTCTCCCCTTGGGGAGAGTCCTGCGATCACAGAAGATATTGAAAGCAGAGCATTATCGCGCTTTGCCGGCTTCGACGATACTGGATTTTAGTACTGGATTCGAAGCCGCGGAATAGCTGTGAAATAAGCCGCCGGAGAAGCCTAAGCGCTAGACCCGCTGATGTTGTAACATCTCAGTCATCCATCCGGAACGCGAATTCTTTTTGATCTATATCAAAGTCGTTTTTGCGAGCTAGCAGAGGGTCAGCGAGCGATTTTTCAGGCGCAAAGGAGAACAGCGGATGTCGAAATCCTATCTCTTCTCTCTGGTTGGTGCGGCGGCGACAGTATCGTTGATCGCGTTCGGCGCCCACGCTCAAACATGCGCAGCGGGATATACTCTGCATCCACGGCTCCATCTCTGTGTCGCGAAGCCAACTTGTGGAGAGGGCGCGACGTTGCACCCGCGCCTTCATCTCTGTGTCGCTCAGCCAACTTGCGGTACCGGCACATGGCACCCGCGTCTCCATCGCTGCGTCGGCACTTAGAAGTGGCGCTCCGTCGCGATATCCTGCGATGGCGGCGACGGCAGTTTCCTAATATCAACCAGCGGAGCTGCCCTCTCCCACAAGGGGAGAGGGCGCAGTAACTTGCAGGCCAATCAGTTCACCACATACACATCGGGATCGGCGCTCGAGCTCGGCTTCTTGAAGGCGTTGCGCAAAGTCGGCGACATCGGGACGTTGTAGTTGAGGCCGTTCGGCGGGGTCGGCGATTGCAGCCATTTCCTGTACAGGGCCTCGATCTCCGGGCTTGCGTAAAGCTCTGCCGTCGTGCGATCGGCGAGCGCCTTGAACGGTGCATCCTCCCGCCGCAGCATGATGCCGTAGGGCTCGGGCTTGGAGAACGCCTCCTCGCTGATCATGTAGAGCTGCGGCTCCTTCGATCGCGCGATCGCGACCGCGAGCTGCACGTCGTCGAGCGCGTAGGCCTGGGCCCGGTCGGTCTCGAGCAGTAGGAAGGCCTCGGCCTGGTCCTTGGCTGGCATCACGTTGATGCCGAGATTGCGCTCGGTGTTGACCTTGGCGAGCTGGGTCAGGTTGACCGAGCCCGCCACCGCCGTGACCGCCTTGCCCTTGAGATCGTCGATGGTGTTGATCTTTGATGCCTTCTTGGCCGCAAACCGCGTTGCGCTGAGAAAGTGCGTGTTGGTGAAAGCGACCTGCTTCTGGCGGTCGGCGTTGTTGGTGGTCGCCGAGCAGTGCAGATCGAGCGTGCCGTTGACCATCAGCGGGATGCGATTCGACGAGGTCACGGCGAGCGTGTCGACGGCGATGTCGGGCATGCCCAGCTGCTTCTTCACGGCATCCACGACCTTGAGGCAGATATCCATGGCAAAGCCGACCGGCTTCTGGTTGCCGTCAAGATAGCTGAACGGGACGGAGGCCTCCTGGTAGCCTAGCGTGATCTTCTTCGTCTCCTTGACCTTCTGGAGCGTGCCCGACAGGTCTTCGGCTGAAGCTGCGCCCGCAAGACATGTCAGGGCCAGAATAACGGTGGGTAAGCGCATCGGCTGCTCCTAAAGGGGGCTTGCGCCTCCGTGCCGGGCGCAATCGCGAGCGTTGATAGCGGAGGCATGCGTCAGCCGCCAGACGAGCCTGCGCTTATCAGCTATCGCGGCTTTCGATATGACGGCCGGCCGTTCGTCTTCACCGAAGCGTCCCTGGCCTGAGCGCCGGGATGGCCCTTACGCCTCGATGCCGCGCTGGACCAGGATGCGCTCGGCGCTGTCGTTCCAGACATCCATCTTGGTGATCTTGCCATTGCGCACGACGAAGCGGTCGACATATCGGTTACCCTCGAACGCGGTGCCATCCTTCCATTCGCCGTAGAGCGTACCGACGCTATAAACCACGGTCTCACCCTCGCCCGGACAGACGTCGAACCGGTCCATCTTCTTCTTGACCCAGCGGTAGCGGCCGGCGTTGAAGGCGGTCGGTCCCCGGGGATGGTCGAACTCGCGCCCGCCCGTGAAAGTGATGATCGTGCCCGGCGCGACATAGGCCGCCGCGGCATCGGGATCGGGAATCATCGATGCAGTGAGATAGGCTTTCACGATCTCGGCGTCCGACAACGGTCTGGTCTCGGCTTCTGCGATTACGGACATGGCGCCCTGCTCCTGAGTTTGCGAAATACTATCGTCCGCCCCTGGGAATGCATGCGTATATTTTGAACATCTGCATTGCTGCATTGACGCACTCCGAGCCCGTGCCGCGATTGACTGCGGCACTATCCCACAGCAAAAGTCGTTGCCATGACCGCGCAGACCGCCTTCGACCTGATCCTTCGCCGCGCCCTGTTGCGCGGAGCCGCCGAACCCTTCGACATCGGCGTGCGCGGTGGCCGCATCGCCGCGATCGAGCCGACGATCAGGAGCGAAGCGGCCGAGATCGATCTCGGCGGGCAGCTGGCCCTGCCCGGCTTCGTCGACACCCACATCCATCTCGACAAGGCCTGCCTGCTCGGCCGTTGCGAGCACAATCACGGCAGCCTCCCGGAAGCGATCCGCGCTGTCGCCGGAATGAAGCGCGACTTTACGGTCGAGGACGTCTATGCGCGCGGCGCGAAAGTGCTCGAACGTGCCATCGTGCACGGCACGACGCGCATGCGCACCCATGTCGAGATCGATCCGCGCATTGCCCTGCGCAGCTTCGAGGCGATCAAGGCGCTCAAGCGCGATTATGCCTGGGCTATCGACCTGTCGCTGTGCGTCTTCCCGCAGGAAGGCCTGACCAACGATCCCGGAGCCGAGGAGTTGCTGATCCAGGCGCTGCGCGACGGCGGCGAGACGATCGGCGGCTGTCCGTACACGGACACCGACCCGAACGCCCATCTCGAGCGCATCTTCGACCTCGCCCAGGAATTCGACGTCGACGTCGATCTCCATCTCGACTTCGACCTCGATCCGTCCTGGTGGCATCTCGACGAGGTCTGCCGCCAGACCGAACGGCGCAACTATCAGGGACGCGTCGCGATCGGCCACGCGACAAAACTCTCGGCCCTGCCGCCGGAACGGATGAAGGCCGCCACCGCACAGCTGGCGAAGGCCGGCGTCGCCGTCACCGTGCTGCCCGCAACCGATCTCTATCTGATGGGGCGAGAGGCCACCCACAACACGCCGCGCGGGCTGACGCTCGCCCACAAGCTCGCCGACAACGGCGTCGTGTGCTCGGTCGCGACCAACAACGTCCTCAATCCCTTCACGCCGTTCGGCGACGCCTCGCTGCTGCGGATGGCGAACTTCTACGCCAATGTCGCGCATGCCTCGGTGGGCGATTTCGACACCTGTCTCGATCTCGTGACCGAATTGCCGGCGCGGCTGATGAACCTTCGCGACTACGGCATCAGGGTCGGCAATCCTGCCGACCTGATCGTGCTCGACACACAAGACAGCAGTTCTGCCATAGCTGAGCTGCCGGATATCGTGATGGGCTTCAAGAATGGCCGGCAGACATTCGAGCGGCCACGGCCCGCCCTGTTCCGCCCCGGCCCCTGAACCGCCCTCAATGCATACCTGCATTGAAGCGCGGCGGATTGCCGTTCGATGGTACCGCTGATCGGTTCACAATTCTGAATCCGGTACTATCCCGGATAGTCGATGCGCGCCGATTCCCGATAGGTGCACGCATGCAAGTCCCGCGGTGCCGGTCATATTGGGACCTGCACTGATATCCGCATTCAACCGGGAAGCATCGACGTGTTCAGTGCCTTCAGCAACATCGACCATCATTCAAAAGGCGCGCGAACGCCGACTGAAGCGGCCCTGAAGCGGCTCGACGGCATCGGCCATGTCCTGTCGGACCTCGATCTTGCGGCCGTCCGGACCCAGGATGAGTTGACGCGCGCGCTGCTGACGCTCGATACCGCCGACAGGTGCATCCGGACGATCTGCGCAGAATTCCGCACTGAAGCCGCGAGCGATCGGCTGGTCCGCAAGGCCGACGACCTGATGGCGCTGATCGATCGCGCCCGCGACGAGCTCACGGGCTTTCGCGCGGCAAAATCGTGAGCTGACGCCAGCTACCTCTCGCGCTTGATCGTGGCGAGGATCCGGTCCGCCTCGATGCGCCAATCGGCGCTGCGGGCGAACTCCGTGGTGCCCTTGGGTCCGAACAGCCCCTCATCGGCGAGATCGGCCACCCAGGCCTGCCGCTCGGCGGTGCCTTGCGCAGACCATGGCGTCAGGCCGGCCTCGCGCACGGTTTCGGCAACCTCGCGCACCTCCTCCGCACGGCGGCGGCCGTGCTCGATCACGCGCTGGAAGAAGTAGGCGCCCTGCTTTTCCCAATTGATGCCGGGAAAGGTTTCCGCGAGCGAAGCCAGCACCGCGTCTTCCACGCCATAGGCGCGCGCAGTGGTGAAGCTTTCGATGACCATGGCCTCCAGGCCCTTGATCATGATGCTGCGGCACATCTTCACCGCGGAGGACACACCGAGCTTGTCGCTGGCGACCTTTGCCGCAAAGCCGATTGCGTTCAGCAGCGGCTCCAGCTCCCTCGCGTCAGGACCGCCGAGCAGCAGCGGCACCTTGATGCGATAAGGCGGCACCGAGGTCATCACAGCACCCTCGACGTAGCGCCCTCCCGCGCCGTCGACCAGCGCGGCGGCGCGCTGCTTGGCGCCCGGAGACGCCGAGTTGAAATCGAGGAACCAGGTGCCCTGGTTGATCGCGACCGCACAGGCCTTTGCGACCGGCACGGCCTGGCTCGCCGTGACCGCCGAGATGATGAAATCGGACTTCGCGGTCAGCTCGGCGTGAGACGCCGCGAGCGCAACACCGAACTTCGCCGCATGTTCTTTCAGCGCAGCGTCCTGCTCGCCTCCGAGCTTGATGTCATAGGCCGCGACCCTGATGTCCTGCTGGCGCAAGTCCTCGGCCAATATCCTGCCGACCTCGCCGTAGCCGACCAGACCGATCTGCCATCGCTTCGGATCAGACATCAGTTCAATCCTCGTGTCGTCGCGTCGAAGAGCTCCTCGACCGCATAGCGGCGCGGGATCAGCGCCTGCTGGAACGCGTAGTCGACAATCAGCTCCAACGGCATCCGGTTGGCCTCGATCCCGAACGGCACAAGGTCGGGTGAGGCCGCGGGGCCCGCCAGATCCTTGTTGCGCTTGAGGAGATCATAGATGCCTGCGACCATTTCGGGGCGTGCTTTCGCGAGTTGCTCGGTCACGACCACGAGATGATTGACGGGAACGATTCTGCGCCGGGCGTACCATTTGGCGGCTTCCGCAGCCGGATCGGGAAACAGCGGTTTGAGCTTCGGATCGTTCGAAGTTTCGCCGAGGACGGCATCGAGTTCACCGTCGAGCAGCATCTGAAGGATCTTCCTGTCCTTCGGCGCGCGCTCCGTGGTGTCGACATATTCGGCGACGTGCGGATCCTCGAAGGTGACCCAGCGGATCTTGTCGAGATTGACGCCGTAGTCGTTGGCGAGGATGCCCCTGATCCACGCCCCCGTCGTCGTCGTGAACGAACGGATGCCGACGCGCTTGCCTTCGAGATCGGACGGCCCGAGCGTCCCTCGCGCGGGATTGTACAGCGCGTAGGCATGCTGGAAACGGCCGAGCATGGTAGCCGGCAGCAGCACCAGCGGCTTGCCATGCGCCTTGGCCATCAGATAGGTGACGATCGCCATCTCGCAGACGTCGAAGGCCTGGTCGCGCACCATCGGCTTGAACGCGGTGTTGGTCGGCGTGTACTCGACGAAGTCGAGATCGAAAAGGTCGGAGCGGAGCTCGCCGGCCTTCACCGCCTGGACATGGGGGTGACTGCCGAGCACCGCCTTCAGCTTGAGACGATCCATCCGCCCGCTCCGCTTCTCACGAGCATGATCCGGAAAAGTGCGCAGCGGTTTTCCGAAAGAGATCACGCTCAAACAATACTTCGCCCTAGACGTCCTCGGGACTGTCGACGTAGACAAGTCCCGCCTTCGCCAGCGCCTCGCGCATGCTGTACATGTCGAGGCCGAGTTCGCCCGAGGCAAGACGCTTGCGCTTGCCGCCTTCGTCCGCGTTGCGCTTCTTCGCCTTCTCGGCGACCTCAGCGGCGTATCGCTCCGGCACCACCACGACGCCGTCGTCATCGGCGACGATGATATCGCCGGGATCGACATTGACGCCGGCACAGACCACGGGGACGTTGACCGAGCCGAGCGTCGCCTTCACCGTCCCTTTGGCCGAGACCGCGCGCGACCACACCGGAAACTTCATCTCGTGCAGCGCTTTGACGTCGCGGCAGCCGGCATCGATGATCAATCCCTGCACGCCGCGCGCCTGGAGCGAGGTCGCCAGCAACTCGCCGAACATGCCGTCCGTGTTGTCCGTGGTGCAGCCGACGACGAGGATGTCGCCCTTCCTGCACTGCTCGACCGCGACATGGATCATCCAGTTGTCGCCGGGCTGCGCCAGCACGGTGACCGCGGGACCGGCAATCGCCGCGCCCGGCCAGACCGGCCGCAGGTAAGGCTTCATCAGGCCGATGCGGCCATAGGCCTCGTGCACGGTCGAGACGCCGTACTCCGCCATGCCGGCAGGATCGGCACGCTTGATGTTGCGAACGACGACCGGCCTCATGCGAGCTCCTCCGCCACCGTCGGGAACAGGCGCTGATAGGCTTCGCCATAGGTCATGGGCACGCCGGTGTTGCGGCTGCCCTGGATGCCGCGATTGAGCGCAACGCGTTCGTAATAGCCCCAGAGATGCTTCTGCGCGGCGAGGATCTGGAACGCCTCGTACTTCTCCTTCCAGACCTCGTCGATCTTGAGGAGGAGGTCCGGCTTGTAGTTGCATTGCTCCGGCTGGTGCGGCTCGAACAGGAACACCGGCGGCGCGGAATATTTGTACTGCGCACCGGGCTTGTGGCCCATCGCCTGCGCGACCACGCGGGTCTCCTGCGCGAAATGTGCCGCATTCGGATGGTCGAAATTATAGGGATCTTCCAGCGCGTGCGTCAGCACGAAGCTCGGATTGAGTTCGCGGTAGATGTCGACCATGCGATCGAAATGCGCCTCGGTGAGCTTCAGCGGATAGTCGCCGCAGTCGAAGAACTCGATCTCGGCACCTAACAGCTTTGCCGCCCGCTCCGCCTCGTCCTTGCGGCCGGCCTTGACCGACTCCAGCGTCGCGCCCTTCTCCTTCCAGGCGAACTGGCTCTCGCCGCGCTCGCCAAAGGACATGCACACGATCTTCATTCGATAGCCCTTCTTCGCATGCAGTGCGATGGCGCCACCGGCGCGCCAGACGAAATCGCCGGGATGGGCGGTGATCACGAGACCTGTTTTCATGGGACAAACTCCCCTCTCTCAATCGTAAGCATCGTAGGCTGCCCGCGCCATGCCGGCAGCACGTTCGTCAAGCCGCCGCGGCCGCGCCTTCCTCACCGTCAAGCGTACGCCTCAGGCGCTCGCCGTCGAGCGCACCTTCCCATCTGGCAATCGCGATGGTCGCGACCGCGTTCCCGATCAGGTTGGTCGGCGTCAGCCCCTGCGACATCAGGCGATGGATGCCCAGCACCAGCGCGACGCTCGTCACCGGAATGGTGCCGGTGGCGGACAGCGTCGCCGCCAGCACGACGAAGGCCGCGCCGGCGATCCCAGCCGCGCCCTTGGAGGTCACGAGCAGGATCAGCAGCAGTTCGATCTGCTCGGCGAGCCCGAACGGCGTATTGGTCGCCTGCGCCAGGAATACCGAGGCAGCGGCGAGATACAGGCAGGTGCCGTCGAGGTTGAAGGAATAGCCGGTCGGGATCACGAGCCCGACGACGCTCTTCTCGCAGCCGGCCTTCTCCAGCTTGATCAGCATCCGCGGCAACACCGTCTCCGATGACGTGGTCGCGATGCAGATCAACAGTTCTTCCCAGATGTAACGGATCAGCTTGAGCAGCGAGAAGCCGCAGAGGCGCGCGACGGGACCGAGCGCCACGACAATGAAGACGAGGCACGTGAGATAGAAGCCGCCCAGCAGCTTGCCGAGCGAGGCCAGCGAGCCGACGCCGAACTTGCCGACCGTGAACGCAATGGCGCCGAACGCGCCGATCGGCGCCGCCCACATCACGAAGCCGACCACGGCAAAGACCATCTTGGCGGCGATGTCGATCAGATGGATCAACGGGGCCGCACGCTCACCGAGCTGCACCAGCGCGAAGCCGCACAGCACGGAGATGAAGAGCACCTGGAGGATGTTGCCCTCGGCAAAGGCGCCGACGAAGGTGGCGGGCACGATGTTGAGGAGAAACGGAACGAAGCCGATCGCGCCGGTCTGCTTGACATAGGGCTCGATCGCGCTGGCATTGATGCTGGCGGGATCGATGTTCATGCCGACACCGGGCTTGAGCAGGTTCACCGCGACGAGACCGATGATCAGCGCGATCGTGGTCATGATCTCGAAATAGACGATCGCCTTGACCGCCACCCGCCCGACCCGCGCCATGTCGGCCATATGGGCGATGCCGTGAACGACCGTGCAGAAGATGATCGGCGCGATCAGCATCCGGATCGCCTTGATGAAGGCGTCTCCGAGCGGCTGCATCTTGGCGCCGGCCTCGGGACTGGCGATCCCAAGCGCGACGCCGGCCGCCATGGCGATGAGCACCTGGATCCAGAGCTCCTTCCACCAGGCGCGTCCGTGCTGCTTGTCGATCGCCAGATCCGTCATTGATCGAACCCGAACAGGCGCGCGGCATTGTCGACGAGGATCTTCTGCTGGAACACCGGTTCCGGCGCGAGCAGCGAGATCAAATCGACGAGGTCGCCGTCATTCGGCATCACCTTGACGTTGGGATGCGGCCAGTCGGTGCCCCAGATGACGCGGTCGGGCGCGGTCTCCACGATCTTGCGCGCGAACGGCACGGCATCGGTGAAGGGCGGACCAGCCGAGGACACGCGCTCCGATCCGCAGATCTTGACCCAGCATTTCTCGTCGCGCTGCATCAGCTCGATCAGGATCCTGAACGGCAACTGGTCGAGGCCGTCCGCCGCCTTCACCCGCCCCATGTGATCGATTGTGTAGCTCAGCGGCAGCTTTGCCAGCATGTCGGCATATTCGGGCAGGTCGATCGCGTCGAAATGCAGGTCGATATGCCAGCCGAGCGGCGCGACCATGGCAATGACGCGGTCGAATACGCCCTTGTCGGGAACACCGCCGAGATGACGGACGAAATTGAAGCGGCAGCCGCGGAAGCCGCCCTCGTGCAGCACGCGAAGCCCGCGCTCGGTGATGGTGTCGTCGATATTGGCGACCGCGCGATAGGCGCCGTTACTCTCGGCGATGGCATCGAGCGCCACGGTATTGTCCGTGCCGTGCACGCTGGCATTGACGATGACGGCACGCTCGACGCCGAGCTTGGCGTGCAATGCGCGGAAATCCTCCAGCGGCGCGTCCGGCGGCGTGTAGGATCGATCCGGCGCATAGGGGTATTTCGCGCCGGGTCCGAAGATGTGGCAATGCGCATCGCAGGACAGCTTCGGCAGCTTGAACTTCGGCGTGCGGGTGTTCGGATCGGGCGGCGGAATGGTCGGCGTGTACATCATACTCATCAGCTGAACTTGAACAGGCGCGCGGGATTGTCGACCAGCAGTTTTTGCCGGACCTTCTCATCGGGCGCGTAGAGGGGGATCAGGTCGACGAGATCGCCGTCGTTCGGCATGATCTTGACGTTGGGGTGCGGCCAGTCGGTGCCCCACAGCACGCGATCGGGCGCATTGTCGATCAGCGCCTTGGCGAACGGCACCGCATCATGAAACGGCTTGCCGGCGGCGGAGGCGCGCTCAAGGCCCGTGATCTTCACCCAGCACTTCTCGTCCTTCTTCTGAAGGTCGAGCAGCGCGGTGAAGCCGGGATCCTCGAGACCTTTCGCGGCCTGAACCGTCCCCATGTGATCGATCACGTAGGGCGTCGGCAGCGCGGTGAGGATGGGCGCGAATTCGGCGATCGTGGCCGGCTCGAAATAGACGTCGATGTGCCAGCCGAGCTCGGCGACGCGATGCACGATGCGCTGGAATTTATTCATGTCGCCGACGCCGCCGAGGCGCTTGAGGAAGGCGAAGCGGCAGCCGCAGATACCGGCCTTGTCGAGCGCGGCCAGCTCCTTCTCGCTCATCTCGTCATTGACGTTGGCGATGCCCTTGTAGGCGCCCTCGCTCTGGGCGATGGCGTCGGTGACGACGCGATTGTCGGTGCCGTGGACGGTGGCGTTGACGATGACACAGCGCTCGACGCCGATTTTCTCGTGGACGCTGCGGAACGCCTCCAGCGGCGCATCGGCCGTGTTGTAGGGGCGCTTCTCGGCGAAGGGATAGCGGGACGCCGGCCCGAAGATGTGGGTGTGGCTGTCGCAGGATTTCGCCGGCAGCTTGAAAGCCGGGCTCTTCGGCTCTGGGTCCGGCGGCGCGATCGTCGGCATCGCCTTCTCGTCACCTTGCGCGTGCGCCTCGCTCGCAAGCATGGCGCCGGCCAGCCCGGTCAAGAGATGCAAGCACTCCCGCCTGTTCATTTCCTCAACACCTGGTCACATGGTCCACTTGCGAGCGGAAGCGCGAGACCACGCCTCCGCTCGGGCGGTTTCTTTCAAGTCTTGCTGCTGACGACCGGCCGCCGCCGCGCCGGCGCGGCCTGATCCAGCGCGGGCGCCTGGAATGCGGCAACGGTGGCTTGCACCAGTTGCTCGATGGCATTGGCGGCGTCGCCGCCGTCGGCCTCGCCACGCGACAGGCGTGAGACGCGCTCCGGGGTCACCAGCGAGTAATAGAGTGCGCCGAGCAGGAAGTGGCTGCGCCAGACGATATCGGTGCGCGGAATGTGCGGCAGGCTCTCGTGGATCGCATCGATGAAGGCATGGCTGGTATCGTCAAACGTCTGCGCGATGATTTTTCGCGCGACCTCGTTACCCTCAGCCGACATCACGGCGCGCAGCCGCGTGAAGCGCGCTCCGCCACCGGCGAGATCACTGCCCGAGGTGAAGGCCGGCACCACATAGGCCCGCACGACTGCTTCCAGCCGGTCCTGGAGATCGCGCACGCGCCTGGCGGCGGCGAGCAACTCGGAACGGCGCAAATTCATCGGCCCGCAATGGCGCCGGTATATCTCCAGCAGCAGGCCGTCCTTGGTCTTGAAATGATAGGTGACGCTGCCGGGATTGGCGCCGGCGGCCTGGGCGATATCGCGGACCGATACGGCATTGAAGCCGTTGGTGGCGAACAGCTCCTCGGCCGCGGCGAGGATCGCCTCGCGCATGTTCGGCTTGCGGGCCGATTCCTTGCTGGTGGGCTTGCGTACCATGTGATTTGTACTATCGTACAAAAGATCAGGTCTCGTCAACAAAAACCATGGGCAGCGTCGGGGACGGCATGGAGACCGCCGATAGCGACGCGAATGCCCGCCAGGAGTGCTGGGATATGCTGGGTTTGAACAAGAGGATCGGCGCTTTGATGCTGGGGGCCGGCCTGCTGCTCGCGGGCAGCGCGGCGCGGGCCGCGGACACTTATCCGAGCAAGCCGGTTCACATCCTGGTGCCCTACGCCGCCGGCGGCGCCGTCGACGTGCTGGCGCGCACGCTCGCGCAGGCGCTGGCGAAGACCTGGGGCCAGCAGCCCGTGATCGACAACCGCCCCGGTGCGGGCGGCATCGTCGCCTCGCAGGCGCTGACGCAGGCCGCGCCCGACGGCTACACGCTGATCCTGGTCGCGAGCGGCCATCCGCTCAACCAGTTCATCTATCCGAGCGTGCCCTACGACACATTCAAGGATTTCACCGCGATCACCGAAGTCGCCTCCTCGCCGCTCGCGATCGTCGTGGCCAAGGACAGCCCTTACAAGACACTGGGCGATCTGCTGGCGGCGGCGAAGAAAGAGCCGGACAAGCTCTCCTACGGCATGTCCGGCAACGGTACCTCGGCGCATCTCGCCGGCGAGTTGCTGAAATACATGTCCGGCACCAAGATCGTCGCCATCCCCTACAAGGGCGGCGCACCGGCGCTCACCGCCGTGATCGCCGGCGAGATCCCGCTCAGCATCAACCCGCTCGCGGAAGCGATCGGCCAGCTCGAAGGCGGCCCGGTGCGCGCCCTCGCGGTGACCTCGGCCGAGCGCTCCAAGGCGCTGCCGAATATTCCGACCGTCGCCGAGTCCGGTGTCGCCGGCTATGACGTCTCGGTCTGGTGGGGCGTTCTTGGTCCGGCAAAAATGCCGCCGGAGATCGTGGCGAAGCTCGAGACCGATCTGAAGGCGGCGCTTCAGGACCCGAACGTGCTGTCGACACTCGGCAAGATCGGCGCGGCCCCGGTCGGCTCCTCCGCCAAGGACTTCGACGCCTACATGCACGCCGAGGCGACCAAATGGGAGCCGGTGCTGAAGGCCGCAAACATCCGCGCGCAGTGAAGGTATGGCCATCGCCATCCCGACGGGTCGCGAGGACGCACTCCCGCTGCTCAATCGCTTCGTCGCGGAAGAGCAGTCGTCCGGCGCGCTGGACACGATCCAGCAGCAGGCGGGTTTGCGCGGCGCGACCAAGGCCACGCGCGAATAGCACCGGCTCGCAGGCCGCGGCCCCAGTGGGAAGGGCCGCATTCAATTGCGCGCCCTCGCCTGCATGTTTTCCGGCGCTGCGGGGCGCCGCAGGAAATCGGCATCATCGTCGGCGGACGGGATCAGGATGGCGCGCTCGCGCGGCAACGCTTCCGGCATCTCGTCGCGAATGAAAGCCACCAGCTTTTCCCTGATCTCGCAGCGCAAATCCCAGGACTGCGGCGCGTTGCGCGCGCTGACCAGGGCGCGAAGCTCGATGGTGCGCGAATCCGCGTCGATCACCTGAAGATTGACCACAGCGCCATCCCAGAGCTTGGACTGCTTCGCGGCCTCCTCCAGCCAGCGCCGGATGCGCGGCACGTCGGCCCGATAGTCGACATGGAGCGCGATCACGCCGATGAGAGACGCGGTGTCGCGGGTCCAGTTCTGAAACGGCTTCTCGATGAAATAGGACAGCGGCACCACCATGCGACGCCAGTCCCACAGCCGGATCACGACATAGGTCGAGGCGATGTCCTCGACCCAGCCCCACTCGTTCTCGATGATCACGGCATCCTCGATGCGGATCGGCTGGGTGATCGCGATCTGCAGGCCGGCAATCAGATTGCTCAGCAGCGGCCGCGCGGCAAGACCGACGATGATACCGGCGGCGCCGGCGGAGGCGAACAGGCTGACGCCGTATTGCCTCACCGAATCGAACGTCATCAGCGCGGTGGACACCGTGATGATGACGATGATGGTGTCGGTGACACGCTTGAACACGCGCACTTGCGTAACGTGCTTGCGCGCGATGAAATTCTCGGTGACGTCGCGAAAGTTCTGAAGATAGCGCGCCGCGCTCATGTCGACGATCCGGATCGAGATCCAGCCAATCAGCGCGATGAAGGCCACCACGAACAGCCGCATCAGCGGCGTGCGGATCGTATCGTCGAGCGGCGCGAGCGGCAGCACCAGCGCGACGGCGGCCAGACATAGGGCGAGCTGCGCCGGGCCCGCGGTCCGATCGACGAACACGCTCATGAGGGGAAAGCGCGTTCCGAAGGCACGACCGAACAGCCAGATGGCGACCCGGTAGACGGATAGGGCGAGCAGGATCGCACCGACAACCAGGCTGAGGCCGACAAACCATGACGGTATCCAGCCGAACATCGCGTCGATGTCGGCCATGAGGGCCTGCCAATTCATCGCTGTCCCCACGATTGCGTTCGCGTAATCCGCTCAACGCCTTCCGGGCCAGCTTGGCTCCCCCGTCCCGTGCAACGCAGCATTCCGCTGGTGCAACCGTCGCCGAACTGCGCTAGCCTCGGGCATTCATGACTCGACGTACCGGCAGCGCTGATCTTCCTCTCCACACCGGACGGGTTCCGCCGTGGCTTGCGAGCCGCATGGCCTCGCTAGGGGCGATCGTCACGCAGGCGATCGTTCATCATTACGGCCGCGATGCGTTTCTTCAGCGGCTGTCCCATCCGTTCTGGTTTCAATCGTTCGGCGCCGTGATGGGGATGGACTGGCACTCCTCGGGCATCACGACCTCTGTGATCGGCGCGCTGAAGCGCGGGCTCGGCCCGCTCCAGGATGAGCTCGGCATCTATGTCTGCGGCGGTCGCGGCCAGCATTCGCGCAAGACGCCGGACGAGCTGTTGCAGCTCGGCGAGCGCATCGGCTTCGACGGCGCAAGATTGACGCGCGCGAGCCGTCTGGTGGCGAAGGTCGACAGCGCGGCCGTGCAGGACGGCTTCGACCTCTATCTCCACGGTTTCTTCGTCACCGCCGACGCCAAATGGACGGTCGTGCAGCAGGGCATGAACGGCGACAAGCGGCAGGCCCGGCGCTATCACTGGCATTCCGAGGCGCTGAAGAGCTTTGTCGATGCGCCGCACAGCGCGATCGACGGCCCGGAGCAAGGCGAGATCGTCAATCTCACCGACCACCGCGCCGATGTCTCGCGCACGGCGCAGCTCGAGCTCCTGAGCGACTTCGGTCCCGATCGCATCGTCTCCGAATTCGAACGGCTCACCGGGACTGCGCCGGAGCCGGCGCAAGCCATGCTGCCGCACCTGATCATGCCGGCGCATCACGAGGTCCGGCCCAAGGACGTGTTCGCGCGGCGGCTGCACGGCACCCTGGCCGCGGCGGCCGAGCGCGGCCCGGTCGACTTCCCGGAGCTGTTGCTGACGCCGGGCGTCGGCGCGCGCACCGTGCGCTCGCTCGCAATGGTCGCGGAGGTCGTGCACGGTGCGCCGTACCGCTTCAACGATCCCGCGCGCTTCTCGCTCGCCCATGGCGGCAAGGACCGGCATCCTTACCCGGTCCCGATCAAGGTCTATGACGAGACCATCCGCGTGCTGAAGGGCGCGATCCAGAACGCCAAGCTCGGGCGCGAGGAAGAGATGCAGGCGATCAGGCGTCTGGACGACCAGGCGCGGCGGCTGGAGCGCACCGCGCAGGGCCCTTCCGTCGAGGCCTACATCGCCGGCGAGCGCGCCGCCTCGCCCGGTCTCGACGGCCGCTCCGTGTTCGGCTGGGAGCGCGATCTCGTGCCGACAAAAAAGCGGACCGGCTGAGCGCCGGTCCGCAAGTTGGTCGGGAGGAACGCTCTCAGGTCTCGTCGTTCTCCGGCTTCTCGTCGAGCCGGTTGGCTGCGTGGTCCTGATATTGTTCGGTCTGGATGAACTTGCCATCCATCCCTCGGATGTCCGAATGCTGCGCCTTGTCGCGGTTGGACAGCACCATGTTGTCGCCGATCTTGTCCTTGGGAATTTCGGCCATGGCGCCTGTGCCATCGCCCTTGCCATGCATGCCCGATCTGAAATGCGTCTTGCTGCCGTGCCCAGTTGGCATCGGTCTCTCCTCTTGCAGTGATCGCCCCCCGAAGCTTCAGTGCTTCCGTTGTCCCGGCCTTGGTCTTGGCCGCTGGTGGCCGCCCTGTTCAAAATCCTTGTGCTTGTCGTTTTCCTGGTTGAGGCCGCCGTGGCTCACCGGAAACTCACCGCGCCGCGCTTCGGGCTGCGCACGATGGACAGCGATGTCCTCGACATTGTCGCCCAACGCCCGATCCAGCTCCCGCGCATCGGGAACGTCAGGCTTGCGCTCGAGGATGCGCACCTGCTGTTCGTGGGTCTTTCTGCCTTGCATTCGAGGTCTCCAATCTTCACCTGCCTCCGCCCGTAGTCCTCCTCAGCGATCTTGCTGGTATCCCTGATTGGTCGTGTTCTGCTTGATATTGCCTTGCTGTCCCTGCTGGTCCGGATTTTCCGCGCGCTGTTGGCCGTGCGGCGTCTGATCGGGCGACATCTGCTTGGTGTCGCCAGTTCCCTTTCGGCTCTGATTGTCCGGTGGAACAGGTGGCATTTTGCCTGCCATGGTCAGCCTCCTTGAGAGATGCGGAAGCCTTGCGGCACGGAACCTATTGCCATTGCGTGCCGAAGCCCTGGTGAACAACAGCAATCACCGCACACCGTTCCTGCTGATCCCGGCCTGCGACGATTTTCCGAAGAGCAGGGAAATGTCAGTCCGCCCGCGCGAGGGAACGATCAACCGGCGTTCGCGCGGCCGCGGCGTCTGTTCCACGGGCTTCTGCCGCGACAGGAAGCTTCGCGATCGCGCGCAGGCCCGGCCGCCTGCGCCAATGGATCTCGACGGGATCGACGGCGAGACCGAGTTTCGGCCATCGCACGAACAGCGCTTCCAGCGCGCATGCCGCCTCGATGCGCGCGAGCTGATGGCCGAGGCAGAAATGGATTCCTGTCCCGAAGGAAACGTGGCGGTTGGGCTTGCGTTCGAGATCGAGAGTCTCGGGTCGATCATGCACCGCCGGATCCATGTTTGCGGCAGCGAGCATCACCATGACGCGGTCGCCCTTCCTCAGGCGCACGCCTTCGACCTCGACATCCCGTCGCACATAGCGCGGTTTGGAGAATTGCACCGGCGACACGAAGCGCAGGAACTCCTCGACTGCAAGCCCGACGCGACTCCAGTCCTGTTCGATCCAATCGCGGAGGCCCGGATTTCCGAGGAGCTCGTAGACGGAACCGCTGATGAGATGCGTGGTGGTCTCCGAGCCTGCTGCGAGCAGCAGAAACACCATCGAGACCATTTCGTCCGGCGTGATCTGGCCGCCGTCGCGCTCGACCTCGATCAGCTCGGCGATCAGGCCCTCGCCGCCTTGCATACGCGCGACCTGCAGCTGCTGTTCGAGGTAGGCCCGCATGTTGCGGAACGCGAACAGCAGGCGGAAGAAGCTGACGACATTCGTCAGCGAGGACATTGAGTTGGCCCAAGCGATGAATCGCGGACGATCGGCCGGAGGCAGGCCCAGGAGTTCGGAGATCACCGCGAGCGGCAGGATGCGCGCGTAACGCTGGACGAGATCGGCCGGACTTCCGTTCGCAAAAAGCTCGTCGGCGAGACCGTCGGCGATGGCGCGGATGCGCGGCTCCATCGCGACGATCGCGCGACGGCGAAAGGCCTCGTCCACGATGCTGCGCAGCCTGGTGTGATCCGGCTCGTCCATCGTCAGCATATTGTTGGCGATGGTCCGGACGTATCTCGGCATCCACCAGCGCAGACCCGCGACGTCGCCATCCTCCTTGCGCAGCGTGAAGACGGTGCTGTCCTTCAGGACCTGCGCCGTGGCGTCATGAGTCGTGGTGATCCAGACATCGCCGACGAGCGGAAATCGCGTCGCGACCACGGGACCGGACGCGCGCAGCGCCGCGATCGCCTTGGGCGGATCGCGAAAGAAGGCCTCGCTGGTGAAATCGAGGCGCGGTGTCATGGAGTCACCGGAGCGGTTGGTGGTATCTCACCGAGATGGTGCACGGCGCGGCCGGCACAAGGGGCGGCTGCAACTTACCTCTCCCCGCAAGAGCGGTGCGAGGGAGAAGAAGGGGAATTATCCGCGCCCCGGTGAACGCTGACCGGTCTTGCGTTGCTGCTGGCTGGTGTAGGCGTCCCAATGGCTCCAGCTGCCGTTGCTGAGGCTTCGCAGGTCGGTCGCGAGCGGTCGGCGCGTACGCTTGTCGTAATCGGCAATCGCGCGCTCGGACTGCATGATCTTGCGCTTGAGTTCCGCGACGGCCTTCTGGGTCTGGCCGTTCCGTTTCGACGAGGCGATCTCGCCCATCGTGAAGCGCGCGGTCTCGAGCGCCTTCAGCTCGGCGCGATTCTTCTTCAACTGAACCCGGTGCCAGGCGATGTTGCTGTCGCTGTCCGCAACCATGTGGGAACTCCGCTGATTCGTTCCCACATAGTATCGTGTGCCGAATCGGCGCCGCAACGGGCCTCGGACGGCGAAAATGCGGTCTTATTGCGGACTTAGCGCTCGGCAAAGGCCTTTTCGACCACGAACTGCGCCGGCTCGCCGTGGTTACCTTCGACGAAGCCGCGCTCGCCCAGAAGCACGCGGGTGTCCGCCACCAGCGCCGGGCTGCCGCAGATCATGACGCGGTCGTGGGCGGCTTCCAGCATCGGCAGACCGATGTCGGTGAACAGCTTGCCCGAGGTGATGAGGTCGGTGATGCGGCCGCGGTTGCGGAAGGGATCCCGCGTCACGGTCGGATAATAGATGAGCTGGTTGTGGATGTACTCGCCGAGCAGCTCGTCCTTCGGCAGATGTTCGGTGATCATCTCGCCATAGGCAAGCTCCCTGACGTGACGGCAGCCGTGCAGCAGCACGACCTTCTCGAACCGCTCGTAGGTCTCGGGGTCCTTGATCACGCTCAGGAACGGCGCGAGGCCGGTGCCGGTGCCGATCAGGTAGAGGTTGCGCCCCTCCTCCAGGTTGTCGATGACGAGCGTGCCGGTCGCCTTGCGGCTGACGATGATCTCGTCGCCCTTCTTGAGGTGCTGGAGCCGCGAGGTCAGCGGTCCGTCCGGCACCTTGATCGAGAAGAACTCCAGCGTGTCCTCATAATTGGCGCTGGCGACGCTGTAGGCCCGCAGCAAGGGCTTCTCGCCGACCTTGAGCCCGATCATGGTGAACTCGCCGTTACGGAAGCGGAAGGTCGGGCTGCGGGTGGTCTTGAAGGAGAACAGCGTGTCGGTCCAGTGGTGGACGCTCAAAACGCTTTCCTGATTGAAATTGCTCATCTCACCCTTCCGTGTCGCATCGATGCGGTTCCGAGGCGGTCAGCTATGCGTCGTTTGTACACGATCATTCGTATACTAATGAATAATCCGGCTTGATCCCGCGGTCAAGGCTGCCCAAGATCGAAAGCGTTGCAGCTAGGAATAAGGAGCCCTTCCATGGCGCATGACGCCCCCCAGGCCACCGGACCCTCGAAGCTCGTGATCCGGAATATCGGCCTGATCCTGTCCGGCGCCCTGGAGAAGCCGATCCTGGACGGCGACACCATCGTCGCCGAGAACGGCAAGATCACAGCGATCGGCCGCTACAAGGACGTCAACACGGAAGGCGCGACCACCATCGTCGACGCCCACGGCACCACGGTGGCGCCGGGCCTGATCGACAGCCACGTCCATCCTGTTGCGGGCGACTGGACGCCGCGACAGAACCAGATCAACTGGATCGACAGCTACCTCCATGGCGGCGTCACCACCATGATCTCGGCCGGCGAAGTGCACATGCCTGGCCGCCCCCGCGACGTCGTCGGCTTGAAGGCGATGGCGGTGTTCGCCCAGCGCGCGTTCTGGACCTTGCGTCCCGGCGGCGTGAAGGTTCACGCCGGCGCGCCGGTGATCGAATGCGAGATGGTCGAGGAAGACTTCAAGGAAATGGCCGCCAACGGCGTCAAGCTGCTCGGCGAAGTCGGCCTTGGAGGCGTCAAGGATGGCCCGACCGCGCGCAAGATGGTCGGCTGGGCGCGCAAATACGGCATCCAGAGCACGATCCACACCGGCGGTCCTTCGATCCCCGGCTCCGGCCTGATCGACAAGGACGTCGTGCTGGAAGCCGACACCGACGTGGTCGGCCACATCAACGGCGGCCACACGGCGCTTCCCGACGACCAGATCCGCTGCATCTGCGAGGGCTGCAAGCGCGGCCTCGAGCTCGTTCACAACGGCAATGAGCGCTCGGCCCTGTTCACGCTACGCACCGCGCGCGAGATGGGCGACCTGCATCGCGTCATCCTCGGCACCGACGCGCCGGCCGGCTCCGGCGTGCAGCCGCTCGGCATCCTGCGCATGGTCTCGATGCTGTCCTCGCTCGGCGAGTTGCCGGCCGAGATCGCCTTCTGTCTCGCCACCGGCAACACCGCGCGGATGCGCGAGCTCGATTGCGGCCTGATCGAAATCGGCCGCTCCGCCGACTTCGTCATCATGGACAAGGCCCAGCATTCGCCCGGCAAGACCATCCTGGAGAGCGTCCAGCTCGGCGATCTCCCGGGCATCGGCATGACCATCATCGACGGCATCGTGCGGACGCAACGTAGCCGGAATACGCCACCGGCGGGCAAGGTGCCGGAGGTGGTGGCGAAGTAGCCGCCACATACACCGTCGTCATTCCGGGATGCGCCGTAAGGCGCAGGCCCGGAATCCATAACCAGCCGGTGGTTATGGATTCCGGGCTCGCGACTTCGTCGCGCCCCGGAATGACAGGTGGGTTCACCGCAGCTTATTCAGCAGCGCCATCAGTGTCTCGCGCTCTTTCGCGTCGAGCGGCGCCAGCGTCTCGCGGGTGATCGCAAGCGCGTTCGGCGCCAGCTTCTCGGCAAGCTGCTGGCCCGCGCGCGTCAGGCTCACCAGCAGCCGCCGTCCGTCTTCGGGATCCTGGCTCGTCTCGGTCAGGCCGCGCGCCGTCAGGCGATCGATCACGCCCTTGATCGTCGCGACGTCCATCGCCGTCAGCCGCCCGAGCTGGTTCTGCGAGCACGGCCCGGTCTCGGCGAGCTTCGACAGCGCCGCCCATTGGGTCGGCGTCAGATTGGTGCCGATGTCGCGCGAGAAGATCGAACTGTGGCGCTGCCAGACCTGGCGCAAGATGAAGCCGACCTGCTCGTCGAGCACGTAAGGCGGTTTTGCCGGTTTGACGCTCTTCTTGGCCGCAACGCTTCTCGCCATCCGTTCCCCGCCCTCACAACGACAGATGCGCGTCGCGGATGTCCGGACGCGCATCGAGCTCGGCCATAGTGCCGCCAAAGCAGATGCGGCCGCGCTCGATGATGTAGGCGCGGTCGGAAATCAGCCGCGCGAAATGCAGATTCTGCTCGGAGACGACAATGCTGACACCCTCCTTCTTCATGGTCAGGATGGCGTCGACCATCTGCTCCACGATCTTCGGCGACAGGCCTTCGGAGGGCTCGTCGAGAAGGACCAGCGACGGATTGCCCATCAGCGTGCGCGCAATGGTGAGCATCTGCTGCTCGCCACCGCTCATGCGGCCGCCCGGGCGGTTCTTCATCTCACCGAGATTTGGAAACAACGCGAACAGCTTGTCGCGCGTCCAGTGCGGCGCGTTTGGTCGCTTCGGCTGGCGGCCGACCTCGAGATTCTCCTCCACCGTCAGATCGGTGAAGATGCGCCGCTCCTCCGGCACATAGCCGAGCCCCTCGCGCACGATCTCGTGCGTCGGGCGCGCCGAGACATCCTTGCCCTCGAACATGATGCGGCCGGAACGCTGCGCGACCAGGCCGACGATCGAGCGGAACGTCGTCGACTTGCCTGCACCGTTGCGCCCGAGCAGCGCGACCACCTCGCCCTCGCCAACCTCGAAGCCGATGTCGAACAGGATATGCGCCGGACCATAATGGCTGTTGAGCCCTTCGACCGTCAGCTTCATGACGAGGCTCCTTCGCGGTGGCGGGCATCGTAGACGAGGCCCTCGCCGAGATAGACCGCCTGCACCTGCGGGTTGCCGCGCACCTCGGCCGGCGAGCCCTCGGCGATCAGCGTGCCGCGGTTGAGCACGATGATGCGATCGGCATGCTCGAACACCACGTCCATGTCGTGCTCGGTGAAGAGCACGCCGATCGATTTCTCCCGCGCGATTTGAGCCGTCAGCCGCATCAGATCGACGCGTTCGCGCGGGGCCATGCCGGCGGTCGGCTCGTCCATCAGGAGGAGCTTCGGCTGGTTGGCGAGCGCGACCGCAAGCTCGAGCCGCTTGAGGTCGCCATAGGCGAGCTCGCCGCAGGGGCGATCCGCATAGCCGCCCATGCCGACGAGCTCGAGCAGCCGGCCAGCCTCGCCGCGGTCGAAAATCGGCGCCGAGCCGAAGAGGTTGAACAACTGCTTCTGATGCGAGATCAGCGCGACCTGCACGTTCTCGCGCACGGTCATGGTGGCGAAGGTCGCGGTGATCTGAAAGGTGCGCCCGACGCCGAGCCGCCAGATCTCGCGCGGCTTCTTGGCCGTGACCTCCTCGCCGAGCAGGCGAACATGGCCGGAATCCGGCTTGTTCTGGCCGTTGAGCATGTCGAAACAGGTGCTCTTGCCCGCGCCGTTCGGGCCGATCAGCGCCAGTATCTCGCCGGCGCGCAGCGAGAACGACACGCCGCGCACGGCATGGATGCCGCCATAGGATTTGGTCAGGCCGTCGACTGCGAGAAGTGGGGGTGCGACGCTCATTCGGCGGACTCGATCGGCTTGGCAAGCAAGGGGGATCCCGGCGGCGATGACTTCCGGCGACGCTGGGCCAGCATCTCCAGCATGCCGACGATGCCCTTGGGGAAGACGACGACGATCAGCACGATGAAGCCGCCGAGAACCAGTTTCGACAGGTCGGTCTGGCTCACCAGCCAGATGTTGAGCGCCTTGTAGACGATGGCGCCGATCACCGCGCCAGATACCGTCTCGACGCCGCCGAGCAGCACCATGACCAGCGCATCGACCGAGAGCGAGATGCCGAGATTGTCGGGGAAGACGCTGCCCTTCAGGTACGCGAACAGCGCGCCGCCGATGCCGGCGGTCGTGCCCGCGATCACGAAGGCTGTCCACTGGATGCGCTTGGCGTCGATGCCGATCGCTTCGCTGCGCAGCAGCGAGTCGCGCGTCGCCCTGAGTGCGTAGCCGAACGGCGAGAACACCATGACACGCAGCGCGACCGTGACGAGCGTGGCGACGCCCAGCGCCAGCCAATAGAAATGCGACGGGCTCGCCGCCCAGCTTGAAGGCCAGACGCCGAGGATGCCGTTGTCGCCGCCGGTCACGCTCACCCATTGGAACGCGATCGACCACACGATCTGCGCGAAGGCGAGCGTCAGCATGGCGAAATAGACGCCGGAGAGCTGTACTGCAAAGAAGCCGAACACGGCCGCGCCCATGCAGCCGAGCAGCGGGCCGAGCAACAGGCAGACGATCATCGGCAGTCCCGCCATCTTGGCGAGGAAGGCGATGCCGTAGGCGCCGAGCCCGAAATAGGCGGCATGACCGAAGGACGCGAGGCCGCCGACCGACATCAGGAAGTGCAGACTGACGGCGAAGATGACGAAGATCGCGATCTCCGAGCCGACGGTCAGCGCGTAATTGCCGGCGAACAACGGCAACGTCGCAGCGATCACGAGCGCTGCGAGCGCGGCCAGCCGTTCGTTCGACGTCAGCGGCCGCCAGGGATTGACGGTCAGGCCCGGCGTCTTGCGCGCGGGTGCCTCGGGCCTGCCGAACAGGCCCCAGGGGCGAACGATCAGCACCACCGCCATCACCAGGAAGACCAGGATGATGGAGATCTTCGGGAAGATCAGGATGCCGAAGGCATTGAGCTCGGACACCAGCACGGCCGCGACGAACGCGCCGACGATGCTGCCGAGGCCGCCGATCACCACCACGACGAAAACCTCGACGATGATGCGCAGGTCCATGGCGTGATGCACGGCATCGCGCGGGATCTGGAGCGCGCCGCCGAGCGCGGCGAGGAACACGCCGACCGCAAACACGGAGGTGAAGAGCCACTTTTGATTGACGCCGAGCGCGGCGACCATGTCGCGGTCCTGCGTCGCCGCGCGCACCAGCACGCCCCAGCGCGTGCGCTGGAATAGCAGCCAGAGAATCCCGAGCACGACCGGGCCGAGCACGATCAGGAACAGGTCGTAGCTCGGGATGTTCTGGCCGAAGAAATCGACCGCGCCCTTGAAGCCCGGCGCGCGGCGGCCGACGAGATCGTCGGGCCCCCAGACCAGCACGACGAGATCCTCGACCATCAAGGTCAGGCCGAAGGTCGCGAGCAGCTGGAACAGTTCCGGAGCGTGATAGATGCGGCGGAGCAGCACCATCTCGACGATGACACCGATCAGCGCCACGGCAAGCGCTGCAGCAACGATCCCGCCCCAGAAGCCGAACGCGCCCGAAAGCCGCTCGGTGAGCGTGAAGGCGATGTAGGCGCCGATCATGTAGAAGGCGCCATGCGCGAAATTCACGATCCGCGTCACGCCAAAGATGATCGACAGGCCCGACGCTACCAGGAACAGCGATGCTGCGCTGGCGAGACCGGTCAGAAACTGTACGACGTAAAAGGCCATCGGCGGTCCGGGTTAGGTCTGAATTTCACCTCTCCCCGCTCTTGCGGGGAGAGGTCGGATCGCCCTTGCGATCCGGGTGAGGGGCTCTCTCCACGAGCGCGGAGCGTGGAGAGAGCCCCTCACCCCAACCCTCTCCCCGCGAAGGGCGGGGAGAGGGAGAGATAAAGAAGGATCAATCCTTCGGGCGCAGCTTGTCGACTTCCGCATCGCTCGGCAGGTAGTCCGCGCCCTTCTTGTAGGACGAGTCCACCATCACGCCCTTGCCGTCCTTCAGCGCGGTCTTGCCGACATAGGCACCGAGCGTCGACTGATGGTCGATCTTGCGGAAGGTGATCTCGCCAAACGGCGAGGGCATCGACAGCCCCTCCGCCGCGGCGATCAGCTTCTCCGGATCGGTCGAGCCGGCCTTGGCCAGGATTGCCGCCGCCGACTTGATGGTCTGGTAGCCGACGATCGAGCCGAGGCGCGGATAGTCGTTGTATTTGGCCTGATAGGCCTTGAGGAACGCGTCATGCTCGGGGGTCTTGATCGAGTACCAGGGATAGCCGGTGACGATCCAGCCCTCGGGCGTCTCGTCCTTGAGCGGATCGAGATATTCCGGCTCGCCGGTCAGGAACGAGACGACCTCGCGTCCCTTGAACAGGCCGCGGGTGTTGCCTTCGCGCACGAGCTTGACGAGGTCGGCGCCGAAGGTGACGTTGAGGATCGCTTCGGGATTGGCGGCGGCAACCGCCTGCACCACCGGGCCCGCGTCGATCTTGCCCTGCGGCGGCCACTGCTCGTCGACCCACTGGATGTCCGGGCGCTTCTCCGACATCAGCTTCTTGAACACCGCGACCGCCGACTGGCCGTATTCATAGTTCGGCGCGATCGTCGCCCAGCGTTTTGCCGGCAACTTGCTGGCCGCTTCCACCAGCATCGCCGCCTGCATGTAGTTGGAGGGACGCAGGCGGAAGGTGTATTTGTTGCCCTTGGACCAGGTGATGGCGTCAGTCAGCGGCTCGGCCGCGAGGAAGAACACCTTCTTTTGGTTGGCGAAGTCGCTGACGGCAAGGCCGATGTTCGACAGGAATGTGCCGGCGAGCATCGCAACGCCCTCGCTCGAGACGAGCTCGTTCGCCGCAGTCTGTGCGTCCGCAGGCTTGCCGCCGTCGTCCTTGGAGATGACGACGAGCTTCTTGCCGTTGATGCCGCCGGCCGCGTTGATCTCTTCGACCGCGAGCTGCCAGCCCTTGCGATAGGGTTCGGTGAATGCCGGCAGCAGCGAATAGCTGTTGATCTCGCCGATCTTGATATCCTGCGCCACGGCCGAATGGGCCATGCCGCCAGCCAGAAGCGCGAAGGCCGCGCCGACAAAAATGTTCCTTGCTCGCATCCCAACCTCCAGTTTGAACTCTCTACGTCGTCAGTATGATCTTGCCGGAGAACCTGTGCCCGCTTCCCCGGATCATTCTCTACCTCAGGCCGTCTTCGCCCTTGATCTCCGCAACCGTCAGGCCGCCGACGCGCGGCAGCGGACGGCCGCTGTCGGTGACGGCAACCGCAACCATGATCTCGTTGGCGCGCGGCGCGTCGTTGATCTGCACCTCCATGCCGTCGAAATGGCTGCGCACGAAGGCCGCATCCTTGTGGCCGAGCGGAATGTCGAGCGTCGTGCCCGGTCCGCTGCGCTTCTTCGACGACGGGATCAGCGCCGCGCCCTTGCTCAGGACTTTACGCACCGGCGCGCCCATCTTCGGGTGAAGGATGGCGGCGGCGTGCTCCAGCTCGCCGTTCTCGCCGACGGCAGCCGCCTTGCCATAGCTCTGCGCCTTCGCGCCATCGATGCCGAGCGCGGCCACTGCGCGCTTCGACAGGAGTTCGCCGAGCTCCTCACCGATCGCGATCAGCGGTGAAAGGTCCTCGACATATTTTCCGGCAAAGGGATTCTCGATCACGGCGATTGCCGCGGCCCGCCGGGTCGGCGGCGAAACCTGGCGACCCATCTCCATCTGCGTCTCTTCGACGACGGTGACGATCTTGCGGATGATCGCGCTCATGTTTGCTTCCCTTGGGCACTTCCCTGTTCAGGCATGAACCGCGTTCTCCAGCGTGAGCGGGCGCGCTTCTTGCCGTTCAATATCTTTCGGTCCGATGACAAGCATATCACCACAAAGCTGCAGCACGGCACCCTCGATCAATCCGCGATCGAACAATTTTCTTGCACATTCCGCGCCAGATTCGAGCGCGGCCGCAATCTCGGTCTGCGACAGTTCGCCGACATCGCGGGTGACAAGACGCGCGCCGAGATCGCTGTCAGGCTGAAGCTCGTTCGCAGGCTTGCGGATGACGGCCGGATGGCCCGGCAGATCGACGGCATTGGCGATGATCGTCGCCGCCGCATCGGCCTGCGACGCTGTTGCCGCCAGCACCGTCACCGCGTCAGCGATGCCGAGCGAAAAGCTGCGGCCGTGCCGTCCGCTGGTCGCGATCCCGCGCACGGGGTCGTCCGAAGCGATCCTCATCGTGCGCATCACCCCGTGACGATCGGGCCGGTCCATCAGGCCGACCGAGAAATGCTCACCTTCGCCGAGATGAAGCGCGATGTCGCCGCCATTGTTGACATACGCCTGATCAAGCGCCGCAGCGCCGAGCATCGCGCCGAGGATCTCCTCCGCAACGCTGCCGGCCACAGCGGCCATCGGCGTGATGAAGCAGTCTGAAGCATAAGGCACGACAGCGGCATGCATCCGCCGCGCCACGACGCCATTCAGCGCGGCTCGCTTCTCAGCAGCTGTCCGCAGTTCCGGCAGTTCCGTGCAGAGCTCGTCGAGCAACCCGGCGAACCGCCGCGCCGCGGCCTCATAGGCCGCACGCACTGCGTCCGCGCGCCCCCTCGCCTCGACGATCAAATCAATCGGTCCATCCTGCAAATGCAGCCGCCGGCCATCAGACAGCAATGCGATTTGCGGGAGCCTCGTCATGCCCGAGGTCCCGGAATCGGGTTCTGCCAGGGCAACTGGCGGACGTCGTCACCGCCCTGCACTTCGGCGAGCGGCCTCACATAATCCATGTGGCCGCCCAGCGCAGCATAGTCCGACAGCTTCATCGTGAACTCGATCGGCGCGACCAGCGCCGGTGTCGGCACATAGCCGAACGCGCCCGCCGGCATCTGCGTCACATCGACCATGTAGGTGATGCCGCCGCCGGGCCAGACATAGACCGGGGCGCCGCCGCTGGTGACCCGCGTCAGTGCGTCCTTCACCGAACGCGTCAGCCGCACCGGATTGTCGGTGACGCCCGCGCGCAGCGAGCCGCCGGCGCCGGCCATGAACAGCACCGTGCACAACGCCGGCTCGCAATTCTCCTGGATGCGCTCAACCGAAAATTTGAGGTCGGCCGGCATCTCGGTCTCGACCGGCTTCAAGGCCTCGTCGAGCACGTAGTAAGAGGCATGCTCGCCGGTGGTGGAGACCATCAGCATGGTCAGACCGGGTTTTGCTTCCTTGGCATCGAACGGCCCGAGGATCGCAAGCGGATCGGAGATGTTGGTGCCGCCCCACCCCGTGCCGGGGTCGGCGACCTGGAAATAGCGGCCGGGCGTCGAACGCCGGCCCTTCATCTTGATGCCGGTGTCGGCAATGTCGAGCAGCTTGCCGGCCTGGTGCTCGCTGAGCACACCGGTGATGTGGTCGTCGACCACGACGACCTCGTCGACCTTGCCGTGCCATTGCTTGGCGAACATGCCGATGGTCGCCGAGCCACAGCCGACGCGCATACGCTCTTCCCTGACGCCGTTGACGGTCGGCG
Source organism: Bradyrhizobium cajani (assembly GCF_009759665.1). Classification (GTDB taxonomy): domain Bacteria; phylum Pseudomonadota; class Alphaproteobacteria; order Rhizobiales; family Xanthobacteraceae; genus Bradyrhizobium; species Bradyrhizobium cajani. Next base: position 55,683 of record NZ_WQNE01000029.1, read on the forward strand.
GCTGGCCGGCCTGGACCACCACGCTGGCGCCGCCGTCGATGGTCAGCTCCACGGCCTTGCAATTGGCGAGATCCATCAGCGTGTCGCAGGTGACGCGGCCCTCCTTCTTGGAGCCCCCGGTCAGATGATGCACGCCGCCGAGCGACAGCATCTGCGAGCCGTATTCGCTGGTGGTGACATGCCCGACCGCCTCGCCTTGCGCGCGGACGGTCGCGGTTTCAGGGCCGAGATAGCGGTCGGTATCGATCTTCACCTTGATGCCGCAATAGGAGAAGATGCCCTCGGTAACCACGGTCACCATGTCGATGCCGTCGACCTCCGCGGAGACGATGAACGGCGCCGGCTTGTAGTCGGGATAGGTCGTGCCCGCGCCGATCGCGGTGACGAAGGTGGAGGGCTCGTGGACGATCTTGCCATCCCAGTCTTCGGTGCGGCTGAACGGAACGAGCTTGCCGCCGTGCGAGACGGTGCGTTCCAGGATCACATGCGGATCGACGCGAACGAGCTTGCCGTCGTGATTGGCATAGCGATCGCAGGCGCCCGCCGCGCCCGGCTTGATGTAGCACATCACCGGACAAGCATCGCAGCGGATCTTGTCGATGGCAGCGCTCGTTGTTTCCATCACCATGTCAGAGCCGGCGGACACCGCGGTTATCATTCGTATACGAACGATGTTGCGCGCGGTCCCGATAGCTGTCAAGCGGCGGTGCGGCGCAAAAGATGCGCCTGCCGCATAAAACCTCATTTGCCTATCCGCTCTGTCCACAAAGAAGGCAGCTGCGCTGCAGTGCGGCATGCACGGCTTGCACGTTTGTGTACAAACGGTATCGTCACGACGTCGATTTTTACGCGGGCTTGGGAACGAGGATGACGCAGACACCGATCCGCCTCACCGTGAACGGCAGGATCCACGAGATCACTGCGGCGGGAGACACGCCGCTGCTCTACGTGCTGCGCAACGACCTCGCTCTGAACGGCCCGAAATACGGTTGCGGCCTCGGCGAATGCGGCACCTGCACTGTCCTGATCGACGGCGCCGCAGCACGTTCCTGCGTGTTTCCCGTGAGCGGCTGCGCCGGCCGCGACATCGTGACGCTCGAAGGGCTTGGCACCCGCGAGGCGCCCGATGTGGTGCAGCAGGCCTTCATCGACGAGCAGGCCGCGCAATGCGGCTACTGCCTCAACGGCATGATCATAACGACCAAGGCGCTGCTCGCGATCAATCCGCGACCGACCGAACAGGAGGCACTTGCGGCATTGCGCTACAATCTCTGCCGCTGCGGCACGCATGTCGAGATCCTGCGCGCGGTGATGCGCGCATCGGGCCAGCTCACCGAGGCTGCTGATTGATGGCCTCCCCCGTCTCGAACGAAGCTGAGCGGCCATCCGGTTCGCTCGTCGTCGTCCGCACCGTGGACGAGGTCACATCGGAGACCTTCGTCCGCATCACCGCGGACGGTTCGGTCACGGCCTATAACGGCCATGTCGATCTCGGCACCGGCATTCGCACTGCGCTCGGCCAGATCGTCGCCGAAGAGCTGGATGTGTCCTTTGCCCGCGTCGTCGTCGTGCTCGGTGACACCGCATTGGTGCCGAACCAGGGCGCGACGATTGCCAGCGAAACCATCCAGATCACCGCCGTCCCCCTGCGCAAGGCCGCGGCGCAAGCGCGACAGGTCCTGATCGCGCGCGCGGCCGAGCGGCTGGAGCTGCCGGCCTCCGAATTGAGGATCGAGGACGGCCTCGTGCGCGGGCACGACAACCGCAGCATCAGCTATGGCGAGCTGATTGGCGGCGAGACCATCCGCCTCGAGCTCGCCGACGACGTCGCGGTCAAGGCGGTCGGCGATTACGCCGTCGTCGGCCACTCGGTGCCGCGCGTCGATCTGCCGGCCAAGACCACCGGCGAACTGACCTTCGTGCACGACGTCCGCGTGCCCGGCATGCTGCACGGCCGCGTGGTGCGCCCACCCTATGCCGGCGTCGATGCCGGCCCGTTCGTCGGCACCAGCCTGATCGCGGTCGACGAAACCTCGGTCCGCGACATTCCCGGCATCATCGCCGTCGTGCGTATCGGCGATTTCGTCGGCGTGGTCGCCGAGCGCGAGGAGAACGCGATCCGCGCGGCAGAGCAGCTCAACGTGAGCTGGAAGCCAACGCCTGCTCTCACCGATCTCGCAGATGTCGAGACGGCACTGCGCGCCAATCCTTCGACGCCGCGCACGCTGATCGACAAGGGCAACGTCGATGCGGCGATATCAGGCGCGGCCAAGCCGATGCAGCGCACCTACGTCTGGCCGTACCAGATGCACGCCTCGATCGGTCCCTCCTGCGCCGTCGCCGACTTCCAGGACGGCAATATCCGCGTCTGGTCCGGCACGCAGAATCCGCACCTGCTGCGCACCGACCTGGCGCTGCTGATCGAGCGTCCCGAGAGCGAGATCGACGTCATCAGGCTGGAGGCCGCCGGCTGCTACGGCCGCAACTGCGCCGACGACGTCACCGCCGACGCACTGCTGCTCTCGCGCGCCGTTGGCCGTCCGGTGCGCGTGCAGCTGACGCGCGAGCAGGAGCACGCCTGGGAGCCCAAAGGCACCGCGCAGCTCATCGACGTCAATGGCGGCCTCGACGCCGACGGCGGCGTCGCCGCTTACGATCTCGCCACGCGCTACCCCTCGAACGCCGCACCGACGCTGGCACTGCTGCTGACGGGGCGGATCTCGCCGGAGCCCGCCGTGCTCCAGATGGGCGACCGCACCGCGATCCCGCCCTACGATTACGATCACATGCGTGTCGTCGCCCACGACATGCCGCCGATCGTGCGCGCGTCCTGGTTCCGCGGCGTCTCGGCGTTGCCGAACACCTTTGCGCATGAGTCCTATATCGACGAGGCCGCGGCCGAGGCCGGCATCGATCCGATCGAATACCGCCTGCGCTACCTGAAGGACCAGCGCGCGGTCGACCTCGTCAATGCGGTCGCCGAGCGTGCGGGCTGGACGCCGCGACCGGTGCGTGAGGAGAAGGATGGCGAGGTCGTGCACGGGCGCGGCTTTGCCTATGCGCTCTACGTCCACAGCAAGTTTCCGGGCTATGGCGCGGCCTGGTCGGCCTGGATAGCCGACGTTGCCGTGAACAAGTCGACCGGCGACGTCAGCGTGACGCGCGTCGTCGCCGGGCAGGATTCCGGCTTGATGATCAATCCGGACGGCGTGCGCCACCAGATCCAGGGCAACGTCATCCAGTCCACCAGCCGCGCGCTGATGGAGGAGGTCTCGTTCGAGCGCGGCACCGTGGCGGCGCGCGAATGGGGGGCCTATCCGATCATCCCCTTCCCCGACGTGCCCAAGATCGACGTGCTGATGCTGCCGCGTCAGGACCAGCCCCCGCTCGGCGTCGGCGAGTCCGCCTCGGTGCCGAGCGCAGCCGCGATCGCCAATGCGATCTTCGATGCCACCGGCGTGCGTTTTCGCGAGCCGCCGTTTACGTCGGAGCGCATATTGAAGGGGCTGCACGGCGATGCACCGGCGAGGCCGCAGGCACTGCCCGCTCCCGCTCCGCCGCAGCGGTCGCGGATCTGGGAAAATCCGTTCGCCAAACGCGCCGGCATTTTCGCGACGATCGCGGCCGTCTGCACTGCCGCAATCGGCATCGGCACCGCCCTCCTGCCCGGCCGCGCGATCGCGCCGATCGCACGCCCCGATGCATCAGTCTATTCCGCCGCGACCATCGCGCGCGGCCAGCAACTCGCCGCGCTCGGCAATTGCGCGGAGTGCCACACCACGATCGGCGGCGTGCTCAACGCCGGCGGCCGCGCGCTTCAGACCCCGTTCGGCACGATCTATGCGACCAACATCACGCCCGATGTCGAGACCGGCATCGGCGCCTGGTCCTATCCCGCCTTCGAGCGCGCGATGCGCGACGGGCTGCATCGCGGCGGACGTCAGCTCTATCCCGCCTTCCCTTACACGCACTATGCGAAGACCAGCGAGGCCGACCTTCAGGCCCTCTATGCCTACCTGATGGCGCAGCCTGCGGTGCGCGCGACGGCGCCCGCGAATGCGCTCAGCTTCCCCTTCAATCTCCGTCCGCTACTGGCCGGATGGAATGCCCTGTTCCACGAAGGGCGCGAGTTCAAGCCTGATCCTGCCAGGTCCGAGGCATGGAATCGCGGCGCCTACCTCGTCGAGAGCCTCGGCCATTGCAGCGCCTGCCATTCGCCGCGCAATGCGCTCGGCGCCGAGCGGCGCGAGGCCTATCTCGCCGGCGGTTTCGCCGAGGGCTGGGAGGCGCCGGCGCTGACCTCGCTCTCGCACGCGCCGGTCCCGTGGAGCGAGGACGAGCTTTTCGCCTACTTGCGCACCGGCCATTCGCGCCATCACGGTGTCGCCGCCGGCCCGATGGCGCCGATCGTCCGGGACCTCAAGGCCCTGCCCGATCAGGACATCCGCGCGATGGCGGTCTACCTCAACTCGTTCAACGACACCGCGACCGACCGCCAAGCACAGGATGCGCTCGCGACAAAACTCGAAAGCGCAACGCAAGTCACCGTCGCCTCTTCCACCGGCGCGCGGCTCTATCAGGGCGCCTGTGCGGTATGCCACGAGGTCGGCGGCCTGCCGCTATTCGGCACCAGGCCCTCGCTCGCACTCAACAGCAATCTGCACAGCGCCAGTTCGGACAATCTCGTGCAGGTGATCCTGCACGGCATCACCGAGCCCGTCTCCAGCGACCTCGGCTACATGCCGGCGTTCAGGAACAGCATGAGCGACACGCAGGTCGAGGAACTCGTCACCTTCCTGCGCAAGCAGTTCGCGCCCGACAAGCCGGCGTGGACCGGTGTGCGCGAGACGATCACGCGTGTGCGGGCCTCAACACACTAGCGTCATTCTGGGGCCCGAGCATTGCGAGGGAGCCCGGAATGACACTGTGTGAACAACACTAGCCGTGCTTCTTGATCTCCACCGGCGGCGTGCCGTGGGTGTGGAATGACTCGATCGTTTTCAGCCCCCAGGCCTGGCCTTTCTTGCGCTCTTCCTCGGTCCACACGATCGGCTTCCAGTCGGGGGCGAGGATGAGGCGCGCGCCGGCATTGGCCACCTCGACGCGGTTGCCGCCTGGTTCGTAGACATAGAGGAAGAAGGTCTGCTGGATCGCGTGCTTGTGCGGGCCGGTCTCGATGTGCACCCCATTCTCAAGGAAGATATCTGCAGCGCGCAAAATCTCCTCGCGGCTGTCGAGCGCATAGGTGACGTGGTGGAAGCGGCCGGGCACGCCTGAATGGTCGAGCGAATAGGCGAAGTCGTAGCTCTTGTTCGACATCGTCAGCCACATCGCCGCTTCCCGGCCGTCGTTGAGCACGATCTGCTCGGTGAGACGGCAACCGAGATAGTTTTCGAAGAACTCGCGATTGGCCTTGATGTCGACGGCGAGACAGTTGAGATGATCGAGCCTGCGGACGTTGACCCCGCGCGCGGGAAAGCGCTGCGCCTGGTTCTTCAGCGCGGGCTTCAGCTCCGGCGGTGCCTGATACCATTCGGTCTCGTAATAGAGCTCGACGATGTGGCCATCGGGATCGCGGCAACGGAAGGTCGGCCCCTGCCCCATGTCGCCGTCGATCCAGCCGATGTCGAAGCCGGAGCCCTTCAGTGCGGCGACGCGGCGCTCGAGCGCCTGCTGGCTGCGCGCGCGCAGCGCCATGTGCTCCATGCCTGACGTCTTCGACGCCGTAAGCTTAAGGGAATACCGCTCGTAGTCGTCCCAGCCGCGCAGATAGACCGACTCGCCCTTCTGGCCGCTGACGGTCATGCCCATGACGTCGACGAAGAATTTCAGGCTCTCATCGGGCTTGGGCGTCAAGAGCTCCATGTGGCCGAGATGGGCGAGATCGAGGATCGGTTCCGGTTGCATGCTTTCCTCCAGGCGTGGCTGCGATCCGCTGGACCGGGTCGCGCAATCGGGCGCAGCGCTGCGACAAGCTCATGCGCCCAGGGCGGCGCCGCGGCCGCCGACTTCATTTGTACTAATGTACAAATGATTAGGTCCCGTCAACAAATCAAAAGGCGCCGCCAGATCGACCTCGGCGCCACCGAAAATGACAATCAATCCCCGAACGGCGGACGGACTCCCCGCGTGGTAAAACCTTCCTTAACCCGGCCTCGCTCCCCGCCGGCCGGGAAAAGCAGTATTTCTCGGCTCTTTCAGCTCGCAACCGGGCATTGGGAACAAATATCCCGGCAGAATTGTCCGGGATTTAACGCAGCGCCCGCGCCAGCCGCTTAACCGTTTGTGCAGCGACGGCCGCGCATAGTCCGGAACAAATCCCTTGCTCTTGCCAGGTTCATTCATCGTGACATCCTTTGGACGCGTGATTTCGGTTCGCGGATCGCTCGCCCGGGTCGGGCTTTTGGCGGAAAGCCAGATGCCGATCTCGGAGGTTCGGGCCACCGTCGGCCGTTTCGTCAGTATCCGCTGCGGAAACTCGGTCATCGTCGCGATGATCACCGAGGTCTCCTGCGAGAACCTGTCGAGCGCAGACAACTACATCGCCATCGCCTCGGTCGACCTGCTCGGCGAGATCCTCAACGCCAGCGACAAGCCGAAATTCCAGCGCGGCGTCACCAACTATCCGACCATCGGCGATGCCGTCGACCTGATCACCAGCCAGGAGCTGCGCACGATCTATGCGCCGACCGGGTCGGACCAGATCAATGTCGGCTTCCTCCAGCAGGACCGCTCAGTCGTCGCCTATGTCGACGTCGAGGAAATGCTGTCCAAGCATTTTGCGGTTCTGGGTTCGACCGGCGTCGGCAAATCGACCGGCGTCTCGCTGCTGCTCAACGAGATCCTGAAGGCGCGGCCGAACCTGCGCATCTTCCTGCTCGACGTGCACAACGAATATGGCCGCTGCTTCGGCGACCGCGCGCTGGTGCTCAACCCGCGCAATCTGAAGCTGCCGTTCTGGCTGTTCAATTTCGAGGAAATCGTCGACGTGCTGTTCGGCGGCCGCGCCGGCGTGCCCGAGGAGCTCGACATCCTCGCCGAGGTGATCCCGCTCGCCAAGGGCGTCTACACCCAGTACCAGAACGCCGACCGCATCGGTCTCAAGCGCATCGATCCCAAGCAAATCGGCTACACGGTCGACACGCCGGTGCCGTACCGCCTGGTCGATTTGCTATCCCTGATCGACGAGCGCATGGGCAAGCTCGAGAACCGCTCCTCGCGCATCATCTATCACAAGCTGATCTCGCGCATCGAGGCCGTGCGCAACGACCCGCGCTACGCCTTCATGTTCGACAACGCCAATGTCGGCGGCGACACCATGGCCGAGGTGATCAGCCATCTGTTCCGCCTGCCCGCCAACGGCAAGCCGATGACGGTGATGCAGCTCGCCGGCTTCCCGGCCGAGGTCATCGATTCCGTCGTCTCGGTGCTGTGCCGCATGGCCTTCGACTTCGGCCTGTGGAGCGACGGCGTCTCGCCGCTGCTGTTCGTCTGCGAAGAGGCGCACCGCTACGCCTCCGCCGACCGCAACATCGGCTTCGGGCCGACCCGCAAGGCGGTGTCGCGCATCGCCAAGGAAGGCCGCAAATACGGCGTCTATCTCGGCCTCATCACCCAGCGCCCGGCCGAGCTCGACGCCACCATCATCTCCCAGTGCAACACGCTGTTCACGATGCGTCTTGCCAACGACCGCGACCAGGCGCTGCTGCGCGCCGCGGTGTCGGACGCGGCCGCGAACCTGCTCTCCTTCGTGCCGTCGCTCGGCACCCGGGAAGTGCTGGCATTCGGCGAAGGCGTCGCGCTGCCGACGCGGCTGCGCTTCAAGGAGGTGCCGCCGCACCAATTGCCGCGCGGCGAAGCCACCATCTCGAGCGTGCCGTCCGTCACCTCGGGTCACGACATGCATTTCGTCAGCGCCGTGCTCGAACGCTGGCGCGGCGCCACCTCGCAGCGCGACGTGCCGAACGACCCGGTGTTCGCGGCACCGCCTACCAAGGCAACGTCCAGCCTCGAAGCCCCGATGCTGCAACCCTCGATGGGGCTCGATCCCGACCGTTTCTCGCTGCTGAAGAAGCCGCTGCGGTAAGGCCGCGCTCGTCCCCAAGGGCGACAGCGCCGCTTCTTCAATTGGCATTGCAGCAGGCACGTTGAGGCGGCCGCCTGCATCGACTATGGTTGCCGGCCCCAGGCCGGAATCCGCACCCATGACAAAGCCCGCGCAACGCTTCCCCGCTCCCGCCATCGACGCATTGCCCGACGACATCCGCACGCGGCTCCTTGCCGTGCAGGAGAAGAGCGGCTTCGTGCCGAACGTGTTTTTGACGCTGGCCTATCGCCCCGACGAGTTCCGCGCGTTCTTCGCCTATCACGACGCGCTGATGGAAAAGGACGGCGGCCTCACCAAGGCCGAGCGCGAGATGATCGTGGTCGCAACCTCGGCGGCCAACCAGTGCCAGTATTGCGTGATCGCGCATGGCGCGATCCTGCGCATCCGCGCCAAGAACCCGCTGATCGCCGATCAGGTCGCGGTGAACTACCGCAAGGCCGACATCACGCCGCGGCAGAAGGCGATGCTCGATTTCGCGATGAAGGTCTCGGCCGATGCGCAGCGCATTTCGGAGGAGGATTTCGCCGCACTCCAGCCTCACGGCTTCAGCGATGACGACGTCTGGGACATCGCCGCGATCTCCGCCTTCTTCGCGCTGTCGAACCGGCTGGCGAATTTCACCGGCATGCGCCCGAACGACGAGTTCTACCTGATGGGACGATTGCCCAAGACATGACCAACAACAAGACATGACCGACAAGCCGTGACCGAGCTCGACTGGCCCGAAATCCTGCTGCGCCTCGGCGCCGCGACACTCGCCGGCGGCGCGATCGGCCTGAATCGCGACCTGCACGGCAAGCCGATCGGCCTGAAGACGCTCGGCATCGTCGGGCTCTCCACCGCAGCCGTCGTGCTGCTCGCAGTCGAGTTCGCCGAGCCCGGCAAGATCACCGATGCCGCAAGCCGGGTGATCCAGGGCATCCTGACCGGAATCGGCTTCCTCGGTGCGGGCGTGATCGTCCACGAGAGCGAACGTTTCCGCGTGCGCGGCCTGACCAGCGCGGCCTGCACCTTTCTCGCCGCCTGTCTCGGCATTATCTGTGGCGCCGGGCAGTGGAAGATCGTCCTGATCGCTATGGCACTGGCTTTCATCCTGCTCACGATCGGCCATCGCGTCGAGCGCTGGCTGCACCGCCAGCTTGGCGGGAGCGACGATCCCGGGTGAACGCGGAAGCGGCAGCGCAACAGCGATGCGACCGCACACGCAACGCCCGGGTTCCAATTTCTGACCAGTGGCCAAACAAGATGATGTCAGGTGTCGACATCATCGCGCATTAGATCGTTGTTTGAGCATGGTCTTTTCGAAGAGCAAATGCATTGCTCTTTCGTGTCGCGTGTCAGCGATCACAAAGCCACAGCTCCGCTGTGTAATCTCGACGACGTACACGCGTCACATCCGCGTCGTCGGCCTCGCTCGATAATCGCGCCCCATTCCACACTACACCGCGCCGGAATTGCGCAAGCGAGCTTGGGGCATCAACATGAGCAAGAAGACCGTTTTCTCCCTGATGGCGGCGACGTTCCTCGCCACATCGCTGGCCGGCGTTGCAGTCCCGGCGCGCGCCGATAACGACGACCGCGACCGCGGTTTCGGCAACTCCCCCGATCACGGCCACGGCGGCGGCCATCACGGCCGCAAGCCGCAGGTCGTGCTGATCTCGCTCGACGGCGCCAAGCCCGATTTCATCCGGCAGTTCATCGAAGAAGGCGTGCTGCCACGCAACGGTGGCCTGGCCCGGCTCATGCATCGCGGCGCGGTGGCAATCCAGAACGTGACGGCATCGCCCTCGCTCACCGCGGTCTCGCACATCGAGATCGCCACCGGCTCCAACGCCGTGCACAACGACATCCCCTCGAACACCTTCCAGGCGGTCGTCGCACCGATCTCGTCGAGCATCAGCGGCTTCGCCGCGCCGATCGGCGGCTATCAGGAAAGCCCCCTCGGGCCGTCGCCGCATCCGACCGCGACACCGCTGTGGGTGCAGCTTCGCCAGCAGGGCAAGAAGGTGGCCACCGCGACATGGCCCGGCGGCGACGGCGCCGACATTGCCATCAACGGCACCGTGGTGCAGCCGGCCCAGCCGATCCGCGTCACCAACTATACGGTGCCGTTCGGCGCCTTCGGCGGCCTTTCGGCTCAGGGTTTCTCATTGTCCCAGACGGACTTCGCGCCTGATCCGGCGATCATCACGGCGCTCCAGGCGGCCGGCAAATTCTCCTACAGCCCGGTGCTCGCGACGCCGAACCCGATCGAGACGTTCTCCTGCTCGTCGGCTGCGCCTGCGACCTGCACCAGCGCGTCGACGCTCGACGTCAAGTACGCGATCCGGGTGGCGGCGCTCGACACCACCAACGACAACGTGGTGAACTACGACACCCTCGTGTTCTTCGATGCGATGCAGGGCATCAAGCCGGGACCGTTCCACGCACCGTCGACCGGGCCGGCCTACGTCAGGCTGGGCGGCGAGAACGCACCCTTCTTCTTCGAAGGCAGCGGTGCCAAGGTCGGTGCCGCCTACTTCGTCTCGCAGCTTGCACCCGATCTTTCGGTGGTGCGCTTCGCTCGCTACGGCGCCAATTACATCCCGCGCAACGCGGCGGTGCTGGCCGACGTCGACGACATCAACAACAATATCGGCTTCTGGCGTCCGCAGGCCGATTTCCGCATTCCGGAGCGGCTGAGCCCGGGCTTCACCAACTTCCCCGACATCGAGATCGAGACGATGTACGAGGACATGGTCAAGACCTTCGTACGCTATCAGGCGGACATCGGCGAGCGCGCGATCCAGAACCATCCCGAAGCCGACCTCGTCATGGTCTATATCGAGCAGCCCGACGGCTCCGAGCATCAGTTCCTGCTCACCGATCCGCGCCAGGGCACCAATCCGAAGGATCCGAACTCGATCGGCGCCAACCAGGATGCCGCCAAGGTGGCGCGCTACGCGTCGTACATTCGCTTCGCCTACCAGACCGCCGACAAGGCGGTGAAGCGGATCGCCGATGCGGCCGGCCCGGACAGCAACGTCATCGTGGTGTCGGACCACGGCTTCGCGCCGTTCCACACCTCCGTCAGCATGACCAACATCCTGAAGAATGCCGGCGTCGACACCAGCAAGGTTGCGATCCGCACCTCGGGTCCGGCCGTCAACATCTACGTCAACCTGCAGAACCGCGAACAGGGCGGCAGCGTCGATCCCGCGACCTACCGGGCACTGGTCATGCAGATCACGGATGCGGTGAAGAACGCGGTCGATCCGAACCCGAAGTTCAACTTCTCGCTCGACAGCGGGCGGCTCTTCACCGTCGTCGAAACCCGGCCGCTGCAATGCAACGCCGGGCTCGGCCAGTGCACCAGCAAGACCATCGGCCAGGATTTTGGCGATGTGTTCGCGCTGATGGCTCCGGGCTACAATTTCGACGGCATCCAGAACCCCGGCGTCGCCCGCCTCGGCGACGCTCCGTTCAATGCGGCGACGACCACGCTGTCGATGCCGAACTTCTACGGAGCCCACGGCCACGACCCCGAGCTGCCGGTGATGAGCGCGACCTTCATCGCCGCCGGCCCTGATATCCAGAAGACGGTGATCCGGCGTATGCGCAACCTCGACGTCGCGCCGACCATCATGCGGATCCTCGGTGTCAGGCCGCAGCAGGTCGACGGCGAAGTGCTGCGCGATATCCTGCGCTGAAGAGGCGCACGCCTCCAAGCTCAACCGATGGGCGCCGTTCAGCGCCCATCGTCATTTTTCCTGGCTCCGTTCACTCACGTCTTGCGCCGCAGGCTCCAGAGCGCTCCGGCGCCCAGGATGGCTGTCACGAGCAGGATGGCCACGAAGGTCTGGATGATGGTGAAGTTGAGCGCATCGCGCGCGACGAACAGCGCGGTGATCGCGCCGGCAGCGACAAAGAGGATGCGAAAGATCAAGCTCATGGCTGCTTCTCCAGGTCAGCATGACTTGGAGCACGGGCCCTCGACATCGGGGCGCAACGCTGCTTCGGCAATCATGCAGAGCGGAGCCTAGCGGGGTGCGCCGATATTCATTTGCGGCAGGTCAAGCACGATATCGACCATCGGCCCGATCCGGCCGGCCAGCAACTGCGCCGCCCATGCCGGCTTGTGGCGCGACAGTGCTGCGCTGCCTACGGCTACGAAGCGTTATGCCCCTAATGCTTTGCCATCAACTCGAGCGCCGGGGCAAAACGCTCGGCGAATGTCAATGTCTTGGCGTGGTGAACAGCGGCAAACGATGCCGAGATTCCTGCTGAGGCGACCGCGAGCACGGCAATGGTGAAGACCAGACGGCGCATTCCTGCCTCCTGTGTGAGCTCGATACCCCAAGAGATGGGACGGCTCTGTTTCAGGACCGCTTCGTGCGGGCAAAAAATGATTTCGCTCAAGAGGCTGTGATGAGGTCCGGTCTGCGAGGCAGCATGGCGTGCTGATATGGCGTTGCGCCCTAGTCATCGTCCGCCGGACCGCACCAGCCGGGCAGGTAGATCGCATTCTTGCTCCTGGCGGCGGACATGGCCTTCTCGATCGCCTTGTCGAAATCGGCAGCCACCGCCTTGCGCGACAGCTGCCGGCGCAGATAGTCGGCCCACAGGAATTCGGAGAACGGCGTGGTGTCCTTGGCGAAGCCGCCCATGCGGCGGAGCTCGCCGGCAAGACTCCGGAACGGATCGTCCTTGAGATCGGCGACCGATTTCGGCAGATCGCGGAACGGCCGCCTCTCGCCCTTGGTATCGTAGGGGTAGACCCAGCGCTTGTTGTCCATCACGCCCCAGAACGCCTCGCGCTCGACCATCCTGAGATCGCCGATCACGGTCACCAGCACCTCCTTGACGCCCTCGTCGTGCAGCGCGCGGCCGAGATGATGATGGTCGATCACGTAGTAGCGCCCGTCCGGCCCAAAGACGACGGGGATCATGTGCTTGCCGAGCAGATCGGCCTGCTTGTTCTTGTCGTGCTCGCGCCAGCGCTTGCGCTTCTCCTTGACCTCGCGCATGCCGACCGTCATCTGCGTCGGACGAAGCGACAGGATCGGCACCGGATGCACTCGCGGCTCGCGCGTATTCGTCATGGTCGAAGGGCTCCTCACACGGTTGCAGAAGGTCGTCCAGGTTCCCCGGACTATGCCATGGCCCCTCATGCTGCAAAATGCGTCCGGCAGAGGCGCGGAGATCACAACCCGATGTTCACGGGACGGAGGCGCACTTCGCGGCGGTTGCTGCAACGCACCCCGGCGCGTCCCGACGGCGGCATGGCGGCCGGTTCCGCAGTCACTTGCGCCCCTCAATGAGAGGGCGTGCGAACGCGCAATGCACGTCTGCGTTGACAAGATTTTCTGCAACCGGTGCATCACGTGTGCTATCTAAAAATCGCTGCTTCGGAGTGATCCCCTCACCATGAAAACCCAGCGGCCCATAAGCTCTGATGACGAGCACCGGGTGCTCCAGTTCAGGCCGCGCAACTCGTCTTCCCCGGTGGTTCACCGGGGTAGCGGCACCGTGCAGCCGATGCGCGCGGCGCCCGAGCGGCTCGACCTGTCGCGCTACGAGCAGCCGCGCGCCGAACCGGGCGATTTCCGCCATCGCATGCTCGCCAACATCGCGGCGCTCGCCTTCACCATCGCGCTGACAGCGATCGGGATATGGCTCGCCGTCAGCATCGCCGACCTGCGCCGGACCCAGGATTGCGTGCTGATGGGCCGTCGCGACTGCGTCAAGATCACGACCCCGCACATCTAAGGTGCGCCCCGCGCCGGCCCCTGGCCGAAGCGCCTCTGGCAGGCATCCCCAACCCCTGTCCCTGCGGCCGTCCGGCTCCATTGAACTCAGGGCGGCGCTCCGATATACGGGCTTTCGACCCGGCCAGAGGGGGGTTTGAGGGCGTCATCGGGGCGCGATGCCCACCCACCATGCCACTCTGGAATATCTGACAAATATCCGCAATATATCAAAGGCTTAGTGATGTCCTCCACATTCGATCAGGTCGCTACGATCATCGCTGAAACCTGCGACATCCCGCGCGACACGATCACGCCGGATAGCCATGCCATCGATGACCTCGGCATCGACAGCCTCGATTTCCTGGACATCGCGTTCGCGATCGACAAGCAGTTCGGCATCAAGCTGCCGCTGGAAAAGTGGACTCAGGAGGTCAACGACGGCAAGGCGACCACCGAGCAGTATTTCGTGCTGAAGAACCTGTGCGCCCGCATCGACGAACTGGTTGCGGCCAAGGGCGCGAGCGCCTAATCGGGCGGTCATGCAACTCGAATACTTCCACATGATCGATCGCATCGTCGACCTCAACGTCGGCGAGAAGAAGATCGTCGTCGAAGCGCAGGTCCCGAAGGAAAGCACCATCTTCGAGGGGCACTTCCCGGGCTATCCCCTGATGCCCGGCGTGCTCCTGATCGAATCGATGGCGCAGGCCTCGGGCTGGCTTCAGCTTGGCCTGTTCAAGTTCGAGCGCATGCCGATCCTGGCCGCCGTGAAGGAGGCCAAGGTGCGCGGCTCGGTGTTCCCGGGCGATCTCATGAGCATCGAGGCGAGCATGGCCCATGAGGGCTCGGGCTACGCCATGACCGAGGCCAAGATCAGGGTCGGCGGCAAGCTGCGCGCGAATTCGACACTCACCTTCACGCTGATCCCCTTCCCCAATGCGGATATGCGCGGGTACATGGCGAAGGTCGCCGAGCGCGTCGGCTTTCCGCAACAGGCCGTATCGCCATGACTGAGACTGCTTCGAAGCCCGGCCAGACGGAAGTCTGGATCACCGGCATTGGGCTCGCCACCTCGCTCGGCGAGGGGCTGGACGCCAACTGGACCGCGCTTCAGGAGAAGCGCATCAATGTCGACGACAAGGGCTTTGCGCCCTACGTCGTGCATCCGCTGATGCCGGTGAGCTTCGACAGCCAGATTCCCAAGAAGGGCGACCAGCGCCAGATGGAAGCCTGGCAGCGCATCGGCACCTATGCCGCGGGCCTGGCGCTCGATTCCGCCGGGATCAAGGGCAACAAGGACATTCTGTCGAAGATCGACATGGTGGTGGCCGCCGGCGGCGGCGAGCGCGATCTCAACGTCGACTGCGGCGTGCTCACGGCCGAGGCCAAGGGTGCCAATGCGCCGGGCTTCCTCAACGAACGGCTGATGAGCGATCTCAGGCCGACGCTGTTCCTGGCGCAGCTCTCCAACCTGCTCGCCGGCAACATCGCCATCGTGCATGGTCTCGGCGGCACCTCGCGCACCTTCATGGGCGAAGAGGTTGCGGGAGCCGACGCGGCCCGCATCGCGCTGTCGCGCATCGCATCGGGCGAAAGCGACATTGCCCTCGTCGGCGGCTCGCACAATGGCGAGCGCAAGGATCTGTTGGTCCTCTACGAATTCGGCGACTTCAATTTGCAGGACAAGTTCGCTCCCGTCTGGGCGCGCAAGGACCATGCCGGCTTCGCGCTCGGCTCGGCCGGCGCGTTCCTGGTGCTGGAGTCCAGGGCGCATGCGGAAGCCCGCGGCGCCAAGCCGTTCGCAAAGCTGTCGAGCGTCGTCGCCGATCTCGCCAAGCGCAAGCAGCCCGGCGACATGGCTGCGACGCTGGAGACGCTGTGGGCCAAGCTGCCCAGGCGCGAGGGCAAGGCGGCGATCATCACGGGAGCGACCGGCGCGGAGCCGGCCACGTCCGAGGAGCGCAGCTTCCTGAAGAGCCATGCCGACTTGCCCGTGCGGGCGACCGGCACGATGTTCGGGCACACGATGGAGACGCAATTCCCACTCGGGATCGCGCTCGCTGCGCTCTCGATCTCGCGCGGCGCGCTGTTCCCGCCGAACGATTCGACCGGGACCGAGATTGAAATGCAGGGGGCGCCCACCCAGATTGTGGTGGTGGGGGCCGGACACTGGCGCGGCGAAGGCATGGCGCTGGTCGAGGCGGTGAGCTGAAGCGCGGCGCGCTTTGGCGGATGCTCTAGCTTTATCGGGGGATCGACATGACTGCACCACGCGACAAATTCGGGCGTCCCGTCGTCGTCGTCACCGGCATGGGCATCATGACCTCGCTCGGCACCGGCAAGGCCGACAACTGGGCAAAGCTCGTCGCCGGCGAATCCGGCATCCGTACCATCACGCGCTTTCCAATCGACGGCCTGAAGACGACGATGGCCGGCACGGTCGATTTCATCGATGTCGATCCGTTCTCCTCCACCGGCCTGTCCGAGCGGATGGCCGAGCTGGTGACGCAGGAAGCGCTCGAGCAGGCCGGCATCGGTGCCAAGGCCGATTTCCCGGGGCCACTCTTCCTTGCGGTCGCGCCGGTCGAAGTCGAATGGCCGCAGCGCCGCGAGCTCGGCCGCGCCGTCGGCAAGCTCGACTTCACCTACGACGACCTGCTGCGTATCTCCGGCGGCGGCAAGTACAGCGCCTATCACCACCGCTTCATGTTCGGCTCGGTAGCCGCGCATCTCGCCGAAACCTTCGGCACCAAGGGCTCGCCGATCTCGCTGTCGACGGCCTGCGCCTCCGGCGCGACCTCGATCCAGCTCGGCGTCGAGGCGATCCGGCGCGGCGAGACCGACGCCGCGCTGTGCGTGGCGACCGACGGCACCGTGAATCCCGAAGCGCTGGTACGCTTCTCGCTGCTCTCGGCGCTGTCGACCCAGAACGATCCGCCGCAGGCGGCCTCCCGCCCCTTCTCCAAGAACCGCGACGGCTTCGTCATGGCCGAAGGCGCCGGCGCCCTCGTGCTCGAAAGCTATGAAGCCGCGGTCGCGCGCGGTGCAAAGATCCTCGGCGTGATCGCCGGCTGCGGCGAGCTCACCGATTCCTTCCACCGCACCCGCTCCTCGCCCGATGGCAAGCCGATCATCGGCTGCATGAACAAGACGCTGGCCGATGCCGGCATGACGCCGGACCAGATCGACCACATCAACGCGCACGGCACCGCGACGCCCGAGAACGACAAGATGGAGTTCAACACGACGTCGGCCGTGTTCGGCGAGCTCGCGCAGAAGATTCCGGTCACCTCCAACAAGTCGATGGTCGGCCACACCATCTCGGCCGCCGGCGCGGTCGAGGCGATCTTCTCGCTGCTGACCCTCGAGCATCAGCGCATCCCGCCGACGATCAATTACGACAATCCGGATCCCACGATCCTGTTCGACGTCGTCGGCAACAAGGCACGCGATGCCCGCGTCACCGCTGTCATGTCGAACTCGTTCGGCTTCGGCGGCCAGAACGCCTCGCTGATCCTGACGCGCGAACCGGCCTGACCGGACGCATGGCGCTGCTGACTGCGAGCACGAAGGCCCGCGCGCGGGAGGCTGCCAAGTCGGTCGGTGGAGGCCTGATCGGCGCCGCCACCGTCGCGATGCTGCGCACCACGCGCTATTTCGATCCGGCCAAGACCTCGGACTTTTTCGCGCGCGTCGTCAAGCTGATTGGCCCGCGCCTGCGCGAGCACCGCATCGGCCGCGCCAACCTCGCCGCTGCCTTTCCGGAAAAGTCGCCCGAGGAGATCGAACAGATCCTGATGGGCGTCTGGGACAATCTCGGCCGCGTCGGCGCCGAATTCGCCCATATGGACCATGTCTGGGACTATGACCGCGACCATCCGGAGAAGAGCAAGATCGAGCTGCCCCAGCGCAGCATCGAGCTGTTCGACCAGATCCGCGACGACGGCAAGCCGGCACTGATCTTCGCCGCGCATCTGGCCAACTGGGAACTGCCGGCGCTCGCGGCCGTCGCGCATGGGCTGGACACCGCGATTCTCTATCGCCGGCCGAACATCGCCTCCGCCGACCGCATCATCCAGGAGATGCGCCAGGTCAACATGGGCACGCTGATCCCGGCGGGCCGCGACGCGCCGCTGCGGCTTGCGCAGGCGCTCAAGGACGGCAAGCACGTCGCCATGCTGATCGACCAGTATCTGACCGGCGGGGTCGAGGTCACCTTCTTCGGCCGCAAGACCCGCGCCAATCCGATGCTCGCGCGGCTCTTGCGCCAGATCGAATGCCCGATCCACGGCGTCCGCATCATCCGCCTGCCCGGCGGCCGCTTTCGCGGCGAGCTGACCGAAGAGGTTCAGCCGGTGCGCGATGCCGAGGGCAAGATCGACATCCAGGGCACGACCCAGGCAATCACGAGCGTGGTGGAGAGCTGGGTGCGCGAGCATCCCGAGCAGTGGCTCTGGCTGCACCGGCGGTGGCGGTAGCTCCGCCGTCATTGCGGAGGCGCGCTCTCCTCATACTCCGCTGTCATCGTCCGACTTGATCGGGCGATCCAGTATTCCAGAGACTTTGACGAATACGGAGAGGCCGCGGCGTACTGGGCGGCCCGGTCAAGCCGGGGCATGACAGCGCGTTTTAGCCCTCACTGCTCCGGCAATCCTGCGTCGACCTCGGCCTGAACGACGCGGTCCCAGGCCGCGATACAAATCGGACTTGCGTTCTTCATCGGCGGCCAGACGCTGCGCCGGTTCGTCCCGGGCCGCAAGCGCAGCCCCTCCGCGATTGCCGCCTTCGCCTCCTCGGACCGGCCCGATCTCTGATAGGCGGCGGCGAGCAGAAAGTGCGAGCGGCCGGTCCCCGGCGTGATGGCGATCGAGCGTTGCAGCCACGGCAGCGCCTCCTCGTAGCGCTCCATCAAGGCATAAGTCATGCCTGCTCCGAGCAGCCAGGTCCAGCGCGAGGCCGGCGGCGTATCGTAACGATCGGCCTGCTGGAATGTCGCGAGCGCATCGTCGAAGCGGCCGAGATAGATCTGGCCGAGGCCGATCAAATAGAGCGCAGAGCCGTTCCACGGATCGAAGCTCAAGGCCTTGGCGCAGGTGACGAGACTTTCCACGAAATGATTGGTCGCGCTGAGGAAGCGGCAAGAGGCCTCGAGCACGGGAATAGAATTCGGCTTCAATCGCAATGCGCGCTCGAGCGTCGCATTGGCCTTGGCCTCGACCGCAACAGCCTCCTCCGGGCTGAACCAGACCATCTGGATGCCGCGCATCTGCAGCGATGAGAGCGCGACGGCGAGATCGACATTGTCAGGATCTTCGTCGAGCGCCTTCTGCAGCATGGACTGCGCCATGCCGAAACGCTCGCGCGTGGTCTGGTTGATCGATGCGAGCGACTGCTCGACGGCAACCTTGTCGCCGCCCGCGGACGATTTCCGGCTCGCTGACGAGGAGGCGCTGGGCTCCAACAGCTCGTTGAGGCGGCGCGCCAGCACATGCCCCACGCCGGCGACGAGGCGCGACTGCTGAACTTGTGCATCCGCCTCGTCGGCAACGGCCGACGCAGCGGCGACCGCCTGAACCTCGCCGCTGCCGGCCTTGATGATGCGGGCCCGCAAGGTCCAGGATTGATCGCCGTGCTGCAGCTCGCCGCGGATCTCGTAATCGGGCGATGCGGCCACCGCGCTTGCGCTCTCGACACCCGCCGTCGCGCGCGGCGCGACCACGCTGATGTTCTGGATCTTGGCAAAACCATCGGTGAGGCGAGCGGTGACCTCGGCTGCCACGGCTGCACCGCGGGAATCATTGCTCCCGTCAACGATCGCCGTCACGGCGATCCGCGGCGGCGTGCGCTTGAACAGGAAGTCGGGCTTCAGCACCGGAGCTGCGACCGCAAGCCCGATGATGATGACGCAGAACGCGGCCACGGCGCCGATCACGGCCGGGCTGCGCAGGTTGAAGATGGAGCGCGGTGCCAGCGTTTGTATCGGCGCCGCCTCGGCCTCGGCAGGGACCGCTGGCTCGGCCACAACCGCAGCCAGTACCTCGGCATGAACCGCGCTCGCCTCCGGCTCGATCACGACATCAGCCGTCAGCGAATAGCCGCCGCCGGAGGCGAGCTTGATCAGCTGCCGCCGCTCGTCGCCGAGCGCGGTGCGCAGCTCGCGGATGCACTGGAACAGGCTGTCCTCGCCGACATGGACGTTCGGCCAGACCGCCTCCATCAGCTCCTGCTTGCTGAGGACCCGACCGCCGCTGGTCGCGAACAGCCGCAGCATCTCGAAGGTCTTCGGCCGGAGCTTGATCGCAACGCCATCCGGCCCCTGCAGCTCGCCGCGCTGTTGATCCAGCCCGAAGCCGGCGAAACGAAGCAATTGATCCCCCCGCCTCTTTCTGGCCGGCTCATATAGAGGAACTGTGTCGAAAAAGCCCGAAAAGTTTCCCTGAAGCGGAAATATCAGAAACTTTCAGAAACCGCCCGCCCCCGTATCAGGACACCCCTCCGGCCCCAATGCGATGAATCCCGTCGAGGACTCGCGGTTCGCGCGATTTGGGAGACGTGATGAAGACGGGGAAAGATTGTTTCGTGGCGACCCGCCGCCTGCGGGCTGCACTGATGACGTCGTCGGCACTGGCTTTGGCCTGGACATTGCCGGCCACGCCGTCGCAGGCGCAGGATGCCACCTGGCTCGCCTCGCCAAGTTCGAATAGCTACACAACCGGCGCCAACTGGGACACCGGCACAAGGCCGACCGGCACTGCCTATTTCGGCGCGTCGAACATCACCGACCTGTCGTTTTTTGGCGGTGTCACGGTCGGCGGCTGGACATTCAATGCCGGCGCCTCGAACTACACGTTTGACCTCAGCAGCTCACAATTGACCTTCACGGGCGCAGGCATCGTCATCAACAGCGGCGGCGCTACCATCGATACCGACAACTTCTCCCTGTATTTCCGGAACACCAGCACGGCCGGCGGAGCGACAATCAACATCAACGGCATCGTTCAATTCTTCGACAGCAGCACGGCCGGCACCGCCGCCATCAGCAACAACGGCTTCCTTCAATTCTCCAACAGCAGCACGGCCGGCAACGCAGCCATCAGCAACAACAGCGGCCTGGAGTTCTACAACACCAGCACAGCCGGCAGCGCAACCATTACAAACAACAACGGCGGCACGACGACTTTTTACTCCAACAGCACGGCCGGCAACGCAGCCATCACCAACGACTACCTCCTGTATTTCCAAGGCTACAGCACCGCCGGCAGCGCCACCATCACCAACAATGGCGGCATCACTTTTGATAACTTCAGCACAGCCGGCGACGCGTCGATCGTCAACAACGGCGGCCTAACCTTCCAAGACAACAGCACGGCCGGCGATGCGGCCATCATCAATAATGCCAACGCCTCGGTCGATTTCAGCCCCACCACGGGACTCAACGGCGACAACAAGATCAGCGTCGGCTCGATCGCGGGCGCGGGCTTCTACCAGCTCGGCGCCAATGAACTGACCGTCGGCGCCAACAATCAATCGACCGAGGTGAGCGGCGTCATCGCGGGCACCGGCGGCTCGCTGGTCAAGATCGGCACCGGCACGCTGACGCTGTCGGGAGCGAACACCTATACCGGGGGCACCACGGTCAACGGCGGCACGTTGCAGCTCGGCACTGCCGCCAGCGTCGGCACTATTCTGGGGACCGTCATTGTTGGCGCGAGCGGCACGTTCGACGTCGTCAACGCCAACACCAGCGGCATCACCAGCATCTCCAACGACGGAACCACGATCTTCCACAATGCGAGCTCGGCCGGCACTGCGAGCATCACCAACAATGACGGCACGCTCTATTTCCGCGACGCCAGCACGGCGGCGAGCGCAACCATTAGCAACAGCACCAACAGAACGACGGCGTTCTACGACACCAGCACGGCAGGCCACGCGACCATCAACAACAGCGGCTTGACGTATTTCTACGGCACGAGCTCGGCCGGCAATGCCAACATCGTCGGTTCCAGCTCCGGACAGGTCATCTTCCAGGACTCGAGCACGGCCGCAAACGCCATCATCACCGGCGGCACTTTCACAGGTTTCTACAACACGAGCTCGGCCGGCAGCGCCACCATCACGACCAGCGGCCAATTGTCTTTCCGCGACACCAGCACGGCTGGCAGCGCGACCATCACCCTCAACACCTTCGCCTACGCGTATTTCCTCAACACCAGCACGGCCGGCACCGCAACCATCAACAACGATGGATCGCTTTCTTTCGGCGGTACGAGCACCGCCGACAATGCCGTCATCACCAGCACCAACTCAATCGACTTCCGTCAAACCAGCACAGCCGGATACGCTGCCATCACCAACAATGGCAGCTTGACGTTCGGGGCCTCGAGCACCGCGGCCAGCGCAACCATCACCAACAACCTGGCAGCGTCTTTCGGCGGCGCCAGCACGGCCGGCAGCGCGACCATCAGCAACAGCTACAATCTATCATTCACCGGCACCAGCACCGCCGGCAACGCCGTCATCACCAACAATGCCGGCGGCCCCTTCAACAATTCCAGCGGAATGACCTCTTTCCGGGACAATGCGACCGCCGGCAATGCGCAGTTGATCAATAACGGGGCCAATACTTTCTTCGATTTCTCCGGCAGCTCCGGCCCGAACGGCGACAACAAGCTCAGCGCCGGCTCGATCGCCGGCGACGGTACCTTCTATCTCGGTGCCAACGCCCTGACGGTCGGCGGCAACAATCTGTCGACCACCGTCAGCGGCGTGATCGCCGACGGCGGCTACAGCGGCGCCGCGGGCGGCTCGCTGGTGAAGACCGGCACCGGCACGCTGACGCTCACGGGCACCAACACCTATACCGGCGGCACCACCTTCGCCGGCGGCACTGTCAGCGTCGCGTCCGAGGACAATCTCGGCGACCTCGCGGGCGGCCTGACCTTCAAGGGCGGCACGCTGCAGATCACCGGCACAGCCTTCAACACCACCGCGCGGACCATCAATCTGGGTGCCGGCGGCGGCACGTTCGACATTGCGGATGCAGCCAACAATTTCGTCCTGAGCCAGAATCTTGGCGGCACCACGCTGACCAAGACCGGCGCCGGCAAGCTGACCCTGACCGGCGCGGAGAATTTTTCCGGCGCGACGGTTTCCGCCGGTACGCTGGCGTTCAGCGCCAGTGCCACGGCCGGCAACGCCGTCATCGCCAACAGCGGCAACGTGGTGTTTGACGGCAATTCGACGCCCGGCAACGCGCAGCTCGTCAACGCCGCGTCCGCCGCCGTGTTCGACCTCTCGATGACATCAGGCCCCAATAGCGACAACAGGCTCACCGCCGGCTCGATTTCCGGCGTAGGGACATTCCATCTCGGCGCCAACGAGCTGACGGTCGGCAGCAACAATCTGTCCACCAACGTCGCAGGCGTGATCGCCGATGGCGGATCGGGCGGCGGCACCGGCGCCTCTCTGGTGAAAATCGGCACCGGCACACTGACCCTGTCCGGCATCAACACATACACCGGCGCAACTGTTATCGACGGCGGCACGCTCGCGGTGAACGGCTCGGTCCTGGCATCGAGCGGCGTCACCGTGAACAGCGGCGGCACGCTCGGCGGCACCGGCACCGTCGGCAACACGACGATCGCGAGTGGCGGCACACTGGCGCCGGGCAATTCCGTAGGCACCCTCTCCGTCAGCGGCAACGTCGCCTTCAGTGTCGGCAGCTTCTACAGGGTCGAGGTCTCCGCGACCGCCGCCGACCGCACCAACGTCACGGGCACCGCGACGCTCACCGGCGCCACCGTGCAGGCGGTGGCGATCCCCGGCAGCTTCCGCAGCCAGACCTACACCATCCTCAACGCGACCGGCGGGCTCGGCGGAACGCAATTCGCCGGGCTAAGCGCCTCCGGCAGCTTCAGCCCCACGCGCAATCCGCATCTCACCTACGACACGAACAACGTCTATCTCGTGCTCGATCCCGGCACGATCGTGCTGCCGGCAGGCACGGGCGCCAACCCGACCAATGTTGCCGACGCCATCAACAGAGCGGTCGCGGGCGGAGCGACACCGCCGGCCGGCTTCGATGCGTTGCTCAACATGGGCAACCCGCAGCTCAACCACGCGCTCGGCCAAGTCTCAGGCCAGCCTGGCGCCGCCAGCACGCAAGCCGCGTTCGACGCCACGCAGCAGTTCGTCAACATGCTCGACCCGCTCAATGGCGGCTCGGACGGCGAGCGCGGCGGGACTGCCGGCGGCGGCACGCTGGGCTACGCTTCCACGGAAACAAACGACGCCCGCGTTCGCGAAGCCTACGCCGCGGTGACGCCGCGCCAGGCGAGCGGCGATGTCCTCGACAGCCGCTGGGGCGTGTGGGCCTCAGGCTATGGCGGCGCCAGCAATCTGAACGGCAACGCTCCGGCAGGTTCGAGCACCACCACCAGCCGCATCTACGGCACGGCTGTGGGCGCCGATTATCGCCTCTCGCCGGACACGCTGCTCGGCTTCGCGCTCGGCGGCGCCGGCTTCAACTTCTCGGTCGCCGATAGCCTCGGCAGCGGCCGCGCCGATGTCTTCCAGGCCGGCCTTTATGCCCGCCACAATTTCGGCCCGGCCTACATCTCGGCGGCCCTCGCCTATGGCTGGCAGGTCGTCACCACCGACCGCACCGTGACGGTGTCGGGCACCGACAAGCTCACTGCGAACTTCAAGGCAAGCACCTTTGCGGGCCGCCTAGAGACCGGCTGGCGCTTCGTGCCCATCCCCGCCTCCACCTTCGGCGTGACGCCCTACGCAGCGGTGCAGGCCACGGCGTTCCACCTTCCCGGTTACGGCGAGACCGCGCTGGTCGGCAGCAACCAGTTCGCGTTGTCGTACACCTCGCAGGACACGACGAACGTTCGCACCGAGTTCGGCGCCCGCACCGACCAGCGCTTCCTCGTCAACGATGGCGTGCTCACGCTGCGCAGCCGGCTCGCCTGGGCCCACGACACCAACACCAATCGCTTCGTGAACGCCGCCTTCCAGACACTGCCGGGCGCGGCCTTCACGGTCAGCGGCGCGCGGCCAGCTGCCGATTCCGCACTGGTCGGTGGCCGTGCCGAGATGACATGGCGAAATGGTCTGTCGCTCGCCGGAACGGTCGAGGGCGAGTTTTCACAGAGCACGCAGACTTACACAGGCAAGGGCACGGTGCGTTATGCGTGGTAAGGTTCGGAGCGCGCTTTCGTCATAGTCAGCTGTCATCGCCCGGCTTGACCGGGCGATCCAGTATTCCGTGACGCCAGTGATTGAATCGAGAAGCCGCGGCGTACTGGATTCCCCGCCTTCGCGGGGAATGACAGCGAGGGCTAGGAAGCGGTTTGCGCTCCTGACACACGCTTCACGCCGAGAGCGGCATTGGACCTGATGGCCACCATGCCATTGTGCCAGTGTTTTGCCCGACGTGTCAAAGCAGCGGAGGCTGATGAGGTCAGGCGCGCCCGGCTTGTCTCGCAGGCCCACTTTTCATCACGCGCGAGGCGTCTCAGTTCCTTTGCGTCCGCGGAGCAATTAGGCCAAACGGCATCGCGACTTACGCGCCGCCACTGCCGGCAACGCGGAAGGCGCGGTTCTACTGTGCATGGGGTTGTTTTGCAGAAAATGAGTTGGCGAGGCGATTTACCGCCCCGTCTTCACCTTGGTCCAGAGCCGGTTGATGATCCGCTGCGTCGCCGGCTCGCGCGCCGTGATGACGAACAGCTTTGCGAGCGTCGCCTCGTCCGGATAGATGTTCTTGTCGTTCAGGATCTTCGGATCGACCAGCTTCTGGCTGGCGAGGTTGCCGTTGGCATACGACAAAAAGTCCGAATTCTTGGCGGCGACATCGGGGCGATAGAGATAGTTGATCAGCTCGTAGGCTTCCTTGACGTTCCTGGCGTCCGCCGGGATCGCGAGATTGTCGAAGAACATCTGCGCGCCCTCCTTCGGGATGGCGTAGCCGATCTCGACGCCGGTCTTGGCTTCGGCGGCGCGGGCGCGCGCCTGCATGATGTCGCCGGACCAGCCGACCACGAAGCAGATCTCGCCGGTCGCGAGCGCGCTTAAGTATTCGGAGGAGTGAAACTTGCGTACGGACGGGCGGACCTTCGCCACGACGTCGGCGGCCTTCTCGAGGTCCGCCTGCCTGGTCGAGTTCGGATCGAGCCCGAGCCAGCTCAGCGCCGCCGGAAAGATGTCGTCGGCGGAGTCGAGCATGTGCACGCCGCAGTCTTTGAATTTTGCCAGGTTCTCCGGCTTGAAGACGATGTCCCAGCTGTCGATCTTGGCATCGGGCCCGAGGATCTGCTTCACCTTGGCGACGTTGTAGCCGATGCCCGTCGTGCCCCACATGTAGTTCGCGGCGTAGACGTTGCCGGGGTCGTAGATGCCGAGACGCTGCGTCACCACCGGCCAGGCGTTGGCGAGGTTGGGCAGCTTCGACTTGTCGAGCTTCTGGAAGATGTTCGCCTTGATCTGGCGCTGCAGGAAATAGGCCGTGGGCACCACGACATCGTAGCCGGACTTGCCGGCCATCAGGCGCGTCTCCAGCGTCTCGTTGGCATCGAAGGTGTCGTAGACCACCTTGATGCCGGTCTCCTTGGTGAAGGCCTCGAGGACATCCGGCGCCATGTAGTTGGACCAGTTGTAGAAGTTGATGACCCGCTCCTCGGCCCTGGCTGGGGCGGAGAGCAACGTCAGCGCGGCGGCGATTGCAAAACCAAAGCAAAGCCTCGTGCGGCTGACGTTCGTCATTTCAAATCTACCTCTTGCGTCCGCGCACCGCGTCCGACAGCCGCTCCAGGGCGGTGTCGAGGGTCTGGTCCTTCTTGGCAAAGCAGAAGCGCACCACGGAGGTCACCGGGTCCTGCTCGTAGAAGGCCGAGACCGGGATCGCCGCGACCTTGTAGTCTTTCACGATCCGCCAGCAGAATTCGGTGTCGCTCTCGTTCAGCCCGAGCGGCGACAGGTCCACGGTGAGGAAGTAGGTGCCTTGCGACTTCAGCACGGGAAAGCCGAGGCTCTCCAGCCCCTTGGTCAGGCGGTCCCTGCTCCGCGTCAAATCCTTGCGCATCGACAGGAAGTAGTCGTCGGATTTGCCGAGGCCGTAGGCGACGGCGGCCTGGAGGTTCGGCGCGGTGGTGAAGGTCAGGAACTGGTGCACCTTGGCGGCGACGCGCAAGAGCGGCGGCGCGGCGCAGACGAAGCCGATCTTCCAGCCCGTCAGCGAGAA
This sequence comes from Bradyrhizobium cajani, assembly GCF_009759665.1. GTDB lineage: Bacteria > Pseudomonadota > Alphaproteobacteria > Rhizobiales > Xanthobacteraceae > Bradyrhizobium > Bradyrhizobium cajani. The sequence goes on from NZ_WQNE01000029.1 coordinate 82,768, forward strand.
GATCTTGCCGGCCGAGCCGACCTTGATAGTGCGCTCGCGCATGCCGGGGATGGTGATCAGCGGGATGTGCTTGTGCTCGTCGAAGGTGACGTGCTCCCAGACCTCGTCGCAGATCGCGATGACGTCGAACTCCTGGCAGTAGCGCGCGAGCAGCTCGAGGTCCTCGCGCGGATAGACCACGGCGCTGGGATTCAAGGGGTTGTTGAACAGCACCGCCTTGGTCTTTGAATTGAAGACGCTTTTCAGCATGTCCTCATTCAGTCGCCAGTGCGGCGGCTCGAGCCGGACGAGGCGCGGAATGCCGCCGGCCTGGCGGATGATCGGCAGATAGGAATCATAGACCGGCTGGAAGCAGACGACTTCGTCGCCCGGCTGGACCACCGCCAGGATCGCCGAGGTCAGCGCCTCGGTGCCGCCGGAGGTCACCATCACCTCGCTCATCGGGTCGAGCTTGAGGCCGTGCCAGTGGCCGTAATGGGTCGCGATCGCCTGCCGCAGCTCCGGCAGGCCCATCATCGAGGGGTACTGGTTGTAGCCGTTCAGCGAGGCGTCGGCCGCCGCACGGCGGATGTCCTCGGGGCCGGGATCGTCAGGAAAGCCCTGGCCGAGATTGATGGCGTTGTTGTCGCGCGCGGCCTGCGACATCGCCTCGAAGATGGTGACGGGAAGGTCGGCGAAGACCTTGTTCAACGAAGAGCTTTTGGACATCGATCGGATCAGCCACCGACCTTGCTGGGAAGACCCGCCGCCTTCCAGCCAAGCATGCCGCCGGCCAGATGCTTGTCGTAAGCAAGGCCCGCGGCCTGCGCCGCCAGCGAGGCCGTTACCGAGCGCTTGCCCGAGCGGCAGGCGAACACGACTTCCTTGCCTTGCGGATCCGGGATCGCCTTGGGATCGAAGGTCGAGAGCGGAACCACGACGCCGTAAGGATAGGCCTCGGCCTCGACCTCGTTCGGCTCACGGACGTCGACGAGCAGATAGCGCCCTTCCGCGACACCCTTGGAGACCTCGTCCGGGGTCAGATCCTGTACCTGGTTTGCCACATCATCCTCCAACGTCGCGTCTGCCAGCCGGGGCGCCCCCGGCCGGCGGGCAACCTCGCCTCTCGGCTCACGAAAATCAAGCGCTACAAAGGCTTGAGCCGTGCGGCGCAAGTTAAAGCTAAATCGCAGCGACTTGAAGTGCGGCTTTGGTTTGCCTGCCTAGATCGTCACCTGAGTTCCGACCTCGACCACGCGTCCGGAGGGGATCTGGAAATAGTCGGTGGCGTCGTTGGCGGAGCGGCTCAGCGAGATGAACAGCCGGTCCTGCCAGCGCGGCATGCCGGAATGGGCGGCGGGCTTGAGTGCCCTGCGCGACAGGAAGAACGAGGTCGACATGATGTCGAACTGCCAGCCGAGCTTGCGGGCGATCGCCAGCGCCTTCGGCACGTTGGGCGATTCCATGAAGCCGAATTTCAGCGTCACCTTGGTGAAGGTCGGCGAGATCTGCTCCAGCCTGACGCGCTCGGCCGGATCGATGCGCGGGGTCTGCGCGGTCTCGATGGTGAGAATGACGTTCTTCTCGTGCAGCACCTTGTAGTGCTTCAGACTATGCATCAGCGCGGTCGGCGCGCTGAGCGGGTCCGAGGTCAGGAACACGGCGGTGCCGGGCACGCGCTGCGGCGGCCGCTTCTCCAGCATCGCCACGAGATCGGCGAGCGGGAACTCGAGCTTGCGGGACTTCTCGAACAGCAGCCGGCTGCCGCGGCGCCACGTGTACATCAGGAGGATCATCAGCGAGCCGAGCGCCAGCGGCACCCAGCCGCCCTCAAACACCTTGAGCAGATTGGCGGCCAGGAAGGTCAGGTCGAGGAACAGGAACGGCACGATCAGCGCGGCTGCCGCGAACGGCGACCACCGCCAGACCTTCCAGACCACGACAAAGCCCATCATCCCCGTGACCACCATGGTCCCGGTGACGGCGATGCCATAGGCGGACGCCAGCGCACTGGAGGACCGGAACAGGAGCACCATCAGGATCACGGCGACCAGCAGGAGCTGGTTGATCCGCGGGATGAAGATCTGGCCGGAATGGGCTTCAGAGGTATGGCGAATTTCAAATCGCGGCAAAAGCCCGAGCTGGATCGCCTGGCGCGTCAGCGAATAGGCGCCGGTAATGACAGCCTGGCTCGCGATCACGGTGGCCATGGTGGCGAGCACGACCATGCTGCCGCGGACCCAGCCTTGCGGAAACAATTGGAAGAACGGGCTCACGATCGCCCCGGGGTCATCCAGAACCAGCGCCCCCTGCCCCAGATAGTTCAGTGCTAGCGACGGCAGCACGATGAACAGCCAGGCGGTCTGGATCGGCCGCTTGCCGAAATGGCCGAGATCGGCATAGAGCGCCTCGGCGCCGGTGACCGCCAGGAACACAGCGCCCAGCGTGACGAAGCCGATGATGCCGTGATGGAGCATGAACGACACCGCATAGAGCGGGTTCAACGCGAACAGGATCTGCGGCTGCCGCATGATCGGCCCGATCGCCGCGATCGCGATCACCGCGAACCAGACGCACATCACCGGACCGAAAAACGCCGCGACGCGGGCGGTGCCGTGCGATTGCGCCGCGAACAGAACGACCAGGATCACCACGGTCAGCGGAACGATGTAAGGCTCGAAGGTCAGGGTGACGTCCTTCATGCCTTCGATGGCCGACAGCACCGACATCGCCGGCGTGATCACGGCATCGCCGTAGAACAGGGCGCCGGAAATGATGCCGAGCAGGACGATGGTCGCCCCGCGCGTGCCGACCGCGCGCTGGGCCAGCGCCATGAGGGCGAGCGTGCCGCCCTCGCCATTGTTGTCGGCGCGGAGCAGGATCACGACGTATTTGAGCGTCACCACGACGACGAGCGCCCACAGGATCAGCGAGGCCACACCGAGCACGGCGGCCGTCGTGGGCGCCCCTTCCGCGCCCGAGGCCGCCGTTACCGCCTCGCGGAACGCGTAGAGCGGGCTGGTGCCGATATCGCCATAGACGACGCCGATGCTGCCGAGCGTCAGCGCGCCGAAACCGGCGGTGGTGTGGGCATCGCCAAGCCCATTGGCCGCCGCCGTTTCCGGGGCGGGAACTGCTACGTCGCTTGTCATGGGAGAGACTGATGGCCTCTAAAGATGCTCACGGCACAACGGCGGAAGGGAGCGCGCGGGCTTATAGGCCTGCGCTGCCGGCATAGCCTAGCCCGATTTTGGGCCCTTGGCATGCAAAAACCGCATATGTCCGCCAATCGCGTTCAAATAGTGACCTGGGTGCCGACTTCAACCACCCGACCGGTCGGAATTTGGAAATAGTCGGTGGCGTCGTTGGCCGATCGGCTCAGCGCGATGAATAAATGGTCCTGCCAGAGCGGCATGCCCGACTGCGCCGAAGCCTTCAGCGAGCGGCGCGATACGAAGAACGAGGTCGACATGATATCGAACTGCCAGCCCTGCTTGCGCGCGATCGCAAGGGCCTTCGGCACGTTCGGCTGCTCCATGTAGCCGAAGCGCAGGCGGACCTTCGAGAACTTGTCGCTGACCTTGTCCATCCGGAATCGTTCCGACAGATCGACCCGCGGCGTCTGCGCGGTCTCGATCGTCAGAATCACGTTGTGCTCATGCAGCACCTTGTTGTGCTTGAGGTTGTGCAGCAGCGCCGTCGGCACGAAAGCGGGATCGCTGGTCAGGAACACCGCGGTGCCCTTGACGATGTGCGGCGGCCGCTTCTCCAGGCTCCGGATCAGATCGTCCAGCGGCACTTCGATCCGGCGCGTCTTCTGGATCAGGATTGCCGAGCCTTTCCGCCAGGTCCAGATCGTCCCCGCCATGGCCGCGCCGAACAGCAGCGGCACCCAGGCGCCCTCCAGCAACTTCAAGAGATTGGCGCTGAAGAAGCTCAGGTCGACGACGACGAAGGGCACGATCACGGCAGCAGCCGTGGCAGCGCGCCAGTTCCACAACTTCCAGATTACGACGAAGCCCATGATGCCGTCGGCGACCATGGTGGTGGAGACCGCGATGCCATAGGCCGAGGCCAGATTGCTGGGGGTGTGGAACAGCAGGACCAGCAGCATCACGCCGATCAACAGCAGCCGGTTCACACGCGGCAGATAGATCTGGCCGGCGTGAGTCTCGGAGGTGTAGCGCACCTCGAAGCGGGGAAGCAGGCCGAGCTGCACTGCCTGATAAACCAGCGAATAGGCACCGGTGATCACCGCCTGGCTCGCGATCACGGTCGCAGCGGTCGCAAGGCCCACCAGCGGCAGCACCAGACTTTCAGGCACCATGCGATAGAAGGAATGCTCGATCGCGGCGGGATCGGACAGCACCAGCGCGCCCTGCCCGAAATAATTGATCAAGAGTGCGGGCAGCACGAAGAACATCCAGGCCGACTGGATCGGCTTGCGGCCGAAATGGCCGAGATCGGCATAGAGCGCCTCGCCCCCGGTCACCGCCAGGAACACGGCGCCAAGCGTCACGAGGCCAATCGTGCCGTGCGACAGCACGAACTGCACCGCGTAATAGGGGTTGATCGCCGCCAGCACGGAGGGATCGTCGGCGATGTGGACGGCCCCCATCACCGCGATGACGGCGAACCATACCACCATGACCGGCCCGAAGGCCGAGGCCACCAGCGCGGTCCCTTTGCTCTGGACCGCGAACAGCAGCGCCAGGATGAGGACCGTGAGCGGCACCACGTAGTGCTCGAACGCGGGGGTTGCGAGCTTGAGGCCCTGGACCGCCGAGAGCACGGAGATCGCCGGCGTGATCATGGAATCGCCGATGAACATGGAGGCGCCGACCACGCCGAGCGCGAGCAAAACCCAGCTTCGCCGCCCGAGCGCGCGCTGGCCGAGCGCCATCAGCGAGAGCGTGCCGCCCTCCCCGTTATTGTCGGCGCGCAGCAGCAGCAGGACGTATTTGGCGGTCACGACGATCAGCAGCGCCCACAGGATCAGCGAGAGCACGCCCAGCACAATGACCCGCGAGACCGGCTCGCCATGGGCCGCGCCCTTGACGGCCTCGTGGAATGCATAGAGCGGCGAGGTGCCGATATCGCCGAAGACAACGCCGATGCTCCCAAGCGTGAGGGCCCAGAAACCCGAGGTGACCGGCCCTTGCCCTTCCTGAGCGTCGGTCGATGTGATGCTCGCCGTCATGAGGAACTAGAAACGCTTCTTCCCGAGAATTGATCCGGCGCCTTTTGACGTTTCCGGCGCGCCTGTCAATCGGCACGCCATCTTAGCAGGCGCGGAGCCGGATGCTGTGACGGCGTGGCCACGTTCGTGGCCCGCGCGACGACATGCCTCAGGTAGGATGGTAGCGCAAGTGGCCTATGGCTTCAGATTCGGCGGCAGCGGCGGATCTTCGCGCATCAGGGTGATCGTCACCCGCCGGTTGGCCGCGAGCGAGGGATCGTCCGGAAACAGCGGCTGGGTATCCGCCTTGCCGGAGACGGCGAAGATGTGCGACGGCGGCAGGCCCTCGCGTTCGAGGATCTGGCGCACGGCATTGGCGCGATCGGCCGACAGGTCGAAGGCGCCGTAGTCGCTGCGGACCGGCACGAATCCGGCCGCGGTATGGCCAGCGATGGAGACGCGGAGCGGCGTTGCCTTGAGCGGAATCGCGAGCTTCTCGATCAGGCGGCGGGTGCGGTCGTAGGGCACCTTGGAGCCGTCGGCGAACATCGAGCGGCCGTCCTGGTCGACGATCTCGAGATTGAGACCCTGCTTGGTCTCCTCGAACATGATGTGCTTGGACATCTCGGTCAGCTCCGGCATGTCCTGCAACGCCTGGCGCAGCGAGGCCGCGGCGAGCGCGAAATTGCGGTCGACCTTGATCTTCGCGCCCGACGTGCGGTTGCGGTCCTCCTGGTCCGGCGTCGGCGTGTTGGAGGCGTCCTCCGGCTGGATGTGGTCGACGTTCTTCAGCCGCGGGCGTGTCGGCAGGCCGTCGGACTCGACGATGCCGGCGTAGCGCGCTTCGCTCTGCACGCCGAAGGCGTCGCGCATCGAGCCGGCGACGATCTTCAGCTTGTTGGCATCCTGCGTCGAGAACGCGACGAGCATGACGAAGAAGCTCATCATCAGGCCCATGAGGTCGGCGAAGGTCACGAACCAGCCGTGACCGCCCCCATGCGCATCGCCGCGTTTCTTCTTGGCCATGACCTAGATCCCGGTGCGCGCGATCAGGCCGGCACCGGCTCGCCTTCGGCGTGACGATGCTTCTCCGGCAGATAGGCCAGCAGCATTTCGCGCACCAAGGTCGGGCTCTTGGAGTCGCGGATCATCAGGATGCCGTCGATGATCAGGGTGCGGTTGGTCTCTTCATCCAGCAGCTTGCCGTGCAGCTTGTCCGCGATCGGCAGACAGAACAGGTTCGCGACCAGCGCGCCGTAGAGGGTGGCGAGCAGTGCGGTCGCCATGAACGGGCCGAGCTTGGAGGGGTCGGTCATGTTGGCGAACATCTGCACCATGCCGATCAGGGTGCCGATCATGCCGAAGGCCGGGGCGCAGTCGCCGATGGCACGGTAGATCTTGCTGCCTTCGTCCAGATGCATCAGGAAGTTGTCGCGGTCGCGCTCGAGATTGTCGCGGATGAAGTCGAGGTCGTAACCGTCGGCGACGTAGCGGATGCCCTTGGCGAGGAACGGCTCGTCGGTCTCGACCTTTTCGAGACCCACCGGACCCTGCTTGCGGGCGATCTCGGCGATGCGGGCGAGTTCGTCGACGAGGTCGTGGGCCGACAGGCGACTCATGGTGAAGGCGAACTTGGCGCCGAGCGGAAGGCCGTGCAGGAGCGCCGAGAGCGGAAAGCGGATCATGGTGGCGGAGATCGAGCCGCCGAAGATGATGATCATGGCATGTTCGGAGATGAACATGTGGAGATCGCCACCCATGAAGATCATCGCGGTAATGACGATGATGCCCGCCGTGAGGCCAACGCCCGTCATGATATCCATGGGAGACTCCAACGCGAACGCAACAACGGCCGTCCTGGCCGATGGTGCGGCCCAACCCCGAACCGCATCGGAAACCCTAGAGCGCCGCCCTTAAAGCCGCGTAAAGGTTAAGTCTGGACAGTGTGGTACGCCGCGCCGCAGGCGCTGCGATTGCCGTCCAGCGGCACGAATCTCAACACTTCGCTAACCATAACCGGTCGCGTTAGGACGACAGGCCCGTCAGCTCCAGGCTAAGCGCGCGGAGGCGCTTGCGTGCCTCGGCATCATAGGCCTGCGGATTGGCGCGCGCCTCGTTCATGCCGTTGAAGAACGCCCCGCTCTTGTCGGCAACATCGTCGCCCTCGACGAGGTGCAGGATGGCAGCACCGCCTTGCTGCACCGTGGACATCGGCGTGATGCCGCCGGCGCGCACCATCGTGGTGTTCATGTAGGTCGCGGGGTGCAGCGCGTTCACGGTGATGCCGGTGCCTTGCAGTTCTTCCGCAAGATCGATCGTGAACATGATCTGCGACAACTTGCTCTGCGCATAGGCACGTGAACCGCTGTAGCCCTTCGCAATCATGACGTCCTCGAAATCGATCGGGTGCTGGCCGAGCGAGGCGACGTTGACGATGCGCGAAGGCGCCCCGGCCTTCAGCAACGGCAGCAACAGATGGACGAGCAGGAAACCGGCGAGATAGTTCACGGCAAATCGCAGCTCGTGACCGTCGGCACTGACTTGCCGCTGCGGCCCGTCATTCTGCGAACCGATGCCGGCATTGCTGACCAGCACGTCGAGGCGCTGGTGATCGCGCTTCACAGCCTCGGCGAGTGCGCGCGTGCCCGACATCGACGACAGGTCGGCCTGATAGAAGGTCGGCGCGACACCGCCGGCCTTCAGTATCTCGTCGCTCACTGCCTTCGCACGCGCCGCATCGCGGCCATGGATCAGGACCCCTGCCCCTTCTTCGGCAAGCCGGCGCGCGACGTAGCGGCCGACGCCGTCGGTGGAGCCGGTGATCAGGACCGTCTTGCCCTTCATTTTCATTGTACGTCCTCCGACTGCGGCCCTGCGCCACATCGGTGACGAGGGATCGTGGCGATATTCTATCGCCCTACGGCTGCTCCATCGCGGGAGCCATTGGCCATGTTGACACTGTTCGGTCTTCTCACCGCGCTGCCCGCGGTGCTGGCGGTCCATCTGCTCGAGCCGGAGCTGGTCCTGCCTGTGTTCAGCGCTCTGCTCTTTGTCGAGGCTGCCTTCGCCGTGATCGCAGCGCGCCTGATTCACGTCCCGGATAATGCGGACGACATCACCCTGTGGGATATTGCCGGCGGCTTCACCCTGATCGGATGCGCCGCCGCGGTGCTCGGCGAGCCGGATCAGGCCGCCCTGTTTCTGGAGGAACAGGGCGCCCTGCGGCCGTCGTCGCGGCCGTAGGGCTTCCGTCGCGCGCTCAGTGAATCTCCGCCGAGCGCTTCAGCGCGGCCTTCAGCTTCTCCAGCGAGAAATCGGGGCTGCGGGCGATCTCCAGGATCGGCGTCTCGCGGCGGCCGCAGAGCTCGGCCGCCTCGGGCAGTTTCGCGGCAATGTCGAGCGGGATCACGATGGCGCCGTGCTGGTCGGCGTGGATGAGATCGTCCGACTTCACGGTCATGCCCGCAACGCGCACCTCGCCGCCAAAGCTCTCCGCGTGCACCCAGGCATGCGAGGGGCCGATCGAGCCGGCCAGCGCCTGGAAACCAGGTGCCCATTGCGGGATATCGCGGATCGAGCCGTCGGTGATGACGCCGAGGCAGCCCAGCGCCTTGTGCACGTTGCTCTGCACCTCGCCCCAGAATGCGCCGTAGCCGACGTCGGGACCGTCGATGTCCTGGATCACCGAGATGCGCGGACCATGGCCGGTGCCGACATATTCGTAATATTCGATACGGCGCTTGGATTGCTCCTCCGCGGGAAGCGAGGACTTCAGCACCGAGCGGATCGCAACCGTACGGGCGTAGCCGACGATCGGCGGCAGATCGGGGAACGGGCAGACCAGCGGCTTGGTGGTGTAGCCGATCAGCCGGCGCTCCGGCGCCACGATCTCCATGGCATTGCAGATCGTCGGCGTGTCATAGCGGCCCAGCGCTTCGAGGACGGAAGCGGGCAGCGGCCCGGTCGCGGTATTGGTCACGGCGTTCTCTCCCAGATTGGCGGCCGCTGTTGGCGCGATGCCGCCGGCACAGGGCGATATAGCCGAGATCGAGCCTCAACCCAACTCAGCGCGCCTCATGGCAGATATCCCGCGAAAAACGCTCAGTGCAGCCGCCCGGGCCGATCGTCGTCGTGCGGCGGCTCCGACAGGTTGGTCAGCGTCGGCGCCGAAGGCGGCGACGGGACCTCGCCTCCCGCCGGCGTGGCAGCTTCCATCGCGCGCGCCTGGTCGCGATAGGATTTGTAGCCGAGCGGCAGGCAGAGCAGATACAGCACCGTGCCGATCGACAGCACGTGCCAGGGATAGGCGATCAAGAGCGCGATGAAGACGATCACGGCGACGAACGCCGGCAGCACCAGTTCGGGCGGCACGCGCATCCGCTTGGTCTTGCCGGAGAACACCGGAAGGCGCGACACCATCAGGAAGGCGATCAACAGCGTGTAGGCCGCCGTCACCGCCGCAGGGGTGCGCCCGAGATCGAGGAACGCGACATAGATCGGCAGCAGCACCGTGATCGCGCCGGCCGGCGCCGGCACGCCGGTGAAGAAATTGGCGGCGAAGGCCGGCTTGTTGGGATCGTCCATCGTGGCATTGAAGCGCGCCAGGCGCAGGCCGCCAGAGATCGCGAACACCATGGCGGCAATCCAGCCGGCATTGCCGAGCTCGTGCAATTGCCAGAAATACAGCATCAGGCCGGGCGCGACGCCGAAATTGACGAAGTCGGCGAGGCTGTCGAGCTCGGCGCCGAACTTCGACTGGCCCTTGATCAAGCGCGCGATGCGGCCATCGATACCGTCGAGCGCGGCCGCGAACACGATGGCGTAGACGGCGAGCGACATCCGCCCCTCGATCGACAGGCGGATCGAGGTCAGGCCGGCGCAGATCGCCAGCAGCGTGATGACGTTGGGCACCAGCATCCGCACCGGGATCGGGCGGAACCGCCGGCGGCGGACGTCGGGATCTCTCAAATCATAGGGCGTCATTGCTGGTCCTCACCTCAAGGCGAGATATAGCAAGCCGCGTCCCCCTCCGCCATTGCGGCGGAAGGCCCTCGAGCACCGACTATTGGTTAACCGGCGCGGTAGGCGCGGTTCGGGTCCTCGGCGGCAAGGTCGGCCAGGATCGTCTCGCCGGCGATCGCGGTCTGCCCTTCCGATACCAGCGCCTTGGTGCCAACAGGCAGATAGATGTCGAGCCGCGAGCCGAAGCGGATCAGGCCGAAGCGCTCGCCGGCACCGATCGCCTGCCCCTCCTTGACGAAACAGACGATGCGTTTTGCCACGAGGCCCGCGATCTGGATCACGCCGATGCGGCCCTGCGAGGTCGAGATCACGAGCGAGTTGCGTTCATTGTCCTCGCTCGCCTTGTCGAGTTCGGCATTGATGAACAGGCCGGGCCGGTAGGCGATGCGGTCCACCCTGCCCGCCACCGGGCTGCGATTCACGTGGCAGTTGAACACGCTCATGAACACCGAGATGCGCGGCAGCGGCCGGTCGCCGAGGCCGAGTTCGGCCGGCGGCAGTGCCATGGTGATCATCGAGACGCGGCCGTCGGCCGGCGACACCACGAGACCCTCGCGCACCGGCGTCACGCGCACGGGATCGCGGAAGAACAGCGCGCACCACACGGTCAGGATCGTGCCGATCCATCCCAAAGGCGACCACAGCCAGAACAGGACGAGGCTGGCCAGCGCAAAGCCGCCGATGAAGGGATAGCCCTCCTTGTGGATCGGCGGGATCTGACGCTGGATCGAATCGAGAATGGACATCGCTATCTGCCGCTGAAAGGTTGATGCCGCGCGGGGGCACCCGCGCGTTGGAGTTGTTTAGGCCAGAGTTGGGACCGGAGACAAGGTCACTCCGCCGCCGCCGGGGTCGTGAGTGGGTCCGTGACCTGCGGCGGCTCCCGGTTGGGCGCCTCGCTGCTGTCGGCTATCCTGGCCAGCTTCTCCCGTGCCGCTTCGGCCTCGCGCTGCCTGTTCCACATGCTGGCGTAGAGCCCGCCGTGCGCAAGCAGCTTGGCGTGGGTGCCGCGCTCGGCGATACGGCCCTGGTCCAGCACGATGATCTCGTCGGCCCCCACGATGGTCGAGAGCCGGTGCGCGATCACCAGCGAGGTGCGGTTCTTGGCGACGCGGTCGAGCGCGCCCTGGATCTCGTGCTCGGTGTGGGTGTCGAGCGCGGAGGTCGCCTCGTCCAGCACCAGGATCGGCGGCGCCTTGAGCACGGTGCGCGCGATTGCGACGCGCTGCTTCTCGCCGCCCGACAGTTTCAGGCCGCGCTCGCCGACCTGGGTCTCGTAGCCCTTCGGCGCCATGCGGATGAAATGGTCGATCTGGGCGAGGCGCGCGGCCTGCTCGACTTCGGCGTCGTCAGCGTCCCAGCGGCCGTAACGGATATTGTAGCGGATGGTGTCGTTGAACAGCACGGTGTCCTGCGGCACCATGCCGATCGAGGCGCGCAGCGAGTTCTGCGTCACCTCGCGGATGTCCTGACCGTCGATCAGGATCCTGCCGCCGGAGACGTCGTAGAGGCGGAACAGCAGCCGCGAGATCGTCGACTTGCCCGCGCCGGACGGACCGACGATCGCAACGGTCTTGCCGGCCGGCACCTCGAAGCTGATGCCTTTCAGGATCGGCCGGGTCGCCTCATAGGCAAAGCGCACGTCATCGAACCGCACCGTGCCGGCGGAGACGACGAGCGGCTGCGCATCGGGCGCGTCCTTGATCTCGGCCTCGCGGCCGATCACGCCGAACATCTTCTCGATGTCGATGATCGCCTGCTTGATCTCGCGATAGACCATGCCCATGAAGTTCAGCGGCTGGTAGAGCTGGATCATCATGGCGTTGACCAGCACGAAATCGCCGACCGTGTTGGTGCCGTTGCGCACGCCGATCGCGCACATCATCATCGTCGCGGTCAGCCCCAGCGTGAAGATCACGGCCTGGCCGGTGTTGAGAACGGCGAGCGAGGTATAGGTGCGGATGCTCGCCTCCTCGTAGCGCTCCACCGACTTGTCGTAGCGCTGCGCCTCGCGCGCCTCGGCGCTGAAATATTTCACGGTCTCGTAGTTGAGCAGCGAGTCGATCGCCTTGGTATTCGCCTCGGTGTCGGAATCGTTCATCTTGCGGCGGATGCCGATCCGCCATTCGGTCGCGATGTAGGTGTAGTACATGTAGAGTGTGACCGTGATCAGCGTCGCGACCACGTAGCGCCAGTCGAACTGCCAGAGCAGCACGGCCATCAGGAGCGAGACCTCGACGATGGTCGGGATCAGCTGCAGGATCACCATGCGCACGATGACCTCGATGCCCTCGCGGCCGCGCTCGAGCACGCGCGTCAGGCCGCCGGTCTTGCGCTCGAGGTGGAAGCGCAGCGACAGCTCGTGCATGTGGATGAAGGTGATGGTGGCGAGCTTGCGCACCGCATGCATGGCGACGCGTGCGAAGATGCCGTCGCGCCATTGCGTCAGCACCGCCATCACGATGCGCATCGCGCCATAGCTCGCGGTCAGCAATAGCGGCGCGGCGATCACCCAGAGGTGCCAATTGTCGGCCTGCACCGGCGCGGTGTTGTCGCCGGTGAGCGCATCGGTCGCCCATTTGAAGCTGAACGGCACCGTCAGCGTGATCAGCTTGGCCGCGAGCAGCAGCACCATCGACCAGACCACGCGCATCTTCAGGTCGAAGCGGTCGCTTGGCCAGATATAGGGCCACAGATGCGCGAGCGTGCCCATCAGCGTGGCCCCGGCCGGCGACCCGCCGGCAGGATCGGGAACGTCGGCGCCGTCGAACGATTGAGGTTGGTCCATCAAGAAGCCTGAAAGCCCGCCGGATGCGGGCGTCGCCGCGATTAACGATTTTCGCCTGTCATATAGAGCCTTCCCGATGCCAGCGCACCCCGCCAGATGGCGAATCTTTGATTGTTTGTCGCCATTTACCGGTAGATTTCCGGTGGGCTCGAATCACCGTTTGGGCTTGACGCCCCTTCGCTGCAATGCATCATGGCACCAATGAGCACGATCAAAACCGTCTGTGTCTACTGCGGCTCCGGCCCCGGAACCAATCCCAGCTTCACCGAAGGCGCCAAGGCATTCGGCAAGGCGCTCGCCGAGAACAGCATCCGCCTCGTCTATGGCGGCGGATCGCTCGGCCTGATGGGCGCGGTCGCGACCTCCGTGCTCGATCACGGCGGCACCGTCACCGGCATCATCCCCGACTTCCTGCGGATGCGCGAGAACGCGCTGACGCGCGTGCAGGAGATGATCGTCACCCCCGACATGCACGAGCGCAAGCGGCTGATGTTCGAACGCTCTGACGCCTTCGTGGCGCTGCCGGGCGGCGTCGGCACGCTGGAGGAGCTGGTCGAGCAGTTGAGCTGGAAACAGCTCGGCCGTCACGCCAAGCCGGTGCTGCTCGCCAATATCGACAATTTCTGGGAGCCGCTGCTCTCGCTGCTGTCGCACATGCGCCAGACCGAGTTCATTCGCGCCGGCCTCTCGGTCGACATCCTCAAGGCCGATCGGATCGAGGAGATCCTGCCGAAGCTGAAAACCGCGGTCGCCCAGATCGCCGAGGCGGAAAAGCAGCTCGCGCCGGAAGTGGCGCGGCGGCTGTAGCGCCCTACTCGCTCGGAAACGTCACCGCTTCGATCCGGTTGCCGTCGGGATCGGTGACGAAGGCCGCGTAATAGCGCACGCGGTCGTGCGGGCGGATGCCCGGCGCGCCGTCGGATGCGCCACCGGCTGCGACAGCTGCGGCATGAAACGCATCGACCTCGCTGATTGTCTTCGCCCGCAGGCAGATGTGCACGCCGCTCTCCGGCAGGACGCGCGGCATGCCCTCGCGCAGATTGATCCAGAACTCCGGATAGGCTTTGCCGAAACCGACCGTGCGCGGCCGGGTGACGAGGCGCGCGAGCCCGAGCGCGGAGAGCGTGGCCTCGTAGAATTTTGCGGAGCGATCGAGATCGATGACGCCGACGGAGATGTGATCGATCAATGGACGAGCTCCCCTCTCTCCTCCTCGTCATTCCGGGGCGATGCAAAGCATCGAACCCGGAATCTCGAGATTCCGGGTTCGCCTCTTCGAGGCGCCCCGGAATGACGACACCAAGCCTTACGCCGGCGCCCCCGACTTCACGAGCTTGTAGATCACCGAATCCATCAGCGCCTGGAACGAGGCGTCGATGATGTTCGGGGACACGCCGACCGTGGTCCAGCTGTCGCCGTTCTCGTCCTCGCTCTCGATCAGCACGCGCGTGACCGCGCCGGTGCCGCCATTGAGGATACGCACGCGGTAATCGATCAGCTTCAGCCCCTCGATGTATTTCTGGTACTTGCCGAGATCCTTGCGCAAGGCAACGTCGAGCGCGTTGACGGGGCCGTTGCCTTCGGCCGCAGAGATCAGGTGCTCGCCGGCGACGTCGACCTTGACCACCGCGAGCGCCACGGTGACGCGCTCCCCGAGCGCGTTGTAGCGCTGCTCGACATTGACGTCGAACTGCTCGACCTCGAAATATTGCGGCACCTTGCCGAGCGTGCGGCGCGCCAGCAGGTCGAACGAAGCGTTGGCGGATTCATAGGCATAGCCCTGCGCCTCGCGCTCCTTCAACTCCTCGACGAGCCGCGTCAGCTTCGGATCGCTCTTCTCATAGGCAATGCCGGCGCGGTCGAGCTCGGCGATGACATTGGAGCGGCCGGCCTGGTCCGACACCAGCACCTTGCGGTGATTGCCGACCAGTTCCGGCAACACGTGCTCATAGGTCTGCGGATCCTTCAGCACGGCGGAGGCGTGGATGCCGGTCTTGGTGACGAAGGCGCTCTCGCCGACGTAAGCCGCATGCCGGTTCGGCACGCGGTTGAGCATGTCGTCGAGTGTGCGCGAGACCTTGACGAGCGTTGCGAGCTTCTCGGCGGTGACGCCAATCTCGAAGGCGTCCGAAAACTCCTTCTTCAATTTCAGCGTCGGGATCAGCGAGCAGAGATTGGCGTTGCCGCAGCGCTCGCCAAGGCCGTTCAGGGTGCCCTGGATCTGCCGTGCGCCGGCGCGCACCGCGGCGAGCGAATTGGCCACCGCCTGCTCGGTATCGTTATGGGCGTGGATGCCGACATGATCGCCAGGGATATGCTTCGTCACCTCGGTGACGATCGTCTCGACCTCGTTCGGCATGGTGCCGCCATTGGTGTCGCACAGCACCACCCAGCGCGCGCCGGCCTCATAGGCGGCTTTCGCGCAGGCGAGCGCGAAGCTCGCATCTTCCTTGTAGCCATCGAAAAAGTGCTCGCAGTCGAGCATGACCTCCCGGCCAGCAGCCTTCGCGGCGGCGACGCTGTCGCGGATGGAGGCGAGGTTTTCCTCCTTCGTCGTCTCCAGCGCGACGCGCACCTGATAGGCCGAAGATTTTGCCACGAAGCAGATCGCATCCGCCTTCGCTTCAAGCAGCCCGGCGACGCCGGGATCGTTGGAGACCGACCGCCCCGCCCGGCGCGTCATGCCGAAGGCGGTGAAGCGCGCATGGCTGAGCTTCGGCCTGGTGCCGAAGAACTCGGTGTCGAGCGGATTGGCGCCGGGATAGCCGCCCTCGACATAGTCGATGCCGAGATCATCGAGCATCGCCGCGATGACCTGCTTGTCGGTCAGCGTGAAATCGACGCCGTTGGTCTGCGCGCCGTCGCGCAGCGTGGTGTCGAAGAGATAGAGGCGCTCCTTGCTCATTGCGCGGCTCCGAGCGTCTTCTTCATGGTGGTGTTGGCGAGCCACTCGTCGTTGATGGTGACGCTGTTGCGCTGCTGGGCGGTGTAGCCGCGCTTGGCGAAAAACTCCTGCGCGGTGTCGCTGGCATCGACCGACAGGCCCGTCGCGCCGCGACCGCCGGCAAGTTTCTCCAGCGCATCGACCAGCATGGTCGCGATGCCCTGCCTGCCGACTGCCGGATGCACATAGAGCATGCGGATGTGATCGTTGCCGCGGAGCGAAGCGAAGCCGACGGGCGAGCCATCGAGCGTCGCGATCAGCGTCAGGTCGGATGCGAGCCGCTTGCCGAACTCCTCGTCCTCGGCCGCCTCCATCCAGGCTTCCTGCTGCGCCTCGCTATAGTCGTCGCCGGTCAGCTCCTCGATGCTGGCGGCGAAGATCGCGGCGAGCACCGGCACGTCCGCCGGCAGGAAGGGCCGCAAGCCGGGCTTAGGCAAGGTCTGTCCCATCGTCTTCACCACATCCCATAGAGTTTCAGCACCAGCGCCACGGCCGCCGCGAGCAGCAGGATCTTGAGCGCGATGTAGTAGAGCCAGTGCCGCGGGAAAGGCGTGTCAGGCCGTTTCATCGCGCGATCTCCCAGGTCGTCCCGTCCTTGGAGTCCTTGATCGCAACGCCCATCGCGGCAAGCAGATCGCGGATGCGGTCGGATTCCTTGAAATCCTTGCGGCTACGGGCGGCCGTTCGCTCCGAGATCAGGCGCTCGACTTCCTGGACATCGACACCGCTCGCCTGTTGCTTGCGGCCTTCCCACTGTGCAGCGCTCTCGGACAGGAAGCCAAGCAGCCGCAACGAACCCGCAAGAGCGGGTACATCGCTGCCACGCAGGCTGTGCAGTGCGGCGATCGCGAGCGACGTGTTGAGATCGTCGAGCAGCGGCTCGACCACGGACACAGCCGGCCTGCCGGGTTCGACGTCGGCCGCGACACGATACCAGTCGTCGAGCGTCTTCGCGCTCTCTTCCAGCGATTTCATGGTCCAGTCGATCGGCGAGCGGTAATGCGTCTTCAGCATGTTCAGGCGCAGCACCTCGCCCGGCCAGTCCGCGAGCAGCTCGCGAATGGTGATAAAGTTGCCGAGCGACTTCGACATCTTCTCACTTTCGACCTGCAGAAAGCCGTTGTGCATCCAGTAGTTCGCCATGCGCTGCTGGTGGAACGCGCAGCAGGTCTGCGCAAGCTCGTTCTCGTGATGCGGAAACACGAGATCGATGCCGCCGCCGTGGATGTCGAAATGCTCGCCGAGATGTTTCCAGGCCATCGCCGAGCACTCGACGTGCCAGCCGGGACGGCCCTCCGCCGTGATGCCGGCCGGCGACGGCCATGACGGCTCGCCGGGCTTGGACGGCTTCCACAGCACGAAGTCGGTGTTGCCCTTCTTGTAGGGCGCGACATCGACACGGGCGCCGGCGACCATCTCGTCCAGCGAGCGATTGGACAGCGCGCCATAGCGCGGCAGCGAGGCGTTGGCCGCGTTCATCGCCTGCGGCGAGAACCGCACATGGTCCTCGGCGACATAGGCAAAGCCGCCGGCGACGAGCCTTTCGATGATCTCGCGCATTTCGGCGATGTGCTCGGTCGCGCGCGGCTCGACGCTCGGCCGGAGCGCGCCCAGCGCGTCGACGTCGGCGTGAAACTGCTTTCCCGTCTGCTCGGTGACCTTGCGGATCGCCTCGTTCAGCGGCAGGCCGGGAAAATCCCGCGCGGCGCGGTCGTTGATCTTGTCGTCGACGTCGGTGATGTTGCGGACGTATTTGACGTGCGCCTCGCCATAGAGATGGCGCAACAGCCGAAACAGCACGTCGAACACGATCACGGGCCGCGCATTGCCGATATGGGCGAAGTCATAGACCGTCGGTCCGCAGACATACATGCGGACGTTGTTCGGATCGAGCGGCACAAAGGTGCGCTTTTCTCTCGTCAGAGTATCGTGAAGACGCAATTCCATGACAACCCATCCCTCTCGGCCGGGCGTCCAAGGCTCTCAATGTGTTTGAGAAAAGACGGCTCCAGCCAGCGAATCGCTAGCTCGTAATCTCGCGGCAAATGGCGCAAATGGCGAGGAGACCGTTCATGCGGCCACATATGGGCTATGAGGCGGCCCCGCGTCAAGAGAGCCGCGAAAACGCCGTTTTATCTCCGCAAAGCGCGATCGCCCCGCCATGATGGTTCATGATCCTTAACCATTTGAGCCCATTCTGGAACTGGCGGTTCCTTCTTTTTGCCCCAAGGTGTTTTCATGCGATCCTTGTTCGCGCTCATGTCCTGCGCCTTCATCGTCGCCGCCTCCAGCGCATCCGCCGAGACCCGCGTCTTCATCATCGCCAACCAGGCCGACGGCTACGGCATCGACCAATGCCTCGCTAGGGGCGAAAAGTGCGGCGCGCAGGTCGCGCGTACCTATTGCCAGTCACGGGATTTTGCCCAGGCTGCGGCCTATCGCCGGGTCGATCCCGACGAAATTACCGGCTCCGTCCCCAAAACCGGCGCAAACTGCTCCCATGGCCGCTGCGACGAATATGTTGCAATCACCTGCCAGCGCTGAATTTGCTCGGAACTGGCGCACCTTAGGCCCAATCTTTGGCCCCCGAAACGACGTGACGATGCCGCAGGAAGCGGCTATGGGAGGGCGCGCTTCGGCCCCCAACTCATGCTGGGCCGTGACCTCGCTAGAATGGCGGATATGCCTGAATTTTTGTCCCTCTCCCGTGCCCGCATCCTCCTCGCCAGCACCGTGCTCTTGAGCACGGTTGTGCTCGCCACCGGCGCGTTCGCGCAGGCCGGCCCGCCCGGACCGCCGCCGCAGCCCGGTCAGAACGGGCTTGGCCCGAATCCGATGTGCGCGCGGCTGGAAGGCCAGCTCGCCGCGCTCGATCGCGGCGGCGGTGGTGGTGACCCCGCACGCGAAGAGCAGATCCGCCGCTACCAGGATTCCCAGACCCGTCAGCAGGCCGAGCTCGACCGCGTCACCATGCAGGCCAAGCGCATGGGCTGCGATTCCTCCGGCTTCTTCTCGCTGTTCAACGGCCAGTCGGCGCAATGCGGCCCGGTCAACACCCAGATCCAGCAGATGCGCGCCAATCTGGATCAGATCACCGGCAATCTCGAGCGCTTGCGCGGCGGCGGTCCCGGCGGCTTCAGCCCCGAGCGCGACAGCCAGCGCCGCTCGGTGCTGATGGCGCTGGCGCAGAACAATTGCGGCCCGCAATATGTCAACGCCGCCCAGTCGCAGGGCGGCGGCAACTTCCTCAGCAATCTGTTCGGCGGCGGCAACAACCCCAACAATCCGCAAGCCGTGCCACCCTCCGATCTCGGCCCGCAGTCCGGCACCTTCCGCACCGTGTGCGTGCGCACCTGCGACGGCGCCTATTTCCCGATCTCCTTTGCCACCGTCCCGGCCCGCTTCCCCGATGACGAGAAGACCTGCAAGGCGCTGTGCCCGGCGGCGGAAGCCTCGCTCTATGCCTATCGCAATCCGGGCGAGGACATGAACTCGGCAGTGTCGGTCTCCGGCCAACCCTACACGGCGCTGCCGACCGCGTTCAAATTCCGCAGCGAGTTCAACCCGTCCTGCTCCTGCAAGGCCGCGGGCCAGAGCTGGGCCGACGCGCTGAAATCCGCCGACGACAAGGCCGCCGCCGAGCAGCAGGGTGACATCATCGTCACCGAGGAGAGCGCCAAGAAAATGCAGCAGCAGCGGCTCAACAAGGGCACGCCTGCGGCGAATGGCAAGAAGGGCGCGCCCCCGGCGCCGACGACCGCCACCGCGCCGGCTGCGACACCGCCTGCCGATACGAGCACGCCGGCGACGAGCTCGGAGAACAAGCCGATCCGCTCGGTCGGCCCGACCTTCCTGCCGCAGCAGCAGAAATAGGTCGTTATTCTTTGTCATGTCCCGCGAAGGCGGCCGCCAGGGGCGGCCGTTTCGCTGTTACTGCTCGCGCTCGCGGCTCCACGGGAAGAGATTTGCCGGAAAGTCCGCTGCGTAGCGCTTTCCCTGCGGCGGCGGTGGAGGTTCGTCCGGGGGATTTGGGTTCGGCTCGATCACCCGCCGATAGAGGTGCCAGGTGGCATGGCCGAGCACCGGCAGAACGACGGCGAGACCGACGAAGAACGGGAGCGAGCCGATCACCAGCAGCGCCGCCACGATGAGGCCCCACCCGGCCATCACAACCGGATTCTCCGCCACTGCGCGGAGCGACGTGCGGATCGCATCGATTGCAGTCGCATGCCGGTCGAGCATCAACGGGAACGACACGACGCTGATGCACAGGGCCACGACCGCAAACAGGAAGCCGGCACCGCAACCGACGATGATCAGCGACCAGCCTTCCGGCGTCGTCAGGACGCGCGTTGCGAAATCGGGAATGCTTGCAGCCGGCGCGTGACCGAAGATGGTGACGTAGATCGCGTTCGCGACACCGATCCAGGCCCCGAACAGGACGAGCAGCAGTACGCCGAGCTCGAGCATGGCGCCGAACGACGGTGCGCGCAGCACCTTGATCGCGTCCCATGCATCGACCTCCTCGCCGCGCTCGCGGCGACGACTGAGCTCGTAGAGACCAATCGCGGCAAAGGGACCGATCAAGGCAAATCCGGCGGCCAGCGGAAACAATAGCGGCAGCACCGAATAGCCGAGGACCGCCCTGAACAGGACGAGGCCGAGGACGGGATAGATCACGCACACGACGATCGCGTGACTTGGCATTGCCTGGAAATCCTCCCAACCCAGGCGTAGCGCGCGGGTCAGGTCGGACAGATCGATCTTACGAATGGGATAAGAGGCCGCTTCGCCGAAGACGTGCCGCCTTATCATGCCGTGGGAGTACAGAGTGGCCATGAACGCACCCTCCCGTGCTGAAAATCGCGCTGGCTACAACACGCGCTTTCCAGCCACGCGTGTCCGCTTCACGAGCGAGAACGCGATGGGCCGGGTACGGCAACTCAGGTTCAGCGAAACGAGCCTGGCCGGACGGAACCCGCCGCGACCTGTCTCACGAACTTAGCGCGCACGGGGCACGGCTGCAAACGGTGGGTGAATTGTGCACGTGCACAGATTTGTGCGTTGCGTCAGCCAAGACCCCGCCGCCTGACACGCCCAACTTGCCTGGCGACCGCAACGCCCGCGCCACGTCAGCACGTCTACGTGCTTGACGCCGGGTTAGGCAGGTATCATTTTAAACGCAGACGCCCTCAGCGCCGATGAGTTTGGTGGTCGCGACCGTTCTCTTGATTTCGCGACCGGTGGAAGGGGCGAGGCAACAGGCCGGCGATGGCAAAGATGCCAACCAAGAAAGGCCAGCCATCGCGACAGACATGAGCTCCGCCCTGGATTCGTATCCGCAGCCTTCGATGGCAAGGATGAATCAGGATGGTTGTCGCACTGATACTGCTTCTGGTCGCGATCGGCTCGGTGCTGTTTCACATCTACAGCCCGTGGTGGTGGACGCCGATCGCCACGAACTGGGCCTATATCGACCACACCATCAACATCACGTTCTGGATCACGGGGTTCGTGTTCGTCGCGGTCATCGCGTTCATGGCCTATTGCGTCTTCCGCTTTCACCACAAAGAGGGAAGACGGGCTGACTACAATCCGGAAAACAAAAGGCTCGAATGGTGGCTGAGCGTCGGGACCGGCGTCGGCGTCGCGGCCATGCTGGCGCCGGGCCTCATCGTCTGGCACCAGTTCGTGACGGTGCCTGCGGATGCCACCGAGGTCGAGGTCATGGGCCAGCAATGGCAATGGAGCTTCCGTCTTCCGGGCAAGGATGGGCGGATGGGCACATCTGATGTCCGCAACATCGATCCCGACAACCCGATGGGCCTCAATCGCGACGATGCACATGCTCAGGACGACGTCGTGATCGAGAGCGGCGACCTGCACCTTCAAGTGGGAAAGCCGGTCAAGATTCTCCTCCGCTCGGTCGACGTCCTGCACGATTTCTACGTGCCCGAGTTCCGGGCCAAGATGGACATGGTCCCGGGCGCGGTGACCTACTTCTGGATCAAGCCCATCCGAACCGGAACGTTCGACGTTCTCTGTGCAGAGCTCTGTGGCGCTGCTCATTATCAGATGCGGGCCAAGGTCATCGTCGACGAAGAGGGCGAGTATCACGCCTGGCTGGAGCAACAGAAGACGTTTGCAGAGTTGTCGGGTGGCAAGGCGGTTGTGAAGGCGACGTACCAATCCGGCGGCAAGTAGCGAGGCGCCGCCGCGAAGATAGATCGGGTGCGTGAGGTCAACTCATCGTCCCCGATGGAAACGACCGAGGAGGTTTTCTATGGTCGATATTCCCTATGACAGGATTGCGGGCATCCCGCCTGCCGAAGTACCTGATGTCGAGCTCTATCATCCGAGGAGCTGGTGGACACGGTATGTCTTCTCGCAGGACGCCAAGGTCATCGCCATTCAATACTCGCTGACAGCCTCCGCCATCGGGCTGGTGGCCCTGGTGCTGTCATGGCTGATGCGACTGCAACTGGGATTCCCCGGCACATTCTCCTTCATCGACGCCAACCAGTACCTCCAGTTCATCACCATGCACGGCATGATCATGGTGATCTACCTGCTCACCGCATTGTTCCTGGGCGGCTTCGGCAACTACCTGATCCCGCTGATGGTCGGCGCCCGGGACATGGTCTTTCCTTACGTGAACATGCTGAGCTACTGGGTCTACCTGCTTGCGGTCCTGGTGCTAGCCTCGACGTTCTTCGTGCCCGGCGGACCGACAGGTGCCGGCTGGACGCTGTATCCGCCGCAAGCGATCCTCTCCGGAACGCCCGGGCAGGATTGGGGCATCATTCTCATGATGGCGTCCCTGATCCTGTTCATCATCGGCTTCACCATGGGCGGGCTGAATTATGTGGTCACGGTGCTCCAGGCGCGCACCCGCGGCATGACGTTGATGCGCCTGCCTCTGACGGTGTGGGGAATTTTCACGGCAACGGTCATGGCCTTGCTGGCATTCCCCGCGCTCTTCGTTGCCTCGGTGATGCTGCTGTTCGACCGTCTCCTGGGAACCAGCTTCTTCATGCCCTCGCTCCTCGAGATGGGCACGCTTTCGAAATATGGCGGCGGCAGCCCGCTGCTGTTCCAGCACCTGTTCTGGTTCTTCGGCCACCCCGAGGTCTACATCGTCGCCTTGCCCGCCTTCGGCATCGTCTCCGATCTGATCAGCACGCATGCGCGCAAGAACATCTTCGGTTACCGCATGATGGTATGGGCGATCGTGGCCATCGGCGCGCTCAGCTTCATCGTGTGGGCGCACCACATGTATGTGAGCGGCATGTTCCCGCAATTCGGCTACTTCTTCGCCACGACGACGCTCATCATCGCCATCCCCACGGCGATCAAGGTCTACAACTGGGTGCTGACCCTGTGGCGCGGCGATATTCATCTCAGGGTGCCGATGCTGTTCGCCCTCGGCTTCATCATCACCTTCGTGAACGGCGGGCTGACCGGCCTCTTCCTCGGCAACGTCGTCGTGGACGTTCCCCTCTCGGATACCATGTTCGTGGTCGCGCACTTCCACATGGTGATGGGCGTGGCGCCGATCATGGTCGTGCTCGGCGCGATCTATCATTGGTACCCCAAGGTCACGGGTCGGATGCTGAACGACGTCCTCGGCAAGTTTCACTTCTGGGTCACGTTCCTCGGCGCCTACCTGATCTTCTTCCCCATGCACTATCTTGGACTTCTTGGGGTCCCGCGCCGGTACTTCGAACTTGGCGATGCGGCATTCATCCCGTCTTCGGCCCATTCACTGAACGCCTTCATTTCCGTTGTGGCCCTGGCTGTCGGCTTCAGCCAAATGGTGTTCCTGTTCAATCTTGTCTGGAGCCTGTTCAAGGGCGAGGCCTCGGGCGGCAATCCGTGGCGGGCGACAACGCTGGAATGGCAGACGCCGGAGACACCCCCCGGGCACGGCAACTGGGGGAAGGAGCTCCCGATCGTCTACCGCTGGGCCTATGACTACAGCGTACCCGGCGCCGAGGAGGACTTCATTCCGCAGAACCAGCCGCCGCGCGCGACGCATGTCGTCGAGGGAGCTGCTTCGTGAGCGCCATCATCCTGTTCCTGGCTGTGATCGCGGCGATCGCTGGATGGTGGCTGATGCAGCAGCGGCTCACGGCCAAGCCGTGGCTGGAGGAAGGCCCGGCCGGTCAATTCCCCGGCGGCGATGCCATGACATGGCCGGCGGCGAAGATCGGACTTGGCGTGTTTCTCGCCGTCGCGAGCGCGTTGTTCGTCCTCTTCATCAGCGCCTATTCGATGCGCATGAACGTGGTGGACTGGCGGGCGCTGCCCGTGCCGCGGCTGCTGTGGCTCAACACGGGCGTCCTGGTCCTGAGCAGCGTCGCGCTGCAATGGTCGTACATGGCCGCGCGCCGCCACGATGCTGAGGACGTCATGATCGGCCTGCTCGCGGGCGGAGCATCTGCCGTGATCTTCCTCGCCGGACAGCTCCTGGCCTGGCAGCAGCTCAACGCGGCCGGTTATTTCGTGGCGTCCAATCCGGCCAATTCCTTCTTCTACCTGTTGACCGCGCTGCACGGGCTGCATCTGACGGGCGGCCTGGTGGCGCTGGGCAGAACCTCGGTCAAGGTGTGGCGCAGTTCCGGAAGCGCCGACATGCGCTTGAGCGTCGAATTATGCGCCATCTACTGGCACTTCCTGCTCCTGGTCTGGCTTGTCCTGCTCGGGCTTCTCACGGGCTGGACCGACGATTTCGTCAACATCTGTCGCCAATTGCTGAGCTAGGGAGGCGAGACCAGATGGCTGAAACCGTGCTGACACATTCGGGCCAATCGCCTGCGCGGCTTGACGGCTGGCGCGGCATCGCCGCCGACTGGGCCTCCGATCAGCGCACGTTCAAGAACGTGTCCTGGGGCAAGGCCATGATGTGGATCTTCCTCCTCAGCGACACCTTCATCTTCAGTTGCTTCCTGCTCTCCTACATGACGGCGCGCATGTCGACGACCGTGCCGTGGCCCAACCCGAGCGAAGTCTTCGCCCTCAACATCGCCGGCAACCACATTCCGCTGATCCTGATCGCCATCATGACCTTCATCCTGATCAGCAGCAGCGGCACGATGGCGATGGCTGTCAATTTCGGCTACCGCCGCGATCGCGTCAGAACCGCAGCCTTGATGCTGGTCACGGCAGCCTTCGGCGCAACCTTCGTCGGAATGCAGGCGTTCGAATGGACCAAGCTGATCATGGAGGGCGTCCGGCCCTGGGGCAATCCGTGGGGCGCGCCGCAGTTCGGCGCGAGCTTCTTCATGATCACCGGCTTTCACGGCACCCACGTGACCATCGGCGTGATCTTCCTGATCGCTATTGCGCGGAAGGTCCTGCGTGGCGACTTCGACGTCGAGAGGCGCGGCTTCTTCACGAGCCGCAAGGGCTATTACGAGATCGTCGAGATCATGGGCCTGTACTGGCACTTCGTCGATCTCGTGTGGGTGTTCATCTTTGCCTTGTTCTATCTTTGGTGAGGTCGGCGCATGACAAACGCGGCGGTACACATGGAAGGCCAGCTCCACGCTCCGGCGCATGGCGCAGTCGCAACAGGAGCCGTTCACGCCAAGGGTCAACAGCACCCGATCAGGCTCTACCTCGTGGTCTGGGGCTGGTTGTTTGTCCTCAGCACGTTCTCGTACCTCGTCGACTACTTCGGCCTGCAGGGCTATCTCAGGTGGTCGCTGATCCTGCTGTTCATGGTGTTGAAGGCCGGCCTGATCGTCGCCGTCTTCATGCACATGGCCTGGGAGCGGCTGGCCTTGGCCTATGCGATCCTGGCGCCGCCGATTGCGGTGCTGGTATTTGTCGCGATCATGGTGCTCGAATCCGAGTATACGCACTTCCTTCGGGTGCTGTTCTTCGCAGGCCCGTCGTAGCAGTACGGGAGTTCGCTCCTCACTCCACTGTCATGCCCCGCGAGCCCGATGACAGGCTCCGGCGGGGCATCCAGTATTCCGCGGCAGCAGTTTGTTTCCACAACGCCCGCCGCAGAGTACTGGATCATCCGTCTTCGCGGATGATGACAGCGGAATGAGTGACCGGCAGACAGCTTACGCAAGCCCATCGCGAAGCCTCCGGTCGATTGAGCGCAGCAGTTCGCCTACCCGCCCGCCGCCGGGCGGTGCTGCCGGATAGCGCCGCAGGACCTCGACAAGCCTTGGCGTCGCGCGACGGACGGCGCGCTCAACATAATCGGCACCGCCCCCGGGATCCCCAGCCGTTGCAAGTTCGACGGCCCGGGCCGCGTGGGCCGGCGCGCCGAGGATGTGCCTGACCTGGGTCGATCGCGCCAGGGGATGAAGATAGGCCGCGGATGAGGCGCTCATCGCCGCTCGCGCAGCCTGGCTCGCTGCCGCATCTTCGGCTTCCTTTGCTGCCTTCAGCGCCGCCCAAGCTGCATCGCGCAGAGCCTTTGCCCGCTTGCCTCCCTGCGCGAACGTCCGCGCGGCTTCGACTGCGTCACGTGGACGGAAATCCGCGGGATACGATCGCTCGAATATCTCCAGCACATCCACGGCATTTTCCGCCGCATAGGCGGCAACCTCTCGGAGGTCTTCCATGTCCAAAGAGATTTCGTCTGCCATACTGCGTCCGCTCGCCACCAGCTTGGGCGCATGCCTATGAATGCTCTATGGCCGAATTCGGCCGACCAAGCACAGGCCGCAGCTTGCTCGATCATCGCGTTCGCGGATGATGACGGCGGAATGTGCCGTGACAGCGCTACCGCTCACCCCTCGAACGCGTCGATCGACGCCCCGCTGCCGCGCGAGACCAGTGTTTCGTCGTGCGCCGGCAGCGGCTCGCCCTTGTCGCGAAAACGGTTGGTGATGGGATAGCGACGGTCACGACCGAAGTTCCTGGCCGTCACTTTCACGCCGGGCGCGGCCTGGCGGCGCTTGTATTCGGCGACGTTGAGCAGATGGTCTATGCGGGTGACTGTCTCGCGGTCGAAGCCGGCGGCGATGATCGCCTCGAGCGGCTCCTCGCGCTCGACCAGGCGCTCCAGGATGGCATCGAGCACGTCGTAAGGCGGCAGCGAATCCTGGTCGGTCTGGTTCTCGCGCAATTCCGCCGTCGGCGGGCGCGTGATGATGTCGGGCGGGATCACCTCGCCGGCGGGGCCAAGCGCGCCATCCGGCTTCCAGCCGTTGCGCAAGCTTGCCAGGCGAAACACCTGCGTCTTGTAGATGTCCTTGATCGGGTTGAAGCCGCCGTTCATGTCGCCATAGAGCGTGGCGTAGCCGACCGACATCTCCGACTTGTTGCCCGTCGTCACCACCATCAAGCCGGTCTTGTTGGAGATCGCCATCAGCAGCGTGCCGCGGGTGCGGGCCTGAAGGTTTTCCTCGGTGATATCTGGCGGCAGGTTCTTGAAGATGCCGGACAGGATAGTTTCGAAGCCGGTCACCGCTTCTGCGATCGGCAGAACCTCGTAGCGGATGCCGAGATGGCCGGCGAGCTCGCCGGCGTCCGCGATCGAGTGTGCTGCCGTGTAGCGATAAGGCAGCATTACGCCGTGCACCTGGTCGGCGCCGAGCGCATCGACCGCGATCGCTGCGCACAGGGCAGAGTCGATGCCGCCGGAGATGCCGAGCAGCACGCCCGGAAAGCCGTTCTTGGCGACGTAGTCGCGCAAGCCCAGCACGCAAGCGGCGTAATCAGCATGGTCGCCCTCCGGCTGGGCGGCGATCGGACCCGTGCAGCGCCAGTCCTCGCCATTACGCGTGAAGCGCAACGTGGTGATGCTCTCTTCGAAGGCGGGCAGTTGCGCCGCGAGCGAGAGGTCGCCGTTCAGCACGAAGGAAGCGCCGTCGAACACCAGCTCGTCCTGGCCGCAAACCTGATTGAGATAGACCAGCGGCAGCCCGCTCTCGGTGACGCGCGCGACCGCCACCGACAGGCGCACGTCGTTCTTGTCGCGGGCGTAAGGAGAGCCGTTCGGCACCAGGATGATCTCGGCGCCGGTCTCGGCCAGCGTCTCGACCACGTTCTCGTAATCCTCGGACTCCTCCAGCCAGATATCCTCGCAGATCGGCACGCCGATGCGCACGCCGCGTACGGTGACCGGCCCTGCGGCAGGCCCGCGCGCAAACAGCCGCTTCTCGTCGAATACGCCGTAGTTCGGCAGATTGCATTTGAAGCGCAGCGCCGCGATACGGCCGCCGTCGAGCAGCGCACAGGCATTGTAGAGCCCGCCGTCCTCGACCCAGGGCGTGCCGACCAGCATCGCCGGGCCACCATCGGCGGTCTCGCGTGCGAGGCTCTCGATCGCGGCACGGCAGGCGGCCTGGAAGGCCGGCTTCTGCACGAGATCCTCCGGCGGGTAGCCGGCGATGAACAATTCCGGAAACAGGACGAGATCGGCGCCGTCGGATTTGGCCTGCGCGCGCGCGGCCCGCGCCTTCGCGGCATTGCCCTCGATGTCGCCCACGGTCGGATTGAGCTGGGCGAGCGTGACGGCGAATACGTTGAGACGTTCGGTCATGGCCCCCCGCTGTCCGATCCCTTTGGCTAGACGAAACCCAGCCGCTCGACGATGGCAAAGATCCAGAACGCGCCGGCCATCAGCAGCGCAACGCCGACCGCGGCCGAGCCCATGTCCTTGACCCGGCCGATCTGCTTGTCGTGGTCCATGGTCAGGCGGTCGGCAAGCTTCTCGATCGCGGTGTTGAGCAGCTCGACGACCAGCACGAACGCGACCGCGCAGACCAGCTCGACCGCCCGCATCGCGGTCGCGCC
Source organism: Bradyrhizobium cajani (assembly GCF_009759665.1). Classification (GTDB taxonomy): domain Bacteria; phylum Pseudomonadota; class Alphaproteobacteria; order Rhizobiales; family Xanthobacteraceae; genus Bradyrhizobium; species Bradyrhizobium cajani. The sequence goes on from NZ_WQNE01000029.1 coordinate 111,445, forward strand.
AATGAACCAGGCGACCGGCAGCGACACAAGGAGCGCAAAGATCTCCTCGCGGACGGCCTGCTCCGAGCGGAACGCAAAGGCCAGACCGTTGCGGGAATTGATCGTGGCCTTCCAGATCCGCAGCAAGGTCTTAGAGCCCCGCTGCGGCCGGCATCGGCTTGGCCTTGCCGGCGCGTTCCTGCTTGAGCAGCTCCGCAACCAGGAAAGCCATGTCGATGGACTGCTCGGCATTGAGGCGGGGATCGCAGACCGTGTGGTAGCGGTCGTTGAGATCCTCGTCCGTGATGGCGCGGGCGCCGCCGAGGCATTCGGTGACGTCCTGGCCGGTCATCTCCAGATGCACGCCGCCGGCATGGGTGCCTTCGGCCGCGTGGATCGCGAAGAACGACTTCACCTCCGAGAGGATGCGGTCGAACGGCCGGGTTTTGTAGCCCGACGTGGAGGTGATGGTGTTGCCGTGCATGGGATCGCACGACCAGACCACCACCCTGCCCTCGCGCTGCACGGCGCGGATCATGTTCGGCAGGTGCTCGCCGACCTTGTCGGAGCCGAAGCGGCCGATCAGCGTCAGCCGGCCCGGCTCGTTGTCGGGATTGAGCACGTCTATCAGCTTGAGCAGCTCGTCGGCCTTCAGCGACGGGCCGCACTTCAATCCGATCGGGTTCTTGATGCCGCGGAAATATTCGACATGGCCGTGATCGAGCTGGCGGGTGCGGTCGCCGATCCAGATCATGTGGCCGCTCGTCGCGTACCAGTCGCCGGTGGTGGAATCGACGCGGGTCATGGCCTGCTCATAGCCGAGCAGCAGCGCCTCGTGGCTGGTGTAGAAATCGGTGGCGCGCAGCTCGGGGTGGCTTTCGAGATCGAGGCCGCAGGCGCGCATGAAATTGAGCGCATCCGAGATGCGGTCGGCCAGCTCCTTGTAGCGGCGGGACTGCGGGGAATCCTTGAGGAAGCCGAGCATCCACTGATGCACGCTGCCGAGATTGGCGAAGCCGCCGGTCGCAAACGCGCGAAGCAGGTTCAGCGTCGCGGCCGACTGGCGGTAGGCCATCAGCTGGCGCTGCGGATCCGGCATGCGCGCTTCCTTGGTGAAGGCGATGTCGTTGACGATGTCGCCGCGATAGCTCGGCAGCTCGACGCCATTCACCTTCTCGGTCGGCGAGGACCGCGGCTTTGCGAACTGGCCGGCGATGCGGCCGACCTTCACCACGGGGACGGCGCCGGCATAGGTCAGCACCACCGCCATCTGGAGCAGCACGCGGAAGAAGTCGCGGATGTTGTTGGCGCCGTGCTCGGCAAAGCTCTCGGCGCAGTCGCCGCCCTGGAGCAGGAACGCCTCGCCGGCCGCAACGCGGCCCAGGGCCTTCTTCAGATTGCGCGCCTCGCCCGCAAACACCAGCGGCGGAAAGGTCGCAAGCTGCGCCTCGACGTCGGCCAGGGCTTTGGCGTTGGGATAATCGGGCACCTGTAGCACCGGCTTGCTGCGCCAGGACTCGGGCGTCCACCGCTCGGACATCGCAATCTCTCCGTGAAGCGAAAAGTACAACCTGATCTGTGGGTTGCGAGGGCCGCCTTATACACAGGCTGGCCCCGCCCCGCCAGTTGTAAATCCATTTCGCACTGCAAACCCTTGCGGGAAAAGCCAAATTCGCATTTGCTGGGAAGTTGCAAAGAAACTGGCGGGACTCCGGCTGCCCATGGACGCGGCGCGCGACGACGTTTTCATCGACGAGATCAGCTTCCCGGCGACCGATGGGTATGTGCTGACCGGCACCCTGTTCCTGCCGCGCGGCGCCAAGCGGCATGCCGTGCTGATCAACTCGGCGACCGCCGTCCCGCGAAAGATCTATCGCGGCTTTGCCTCCTATCTCGCCCATCGCGGCTGCGCGGTGCTCACCTACGACTATCGCGGCATCGGGGACTCCCGGCTGCCGGCGATGGTCGGTTACAACCAGCCGAAATCGCTGGTCGGCTTCAAGGCCTCGATGTCGGACTGGGCCGCGCTCGACGTCACCGCGGCGGTCAGCTGGATGCGCGAGCGCTACCACACCCTGCCGCTTGCCTATGTCGGCCATTCCTTCGGCGGCCAGGCGCTCGGGCTGATCGCGAACAACAGCGAGATCTCGCGCGCCGCGTTCGTGGCCTCGCAGGCGGCGACCTGGCGGCTGATGACGTCGCCGGAAAAATACCGCGTCTTCGCCTTCATGAATTTCGTCGGCGTGCCGCTCGCCCACGCGCTCGGCTACGCGCCGGGGTGGGCCGGCATCGGCGAGGACCTGCCCAAGGGCGTCTTCCTGCAATGGGCCGACTGGGTCTCCAGTCCCCGCTATCTCTTCGATTCAAAGCTGCCGGCGCTGGAGAACTTCGCCAACTTCAAGGGCGAGCTGCGGGCACTGTGCTTCTCCGACGATCCCTGGGCGACGCGGCCGGCGGTCGAGTTGCTCACCGGCGGTTTCACCGCGATCAAGCCGGAGGTGCTGACGGTGAAACCGTCCGACGTCGGCGCCAAGGCCATCGGGCATTTCGGCTTCTTCCGCCCCGAGCACCGCGACACACTGTGGCGCGGCGTCGCGGAATGGATCCAGGGCGAATGAAGCGTTAGCGAATGATCGTCGTCAGCGACGAGTAGCGCTTGTTCGGCTTGCTCTCGCCCGGAGCGAACTGTGCAAAAGCGTCGCTGACGCGCGTCGCCGGCGGCGTATCGCTTGCGAACCGAAATTCCTTCGGCCGTGGCGCATAGAAGCTGGCGCTGTAATAGACGTCGTCGAAACGCGTCTCGCCGACGCCGAACAAGGTGTCGCAGACGCACAGGAGCGCGTAGACGCCCGCGACCGCGATCACGACCTCTCTCAGAACAGACATGCGGTTGCCCCAACCTTTTCGGGAAGGATGCACGCCGGTTCCAAAGCCGAGGTTTAAGGCAACATGCTTCTTATCCGCAGAGTTTGCCGCCACTGAGCGGATTGCAGACAATTTTATCGAGCTCGAAAAAAGGGAGCCCGCCTGCTCCTGCGATCAGGCGGGCCCCAGGCTTGGCCGCTCGGGAGGTTCTCAGACGGCCAGGTTCATCCACACCGCTTTCGGCTCGGTGAAATTGTCGATCGCGGCGGTGCCGTGCTCGCGGCCGAGGCCGGAGTCGCGCTCGCCGCCCCAGGGCAGGCGCACATCGGTGTAGCCGTAGGTGTTCATCCACACCGTTCCTGCGCGGGCCCGCTTGGCAAAACGCTGAAGCTTGCCGATGTCGCGGCTCCAGACGCCGGCGGCGAGGCTGTAGGCGGTGCCGTTGGCGATCCTGAGCGCATCGGCCTCGTCCCTGAACTTGATGACGCTGACGACCGGGCCAAAGATCTCCTCCTGCGAGATCCGCATCTCATGCGCCACGCCCGCGAACACGGCAGGGCTGATGAAATAGCCGCGCTCGCCAATACGTTCGCCGCCGGTGACGAGGCTCGCGCCCTCGTTCCGGCCGATCTCGACATAGTCGAGGATCGACTTCATCTGCTTCTCGGAGATGACGGGCCCGAGCGCCGTCCTGCGGTCGAGCGGATCGCCGATCCTGAGCGACTTTGCGCGCGCCGCGAGACGCTCGACCACTTCGTCATAGGCCTTCTCCTGCACCAGCACGCGGGAGCCGGCCGAGCAGACCTGGCCGGCGTTGAAGAAGATGCCGGAGGCCGCAGCTTTCGAAGCCGCCTCGAGATCGGCATCGTCGAAAATGACGTTGGCCGACTTGCCGCCGAGTTCGAGCGAGACGCGCTTGAAGTTGCCGGCCGCGCCCTTCATGATTCCGCGCCCTACGCCAGGCGAGCCGGTGAAGGTGACCTTGTCGACATCGGGGTGATTGACGAGCGCGTCGCCGACGACGCGGCCCGGACCGGTGACGACGTTGAAGACGCCCGCCGGCAGGCCGGCCTCGAGCGCCAGCTCGGCGATGCGCAACGCCGACAGCGAGGTCAGTTCGGCCGGCTTCATCACCAGCGTGCAGCCGCAGGCCAGCGCCGGCGCCAGCTTCCACATCCCGATCATCAGCGGGAAATTCCACGGCACAATCGCTGCGACCACGCCGACGGGCTCGCGCACGGTGTAGGTCAGGGCATCGTCGCGCACCGGCACGACATCGCCGCTGATCTTGTCGGCCCAGCCGGCGTAGTAGACCAGCGTGTCGACGGCAGCTGGAAAATCCTGGCGCATCGTCGCCGCGATCGGCTTGCCGGCATCGATCGATTCGAGCTCGATGATTTCTTCGGCGTGCGCCTTGAGCAGGTCGGCCCAGCGCAGCAGGATCTGGCCGCGCTCGGAGGCGCGCATGGTCCGCCAAGGGCCCTCGAACGCCCGCCGCGCCGCCGCCACGGCGTGCTCGACATCGGCTTCGCCACCTTCGGCGATGGTGGCGATCACCTGCCCGGTCGCGGGATTGAGGGATTTGAAGGTGCGGCCGGAGCTCGCGGGGACGCGGCGGCCATCGATGAGCAGATGCTGCGGCCGGGCCATGAACGCGGTGGCCGGCGAATGGGCGAAGTCATATGCAACAGACATCATATTTCCTCCAGTTCTGGCATGCCAGACTAGGCGTCTATTGGCCGGAGTAAATATGATATGGTGTGCAAATGGGTGGCCTACATATGAAGCGTAGTTCATAAGGAAAAGCCGATGCTTCAGATCGAGATCGAGGCCGTCTGGCGATTTCGCCGCGAGGGCAGCCCGCGTACCGCCGTCATCATGCTCGGCGTGCTCAACGAAATCCGGAAGACCGGAAAGATCACGAGTGCGGCGAGCGATGCGCACCTGTCCTACCGGCATGTCTGGAATCTGATCGAGCAATGGTCGGAGTTCTTCGGCACGCCGCTGGTCGAGACCCAGCGCGGCAAGGGCTCGAAGCTCACGCCGTTCGGCGAGCGGCTGGTGTGGGCCGGCGAGCGCATGCAGGCACGGCTCGGGCCCCAGCTCGAGAACCTCGCGCAGGAGCTGGCGAGCGAGATCAAGCCGTTCCTCGAACAGCGTCCCTCGGTGATCCGCGTCCATGCCAGCCACGGCTTTGCCGTCGCAAAACTGCGCGAATTCCTCGATCGCGAACCCGGTATGGGCGTCGACCTGCGCTATGTCAGCAACCAGCATTCGCTGGTCTCGCTGGCGCAGGGCGCCTGCGACCTTTCCGGCCTGCATCTGCCGCACGGCGCGCTGCGGGCACAAGGCATCAAGGCGGCGCGCGAATGGCTCGATCCGCGCGAGGACCGCATCATCAGTTTCGTCACGCGCGAGATGGGCCTGATGGTCGCGCGCGGTAATCCCTTGCGCATCGCTTCGCTCGCCGATCTCACCGGGCCAAAAGTCCGCTTCGTCAATCGCGACCATGATTCCGGTACGCGCCTGTTGTTCGACCAGCTGCTCGCCGCCAACGACATCGACGAGAGCCGCATCAACGGCGCGCAGCAGATCGAATTCACCCACGCCGCGGTCGCGGCCTATGTCGCGAGCGGCATGGCGGATGCGAGCTTCGGCGTCGAGGCCGCGGCCCGGTATTTCAACCTCGATTTCATCCGCATCCTGACCGAGGATTATTTCTTCGTCTGCAAGCGCGCCTTCCTGGACACCAAGCCGATGCAGCGCATCCTCGAGATCATCCGCAGCGCCGATTTCCGCGCCGCCATCGCCACCCTGCCCGGCTACGTGCCGTCCGATACCGGCGCCGTGACCGGCGTGAAGGCGTTTCTGGAGATGCACGCCGTGCGGTGATGCTGCACAAATCGCGCGGTCGCTGCGGATGGCGGAGGCGGTCTCGCC
>NZ_WQNE01000002.1 GCF_009759665.1 Bradyrhizobium cajani
GGCACCGCCGCCTCTACGCGCTCGGCCGAGCTCGGGCACTACTACGCCCATCCCGGCAACCGCTTCTGGCGCGCGATCCATGAGGCCGGCATCACGCCGCGGCGGTATCAGCCGGGCGAATTCGCCATGCTGCTCGAGCTCGGGATCGGCTTCACCGATCTCTCCAAGTCGGGCGCCGGGATGGATCGCCAGATCGCGGCGGAGACGATCGACGTTGCGGGGTTCAGGGCGAAGATCGAAAAGTACCGGCCGCGGACGATTGCGTTCACGAGCAAGAAGGCGGCGAGCTTGTTTTACGGCAGGCCGTCGCGCGGGATTGCGCTGGGGCGGCAGCCGCGCGGTGGAAGTCTGCCGGAGATATTCGTGCTGTCTTCGCCGTCCGGTGCTGCGTCCGGGCATTGGACGCTGGAGCCGTGGCGCGAGCTTGCGGCGTGGATTGGGCGTGAGGTGGGATGAGGACGGTCCACATACTCAGCCGTCGTCCCGGCGGAGGCCGGGACCCATAACCACAGGGAGAGGTTTGGCGCAGACTCGTCGTTCGGTACTTCGACCGGCCGCAACCGATAGATCACGCGGTATGGGTCCCGGCCTTCGCCGGGACGACACCGTGGGTTCGGCTACCTACGCCACCCCTCACCCCGCATACGCCTTGTCCAGATCCGCGATCACGATCTTCCGCATCCCCAGCATGGCCTGCATGACGCGGTTCGCCCTGGTGCGGTCGGGGTCGCCGAGGTAGCGGCCGAGCGCTGACGGGATCACCTGCCAGGACAGGCCGAACTTGTCCTTGAGCCAGCCGCAGCGGGATTCCTCGCCGCCGTCGGCGGTGAGCGCTTGCCAGAAATAGTCGACCTCGCCTTGCGTTTCCACGCTGATCAAGAACGACACCGCCTCGTTGAAGCGGTATTGCGGCCCGCCATTGAGCGCGTTGAAACGCTGCCCTTCCAGCTCGAACACCGCCATGAAATCGCTGACGGTCTCGACCCTGGCGTTGGGAAACACCGATTTGTAGAACGCGACGGCTTCCGGGACGTTGTTGTCGAACCAGAGAAACGGGGTGATGGAGGTCATGAACGGAGATCCTTTTGCCTCGGACCGGACGCGCGGCCGCACGCCGCCGCGTCCCAAGGACGAGGCCGGGAACGGCATTCCGACATGTGGGGAAGGATTTTTTCCACGCGTCGCAGTTGCGTAGCCCGGATGAGCGACAGCGATATCCGGGGCCGGCGGTTGCCCCGCATGTCGCTTTCGCTCATGCGGGCTACGGGCTCCGCGCGGAAAACGAGCTACCCTGTCGGAAACCGCCCCGACCATTCGTCCTTGGGGCGCAAAGCCTGATTACCCCGGAGGCCCCAGATGCTCCCCACCATCACCGCCTTTGAACGCTCGCCCGACCGCGGCAAGGGGCAGGCGCGCGACATGCGCGTGCGCTGGGCGCTCGAGGAGGTCGGCCAGCCCTATGACGTTCGCCTCGTTTCGTTCGGGGCGATGAAGGCGCCCGCGCACCGCACGCTGCATCCGTTCGGACAGATCCCGACCTATGAGGACGGCGATCTCGCGCTGTTCGAGTCCGGCGCGATCGTGCTCCACATCGCCGAGCGTCATCCCGGGCTGCTGCCAACCGAAGCGAACGCGAGGAGCCGCGCGATCGCGTGGATGTTCGCTGCACTCAGCACGCTGGAGCCGCCGATCGTCGAGCTCGGGATGGCCATGCTGTTCGAACGCGACAAGAGCTGGTACGCGGAGCGCCTGCCCATGCTCCAGGAGCGCGTCCGTATCAGGCTCGGCGAATTGTCCCGCCGTCTCGGCGGCGCCGACTGGCTCGACGGCGCGTTCAGCGCCGGCGATCTCATGATGGTGACGGTGCTGCGCAGGCTGAACACATCGGGCCTGCTGGACGAATACCCTGATATCGCCGCCTATGTCGCCCGCGGCGAGGCGCGGCCGGCGTTCAGGCGGGCGTTCGAGGCGCAACTGGCGGTGTTTCAGGCTGCATCGCGTTCGTAGTGCGTAGCCCGGATGAGCGAAAGCGATATCCGGGGAGACTGGTCCCGCATGTCGCTGACGCTGATGCGGGCTACGAGGCCACTATTGCGCCCGCCACAACGCCCCGGCATGCTGCCGCGCCAACACGGAGGAGCCCGCCCATGCTGACGCTCTACTCCTACCCAGAATTGTTCGGCGTCGCCGACAACAACGGTTACGGCCTCAAGGTCTACGCCTTCTTCAAGCTCGCGGGCGTCGCGTTCGTGCATGAGCACGTCTTCGATGCCTCCGCCGCGCCGCGCGGGCAGCTACCCTACATCGTCGACGACGGCGAGACCATCGGCGACAGCGAGACCATCATCGCGCATGTGACCGCAAAACATCGCCTCACCATCGATGCCTTGCTCTCACCGGAGCAGCGGCGCACCAATCACCTCGTCACGCGCATGCTCGACAATCTCTACTGGGTGATGTCGTATTCGCGCTGGAAGGACGAACGCTATTATCCCGCCTTCCGCGACGCCTTCATCGCGCAGCATCCGCAGCTCACCGCCGAAGGGCTGGACAAGGCCAAGGCCTATAACGCGCAGCGCTATCATTACCAGGGCATCGGCCGCTACACGCCCGAGCAGGCCTACGCGCGGGGGCTGGCCGATCTCGAGGTGCTGGCCGACATCGTGCCCGCCGCGGGCTTCGTGCATGGCGCGGCGCCGACCAGCTGTGACGCCGGCATCTACGGCTTCATCGCCAACATCTATTTTTTTCCGATTCCGACGCCGCTGAAAGCGTTCGTCGATGCGCACGCAAATCTCGTCGCGCATTGCGAGCGAGTTCATGCGGCGGTGACGGAAGCGTAGCCCGGATGAGCGAAGCGACATCCGGGGCCACTCTCCCCGCATATCGCTTCGCTCATGCGGGCTACAAGGTGGGGCGGGACCGCCCCCTATCGCATCGTGATCGCGAGACCGCTGAGATCCGCATTCGCCATCAGGCCGACCTGCGTTCCCGTCAGCTCCAGCACGGCGCCCTTCTGGTTGGTGAGCACGATGGCGCGGGCCCCGGCGCCGACGGCCAGGCCGGCACCGGCGGCGCCGTAGACGCCGGCAACGTCCGAGGGGCGATTGATGTTGGAGACGCGGCCGCGCAGCACGGTTTTCGAGCCGCCGAAGACGAGGCCGTAGTCGAGCCCGCCGGTGGAGAGTCCATAGGAGCGGCCACGGAAGTTCAGCACGCCCGAGCCGCCGGAACCGCCGATGATCCAGCCCGCCTTGTAGATCGTCAGCGTCACGAAACCGCTGTCGGCCTGGGCCGCGGTCGAGAGGCCGGCAAGGGCGGCGACGGCGACAAGCGCGGCACGGACGGTGGATGCGAGCTTCATGGGGGTCTCCGGGGGCTATTTTTCAAGGGAGGGATCGAATCAGACGCGACAAATCTATCCGATGGATCGCGGCGGCAAAATGATGGGGGCGGAGAGGCGGGAGGCCATCCTTCGAGACGCCCGCTTCATGCGGGCTCCTCAGGATGAGGACGGAGTGCGTGGCAGCAGTTTCAACGGGCACCGACGCCAATCGAGCCTCATCCTGAGGAGACCGCTGGAAGCGGTCGTCTCGAAGGACGAGGCGTGCGCTCAGGCCGCCGCCGGGAAGCCATCTGCGATGGCCCTGCCGCACGTGAGAGACGCGAAGCAGCGCGCCCGCCGACACCATCGCCATCATGCCATTCTGCCGGTGTTTTGCCCGACGAGTCAAATTCTTTTTCTGTATTTCCGAACGCGCTGACAACGTTGCTCTTTTCTACTGTGCATGGGGTTGTTTTCGCATTTCCTGTTGGAGCGCCCCTCGCCTGCCGCTACGCTGATGGGTCTCAGCCTTACCTTGCGAGGTGATCCCATGCCGATCCAGCATTTTGCGCCCCCGCCGCACGTCAAGGCGCCGCCGCTGTCCTTTGCCACGCGTGTCGGCGATCTCCTGTTCGTCTCCGGCATTCCCGGCTTCGACGCCGACGGCGCCCTGCCCGATGGCTTCGAGCCGCAGTTCAAGAACGTCGTCATCAACATCAGGCGCGTGCTGGACGAAACCGGCGCGACGTTCCGCGACCTCGTCAAGGTCAACGTGCTCCTGACCCGCGCCTCCGACGTCGCCGCCATGAACGCGCTCTATGCCGGCGCCTTCGGCCCGCCGCCCTATCCGGCGCGCACCACCTGCGTGGTGCACGCGCTGCCCGATCCGAAGATGCTGATCGAGATCGAGGCGGTGGCGGCGCTTTCGAAATGAGCCGCGCCGAGCGGGTGTGGCTTGTCGGGCACGCGGCCGGACCAAATGCCCGGCGGCGTCTGACATGTCCGTGAACGGCGGCTCCCCGGCTTGCAAAGGACCTGCTTTTCCCGCACGAATTTTTCGGATCCCACTTCCCCCACAAGGAGATACTTCATGCGTCGCGTTCTCGCGCTCTGTGCCGCTGCCGGCATCGCCACGTCCGTCCTTGCCGCGCCGGCCTCGGCGAAGGTCGGCTATTACGTGATCCGCTGGGACAACACCGGCATCTGCCAGGTCTGGAACGAGGACCTGAAGTACAAGCCGTTCGAGTGGGGCGTGTCGACTTACAAGGTCGTCAGCAAGCCGCTCCCGACCTTCCAGGAAGCCTCCGACCTTCAGATCAAGATGCGCTCGGAGCGCCGCTGCACGCTCTGAGCGCTGCACGACGGATCGGATGTGAGGGGCGGGTGGCGCGAGCCATCCGCCCTCTTCTTTTTTGCAGAGGCGCGCCGTTCTTCCGGCCGGGATCATGCGTTTTCCCGCGCGGGCGCTTTGAACCTGATCGCTGTGCGGAACTACTCACATCTTGTTCGGGGCGCATCCCCAAAAGCGCCCCGCCACCCCTCCCCATCATTGTCGGGAGGCGCATCACATCATTCATTTTGAGGAGCTGATCATGCGTCGTATTTCCGTGCTGTGCGCTGCCGCGGGTCTTGCCGTCACTGCGTTCGTCGCCGCGAGCCCTGCGGAAGCCAGCTATCATCTGATCCGTTGGCAGGACACCGGCTTCTGCCAGATCTGGGACGACAGCATCCCGACCACGCCGTGGCCGGCCGGCTATCATCGTGCCAGCGCCACGGTGCCGACGTTCATCGACGCGCTCGCGATGAAGGATGCCGCGCTCAAGAGCGGGCAGTGCGCCTGGTAAGATTTCGATCGGCGGACGAAGAGCCGGGCAAGGACGCCAGCGTCCTTGCCCGGTTGTTTTTATAGATGATGGTGGGCACGGCGCGTCGTGCCTTTGCCGACCCCTACGACATATCGCTTGTCGCTCTCACGCGTCCTTGTGTGCGCCGGGATGGATCAGGACGTCGCGCGCGGCGGCGAGGTCGATGAAGGCCTGCGCGCTGCCGCCACGGTCGGGATGCATGCCCTTGGCCGCGCGGCGATAGGCCTGGTTGATGTCCTCGCAAGTGAGCTGCACGGCGAGCGGCAGGCCGAGCACCTTGCGCGCCCGATCCTCGCTTGAAAGCTTCTTCGGCATGGCGTTGCGGCGACCGAAGCGCGGCGCGGTGAGCTCGTGAACGACATCGAGAACCACGCCGATGCGGCGCTGCGCCGCCAGCGTGACGCCGTGATCGTCGTTGTTCACGGCCTGGCGCAGCACGGGAAGCGCCTGCTCTGCCGCGTGGCGCAGCGTGACGTCACTGCTCATCCGCACGATCTCGGCAACGAGCCGGTCGGCCTCGGCCCAGTCGGCGGATTGCGCCGACCGCAGGCGTTCGAGACCGAGTTTCCAGGATTCAAGCCGTTCCATCATGCGCGCAACGTTTAGCAATGAAGATCAGTATGCCAAGGCCGCCGTTTCCGACCCCTTAATTTCGAGTTAGCCTTTCATGAAACTTCGAAACGAAAACGGGAGGAAATTGTCATGGCATTGCTTGCAAACCACATCGCCGTCGTCACCGGCGCCGGTTCCGGCATCGGCCGGGCCATCGCGGCCGGCTACGCGCGGGAAGGCGCGCAGGTCGTGCTGCTCGACGTCAATGCCGACACGGTCGCGGAAGCCGCCCAGGAGATCCGCAAGGCCGGCGCCAAGGCCGAGAGCTTTGCGCTCGACGTGACAAGGCGTGAAGACTGCTTTGCGCTGGCGAAGCAGGTCGCCGACAAGGTCGGGCAGGTCTCGATCCTCGTCAACAATGCCGGCATCACCCGCCGCAACGCCTTCACCGCGGAAACGGAGACCGTGGCGAAGGACTGGAACGACATCATCTCGCTCAATCTCAACGGCGTCTTCAACATGACGCAGGCCTTCCTCGCACCCTTACGCGCGAGCAAGGGCCGCATCGTCAATATCGGCTCGATCCAGTCCTTCGTGCATCTGCGCACGCCGAGCTCGGCGGCCTATACCACCTCCAAGCACGGCGTGCTCGGCTTCACAAAGGCGCTCGCGGTCGAGCTCGGCAAGGATGGCGTGCGCGTCAACGCGATCGGGCCGGGCTTCATCGAAACCAACATCAACGCCCATGTGCGCGCGACCAATCCGGCGCTGGTGCAGGCCTTCGTCGACCACACCCCGCTGGCGCGCACCGGCAAGCCCGAGGACATCGTCGGCCCCGCGATCTTCCTTGCATCGGACCTGTCGGCCTACGTCACCGGAACGATCGTGATGGTGGACGGCGGCTATCGAACGGTGTGAGGACACCGCTCGCCCGCGCCAATCGCGGCGGCTTCGCGGCAATCCCAAGGTCAATTGGTGCGAACGCCCGCGGTTAACCCTTCATTAACCAAACCGGACCACCGTGGATCTACGGCTTGGGGGTCGTTTGTTCTCGATCCGCTTCCATAGAGGGGGGCGGGCGTTGGTCGGGAGGTGTGTTGATGACCACTGTTCATGTCGCTGCGTCCGGACCGGACGCACAATTTCTTGCTCCAAACCAGATCGTTCCGCTTCTGATCGGCGCGACCGTCGACGAGGTCGAGCGCGAGCTCGTGCTCCAGACGCTCGCCCGCTGCGACGGCAACCGCACGCGCGCCGCACGTGTGCTCGGCCTTTCGGTCCGCACGCTGCGCAACAAGATCAGGCTCTACGCCGCCTCCGGCGCTGACGTGCCCGCTTATCAGGACTAGCGCGAGCGAATCATTCCGGCTGCGACACCTGGGGCGATTGCGCGCTTGGTGACGGGCGACGCAGTTCGTGCCGCATCAAGCTGCCGACGAGGAACGCCATCGAGAAGACCGCGACCGCGGCCGCGATCAGCTCGATGGCGCAGAGCATGAAGGCCGTCATAACAGCCCATAACGGCTGCGGCTCCTCGGCAAAGGCGATCGGCTCGATGTCTGGCACGAGCAGGTGGGCAAGGCCGAGCGCAGCGGCCAGGACGACTGCCGACAAGCAAAGGATCTTCCACGCTGCGCGCATCGGTCGCTCCTCGCGAGGATTGTGGCCGTGCGCGATCAATGACACGCCGCCTCGCGCCATCGATTGATGTTGATCAAGCCCGGCGCAATGGGCCGGCGGAATTGCTGCTGTCGTCAAACGCCGCTAAGTAGCTTGCTTCCGCTAGAGGGAGCAGTGGCGTGGCAGACGATCAGGGACGACGGCAGGGACCCCAGGGAGCGCGCGGGCGGCAAGGCGAGCCGGGACGGCCGGGACCGCAGGGTCATCCGGGTCGGCGCGGGCCGGACGGCGCACGCGGCAAGCCGGGGCCGCAGGGCAAGCCGGGCCCGCTCGGAAAGGCGGGACCGGCAGGCAAGCCCGGGCCGCAAGGCAAGCAGGGCGAGATCGGTCCGCGCGGAGCGGCCGGCGCGCAGGGGCCTGTCGGACCACAAGGCCCGCGCGGCGAGCCCGGGCCGGCCGGTCAGCTGCCCCCGATCGAACAGGTGCTGCCGTGGCTCGAGCAGCTCTTCGACGCCTGGGACGAGCGCCGCCGCCAGCGCGAGCGTGAAGCCGCCGAGCGCGAGGCGCTGGAGGCCGCTGTGCAGGAGACTGACGAGCCTCTCGACGACGACGAGAGCGGCGGCAGCGACGGCGACGATCGCAAGAAAAAGAAGAAAAAGAAGAAGCACGACCACTAGAGCATGATCCGGAAAAGTGTGAAGCGGTTTTCCGAAAAGATCATGCTCAAACAATAACCTAAAGCGCGATGACGATTCGTCCCAATCTCATCGCGCTTTAGCAGTCGCGGCGCGCCGCACCGCGTCAAGACACGCACAACGATCAGGATGCCCTCGAAGAATCATCCTTGCGCGGCAGCATGCCCATGCGCTCGAACTGCCAGCGCATGGCGCGATACCAGAGATAACCGACCACGGTGCCGAGCAGCGACAGGATGACGAGGTTGGCGCTGCTGTAAGGCGCGCTCCACCACATCATCCACGCGGTCCACAGCAGCGTGAAGGCGATGGCACCTGCTTTCAGGTGAAGAAGGGGGCGGCTCATGATCGTGCTCCGGGCTGTCATAACCCCGGCAGACATCGTCGCAGGCTGACGCGCCCGATACCGTGAGCCAGATCACGGAACGGTCCGCTGGAGCTGCTAAAGCGCGATGAGATTGGGATGAATCGTCATCGCGCTTTAGGTTGTTGCTTGAGCATGATCTTTTCGGAAAACCGCTGCGCACTTTTCCGGATCATGCTTTAGCCAAAGCGCAATCGCGAGCGCTCCTTCGCCTTTTCGGCCTCGACCTCGCGATCCCGCGCCGGCGCGTGGGTGTGCAGCGAGGCCAGCAACCGCCGCGCGGCGTCCGACACCTCCGCCACTGCGCGCTCGAACACCTCCTCATTGGCCTGCGACGGCTTGTTGAAGCCGGACAGCTTGCGCACGAACTGGAGCGCGCTGGCGTGGATCTCGTCCTCCGTCGCCGGCGGCTCGAAGTTGAACAGCGTCTTGATGTTACGGCACATGCACTCTCTCCGGATGTTTCCCTCAAGGACGATCGGCGACGTCCAAATCCTACATCCTCCCGCGCAGTTCTGCTAAGGTCCGCGGCAACGCGGCCACCCGAATACGAGCCGCTTGGGGAGAGGAACATGAGAGCTTTCTGCACGGCGCTGTCGGCCGTCCTGCTGTCCATTTCAACCGCGGCCGTCGCCGCCGACTATCCATCACCCAAGCAAGGCGACTGGATCGCCAAAGACTTCAAGTTCCACACCGGCGAGGTGATGCCGGAACTGCGGCTGCACTACACGACAATCGGCGATCCGATCGGCCAGCCCGTGCTGGTGCTGCACGGCACCGGCGGCTCCGGCGCGAGCATGCTGTCGCCTTCCTTTGCCGGCGAGCTGTTCGGCGCGGGGCAGCCGCTCGATGCCGCCAAATACTACATCATCATTCCAGACAGCATCGGCCACGGCAAATCGTCAAAGCCGTCCGACGGGATGAAGACGAGCTTCCCGAAATACGATTACGACGACATGGTCGAGGCGCAGTATCGCCTGGTGACTGAAGGCCTCGGCGTCAAGCATCTGCGCCTCGTCATCGGCAATTCGATGGGCGGCATGCACACCTGGCTGTGGGGCGAGAAATATCCGAAGGTGATGGACGCGCTGATCCCGATGGCCTCGCAGCCCACTGAGATGGCGTCCCGCAACTGGATGCTGCGACGGATCATGCTCGACACCATCCGCAACGATCCCGACTACAATGGCGGCAACTACACCAGCCAGCCGCGCATGATGAAATACGCGATCACCGCCTACGGTATCGCCAGCATCGGCGGCACGCTGGCCTATCAATCGCAGGCGCCGACTGCGGCGAAGGCCGACAAGATCGTCGACGATCGGCTGGCGACGCCGATCACGGCGGATGCCAATGACTTCGTCTATCAGTGGGAATCCTCGCACGACTACAATGCCGGCGAGAAGCTGGAACAGATCGAGGCCGCGCTGCTGCTGATCAATTCCGCCGACGACGAGCGCAACCCGCCCGAGACCGGCATCACGGACGCGGCGATGAAGCGGGTCAAGAACGGCAAGCTGTATCTCATCCCCGCAAGCACGGAGACGCGCGGCCACGGCACCACCGGCAACGCGAAATTCTACAGCGAGCAGGTCCGGCAATTGCTGCAAACCGCGCCGCAGCGGACGAGGTAAACCGGCGGACCATTCATATCGCAGCGCATCATATGCGGCGCCCCTCGCGCCGCATATTATTTGAGCATGCATTGCGCGGACAGCTCGGGCTTAATCGGGTCGACGAGGCGAATCGAGGCGCGAGACAATCGCGTGCAGATGGCAAACGCGCGATGAGGAGGAATCGCATGCACAGGCTCGCACTGTGCGTTTGGCTGGCCGCGACGACGGCGCTGACGAGCGCTGCGTTCGCGTTCGACAACGGGCAATATGATCACGTCTCGCCCGACATCCGCGCCTGGTTCAAGAGCGTGATCGCGCCGAACGGCGTGCCCTGCTGTGACATCTCCGACGGCCATCGCACCGACTACGACGTGCGCGGCGGAACCTATTGGGTGCCGATCGAGGGACAATGGATGGAGGTGCCCGAGCGCGCCATCATCCGCGACCGCGGCAATCCGGTCGGCCAGGCCGTGGTGTGGTACGTCCACCATCGCGGCGCCATCATCATCAGCTGCTTCGTGCCGGCGGATGCGGTCTAGCGCATCGTGACGGATTTCGTTGGCTGGAGGCACCTGATCGGATAGCTTCAGGCCAATCTGATGCGGAGGCACGCCGTTGACCGATCTTTGCGCCGAAGACCTCGCCACCATCTATGCCAAGCCGAGCCCGCGCGTGATCGCGAAAGCGCGACCGGCGATCGATGCGCATGCGAAGAAGTTCATCGAAATGTCGCCGTTCTGCGTGCTCGCGACGTCGGGCGCTGACGGCAGCGTCGACGCCTCGCCGCGCGGCGGCAGCATCGGCTTCGTCCATGTCGCCGGCCCCAACCAGTTGTTGATGCCCGACCGCTCGGGCAACAACCGGATCGACAGTTTCCGGAACGTCGTCGAAGGCTCGGGCTTCGTGCATCTGTTGTTCTTCGTGCCCGGCATCGACGAGACGCTGCGCGTCGGCGGGCGCGGCACGCTGTCGGCCGATCCGGATCTGCTCGCCGCGATGGTGGAATTCGGCAAGCCGCCGCGCGCGGTGCTGAACGTCGCGGTCAGCGAAGTCTATTTCCACTGCGGCAAGGCGCTGATGCGCTCGAAGCTATGGTCGTCGGAGAAGGTGCAACGCTCGGTGATGCCGAGCATCACCGAAATCATCCACGAGCAGACCAGCCTCGGTGAGCCGGACAGTCAGGCGGTCGTGGAAGAGCGCTACAAGGAGCAATTGTAGGCGGCGTTCGTTCCGCAAACAGACCGTCATGCCCGGGCTTGACCCGGGCATCCACGCCTTCGTCGTGCGGCAACACGTGGATGCCCGGGACAAGCCCGGCCATGACGAATGGAGAGAGCGGAGCCTTAAGCCTAATGCCCCTCGCCCTCGAGCCCGCCGACATGCTTCTGGGTGTAGAGCTCGAGGCCGATACGGCCGATCAGGTCGAGCTGGGTTTCGAGGAAGTCGATGTGATGCTCCTCATCACTCATCAGCTTCTCGAACAGGTCGCGCGTGACGTAGTCCTTGGCGCTGTGGCAGTAGGTCGCCGCTTCCTGATAGAGCGCGCGCGCGCTCATCTCGGCGGCGAGATCGCACTCGATGATCTCCTTGACGTTCTGGCCGATGCGCAGGGGATCGAGCACCTGCATGTTCGGAAAGCCGTCGAAGAACAGGATGCGCTCGGTGAGCTTGTCGGCGTGCTCCATCTCCTCGATCGATTCCTTGCGCCAGACCTTGGCCATGTCCAGGAGGCCCCAATTGTCGAGGAAGCGGTAATGCAGCCAGTACTGGTTGATCGCAGTCAGCTCGTGACGCAGCGCCTTGTTGAGATAGTCGATGACTTTCGGGTCGCCCTGCATGGTTCACTCCAGCTCTTGCAGACCAAATCGGCCCTAAACCGATTTAGAATGCTTCTAAATGAGTTTGCGAACGGGGGCAACCGGCTACGGCGACGCGGCCGGGGAAAAGCTCAGCCGAACGTGCGGAAGATTTCAGCAGGCCGCCAAGGCGAACTGGGCGGGTTGGGCCATCTCGTCATTGGCCGCAACGGTGTGGCTGTGCGGGCAGCCGGCACAGCAGGACTTGGCGCAGGGGCCAAGCGCTTCGTCGATGATGGTCTTGATCGTCCGGGCACAGCGGCCGCATTCGGCGCTGCAGCCGAGGCATCCATAGACCTGCTTGGCATGGCGCACGGCGTCGTCGGACTCGGCGACGGCAGCGCGGATATCGTCATCGCTCAGCACGTTACAGGAACAAACGATCATGGAAGCGGCAGGCCCTTCGGTGATGCGCCATCATCGATATTTAACGGCCCGTCCGGATGCAAAGGGAAAAACCGGTATTTGAAGCTATTCCAAACTGGCCCGGAAACAGCCTAGAACGGCTCTAAAACAAGCCGTTGCGCTGGATCAAGATTGCGGCGAACCTAGTCGCCACCACCGCCTCCTCCGCCACCATCGCCGCCGCCTCCGCAGTCCCCGCCACTGCTGCCGCTATCGCTGCTGGAACAGCTGCTGCCGTCAGTTGAGCTTCCCGAACTGTCGCTCGAAAACCAGCTTCCCAGCGAGAAGCCGTCGCTCGTCCCCGAATAGCTGTCGCCGCCACTACCGCCGTCGCTGCCGGCCGCTGCGCGGGAGCGGCGCCGGCCGCGGTTCTGGAGATGGGTGAACCAGCCATAGCCGATCGCGAAAATGACCCCGGCAGCGATCAAGGTGTTCATCATCGCGTTGCCCATCGTTCGCCTTCCCAGTGAAGCCACGGTCCATATTAATTGGTCGCCCCCGGCAAAGGTGCCGTTCATTGATCATTCAAACGAAGTATGGAACCTTACGCCCCAAAGAGTTCCCGCGTGTTTGTGTGAAAGGTTGAAGCCAATGAAGAAGTCGCTCCTGGCGGTCGCTGCCGTCGCCACCCTGGCCCTGACGGCCGGCACACCGGCCCATGCGCAGCGCGGAGTCGCGGCCGGCGTTGCGGCCGGGATCATCGGCGGCGCCATTGTCGGCGGCGCGCTGGCCTCTCCGTATTATTACGGACCGGGACCCGGCTATGGGTATTACGAACGGGGCTACTATCCGCCCCGCTACTACGCGCCGGGACCGGGCTACGTCGCCGACGACTATTATGGCGATGGCTGTGTCTGGCAGAAGCAGCGCTTCTGGGACGGCTATGCCTGGCGCGTCCGCCGCGTCAGAGTCTGCGGCTAAAGTCGCCCTGAACCGGTTCTCTGCGGATGCGCCGTTCATCTCAGGGCCTGAAAAAGACCGCTTTTTCTCGTCACAGCTCCGTGTGCGTTTACCGTGGATTGACCATTTGCGCGCTTCCTAGCCCAACGGCCAATTTCATCAGAGTGTGCGTGAACCTTTGAAACCCGGATGCTCCTAACAAGGGACGTCCATCTCCCAGGAGAGCCAAGAGCATGAAGAAGACTTTAGTTGCCGCCCTCACGGTTGCGACGGTCGCCGGTTCGCTGGTGACCGCCACTCCGCCCGCGAAAGCTGGCGACAACATTGGCGCCGGTATCGCAGCGGGCCTGATCGGCGGCGCCATCGTCGGCGGCGCCATCGCGTCGAGCCGTCCGGCCTATGGCGGTCCCGTTTACGTCGCCGAGCCGGGCCCGCCGCCCCCGCCCTGCTACTGGCAGCGCCAGCGCTATTGGGACGGTTACGGCTGGGTCGTCCGCCCGGTTCGCGTCTGCTACTGATCTGATCGCAGGGCGCGTCCGCGCCGCGATCGAAGCCCGGCCGAGACCATCGGCCGGGCTTTTTTCTTTTGATCTCGTGCAAGAGCGCGATGCGGATGCCTTGGACTACCTTTTGAGCATGATCTTGTCGGAAAACCGCTTCGCACTTTTCCGGATCATGCTCATCGCGCCGCCTGGATCGAGCGCAGCACCTCCTCGCTCGGCCAGCAATCGACCTTTAGCCCGGCCGACTTCTGATAGGCGCCGAGCGCAGCGCGCGTCTGCATGCCGGCCTTGCCGTCGATCTTGTCCTTGTAGAGCCCGACGCGCGTCAGCCCGCGCTGCATCGTCTCGACGTCACTGGTGCGCAACTGCTTGGACGCCGACCAGGGCGTGGCGAACGGCTGCGGGCTGGTCATGCGGTCGCTGAGATGGCCGACGAACAGCACGTAGAGGTCGGAGAAATTGTATTCCTTGATGACGAAGTAGTTCTTCGTGGTCAGGAACGCCGGGCCATAAATGCCCTCCGGCTGGAGCAGCGATGCCGGCTGCGCCTGCTCGGCGGCACTGAGCCTTTGTCCACGTACCGGCACAAAGCCCTCGCGCAGCCACTGGCCGATCGGCTTCGTCACCTCGGGCACGCCGGTGGTGCAATCCACCTTGGCCGGCGCCTGCACCTCATAGGCCCAACGCAGGCCGCTCTGCCAGCCCTTGTTGACGAGCTGCTGCGCCGCCGAGGCCAGCGCATCCGGCACCGAATGCCAGATGTCGATGCGGCCGTCGCCGTCGAAATCGACGCCATGCTTGTAATATTCGGACGGCAGGAACTGCGTGAGGCCGGTCGCACCGGCCCAGGACGAGCGCATGTCCTTGCGCGTCACCACGCCCTCGCCGAGGAGCTTCAGCGAGAGGATGAACTCGCCCCGATAGGTGTCCTTGCGACGGCCGACATAGGCCTGCGTCGCCAGCACGCGGACGAGATCGTAAGGCAGCGTGTAGCGGCCATAATCGGTCTCGCGGCCCCAGATCGCGAGCATGACGGTCGCCGGTACACCGGAGCTCTTCTCGATCTCGCTCAGCGCCGGCCGATACTTTTGCAGCAGCCGCTGCCCTTCGCCCGCAAGCCGCGCGATCGAGGCCTCCCTGACGTAGTCCGCCGGCACCTGCACGAACTCGGCCTGCGACGGCGCGCCGGTCGCGGGCCGTCCCGGCAGAATCAGGTCGGGCAGCTTGTAGTCGGGCTCGAGCCCG
The DNA here is from genome assembly GCF_009759665.1 of Bradyrhizobium cajani. GTDB lineage: Bacteria > Pseudomonadota > Alphaproteobacteria > Rhizobiales > Xanthobacteraceae > Bradyrhizobium > Bradyrhizobium cajani. Next base: position 14,947 of record NZ_WQNE01000002.1, read on the forward strand.
CGCGTCTGCTCGTCGAACGTCTTGCGCGACACACCGGCAGCCTGCGCCTCCGGCCAGAGCGAAGCGATGAACTGCGTGAAGGCGGCATCGGCGGCGCGGGCGGGCGACCAGCCGCAGGTGACCGCGATCACCGCAGCGATGAGTGCCCGCCGCATCATGCCGAAATCACCGCGTCAGCTTCTTGTACTTCACGCGGTGCGGGATGATGCTGTCCTGGCCGAGCCGGCGCATCTTGTCCTTCTCGTAGTCCTGGAAGTTGCCCTCGAACCATTCGACGTGGCTGTCGCCCTCGAAGGCGAGGATGTGGGTCGCGATGCGGTCGAGGAACCAGCGATCATGGCTGATGATGACGGCGCAGCCGGCGAAATCCTCCAGCGCCTCTTCGAGCGCACGCAGCGTATCGACGTCGAGATCGTTGGTCGGCTCGTCGAGCAGCAGCACGTTGGCGCCGGACTTCAGCATCTTGGCGAGATGCACGCGGTTGCGTTCACCGCCTGAGAGCGCACCGACCTTCTTCTGCTGGTCGGCGCCCTTGAAGTTGAACGACGAGCAATAGCCGCGCGAGTTCACTTCCTTCTTGCCGAGCAGGATCAGCTCGTTGCCGCCGGAGATCTCCTCCCACACGGTCTTCTTGCCGTCGAGCGCATCACGCGACTGGTCGACATAGCCGAGATGCACGGTTTCGCCGACCGTGATCGTGCCCTTGTCCGGCGTTTCCTGCTTGGTGATCATCTTGAACAGCGTGGTCTTGCCGGCGCCGTTGGCACCGATCACACCGACGATGCCGCCGGGCGGCAGCTTGAAGGTGAGATCGTCGATCAGAAGGCGATCGCCATAGCCTTTGCTGAGGGTTTCGAAATCGACCACGTTGGCGCCGAGGCGCTCGGCGACGGGAATGATGATCTGTGCAGTCTGGGTCTGCTTCTCGCTGGCCTGCTTGAGCAGTTCCTCATAGCGCTGGTAGCGCGCCTTGGACTTGGCCTGGCGCGCCTTCGGCGAGGACGCCACCCATTCCTGCTCGCGGGCCAGCGTCTTCTGGTGCGCGGCGTCCTCACGCCCCTCCTGCTCCAGGCGCTTCTGCTTCTGCACCAGCCAGGACGAGTAGTTGCCCTCGTAGGGAATACCGCGGCCGCGATCGAGCTCGAGGATCCAGCCCGTGACGTTGTCGAGGAAGTAGCGGTCGTGGGTGACGATCAGGATCGCGCCGGGATAGTTGCGCAGGTGTCCTTCCAGCCACGACACCGACTCGGCGTCGAGATGGTTGGTCGGCTCGTCCAGCAGCAAGAGCTCGGGCTGGTCGAGCAGCAAGCGGCACAGCGCGACGCGGCGCCGCTCGCCGCCCGAGAGCTTCGTCACATCGGCATCGTCGGGCGGGCAGCGCAGCGCGTCCATGGCCTGATCGACCTTGCTGTCGAGATCCCAGAGGCCCTGGGCCTCGATCTCGTCCTGGAGCTTGGTCATCTCGTCGGCGGTCTCGTCGGAATAGTTGACCGCAAGCTCGTTGTAGCGGTCGAGGATCGCCTTCTGCTTGGCGACGCCCTGCATCACGTTCTCACGCACGGACAGCGCGGGGTCGAGATGGGGCTCCTGCTCGAGATAGCCGACGCGGGCACCCTCGGCGACCCAGGCCTCGCCGGTGTATTCCTTGTCGAGGCCGGCCATGATCTTGAGCAGGGTCGACTTGCCCGAGCCGTTGACGCCGAGCACGCCGATCTTGGCGTCCGGGTAGAAGCTCAAATGGATGTTATCGAGCACCTTCCGGGTCGGGTAGCTCTTGGTCAGGCCCTGCATGAAATAGATGAACTGGCGCGCCATCGGTCCCGAATACCTTCGATTTGAGGAGATTTGCTTGCCGCCGATGTAGCGATCCCGCCCCCAAAGGGCAACGTTTTCCGTCCGTTCACCACGGATGAATACGGGACGGTCACCATCCTGACGCCAATCCGGACAATTGAAACCATTTTTTAATAAAGCAGGCCAAAGCTCGCCTCGGCGCTGAAAAAAGTGTCACCCGCGCAGAACGAGCGGGGAGAACAGCGAGGCCGCATCATGGCTCTGATCGAGACCAATTCTCTTCCTGTTCCGGCAGAAGGCGGACACGTCTCCGGGTTCGTCTCGGACATCAAGAGCTTCTGGAAGCGCTTCTTCGTCACCGCCTTCAACCCGTACCGGCCCGAGCTGCACTACATGCGCGGCCCCGGCCCGGCCTGGCGCGCCAAGCACGGCATGGATGCGCCGTTCCGCCTGAAGCAACGCGACCTCTGAACCGTCTCTCCTATCGGATTTTTGAAGATGCGAACGGCTTGCGCGCCGGCGTGATTGCGCGCAACCATGGCCCGGTTCCGACGAGGGCGCCCTCGCCTGGCGTCGTCACCTCTCGCCATGGATGAATGCTGATGACGCGGCTGCGCTGTGCAATTCTCGACGACTATTTCAACATCGCCCTCGACGTCGCCGACTGGCCGAAACTGTCGGACCGCATCGACGTCACCGTGTTCAGCCATCCCTTCGCCTCCGAGCAGGCCGCGGCCGCCGCGCTGGCCGACTTCGATATCGTCTGCGCGATGCGCGAGCGGACCGCGTTTCCCAAGAGCCTGTTCGACAAGCTGCCGAAGCTGAAGCTGCTCCTGACCTCCGGCATGCGCAACGCCTCGATCGACATGGAGGCCGCCAAGGCGCGCGGCATCGCCGTTGGCGGCACGCAATATTCGCGCGATCCGACCGCCCCGCTGGCCATGGGCCTGATCCTCGAGCTGACCCGCGGCATCGGCCGCGAGAATGCGCGCATGCATGCGGGCGAGCCGTGGCAGACCTTTGCCGGCGTCGAGATCGAGGGGCTGACGCTCGGCATCGTCGGGCTCGGCAAGCTCGGCAGCAAGATGGCGGGCATCGCCAAAGCATTCGGCATGAACGTGATCGCCTGGAGCCCGAACCTCACGCCGGAGAAGTGCAAGGACGCCGGCGTCGGCTATGCCACCAAGGAGGAGCTGTTCGCCAGGGCCGACATCGTCACCATCCACGTGGTGCTGAGCGAGCGCTCGCGTGGGCTGGTGGGCCGCGCCGATCTCGCGCGGATGAAGCCGACCGCCTTCCTCGTCAACACAGCACGCGGGCCGATCGTGGACGAGCAGGCGCTGCTGGAGACCTTGCAGAAAAGGAAGATCGCAGGCGCCGGCATCGACGTCTATTCGGTCGAGCCGCTGCCGGTCGACCATCCCTTCCGCAAGCTCGACAATCTCGTGCTGACGCCGCATCTCGGCTACGCGACCGAGGACGGCTTGCGCATCCATTACGGCCAGATGGTCGAGGCGATCGACGCCTTCACCAGGGGCAGCGAGCTGCCGCGCAAGCTGGCCTGAGGGAGCCGCCTCACGCCGCAGAGCGGTGGGCTCCTGACATCTTTGCGAGTTCGGCGAATCCCTGGCGCCACGACGGGTGCGCCGGCTGCCATCCGAGCTCGCGCCTCGCCTTGGCATTGGACGCGCCGCGCACTTGCGTCATCATCGCCACCATGTGTTCGCCGGCGAGCAGCCTGCCGAGCCAGGCCGGAACATGAAACGGCGGCCCGGCACCCAGCAGCTCCGCCAGCGCCGGCAGCCACTCCCGGACTGGCGCCGGATCGTCGTCGACGATGTTATAGACGCTGCCCGGAAGGCCGCGCTCGATCGCCGCCACCGTGGCGGAGGCAGCATCCTCGGTGTTGATGAACGACCAGACGCCGCCACCGTCGCCGATGAGCGGCACCCGTCGGCGCCAGAGCTGATCGAGCATCGCGGGCGACAAGGTGCCGGTCTCGGCGCCATAAAAGAACCCGTAGCGCAGGACGATCCCCTCCGGGGCTGCCGACGCCTTGACCGTCCGCTCGAGATACTGGATCGCCTCGAGCGTGCGGCGCAGCTCCTCAGGCGGATGCGGATCGAGCTCATCCGTCTCGGTCTTGTCCGCTCCTCCGGAGCGGCTGAACGTCCAGCCACAGAAGCTTTGCGCAACGAAGCGCCGCGCGCCGGCTTCGCGCGCGGCCGCCAGCAGGATGTCGGTGCCGCGCGTGCGCAGCTCGTTGGTCCTGGCAAATGCGCGATCAAAATGCCGAAGGTCGGTCGCTGTCGCGAGGTCGGTCATCTCGTGGATCACCACCTCGGGACGTGCCGACATCACGGCTGCGCGCAGACCTGTCGCATCCAAACCATCGGCGACGATCGGTTCCGCGCCCATCCGCCTGAGGATATCGGCTTTCGCTGGATTTCGCGTGGAACCGACAACTTCGTGCCCTTTGCCGACCAACATGGGAACGAGGTGACGTCCCACGGCACCGGTCGCGCCCGCAACAAAGATCCGCATCGCGCGCTCCTCGAATTCGTTGCAACCACCCCGGCAGGTAGTCGACGCAGGCGAGGATTCAACGGGGCGAATGCAGACTCGCCGGACAGGCAGGGACCAAACGAAAGCGGCGCGTGGGCCGAAGCACACGCGCCGCTCGTCAGTCGGATAATTGTCGGCCGGTTCAGCGCACGGTGACCGGCGCGGGCAGCGGCGGCACCACGGTCGGCTGGGTGCCCGGCACCGGACCCGCCTGGGCGGACATTGGAGCCGGCGCGGCGGCACCGGTCGTCGGCGCGGCGGAAGCGGTCGCCGTTCCCGGCGCAGGGCCACCCGGCAACACCACCACACGGGTGCCGACCTTGACGCGATCGAACAGGTCGGAGACGTCCTCGTTCAGCATGCCGATGCAGCCCGACGAGACGAACTTGCCGATCGTCGAGGGCTGGTTGGTGCCGTGGATGCGGTAGACGGTCGAGCCGAGATACATCGCGCGGGCGCCGAGCGGATTGCCGGGGCCGCCGGCCATGAAGCGCGGCAGATAGGGCTGACGCTCGATCATCTCGGTCGGCGGATGCCAATCCGGCCATTCGGCCTTGCGGGTGATCTTCTGCACGCCGGTCCAGGTGAAGCCGTCGCGGCCGACGCGGACGCCGTAGCGGATCGCGCGGCCATTGCCGAGCACGTAATAGAGGTAGGTGTTCGGGGTATCGACCACGAGGGTGCCGGCGGGCTCCTTGGTCTGGAACGAGACCTCCTGGCGGCGCAGGTTCTGCGGCAACTGCGCCGGGGCAGCGTCGGGCTGCTCCTCGGGCGGCAGCGAAGCAATCGTCATCGGCCGGCCATCGGCGCCGACGGGCGGCTGGCCGGACTGGACCGTTCCGGTCGCGGGGGGACCACCGACCGCCTCCGGCGGACGCAAGCCGTCATTGGCGGGCGCCTGGGCCGGACGGTCGGCATAGATCACCGGCGGCGGGCCGGCGGGCCGGCCATAGCGGGGATCGTCGGGCGACATCACGGGACCCTGCGGCGCAGCCGAATAAACGGGGCTGCCAGCGGGACGCCCGTAGCGGGGATCATCCGGCGACATCACCGGGCCCTGCGGCGGGGCGGCCGAATAGACCGGGGGAGCGCCGGCCGGGCGGCCATAGCGCGGATCGTCGGCCGGGCCGGGCGGCGGCAACGCAGCTTGCGGCATCGCGTCGTCGTCATCTTCCAGCGCGTCGAAATTCGGCGTGCGGTCGCCGGGCCGATATTCAGCCGGGGCGCCATAGCCCGGCGCCTGCTGGACCGGATAGCTCTGAGCGTGTGCGAGCGAGGTTCCCGCCGCAGCGACTGTCGCGGCAGCGCATATCGTCAGAAAATGTTTGATCATCATCGCTCTTTTATAGACCCCGGGCCCGTCCGGACCGTTAACGGCCAGATGACCGAAGATAGCGGCACATTCAAGACATATCGGGCCTATTTGCGCCGGATTTGCCGATTTGTGATCCGCAAGACTACCGTTGCTCCGTTGCATCACGGGTTGGAAATCGCATGGCGCCGTCAATTGCCGGACTTATCGGCCCGAATTTGGCGGAACGGCGTGGAAGCGTTGGGCTATGGTCGAATCAGCCTGATTCGCCACCGCTTTGAGCTCCGATTCCCGCGTGGCGAACGCGGCAACAGTACCGTCACCGCGTTCAGATGGCTCTTGGGCCCTGGCTACCAGGCCGGGGCGGAAATTCGTAACCCGTCCGATGCTTCCCGGCTTTCGCTTCCTGTTTGCCGCGATCCTGCTGTCAGCCTCCATCCTGGTGTTCGGCCTAGGGGCCGCCGCGCTGCTGCGGGCGACCCACGAGCAGTATGTCACCAACCCGTCCTGGCGGAACGGCCCGCAGGAAAAGGTGTTCGCGCAGGCTCCCGAGCCGGCTCAGCCGGTGCTCGCGGTTTTGCGCGCCGAGCCGGAGGCGGTCGCCGCGCCCGCACCGTCGCTGCGCGACCAGGTGCCGACCATCGGATTGCCGGCGAACGAGCCCGAGCAGGTGGCCGCGCTCTCGACCGAAACCGACCTGCAGCCACAGGACGCCACGCCCCCGGCTGAAGCCTCGGCCACTGAGCCGGCGGCAACCGAGACGACCACGGCAGCCGCAGCGCCAGCGCCCACCGACACGCTCACCCCGGCCGACACCACGGCCTCGATCGTCGAGGCGAAGCCCGTTGCGACCACCAGCGAGCCGGCGCCGGTTGATCCCAGTGCCGCCCTCGCCTCCTCGGCGCTCGATGCCGCCGCGGCCAAGCTGGCCGCGCTGAACGATCCCGCGACCACGGCCACGAAGGATCCGCCGGCGAAGGCCAAGACGGACATCAAGGCTGAGATCAAGACGGACACCAAGGCTGACGGCAGCGCCTCGGACAGCAAGGCGACGAAGCGCAAGGCCATGGCGAAGAAGCGGCACCGCGTGGCGCGACGTCCGCCGCCTCAGCAGTTGCAGCAGCAGCTCGATCCATTCGGGCAACAGCAGCAGATGCTCACCGCCACGACGCGCACGCGTTGATCCTACTTCGCCTCGCCCCGCTTGCCGCAGGGCAATCGCATATGGGCATTTTGCGCGACCTGAGCGCGCGCCTCGTCCTTCGAGACGACCGCTTCGCGGTCTCCTCAGGATGAGGCTAAGCAGCATCGGTGCTCGTTGAAACGACAGCCGCGCACTCAATCCTCATCCTGAGGGCCCGCCAACGGCGGGCGTCTCGAAGGATGGCCACAGGCGAAATCGCTCCCATATGCGATTGCTCTGCCCGCAGGCGGGAGAGGGAGCGCACCGTCACCGTGGCGAAGGGCTTACGCCGGCCCGGTCGCGATCGGCGGGCCTTTTTCCTGGCCCCATTCCGACCATGAGCCGTCATAGAGCGCGGTGTCGGTGATGCCGAGGCGATAGAGTGCGAGCGTCAGCACGCCGGCCGACACGCCCGAGCCGCAGCTCGTCACGATCGGCGCATCGAGCTTGACGCCGGCGCCGGTGAAGGCAGCGCGCAGATCATCGAGCGGCTTCATGGTGCCGGTCGCCGCATCGAACAAGAGATTGTAGGGCACGTTGCGCGCGCCGGGGATGTGGCCGGAACGGATGCCCGGCCGCGGCTCCGGCGCGCGGCCCTCGAAGCGGTCGGCGGCGCGTGCGTCGATCACCTGCTCGGCCCGGCTTTCGACATTGGCGATCAGCTGCTGCATGCTGCGCACGCGCTTTGGATCGTAGCTCGCCTTGAACGTTGCAGGCTTCGGCTTCGCTTCGCCGGTCTCGACCGGTCGCCCTTCGGCGCGCCACTTCTTCAGGCCGCCATTGAGGATGCGCACATTGCTGTGGCCGTAGGACAGGAACATCCACCATGCGCGCGGCGCGGCGACCCAGCCGCCGGCGTCATAGATCACGACGGTGTCGGCATTGGAGATGCCGAGATTGCCGACGTCGCGGCCGAACTGCTCGGCGCTCGGAAACATGTGCGGCAGCGGATTGGAATGGTCCGACACCGCATCGACGTCGAAGAACACGGCGCCGGGCAGATGCGCGGCGAGATAATCGTCCTTCGGCAGCGGCAGCACGCCGGGGAGCTTGAAGCTGGCGTCGAGGATCTTGACGTTGGCGTCATTGATGTGGGCGGCGAGCCATTCGGTGGAGACGAGGGGGTCGGTGGCGGAGGTCATGCGATTTCTTTCTTGTCATTCCGGGGCACACGTAGCGCGGGCGAGATTGAGGGGGCGCGCGTCAAACTTCACTGTCATCGCCCGGCTTGACCGGGCGATCCAGTACTCCGAGGCGGTTGTGATTCAACCGAGAGGCCGCGGCGTACTGGATTCCCCGCCTTCGCGGGGAATGACACCGGAGATTGGCGCGACAGTGAAGCCCCTTACCCCTTCTTCTTCGGCTCCCACTGCTCCGTCGGTCCACCGGCATCGCGCCAGGCGGCGTAGCCGCCGGCGATGTGGGCGACGGGCTTGAGGCCCATGTCCTGCGCGGTCTTGGCCGCGAGCGCGGAGCGCAGGCCGCCGGCGCAGTGGAAGACGAACTTCTTGTCCTCCTGGAAGATCGGTTTTGCGTAGGGGCTCTGCGGATCGATCCAGAATTCGAGCATGCCGCGCGTGCAGGCGAACGCGCCGGGGATGCGGCCGTCACGCTCGATCTCGCGGGGGTCGCGGATGTCGACGATGACGACGTCGCCATTCTTGGAGATCTCGATGGCCTCCTTGGCGTTGAGCGTCTCGATCTCGGCATTGGCCTCGTCGATCAGCGCCTTGATGCCGCGGGTGATGGTCTGGGGCATATGGTTCTCCCTTCTCGTTGTCATTCCGGGGCACGCGCAGCGCGAGCTATGATGCGCAATTGCGCATCTGAGAATCCATTTGTCTAGACGCGCTGCCGCCCGATGGATTCCGGGTTCGCGCTATGCGCGCCCCGGAATGACAACAAAGCTAGTGCGTCAATTCCTTCATCGCACCTTCCAGCCCCTCGATCGTGATCGGGTACATGCGGTTGGCGAAGATGCGTTTGATGATCGTGGTCGATTCCGAATAGTCCCAGTGCTTCTGCTGCACCGGGTTCAGCCACACCGTGTGCGGATAGGTGCGGATGATGCGGTCGAGCCAGACCGAGCCGGGCTCCTCGTTGACGTGCTCGACCGAGCCGCCCGGCACCATGATCTCGTAAGGCGACATCGAGGCGTCGCCGACGAACACGACCTTGTAGTCGTGCGGATATTTGTGCAGCACGTCCCAGGTCGGCGTGCGGTCGGTGAAGCGGCGCTTGTTCTGCTTCCACACGCCTTCATAGAGGCAGTTGTGGAAGTAGAAATACTCCATGTGCTTGAACTCGCTCTTCGCCGCCGAGAACAGCTCCTCGACCTGCTCGATATGCGCGTCCATCGAGCCGCCGATGTCGAAGAACACCAGCAGCTTCACCGCATTGCGCCGCTCCGGGCGCATGTGGACGTCGAGATAGCCGTGATTGGCGGTCTCGCGGATCGTGGTGTCGAGATCGAGCTCATCCGGCGCGCCGGTGCGCGCGAACTTGCGCAGGCGCCGCAGCGCCACCTTGATGTTGCGGATGCCGAGCTCGACATTGCCGTCGAGATCCTTGAACTCACGCTTGTCCCACACCTTCACGGCGCGGTTGTTGCGGTTCTTCTCCTGGCCGATGCGGACGCCTTCGGGATTGTAGCCGTGGGCGCCGAACGGCGAGGTGCCGGCGGTGCCGATCCACTTGCTGCCGCCCTGATGCCGGCCCTTCTGCTCCTCGAGGCGCTTCTTCAGCGTCTCCATGAGCTTGTCCCAGCCCATGGCCTCGATCTGCTTCTTCTCTTCTTCCGTCAGGTATTTTTCGGCGAGCTTCTTCAGCCATTCCTCGGGGATCTCCGCCGTCTCCATGGCGTCGAGCAGGCTCTCGAGCCCCTTGAACACCGTGCCGAAGACGCGATCGAACTTGTCGAGGTTGCGCTCGTCCTTCACCAGCGAGGCGCGCGACAGATAGTAGAAATTCTCGACCGTGTAGTCCGCGAGGTCGGCGTCGAGCGCCTCCATCAGCGTGAGGTATTCGCGCAGCGTCACGGGGACCTGCGCGTCGCGCAGAGAGGTGAAGAATTGCAGGAACATGGGTGACAGATTGCCCGTCGGGGGACGAACGTCAAGGGGCGGAGGCCACTGCTCTGCGCTGGACCGGGAGGCTTTTTGCTCTAGAATTGATGGCCTCAAGGGGTTGTATTGGGGACGTTTGCAATGGGAATTCTCGCAGCGCTCATCATCGGAGCGATCGCCGGCTGGCTCGCGGGCAAGATTGTCCATGGGGCGGGATTTGGGCTGATCGGCAACATCGTCGTCGGCATCATCGGCGCATTGGTGGCGAGCTGGGTGCTGCCCCAGCTGCACATCGCGCTCGCCACCGGCACGCTCGGCGCCATCGTGGACGCCACGATCGGCGCGGTGATTGTGCTGGTCATCCTTTCGCTGATAAAACGGGTCTGAAAGCCTGACCGAACCAGGAACGGCCGCCGCGAGCGGCCGTTCCCTTGTCGCGACCGGGGCGAAAGCCTCGCGCCGACGATACCTCAAGGACCCGCAATGAAATTTACCGGCACCAAGGACTATGTTGCGACCGACGATCTCAAGGTCGCCGTCAATGCCTCGATCGTGCTGGAGCGTCCGCTCCTGGTGAAGGGCGAGCCCGGCACCGGCAAGACGGTGCTGGCGGAGGAAGTGGCGAAGGCGCTGAACGCGCCGCTGCTGACCTGGCACATCAAGTCCACCACCAAGGCGCAGCAGGGCCTCTACGAATACGACGCGGTGTCGCGCCTGCGCGACAGCCAGCTCGGCGATGCGCGCGTGTCCGACATCAGGAACTACATCAAGCGCGGCAAGCTGTGGGAGGCCTTCACCAGCGAGCAGCGCCCTGTGCTCTTGATCGACGAGATCGACAAGGCCGACATCGAATTCCCGAACGACCTCCTGCTCGAGCTCGACCGCATGGAATTCCATGTCTACGAGACCGGCGAGACGATCAAGGCCAAGCAGCGCCCGATCATGATGATCACCTCCAACAACGAGAAGGAGCTGCCGGACGCCTTCCTGCGCCGCTGCTTCTTCCACTACATCAAGTTCCCCGACGCCGACACGATGGTCCGCATCGTCGACGTCCACTTTCCCGGCATCAAGAAGCGCCTCGTCGAGGAAGCCTTGCGCATCTTCTTCGAGGTGCGCGAGGTGCCCGGCCTGAAGAAGAAGCCGTCGACGTCGGAGCTTCTGGACTGGCTCAAGCTGCTGCTCAACGAGGACATGAGCGCCGAGCAGCTGCGCGAGCGCGACCCGCGAAAACTGATCCCCCCGCTGCACGGCGCGCTGCTCAAGAACGAGCAGGACGTGCACCTGTTCGAGCGGCTGGCGTTTTTGAGCCGAAGGGAAGTGTAAGGGCGCACTGCAAGCTCCGTCATCCTGAGGTGCGAGTGGCGCGATGCACAGCATCGCGCCGGGAGCCTCGAAGGATGAACGGCCGAGATGCAGCCGGGCCGTCGCCCTTCGAGGGCCGCTGAAGAAGCGGCCGCCTCAAGGTGACGGGGAAAGATAGGTGCTCGCTGTCTCAACAGCGTCATTGCGAGCGCAGCGAAGCAATCCAGAGTCTTTTCGCGGAGGAATTCTGGATTGCTTCGCTGCGCTCGCAATGACGGAGCAAGGAGCGTCGGCGTCGCTTTCTGACTCACATTTTGTCTTGGAGACATGGCTTCGCATCCTCGCGGCGCATCTCGCCCGAGCGGAGCGCAGCGCAGCGAAATCCAGGGAGTGGCGTGCCGACTGATCCAATCATGCCGGATCACGCTGCGCTCCATCCGGCTACGGGGCTGCCCCCATCCCGGCCGCGCGGCATTGGAGCAGTTCAATTCGATCGCGCGAAGATCAGTACTTCGCGACGAGTGGGCCACCCCAACGGTAGTTCAGGCGTACCAGGCCGATGTCGACGTCCTGGCCAATACGGGCGCTTCCTGCAAAGGTGCCCGCCGGACCGCCCACGATTCCGGTTGAGAAGAAGTCCACGTCCCGATGGCCCATGAACAGGTGGTCGTATTCGACACCGACAGACCAGTTCGGAGCGAAACCAAATTCAAGGCCCGCCCCTACGGTGCCGCCCCAGCGGGTTTCGCGGCCATCATTGAGCGTCGACCCCGTCGCAAAATCGAAAACCCGGTATTTGTCGCGGACGACCGCAGCGCCGCCCTTCACGTAGAGCAGCACGTTATTCCAGGCATAGCCAACCTGGCCCGTGAACAGGCCGAACGCATCGATCTTGGTTTCATCCTGGACGCCGTCGAAGGCGAGGTTGGCGTTGGAGCCCTTGAAATCGGCCCAGTTGCCCTGTGCCTCGACGCCGAACACCCAGTTCGCCGTCTGCCAGCGATAGCCGATCTGGCCGCCGACCGTGCCCCCAGTCGCGTTGTGGCACCCCATGGGAACGGGCGGAGCGACGACCGCGCCACCGAGATTGACCGCGTCCCAGCACTTGTGGGCGGAGCCTCCGCCACCATTGATGCCGATGTAGACGCCGCTCCAATCATAGATCGGGGCGACCATCGGAGGCGGCGCCTTGGTGTAAGGGCGAGCCGCCAGATCAGCAGCGGAGGCAGGTGCAGCGAGCCCGATGAGGGCAGCGGCCCCCAGCAATATCTTCTTCATTGTGTCGACCCCGAATCAATCTACTGCGGAGCCCCCACATGCAACCTATCATTGTTTTCTGAATAATATGTCACCTGAGCGCCACACTCCGCTGAAACCAGAGAGTTCTTCAGCCTGACGTTTATTACAGGGAGCGGCACGGGTCGGGGGAAACCCGTGGGGTGGGTTCAGCGTCAGCGTAGCTCACCACTGCAAAGAGGTGAGTTACGCTTCCGCCCCACTCTTCGAGCTACGGCGGGCAAGTCGCGGCTAACGCACCCTACTCGTCCTCACGCCACCGCCGCATCCGGAATGCGCGCGGCTTCCATCGGCTGCTTGCCGCGGATCAGATCCGAGGCGCGGTCGGCGATCATCATGGTGGAGGCGTTGAGGTTTGCCGAGATCATGCGCGGCATGACCGAGGCGTCGATGACGCGCAGGCCTTCGAGGCCGTGGACGCGGAGCTGGTCGTCGACCACCGCCCAGGTGCTATCCGCCGGGCCCATGCGGCAGGTGCAGCCGGGGTGGAAGGTGGTGGTGCCGCGCTCGGTGGCGGCGTGCAGGAATTCGTCGTCGGTGTTGACGTTGGGGCCGGGGAAATCCTCGTAGGCGTAATAGGGCGACAGCGGCGCGGACTTCAAAAGGCGGCGCGCGAGCTTCATGCCGCCGACGATGACACGGCGGTCGAGCTCGGCGTCGAGATAGTTGGTCTGGATGATCGGCGGTGCGAAGGGATCGCTTGAGCGGATGTGGACATAGCCACGGCTCTCCGGGCGCTGCTGCCAGGAGGCAACGGTCATGCCGGGCTCGTCCTCGAGCTGGCCCTGCACGCCTTCCTTGTAGCTCGCCGGGGTGAAGGTGAGTTGCAGGTCGGAGCTCTCCGCGCTTTCGCCGGAGTGCCAGAAGCAATAGACCATGGTCGGCGACAGCGAGAGCAGGCCGCGGCGCGCGGTCGCCCATTTCAGCGCCTCGATCCACAACGAGAAGCCGCGGCGAAGCTCGTTGATGGTCTTGATGTCCTTGACGCGCGCCACGGTACGCGGGGCGTAGTGGTCCTGAAGACCCTCGCCGACCGGCAACGCGTGACGCACCGTGATGCCGTGCTGCTGCAACAGGTCTGGCGAGCCGACGCCCGAGAGCTGCAAGAGCTGCGGCGAATTATAGGTGCCGCCGGACAGAATCACTTCCTTGTTGGCACGCACCTCCACCGGCGTACCGCCACGGCCGCCCTTGGTGTAGCGCACGCCGACGGCGCGCTTGCCCTCGAAAATGATCTCGGTCGCGTGCGCATGCGTGTGCACATGCACGTTCGGCCGCTTCATCGCCGGCTTGAGGAAGGCGGTCGAACCGGAGACGCGCAGGCCGTTGTTGATGGTGCGCTGGCAGTAGGAGACGCCTTCCTGAGTCTTGCCGTTGTAATCGGGGTTGCGGGGAATGCCGAGCGAGACCGCGCCTTCCATGAAGGCCTCGCAGAGCGGATCGCGCCAGTCCATCGTCGTCACGATGAGGTTGCCCTCGCGGCCACGATAGGTGTCCTCACCCTCGCCGACCCGCTTCTCCAGCCGCCGGAAGTAGGGCAGCACGTCGGCATAGCCCCAGCCGCGATTGCCCATCTGCGCCCAGGTGTCGAAATCCATGCGCTGGCCGCGATTGTAGATGTGGCCGTTGATCGAGGACGAGCCGCCGAGCGTCTTGCCGCGCGGCGCATAGATGCTGCGCCCACCGGTCCAGGGCCCCGGCTCCTGCTGATAGGCCCAGTTGATGCTCTTCATGTGGAAGGTCTTGATGAAGCCCGCCGGCAGATGGATGTAGGGATGCCAATCACTGGGCCCGGCCTCGAGCACGCAGACGCTGGTGTTGGGATCTTCGCTCAGCCGGCTGGCGAGCACGCAACCGGCGGAGCCCGCGCCGACGATCACATAATCAAATCTGTCCATGTTGCCTCGGCCGCCCTCAGCGCGGCTTGTCGTTGAGTTGAAATTCGAGATGCGCCTGCACCGTCGGCCATTCGGCGGCGGTGATGCTGTAGACCACGGTGTCGCGCAGCGTGCCGTTCGGCGCGACCTGGTGGCTGCGCAAAATGCCGTCCTGCTTGGCCCCGAGGCGCTCGATGGCGCGGCGGCTCTGGTGATTGAAGAAATGCGTGCGGAATTCGACCGCGATGCAGTTCAGCGTCTCGAAGGCATGCCGGAGCAGCAGCAGCTTGCACTGCGTGTTGAGTGGGCCGCGCTGCGCGCTCTTGCCATACCAGGTCGAGCCGATCTCGACGCGGCGGTTGGCGGCATCGATGTTCATGTAGGTCGTCATGCCGACGATGTTGCCGCCGGCATCGAACACCGTGAACGGCAGCATCGAGCCTGCGGCTTGCAAGGCCAGGCGGCGGTCGATCTCCTTGCCCATGTTCTCCGGCAGCGGGATTGCGGTGTACCAGAGCTTCGACAGCTCGCCGTCCTTCACGGCCTCCACCAGCCCCTCGCGATGCTGAGGCGACAGCGGCTCGAGACGGGCGTGCTGTCCGCGCAGGGTGATGGGATCGGGCCAGGGCATTGAAGGTCTCTCCTTACGTCATTCCGGGATGGTCCGAAGGACCAGACCCGGAATCTCGAGATTCCGGGTTCGATGCTTCGCATCGCCCCGGAATGACGATCGCGCAAGCGCAATCGTCACTTGTTCAAAAAGTTCAACGGCAAACCGCCGCGCGGCCAGTCCATGGCGATCAGCTCGCCCTTGCCGGACAGCGTGATGTAGGCGGTCTTCAGTTCTGGGCCGCCGAAGGCGATGTTGGTGGTGACGCGGTCGCCGGTCGGCACCTGCTCGACCAGGGTGCCGTCGGGCGCGATCACCGAGATGCAGCCGGAGACGAGCGTGGCGACGCAGACATTGCCGTTCGCCTCCACCGCGAGCGAATCGAACATCTGGTAGCCGCCAAGCCCGCAGATCGGGTTGCCCCGCTCGCCGCGATAGATCACCTCGCGCGGCTTGAGCGTGCCGGGCGCGGAGAGTTCATAGGCCCACAGCCGTCCCGTCGGGGTCTCCGCGATGTAGACCGTGTTCTCGTCCGGTGAAAGGCCGATGCCGTTCGCCGGCAGCACGCCGTGCACGATCTCGACGATCTCCTTCATGCCGGGCTTGAGATAGTACATGCCGCCGACGTCCATCTCCCGCGCGCGGCGCTTGCCGAGATCGGAGAACCAGAGGCCGCCGTGCCTGTCGAAGACGAGGTCGTTCGGCCCGCGCAGATCGTGCTCGCCGCATTTGGTCACGACGGTCTCGACCTTGCCGGATTGCAGATCGACGCGCTGGATCGAGCCGCCCAGATAACCGTCCGGCTGCGGGCCCGGCATGATCATCTTGCCGGTCGGAATCCAGGAGAAGCCGCCATTGTTGCAGATGTAGATCTTGCCGTCGGGTCCGAGGGCGGCGCCATTCGGCCCGCCCGGAATTTTGGCGACGACCTCCTTGCGGCCATCGGGATGAACGCGGGTCAGGCGCTGGCCGCGGATTTCCACCAGCACCACCGAGCCGTCCGGCATCACAACCGGCCCTTCGGGAAATTCGAGGTCGGTGGCGATAACGCGGACGTTGGACATTTTGGGACCCTCCCGGCTGCTTGTTATGGCTTGCACGGGATGTCCGGCGCGGGCCCCGCAGGCAAGATTGCCAGCGGTTATGACAAAGTCGCCTCCGCTTGCCAAGCAAGCGGGATGGTATGCCAGCCTTGCGCGCTACTCCTTCACCGGCACCCAGATCTCGAAGCCGCCATTGCCGGTAGAGGGATCAAAGTTCTGATCGTAGCGCTCGAAGTTCGGCGCATCCGCGGCTTTCAGGCCGGAGGCCGGCAACCACTGATTCCAGATCGTGTTGACGGTGCGGCGGATCGAGGCGACGTGCTCGGTGTGGGTGAACACCGCGTAGCGCTGCTCCGGGATGCGGATGCGACCGAGGCGCCGCGGCAGGTCGGAGAAATCGGCGACCTCGACGCCGGCGATGTAGTCGAAATTGCCGGCATCGTCACCGTTGCAGCAGACGCCGTAAGCGACTTGAGATTTTCCCTGGCCGACGCGCGCGGGAATGTCGGCGACTTCCTGGTGGAAGCGCTGCCACAGCCCCGGAATGGCGGCGCCGTTGTCGCAGGAGACGCGCTCGGCGGGACCGGCGACGAGGAAGGCCTTTGCGGTTTCGAAACGCGGGGGCTTGAGGTTGTCGAGCATGGTGGAATCCATGAGGATCGGTTCCTGTAGCCTGAGATGACCAGTGCATGTCGCGGCCCGGACCGCTTCGGGCGTGGTGCCGAACTGGTCGCGGAACGCGCGGGTGAATGCTTCGTGCGAGCCGTAATCCGCCTCCAGCGCCAGCGACAGAATATCCGGCGCGCCCTTCGCCAGACTGCGCGCCGCCTCCGTCAGCCGCCGCGCGCGCACGTAGCGCATCACCGGAAGTCCGGTAGCCGCGGCGAACGCGCGCACGAGGTGGAACCGCGACACGCCCGAGATCGCGGCGATCTCGTCGAGCGTCATCGGCTCGGCCAGATGGCTCTCGATATACCAAAGCGCGCGCTGGGCTGGGTTCATGACGGTTCGAGCTCTCGTTCGAAGCCTGGCGATGATGCGCCGATGACCGCCGCTTCGCTTGATCGGCATTGCTGTCCTCGCATGAGGATAGTCCGGGAATAGCCGCTGGCAACGCCCTCGCCTTCGTGGCTACACTCGCCGAAACCGCTCACGAGAAGGCAGGAGGAACCGCGTCATGAAGATCACCGATGTGCGGGCACACCATATCCGCATCCCCTATGATGCCGGTGTTGCGAGCTTCCGCCAGGGCGCCTCCGCGATCACCGCGCTCGACATGGTGCTGGTCGAGGTCACGACCGATGCCGGGCTGACCGGCTGGGGCGATGCCTTCGCCTATGTCTGCCCGCGCACCACGCGCAGCGCCGTCGAGGAGATGATCGCGCCGCAGGCCCGCGGACTTCAGGTTCCCGGCGCGGACGGCATTCCAGCGGTCATGGAGCAGATCCAGCGCAATCTGCATCTGTTCGGCCGATACGGCATCACCATGTTCGCGATCTCCGGGCTCGACATCGCGCTGTGGGATCTTGCCGCGAAGGTCGAAGGCGTGCCGGTGCATCGCCTGCTCGGCGAGGTCAGGCGCATGGCCATCCCCGCCTATGCGAGCCTGCTGCGGATCGGCTCGCCCGACAACATCGCCGCCGAATGCAAGAAGGCGCTCGCGCTCGGCTACGGCGCGATCAAGCTGCACGAGACCACGGCGCCGGCGGTGTTTGCCGCGCGCGGGGCGATCGGCCCCGGCATTCCGCTGATGGTCGACATGAACTGCCCGCTGACCGGCGAGCAGGCGATCGCGTTCGCGAAGACATGTCAGGATGCGCAGCCGATGTTCCTGGAGGAGCCGGTCTGGCCGCCGGAGGATTTTGCCGCGCTCGCCGACGTCCGCAGCAACGGCGGGCTGAATGTCGCCGCCGGCGAGAATGCCTGCACGGAATATCAATTCCGCCAGATGATGAACGCAGGCGCGGTGAGCCACGCCCAGCCGTCGGTGATCAAGGTCGGCGGCATCACGGAGTTTCTGAAGGTCGCGGCGCTCGCCGATCGGCTCGGCGTCAAGATCGTGCCGCACTCCCCCTATTTCGGCCCCGGCCTGCTGGCGACGCTGCATCTGCTGGCGCTGCGCGACGACGGGCTGGTCGAGATGTTCTACCTGAAGCGCGACGCATGCCTCTGGGGCGGCCGTGCCGATGTCGACGCCACCGGCCATGTCGCGGTGCCAACGGGCGAAGGGCTCGGCTATGAGCCGGATCGCGGCGTGATGGAGCGATACCGCGTCACGTGACCGCTGCGCCTATTTCGTATCCTTCGGCGGCGGTGCGTCCTGCTTCTTCTTCAGATCGTCAGCCATCTTCGCCTGCGCGGCCTGGAGATCGCCGAGCGCCTTCTGCAAGCCGGCCACGCCGGTCCTCAGCGCGTCGATCTGACGATTGGCGGCGTCCAGCTTCTGCTGATGATCGAGCGTGAGCTTGGTGATGGTCTTCTGAAGGAAATCGATATTGCTCTGAAGACAGCTCGTGCGCCGCTCCATCGTCTTCTCGACAGTGCAGATCTCGATGCCGGGCACGTCCTGCGCGTGGACCGGCGCAATCGCCAGTGTGGCGAGCAGCAACATCGCGAAACAAACGCCGGCGCTTCGAAGCGGCATGCAGGTTCCTCGTCGATTGATCACGGCAATGTGCGCTGTTTGGGCGGAGCCGCGTGAAGCTACCACACTCGTACCGCATTCTGGCGTTGAGCTTGCGCCGTTCCCTGGACGGGGAACGATGATCTGCACGCGAGGGGAAAGTGGGCGCTCCTTCCGCGGCTTTGTTTAGGGGAGATTTTTGGAATGGCAACGCGCGAAAGACGACTGGCAGAATTCGATGGCGCCGGAGAACCACCGCCTGGCCTGCCACTCGAAGTGCTGTGCGAGGATCACAGCGGAACGTATCAGCTGCCATTCGCCTGCCGCTACGTCGAGGGACGCTGGCAAAACCACGAAGCCGGCATTGCGGTTGAAGCGACCGTCATTGGCTGGCGCCTGCCGCGGGTGAAGCACTCGGGCGTGGCCTGAAGGCAGCTTCTGTTCCAAAATGCAACGGGGCCGCGCTCCGCCTTAACCTTCGGAACGCGGCCCGAACGAATCGCGTCCGAATCAGCCGTGAGGCCTCGTACGCACCTGTTCACGGCTAGATGTCGGTGCGAGCCTGCTATCGCGCACAATATCTGTGCGGCACGCGGTTCGGCGTCCGCCCGTCGGGGTCGCCAAAGGTTAATTGCGGCAATGGCATAGAGGTCGGCCAGGACACGGACGACCTTCGCCCCCGAAACAGGCAGGGCAACGCGGGGCCTGCCTAATATTCGACCTCGAGCTCCTCGATCTCGGCCGGCTCGTCCTTCGCCGCCGCGATCCATTCCTGCATCTCGGGCATGGCCATGATGGTATCGGCGTAGGTCTTCAGGCGGGGCTCGAGCTTGACGTCGTAGGTCACGAAGCGCGTCACCACGGGGGCGTACATTGCATCCGCCATGGTGCGCCGCTCGCCGAACAGGAAGGGGCCGCCGGATTTCTCCAGGCAGTCGCGCCAGATGAACCAGACGCGATCGATGTCGGCCTGCGCGCGCGACCAGATCTTGAAGCCGGGGAAATGTCCCTTGAGGTTGACCGGCAGCGAGGCGCGCAGCGTGGTGAAGCCGGAATGGATTTCGCCGCAGATCGAGCGGCAATGGGCGCGCTGGATGCGGTCAGTCGGCAACAGCCCGGCGTCCGGCATCACCTCGTTGAGATATTCGGCGATCGCCAGCGTATCCCAGACCACGGCACCGTCGTGGCGCAGGCACGGCACCAGGATCGAGGACGACAGCAGCAGGATCTCCGCGCGCGCGGAAGGATCGTCCGGTGCGGTCACGATCTCCTCGAAATCGAGCCCGGAAAATTTCGTCAGCAGCCAGCCACGCAGCGACCAGGACGAGTAGTTCTTGCTGCTGATGGTCAGTGTCGCCTTCGCCATGTGGCCCTTCCCTCGCGCCCACTACCGACACCCCGCCCGGCCTGCGGGCGTGCCCGTCACCCGTGCTTCCCGCGAGATTAGCAGCAAGCGACGTGCCAATCTTGCGCGCGTTCGACTCCCGTCTGGCTTCGATATTGCATGGCCGTGCGAGACGGGTGGGCATTTCAGTATGATGTCAATGTATTATCAGGCCTTTCAGAACCATATGGACCTGACGGCGCCGTGGCGGGCGGGCGCTTCGTCCGCGCTCAAATTCCTCCACTTGGTGCCGCAGGGCGTCTCGCACCAGGTCGTCGGCCGGCTGTCGGCGGCGCTGGAGCTGATCTCGCGTTCCACCCTCACTTACGACCGCCCAGCCTATGGCATCGACAGCGTCATGGTGGGCAACCGCGAGGTCGCCGTTCGTGAGGAGATCGCCTACGCGACGCCGTTCGGCTCGCTGCTGCACTTTCGGAAAGACAATGCGGGCGAGCAACCGCGCATGCTGCTGGTGGCGCCGATGTCCGGCCACTTCGCCACGCTTCTGCGCGGCACCGTGAAGACACTGCTCCAGGACCACGACGTCTACATCACCGACTGGCACAATCCGCGCGACATTCCCCGCAGCGAGGGCCGCTTCGGCCTGGACGACTACACCGAGCACCTCATCGACTTCCTCGGCCAGCTCGGCCCGCGCCCGCACATGGTCGCGATCTGCCAGCCGTCGGTGTCGGCGCTCGCGGCCGCCGCGATCATGTGCGAAGGCAATCATCCCTCGCGGCCGGCGACGTTGACGCTGATGGCCGGCCCGATCGACACGCGGATCCAGCCGACCAGGGTCAACGAGTTCGCCAAGAGCAGGCCGATCGACTGGTTCGAGAAGAACCTGATCAACTACGTGCCGGTGCAGTGCCGCGGCGCGCTGCGGAAGGTGTATCCCGGTTTCGTGCAGCTCACCGCGTTCGTCTCGATGAATCTCGAACGCCACATCAAGCAGCATCTCGACCTCGCCAACCACATCGCCAAGGGCGAGAAGGACAAGGCCGCGACGATCAAGACCTTCTACGACGAATATTTCGCGGTGATGGACCTGCCCGCGGAGTTCTACATCGAGACCGTGCGCGACGTGTTCCAGGAGCATCTCTTGCCGCAGGGCAAGCTGATGCATCGCGGCCGCCCCGTGAACACCAAAGCCATCAGCCGCATGGGGCTGATGACGGTCGAGGGCGAGAAGGACGACATCTGCTCGATCGGCCAGACCCTCGCGGCG
This sequence comes from Bradyrhizobium cajani, assembly GCF_009759665.1. Taxonomy (GTDB): domain Bacteria; phylum Pseudomonadota; class Alphaproteobacteria; order Rhizobiales; family Xanthobacteraceae; genus Bradyrhizobium; species Bradyrhizobium cajani. The sequence continues at coordinate 36,235 of NZ_WQNE01000002.1, forward strand.
CAGGACCTCTGCACCGGCGTGCGCGCCTATCGCCGCGTCCACCACATGCAGGCCGGCGTCGGCCATTACGGCGTGTTCTCGGGCAAGCGCTGGAACAACGAGATCTATCCGCTGCTGCGCGATTTCGTGCACGTCAATTCGTGACCTCCCGAACGTCGCGCTGGAGAAGCGGCACGTGACTACCCCACTCTCCTGAGCAGCTCCTTCGCTTCTTCGAATTCGGGAAGATTTCGCTCGGCACCGAATTCAGTGAGGAGAGGCGCGAGCAAATCAGATACCGCGCCTGCCCGGCCATTTTTCTTTCGCAGGCGTGCAAGTCCAAGGGCGCTGCGCAGCTCGAACGTCTTCGTCTGCTGGTGTCGCGCGATTTCCAGGCCCCTGTTGAGAGTCTCTTCAGCCCTCGAATCGTCCGAAGGGGCACGACGCAACAGGAGTTCCCCCTGGGCACGATGCAGTTCGGCATCGAGCCAATGCTGGCCGGATTGCCCAGCCCATGCGATCAATTCACTCAGGATTTCCAATCCGGTCTCGAGCTGGCCCGCCTCTGCATCCGCCACGGCGACATGCATCCCCCAAAACGGTTCACAGAGGTAACAGTCATTCTCATGCAACAAGGTCCAGCCGCGACGCATTTCCATCAGTCCGTCCATTTGGACCCCGGCACGCCACCTGGCGAGGCCATTCAGATAGGTGCCGGCGGCCACATACAGCGGCATCGTATGGTCGCGCGCGAGGCCGAGCGCCAGGATGGTCTCCGTCTGCTGCAACATGCCCCCGCATAACCCGTCGAACACGGCGCGATGAACGAGCGCGTTCGCCTGGGAAAGCGCCCGTTTTTCTCCCGAGGTACTCACCGCTTCGGCGGCGAGCCGGCGCGCGCGCGCAGTCTCACCGAGCGGCCAAAGCACCAGGGCAAGAAATCTCATGATCACGAACGGGAGGTCCAGCGCGGATGCCCGGAACGTTGCGGGATCCGGCTCGGCACCGTAGATCGCGAGTGCCTGCTCAAGATGCGTTCTCGCGTTCAAGTAATCGCCACCAAACCAGCAGGTCACCCCGCCCGTCCAATGTGCGACGACGGCGGCCACCGGTGAGAGCGGTTGCCGGTCAGCGGCGCCCATGATGGCATCCGCGAGCTCGCGCATCGGAGCGAGCTCGCCGTGCGTCAGGCAGGCGTTGAAGAGGCCCGAATGGACCGGCGCAAGTTCGACCGGATCATTGATGTCGGCCGCAAGCTGTCGGGCGCGCGTCCAGGCGGCCACCGTTTCGGGGGCACTGTGTCCGAGGCTGCCGCGCAGCGCGCGGCCATATGCGATTTGAAGATGAAGCCGGCTCATCGTTCGGCCGGGCTGATCGAGCAGCTCATCGGCCATGGCAACCGCCTTGCCGAAATGAGCGATCGCCTCGGAATAGGCCGAGCGTTTCAGTGCCTGCTGGCCCGCCTTGCGCCACCAGTCGAGGGCGACCTCTTTCAGCCCGGCCTCGGTGAAGTGATGCGCCAGAATTTCCGGCTCAGTCTCGGCGACGGCCGCAAACTTTTCGCGCAGGACATCGCCGATGCGCGTGTGAAGCACCTGCCGCTTGCTCTTAAGCAGGCTCTCATAGGCCGCTTCCTGAACCAGAGCGTGCTTGAAGCTATAGTTTGCTTCGGGCGGTGTCCCACGACACAACAGCAGTCCGGCCTCTTCGAGCTGCCCGAGCGCAGCGCTCAGCGTCCGGTCATCGCGTCCCGCCACATATCTCAGCAGCGCATATGAGAAGTCGCGGCCGATGGCGGCCCCTATCTGCGCCACCTCCTTGACCGGGGCCAGCCGGTCGAGCCGCGCCATCAGCGAATCCTGCAGTGTCGCGGGAATCGCGAGCGGCGGCAGCGGACTATCGAGGCGATAGCGCCCGGAATCTTCGACGAGCAGCCCGGACTCCAGCACCATTTTGGTCAGTTCCTCGACGAATAGCGGGACGCCGTCCGTCTTGTCGATGATCTGCTGCATCATCTGGCGCGGCAGCTGGCGACCAACGGTCACCTGCTCGACCAGCGCGCGCGTGTCCTGCCGGTCGAGCCGGTCAAGCCGCAACAGGCTGACGTTGGCAAGCCCCAACCAGGATGGCTCAAACTCCGGCCGGGATGTCAGGAGCACGAGAATTGGCAGTCCCCTGATCCGGTCGATCCCGAGATCGAACAGTTCAAGTGTCGTGGCGTCGGCCCAATGCATATCTTCGCAGACAATCAGCAGGGGCTGCTCTCGCGCCAGCCCCTCGAGCTGATCGAGCAGGGCGGCGAATGTCTGTCGCCGCTGCTGCGCCGGACTCAAACCGAGCGGCGGACAATGGTCGCCGGCTGGAATCGAAAGGAGAGCCGCAATGAGCGGCGTCGCTTGGGCGACCTGCTGTGTTCCGAGAGCCAGCATCGCCTCGAGCTTCTCGAACTTTTGCCCCGGCGTGTCGTGCGAGCAGATGCCGGCGGCGCGCTCGAGCTGCGCGACAAAGGGATGAAGCGCACTGTTCGTATGGTAGGGCGAACACTGATACCGCACCCGGCGGTGCGTCCCCAGAGCAGGGCTTTCCGACAGCGTTGCGACCATGCGCGACTTGCCGATACCCGCCTCGCCGGAAATCAACACCATCTGGCCTCGCCCCTGCCATGCCAGCTGCTGGCGCGACAGCACGAATTCAATCTCGTCCTTGCGGCCAACAAAACCGATCGAGCGTGCCGCGCGGACCGCCTCGAAGCGACTCTCCGATGCGATTGCCCCCTCGACCGCCCAGACCGCGATGGGTTCGGAGATCCCCTTGACCTCGCGGCGGCCGAGATTGCGAAAAGTGAAAAGGTCGCCCAGCAACCGGCGCGTCGAGGAGGCAACGACGACCACTCCGGGTTCGGCGAGGCTCTGGAGCCGGGCCGCAAGGTTGAGCGTGTCGCCGACGGTTGCGTGCTCCTCCAAAGCATTTCCACTGATGAGGTCGCCGACCACCACGAGCCCGGTCGCGATTGCGATCCGCAGTTCAAAGCTTTCGTCGGTGCCTGTCTTAAGCCGCCTGATCGCGGAGATACTGTCGAGGCCCGCTCGCACTGCGCGCTCCGCGTCATCTTCGTGGGCGCGCGGATAGCCGAAATAGACGAGTATTCCGTCACCGACGAATCTGGCTATGCTGCCGTCATATGCAGCAACCACGCTCGCGCAAGCGGCGCGGTAGGCCCGGATCACCTCCCACATTTCCTCGGGATCGAGACGCGCCGAGAGCGCGGTCGAGCCGACCAGATCGCAAAACATGACGGTGAGGTGGCGCCGCTCGGCATCGTGAGGAGGAGCCGGCGACGCGATCAACGCGGCTGGATCCAGTTCGGCAATGGCCCGCAGCATCTTACGGCGATGGCCGAGCAGGACGCCGAGCTTATCGAAATCCTCGTCCATCAATTCGGGAAGGACGCCAAGGTCGATCCCATTTTGAGCAAAACGCTCCGCGTATTGCCCAAGCTCTAGCTTCTCGAGCCATTCCGCGATCTGCATTGGCTCCACCGGTCGTGTGGTTGGCGGTTAGCAGAATTGGACCACGGCGTGTAAACGATATCCCAACATGACCACGATGGCACGTCTTGTTTGGTCCGCGATGATTTCGGTTGCTCAATACCTACAGCGATTCCAAGCGGAAATGTCGCTCGGTGCGAACGGCCCGTTGCCAAAAGCTCCAGCGCGCATGACCCTGGACGACAACAAGTTGCGATGAACCGTCAGCCACTCGTTTTCGGACTGAAGACGAATCCAAAACTGCGGATTGTGCTCGCGTCACTGCGCCATGCGGACGTGTTTCGGCGAGCACCGCTCGCTTCATTCCTTGTCCACGGGTACCTGGCAGTTGCGAGCGATCGTTCCCGCAGCAACCTGAAGCGAAGAACCAACCACCCAACAGCCGGCAACAAAGCCTATCAGCCCATTGGGCAGGTTCTGATCAAGGACAAGGATACTGACAGACAGAGTTGCAGCCATCGCAGCGACGAACGTCCCGGCCGCACTCATGAGCTCAGCCGCATCGAGACCATTCCATTCCTCCGAGACGCCCAAGATCGACTTTCGAGCAACACTGCGAGACAAATCAATTCCGACATAGTAGCTCACAGCTCCGTAGAGCACCGTGAGCAGCACGATCCAGCCGCTTTCAAACAGCCCTCTCTGACGCACTAACGTCGCGCCTACATAGAGGCCGCAGGAGGCCCCAACGGCCGCGAGCCCAATTCTTTCAAGAAGATGGGCCGATTTGATCAGGCTGGAACGAGCGATCCGGAAATTGCCGGTGCGCTTCGTTACGGAAATTGCGGTGGAGACTGCATTATTGATCTTCATTGGAGGACTCCTCCTAAACAAAGTCTACCGGTCGACCCCGAATAGAGGCTGCGTCGCTGGCGCGACTTCCCGCTGTCCAAAATTCCAATTTCTGAAGGATCTGTTGATGGCGCTGGCCCGCTCGTGAGCAAGACGAGAGCCAATCCAAAACTGCGAGCACTCTGCTTCGCAGGTACTGCATCTCACCCGTCTCTGCGCGTTAGCTGCGGGTGGGGGCAATTTCTTGCTGGGAGTGGTAACTCGAAAAGAGACCGAGGGACTATGAGACGGTTCACATACCGCAGTTCCATGTCACTTCGGCAGTCACAACATCCGGAGGACGATTCTGCGTTGCCGCGATACGCGAGCGCAGCGGGGAGTTGCCGCGTCAGGCCGACCACTCCTCGCCCCAGACCTGCACGACGTGGCCGGGCGATACCTCGCGATATTGGCGGGCCGGCGGCTGGTAGTCCGGCGCGCGCACGGGACTTCTGATCTCGTCGTTCGACGCTTCGCGACGCGTGCCGCGCCGTGATGGATCAGGCACCGGCACGGCGGCCATCAGCTTCTTCGTGTAGGGATGCTGCGGATTGCCGAACAGTGCCGCGCGCGGGCCGATCTCGACGATCTCGCCGAGATACATCACCGCGACGCGGTGACTCATGCGCTCGACGACCGCGATGTCGTGGGAAATGAAGAGGTAGGCAAGGCCCATGCTGGCCTGAAGGTCGAGCATCAGATTGACGACCTGGGCCTTGACCGAGACGTCGAGCGCCGAGACGGCTTCGTCCGCGACGATGAGCTTCGGCCCAAGCGCGAGCGCGCGGGCGATGCAGATGCGCTGGCGCTGCCCGCCGGAGAATTCATGCGGAAAGCGCGCGGCCATGTCGGCGGCAAGACCGACGCGCACGAGCAGATCGGCGACCTCGTCGCGCGCCTGCGTCGCCGACGCGAGTCCGTTGGCGAGCAAGGGTGCTGCGATCGCCGTTCCCACCGACATGCGCGGATTGAGGCTCGCGAACGGATCCTGGAACACGATCTGCATCTGCTTGCGGAAATCGCGCAAGCTGCGGCCATTCATGGCGAGGACGTCCTGGCCGTCGATCAGGACGGTGCCGCTGTCCGGCTCGAGCAACCTCAGGATCGAGCGGCCCGAGGTCGACTTGCCGCAACCGGACTCGCCAACCAGCGCTAGCGTCTCGCCCGCGCGCAAGGTGAAGGAGACATTCTCGACGGCGTGGACGCGGCCCGAGACCTTGCCGAACAGGCCTGAGCGGATCGGAAAGCGCGTGGTGAGGCCGGCGACTTCGAGCAGCGGACGCTCGGCGGCCGAGACCGTGTCGGGCGTCTCCGCGGGCTCATCCGAGGCGCCCGTTGCCTTGTCGACGATCGGAAAGCGCATCGGCCGCGCGCGCCCGTCCATCGAGCCGAGGCGCGGCACGGCGGCAAGCAGTGCGCGGGTGTAGGGATGCGCGGGGGCTGCGAAGATGCGCGCGGTCGCGTCCGTCTCCACCGCCTGCCCGCCATACATCACCACGGTGCGGTCTGCGATCTCGGCGACCACGCCCATGTCGTGGGTGATGAAGAGGATCGACATCCCCTCCTCCTGCTGAAGCTCCTTCAACAGCTCCAGGATCTGGGCCTGGATCGTGACGTCGAGTGCGGTGGTCGGCTCGTCCGCGATCAGGAGCTTCGGCTTGCAGGCCAGCGCCATCGCGATCATCACGCGCTGGCGCATGCCGCCGGAGAAGCGATGCGGATGCTCGTGGAAGCGCGATCTCGCCGCGGGAATGCGGACGCGATCGAGCAGGCGGATGGTCTCGGCCTCCGCCGCCGCACGGGACAGGCCGCGGTGCTGGATCAGCGCCTCCGCGATCTGGAAGCCGATGGTGAGCACCGGATTGAGGCTCGTCATCGGTTCCTGGAAGATCATGGCGACGTCGTTGCCACGGATATCCTTCATGCTTGCTTCAGGCAGCGCCAGCAGATCTCGGCCCGCGAGCGTGACACGCCCCTCGATGCGGCCAATCTCTTTCGGAACGAGCCGCATGATCGACAGCGCGGTAACGCTCTTGCCCGAGCCTGACTCGCCGACGATTGCCACGGTTTCGCGAGGCGCGATCTCGAACGACACATTGCGAACGACGGGGATCCATTGCCGCTCGAGCATGAACGACGTGGTGAGGCCCGAGACCGACAGCACCGGGGCAGCCGCGATTTGGTCGGACCTGATTGCGCGGGTGCTCATGCGGAGCTCCTAACGCCTGCTGCGGAGAAAGTGCGCCCCCTCCCCCGCGTGCGGGGGAGGGTTGGGGAGAGGGTGTCTCCGCAATGAAGAACCCCCAAGAGGAAAGAGCCCTCACCCGCGCCTTTGGCGCGACCTCTCCCGCAAGCGGGAGAGGTGAAGCACGCCCGTGGCTGCACCGATATTCCCATCGCCATCACACCCTCAATAGCCACGCGTACGGTCGACGCGCCCCGGCAGCTCTTCGCCGCGACGGTGGCGTGCAATGACGTCGAGCACGAAATCGACGGCCGTGTCCGGCGTCGTCATGCTGGCATTGTGCGGCGTCAGCAGGATGCGCGGGTGGCTCCAGAACGGATGGCCGGCCGGAAGCGGCTCGGGATCGGTGACGTCGAGCACCGCACCCGAGAGCGCGCCGCTGTCGAGGGCCGCGAGAAAATCGGCTTCGACGAGATGCGGGCCACGCCCCACATTGACGAGCCCGGCGCCCCGCGGCAGTCGCGCGAACAGGTCGGCATTGAGAATGCCGCGGGTCTCGTCGGTCAGCGGCAGCAGGCAGACAAGAACGTCGGTCTGCGACAGGAAATCCGGCAGCGACTCCACACCCGAATAGCAGGTGACGCCCGCGATCGCGCGCGGCGAACGGTTCCAGCCGAGCAGCGGAAAGCCGAACGCCTTGAGGCGTTCGACCACGGCCTGGCCGAGCTGGCCGAGCCCCATCACACCGACACGCCGCCGCTTCGCCGGCGTGATCCGGATCTCGCGCCAGACCTGCTCCCTCTGCTGGGCGATGAAGTGCAGGAGATCGCGATGCAGCGCGAGCACAGCCGTGGTGACATATTCGACCATGGTCTCGGCGATGCCGGGCTCCAGCATGCGAACGAGCGGAATGTGCGCCGGGAGTTTGGTCGCGTCGAACTGATCGACGCCGGCGCCGACCGAGAAGACCAGCTCGAGATTCGGGAACGCCGTCGCGATGTCATCGGGCGGCACCCACGCCACCAGATAGCGCACCTCGGCGGGATCACCGATGTCGGGCCAGAGCCGGAACGGCACGTCAGGCGCGCGCTCCGCGAAGAAGCGGGCCCACTCCGCGCCGCGCACCATGTTGGCCTTGTACAGAACCGTCATACGGCCAAGGCTCTCAGAACGGGCTGACCGGCGCCAGGCGCCGGCCGTCGATCATGCGCTTGTGGCTGTAGGCGACCGGGTCGACCAGCGGCGTCGAGCCGGTGACGATGTCGGCGGCGAGCTTGCCGGCCGCGGGGCCGATGCCGAAACCATGGCCGGAGAAGCCGGTGGCGAGGAAGAAGCCCGGCAGCGCATCGACCGGCGAGATCACCGGGATCGTGTCCGGTGTGCAGTCGATCGTGCCACCCCAGGCTTCCGCGATCTCGATATCCTTCAATTCCGGGTTCGACTTGATCAGCGACGCGAGCGCCGCATTGACCAGCGACATGTCGGGCGCCGGATCGCGCACGCGCTCGGCCTCGAACGGCGACGGCTTGTCGAAGCTCCAGCTGGTGCCGCGCATGATCTGATCGAAGAACGACTTGCCGAACGACAGCTTCAATCCGTTCTTGCGATGCTGGTAGGTCGGCCAGAAGGTGCGGGCGTAACGAAACAGGTCGGGCGACAGCTCGACTGTGCCGCGATTGCGCAGCGCCAGCGTGAAACCGCCGTCGAGGCGGCGGCGGATACAGTAGAAGTCGGTGCCGAGCGCGCCCGAGGTGATCTCCGGCCCCGGCGTGGTCCGGCATGCGGTGGCATTGACGAGGCCGATCGGCAGCTCGATGCCGTGGCGGCGGCAGAACAGCGACGACCATGCGCCGCCCGACAGCAGCACCGATTGCGTGCGAATGGTGCCCTTCTCGGTGACGACGGCGCTGACCCTTCCGCCTTGCGTCTCCAGCCCGCGCGCGGCGCAGCCCTGATGGATGGTGACGCCGTGTTTTCGCGCGGCCGTGGCGAGCGCCGGCACCGCCATCGAGGGCTCGGCACGGCCGTCGCTCGGCGTGTGCAGGCCGCCGACCCATTGGTCGGCATTGCCGGGCATGCGCTCGGCAATCTCCGCAGGCGTCAGGATGGAAGAGTGCACCTGCTGCTCGCGTGCGATCGCCGCCCATCGCTCCCAGCCGGTGAGCTCGTCCTTGCTCTTGGTCAGGAACAGCACACCGGTGCGGCGGAAGCCGGCATCGACACCTGCGTCGTTCTGCATGTCCTCCCACAGCCGCAGCGCCTCGCGGGCGAGCGGGATCTCCTCGCGGGCGCGGCCCTGCTGGCGGCACCAGCCCCAATTGCGGCTCGACTGCTCGCCGCCGACATGCCCCTTCTCGACCAGCGCGACGGAAAGGCCCTTCTTCGCCAGATGATACGCCGCCGACACGCCGATCACACCGCCGCCGATGACGACGACGTCCGCCTGCGCCGGGAGGCGTTCATCGCTATTTATACGGTTGAGCGGCGGGGACATGGGGCACTCCAGATATTCAGTTCGATCGAAGCGGGTTTTCTCGTCACGGGATGTTCATCCGCGGATCGAGCGCATCGCGCAGGCCGTCACCGAGGAAGTTGAAGCTCGTCACCGCCAGCGTGATGGCGACGCCCGGCGCGATCGCAAGCCACGGCGCGCTGGCGAGATAGATCTGCGCATTGTTGAGCATGTTGCCCAGGCTCGCGGCCGGCGGCTGGATGCCGTAGCCGAGATAGCTGAGATAGGATTCCAGCAGGATCGCCTTGGCGACGTTCAGCGTCGCCGCCACCACAATCGGCGCGATCGCATTGGGCACGAGCTCGCGGAACATGATCCGCAGGTTCGACGAGCCGAAGGCGAGCGCGGCGACCGCAAACTCGCGCTCGCGCAGCGAGCGCACCTGGGCCTCGACCACGCGGGCCACCCACATCCAGGCAGTCGCCGCGATCAGCACGGTGGTGGTGACGAGACCAGGCTCGGTGAGCGCCGCCAGCGCGATCAGCAGAAAGATCGTCGGAAAGCACAGCACGGCATCGACGAGCCGCATCAGCACCGCACCGACCACGCCGCCATAGAAGCCGGCGAAGGCGCCGACCACGATGCCGACCGCCATCGCGATCACCATCGCGACGATGCCGATCGAAAGCGAGACACGCGCGCCCATCATCAGCCGCGCCAGCACGTCGCGGCCGAGTTCGTCCGTGCCGAGAATGTGCGCGCCGGACAGCGGCGGCGCGAACCGCTTCATGACGTCGATATAGGTGTCGTCGAACGGCAGGAGATAGGGACCGAACGCCGAGCCGAGGACGAGAACCAGGATGATCACCGCGCCCGCGAGTGCGAGGCGATGGCGGCGGAAGCGCCGCCAGGCGGCCTGGCCGGGCGCGAGCTGGACGGTGGAGAGAGCCGCAGTTGCCATTCCTAGCCCACCCGGATGCGCGGATCGACGACGGCATAGAAGATGTCGGCGAGCAGCGAGCCGATCAGCACCATGGTCGCCGAGAACATCAAAATGCCCATCACCACCGGATAGTCGCGATAGCCGATGGAATCGAGGAACAGGCGCCCCATGCCGGGCCAGGTGAACACGGTCTCGGCCACCAGCGCGCCGCCGAGCAGCGTCGGAAGCTGAAGGCCGGCCACCGTGATCATCGGCAGCAACGCGTTGCGCAAGGCGTGCACGGTGAGGATGCGCCATTCCGGCATGCCCTTGGCGCGCGCCGTGCGGATGTAATCCTGGTTGATGACCTCGAGCATCGAGGAGCGCATGAAGCGCCCCCACATCGCGGTCTCAACCAGCGCCAGCACCAGCGCCGGCGCGATCAAATGATGCAGCAGGTCGAGCAAGGAGCCGTCGCCGACGGTGTGCCGGTTGCCGGCCGGCAGCCAGCCGAGCTTCACCGAGAACACGTAGATGGTGACGAGCCCGAACCAGAAGGTCGGGATCGACAGCGCGATCATGGCGCCGACGGTCGCGAGCGTGTCGAACAGCGAATAGCGGCGCAACGCCCCTAATATGCCGATCCAGCAGCCGAGCAGGACCGCAATGATGGTCGCCGTGGCCATCAGCTCCAGCGTGGCGCCGAGATGCGAGGAGATCACCGACAGCACTGCCTCGCCGTCGCGATAGGACTTGCCCCAATCGCCCTTCAGCATGCGGCCGAACCAGTCGAGATACTGGATCGGCAGCGGGCGATCGAGCCCGAGCTGCTTGGTGACGCGGTCGAGGTCCTCCTGCGTCATCTGCGCGGAGGCTGCGAATTGCGAGAGCGGACCGCCGGGCGCCAGATGCAGGATGGCGAAGCCGATCGCCGAGACGATCACAAGCAGCATGATCGCCTGCGCCAGGCGGTTGACGACGTAACGGGCCATCTCAGACGATCCCGCACACCGGCCGCATCAGGCCCAGTACCATTCGCGGACGTTCCAGCAATTGATCGACGTGTTGATGTTGGGGCGGAAGCCCTGGAGCCCTTCCTTCACGCCTTCGGCGATGAAGCCCTGGAACATCGGCAGGATCGCGAGATCGCTCCGGATCAGCTTTTGCAGATCGCCATAGGTGGTCTTGCGCTGCCCCAGGTCGAACTGCTTTGCGCCTTCGGCGAGGAGACGGTCGGCATCCGGGCTCTTGTACTGATAGGTGTTGTAGCCGCGGCCGCCCTTGGCAGGAATGGCGCCGGAGCCGAAGCGCGGCGTCACGTCGGGATCGCTGCCGAGCATGAAGTTCACCGACACCAGCACCGAGTTGAATTTCGACTGCTGCCAGAAATCGCCCCAGATCACCGCCGCCGGCATGTTGTTGACGCGCATCGCAGCGCCGATCGCGCGCCAGTCCTGGATCAGCAGCTGCTGGGTCTGCTCGCGCACCGCGTTGCCCGACGTCGTCGAGTTGGTGAATTCGAGCTTGACGCCGCCCTTCTCGCGAATGCCTCCGGAGCCGCGAACCCATCCCGCCGCATCGAGCAGCGCGTTGGCCTTGGCGGGATCATATTTGTGCTGCGGCAGGCCCTTCTGGAACGACCACGCCTGCTGCGGCACGAAGCTCTCGGTCTGTGTCGGCAGGCCGTAATAGAGCGCGTCGATGATCGCCTGCTTGTTGATGGCGAGGTAGAGCGCCTCGCGCACCGCGCGGTCGGCGAAGGGACCGAACTCCAGGTTGGGCGCGATATGCTCCACCGAGGACGTCGCGGAGACGAAGATCTTGCGGCCCTTCAACGTCTTCGCCTCCTGCACGAAGTTCGGCAGGATGCCTTGCAGGCCGGTGTAGTCGACCTGGCCGGTGCGGAACTGGGTGTAGAGCACGGTGAGGTCGGGAATGTATTTGAAGACCACGCGTTCGACGTACGGCCCCTTGCCGTGATAGCCGGTGTGCGCATTGAGCAGGATGTGGTCGCCGGGCACGCGCTCGCCCCAGCGGAACGGCCCGGTGCCGACGGGCGCGTTGTGGAACGGCGAGGCGTTCGGATCAGGAACCTTCTCCAGGATGTGCTTGGGCACGATGAAGGTCAGCGATCCCAGGATCGACATGTAGGGCGAATAGGGCGCTTCCATTCGCCAGTGGATCTCGTCCGCCGCCACGACCTTGATGTCCTTGACGAGGCTATGGCCGACGCGGCTGCGCGCGCGGAAATCGGAATTGTTGATCAGCTCGAGCGAGAACTTGACGTCGTCGGCCGTGAACGGCGTGCCGTCGTGCCACTTCACGTCGCTGCGCAGCTTGATCTTCCAGGTCAGGCCGTCGGCCGACAGCCCGCCATTCTCGATGGTCGGGACTTCGCGGGCGAGATCGGGAACGAAATTGCCCTCGGGATCGATGTACCAGAGCAGCGAGAACACCTGCCACCAGATGCCCTGATCGACCTCGATGCCGGGCATCAGCGGGTGGAAGACGGTCGGCTCCTGCGACAGTGCCGCGATCACCTGGCCGCGCGGCTTGTCCGGCGGATTGGTCGGGCGTTCGGTCTGGGCGAAGGCGTTGCCTGCAAGGGTCCATCCCGCCGCGGCGCCGGCGCCGAGCTGAAAGAACTGACGACGATTCGGAATACCGAGATACACTGCCCCAACGCCGAACTTGCCGGTGTCGCCTGCCATGATCCACTCTCCGTTGTCGCACACGGCACCTCTCCCGCGCCCCCGTAACCCCGGCAAAGGGACAGGAGTGGGCTTTAGTGCTTCTAAATTTTTCAGCCAAAATTTCATCATGACTAAATACAGCTGTCAATCACCTTGCTAGGATGCGCAATCTTTTCACTCTGACTGAAGCTCCGGACGATGCGGTCCGGCGGCGAGACGATGCATGGGAGTGCGACATGAACGGTCGCGGCGATACCAACGGCACGAAGGACGCTCCAACGATCGAGACCGACGATGCGGTCGACCAGCGCCTCGGCGAAACCGTGCGGCTGCTGCGTCAGCGCGCCGGCCTCTCGATCCAGGACGTCGCCAACAAGACCGGCCTCTCCACCGGAATGATCAGCCAGCTCGAACGCGCGCGCGCCATGCCGTCGATCCGCACGCTGCGCCTGCTCAGCATCGCGCTCGACGTTCCCATCTCGTATTTCTTCGAGACCAGCGATCCCGCCGACGTGCAGCGCTACATCGTGCGCAAGAACAACCGCCGCCTGCTGCGGCTCACCGCCAGCGGCGTGGTCAAGGAAGCGCTCACGCCTGATGGCAAAGGCCAGCTCGAGCTCTACGAGCTCACGCTCAATCCCGGCGCCTCCTCCGGCACCGACTTCCTGCAGCACACCGGCGAGAAGGCCGGCTACATCCTGTCGGGCAGCCTGCGGCTGTGGCTGGACAACCAGGCCCATCGGCTCGAGGCCGGCGACAGCTTCCGCTTTCCGAGCATCGTGCCGCACATGTTCGACAATCCGACCCAGCAGGTGGCGCGCGCCATCTGGGTGACGACGCTGCACCAGACCGTTTCGCCGGCAGGTTGAATCCCTCGAGATTTGTTTCCGGCGTCGCCCGCCGGGCCGCAGTACGGAAATTGACCCTCGACGGAGACGCAGGGAGCTTGTAGCTCACATGATGCCGGTCCCCTCAACGGGGCAGCCGGGGCGGTCGGCGGCTGGCGTCTTTGGTGTGAGACCATGAAACTCAGGGGGCTTCTGACACTCGCGATGACCGCGCAGGCCGTCGTGACCGCCGCGGCCCTCATCGCCTCCTACGCCGTGTCCGGCAGCGCCGCGCCGTACCGGTTTGGCCTGCCCCAGTTGATCGCTTTGCTGGCGAGCGGTGTCGTTGCCGTACTGCTCGCGCGCCTGTGCACACGCACGATCGACGCCGGGCAAGCCGCCGATCAGGCCAGGGCCAGCACCGCCCCCGCGCAGATGACGCAAGCCGTCATCAAGACCGCGCTCGACGCCTTCATCCAGACCGACCAGACCGGCAGCGTTCTGGAGTGGAGCTTTCAGGCCGAGGCCCTGACCGGGTGGACCAGGCAGGAGGCCGTCGGCACCGATGTCGTCGACCTCGTCGTTGCCGAGCCGCTTCGCGCCGGCTTCAGGCAACGCATGATGCGGCTCGTGCCGGAATTGTCGGATACGCCGGCCGGCGCGCGCTTCGAAGTGACCTTGATCCACAGGAACGGCGATCGGATCCTGACCGAGGCGTCCAGCACGGCGCTGCGGCTGGGAGAGCGCACCATAGTCAACACCTTTGTCAGGGACATCACCCAGAAGCGCGCCGCCGAGGAGCAGTTGATCCAGGCCCAGAAGATGGAGGCGGTCGGCCAGCTCACCGGCGGCATCGCGCACGAATTCAACAACATGCTCACCGTGATCACGGGCACGATCGAGATCCTCGCCGACGCCGTGAAGGACAACCCGCCACTCGCGACCATCACCAAGCTGATCAGCGAGGCGGCCGATCGCGGCGCCGCGCTGACGTCCAGCCTGCTCTCCTTTGCGCGCAAGCAGGCGCTCCAGCCGGCCGAGATCGACGTCAACGAGCTCATCGAGGAGCTGACAAAGCTGCTGCTGGCAACCTTCGACAAGAAGATCGGGATCGTGACCAGGTTCGACGGCAACGTCTGGCTCGCCTACGCCGACCGCGGCCAACTGAGCTCGGCGCTGCTCAACCTCGCGATCAACGCCCGCGATGCGATGCTGGACGGCGGCAAGCTCACGCTGACGACGCGCAACGTCGTGTTCGGTGTGCGCGAGGCTTTGGCGGTGGGTGCCGGCTACGCCGGCGACTATGTCGAGATCGAGATCGCCGATTCCGGCACGGGCATCCCGCCTCCCCTTCTGGCGCGGATCTTCGATCCGTTCTTCTCGACCAAAGAGATCGGCAAGGGCACGGGGCTCGGGCTCAGCATGGTGTTCGGCTTCGTCAAGCAATCCGGCGGCGGCATCAAGGTCGCTTCCGAGGAAGGCCGCGGCACGACTTTCACGATCTACCTGCCGAAGGCCGAGACCAGCACGCTGCGTCCGACCGGCTATGACGATCGCAAGATCGTCGGAGGTCAGGAAATCATCCTTTGCGTCGAGGACGACCGCGATGTCCGCCAATACGTCACGGTCCAGCTCGAGAGCCTCGGCTACAAGGTCGTCCCTGCCGCCAACGCGACTGAGGCGCTGGACATCGCGGCCGAAGGCACCGCGTTCGACCTGCTCTTCACCGACATCGTCATGGCCGGCGGCATGAATGGGCGCGAGCTCGCCGAGCAGATTGTGGCCGCGCGGCCGTCCCTGCGGGTCCTGTTCACCTCGGGATACGCCTACGACTCGCTCCATGCGCAGGGCCGCGCCACGATGGGTGCGCCGTTGCTGCGAAAGCCCTACCGCAAGGCCGAGCTCGCGCGCATGCTGCGCCGCTGCCTCGACACCGCGGTCGATTCCGTCGGCGACCCGATCCCGACGCCGTATTCGGTGCAGGCCGATGTCGAGCGCTTCTTGCGCAAGCAGGCATCCGAAGATGACGGTGCAACGCGATTGCGAAAATAGGCTTGGCCGATTTCCGCTAGCTCATCTTGCGGCGCAGCGTCGCCGACGGCGTCTCGCCGAATTTTTCCCGATAGGCGCCGGCCATGCGGCCGAGATGAGTGAAGCCGAGGTCGAAGGCGATGTCGGTGATGGAGACGTCGGGAGCGGCGTGCGAGAGTCCGGCGTGAAGCCGCGCCAGACGGATATCGAGCAGCATCTGCGAAATCGACACGCCGAAATGCCGGCGGAAGCCGAGCTGGAGCGCGCGGATGCCGATGCCGGACACGCAGGCGAGCTGCGCGAGGTCTAGCGGCTCGCAGGCCTTGGCTTCAAGGCAATCGCGCGCGCTGCGCAGCGCTCGCGGCAGGCGTTCGGCCTGCCCTGAGAACGTCCTGATCGCATCTGACAGGCCATGCCGCTGGCCATTGAGGAGATGATCGAGCAGCGTCTCCCGCCAGTCGGCCATGGCGACCGGCGAAAGCCTGCGCGAAGGGCCGACACGTTCGGCGAGCATCATCAGCTCGTCGAGCCCTGTCCGGAGGCTGCGCGTTGCCGGCGAGCCCAGATCGATCGCGGGGTCGAACTCGACCGGGCCCGCCGCCCGACCGGACAGCGCCGCGGCGCGCTGCTCGACCATGCGGCGGTCCAGCAGCAGGATCGCCTGCGCGCAGTCGGTCCACACCATCCGGGTCGGGATCGTCGGCGACAACAGCGAGGCGGTTCGCCCGGGCGCCGTCTCGAGTTCGCGAATGCCGGCGCGAATTTGGGCTGTTCCCGCAAGCGGGATCT
This sequence comes from Bradyrhizobium cajani, assembly GCF_009759665.1. Lineage (GTDB taxonomy): Bacteria > Pseudomonadota > Alphaproteobacteria > Rhizobiales > Xanthobacteraceae > Bradyrhizobium > Bradyrhizobium cajani. The sequence goes on from NZ_WQNE01000002.1 coordinate 52,492, forward strand.
GCACCAGGAAGAAGCGATCGAGGCAGCCGGGATCGATCGTGACCGGCCCGCCATAGGCGACATAGTTGATCGAAAAGCCGTCGAAGGCCGCGCAATTATGCCGGGCGGAGAAGCCGGTCGCGCGCGGCCGTGCCGGCTTGAGATCGTGGGGGCAGAAGATGCGCCCGATCTGCTCGGCAGCCTCCTCGACGTCGTCCGTGGTGACGCGAGCGTAGTCCGTGAGCCTTTCCGCTCCGGACGCTCTTGCGCTCATCTCCAGCTCGGCTGCGGACATCGTCGACCACGCTTCGCGTCCCGGAATTACTTTAAGCCTATAATAGTTCCCCGGACGCGAAAAGGGCCGGGTCGCAAAATCGTCGTGCTGCATGGCAACAGCGGCGCCCGGATTCGTTTAGCGGATAGACAGCCGGCCCACAGCTGGCCGAAGCTCGGTCCCCGCCGGAATCCATGAGGAGGCGAGCATGACTGCACTCGAAAAGGGCATTACCGCAAACGGCACGGGCTATGGCGGCAAGACCTGGAATATTCTGGGTCAGGTCTATTTCCCCAAAGCCGTCACCGATTCCACCTTCGCGTTCGAGACCAACAGCGATCCCGGCCAGTTCGTGCCGGTGCACATCCATCCGACCCAGGACGAGTTCATCCTGGTGCAGGAAGGCACGCTCGACCTCAAGCTCGACGGCCAATGGGTCAAGGCCCACGCCGGCGATCTCGTGCGCATGCCGCGCGGCATTCCGCACGGCTATTTCAACAAATCCGACAAGCCGTGCCGCGCGCTGTTCTGGGTCTCGCCAATGCAGAAACTGGAGGCGCTGTTCAACCAGCTCCACAATCTGACCGACCCTGCCGAGGTGGTGCGCATCTCGGCGCTGCATGAGGTCGACTTCCTGCCGCCCGAAGCCAACGACTAAAGCGCCATCATCGCGCTTTAGGTTGTTGTTTGAGCATGATCTTTCCGGAAACCCGCTACGCACCTTTCCGGATCATGCTCGAGGCAGCCGGCCTCCTCGTCCGCTTCAACTGCTGCCCCGCCGGCCGCGCCTTGCGGCCGAACGTGGCCGCTTGTGTCCAAACATCCTGATTGCGAGCAAATCCATGGTCAGCCCCAAGCATGTCTGCGTGATCGGCGCCGGCGTCTCCGGCCTTGCCGCTGCGAAAGCGTTCTCCACCCGCGGCCACCGCGTCACCATCGTCGAGCGCAGCACCGATCTCGGCGGCGTCTGGGAGCCTGCGCGCTCCTATCCGGAGGTGCAGACGCAGAGCCCGAAGGAGCTCTACCGCTACACCGATCGCGCCATGCCGGACGCCTATCCGGAATGGCCGACCGGGCCGCAGGTCCATGCCTATCTCTCCGATTATGCGAAGAGCTTCGGCCTCGACCGCATGCTGCGCCTCAACACCGGGGTTGTCGGCATGGAACGCCGCGCTGACGGCAGGCCGGGCTGGACGCTCGCGCTGAGCGGCAAGGACGGCGTGACAGCGAACGAGAATTTCGATTTCGTCGCAGTCTGCACCGGGCAGTTCAACGAGCCGCGGGAGCTGCATTGCCCGGGCGAAGAGGGCTTTCTGGCGCAAGGCGGACAGGTCCTGCATTCGTCGAAATACAACGACGCTTCGCTGGCGAAAGGGCGTCGCGTCGTCGTGCTCGGCGGATCGAAATCGGCCACCGACATTGCGGTCAACGCGGTAAGATCGGGCGCGCGCGAGGTGACGATCGTGATGCGCGAGCCGGTCTGGCGCATCCCCTATTTCATCGGCGGTCTCGTGAACTTCAAGCGCATCCTCTACATCCGCGCGCAGGAGGAGATGTTTCCGGGCTGGGGCATCGGCACGATGGCGCGGCTCGCGCACCGCCTCGCCGCACCGCTGGTCTGGGCCAACTGGCGCGGGCTGGAGAGCCTGTTGAAGGCGCAGCTCAAGCTGAAGCAATGCAAGATGGTGCCGAAGGAACGGATCGAGGACGGCGTCAACTGCTCGGTGCCGATCGCCACACCGGATTTCTATCCGATGCTCGCCGACGGCCGCATCAAGGCGGTGTTCGGCACGTTCGATCACTATGAGGGCGACACCATCGTGATGAGCGGCGGCGAGCGCATCAGCGCCGATGTCGCGGTGCTCGCGATCGGCTACAAGCTCGGCGTGCCGTTCCTGCCTGCGGCTTATCAGGAGAAGCTGGTCGATGCCGACGGGCAGTACCGGCTCTATCGCCTGATCGCCAATCCCGACCTGCCGGAACTCGGCTTCGTCGGCTTCAACTCGTCGTTCTGCACCGTGCTCTGCGCCGATCTCGCGGCGAACTGGCTGGTGCGCTATGCCGACGGCCAGCTCGCGAACCAGCCGACGGCGCGGCAGATGCGCGACAACATCGAGATGATGCTGCACTTCAAGCGCGTCGAACGGCCGGCCGCAGGCGTCTATGGCGGCCTGTGCGTCGCGCCCTATCACTACCGTCATTTCGACGAGCTGATGGCCGACATCGGTACCAGGCAGAGGAAGCGCAGCGGGCCTGCAGGCCACTTCCAGCCGCCGGACGCCGATGCCTATGCGACGTTCCTGGCTTCCGCGCCGGAGTACCGCGTGACGGCGTGAAGGCTGGCAAATTGCCGCCGTCACGAACTCGCGGCTCGCCAGCCTGCGCTGTAATGCCTACGCTTCCCGGCGCCGCCGAATCGATCGGCCCCGGGAGCCTGCGATGGAACCAAGACGTCATGCCGCCGCTTTCATCGCGGCGCTTGCCCTGCTTCTCGCGACACCAGCCCTGGGACAAGGTGCGCTCACGACCCGGCAATCGGATGCGGTTGCGGCCTACGATCGCGCGCTCGGCGACTTCAAATCCATCCTGGCCGAGCGGCGCCGCCAGATCGAGGCGAAGCAGCCGCTACCGAATCTGCCGGGACAGGCGCTCTATCTGGCACGCGTCGCCGTCATCAGCACCTACAAGGATCTCACGGACGCCATTCCCTCCAGAATCGGAAAGCCCAACAAGTTCGAAATTCCCCCGGCCTATTTCGATGCCGCCATCGAACCGCTGATCGACGAATATGCCGGGCTGTTCGAGATCATGGAGGCGCCGCCCGCGGGGGCGCAGAACTCCGCTACGCCGTTCAAGGACGTGGTCGATCTCGCCGTTGCGATTGCGCGCGCCAAGGGCCTTTCGTCAGCGCAGGCAGACATCGCCGGCCGTATCAGCCTCGGGCTGTTCTTTGCGGAGACCAACGGCAAGCAGAATGTCCGCAATGCGCGCTCGAACACTTATATGGGCAGCTTCCAGACCGGCCCGTCCGAAGACCGCAACGGCCGCAGGAAATGGGAGACCATCAAGGGAGAGATCGCGGCGATCGATCCGGGGCTGAGTGCGCGCGACGACAAGGAAGAGGCCCGGGCCCGCGGCACCGATCACCGCTTCAATCACTGGACCAACGTGCGCGACGGCCTGATGAATGCGCATGCGGATCTGTTCCGGGATATCCCGGGAATCGTGAAGACGCTGCCCGACCCGATCGACCAGATGAAGCTGTTCGAGCTGATCCAGATCGTTCCCACCCCGACCAAGTCCGCGCTCAAGTCCGGCGATCTCCTGAACTACAGGGTATCCAGTCCCACGATCATGAAGCACTTGCGCAACAACAGCATCTTCGCATTCGGACAGGCCGACCGGGCGCGCAGCTCGGCCAGCTTCCGCGAGATCCTCGCCGCGATGTGGCTGTTCAACCGGAAGTTCGAGCGCGCCATGGCAAAATATGCGGAGATCAAGCCGCGCTGAGGAATGCGGGTTGCAACTGCTACTGGACGTCGTAGGCTCGCCCTCTCACTCCCTCGTCATCGGGAAGGAAGCGCCACGATGTCATCGGCCATCTCATGCGCCTGCTAATCCTTGGCGGCAGCCAGTTTCTCGGGCGCGCGATCGCCACCCATGGCTGCGCGGCCGGGCACGACGTGACCTGCGCAGCCCGCGGCCTCGCGGGACCGATCGCGGCAGGTGCCCGTTTCGTGATGGTCGACCGCGACACCGTTGACGGACTTGCGCCGCTCGCGGGCGGGACGTTCGATGCCGTGGTCGATGTCTCGCGCCATCCCGGTCAGGTCCGCCGCGCGGCGGCGGCGCTGAAGCGACCGGGCGTGCACTGGACCTTCGTCTCGACCGTCAGCGTCTATGCGGACAACCGCACGCCCGGTCAGCGCGCCGACACGGCATCGCTGCGCGAGCCCGTGACGGAGGATATCGAGCAGAGCACCGACGCCATCTATGGCGCCGCCAAGGTCGCCTGCGAACAGGCGGTCGGCAACGACGCCTTCATCTGCCGGGCTGGCCTGATCGTCGGGCCGGAGGACCCGACCGGACGGTTCTCGTACTGGCCGGTGCGACTGGCGCGCGGCAGCGAAGTGCTGGCGCCGGGATCGCCCGATGACGCCGTCCAGTTCATCGACGTGCGCGATCTCGCGCAATGGATCGTGCATGCCGCGGAGGTCGGCCTGACCGGCATCTATGACGGGATCGGCCCCGTTCGCACGCGCGGCGAATTTCTGGCCGAGTGCGCGTCCGCGCTGAACCCGTCGTGCAAATTCACCTGGATCGATCGCACCTTCCTCGAAGCGCACGACATCAGGCGCTGGGCCGGCCCGCGGTCGCTGCCGATGTGGCTGCCCCTGCCCGACTTCGCCGGCTTCATGACACGCGACACTTCGCCTGCGCGCGAGGCCGGGCTGACCTCGCGGCCGCCAGCGGTCACCGCGCGCGATACGCGCAGCTGGCTCCGCCGCAGCAACGGACCTGTCGTCGGACTGACAGAGGATGAGGAAAAGGCGGTGCTCGCCGCATGGCACGCGGGCAAGGTGGGCTAGTTCTCCGGCTTGTAGCCATCCGTCAGCGTCTTCAGGAACGCGATGATGTCGGCTTCGTCCTGTGCCGTCATCGCCGGCTTGTCGCCGGGGTGCCGGTCGAACGGCGGATCGGTGACGTCGATATTGGCGTGGTACTTCGCTGGAAGATCATCGTATTTCAGCACCGTGCCATCGGCGGCGCGCGGAAACACTTTCTCCGGATTGGTGTCGCGGAAATTGTAGAAGTCGAGCACCTGATCGAGGCTGCGGAAGACGCCGTTGTGGAAGAAGGCGTGGCGAGTCGCCGTGTTGCGCAGCGTCGGCGTCAGGAACATGCCGCAATATTGCGTCTGCTCGGGGATGTCGGTGCGATGCGGGCCGCAGACGCCGAGATCGAAATGGTCGGGATCGCGATTGCCGGAGAGCGCGGCATTGCGCGGCGCGCCGAGCGCCTCGTATTGATGGTCGGTGAACAGCGGCGGCAGGCCGTCGCGGGTCGGCGCCGAGGTGTGGCATCCCGCGCAATTGGCCTTGTCCGGATCGTTGAAGACTTGCAGGCCGCGCAGCTCGCTCTCGGACAGCCGCGCCTTGCCTTCGAGCCAGTAGTCGTACTTGCTGGTGTAGGGATGGAAGCTCGGCTCCTCCACCTGGTAACGCGCCACGGCGAACATCGCCTCCGCGATCAGGAGCCGCCGATTCCTGAGCACACCGGCGCCGAACAATTCGACGAAGCGCTGCACATAGGGCGCGCGGCGCAGCTTGTCCGCGACGATCTCGGCGCTGCCGCCATCCATCTCGTTGGGATCGAGCAGCGGAAACAGCGCCTGGTCCTGGAGCGTGTCGGCGCGGCCGTCCCAGAACAGGCCGCCCTGCGGCACGATGTTCGCCGACGCGCCACCGCCGCCCGCGGTCTTCGTCGTGCGCGCCGCCTGCTGGCCGAGTGCGGCCATCTGCGCGAGATCGATGACGTTGTCGTCATCGCCCTTGTCGGGACCGATGCTGAAATTCGGGTGACGATCGAGATAGGTCAGCGACGGCACCGCGCGGGCGCCTTGCCGCGACAGCGTCGCGCCGCCGAGCATCACCGGCCCGTCATTGGGCGGGCCGTAAGCGTGATCCGGGCTGTGACAGGACGCGCAGGACAGCGCGCCGGACGACGACAGCGAGGCGTCGTAGAAGATCTCCTTGCCGAGCTGCGCCATCGCCGACAGGGGAGCGACCGGCGCGCGCATCAGACGAACCGGATTCGGATTCACCCCCGCCTGGCTCGTTTGCGCAAGTCCTTGCGTCTCCGCCGCAAAGACGGCGCCGGCCAGAACAAGAAGGCCGGCGCCGAGGAGCCACATGGTGCGGCTGGTCATAGGACGAGGCACCTAGTGGTGGTGATGCTCGTCCGGCGGGCTGGTGATCACCGTGCCGGAGGTCGGATCGAGGAACAGGGCATCCGTCCGGAAGTCATGGCTGTGATCCTGATCGAAGTCGAACAGGTCGACAATCGATCCGGCGCTGGCGTCGAACGAGCCGCCGCCGATGCGCTGGCCGCGCAGCCAGTTGTCCTCGATGAACCGCACCACGGAAGCCTGCGAGATGTAGGTGTGGCTGACGAAGTTGGTCTTGGCGTAGGGCGAAACCACGATGAAGGGAATGCGCGTGCCCGGACCGCAGCGGCCGTTCACCGGCTTGCCGGAGAGGCCCTTCGGCGCGGGCTGCTTGTCGGCGCCGAGGCCGCAGAGACCCGAACCGTTGACCTGATCGGCGGTCGGATCATAGGAGGCATTCTTCGGGGCGACGTATTGGTGGTCGTACCAGCCGTCGGAATCGTCATAGGTGATGATGACGGCGGTCTCGCGCCACTCGGGCTGCTTCTGGAGGAAGTTGATCAGCTCGATATTGCCGGCCTGCTCGTCGAGCGGATCGGAGTTGCCGGCATGACCGTCCTGGAAGGCCGGCATCTTGATGTAGGAGACGGCCGGGAAATTGCCGGCCTTCACCGCGGCGTAGAAGTCGTCGAGATCGTAGCCGTGGTTGGCCGGATCGACCTTGCCGTCCAGCGCATAGGTGTGGCCGATCGCATGGACCGAGCTCGGCCGCGCATGGGTCGGGTTCGCGGTCGACTTGTAATATTGGAACCAGGCGTGGTGCGGGATGTAGTCCACGATGGTGCCGTTGACGTTGCTGGAGAAGGTGCTGCGCCCGCAGCCCGTGGTGCCGTTGGCATTCTTCAGCGTCAGGTCGAAGCCGCCCATGAAGCTGCCCCAGCTGATGTGCTCGTCGTTGAGCAGATCGCCGATGTTCTTGCCGTCCATCAGGATCGTGCTCGTCGTGCTCGAGCAAGGATCGTTTCCCGGATCGGTATCGCCGATCAGCGTCAGGCCGCCCTGGCCGTCGGCGATCGAGGATGACGTGCCGACGATGTTCTGCACGCCGTTGGTCTGGCCGGAGATCACCTCGAGCATGCCCGGCGTCGACGGACCGAAGGTGTCGGTCCAGGCATTGTCGCTCATGGCAAAGTGCTGCGCATAATTCCACATGGCGGTGACGGTGTTGCCGTCGAAATAGCCCATCACCTGCCCGTTGGTGCCGAACGCGCCGGCGCCGCCCGCGGTGCCGCGGCCGGTGAACTTCGGGAACAGGTCTTCCTTGCCGTTGTCGACGGCCTGCTGCTCGGGCGTGTAGCTGTGGTTCTGCGAGCGCGTGTTGGCCTGGGTGCGGTCGAGGCGGAACGGATCCGTCGCGCCGCTGCCGTTGGCCGGATTGTCGTTGGGGTTGTCGACCAGCAGGTTGGCCGTGACGAGATTGTTGACCTTCGGCGTATGCGGCTTCGGAACGAAGGGAAGCGAGCCCGACGGATTGGCCGCGTTCGGATAAGTCGCGAAGTAATGATCGAACGAACGGTTCTCGTTGAAGACGATCACGAGGTGCTTGATCGGCGTCTCGGTGTGGATGTCATGCGGATGACGGTGATGATCGCGGCCATTGTCATGATCATGGCCTTGGCCCTGGCCGTGATCGCGGTCCCGGCCGAAATCGTCCGCGAGGACGGGAATGCTGCACGCAAGTGCCGTCGCGGCCGCGAAAAACGCAGCCGTCGTCAGAAGTCTGGATGTCATTGTTGTGTTGCCCCGAAGGATTGACGCCGACCTTCGGGACCATAGCGGCGCGCGATGACAACCCTGTGTCAGTTTGACGCACGACAATTTGCGCAGTTGCTCAGACTAAATTTGTCATCCGGCGAACGGGACGGCGCGGCTCCGCCACGAGACGGTGATGCAAGCCGGGGATTCGACAACACTACTCCGTCCGGATCGGCGCGTCCTTCAGGCCGTTATTGTCATAGGCCTTGCGCAACGTGCCGTTCGTCCTCGCGTCCGTCATGAACGTCGTGACGAACGCCAGCGCCTGGCTGCGACCGAGCGGGACGGCGACCGCCGTCACCGTCTTCTTGAACGTCTCGTCCAGCACACGCGTGCCGGGAATCTTCTGCGCCATCTTGTTGAGCTGGTCACGCGACAGCGCGAAGGCATCGGGCATGTCGGCACTCACTTCAGTCACACGGCCTTCGAGACAACTCTGCTCGATCGTGCGCGCGGTGAAAAGCCATGTGTCATGACAAACCTGTCAAAGGGCACGCCGCCGTTTGCAGTGCAAGGACCTTGACTGCCATGGCTATGGTGTTCCACGGCCGGCCATTTGTTGGTAGCCTGCCGCACCGACAGACAGCAATCGGGGGCCACCGAATGACCTGCGCGAATCCCGCATCTCCCGCACGCCACAACACAGCGCGGAGACATATCGGGCAGGCGCTGGCCGCCGCAGCGGCCGTGGTCGCGCTCGCCGGCTGCGAGGACAAGAACACCTTCGTGGCGCCACCGCCGCCGAAGGTGGAGGTGGCGCCGCCCGTACAGCGACCGGTGACGCGCTATGTCGAGGCGACCGGCAACACCGCGCCGATCAAGAGCGTCGATCTCGTCGCGCGCGTGCAGGGTTTTCTGCAATCGATCGACTATCAGGATGGCACCTTCGTCAAGCAGGGCACCCAGCTGTTCACGATCGAGCCGGAGACCTACAAGCTTAAGGTCGAGCAGGCGAAGGCCGCGGAGGTCGGCGCGCAGGCCACGGTCAAGCAGGCCGAAGCCGACTACAAGCGGCAGGTCGAGCTCGTGCAGCGCCAGGCGGTCTCGCAGTCCACCCTCGACACCTCGACATCGACCCGCGACAACGCCCAGGCCAGTCTCCAGCAGGCCCAGGTCAATACCAGGCTCGCGGAGGTCAATTACGGCTACACCAAGGTCAGCGCGCCGTTCGACGGCATCGTCAGCGCGCACATGGTCTCGATCGGCGAGCTCGTCGGCGTCTCCTCCCCGACCCAGCTCGCAACCATCGTCGCGATGGACCCGATCTGGGTGAACTTCACGGTCAACGAGCAGGATGTCCTGCGCATTCGCGCCGAAGCGGCCCGCCGCGGGCTGACCGTCACCGACCTCAAACAATTGCCGATCCAGGTGGGCCTCCAGACCGAGACCGGCTATCCGCATGAGGGCCACCTCGACTACGTCTCGCCGACCCTCAATACATCGACGGGCACGCTCGCGGTGCGCGGCGTCGTGCCCAACGACAAGCGGGTGCTGCTGCCCGGCTATTTCGTCCGCGTCCGCGTGCCCTTCACCCAGGAGAAGGACGCCCTCCTCGTCCCCGACACCGCGCTCGGCAGCGATCAGGGCGGCCGCTATCTCCTCGTGGCCAACGGTGACAACATCGTCGAACAGCGCAAGGTGCAGATCGGCCCGACCGACAACGGCCTGCGCGTGATCGAAAGCGGCCTGAAGCCGGACGACCGCGTCGTGATCGCAGGGCTGCTGCGCGTGATCCCGGGCCAGAAGATCGACCCGCAGGTGACGAAGATCGGCCAGCCGCAGGCGTCTGCCAAGTAGGAGCGCCGGCCATGATCTCAAAGTTCTTCATCGAGCGGCCGGTCCTCTCGAACGTCATCGCGCTCCTGATGATCCTGATCGGCGGTGTGGCGCTGTTCAACCTCGCGGTCGCGCAATATCCGGACGTGGTGCCGCCGACGGTGCAGGTCACCACGCGCTATCCCGGCGCCAGCGCCAAGACCGTGATCGACACCGTTGCGCTGCCGATCGAGCAGCAGGTCAACGGCGTCGAGGACATGCTCTACATGCAGTCCTACAGCGGCTCCGACGGCACCTATACGTTGACGGTGACCTTCAAGATCGGCACCGACCTCAACTTCGCGCAGGTGCTGGTGCAGAACCGCGTCTCCAGCGCGCTGGCGCAACTGCCTCAGGCCGTGCAGAACCAGGGCGTCACCGTGCAGAAGCGGTCGACCTCGATCCTCCTGTTCGTGACGCTGACCTCACCGGACTCCAGGTACGACAGCCTTTACCTGAGCAACTACGCCACCATCAACATCCGCGACGAGCTCTCGCGCCTGCCCGGCGTCGGCAACGTCACCGTGTTCGGTGCCGGCCAGTATTCGATGCGGGTCTGGCTCGATCCGAACAAGCTGCAAGTGCGTGGCCTCGTGCCGCAGGACGTCATCAACGCGATCCAGCAGCAGAGCCAGCAGGTCTCGGCTGGCCAGGTCGGCGCGCCGCCGACGCCGCCGGGACAGGCGTTCCAGTACACGCTCAACGTCAACGGAAGGCTCGACGACACCACCCAGTTCGAGGACATCATCGTCAAATCGGGTACCAGCGGCGACGTCACGCGGGTGCGCGACGTCGGCTGGGTTGAGCTCGGAGCGCAGACCTACAGCCAGATCTTCTCGCTCAACAAGCAGCCGGCCACCGGCATCGGCGTATTCCAGTCGCCCGGCGCCAACGCGCTCCAGGTCGAGCAGGCCGTCGAGAAGAAGATGGCGGAGCTGGCCAAGCGCTTCCCCGAGGGCATCAGGTACGACACGCCGTTCGACACCACCAAGTTCGTGGAAGCCTCGGTGCACGAGGTCTACATGACGCTGATCGAGGCCGGCCTGCTGGTGCTGGTCGTGATCTTTGTTTTCCTGCAGGACTGGCGCGCGATGCTGGTGCCGGCAACGACCGTGCCGGTGACCATCATCGGCGCGTTCGCGGCGATGGCGGCACTCGGCTTCACCATCAACATGTCGACGCTGTTCGCGATCGTGCTCGCGATCGGCATCGTCGTCGACGACGCCATTGTCGTGGTCGAAGGCGCGGCCCACAACATCGAGCAGGGCATGAACGGCCACGACGCCGCGATCAGGGCGATGGACCAGCTGTTCGCGCCGATCGTCGGCATCACCCTAGTGCTGATCTCGGTGTTCCTGCCGGCATCGTTCCTTGCAGGACTCACGGGCCGCATCTATTCGCAATTCGCGCTGGTGATCGCGGCGACCGCGCTTCTCTCCGCCATCAACGCGGCGACGCTGAAGCCGACGCAATGCGCGCTCTGGCTGCGGCCGGCGGTGCCGCCGGAGCAGCGCAACTTCTTCTATCGCGGCTTCAACGCCGTCTATAACCGGCTCGAACGCGGCTACGCGCGGCTGATCGGCTTCCTGGTCAGGCACGCCACGGTTTCGGTCGCGGTCGCGCTGGTGCTGATCGGGATCGGCGGCTACGGCCTGTCGCGGGTGCCGACCGGCTTCCTGCCGATCGAGGACCAGGGCTATCTGATCGCCGCGGTGCAGCTGCCCGACGGCGCCGCGCTGGAGCGGACCCAGACCGTGCTCGACCGAGCGAGCGAGCTCATCAAGGAGACGCCGGGCGTCCAGCAGGTGATCACGATTGCCGGCATCTCCGCGCTCGACAACAGCGCCAGCCTTGCCAATGCCGGCGTCGCCTACATCATCCTGAAGGACTGGGAGGCCCGCAAGGGGCCCGGCGAGGATTTGCGCTCGCTGGTGTACGGGCTGAACGACAAGCTCGCGACCATCATGGAGGCGCGCAGCTTGGTGCTGCCGCCGCCGCCGATCCAGGGCATCGGCAACGCCGCCGGCTTCTCGATGCAGATCGAGCTGCGCGACGGCAACAGCGATTTCGCCAAGCTCCAGGCCATCACCGGCGCGATGGTCAGCAACGGCCAGAGCCAGAGCGCGCTGCAACGCGTGCAGTCCTCGTTCCGCTCATCTGTGCCGCAGTTCAACGTCGAGATCGACCGCATCAAGACACAGACGCTGCACGTGACGACCGACCAGGTGTTCGCGGCGCTGTCGACCTATCTCGGCTCGTCCTATGTCAACCAGTTCAACAAGTTCGGCCGCGTGTTCCAGGTCTATACCCAGGCCGATCCCGCATTCCGCGTCACCGAACGCGACATCGCCAACATGATGGTGCGCAACTCGAACGGCGACATGATCCCGATCGGCACCGTCGCCAAGATCACGCCGGCGACCGGCCCGTCACTGATCAGCCTCTACAATCTCTATCCGTCCTCGACCGTGATCGGCCTGCCGGCACAGGGCTATTCGTCCGGCCAGTCGCTGAAGCTGATGGAGGAGATCGCGGACAAGACGCTGCCTCCGGGCACCGGCTATGAATGGACCGCGATGTCCTATCAGGAGAAGGCCGTCTCCAACCAGATCTACTGGGTGTTCGGCCTCGCCATGCTGCTGGTCTATCTCGTGCTCGCCGGCCAGTATGAGAGCTGGTACGCGCCGATCTCGGTGATCCTCGCGGTGCCGCTGTCGCTGATCGGACCGATGCTGATCCTCAACGGCCTGAAGATCGACAACAACCTCTATTGCCAGATCGGCCTGATCCTCCTGATCGCGCTGTCGGCCAAGAACGCCATCCTGATCGTCGAGGTCGGCCTCGAGCTGCACGGCCGCGACGGCAAGCCGATCGTGGAAGCCGCGATCGAGGCAGCGCGCGCCCGCTTCCGTCCGATCCTGATGACCTCGTTCGCCTTCATCCTCGGCGTGGTGCCGCTGGTGCTGGCCACCGGCGCCGGCGCCAGCGCACGCAAGTCGATCGGCATCACCGTGTTCTCGGGCATGCTGGCCTCGACCTGCCTCGCAGTGCTGTTCGTGCCGGCGTTCTTCGTGGTGGTGCAACGCTTCGAGAACTGGCGCGCGTCGAAGAAGACGCCGAAGGCGCAGCCGGCCGCGGAGGTGAAGGCTTAGCCAAGCCTGGGATATGCCGAAACCGATTGCGTTCATCGGACAAGGACTTGCAGTGCGCCGAACAGGCTCCGCGGCGCTCTCGAACAAATAAGTGTCACAATCGCGCCGCGTGCGTCGATGAAAAATTCGTCCGGAGGGTGAACCGGAATGCTCCGAGCGCGTTGAAGGGGCTTCCGTGCGCCGATTCTGGAGCGCTGATGTCTGACCCAGCCAGCCTTGCCGAAGCCGCCGACTTCTCCAAGCCGGTGATCGACACCGGCATCATCGCGCTGGCCATCCTTGCCGCGGTTCACGAAAAGCCCATCGATGTCGAGCAGACCCGGCGCGAGTTCGTCGAGCCCGGGGCGTTCGCCAACCGCGATGATCTGCTGAGAGCGGCGAAGGCCGAAGGGTTCAAGGCGCGTTACATCACGACCGATTTTACCCGGCTCGCGCGCTCACCGCTGCCGGCGATCGCCGAAGCGGTGGATGGCGGCTTCTTCATTCTGGCGCGGGTCGATCCGGACGGCGTGCTGGTGCAGGAAGTCGGCCGGCCGCCGGCGCGTTGGAGCGAGGCGGAGCTGGCGTCGCGCTGGAGCGGCGGGCTTATCGTCGTCACCTTGCGCGAAGCCGCCGACGGCGGGTTTGCCCGTTTCGGCATGACCTGGTTCCTGCCGGTGATCGTCCGCTTCAGGCGGGTGTTCGGCGAGGTGCTGCTGGTCTCGCTGTTCATGCAGATCGCCGCGCTGGCAACGCCGCTGTTCTTCCAGGTCATCATCGACAAGGTGCTGGTCCACAAGGGCGTCAGCACCCTGACCGTGGTGATGATGGCGCTGGCCGGGCTGGCCGTGCTGGAAATCACGCTCAGCGGCATCCGCACCTATCTGTTCGCCCATACCACGAGCAGGATCGATGCCATTCTCGGCGCCAAGCTGTTTCGACATCTGGTCGGCCTGCCGATCGCCTATTTCGAATCCCGTCCGGTGGGCCAGACGGTGGCGCGGGTCCGCGAGCTCGAGAACATCCGCCAGTTCCTGACCAGCTCCGGACTGATGCTGATCATCGATATCGTCTTCACCGTGGTGTTCTTCGCGGTGATGGCGCTGATCGCGCCCATGCTCACCTTGATCCCGTTCGCCGCCATCCCGCTCTACATCCTGGTCTCGATCGTGGTGACGCCGATCCTCAAGGCACGGATTCAGGAGCGCTTTGCGCGTGGGGCGCAGAACCAGTCGCTGCTGGTCGAGATGCTGACCGGGATGGAGACCGTGAAGGCGATGGCGATCGAAACCCAGGCGCGGCGCCGCTGGGAGCGTCAGCTCGCGGGCTATATCACCGCCTCGTTCCGCACCGTCAGTCTCGGCACCGTGGGCTCGCAGAGCGTGGCGCTGATCAACAGGCTGTCGATGGCGTTGATCCTGTGGCTCGGCGCTTCGGCCGTGATGGACGGCAGCCTGACGATCGGCCAGCTCGTCGCCTTCAACATGCTGGCGGGCCAGGTCAGCCAGCCGATCATCCGGCTCGCGCAGATGTGGCAGGATTTCCAGCAATTCCGCATTTCGATCGAGCGGCTCGGCGACATCATCGATACGCCGGCCGAGACGGTACGCGCCAGCGTCCGTCACGATCTGCCGCCGCTGCGCGGCGACATCCGGTTCGAGCACGTCGTGTTCCGCTACCGGCCGGCGACGCCGGCGGCGCTCGAGGATGTCTCGCTCAGGGTCTCGCCGGGCGAAGTGATCGGCGTGGTCGGCCGCTCGGGCTCCGGCAAGTCGACGCTGATGAAGCTGGTGCAGCGCTTCCACATCCCCGAGGCCGGCAAGGTACTGGTCGACGGTGTCGACGTGGCGCTGATCGATCCGGCGTGGCTGCGGCGCCAGATCGGCGTGGTGCTTCAGGAGAACGTGCTGTTCAATCGGACCGTGCGCGAGAACATCGCGCTTGCCAATCCGGCGATGTCGCTGGAGCGGGTGATCCAGGTCGCCAAGCTCGCCGGCGCGCATGATTTCATCCTCGAGCTTCCGCATGCCTACGACACCGTGCTGGAGGAGCGCGGCGCCAATCTGTCCGGTGGGCAGCGCCAGCGCGTGGCGATCGCCCGCGCGCTCGCCACCGACCCGCGCATCCTGGTGTTCGACGAAGCGACCTCGGCGCTCGACTACGAGAGCGAGCGCATCATCCAGGCCAACATGCGCGCGATGTGCCGCGGTCGCACCGTCCTCATCGTCGCGCACCGGCTGTCGGCGGTGCGTCACGCCGACCGCATCGTGGTGATGGATCGGGGCCGCTGCGTCGAGCAGGGCTCTCACGAGGAGCTGCTGCGACAGGGCGGCTTCTATGCCGGGCTGGTCCGTCAGGCCGCGTCGGATCGTGGCGACGAACAGGGAGGGCAAGCCGCGTGAAATTGCAGTGGCTCGTGCGCCGACTGGAGCGGCCGGCGCGCCGTGACGCGCTGGAGCGCGCCTTCCTGCCGGCGGCGCTGGAGATCGTCGAGACGCCGCCGTCGCCGACCTGGCGCGTCACGGGTCTGGTGATCGTCGGGTTTCTCGCCGGCTCGCTGTTCTGGGCGGGACTGAGTCACATGGACATCATTGCGGTGGCCGAGGGCAAATTCGTTCCGGTCGGTCAGGTCAAGGTCGTGCAGCCGCTGGAAACCGCAGTGGTCAAGGCCATCCATGTCGAGGAAGGGTCCCACGTCCGTCTCGGCGACACGTTGATCGAACTGGACCCCACCGACACCTCCGCAAATCTCGGCAGCCTGCGCTACGATCGCAGCCAGGCGCTGCTCGATGCCGAAGCCGCACGCATCCTGCTGGCGGGTCGCGGCGTCGACGGGTTTACCGCGCCCGAGGGCGCGAACCCGGTGCTCGCCGCGGCGGTGCAGGACCAGACCCGCGAGGAGCTCGCCCGCTTCGACGCCGCGATGGCGGCGATCGATGCGCAGCGCCTGCAGCGCGAGGCGGCGATCCGCTCCGCGCGCGCGCAGCAGGATGTGCTGGCGGAGGTCATTCCGCTGCTCACCGAGCGCTATGAGGCGCTCAAGGGATTGTTCGAGCGCGGCAACGGCCCGAAGCCGCCGGTTCTCGCCGTGCAGCAGGAATTGACCGAGAAGAAGGGCAATCTGATCAGCCTGCAGCAGCAGGAACAGCAGGGGCAGGCCGACATCGTCGCGTTGCAGGCCACTGCGCGCGGCACCCTCACCCAATTCCGCGCCGGCGCATCCGATCGCCGCCTCAAGGCGCTGCAACGCGCGACCCAACTGGAGCAGCAGATCGCCAAGGAGGAGATGCGGGACGAGCGTCGGCGCCTGGTCTCACCGGTCAGCGGCACGGTGCAGGAGCTCAAGACCCATACGGTCGGTGCGGTGGTCACGACCGCGGACAAGCTGATGGTCGTGGTGCCGGACGGCACGCCCTTGATCATCGAGGCCTATGTCGAGAACCGCGACATCGGATTCGTTCGCGAGGGACAGGCAGCGGCCGTGAAGATCGACGCCTATCCGTTCACGCGCTACGGCACGGTGGAGGCGAAGCTCGATCAGGTTGGCAAGGACGCAGTGGAGGAGAACGGCAAGGGCCTGCGGTTTCCAGCGCGACTCGTTCCCGCCAGCATGGAGATTCCGATCAATGGCGAATTGCGTCCTCTGATGCCGGGCATGAGTGCAGCGGTGGAGATCAAGACCGGGCGACGCACGGTGCTCGATTTCGTACTGGCACCGATCAAGGAGACGTTGCATGGCGCCGGCCAGGAACGCTGAATCGAATGCGCTCGGCGATCAGGAACCGCGATCAGATCATGGCTTCCATGCAGACATGATTTTCACGAAACTGCCCTTCATTCCCCGCGTTCGTGAGCCAAGACGCTGGGATCATCAGATGGCGCGAAGGGCTGGCAAGCGGCGGTGGGAGAAATGCAAATGGATGAAGTGAGCGAAAGTTCAAACACTTCCGCGCCCGAGACTTCCGCGATGGAGGTGCGACTTGCTCCAGCCGGCCAGTTGCAACTCTCATCGCAACAAGGCGTGTCGAGCGACCGCGACCCGTTTGATGACAGAATCTTGACGGCTTCATCCACCGACGGTGGGCGTGCCTTGCGCTTAAAAGACGACGGCGGTGCCAGCACGACTGCCTTGGACGCCGCGACGCCGACCGAGCTGCGCATGGCGAGTGATGCTGTGTCGACACTTGGCAGCGCCCAGGATCAGGGCTTGTCGATCACCGACTCCTCGGTTTCGCATCTTGGCGACGTGCTTCAGTCGGATCCGGTCGCCGCGCCAGTCTTCAGCGACTCGCGTGCGCCCCGACAAACGTCGCCCTCTCTTGCTGACCGCTCCATGGCGGCGAATGACGTATTGGAGCCGCCTGCGCCACCCTGGCAAGATTCCGGTGCGGGTGCGCATCGCGCGTCGTCGCGCGGTGCCGACCTGGGTCATGATGCAGGATCGACCGGGACGTCCAACCAATCACAACATGCGGGTCATCCGACATCTCCGGCGCTCGACGTTCTGCCGCTGGACGACATCCTTGATCCAGCCCAGCATCATTCCGCGAGCGATCACCACAACGTGCCCGCGAATGACGATGCGAAGCCTGCGCACGCCGATGCATCGAAGATCGACGTGACGTCCAAGCCCTCTGGCAACGCCGGTCACATCAACGCCAGTCACAACGACACCACAACAAGCTCCGGCACGAGCGGGCTGGCTTCCGATGATGCTGCGACCGATCAGGCCCAGGCGCCGCCGCCATCCTCCGGCGAGCTGGTCGAGGCCGGCGCCAAAGCGATCCTGCTCGCAACGGACGAATCGCCGAACCGGATCGGGCCACATGCGAGCGCGGCCGATGTCGCGCTCGGCGCTGCGCCAGACCACGTCCATTCTTCTGCCCATGCAACCACGGCGTTCAGCCCGGGCGTCATCGGCGCGCGCGATCAGCTCGCCTCGGCCATCGCGACGGCGACACCGGAGGCCGCAGCCATCACCACGTTGCCGTCCGCTCAGATGACCGGCGCTGTGATCCCGTCGCTTGGCGGCGACATGCACGCGTTACAGAAACATGCAGCCTGACGCATGATCCCGAACGACGGAGGCGATTTCTCGAAGGACGCGTTCAAACAATAGATCGAGCGGGATTTCAAACATAAGCCATCCCGCTCGCGCCAAGATTAGGCTCAACCCCGGCCATCGTTCGTGGCATAACCGGCCGGGGGGCTGCAAACCGCAAGGACAAGCGGTTTGAGATCGCAAGACTCCCGGCAATTCCCGACACGGGAAACATGAGGGACGTGGATATGATGGATCGTCATCTGGCCTTCGCTCTGTTCGAGCGGCCTGTCGTTCTCGATCTCGCGGCGATCGTCGATGTCCTGCGCAAGCGACATCCCGGAATCGAGATTGACCTGCCCGGAGCGGCGCCGGGAGCGGCAGCGCCCGTGATCCGCTGCGCCGGCATGAACGTCATGCTGATGGTCATGCCGATGCCGGTCCCGCGCGAGAGCTGGGACCTGGCCGGCCGGCGCGCCGTCGCGACCTGGCCGACGGCGCTCGAGGTGCTTGGCAAGCATGCTGCCCACGTCGTCGTATCGACAGTCGGGCGGGCCGAGACGGCCGCACAGCAGCTCCAGGCGGCGCGCGCCGTCACCGTCGTGACCGGCGGTCTGATTGCGACCATTCCGGCCGCGGCGATTTTGTGGGACGGGCTCGTCGTCCATCCGGCTGAGCGCTGGGAGCAGCTCTCGCGCGAGGCCTTCGCCGGCTACCCCCGCATTCCGTTTCCGCTGTGGGTCAGTATTCATCCTTTCCGCGACGGTCAAACCATCGGCGCGATCACGTTCGGCCTGACGCCGTTTGCCGGCCGCGAGGTCGAGTTCGAAGGCGAGGGCGCCGATCCGAACGAAATCGTGCGCAAGGTCGCGGGACTCATCGTCTACGTGCTCGAACATGGTGCCGTGCTGCGCGACGGCGACACGCTTGGCGCCGGCGAGTCCGATCGCATCCGGATCCACCACGTTGTCTCGCGCCGTGTCCAGGGGTTGCCGGTGCTGCAGGCCACTGTGCCCGCCGCGGCCTAGGAGAAGATCAGCGATGGCGAAGGCACCGCGACGGGTTTACGAAATCACCCCAGCCTGGCCGTTCGGCACGCCGGTGGTGGTGGAGGTGGCCGGTTGGAACGTGGCACTGACGGCGTCGGTCGGCTTCGAGGATGTCGAGCGCTGGTACGACAAGCCGCTCCCGACCGAAGCACGCCTGCATTCAAAACCACGCAAGCAGATTCCGGAGTTGATTCTGACCGGTGCCCGGACGCCGGTGGTCAGCGCCGGAATGAAATCCGTGCTCGAGCAAGTCGCTCCCGGCGAGAGCGAATTTCGGCCTTTCACTCTGCAATGGGAGGACGGCACGGCGGTGCCGGGGGAATGGCACTTATGCAATCTCCTTAAGCGCATCGACTGTTTCGACTACGCCGCGATGGGAATGCAGCCGCCGGATCCGAAAGAAGTCGAGAAAACGCTGCATCAAAAGCGCAGCGACCCGATGAGCGCCGAGGAATACTGGCTGCGCGAGGGCTACATCAATCAGATGCTGGGCCCGAAGTACGTCGACCTCGCGACCATAGATGACGCGCAGATCTGGCGCCCGAGGTGGCATCCCGCATCGATCTTCGTCACCGATAATCTACTGGCCGCACTCAAACGCGCCAAGATTCGCGGATTGCAGGCGGAACGGCTCGGCACCCGCGAAGAGCCACTGCCGACGCTGGCAGAGATCCGTGAGAAAGCGCTGTCGAGACGCCTCAAACCTAAAGAACCGTCCACCAAAACGGAGGCCTGATCATGCCCAAATCCGTGCGTGGCTTTACTGGTCTGCTTGACATCCCCACCGACTATCAGGCCCATCACCGGATTCCGCTGCAATTGTCCGAAGATCCGTTTCTGAAGCAACTCGGTGGGGCGGTCGATTTGCACGACTTCAGCACCAACGGTGTTGCGCTGCCCCGCGAGGTGGCGACCGCCTTGGCTGCGGGCCAGACCCCGCATCTCGGCTCGCATCCGGCTTACACCGATTTCATCCAGTCCCTCATCGACACTGCGACGTCGAAATACGATATCAACACGCCTCTAACGCCCGCGGAAACCACTGAGCTCGGCGGCCGTGTCAATTCGATTCAGGCCTATTCGCGGTTGGCGCTGTCCGGCCTGCTTCCGGATTCGGCCGCCACGCCGGGGGGACGCGTGCCGTTGAATGCCCGCGATCCGATGATCTTATCGGGTGACCCGGCAGAAGTCAGGACGTATTTCGACCAGCTGCGAGGGGATCTGCGGAGCCAGGGCTTTACGACACCGGAGAGTCTCGATCGGCTTGTTGATTTTCCGCGTTACGAACTGCTCAACCAGGCGAATGCGTTCGACCCGAATCTGACCGCGGCGCAACGAAGCGATCTCGTGCGCAATGTCGATGACGTCCGCGCCTCGCTCGATGCCGGCGGGCGGACTGATCTCACCAGCGCTCTGAACGACGCCGGCCGCAGTCGCTACACGCTGGGCGGGGCGACACAATCCAGCGGCCCAGCAAGTCCGCAAGCCGGTGCCAGTCCGGAGCTGTTGCAAGGAGTCGAGAACGCGACCGGGCGATCCTTCGCCACGGGACTGAGCGCCCCGGAAGGCCTTGCCGCGCCGGAGAGCTTTGGAAGGATCGGATCGTCGGAGCTTGCGCCGCTCGACACCGTGACGCCGCGCGACGTGGCGACGCTGCCGCAGACCGAGCAGCCTTCGCTGGTGCCGGACACGGCGCCCAGCATCCGTGACAACGCCACCATTCCAGCCATCCAGGACAATCCCGTTATCCAGGACAATCCCATTGTCCAGGACAACCAGGCGCCGCTACGGAATACGACCACGGAATTGCCGGAGACGCGCGCCCCCGGCATCACCGAGGTGCCGAAGATTGGTTCGGCATTGCCGGAGATCACTGCGCCTTCGGAGCCTCTGTCGACCACGCCGGCAGTGCGCGACAGCGCACCCGGCATCACGGAGGTGCCCGAGCTTGGCTCGGCACTGCCCGAGACCCCCGCGCCTTTGGAGCTCTCGCCGACCCCCTCGCCGGCGCGCGAAAGCGCGACCGTCCCCGACCTGACGAGGGCGCCGGCGTCCGAGCTTCCGGCCGAAATCAATGGCGCCGCAACCGGACGGTTCACGCCGAATTTCGTGGGCGTGATCGGCCAATCGCCGACCGCGTCGAAGATCTTCACCGGCGCCGGCGTCCTTGGCGCGGTAGGCCTTGCCGCCGACGCCGGGATCACCGGTTACAACGCCTATCAAATGTACGATCAGGGGGACACGCTGGGCGCGGGCCATGAGGTCGCCGGGTTCGGCGGCCGCCTGGGCGGCTCGCTGACCGGTGCTTATCTGCTTGGTGAAGCCGGAGCCTTGGGCGGACCATGGGGCGCGCTCGGTGGGGCGATCGTCGGCGGCATCGGCGGCGCCATCCTCGGCGACAAGGGCATCAAGTCGCTGTACGACAGCCTCACCGGCTATCAGCCACCGGCGGCCGCCGCCGAGCCGACGCCGGCTTGGCCGGACCAGTTCGCCGCCGAGTTCGATCTGAGCAATGGCGGCGGGCCGTTCAGCGATCCGATGACCGGCTTCCAGGTGGAGAGCCAGGCCGACTACGACGCGCGGCGGCAGGCCTATGTCGATTCCAAGATGGCGGATCAGCAGACCCAGGCTCAGCAGATGATGGATTCGCTGAGGCTGATGCCGGGCGTCGACCCGAACGCACTGCCTGCCGATCCCACGGCGAGCCCACTTCCCGCGGCGCCCGCATCGGACACGCCGCTCGACACGCCCGCCAATACCGGCTCGTTCCTTGCGCCCTTGAGCGCCGATCCAGCCGACATTGACGGGCTCACCCCCACCGACATTGGTTTTGACAGTCATCTCGACAGCGCGACTCCGGCCGCGCCCGATGCACCGCTGTCGCTGGACACGACCGGCCTGTCATTCGACGGCGGTTTGATCACCGGGAGCGACCCCGGCCTTGGTTCTTTGGACACCAGTCTGAATTCCAGTCTTGGTCTGAATTCGAGTCTTGGCCTGAGCTCCGGCCTCGATACCGGATTGACGTCGGACTCGAATAGCGGCGCCACTCTCGGTTTGGACTCGGGACTGGATAGCAACCTCAATACCGGGCTGGACAGCGGCCTCAACTGGGGTGTCAGCAGCGGCTTCAATACGGGCCTGGACAGCAGCTTCAATTCCGGTCTCGACAGCAGCCTCAACACCGGGCTGGACAGCGGCCTCAACTGGGGTATCAGCAGCGGCTTCAATACGGACCTCGACAGCAGCTTCAACTCGGGTCTCGACAGCAGCTTCAATTCCGGTCTCGACAGCAGCTTCAACTCCGGCCTCGACAGCAGCTTCAACTCGGGCCTCGACAGCAGCTTCAACTCGGGCCTCGACAGCAGTTTCAACTCGAGTCTCGACAGCAGCTTCAACTCGGGCCTCGACAGCAGTTTCAACTCGAGTCTCGACAGCAGTTTCAATTCTGGCCTGGACAGCAGCTTCAATTCGGGTCTCGACAGCAGCTTCGGTTCGAGCCTGGACAGCGGTCTCGGTTCTTCATCGGGGTTCAGCGATTTCGGCGACAGCAGCTTCGGCGGCGACTCGTTCAGCAGTGGCTCGTTCGGCGGCGACATGGGGCCGGTGGTGCTCGACCTCGCGGACCAGGGCATTCGGATCACCGACCTCGGCGATTCCCGCGCCGCGTTCGATGCGGACGACAACGGCGTGCCGAACCGGATCGCCTGGACGACGCCTGACGAGGGCCTGCTCGCATTCGACGCCAACGGTTCGGGAACCGTCGACCAGACCAGCGAACTGGCATTGCAGCAGTGGACGCCCGGCGCCCAGACCGACCTCCAGGGCCTCGGCATCTTCGACACCAATCATGACGGCGCGCTCGACGCGCCCGATCAGGACTTCGGCCGCTTCGGTGTATGGCGCGACGGCAACAGCAATGGCGTCAGCGATCCCGGCGAGCTCAATTCGCTGGTCGAAGCCGGCGTGAGCGCGATCTCGCTCTCGTCCGACGGCATGCAGAGCCATCTGCCGGACGGCTCGACGATCTACGGTCAGGGCTCGTTTACCCGCACCGACGGCAGCAGCGGCCGGTTGGCCGACGTGGCCCTCGCCTACGCGCCCGACATCAATGCGGCGCGCGATCAGCTTGTCGGGGCGATGGCTGTCGGACCCAGCGGGTCAGCCGGAGCGACGGCGCCGATGTCGCCTCCGGCCGCGGTGGTCGGGCCGATGCTCGGAGCCGACATCGTGTCGCCGCTTCATGCAAGACCGGCGTAGCGCCTCGCGTCTTGAGCGCATCACGAACTAGGCACTCTCGGTGGACGTCTGACGGGCCTCGCCGCTCGACACCAGCAGCACCGAGACCTTCGACTGCCTGAGCATGGCATTGGCGACGCCGCCGAAGGAAAGATGGTCGGCCTGGATCCGGTCGACGCCCATGACCACGAGATCGACATCGGTGGTGTCGATCTCACGCAGGATCGCCGCCTCGGGTGCCCGATTGACGCGCAAGGTCGTGGTGATGTCCACCTCGTAGCGGGCGGCGAGATCGCTGGCGTCCTTGAGGATGCCCGTCTCCTGGCTCAGTCCGCGGGACGTGCCGCGTTGCGCGCCCTTGTCGCGCGTCGTCGCGACATAGATCACCCGGAGCGAGCCTGATCCGGCCTGCGCCAGCGCCACCGCGACCTCGGCGCCGCGCTTGGAGACGCCGCTCCCCGAGACCGGAACCAGGATGTTGAACGCGTCGGGCATCGGCTGCTTCAGGTGCTTGCCCTTGGCCGACACGATCGCGAGCGGTCCTTCGAACTTCGCGGCGATGTCCTCGATCTTCCGATCGAAACGGTCCTTGGCGGCAGCGACCTTGTCGATGCCGACGACGAGGAGATCAAAACCCTTGCGCGCTTCGTCGGCAATGGTCTCGCCGAGCTCCGCACGCCCGGTCCGGCTGACGACATCGACGCTACCGGCCTCGCCGTCGCCGGTGGCTGAGACGGTTTCGGCGGCCTTCTTCACCACGGCTTCGTGGCTCTCCTCCTCGTCGCGGCCCTTGTCCTGCTTCCTGGCGCGCTCGCCGATGTGCAGCACCGTGATCGGCAGGCCGCGCGTGCCGGCGATCAAGCCCGCGACATGGGCGGCGAAGGTGGCGTTGACGCTTTCGTCCACCGCCAGCAATGGACGTTCGAGGTTGGCGACGAAGCCGCGCCTCTCGTACTCCTCGCGCTCCAGCCGCTCTTTCTCCTCGCTGTTCATCGGCAGCTTGGCCAGCGCCGCGCGCAGCATCGGCGGCATCGCCATCGTGGTCACGATCGCCATGGTCACGATCATGGTGAACAGGTTCTGGCTGAGCACGCCGATGGAGAGGCCGATCGTGGCGATGATCACCTCGGTCGAGCCGCGCGCGTTCATGCCGCTTGCGAGTGCGAGCGACTCCCGATAATTCAGGCCGCCCACGGTGCCGCCGACGAAGGCGCCGCCGAACTTGCCGATGCTGGCGATCACGACGAGCAGGCCCGTGAGCATCAGCAGCTCGGGATCGCGGAGCACCGAGAGATCGGCGCTGAGGCCCGCGAGGCCGAAGAACACCGGCATGAAGAAGCTCGAGATCAGGCCGCGCAGGCGCTCATCGATCTGCCGGGTCAGGATCGGGGACTCCCCGACCAGGATGCCGGCGACGAAGGCTCCGAGCACGGTGTGGACGCCGATCAGGTGCGTGATCAGCGCCATCGTACTCATCAGCAGCAGGATCACGGTGATGACGGGCGCGGTGCTGACGAGGGTGTCGTTGGCCCAGCGGATCAGCTGGAACACCAGCCGCCGGCCGATGGTGAAGCTGACGGCGAGGAAGGCCAGCGTGCCCAGCACGGCTTTCGCCACCGAGGCGATGTCCAGCGTGCCGTGCGAGGCCAGGCTGAAGATCACCGCAATGATGATCCAGCCGATGGTGTCGTCGATCACGGCGGTCGCGACGATGATCTGCCCGACATTGCGGCGCATGAAGTTCATCTCACGCACGACGACGGCGACGATCTTCACCGAGGAGATCGACAGCGCCGTGCCCATGAACACGGAGGCCACGAGGCGCTCTTGCGGATTCGGCAGCAGCGCATCGGGGAGGAACTGGCCGAGCGCGAAGCCGCAGGCAAAGGGCACGACGATGCCGGCGATCGAGATCGCAATCGCCGCCTTGCCGACCCTCCTGACCAGCTTGAGGTCGGTCTCCATGCCGGTCAGCAGCAACAGCAGCAGGATGCCGAACTGGGCGATGCCGTCGATCATCGCCTTCTGCTCCGCTGTCTTGGGGAAGATCGCGTGCTGCGCCTCCGGCCAGATCCAGCCGAACAGCGACGGGCCGAGGATGATGCCGGCGAGCAATTCGCCGATCACCGAGGGCTGGCCGATGCGCTGCATGACCTCGCCGAGGCCGCGGCCGACCGCGATCAGCAACACGATCTGCGCCACCAGCAGGAATTCGGACGGACCTGCGGATTTGCCGCCCTCGGCACTCGCCGCAATGGTGGTGAGGACTAGCGCCGCGGGGACAAGGCCGACCGGTCGGAGCAGGCTCCACTGCATGCGGGTGTCATTCCCCCTTCATCTGCGCCGGCAACGCCGGGACGACAGGGATAGAACCCGCGGGAGGCGGTGCGAGTTCCCGCCTCTCGCGGCCGGGCTTGGGAGTGCTTCAACAAGAAAATGCGAAAACAACCCCATGCACAGTAGAGATGGGGTTGAAAAAGCTCGATAAATTTCGGACTTGCCGAAACGGCTTGCTCCGTCGGGCAAAACACCGGCATAATGGGATGATGGTGGCTTAGCGATTGAGGGATTTGCGCGAGGCGCCTCCTCATCCCCGTCATTGCCGCCTTCTCCGTCATTGCGAGCGTAGCGAAGCAATCCAGAATCCCTCCGCGGAAAGATTCTGGATTGCTTCGTCGCTACGCTCCTCGCAATGACGAGCGGAGAGATTCAGGCCTCGTGCCCCGGACGCGGAGGCAGCGCGTAGCCCGGATGGAGCGCAGCGAAATCCGGGCTACGGGACCGGGACACGCGGCGCGAGACGGCGGCCTCACGCCGCCTGTGGTGTCCTGATCTCACGCGGCAGGATCAGCGCCGCTGCGATCGCCAGCAGGCAGAGCGCGGCGAAGGCGTGCAGCATGGTGACGAAGCCGCCCTGCTCGTAGAGCCAGGCAACCAGGCCGACCGAGGCGCCGGCCGCGGTGAAGCCGACGAAATAGCGCACCGCATAGGCGCGCGAGCGCCATTCCTCGGTGGTGTATTTGCCGACCATGGCGTCGTTGACCGTGACCTGCCCGAACGCACCCATGACGATGCCGATCGAGACCACGATCAGCGGCAGATTGGACAGGCTCGCGGCCAGATACAGGAACGGCGCCAACATGAAGGACAGCGGCAGCGCCACCGTCTTCAGCGCGTAGCGGTCGAGCAGCCGGCCGATCGTGTATTGCGTCATCGCGCCGAACACGTAGACGCCGGCCGCGATGATGCCGAGCAATGCCGGGCTCTTGGTGAGATCGGCGAGCCGCTCCGCGAACAGTTTTGGCAGCGCCACGGTGACGGCATTGAAGGTCGTCGAGATCGCGATCACGACGATCAGCAGCGACAGGATCACGCGCCACATGTCCTGCTTGGCGACGCGCGCCTGCGCCGCCGCCTGCTTGCTTCCCTTGCGGTCCTCATGCACCACCGTCATGGCAAAGGCGACGCCGATCAGGACCGTGACCACGCCGGGAACGATGAAGGCAAAGCGCCAGCCGAGATACTGGCCGATCACGCCGGTGACCAGCGCCGACGAGGCGACGCCGAGATTGCCCCAGACGCCGTTCAGTCCCATCTCGCGGCCGAGCTTGTCCGCATACGACACGATCATGGCGGTGCCGACGGGATGATAGATCGAGGCGAAAATGCCGATCGCGAGCAGCGCCGCGCCGAGCTGCGCCGGGGTCTGCACGAAGCCGACCGAGATCATGGAAAGGCCGATGCCGACGAAGAAGATCAGCATCATGTGGCGACGGCTCCAGCGGTCGCCCAACCATCCGGTGAGCAGCGAGCCTGCTCCGAAGGCAACGAAGCCCGGCGTCGCATAAGGCAAGAGTTCCGAATAGGCCATGCCGAGCGCCGGCCCCATGATGATGACGGCGGCGGCGAAGATCAGCATCGAATAATGGTCGATGAAGTGGCCTGCATTGACGAAACTGATGACCCGGCTGGGGCTGTTCATTCGAATCCTCTCCTGCTCCGAAATGAGTTATATGTCGTGGGCATGACGGGATGCTGCCAATGACTGTCGTCGAAACGCCAATCCTCCGGGAGGTCCGGGGCAACCACCGCTCGACTGCGGGCGTGCATCTGGTCGCCCGCGACTACCCCAAGGGCCTGCGGATCGATCCGCACCTGCACCGCGAGGCGCAGCTGATCTATGCGGCCAAGGGCACGATGCAGGTGACGACGCCCGGGGGACGCTGGCTGGTGCCGCCGGACCGCGCGGTCTGGGTGCCGGCCGGACTCCAGCACGCCATCGACCTGCTCGCCGACATCGAGATGCGCACGCTCTATTTCGACCTGTCCTGGCTGAAGCGCGAGCAGCGTTATGAGGGGCTGACCAAGGAATTCGTGGTGCGGGTGTCGCCGCTGCTCAACCAGGCGATCCTCGCGCTGTTCGACGCGCGCAATACCGAGGAGCGCACCGAGCTCCTGGTTCGCCTGGTGATGCTGGAATTGCACCAGGCCGAGGATTCCGCGACCTTCGTGCCGCTGCCGCACGAAGTGCGCTGCCGGCGCGCCGCGATGATCGTGCTCGACAATCCCACCGGCCTGCACGACATCGACACGCTGGCGCGCGCGGTTGGAGCCTCTGCGCGGACATTGTCGCGGCTGTTCTCGACCGAGACGCAGCTGAGCTTCAAGAGCTGGTGCCAGCGCGCCCGCATCGCATCCGCGATCCAGCGGCTGTCGACGGATGCCAATGTCTCGGTGAAGCAGCTCGCGACCCAGCTCGGCTATGCCAGCGTGCCGGCGTTTTCGGCGGCGTTCCGTCAGGTCACCGGGCGGACGCCGACGGAGTTTGCGCGGAAATCATGAGGCTGTCACGGCCCGCCGCCTCACACTCGGTGTCGTTGCCCGCGAAGGCGGGCAATCCAGTATTCCACCAGCGGTCATGATAGAACCGATGGGCCGCGGCGTACTGGATGCCCCGCTTACGCGGAGCATGACACCGTGTTTGGGGTGTGCACGCCGCCACCTCACGGTTGCAGAGAACGACGCCCCCTCCGGACATGACGGCATTCTTGGAACGCACGGCCCAACTAAAGTTGCCGCATTCCTCCGCTTGATTGTGATCGGCTTCCGCCTAAATCCTGTGTAAGCTTGCGCAGCGCACAACCCCGGACTCGAAAAGCCCAGATGGCCAACGCCTTCTTCTCCGACCTGCTCGCCACCATCTCCGAGCGCGGCCGCACGCTGCTTCGCCGCGGCGACGGCTCGGACACCAAACACGACGCTGACGGGCTGATCGAGCTCTGCAGCGCGCTGCTGTCGGGCCGGGGCGAAGCTTCCGGCACAGCCATGGCGCGCGAAGTGCTCGATCTCTACCAGGACCTGGATGCGTCCGGACGCCGGGCCTTCTTCGAGGCGCTGGTGCGCGATTTCGGTCCCGATCGGGAACGGCTCACCAAGGCGATCGAGAAGTGGCGTGCCAAGCCCAGCGACGAGGACGCCAGCAGCCTGCATTTCGCCTCCGAGCCGCGGCGGCAGGAGCTGATCCGCCGTCTCAACCGCGCGCCCGGCGGCACCGGCGACCTCGTCAACATGCGCGCCGATCTGCTCGGCATGATGAACGGACACACCGATCTTGCCGCGCTCGATCGCGACGTCACTCATCTGCTCTCGTCGTGGTTCAACAGGGGGTTTCTCGTGCTGCGCAGGATCGACTGGTCGACCCCGGCCAACATCCTCGAAAAGATCATCCGTTACGAAGCCGTGCACGAGATCTCCGATTGGGATGACCTGCGCCGCCGCATCGATCCGGTCGACCGCCGCTGCTACGCCTTCTTCCATCCCGCCATGGTCGACGAGCCCCTGATCTTCGTCGAGGTGGCGCTGACCGAGACCATTCCCGGCGCCATCGCGCCGCTGCTTGCGGTCGACCGCCAGCACCTGCCGATCGCACGCGCGCGCACCGCGGTGTTCTATTCGATCTCCAACACCCAGCGCGGCCTGGGCGGCATCTCCTTCGGCAGCTTCCTGATCAAGCAGGTGGTGGAAGAGCTGCGCCGCGAGACGCCGAAGCTCGACACCTTCGTGACGTTGTCGCCGGTGCCCGGCTTCATGCAATGGGTGAAGCAGGACAAGGACCTGCCGCTGTCGGACGAGGACCGCGAGCTGCTGAAGCGTCTCGACGATCCCAAATGGTTCGAAAACCCCGAGACGACCACGCTGCTACGCGGCCTGATCGAGCCGCTGGCGGCGCACTACTTCCTCAAGGCGCGCACGCCGAAGGGCAAGCTGATCGATTCCGTCGCCCGCTTCCATCTCGGCAACGGCGCAAGGCTCGAGCGCATCAACTGGCTCGGAGACCTCTCGCCGAAGGGACTGCGCGAGTCGGCCGGCGTAATGGTCAACTACCTCTACCGCCTCGACGACATCGAGAAGAATCACGAGGCCTACGCCAACGACGGCGAGGTCGTGGCCTCGAGCGCGGTGAAGAAGCTGCTCAAGGGCGAAGGACGACGGCTGCTGGATATGCGGTTGTCGTAACGACAAACTCAACTGTCGTCCCGGACAAGCGTAGCGCTGATCCGGGACCCATAACCACAGGGAAACGTGGTTACGGGGATTCGGAGTTACCGGCTCGCGCCATAACTTCTCCCTGTGGTTATGGATCCCCGCTTTCGCGGGGACGACACCGAGTTGTTGGAGGCGTCGTCGTATCCCAAAGGCCCCAGCCGCCCCTACTCCGCCAGCGCCTTCATCTCCTTGTAGAGATCCGACTTGCCTTCGAAGCCGATGCCTGACAGCTCCGGCATGGTGATGTGGCCGTTCTCGACGCGCACGCCATCGGGGAAGCCGCCGTAGGGCTGGAACAGGTCGGGGTAACTCTCATTGCCGCCGAGGCCCAAGCCCGCTGCGATGTTGAGGGACATCTGGTGGCCACCGTGGGGAATGCAGCGGCTCGGCGACCAGCCGTAGGTCTTCAGCACCTCCAGCGTGCGCTGGTATTCGCACAGGCCATAGGACAGCGCGCAGTCGAATTGCAGCCAGTCGCGATCGGGGCGCATGCCGCCGTAGCGGATCAAATTGCGGGCGTCCTGGTGGCTGAACAGGTTTTCGCCGGTGGCCATCGGGCCGGGATAGAATTCGGCGAGCGCCGCCTGCAGCGCGTAGTCGAGGGGATCGCCGACCTCCTCGTACCAGAACAGCGGATAATCGCGCAGCATCTTGGCGTAAGCGATACCGGTCTCGAGGTTGAAGCGGCCGTTGGCATCGACGGCCAGTTGCGCGTCCTTGCCGATCTCCTTCAGCACCGCCTCGATGCGGGTGCGGTCTTCCTCGATCGGCGCGCCGCCGATCTTCATCTTGACGACGTTGTAGCCGCGGTCGAGATAGCCGCGCATCTCGCCGCGCAGCATCGAGAGATCCTTGCCGGGATAATAATAGCCGCCGGCGGCGTAGACGAAGACGCGCGGATTGGCGGTCACGCCGTGTCGCTCGGCCAGCAGGCGGAACAGCGGTTGACCTGCGATCTTCGCCACCGCGTCCCACACCGCCATGTCGATGGTGCCGACCGCGACCGAGCGCTCGCCATGGCCGCCGGGCTTCTCGTTGGTCATCATCGCGGCCCAGACCTTGTCGGGGTCGAGATTGTCGCCGGCCGCATTCACGAGCGACTTCGGATCGGCCTCGAGGATGCGCGAGGCAAAGCGCTCGCGGATCAGGCCGCCCTGCCCGTAACGGCCGTTGGAGTTGAAGCCGTAGCCGACGACGCGCCTGCCGTCGCGCACGACGTCGGTGACGACGGCAACGAGGCTCGTCGTCATTTTCGTGAAGTCGATATAGGCGTTGCGGATCGGCGAGGAGATCGGTTTCGTGATCTCGCGGACGTCGACGATGCGGACGGACATGGGGGTGGCTTTCGATCTGTTAGTACGTCATTCCGGGATGGTCCGAAGGACCAGACCTCAGGTGCGCAATTGCGCACCGGGGAATCTCGAGATTCCGGGTTCTCGCTTCGCGAGCCCCGGAATGACGGCTTCGCCGTCACTTCTTATCCCTGAAGTACGGCTCCACGGAACCGTGCACCTTGATGGTCAGCGGGTTGCCGTAGCGGTCCTTGGCGTTCCCTGCGGTGACGCGGACCCAGCCTTCGCTGATGCAGTATTCCTCGACATTGGTCTTCTCGATGCCCTTGAAGCGGATGCCGACGTCGCGCGCCAGGATGTCCGCGTTGTAATAGGGGCTGTTCGGATCGACCGACAGGCGGTCCGGAAATTCGTCGCTCATGATTGTCTCGCTCACAACAGGGTTTCGATTTGATTCCGCAATCCTTCCGGCCGTGCGGTCGGCGCGTAGCGCGCGACCACCTTGCCGGCACGGTCCACCAGGAATTTGGTGAAATTCCATTTGATGGAGGCGCCCAACAGGCCGGATTGCTGGCGCTTCAGGTACTCATACAGGGGATGCGCGTTGGCGCCGTTGACGTCGATCTTCTCGAACAGGGGAAACGTGACGTCGTAATGGGTCGAGCAGAATTCCTGGATCTCGCTCGCCTGCCCCGGCTCCTGCGCGCCGAACTGGTTGCAGGGAAAGCCGAGCACGGCGAAGCCGCGCGGCGAGAGATCGCGATAGAGATCCTCAAGGCCCCGATATTGCGGCGTGAAGCCGCATTTGCTCGCGGTGTTGACGATCAGCAGCACCTGCCCCTCGAAACGGCGCATCGGCACTTCGTCGCCGGCAAGCGAGTTGGCCTTGAAGTCGTAGATCGCGGTCATCGTTAGCCCACGGGATCGATCGGCGACGGCGGCACGCCGCCCGCCTCGATCGCCTCGCCTGCAAGCAGGCAGAGATCCTCGCGATAGCGGCCCGACACGATATGCACACCGACGGGCGCCTTGCCGACGAGACCGGTAGAGACCACGAGGCCCGGCAGTCCCATGAAGGGAATCGCGATCTGCGGCAGCTGCGCTTCCCAGACGCGCTTGAAGGAGTCGTCGTCCTTGCGGTCGAGATGATCGGGGAACGGCAGCTCGCCCGAGACCGGCGTCAGCAGCACCGCGTACTTCTCGAAGAACAGCATCCAATCGCGGGTCAGGGTGGCGCGGCGGGTCAATGCCTTGGCGTAGTTCGCCTGGTCCATTGGCGTGACGCTGGCGCGGTTGCCGCGCAGGCATGCCAGCGCGCCGGGATCGCCCTCGCGCTCGGCCATCTCGAGCTGCGCCTCGTAGCCGTCGCCGAGCCAAAGCTTGATCTGCCACTCGACGGCTTCACGCATCGGCGGCGTATTCTCGATCACATCGACAGTCCACCCCGCCCGCTCCAGCCGCTTGCCGGCATCGCTCACCGCCGCCTTCACTTCCGGCGCAGTCGCAAGACCGTCCGGATTGAGGCAGAGCGCGGCGCGCTTTGGCCTCGCCGGGCCTTGCAGCGGCACCGGCACGAACCAGGGATCGCGGATGTCGCGGGCCGACATCGCTTCGAGCGAAATCCGCAAGTCATTGACCGTTCGCGCCAAGGGGCCCGAGACCGCCATGATCTGCGGGCCGATCGGACGCTCCGGCAGCGCCGGGTTGAAGGCGGGGATGCGGCCGAGCGTCGGACGCAGGCCGTGCACGCCGCAGGCATAGGCGGGATAGCGGATCGAGCCGGCGATGTCGGTGCCATGGGCGATGTGGCCGATGCCGGCCGCGACCGCAGAACCGGCACCGCCGGACGAGCCGCCCGGAGTCAGCGCCGCATCGCGCGGGTTCCTGGTGTCGCCATGAATGAGATTGGTGGTGAACCAGCGATAGGAGAAGGCCGGACAATTGGTGCGGCCGAGCAGGATGGCGCCGGCCTTGCGGAAATTGGCGACAACCGGATTGTCCTCGCGCGCGATCAGGTCGCGCTGGAGCTTGAGGCCGTTGGTGGTGGCAAAGCCTTCCTGATCGACATTGGCCTTGATGGTGACGGGAACCCCAGCCAGCACGCCGGGATCCTCGCCCCGCGCGATGACGGCATCGACGGCGTCAGCCTGCTTGAGCACGTCCTCCGGCCGATGGTCGATCACGGCGTTGAGCTGGGGATTGACCGCATCGAGCCGGGCGAGGCCGGCCTTGGCCGCCTCCTTGGCGGACACTTTCCTGGATTTGACGAGGGTGGCGAGGTCGGCGGCCGACAGGCGCCAGAGATCTTGCATGGCTTGCTCCGTATGACCGGCGTGTTTTAGCGCCGGGAACGCGGCAAAGCCATGCGGATTTCGCAGAGGCGAAGGGCGGGTTTAGTGCGGGTGGGGCCGCCTCATTCTCCGTCATTGCGAGCGCAGCGAAGCAATCCAGACTGTCTCCGCGGAGGTGGTCTGGATTGCTTCGTCGCAAGGGCTCCTCGCAATGACGGGGAGAGAGCGGGGGCCCCTAATGCCGCGTCGCCGACTGGTCCGGGATGTCCAGCAGCGCCTCGGTGAAAGGAAACTCCAGGACGATCTCCCCGTCATCGTCGGTCACCTCGATGACGGCCTCGAGCAGCGCCGGCTGGGCCCCCTCCGACTTCACCACCTCCAGGATCATCTGGCGGGCGACCTCCCAGGCACGATCGGGATTGCGCAGGTCCTCGCCGTCAGGATCCACGATCAACTCGTCGCCGATACGGGTGTTGAAGAAATATCTGGGCATGCCTGATCCAATGGGGTCGCCTGGCGTCGATTGGAAGCCGTTTTATACTCACAACTGGTTTATCCCGACAGGGAGCACGACCTATCGGCGGATTTCGTTACCTCATTCGCTCATCTTTGCGGCCGCAATGCGCTCTCTTTGCGATGCAACAATTCCGTCAACCTACGACTTAGGTCGGGAAAATTTCACTGGCGAACTTTTCCGCCGGCATTAATTTAACCGTGGGCGGAGACGTCCGAATTCGCGAAAATGGAGAGCCAAATGGCCTGGAAAGCCCCGAAGATCGTCGAAGTGCCCTGCGGCATGGAAATCAACATGTATGTGAGCGCCACCCGCAAGTGAGCGGTTGGTGAGTTCGCGTTCGGCGCAGGTGGATCTTTCGGTCACGATACGTTTCCGGAGGACATGTTCCTTGTCGGCATCCGTGTCGGCCTGAGGTCCACCTCGCAGCGTTCCCTCCAGGAGACGGATCATGCTTCGCGTCGTCGTCCTGGGCGCCGGGGCCGGCGGCGGAGTCCCGCAATGGAATTGCGGGTGCGAGGGCTGCCGGGCGGCCCGTGAAAGCGGTCATGAGCTTCAGAGAACCCAGGCCTCGGTTGCCTTCAGCGGCGACGGCGAGCACTGGTTCCTGATCAACGCGTCCCCGGACCTTCGCCAGCAATTGAATGCCACGCCGCAGCTGCACCCCAAGGCCGGGGCGCTACGCCATACGCCGATTGCGGGCGTGATCCTGACGAACGGCGAAGTGGATGCGGTCGCGGGCCTGTTGTCGATGCGCGAGGGCTCGCCCTTCACCATCTATGCACATGACAAGGTGCTGGCGATCCTGAAGGCCAACAGCATCTTCAACGTGCTGAACGAGAAGAACGTGCGGCGTCAGCCGATGGCTATCCACGAGCCGTTCGAGCCGCGACTGCCGGATGGCGCGCGTTCAGGGATCGAGGTGCTGCCGTTCGCGGTACCGGGCAAGTCGGCCTGGTATCTGGAGGGCAAGGCGCATCCGGGCGGCGAGACCGGCGACGGCGATACGCTGGGCCTCAAGATCACCGACAAGTCGACCGGCAAGAGCTTCTATTTCATCGCCGCCTGCGCCGAGATCACCGAGGCGCTCAAGGCCGAGATCGATGGCGCGGCGCTGGTGTTCTTCGACGGCACGGTGTGGCAGGACGACGAGATGATCAGGTGCGGCCTCGGCCACAAGACCGGCAAGAGCATGGGCCATGTCGCGATGTCCGGCGACGACGGCGCGATCGCGCGGCTGGCCGACCTCACTATCGACAGGAAGATGTTTCTGCATATCAATAACTCGAATCCGGCGCTGCTGCCCGGCTCAAGCGAGCGGAGGACCGCCGAGCAGGCGGGCTGGCAGATACCGGCGGATGGAACGGAGATCGTGTTGTGAATGCCGCGTCACTGACTGGAATGACCGCGCTCTCGATCGGCAAGGACATCAAGCTCACTAGCGCCGAGGAGCTGGAGGCGACGCTGCGCCACATCGGGGCGACGCGCTATCACAGCCTGCATCCGTTCCATAGACTGCTGCACGGCGGCAAGCTGAACAAGGGCCAGGTGCAGGCCTGGGCGCTGAACCGCTACTATTACCAGAGCACGATCCCGATCAAGGACGCGGTGGTGATCTCGCGCTTCCGCGACCGCGCCACGCGCCTGGAATGGCGCCACCGCATCGAGGACCATGACGGCGACGTCGGTTCCGAGGGCGGCATCGAGCGCTGGCTGAAGCTGACCGAGGGCCTCGGGCTCGACACCGCCTATGTGGAATCGACCGAGGGCATCCTGCCGGCGACGCGGTTCGCGGTGGAGGCTTACGTGCACTACTGCCGCGAGAAGAGCCCGCTGGAGGCGATCGCGTCCTCGCTCACAGAACTGTTCGCGCCGAACCTGCACGAGGAGCGCATCTCCGGCATGCTGGAGCACTACGACTTCGTCAATCCTGACATCATGAGCTACTTCAAGCGGCGGCTGGCGCAGGCGCCGCGCGATGCCGGCTTTGCGCTCGACTATGTCAAGGCGCATGCCACGACGCCGGAGCAGCGCGCGCAGGTGTGCAACGCGCTGATCTTCAAGACCAACGTGCTGTGGGTGCAGCTCGACGCGCTCCAGCACGCCTATGTCGAAGGCAACATTCCGCCGGGCGCGTTCGTGCCCAAGGCGACTTAAAAGGCGAGCTGAAGAGGAACAGTCATGGCCGGGCCGCGGAACATCAGCGTCAGCGAGGCAAGCCGCCCCGTGCTGCCGCGGCATGCCAAGCTGAAATATGATGAAACACGACAGGTCTGGGTGATCCTGGCGCCGGAACGGGTGCTGGCGCCCGACGAGATCGCGGTCGAGGTCTTGCAGCTCTGCAACGGCGAGCGCAATGTCGGCGACGTCGCCGATCAGCTGGCTGCCAAATATGCCGCTCCGCGCGAGGCGATTTTGGCGGACGTCGTCGTCATGCTCCAGGATCTCGCCGACAAGGGCTTTCTCACGGAGGCCCGGGAGAAGACGTCATGAGCGATGTGCTCGGCAATCCCACTATCCCGCCTGACGTTAGCGACAGCCTCGCGGTGCTGGAGAAGCAGCGCTCGACGGCGGAGACGTTCGGCATTCCGCTGGCGGTGCTGCTCGAGATCACCCATCGCTGCCCGCTGCAATGTCCCTACTGCTCCAACCCGGTCGAGCTCGACCGTTCGGCCAAGGAGCTGACCACCGAGGAATGGAAGAAGGTCCTGAGCGAGCTCGCCGAGATCGGCGTGCTCCAGGTGCACTTCTCCGGCGGTGAGCCGACCGCGCGCAAGGACCTCGTCGAGCTGGTCAAGCATGCCAGCGACGCCGGCCTCTACACCAACCTCATCACCTCGGCCGTGCTGCTGACGCGCGAGCGGCTGAGCCAGCTTGCGGACGCCGGGCTCTGCCACGTGCAGATCAGCTTCCAGGGCGTCGAAGAGGGCCTCGCCGATCGCGTCGCCGGCTACAGGAACGGACACCGCAAGAAGCTCGAAGTCGCCAAGTGGACGCGCGAGCTCGATCTGCCGCTCACCGTGAACGCGGTGATGCATCGGCAGAACTTGCACCAGCTGCCCGACATCATCCAGATGGCGGTCGATCTCGACGCCGACCGGCTCGAGGTCGCCAATGTGCAATATTACGGCTGGGCGCTGAAGAACCGCGCCGCGCTGATGCCGACGGTCGCGCAGCTCGACGAGTGCACCCGCCTCGTCGAGGAGGCGCGCGAGCGGCTGAAGGGCACGCTCGCGATCGACTATGTCGTTCCCGATTATTACGCGCTGCGGCCGAAGAAGTGCATGGGTGGCTGGGGCCGGCAGTTCTTCAACATCTCGCCCGCCGGCAAGGTGCTGCCCTGCCACGCCGCCGAGAGCATCACCGGGCTCGACTTCGAGTCGGTGCGCTCCAACCATTCGATCGCCTGGATCTGGCAGAACTCCGACGCCTTCAACCGCTATCGCGGCACCGGCTGGATGAAGGAGCCGTGCAAAACCTGCGAGTTCCGCGAGATCGACTTCGGCGGCTGCCGCTGCCAGGCCTTTGCGCTGACAGGCGACGCCGCCAACACCGATCCGGCCTGCGCGCTGTCGCCGCTGCACGAGACCATCTTCAAGCAGGCCGAGCGCGAGGCCGAGGGCGAGACCAACCGCTTCCTCTATCGCAATTTCTCCGGCGGCACTCTGGAATCCGAGAATGGGACCTGACGCCGACGCGGCCAGCTCGGTCAAACGTACCGATCCCTTTGCGCCGCTGACCTCCGACATGCTCGACGTCGGCGACGGCCACGAGCTCTACGTCGAGAGCGTCGGCCGCGCCGACGGTATTCCAGCGGTCTATCTGCATGGCGGCCCCGGCAGCGGCTGCCAGCCCGACCATCGCCGGCTGTTCGATCCCGACCGCTTCTGCGCCGTGCTGTTCGACCAGCGCGGCTGCGGCCGCAGCCGGCCGAAGGGATCGCGCGAGCACAACACGACGGCGCACCTGATCGCGGACATGGAGAAGATCCGCGAGAAATTCGGTTTCGACCGCTGGATGCTGGTAGGCGGCTCCTGGGGCGCCACGCTGGCGCTGGCCTATGCGGAGGCACATCCCGAGCGCGTCTCCGGCATTGCGCTGCGCGCAACCTTCCTGGGCACACGGGCCGAAGTGGAGATGGCCTTCACCTCGCGCCTGTCGCAATTCTATCCTGCCCTCGCCGAGGATTTTCTGAGCGTGCTGCCGCCCGAAGAGCGGGCGCAACCGGTGGACGCCTATTATCGCCGCATCCTCGATGCCGAGCCGGCCGTGCACGGCCCCGCCGCGCGGGCCTGGCATGACACCGAGCGCACATTGTCCGAGCACAAGCCCGCCAAGACTAGGCTGGACCTGGCGTCGCTGAACGTCTGGCGCACGCTGCCGGCGACGCCGTTCGTGGAGGCGCATTATTTCCGCAACAACTCCTTCATGAGCGAGAGCCAGTTGTTGCGGAACGCCGATCGCCTCGCCGGCATTCCCGGCATCATCGTCCAGGGCCGCTATGATCTGTTGTGCCCTCCTGAAACATCGCAGGCGCTCGCGAAAGTTTGGCCGGGTTCCGAGATTCGTATCGTGGAAGAGGCCGGACATTCGCTCTATGATACCGGCGTGAGGGACGCGGTCATGAGGTCAATCGCGGACCTTGCTTCGAAAGCCGCGCGATAAGGACCTCCCCCCTCATCCTGAGGAGTGCTCCCAAAGAGCGCGTCTCGAAGGATAGAGGCCGAGACGCAAAGAGCCGGGCCTTTCATGGTTCGAGACGCGCGAAAGACGCGCTCCTCACCCTGAGGGTCCAGGGTCTGCATGGGAAGGACAACAAGAAAATGCCGCTCGCCGGGAAAGGCATGCTGCTGACGTCGATGAATATCGACGCGGCCGATGAAGCTGATTTCAACCGCTGGTACGATCGCGAGCATCTGGAAGAGCGCGTCGCCATCGACGGCTTCCTGGAGGCGCGGCGCTATGTCGCGCATGCCGCCAATCCCAAATATCTCTGCCTGTATTCGACCGCGACGCTCGACGTGCTCGGCAGCCCGGCCTACCGGGCGCGGCTCGCGAGCCCGACCGACTGGTCGCGGCAGAGCATGGCGCGCTTCAAGGACATGCTCCGCGTGGTCGCGCGCATCACCGTCAGCAACGGCAGCGGGCGCGGGGCCGCGCTTGGCGTGGTGCGGCTGCGGCCGACGCCCGACAAGGCCGCACCATGGCGTGATGCGCTGCACGACAAGCTGGTGCCGGCAACGCGCGACGGCGTCATCTCCATGCATCTGCTGGAGAGCGAGCCGGAATTGTCGGGCGCCACGGCTGAAATTCCGGCGTCGCGCAATGACGGTGCGCGCGACTGGTTCGTGCTGATCGACGGCACGCATGTCGGCGCGGTCTCGGCCGTGATCGCCGAGCGCTTCACCGGCCCTGCTGCATCGCCGTTGCCGCCGCCGGTTTCCGTCGGCACCTACAGCCTGATGTGGGATCTCGCCAAGAGTGATATCGCGCGCGGCTGACGCACCTCATATGCAGCGCAACATGCTGCAGCGCCGCATCTTTCGCGCGGCGTCAATGCCGTGCGCGCGTGGCTCCCATGAAAGCAGGTGATCGCGCAAATTTGCCGTTGTGCTTCGGAACGGTTCTAATAAGCTAACCCAATGACGTCATTCAGAAACCAGATCGAAGCGCATTAAGCGCTCGCCAAGCTCAAGAAAAGGCCGCGGGGTCTTTGGGCCTGCGCGGACAGGGTAGGAATGAAACCGACCGATATCGCGGCCCCCGACTACTTTCACAAAGTGGTCGATTGCCAGTGGGCCTGTCCTGCGCACACCCCGGTTCCCGAATACATCCGTCTGATCGCACAAGGCCGCTACAGCGACGCCTACATGATCAATTGGAAGTCGAACGTGTTTCCCGGAATCCTGGGACGCACCTGCGATCGTCCATGCGAGCCGGCGTGTCGCCGCGGGCGCGTCGAGGAAACTCCGGTGGCGATCTGCCGCCTGAAGCGCGTCGCGGCCGACTTCAAAGATGACATCAAGCAGCGGCTGCCGCGGCCCTCGCCGAAGAACGGCAAGCGTGTTGCCCTGATCGGCGGCGGCCCCGCTTCGCTGACGGTGGCGCGCGATCTCGCGCCGCTCGGCTATCACTGCACCGTGTTCGATGCCGATCCGGAAGCCGGCGGCATGATGCGCACGCAGATCCCGAAATTCCGCCTGCCCAATTCGGTCATCGACGAGGAGACCGGCTACATCCTCGATCTCGGCGTCGAGTTCAAGGGTGGGCATCGCATCGACAGCATGAAGTCGCTGCTCGCGGAGAAATATGACGCGATCTTCGTCGGCTCCGGCGCGCCGCGCGGCCGCGAGCTCGACATCCCCGGCCGGAAAGAGGCCGCCGCCAATATCCATATCGGCATCGAGTGGCTGGCCAACGTGTCGTTCGGCCATACCGACAAGATCGGCAAGCGCGTCATCGTGCTCGGCGGTGGCAACACCGCGATGGATTGCTGCCGCACCGCGCGCCGGCTCGGCGGCGAGAAAGTCACGGTGGTCGTGCGTTCCGGCTTCGAGGAGATGAAGGCCTCGCCCTGGGAGAAGGAAGACGCGATCCACGAGGATATCCCGATCCTCAACTACATGGTGCCGGTGGCATTCAAGCATGTCGCCGGCAAGCTCATCGGCGTCACCTTCCAGCACGTCAAAGCCGAATACGACGCAAAAGGCCGCCGCAATCTGGTGCCTTCGGGCGATCCCGATCAGACGATTCCCTGCGACGACGTGCTGGTCGCCGTCGGCCAGGAGAACGCCTTCCCCTGGATCGAGCAGGATTGCGGCATCGAGTTCGACAAATGGCACATGCCCAAGGTCGACCCAACGACGTTCGTCTCGACCAATCCAAAAGTGTTCTTCGGCGGCGACGCCGCGTTCGGTCCGAAGAACATCATCTGGGCGGTCGCGCACGGCCATGACGCCGCGCTGTCGATCCACAGGCTGCTCTCGGGCGAGGACGTCAGCGAGCGGCCGCTGCCGGAGGTGCATGTCACCTCGCAGAAGATGGGCATCCACGAATGGAGCTATGACAACGACATCTCCAACGACAAGCGCTTCAAGGTGCCGCACCGCGACAAGGTGATCGCGCTGAAGGACATCCGCACCGAGGTCGAGCTCGGTTACGACGTCAAGCTGGCCCTCGGCGAGGCCCATCGCTGCCTGAACTGCGACGTGCAGACCGTGTTCTCGACCTCGCTCTGCATCGAATGCGATGCCTGCGCCGACATCTGCCCGATGGATTGCATCACCTTCACCGATAATGGCGAGGAAAACGATCTGCGCCAGCGCCTGAAGGCGCCCTCGCCGCGTCCGGACCAGGACCTCTACGTCTCCTCCGATCTCAAGACCGGGCGCGTGATGGTGAAGGACGAGGACGTCTGCCTGCATTGCGGGCTGTGCGCCGAGCGCTGTCCCACCGGCGCCTGGGACATGCAGAAATACTTCATCGAGATGACCCACGCAGGTTCAGCATGCCCGACAAAAAGCCGATCAGCAGCGTAAACGACTTCGTCGTCCGTTTCGCCAACGTCAACGGCTCGGGCTCGGCCAGCGCCAACGAGATGTTCGCGCGCGCGATCCTGCGCCATGGCGTGCCGGTCTCCCCGCGCAACATCTTCCCCTCCAACATCCAGGGCCTGCCGACCTGGTACGAGGTGCGGGTGACCGAGGACGGCCATCTCGGCGCGCGCGGCGGCGTCGACATGATGGTGGCGATGAACCCGCAGACCTGGGACAAGGACGTCGGCGGCATCGAGCCGGGCGGCTACCTGTTCTACGATTCCACCAAACCGATGCCGTCGACGAAATTCCGCGACGACATCACCGTGATCGGCGTGCCGCTCACCGCGATCACCAACTCGACCTATACCGACCCGCGCCAGCGCCAGCTGTTCAAGAACATCATCTATCTCGGCGCGCTCAGTGCGCTGCTCGACATGGACCCGAAGCTGATCGAGCAGCTGATCGGCGAGCAGTACAAGGGCAAGGAGAAGCTGCTCTCCTCCAACGTCCATGCGCTGCATCTCGGCCGCGACTGGGCGCTCCAGAACCTGAAATGCCCGATCGGGCTGCGGGTGAGGAAATCCGACAAGGTCGGCGACCGCATCTTCATCGAGGGCAACAGCGCCGCCGCGCTCGGTGCCGTCTATGGCGGCGCCACTGTGTGCGCCTGGTATCCGATCACGCCGTCCTCGTCGGTGGCGGAGGCCTTCACCGCCCATTGCAAGAAGTACCGGCACGACCCTGAAACGGGCAAGGCCAAATACGCCATCGTTCAGGGCGAGGACGAGCTGGCTTCGATCGGCATCGTCATTGGCGCCTCCTGGAACGGCGCCCGCGCGTTCACGGCGACCTCCGGCCCCGGCATCTCGCTGATGACGGAGTTCATCGGCCTCTCATACTTCGCCGAGATCCCGGCCGTGATCATGAACATCCAGCGCGCCGGCCCGTCCACGGGCATGCCGACCCGCACGCAGCAGTGCGACATCATCGCCTGCGCCTACGCCTCGCACGGCGACACCAAGCATGTGCTGCTGTTCCCCGAAGATCCGGCCGAAGCCTTCGAGTTCGCGGCCGCCGCGTTCGACCTCGCCGAGCGGCTCCAGACCACGATCTTCCTGATGCTCGACCTCGACATCGGCATGAACCACCGCCTCTGCCGTCCGCTGAAGTGGGACGATGCACGGCAGTACGACCGCGGCAAGGTGATGACCACGGAGATGCTGGAGGAAGGCCGCGATTTCGGCCGCTATCTCGACGTCGACGGCGATGGCATCCCCTACCGCACCTATCCCGGCACGCATCCGACCAAGGGCTCCTATTTCACCCGCGGCACGTCGCGTGATCGCTATGCGCGCTATTCCGAGGAAGGCTCGGTCTATGCCGACAACATGCAGCGCCTCGTGCGCAAGTTCGAGACCGCGCAGGACCTCGTGCCGCGGCCGCTCCAGGCCAATGCGGAACGGCCGACCAAATACGGCGTGATCTATTTCGGCTCGACCTCGCCCGCGATGGACGAGGCGATCGGCCTCCTGGAAGCGCGCGGCCATCAGCTCGACCGCTTGCGCATCCGCGCCTTCCCGTTCCACTCCAGCGTCGCAAGCTTCCTCGCCGAGCACGATTTCGTCTACGTGGTCGAGCAGAACCGCGACGCCCAGCTCCGCCAGCTCATCGTCAACGAGAACGGCATCGATCCGGTGCGGCTCGTGCCGATCGTGCATTATGACGGCACGCCGATCACCGCCCGTTTCATCGCGAAAGCCATTGGCGACCACCAGGATCACCTCAAGGTGACCCCGCTCCGCAAGGCCGTGTCATGAACCGCGCTGCACTCTCTCCGTCATGCCCGGGCTTGACCCGGGCATCCACGCCTCTCTTCTCTCCGGCCAAGACGTGGATGGCCGGGTCAAGCCCGGCCATGACGGGCCCGGAATCGCAGGTGCTGTCATGACCTACATCGCAAAGCCGAAATTTCATCATCCCGGGCTGAAGAAGAACGAGCTCGGCTACACCCATCGCGATTACGAGGGCAAGATCTCGACGCTGTGCGCCGGCTGCGGCCACGATTCGATCACGGCCTCGATCATCGAGGCCTGCTACGAGCTCTCGATCGAGCCACACCGGGTGGCGAAGATCTCCGGCATCGGCTGCTCGTCGAAGACGCCCGACTATTTCCTCGGCAATTCGCACGGCTTCAACTCCGTGCACGGCCGCATGCCCAGCGTGCTGACCGGCGCCAACCTCGCCAACCGCGATTTGATCTATCTCGGCGTCTCCGGCGACGGCGATTCCGCCTCGATCGGTTTCGGCCAGTTCGCGCATTCGATCCGGCGCGGCGTCAACATGACCTATATCGTCGAGAACAACGGCGTCTACGGCCTGACCAAGGGCCAGTTCTCGGCGACCGCCGACCGCGGCTCGAAGTCCAAGAAGGGCGTGACCAACACCGACAACGCCATCGACCTCGTCGCGATCGCGCTACAGCTCGGCGCCACCTTCGTCGCGCGCAGCTTCTCCGGCGACAAGACCCAGCTCGTGCCGCTGATCGCGGCCGCCATCCGTCACAAGGGCGCATCGTTCATCGACGTCATCAGCCCCTGCATCGCCTTCAACAATCACGCCGGCTCGACCAAGAGTTTTGATTATGTCCGCGAACACAACGACGCCGTGAACCGGCTCGACGTGCTGGTCGGCCGCGATCCCATTGCCGTCGACTACGCGCCGGGCACGGTGCAGCTGGTCGAGCAGCACGACGGCAGCAGGATCGCGCTGCGCAAGATCGACGCGGACTACGATCCGCATGACCGGCTGGGGGCCCAGACCTTCCTCGCGAAGCACGCCGCCAAGGGCCAGATCGTCACCGGCCTGCTCTATGTCGACCCCGACGCGGAAGACCTGCACGAGCATCTCAACACGGTCGAGACGCCGCTCAACACACTGGAAGCGGATACGCTGTGCCCGGGCTCGGCGGTGCTGGACAAGATCAACGCCAGCCTGCGGTGATCATCTATTCCGCGCTGTAGCCGGCGACCTGACGCGGATCGTGATCTTCTCCGACACGACGGGCGGTTCGAACAGATAGTGCTTCGCATCGCCGAGCACCAGCTGGAGCGTGTGCGTCCCTGGCGGAAGGTCGAGCATGGTTTCGGTCTGCCCCGCCCCGAAATGCAGATGCGACTTGTCCTGCGGGATCGGTTCCTTCGGATCGATGGGGTCGTTGACGTCGACCAGCAAATGATGATGACCGGCATTCTGGTAGTCGTCGCCGGCATGCGTCACGCCCATGTTGCGCAAACCGAACCGGACCCAGAATGCACCGCGAACCTTCTGCCCGTCACGCGGGGTGATGAAATAGAGCTTGGCATCCTTCGGCGCGGTCTTGCCCTGCGAGTAGGCTGCGCCCGAGAACAATGCGATCGCGGCCGCCAGCGCGGCACAGCAAATGATTTTCATCAAGCCTACTCCA
This sequence comes from Bradyrhizobium cajani, assembly GCF_009759665.1. Lineage (GTDB taxonomy): Bacteria > Pseudomonadota > Alphaproteobacteria > Rhizobiales > Xanthobacteraceae > Bradyrhizobium > Bradyrhizobium cajani. Next base: position 97,366 of record NZ_WQNE01000002.1, read on the forward strand.
GAACCTAAGGCATGATCCGGAAAAGTGCGCAGCGGTTTTCCGAAAAGATCATGCTCAAACAACAACCTGAAGCGCGATGACGATTCATCCCAATCTCATCGCGCTAAGGACTGAGTGCGACGCGGAATCCATGCGTGGGGTAGCGGACATTGGTGTCGTAACCATCGCGGTTGGACGGACGCACATATCTCGAATCGTTCTTCCAGGAGCCGGAGCGCAGGACGTGCGAGGGGCAGTCGCCAGCGATCCATGCCGAGCCGTCAGCCGGCGCGCCCTGATACGTCCTGTGCCAGCAGTCCGCGACCCACTGATCGACGCCGCCTCCCATATCGTAGAGCCCGAACGGATTTGGCTTGAAGCTGCCGACCTTCGCGGGCTGCTCGGCCGCAAGATCACCGCAGTCCTTGCACCCGGCCATGCCCGGCTGGAGCTTGTCGCCCCACCAATATTTGGTTTGCGATCCGCCGCGCGCCGCATATTCCCATTCGGCTTCGCTCGGAAGCCGGTAGGACTTCTTCGTCGCCTGCGCCAGCCAGGCGGCATATTGCTGCGCGTCGGTCCAGCTCACATTGCTGACGGGGGCATCGTCCTTGCCGCTGGCGGTGAAGCTGCACGCCTTTGCAGCCGCGCATTCGTTCCATTCCTGCACCGTCACCGGATATTTGCCGATCGAGAACGGCTTGATCGAGACCTGGTGGACGGGACGTTCGGTCGGATCATCATTGCTTCCCATCGCGAAACTGCCGCCGCGAATGGCGATCATCTCGGGTTCGCGGACCGCAATCACCGACGGACTGGGTGCCGGAGACGGCGACGGTGAAGACGCCTGCGTGGGAGACGGTTGCGGCGTCTGCGTCGCCGCTTCGCGCGGCGAAGGCTGCGGGCTCGGCGACGCGGCCGGAGAAACGATCGGAGAAGGGGCCGGAGAAACTGTCGGAGAAGCAGACGGCGCGGCGGCCTGCTCGCCCACCTTGCCGGGCGGCTGCGACAGCAGATACCAGAGCACGCCGGCGGCCATCACCAGCAGCGTGATGCCCAGGAAGAAGATCAAGGCATTCTCGCGCCGGCTGCGCGTCCGGCCGACCGCATCGGCGTCCGGCAGCACGCGATAGACTCGCACCGGATCGGTGATGTTCTTGACCTTGCGGTCTCCGAGCGATTCATAGCCGCACACCACCTTGTGCTTGATCTGCTCGTAGATCGCGCCGGAGATGTAGACCTGACCGGGCTCGGCTATGCCCTCGATGCGCGTGGCTATGTTGACGCCGTCGCCGTAGATATCGTCCGGCTCGACGATGACGTCACCGAGATTGACGCCGATCCGGTATTCGATCCGGGAATGCTTCGGAAGCGAGGCGTTGCGGCCGATGAGGTTCTGCTGGATGACGATGCTGCATCGAACGGCCTCGACGGGACTGTCGAAAATCGCGATGAAGCCATCGCCCGTCGTCTTCACCAGACTTCCATGGTGCTCGATGATGCTGGGGGTGATGAGATCCCGTTCAATCCGCTTGACGCGGGTATGCGTGCCCTCCTCATCAGCCTGCATCAAGCGGCTGTAGGACGCGATGTCGCCAACAATGATCGCCGCGAGACGACGCGGCATCGGGCCATGTGGAGGCGGCCCATCCTGATTTCCGGATCTGAAGTTGCGAATTTCGCCCATTGCGGGGGGACTCCACAAACTTGCAAGGCAGCCCCAGCTTACGACCGCCGAAGGCGGTCGTCTGTGAAGGCTATCACATTGATGATCCGAGACAATGTCGCGAAAATCGCCGGCATCGAGTTCCGAAGGATCAAGGCGCTGCACCGATTGAACCTTCTCGACCCCCTCTGTGACTAAGGCCCGGCGTGAAACCGCAGGTCCGAGTCCACCCGCGATGATCCGCACGAGCGACTTACGAAAGTCGAACGCGGTGCGCCTCGTCCGCGCCTAACAGACAGCAGTTCTGCCCTGCTGCACATCGCCCTCTAACTGACAGGCTCAGGCTCCGGCATGGAACGGCCCTGATCGGCCGATCGTCCGGCACCCCAATATTGCTTGCAGGTCTCAAGCAATGTTTCGGTGTCCATGGTGAGGCCGCCGGCGTTGACGATCACACCGTCGGCGCCAAGCGCCTTGTTCATCAGCGACAAGGCGCGCATCAGAAGTCCTCCCGAGAATCGCTCGGCGACAAGGGGATCGACCTTGAGAACCACGAACTTCTGCGCGCGCTGCTCCCATAGCAATATCTTCCGCACTGAGCTCCAGGCGATGGTCTCGTCGGCGAGCCTCGTGTCGCGAATGCCGACGCGGCTGATGAAGACCACCGGCTGCCCGGCGGACACCAGCCTCCAGAGCATCCTGCAGGTGGCAAGACCGAAAAACACCGCGCCGATATAGCAGAGGGCGACCTCGAACGTGGTGACGCCCCTGCCTTCCTGCCAGCTGAATGCGAGCGCAGCGCAAAGCAGCGTCAGCAGCAGGCCGGCGCCGAAAAACATCAGCAGCCGTCCCTTGGAGTAGCTGATCGTCATGTTGGGCAGGTTCTGACTTACGGACATGTTTGACCGCCACCAGCTTTGCAACAACCTGGGTTTACTCAACGGCGCTCCTCGCGAAGTGTTAAGGTTGGAACCTTGCGCGAGGCTCCCCGCAGGCGTGGGGCACAAGACGGCTTGAACGCGACGCGCTGGGGGCGCGACTAACGGCCGAGCGGCCCGCTCCATGTCCTCGGCTGGGCCTGCCATGGCTCACGCGTTCGGTGCGAAGCTGCGCCATCGAACAAGCTCAAGGTGGTCTACCATCTCAGCGACGCCAAGAAGGTCAACTTCGTGCTCGGCAGCATCCAGAACCACATCGACGGCGTCGGCGGTCCGGAGCATGTGACGATCGCGCTGGTGATCCACGGACCGGCGCTGAAGGCGTTTCACCGGGCGCACGCCAATCCCGACATCAGCAAACGCGTCGGGGATTTCTCCAAGGACGGCGTCGAGCTCGCTGCCTGCGGCAACACGATGAAGGCGCAGAACGTCACGCTCACAGATCTCCTGCCGGGTTTCGCCAACGCGGAGAGAGGCGGCGTGGTCCGTTTGGCGAAGCTCCAGGCGCAAGGCTATCTCTATCTGCGGCCGTAGCGTTGCCGCGAACCGTCGCCGCCACATCCTCCGTCATTGCGAGGAGCCCTTGCGACGAAGCAATCCTGTGCTGTCTCCGAGGAGAGATTCTGGATTGCTTCGCTACGCTCGCAATGACGGCGGAGCGCATTGCGCGAGCGAGAGCCATATCCTCCAATCGCGCTTGACTTACCCATAACCCTACAGTTATGAATTAACCCATAACTTCCCAGTTATGGATCTCATGTCCGCCGCTACAGATCTCCTGTTCAGGACCCTCGCCGATCCCACCCGCCGGGCGATCTTCGAGCGGCTGTGCCGCGAGGGGGAGCAGACCGTCGGGGCACTGACGGCGCGCTCCGGCGTTTCCCAGCCGGCGGTCTCGAAACATCTCGGCGCCTTGAAGCAGGCCGGCCTCGTGCGCGACCGCCATGAGGGACGCCAGACCCATTACAGCGCACAGCCCGGTGCGCTCAATCCGCTGATCGACTGGACCAGCCAGATGGCCGGGTTCTGGCAAAACCGGCTCGATGCACTCGATGATCTCCTGAAGAGGATGGACCAATGACCGAAGCTTCCGCCGAGACCCGCTCCGTCGTCATCGAACGCGAATTTGCCTTTCCCGCGGAACGGATCTGGCGCGCGCTGACGCAGCCGCATCTGATCGAGGAATGGCTGATGAAGAACGACTTCAAGCCGACCGTCGGCCACAAGTTCAACCTTCGCGGCGAATGGGGCGGCGTGCTGGACTGCGAGGTGCTCACCATCGAGCCGCAGAAGACACTCGCCTACACCTGGAATTTCTCGCATGAGGACGCCGCGTTCGACTTGCGGAGCGTCGTGACATTCACGCTCACGCCGACGAACGCGGGCACGCATCTGCGCGTCGAGCAGGCGGGCTTCAGCCCGACGCAGAAGCAGGCCTATGGCGGCGCGCATGCCGGCTGGAAGCAGTTCTTCGCCAAGCTGGACGAGTTGCTGGCGCGGGCCGATTGAGCGCGACCAGAGGCATCCTACCGATCATTTGAGAGGAGATTCCGTTGAACATCTGGATTCGACAAATCCATCGCTGGCTATCCATTGCCTTCACCCTCGCCGTCATCGCGAACATCGTCGCCATGACCATGCAGCTCCAGGCCGTCTGGATCGGCCTGCTCGCGCTCGTCCCCCTCATCCCGCTGCTGATCACCGGCCTGTACCTGTTTGCACTGCCCTATGTCGGCGGGCGCAGCGGCGCGCGGAGCGAGGCGAGATCATGAAGAAGGCGACGACCGCGACGAAGAGCGCGGCCAAGGACACCACGAACGCAGGTTCAGCCTCCAGGCTGATCGACGGCAGGATCAAGGAGCTCGGCGACTGGCGCGGCGAGATGCTGGGGCGGATTCGCGCCCTGATCAAGGAGGCCGATCCCGCTGTGGTCGAGGAATGGAAATGGCGCGGCGTTCCCGTGTGGGAGCACGACGGCATCATCTGCACCGGCGAGACCTACAAGGCCGTGGTGAAGCTGACGTTTGCCAGGGGCGCGGCGCTCGATGATCCGGCGGGGCTGTTCAATTCCAGCCTCGACGGCAACGTGCGGCGTGCGATCGATATCCGCGCAGGCGAGAAGGTCAACGAGAAGGCGTTGAAGGGCGTTGATCCGCGCGGCCGTGGAGCTGAATGCGTCGAAAGCCAGGAAGACGGCCAAGAAGCGGTCGGCGTAGAGAACTTTAACTCGATGCAAAGTCTCGGTGGCCGCCAGAGCAAGCGCCTCGTCCTTCGAGACGACCGCTTCCAGCGGTCTCCTCAGGATGAGGCTAAGCAGCATCTTTCAGTGCGGCCGCGCACTCCGTCCTCATCCTGAGGGCCCGCCGACGGCGGGCGTCTCGAAGGATGGACTGCAGGCGAGCTATCCGCCACGTTGATGCTGTAGAGCTGACGGCGGCCTCAGGCCGCCGCCGGGATCGGACGCGGGCTCACGATATATTCGCGCAAGACCTTGTCGTTGGCATCCACCTCGATCAGCGCGACGTCATAGGTCCAGAGATCGGCGAGATGCTGCAGCACGCGCTTGGCGTCGGTCTCGTTGAGCTGAGAGCTCTTGATGACGTGGTGATGCAGGATCAGCCGGCGGTCGCCGGACAGATCGACGTCGACCACCTCGATATTGGCGTCGATGAAGCCGACATCGTGCTGCCGCGCCAGCTCGCGCCGGACGCGGCGGAAGCCGCGCTCGTCGTGGATAGCATCGACCCGGATGCCGGCGCGCTCCTCGGGATCGTCGTGCAGATGGAACATGCGGAAGTGGCGCATCAATTTGGGACTCAAGAACTGGCCGATGAAACTCTCGTCGCGGTAATTGGCCCAGACGTCGCGCAGCACGCCCATCACGTCGCCCTTGCCGGCGATGTCCGGGAACCACTCGCGATCCTCGTCCTCCGCTTTGGTGACGATGCGCTCGATGTCCTGCATCACGGCGAAGCCGAGCGCATAGGGATTGAAGCCTGAGAAGCGCGGATCGTCGAATTCGGGCTGGAACACCACGTTGGTGTGCGATCCCAGGAATTCGAGGAAGTTGCCGTCGGTGATGCGGCCCTGCTGGTGCAGCTTGGTCATGATGCGATAGTGGACGTAGGTCGCCGTCCCCTCGTTCATGACCTTGGTCTGGCTCTGCGGATAGAAATATTGCGCGATGTGGCGGACGATGCGGAGCAGCTCGCGCTGCCAGGGCGCCAGCCGCGGCGCGCTCTTCTCCAGGAAGTAGAGCAGGTTTTCCTGCGGCAGGCCGAGCAGCTTGCGGCGGCGCTCGATGCTGAGCGCGGACCGGCTCTTGGCGGCGCCTTTCGGCACCGTGCGCCAGAGATCGTTGAAGACTTCCTCCTCGTGCTGGCGGCGGCGCCCTGCCCGCTTCTCCTCGGCACGCAGGTCGAGCTTCTTCTTGCCGGGATAGCGGTCGATGCCGTGCGACATCAGCGCGTGCGCGGCGTCCAGGGTGCGCTCGACCTCGACGCGGCCGTAGCGCTCCTCGCAGGTCGCGACATAATTCTTGGCGAAGTCGAGATAATCCAGGATGCCATCGGCATCGGTCCACTGCTTGAACAGATAATTGTTCTTGAAGAAGTGGTTGTGGCCGAAGGCGGCGTGCGCGATCACCAGGGTCTGCATCGTCGCCGTGTTCTCCTCCATCAGGTAGGAGATGCAGGGCGAGGAATTGATCACGATCTCATAGGCGAGCCCCATCAGGCCCTTGCGATAGGACGCCTCGTGGAACGCGAAATGCTTGCCGAACGACCAGTGCTTGTAGAACAGCGGCATGCCGACCGACGAGTAGGCATCCAGCATCTGCTCGGCAGTGATCACCTCGATCTGGTTCGGATAGACGTCGAGCCCGAGATCCTTCAGCGCCACCTCCTCGCAGGCATCGGTGATGCGCTGCAAGGTGTGGAAGTCCCAGTCCGCGCCTTCGAACAAGCGTTCCGTCATGGAGCGGCCTTCTCCTGAGTGGTTTCGCGGCGCTGGAACAGGTCGTGGAACACCGGGAAGATCTCGCTGCGCTCCGAGACCTTGCGCATCGAAAGCGATGCGCCGCTGCTGCGCAGGCGCTCATAGAGGGTCCAGAGCGAGGAGTCGGAAAGATCGAAGGCGCTGCCGCCGGACTCGCCGACCTCGAGATAGGCAAAGAACTGGCAGACCGGCAGGATCTTGTCGGTCAGCAGCATGCCCGTGAGCTCGCCGTCGGAATAGGAATTGTCGCCGTCGGAGGCCTGTGCCGCGTAGATGTTCCAGTCCGCCGGATTGAAGCGCTCGCGCACGATCTCGTGCATCGCCTGGAGCGCGCTGGAGACCAGCGTGCCGCCCGAGGCCGGGCCGTAGAAGAAGGTCTGCTCGTCGACCTCCTCGGCGCGGTCGGTGTGGCGGATGAAGACGATCTCGACGTGCTTGTAGCGCCGCTTCAGGAACACGTAGAGCAGCATGTAGAAGCGCTTGGCCAGATCCTTCATGTGCTCGGACATCGAACCGGAAACGTCCATCAGGCAGAACATCACGGCCTGCGCCACCGGCCGCGGCACCGTCTCGAAGCGCCGGTAGCGGATGTCGAGCGGATCGATGTAGGGGATCCGCTTGGCCTTGGACCTCAGCTTCTCCAGCTTGGAGATGAGCTCGGCCCGCTTGGCCTCGTCGCTGCATTCGGCAATCTCGGCTTCCAGCTCTTCCATCTCGTCCTTGCGGGGACGCCGCAGCGCGATGCGGCGTGCCAGGGCAAGCTGAACCGTTCGACTGATCGAGATGTTCGCGGGCGAACCGGTCATCGTGTAGCCGGCCCGTTGAAAGCCTTCGCTCTCGGTGTCGGCCATCTTGCGCTTGGCAAGATCGGGCAGCTCGAGATCGTCGAGGAACAGGTCGACGAACTCGTCGCGGCTCAGGACGAAGCGGAAGGCGTCCTCGCTGTCGCCCTCGCCCGGACCTGAATCCTTGGCGCTGCCCTGGCCGGACCGCTGGAGGTAGTCGCCCTCGATGAACTTCTTGTTCCCGGGCAGCACCATGTCGCGCGTTCCGCCTTCACGGCGGAACCGCGGCTCATGCATGCCGTCGAGCGGGATCGTGACCTCGCCACCCTCCAGGACGTCCTTGATATCGCGTTCCTGCGAGGTCTTCTTGACGGCGCCCTGCACCAGGGACTTGGCCCGACGCAAGAACCGCTGACGGTTCTCAAGACTCTTGCCGCCTGGATTCAGGCGCCTGTCAATAATGTGAATGGCCACTTTCTCATCCGCCTCAACCGGCCTGCTTTACCCGCATGTACCACTCGACGAGCCGGCGAACCTGACGCTCGGTGTAGCCGCGCTCCACCATGCGTGCGACGAACTCGCCGTGCTTCTTCTCCGTCTCGCCGTCCTTCTTGGATCCGAACGAGATCACCGGGAGCAGGTCCTCGACCTGCGAGAATATCCGCTTTTCGATCACATCGCGAATCTTCTCGTAGCTGGTCCAGGTCGGATTCTTGCCGGCATTCTGTGCTCTCGCCCTCAACGAGAACTTGACGACCTCGTTGCGGAAATCCTTCGGGTTGGCGATGCCGGCCGGTTTCTCGATCTTGGTCAGCTCCTGGTTCAAGAGATCGCGATCGAGGAGTTGTCCGGTGTCGGGATCCTTGAAATCCTGGTCCTCGATCCATGCATCGGCATAATCCACGTAGCGGTCGAACAGGTTCTGGCCGTAATCGGAGTAGGATTCGAGATAGGCCTTCTGGATCTCGTTGCCGATGAACTCGGCGTAACGCGGCGCAAGTTCGGCCTTGATGAATTCGAGGTAGCGCTTTTCGGTTTCCTCGGGCAGCTGCTCGCGGCGGATGGCCTGTTCCAGCGCGTACATCAGGTGCACGGCGTCGGCGGCCACCTCCTGCGGATCGTGGTTGAAGGTCGCGGCCAGGATCTTGAAGGCGAAACGCGTGGACACGCCGTCCATGCCTTCATCGACGCCGGCGGCATCGCGGTATTCCTGGACGCTGCGCGCCTTGGGATCGGATTCCTTCAGGCTTTCGCCATCATAAACCCGCATCTTGGCAAAAACCGTGGAATTTTCGTGTTTGCGCAGACGCGACATCACCGAGAACCTGGCCATCGTCTCCAGCGTCGCCGGCGCGCAGGGCGCAGAGGCGAGTTCGGAGCCCTGGATCAGCTTTTCGTAGATTTTCTGCTCTTCGGTGAACCGCAGGACATAGGGCACCTTGATCACGCAGACGCGATCGATAAAGGCTTCGTTGTTCTTGTTGGACTTGAAGCTCTGCCACTCCGCCTCGTTGGAGTGAGCGAGGATGATACCACCGAAAGGAATCGCGCCGATATTCTCGGTGCCGATATAGTTGCCTTCCTGCGTCGCAGTGAGCAGCGGATGCAGCATCTTGATCGGCGCCTTGAACATCTCGACGAATTCGAGGATGCCCTGATTGGAGCGGTTGAGACCGCCCGAATAGCTGTAGGCGTCAGGATCGTTCTGCGCGTAGGTCTCGAGCTTGCGGATGTCGACCTTACCGACCAGCGACGAGATGTCCTGGTTGTTTTCGTCACCCGGCTCGGTCTTGGAGATCGCGATCTGGCGCAGCCGCGACGGCGAGACCTTGGCGACGCGGAATTGCGAGATGTCGCCGCCGAAGGATTCGAGCCGCTTGAAGCACCACGGGCTCATCAGGCCGGTGAGGCGGCGGCGCGGAATGCCGTATTTCTCTTCCAGCATCGGCCCGAGCTGGTCGGGATCGAACAGGCTGAGCGGGCTCTCGAATACGGGCGAGAGTTCATCGCCGGCCTTCAGCACGTAGATGGGATGCACTTCCATCAGCGACTTTAGCCGCTCGGCGAGCGAGGATTTGCCGCCGCCGACCGGGCCGAGCAGGTAGAGAATCTGCTTGCGCTCTTCGAGGCCCTGCGCGGCGTGACGGAAGAAACCAACGATGCGCTCGATGGTTTCCTCCATGCCGTAGAAGCCGGCGAAGGCCGGATAGGTGCGGATCGTGCGGTTCAAAAAAATACGGCCAAGGCGTGGGTCCTTGGCCGTGTCAATCGTCTGAGGGTCACCGATCGCCGCTAGTAGTCGTTCGGCCGCGTTCGCGTATTTCATGGGATCGCTTCGACACGATTCCAGATATTCCGCCATCGACATGTCGTGCTGGCTTCTCGCCTCGAACGACCGAGCGAAAGCGTTGAATAGAGAATCGTTGTACATGATCCCTCTCCGCGTGAGTTCCGCTACAAGCTGAAACGAAAGCAGTTACCGGACCGTTCCTCAGGCCGTTTCGAATCAGCGTGAGCACATGACGATCATTGGACACCCTGGCGCCATCTCGACGCAACGCACAACGTAGGCATTCGGGTGAGTTACAAACAGGCACCTGCCTGTTATTTATGCGAATCTATACCCGTATTCGCTAATTTCCAGCAAATGTCGCCTCGCCGCAACATCCGGGCGTTACCGGGGATCGTCCATCCGGCAGCGCAGCATAGGCGCTGGCCCGCGGCAGCTTTATGACGCTTGTGCGGCCAAGGCTGCTGTACAGCCAGGGCTTGCTGTACAGCCAAGGCTTGCTGTACAGCCAAGGCTTGCGCACCGTGATCGCCATCTCGCCGCAATGCGGTGCATGAATTGCTGGCAGCATGACAGTCACGGCATGCGCGCAGCAATGTATCGAAATCGGTCGCCAGACCGTCGGGGCGAATGACGATGCGGTTGTCCCGCACGCCGCGGGACATCGCCGGGATGCCGGAGAGCTGCCGCAGCAAGGCCGGCGTCGGCGTCAGCGCGATCAACCTGTGCCCGCGGCGCTCTTCGGTCGACTCCCAGAGGAGAAATTCATTTCCGATCCGGAGATCGCGAATGCCGTAGGCGGTAACGATCACCGCCGTTCGGCGGGAAGCATCCAGATCAGCAGAGCGGCCGAACGCCGCGGCGCCGGCATAGCCGATCATCGCAGTGTGGTCGCCAAGCCCGTCCCATCAATCGAAAGCCAAGCTTGCACTGAGCAGGGTCATCACAAAGCCCGCCGCGACCAGCAACTGCGCCTGCGTTGCGCATTGGCCGATTTCGAGATCGTGGGGACGTCGATGACCGCGGCCGGCACGACCGATTGCGGACTGTCGACGATTGCATGCGCAGGACCGTCACGATGTGCGTGCAAAAGGGCCAACCCACCGCAGGTTGACGTTACGCAATGAGACTGCGGCTGAGCCACACCGGCCAATGATCTTTTTACGCAACACGGCCGCTTCCGCAGGGATCGCCATGATCGCGACGGAGTTACACTGAGAGTATGACGCCCAAACCCTTGATTGGTTCCCTCCCGGGAGCATGTAGGCTAGAGGATAGCGCGTCAGGACCGGCGCGGAAACCCCTCGCCCGCAGGCTTGGAGATAAATAAGCATCATGAATCCCGTCAAAGAACTGGAAAAGCACGGTCAAGCCGTCTGGCTGGACTTCCTGGCCCGCGGCTTCATCGCCAAGGGCGACCTGAAGCGGCTGATCGAGACGGACGGCGTCAAGGGCGTCACCTCCAATCCGTCGATCTTCGAGAAGGCGATCGGCAGCTCGGACGAATACGACGCGCCCATCGGCAAGGCGCTGAAGCGCGGCGACCGGACCGTGGCCGACCTGTTCGAGGCCGTCGCGGTCGAGGACATCCAGAATGCCGCCGACGTGCTGCGCCCGGTCTATGACCGCCTCAAGGGCGGCGACGGCTATGTCAGCCTGGAGGTCTCGCCGTATCTGGCGATGGACACCGCCGGCACGGTCGCCGAGGCGCGGCGGCTCTGGAAGGACGTCGATCGCAAGAACCTGATGGTGAAGGTGCCGGCGACGCCGGAGGGCCTGCCGGCGATCGAACAGCTGATCGGGGGCGGCATCAGCATCAACATCACACTGTTGTTCTCCAGGGACGTCTATCTCCAGGTCGCCGAAGCCTATCTCGCGGGTCTGGAGACATACGTCGCAGGCGGCGGCGATCCGTCGCATGTGGCGAGCGTGGCGAGCTTCTTCGTCAGCCGGATCGACACCATGGTCGACAAGCAACTCGACGAGAGGATCGCCCGCGCCAACGATCCGAGCGAGAAGGAGCGGCTCGCCGCGCTCAAGGGCAAGATCGCGATCGCCAATGCCAAGCTCGCCTATCAGGACTACAAACGCCTGTTTTCGGGGCCACGCTGGGAGAAGCTCGCCGCCAAGGGCGCCAAGCCGCAGCGCATGCTGTGGGCGTCCACCGGCACCAAGAACAAGGACTACAGCGACGTCCTCTACGTCGAGGAACTGATCGGTCCCAACACCATCAACACCGTACCGCCGGCAACGCTGGACGCGTTCCGCGACCACGGCAAGCCGCGCGACAGCCTGGAAGAGAATATCGAGGACGCCCGCCGCGTGCTCGAGGAGCTGGAGCGCTCCGGCATTTCGCTCGATGCCATCACCGAAGAGCTGGTCAAGGATGGCGTCAAACAGTTCGCCGATGCCGCCGACAAGCTCTATGGCGCCGTCGCCCACAAGCGCGCGACCGTGCTCGGGCCCGCGATCGACCGCCAGCTTCTCTCGCTCGGCGACGGTCTCGGCAAGGCGGTGGCGAAGAGCACCGAGGAATGGCGCGCGTCGGCCAAGATCCGCAGGCTGTGGCAGCGCGACAAGTCGGTCTGGACCGGCACCGACGAGGACAAATGGCTCGGCTGGCTCGACAGCGCGGCCAAGGCCGACGTCGCCGACTATGAGGACTATGCGGGCCGCGTGAAGGGCCAGAAATTCTCCGATGCCGTCGTGCTCGGCATGGGGGGATCAAGCCTCGGGCCCGAGGTGCTCGCCGAGACCTTTGGGAAAAAGCCAGGCTTCCCGAAGCTGCACGTGCTGGATTCCACCGATCCGGCGCAGGTGCGGGCGATGGAAGCCAGGATCGATATCGCCAACACCGTGTTCATCGTCTCCAGCAAGTCCGGCGGCACCACCGAGCCGAACGCGATGAAGGACTATTTCCACGAGCGCGTCGCGCAGGCGGTCGGACCGAAGGTGAAGACCGGCCATCGCTTCATCGCGGTGACCGATCCCGGCTCGTCGCTGGAGAAGGCGGCCAAGAGCCTCGACTACGCCCGCATCTTCCACGGCGAGCCCACCATCGGCGGGCGCTATTCGGTGCTCTCGCCGTTCGGCCTGGTGCCGGCGGCAACCGCCGGCATCGACGTCAAGACCTTCGTCAAGCATGCGCTGGCGATGGCCCGCTCCTGCGGGCCGGACGTGCCGCCAAGCGAAAACCCCGGCGTGCAGCTCGGGCTTGCCATGGGCCTTGCCGCGCTCGAAGGCCGCGACAAGGTGACGATCCTGTCGTCGAAGAAGATCGCCGATTTCGGCGCCTGGGCCGAGCAGCTCATCGCGGAATCCACCGGCAAGGAAGGCAAGGGGCTGATCCCGATCGAGGGCGAGCCGCTGGGCGAACCCGCGCTCTACGGCAACGACCGCTTCTTCATCGACATCCGCACCGAAGGCGAAGCGGACGCCGCCCATGACTCCAAGCTTGCCGCGATCGAGGCGGCCGGCCATCCCGTGGTGCGCGTCGTCATGAAGTCGATCGACCATCTCGGCCAGGAGTTCTTCCGCTTCGAGATGGCGACCGCGGTCGCAGGCAGCATTCTCGGCATCAACCCGTTCGACCAGCCGGACGTGGAAGCGGCCAAGATCAAGACCCGCGAGCTCACCGCGTCGTTCGAGAGGACCGGCGCGCTGCCGGAAGAGCAGCCGGTGGTCAGCACGGACGAAGCCGATCTCTACACCGACGAAGCCAACGCCACGGCGCTCCGCGCCGCCGGCGCCAATGGCGACCTCACCTCCTGGCTGAAGGCGCATCTCTCCCGCTCCAACCACGGCGACTATGTCGCCCTGCTCGGCTACATCGCGCGCGACAAGGCCACGATCGACGCGCTCCAGGCGATGCGGTTAGAGGTGCGTGAGAAGCGGCATGTCGCGACCTGCGCAGAATTCGGACCGCGCTTCCTGCACTCCACCGGACAGGCCTACAAGGGCGGGCCCGACAGCGGCGTGTTCCTCCAGATCACCGCCGACGATGCCAAGGATCTTGCCGTGCCGGGCCAGAAGGCGAGCTTCGGCGTGATCAAGGCGGCGCAGGCGCGCGGCGATTTCGACGTGCTCACCGAACGCGGCCGGCGCGCACTCCGCGTCCACCTGAAGGGTGGGCTCAAGAAAGGTCTCGCGGCGCTCAATGCCGCGCTCAACGACGCACTGAACTAAGGGAATCTCTCACATGCAACTCGGCATGATCGGCCTCGGCCGGATGGGCGGCAACATCGTTCGCCGGCTGATGCGCCAGGGACATTCGACCGTGGTCTACGACAAGGACGCCAAGGCCGTCGCGGGCCTGGCCGCAGACGGCGCCACAGGCTCGGCGACGCTCGAAGAGTTCATCTCGAAACTCGAGCGGCCGCGCACCGCCTGGGTGATGCTGCCGGCCGGCCGCATCACCGAGACCACGATCGACACGATCGCGGGTGTGATGCAGGCGGGCGACGTCATCATCGACGGTGGCAACACCTTCTGGCAGGACGACGTTCGCCGCGGCAAGGCGCTGAAGGCGCGCGGCATCCACTATGTCGACGTCGGCACCTCAGGCGGCGTCTGGGGGCTAGACCGCGGCTATTGCATGATGATCGGCGGCGAGAAGCAGGTGGTCGACCGGCTCGATCCGATCTTCGCCGCGCTCGCACCCGGTGCCGGCGACATTCCGCGCACGGAAGGGCGCGAAGGCCGCGATCCCCGCATCGAACAGGGCTACATTCATGCCGGCCCGGTCGGCGCCGGCCACTTCGTCAAGATGATCCACAACGGCATCGAATACGGCCTGATGCAGGCCTATGCCGAAGGTTTCGACATCCTCAAGAACGCCAACATCGAGGCGCTGCCTGCCGATCATCGCTACGATCTCGATCTCGCCGACATCGCCGAAGTATGGCGGCGCGGCAGCGTGATCCCATCCTGGCTGCTCGACCTCACCTCGACGGCGCTCGCCGAAAGCCCGGCGCTGTCGGAATATTCCGGGTTCGTGGAAGATTCCGGCGAAGGGCGGTGGACCGTGAACGCAGCGATCGACGAAGCCGTACCGGCCGAAGTCCTGACTGCTGCGCTCTACACACGTTTCCGTTCCCGCAAGGAACACACATTCGCCGAAAAAATTCTCTCCGCGATGCGCGCAGGGTTCGGCGGCCACAAGGAGCCGAAGCAGCCGGGCGCTTCGAAATCCAAGTAACAAAACGAAGGCCAATCGTTCGTGACACAAGACCCGCAAGCAAAGCGCAAGCCGGAAAATTGCGCCTTCGTCATCTTCGGCGTGACCGGAGACCTGACTCATCGGCTGGTGATGCCGTCACTCTACAATCTCGCCGCCGAGCACCTGCTGCCGGAAAAGTTCTGCGTCGTCGGCGTGGCCCGCAAGGGCCAGTCGGACGACGAGTTGCGCAACAGCCTGATGAAGGGGCTCCGCCAGTTCGCGACGCGGCCAGTGGACGACGACGTCGCCACGAGGCTGCTGCAATGCCTGACCTTCGTCGAGGCCGATCCGAAGGACCCACCCTCGTTCGACCGCCTGCGCGAGCATCTGGACTCGCTCGAATGCGCGCAGGAGACCGGCGGCAACCGGCTGTTCTACCTCGCGACCCCGCCGGCCGCATTCGCGCCGACCGCGCGCGAGCTCGGCCGCACCGGCATGATGAAGGAGAACGGCGCCTGGCGGCGGCTGGTGATCGAAAAGCCGTTCGGCACCGACCTTGCCTCCGCGCGCGCGCTGAACGCCGAGCTCCTGAAGATCATGGAAGAGCACCAGATCTACCGGATCGATCACTATCTCGGCAAGGAGACGGTGCAGAACATCCTGGTGCTGCGCTTCGCCAATGGCATGTTCGAGCCGATCTGGAACCGCAACCACATCGACCACATCCAGATCACGGTGGAGGAGAAGCTCGGCGTCGGCCATCGCGGTGGCTTCTACGACGCCACCGGCGCGCTGCGCGACATGGTGCCGAACCATCTGTTCCAGCTGATGTCGCTGGTGGCGATGGAGCCGCCGGCGCGGTTCGACGCGCATTCCGTGCGTTCCGAGAAGGCCGACGTGCTCACGTCGATCCAGCAGCCAAGCCGGGAAGAAGCACTCAAGAATTCGGTCCGCGCGCAATATCTCGCGGGGCGCATCGGCGGCGACGAGATTCCCGACTATCGCAAGACCGAAGACGTCAAGTCCGGCAGCACCACCGAGACCTATGTCGCGCTGAAGCTGATGATCGACAATTGGCGATGGGCCGGCGTGCCGTTCTATTTGCGGACCGGCAAGGCGCTGGCGCACAAGCGCACCGAGGTCGCGATCAAGTTCAAGCAGGCGCCGCTGTCGATGTTCACGGGCACGGCGGTCGATCGTCTCTCGCAGAATTTCCTGACCATCGGCATCGCGCCGACCGAAACCATCGAGCTCCAGTTCAACGCCAAGATTCCGGGACCAAGCGTCACCATCGACGGCGTCGAGATGAAGTTCCGCTACGGCGACTATTTCCGGGCCGATCCCTCAACCGGCTACGAGACGCTGATCTACGACTGCATGATCGGCGACAACATCCTGTTCCAGCGCGCCGACGGCGTCGAGGCCGGATGGCAGGCGGTGCAGCCGTTCCTGGACGCCTGGAAAAGCGCAGGCACCAACGGCATCGAGACCTATGAAGCCGGCAGCGACGGTCCGGCCTGCGCCGACGAGTTGCTCCGGCGCGACGGGCGAAGCTGGCGGAAGTACTCGTGATGTCGGCGGCCGACCAGCCGAAGCTGATCGTCGCGGCTGACGCGGAGGCCCTGGCGCAGGCCGCGGCCGAACGGGTGATGGCGCGGATCGCCGCCAACCGCTCGCGCATCGCGATCTGCCTGACCGGCGGCTCCAGCCCGAAGAAGCTCTATCAATTGCTCGGCAGCGATGTCTGGTACGAAAAAATCCCGTGGGATCGCGTACACTGGTTCATCGGCGACGAGCGCTTCGTCGGCGAAAGCGATCCCCTCAACAACATGGCGGTCGCGCGCGCGACCTTCCTCGATCGCAGTGCGCCCTCCGGCCACATCCACCCGATCCCGACGATGGTTGAAAACCCCGAGCGCAGCGCCGAGGCCTATGCGCGCGAGCTGCAAGCCTTCTACGGCTCCGACCGGCTCGATCCGTCGCGGCCGCTGTTCGACATGGTCTTGATGGGTGCGGGCCCGGACGGCCACACCGCCTCGCTCTTCCCGGGTTACCCCGAAATCGAGGAGACCGGACGCTGGGTTGTCGGCGTCCCCAAGGCCAATGTCGCGCCCTTCGTGCCGCGGGTGTCGCTCACCCTGCCCGTGCTGGCGTCCTGCCGCGAAATGCTGTTCGAGATTGCCGGGCACGACAAGCAGCCGATCTTGACGCGCCTCCTCAATGGCGAGAATCTGCCGGCGTTACGCGCGCGCTCGAAGGGTGAGACCGTCTGGCTGGTCGACCAGGCCGCGCTTCCGGAGGGAATTCGTGGCGGGCGTTGAAGCACCTTGTGCATTGATCGTGATGGGCGTGTCGGGCTCGGGCAAGAGTACGGTTGCGAACGCGCTCGGCGAGCGGCTCGGCTGGCGCTTCGAGGACGGCGACAGCTTTCATCCGGCCAGCAATGTCGAGAAGATGCAGGCGGGTCATCCCCTCACGGACGAGGATCGCTGGCCCTGGCTCAACGCCATCGCCGACGAGATCGAGCGGGTCTGCAAGCACGGCGAACACGTCATCATCGCCTGCTCGGCGCTGAAGCACATCTATCGCGACGTGCTGCTGCGCGGACGCGACGACGTCCGCTTCGTTTTCCTGAGGGGCACGAAGGAGCTGATCGCCGAGCGGCTTGCACGTCGCAAGGGTCATTTCATGCCGCCCGAGCTGTTGACGAGCCAGTTCAACACGCTGGAGCCGCCGGAAGCGGGCGAGCACGTCATCACCGTCTCGATCGACGAATCCGTCGAGGCGATCGTGGACGGCGTGGTGCGGCAGTTGAAACTGGGCGGGGCGCAGCGCTGAGGCCAAGAACCTGAACAAGAAACCTGAACCTTAAGGTCCTGCCATGACGAAGATCTCACTGGTCGTCTCCGACGTCGACGGCACGCTCCTGACCAAGGACAAGACGCTGACCGAGCGCGCGAGGTCCGCGGTGCAGCGGCTGCACCAGGCCGGCATCGGTTTCACCATCACCTCCAGCCGCCCCGCGATCGGCATGCGCTTCCTGATCGAGCCGCTGGCGTTGTGGCTGCCGGTCGGCCCGTTCAACGGCTCCTCGATCGTCGATCCCGAGATGAAGCCGGTCGAGCAGCACCTGATCCCCGCCGGCGCCGCCGAGCGCTCCCTGAAGATCCTCCGCGAGTTCGGCGTCGACATCTGGCTTTTCACCACCGACAAATGGCTGATCGACAACCCCAGCGGCAAATACGTCGCGCACGAGCGGCACACGATCCGCTCCGACCCGACCATCGTCACTGATTTTTCGCCGTATCTCGCGAGCGCCTGCAAGATCGTCGGCGCCAGCGCCGATGCTGCGGGCCTCGAGCGCTGCGAGAAGGCGATGCAGGAGGCGCTCGGCAGCGAGGCGACCGCGGTGCGCTCGCAGACCTATTATCTCGACATCACGCCGCCCGGCTTCGACAAGGGCACCTTCGTGCAGGCGATGGCCAAGCGGCTCGACATTTCCACCGATGCGGTCGCCACCATCGGCGACATGCAGAACGACCTTGCGATGTTCCGCGTCAGCGGCGTGTCGATCGCCATGGGCAATGCAACCGATAACGTCAAGGATCAGGCCACCCACGTCACCGCGAGCAACGAGCAGGACGGTTTTGCCGAGGCGATGGAGATGATTTTGAAGCTAAACGGGGTCGGCTGAGGTTCGATAGCCTCAACACCGTCGCATTTGGGAAGAACTTGGCGATGAGCGTGCCTGCGGCCATCCTTCGAGACGCCCGCCTACGGCGGGCCCTCAGGATGAGGTCGCGTTTCGCGGCGAAATTATCAAACCCTCATGGTGAGGAGCCCGCCAAAGCGGGCGTCTCGAACCATTGAGGCCGAGCTCGTCCGGCAGCCTCTCTGAACTAACCGCAGCATCTGGTCCACTCTTACTTCGACCGCTGCACCGCCGGCTTTTCGCTCTCCTGCCTGGCCGCCGACAGATTGTGCGCGGTGTTGATCAGCGCGATGTGGGTCAGCGCCTGCGGGAAATTGCCGGTCTGGCGCCGGGCGCCTGAATCATATTCCTCGGCCAGCAGCCCGACGTCGTTGGCGATGCCGACCACGCGGTCGAGCAGCACTTGCGCCTTGTCGAGATTCCCGGCCAAGACATGCGCATCGGCCAGCCACAGGCTGCACGCCAGGAACGCGCCTTCGATCGGCTGCTTCGCCTCGGAGACTTCGCGCGGATCGTGCCGGAGCACAAAGCCGTCGCGTATCATATGCTTTTCAACCGCCGCGATGGTGCCGCGGATGCGCGGGTCTTCCGCCGGCAGGAAGCCGACGGCCGGCAGCAGCAGCACGCTGGCATCGAGCAGCTTCGAGCCATAGGATTCGACGAAAGCATTCTCCTCCGCGTCAAATCCCTTGTTGCAGACGTCACGATGGATGGCTTCGCGCAGGGCGCGCCAATGCAGCACCGGCGCCTTGAAGCCGAAAGTCTCGGCGCTCTTGATGCCGCGGTCGAAGGCGACCCAGGTCATGACCTTGGAGAAGACGTAGTGCCTGGGCTCTCCGCGCCGCTCCCAGATGCCGTGATCGGGCCGGTCCCAGACTTCGGCGAGATGGTTGAGGACGCTGCATTCCAGCGCCCAGCTTTCTTCGTCGAGCTTCAGCTTGGCCATCCGCGATTGATGGAATGCATCGATCAGCTCGCCGTAGACGTCGAGCTGGAGCTGCGCATGCGCGGCATTGCCGATGCGCACCGGCTGCGCGCCCTCATAGCCGCCGAGCCAGCCCGCCTCCCATTCCAGGAGCCGCCGCTGGCCCCAGATGCCGTACATGATCTGCATGTTCGAGGGCGAACCGGCCGCCGCACGCAGGAGCCAATTGTGCCAGGCCAGCGCTTCCTCGGTGTAGCCCGAGTTCATCAGCGCCAGCAGCGTGAAGGTGGCATCGCGCAGCCAGCAGAAGCGATAGTCCCAATTCCTGGCACCACCGAGCTTTTCCGGCAATGACGTGGTTGGTGCCGCGACGATGCCGCCGGTCGGAGCAAAGGTCAGCGCCTTCAGCGTGATCAGCGAGCGCACGATGAGGTCGTGATACTCACCGTCACGGATGCAATGGATGCACCAGTCCTGCCAGAATTTCTCGGTCTCCTGAAGCGCAAGCTCCGGGTCGATGGGCTTGGGCGGCTCGATATGCGAAGGGCCGTAGGTCAGCACGAACGGCACGGTCTCGCCCGCCCTCACCTCGAAGTCGGAAACCGTGGTCAGATCCTCGCCGCGGGTCTCGACGGGCGTGCGCAGCACGGTCATGTCCTGGCCGGCGATTGCCATCAGGGAATGGTCGATCCGTCGCACCCAGGGGATGTCGACGCCGAAGCCGAAGCGGATGACGAGTTCCATCCGCATCTTCACGGTCCCGCTGACACCGCGCACCAGCCTCACGATGTCGGACGCCTGGCCGCGCGGGGGCATGAAGTCGATCAGCGCGACGGTGCCGCTCTTCGTCTCCAAGCGCGTTTCGAGTATGAGGGTATCGCCGAGATAGCGGCGCGATGTCTTCGTGACATCCTCGCTCGGCGCGATCAGCCAACGGCCGTTCCCGTGGGTGCCGAGGATCGCGGCAAAGCAGGCATCGGAATCGAAGGCCGGCCAGCATAGCCAGTCGATCGAGCCGTTGCGCCCGACGAGCGCAGCGGTCTCGCAATCGCCGATCAGCGCATAGTCCTCGATCCTCTGAGACAATGTTTTCCGAGCCCGAGAAATATCCGGCGCGTCAAGTCCCGCCGGTCAACGAACGTTCCCGCGTCGCGGCCTTCAAAGCGGCAAGATCAACCTTCGAAGCAATCTCGTCAAGCACGACGGGCAGCCGCTGCCGCCAGTTCGGATGCTCGTCGATTGTGCCGGGAATGTTGGGCTGGTCGATCACGCCGAGCAGATCCTCCAGTGACACCGCGAGCAGCCGCGACGGCGTGCGCGACAGGAAGGCGAGCACCGAATAGAGATCGTTGGCTCCGATGCCGTTCTGGCGCAATATCTCGTCGAGCATGCCGAGCGCATCCCAGCGCGCCTGCTCGCTTTCGCCGGGATCGATCCCGAGCGAAATCTTCATCTTGAGGTCGCTGAAGGAGCGCCAGCCGGCATAGGTCGACAGGTCGTGGGTGTTCAGCGTGACGAGCGCATTGGGCCGGTAGTGGTCGACGTTGCGGAAATGGCCGGCATCGTCGCGCTCGAACATCATGACGAGATAGGACCAGATGCCGAAATCCTGCATGGTCTCGCGGAAACCTTCCGGCACGGTGCCGAGATCCTCGCCGATCACGATGCATTTATGGGTGGCGCTCTCGCGTGCCACGGCTGCCAGCAGCGCTTCGAACGGCATCTGAACATAGGCGCCGTTGTCGGGCTTGAAACCGCGCGGCACCAGATAAAGCCGCTTCAAGCCCAGCACGTGATCGAGCCTGATGGCGCCGGCATGGCGCATCGAGGCTGCGAGCATGTCGGCGAACGGCACGAATGACTGGGCCTCCAGGCCGCCGGCATTGAAGCCGGCAAGGCCCCAGTCCTGGCCGACGGTATTGAGCACGTCGGGCGGCGCGCCGACGGCGAGATGGCGGGAAATCGCCATCTGCTCGTTCCAGGCATCGAAACCGTTGGACTGCACACCGACGGCGACGTCGAGATAGAGTCCGACGCGCATGCCGAGCTGGCTGGCAAGCTCCTTGGCGGCATGCAGCTGGCTGTCCGCCGTCCATTGCACGAACTCGACGAATTCGACCTCGCGCCTGTCGGGGCCGTTGCGCAGCGCGGCGCATTTCGTCTCGTCAGGCTGCTGCCATTCCGCCGGCCATTCCCACCAAGGTTTGGCGAAGCGATGGCGCAGCACCTCGAAGCAGGCAAAGCGGGACAGCAGCGGCGCGCGGGCGGCGCGGAACGCGTCGAATGCCTTGCGGCGCGCCTCGCTTGCGCTTGTCACGAAACTGTTGAAGGCGGCGCGCAGGGCCAGCCATTTCAACGCCGCCATGTCGGCATAGGGGACACGATCGCCTTCGCGCAGCCGCGCTGCGGTCGCGGCGGCGTCGGAGACGAGGTCAGCGGAAAATTCCGGGATCGCCTCGACGTCGATATAGAGCGGATTGAGAAACAGCCGGCTGTTCGGCGAATAGGGGCTGCAATCGGCCGGCTGATCGTCGAACAGCACGTGCAGCGGATTGAGCCCGACGCCGTCGGCGCCCAGCTGCCTGGCGAGCCGGACCAGGTCGGCAAGGTCGGTGAAGTCGCCGATACCCCAATTGCGGTTCGAACGAACGCTGTAGAGCTGCACGGCGAGCAGCCAGCCACGGTCGAAGTCGCCGCCGAAGGCGCGCTCGGGCGCCACGATCATCGGCACCTCTTCCGTCACACCTTCGGCATCGGTCAGTGTCAAACGGTGATAGCCGAGGGGCAGGCCGGCCGGCCAGGCGATCACGGGCTCGCGCGTCTCGCCTTGCCCGATCAATGTGCCGTTTGCGGCCAATTTCCATTGCAGCGGCGGCGCGCCGACGGCCGCCAATTCCGTCCGCGGATGTCCTAAGGCGCGGACCACGACCGGCCCGCCGACAAAGCGGTAAACCCGCTTCTCCGGCAGGGCATCGAGGATGGATTTGAGGGCCCCGGGATCGGTGACCCGCAGCTTTCCCAGGGCATCGATGAATTCGGATTGAACGCCCTTGATCCGGGCTTGAGCTAAAAGATCCATTCGGCACGCAGCTTGCAGGCCAGTCTTTGGCCGGGGGCATTGATTTTAACGAGGCGGTGGAAGACGTTAGTCAGCCTTAACTCGCAAACCGCGCTGGCTGTTCCCGAGGGAACTAATGACACAGAACCGGCTTTCTATATAGGTACCAAGCGTGGGTTCCCGACAAGGGAAACGGGCTCCTGCTTTCTTGTCAATGGCATCACCGTGAACAAGACAATTCAAACTGTCGAAAGTGCCGCAGCCGGCAGCGCTTTCCTCATCGAAGACGTCTATCCCTTGATCGACGGCGGCCGCTTCGCCGTGAAGCGGATTGCGGGCGAACGGGTCGAGGTCTGGGCCGACGTCTACCGCGATGGCGATGCCGTGATCGGGGCTGCGCTGCTCTGGCGCCGCGAGCAGGATCGCGAATGGCAGCGCGAGCCGATGACTCATCGCGGCAATGACCGCTGGTCCGGCGCGTTCGTCCCGACCGAGGCCGGCCAACACAGCTACGCCATCGAAGCCTGGACCGACGAATTCGCCACCTGGTCGCATGGGGTCGCACGCAAGCAACGCAGCGGCGCGGACGTGACGCTCGACGCGATCGAGGGCGCCGGCCTGCTGACCAAGGCGCATGGCGCGCGGCCGAACGCCGCGGCGGTCATCATCAAACAGTGCGAGGATTATCTTCAGACCGGCGAGGTCGCCCCGCTGCTGGCAACCGAGCTTGGCGAGGCCATGGCCGAGAGCCAGTCGCGGCCCGATCTCACCCGCTCGCCCTCGTTCCCGCTGACCATCGACCGGGACAAGGCGCGCTTTGGCGCCTGGTACCAGATGATGCCGCGCAGCCAAGGCCAGATCCCCGGCCAGCACGGCACGCTTCGCGATTGCATCGCGCGCGTGCCCGACATCGCCGCGATGGGTTTTGACGTGCTCTACTTCACGCCGGTCCACCCGATCGGCAACACCCGCCGCAAGGGCCGCAACAACGCGCCGGTGGCAACCGAGGGCGACCCCGGCTCGCCCTATGCGATCGGCGCCGCCGAGGGCGGGCACGATGCGCTGCACCCGGAGCTCGGCACGATCGAGGATTTCCGCGCGCTGGTCGCAACCTGCCTCGAATACGGCCTCGAGCTCGCGCTCGACTTCGCCGTGCAGTGCTCGCCGGACCACCCCTGGCTGACGCAGCATCCGGAATGGTTCAAGTGGCGGCCGGACCGCTCGGTGCGGACCGCGGACGGCCCCTATTCGGACATCGTCATCCCCGATTTCGCCTCCGTCGACAGGGCCGGGCTGTGGAACGCGTTCCGCGATGCCATGCTGTTCTGGATCGACCATGGCGTCACCATCTTTGCCATCGACAATCACGACACCGCGCCGCTTCCGTTCTGGGAGTGGCTGATCCGCGACATCCGCCGCCGGCATCCCGAGGTGATCCTGTTCTCCAAGACATTCGCACGACCGAAGCTGATGAAGGGCCTCGCCAAGCTCGGCTTTGCGCAGTCGTTCACCTATTTCCCCTGGCGGACCTCGCGGTGGGAGCTGGAGCAATATCTCGGCGAGCTGACGCGCTATCCCGAGCGCGATTTCTATCGCCCGAACCTGTTCGTCAACACAGTCGACCTGCTGCCCTATCACCTCCAGAGCGGCGAGCCTTGGGCGTTCAAGTCGCGCGTCGCGCTGGCCGCGACGCTGTCGGGCAGTTACGGTATCTACAGCGGCTTCGAGCTCCTGGAGCACGCAGCCATTCCCGGCCGCGAAGAATATCTCGATTCCGAAAAGTACCAGATCAGGCAGCGCGACTTGGACAAGCCCGGCAACATCAAGCTCTACATCGCTGCGCTCAACCGCATCCGCAACGACAACGCGGCGCTCCAGCGGACGGCGAACCTGCGCTTCCTCGGCATCGAGGATGGCGAGACCATCGCCTTCGCCAAGGAGGCGACCGATCCGGCCAACACTGTCGTCGTCGCGATTGCGCTCTCGCGCCACGCGCGCGAATTCTGGCTGCCGCTCGGCGATCTCACGGTTGACGCCGGCGGGCAGCGACACCACGTGACGGCACTCGAAAACCTCCTCACTGGCGAACAGTCCCGCATCGAATGGGGCGGGATCAGGTTGCGTATCGATCCCGACCGCGATCCGGCCCTCCTGTTCCGCTGCCTGGCGTAAGGGGGCACGCCATGAATGTTTTGTCTTCCGTCGACACCAAGAAGGCCGAGGCTGCCGAGAACGTGGATGAACTCTGGTACAAGGACGCCATCATCTACCAGCTTCACGTCAAGGCCTTTGCCGACAGCAATCAGGACGGCATCGGAGACTTCACGGGGCTGACCGAGAAGCTGCCTTATCTCCAGGACCTCGGCGTCACCGCGCTGTGGCTGCTGCCGTTCTATCCCTCGCCTGGGCGCGACGACGGCTACGACATCGCCGATTACGGCGCGGTCAATCCCGATTTCGGGACGATGAAGGACTTCAAGCGCTTCATCCAGGAGGCGCAGCGGCGCGGGCTGCGCGTCATCACCGAGCTCGTCGTCAACCACACCTCCGACCAGCACAAATGGTTCAAGCGCGCGCGCCGCAGCCATCCGGGGTCGAGCGCCCGCAACTGGTATGTCTGGAGCGACACCGACCAGAAATACCAGGGCACGCGGATCATCTTCACCGACACCGAGAAGTCCAACTGGACCTGGGATCCGGAGGCAGGCGCCTTCTACTGGCACCGCTTCTTCTCGCACCAGCCGGACCTCAATTTCGACAATCCGCGCGTGGTCAGCGCCCTCATCCAGGTGATGAAGCGCTGGTTAGATGCCGGCGTCGACGGCTTCCGGCTGGACGCCATTCCCTATCTCTGCGAGCGCGAGGGCACCTCGAACGAGAACCTTCCCGAGACGCACGCCATCATCAAGCGGCTGCGCCAGGAACTCGACGCCTATTCCAAGGGCAAGCTGCTGCTGGCGGAGGCCAATCAATGGCCGGAGGACGTGCAGGAATATTTCGGCCGTGGCGACGAGTGCCACATGGCCTACCATTTCCCGCTGATGCCCCGCATCTACATGGCGATCGCGCAGGAGGATCGCTTCCCGATCACCGACATCCTGCGCCAGACGCCGGACATCCCGGCGAGCTGCCAATGGGCACTGTTCCTGCGCAACCATGACGAGCTGACGCTGGAGATGGTCACCGACGTCGAGCGCGACTATCTCTGGACCACCTACGCCAACGATCCCCGCGCGCGCATCAATGTCGGCATCCGCCGGCGCCTCGCGCCGCTGATGGACAATGACCGGCGCAAGATCGAGCTGATGAACTCGCTCCTGCTGTCGTTCCCGGGCACGCCGATCATCTATTACGGCGACGAGATCGGCATGGGCGACAACATCTATCTCGGCGACCGCAACGGCGTGCGCACGCCGATGCAGTGGAGCCCCGACCGCAATGGCGGCTTCTCCCGCTGCGACCCGGCCCGCCTCTACGCGCCGCTGATCATGGATCCGGTCTACGGCTACGAATCCGTCAACGTCGAGGCGCAGTCGCGCAGCCTGTCCTCGCTGCTCAGCGCCACCAAGCGGCTGATCTCGGTGCGCAAGTCGACGCTCGCCTTCGGCCGCGGCACCATGACCTTCATCCGCCCGGCCAACCGCGCCGTACTGGCCTATGTCCGGCAGTATCGCGACGAGGTGATCCTCTGCGTCGCCAATCTGTCGCGCGCAGCGCAGGCAACCGAGCTCGATCTCTCGCCCTGGAAGGACCGCATCCCGCAGGAGATGCTCGGCCGCACGCGTTTCCCCGCGATCGGCGAACTTCCCTACATGATCACGCTGGGGCCGTACGGATTCTACTGGTTCCAGCTGCTGGAGCGCGACAAGTCCGAGCCGGTGACGCCGCGCGCGGTGCCGGAGTTCGAGACGCTGGTGGTGCCGGTGAATTCGAACTGGGTGTCGCTCGCCCGCGAGCGCGGCGTGTTCGAGCGCGACGTGCTGCCGGGATTCCTGTCGCGGACGCGGTGGTATCCCGAGCACAATGTTAAGCACATCAAGACCACGCTGACCTCGGCGGTGCCGTTCTGCGACATCGGCGACAACAGGCCCTGGATCGCGTTCTTCGAGACGACCCAGCGGGACGTTGCGACGCGCTACGTGCTGCCGATGCAGATCGAGTGGGTGCGCTTCGACCGCGAGCGCTTCAACCCGAAGGCGCTGGCCGCCGTGCGCCAGGGCGCGCGCGAAGGCACACTGCTCGATGTTGCGACCGACCAGATCTTCATCGGCCTGTTCCTGCGCAATCTGTCGCAGAACCTGGTGGTGGAAGAGAACAATCTGCGGCTGGAATTCAAGGCAACCAGCCGGTTTGCCGATTACACCATCAAGGAGCCCGAACGCATCCGAGCGATCGAGCAGTCGAACAGCACCGCGCTGGTCGACAACAAATATGTCGCCAAGCTCTATCGTCGGCTCGAAAGCGGCATCAGCCCCGAGATCGAGATCGGCCACTATCTCACGGAAGTCGCGCGTTTTGCCAATATGCCGGCGCTGCTCGGCAGCGTCGAGCTGGTCGAGGGCGATCAACGCAGCGTGCTCGGCCTGCTGCATGCCTATGTCGAGAACCAGGGCGACGGCTGGTCGGTGACAACCGGTTATCTCGATCGCTATATCGACGAGCAGCGCCTGTCGACGGGTGAAACGCCCCGCGAAACCCAGGAGCAGGCGCCGTATCTGCACTTCATCACGCAGATCGGCCGGCGGCTCGGCGAGCTGCACGTAGCCCTGGCCGCGGCAACGTCCGACAATCTCGCCCCGGAGCCGATCGGCTCCGAGCAGATCAAGCACCTCGTATCTGACCTCAAGACGCGTGCCGAGCGGCTGCTCGAACGGCTGGCCGAGAGCCGCGACGGCCTGCGCGAGGCGGACCGGCCGCTGATCGATCAGCTCACGGCGGCGCGGGCGTCCCTGTCCGACCGGCTGAATGCGCTATTGCCTTCCAGGATCGGCGGGCTGAACATCCGTCATCATGGCGACTTCCGCCTCGGGCAAACCCTGATCGTGAAGGACGATATCTTCATCATCGACTTCGACGGCGATCCGCGTCTGCGGCTGGCCGACAAGCGGCGCAAGGCGCCGGCCGCGCGCGACGTCGCCGGCCTGATCCGCTCGATCGAGCTGTCGGTGACCGCGGCGCTCAACCGGGCGCTCTCGGGCACCTCCGACGAGCAGGACCGGCTGACGGCCGCGCTCGGCGAATGGCGCGAGCGCGCCACCGCAACATTCCTGTCCGCCTATCGCGAAGCCATGACCGACCGGCGGCTGTGGCCGGAGGATCCGCGTTCTGCGGAAGGCCTGTTGAAGTTCTTCCTGCTTGACCGAGCGTTCAACGAAGTAGAGTACGAGCTGTCCCACCGGCCTGAGGGGCTCCATGCGCCGCTGACCGGGCTGCTTCGCATTCTGTCCAATACCGAGAGCGAAGCCCATGCCTAAACTGCCTGCCGAGGCCTACGCCATCATCGAGGGCCGCCACTCCGACCCCTTCCATTATCTCGGGCTGCATCCCGAGGGCGGCAGGAGCGTGGTGCGCGCATTTCTGCCCGAGGCCTCCGACGTCGAAGCGGTCGGCGAGCATGGCGAGGTCGCCCCACTCGATCGCGTCCACGATGCAGGCCTCTTCATCGGCGCGCTGCCCAACGGCTCGAAGCACTACCAGCTGCGCGCGAAGTTCGGCGGCAACATCGTCGAGTTCGAGGACGCCTATCGCTTCCCGCCGATCCTGACCGATTTCGATCTGTATCTGCTCGGCGAAGGCACCCACCAGCGCCTCTACGACAAGCTCGGCGCGCATCCGATGAAACTCGAAGGCGTCGACGGCATCGGCTTCGTGGTGCTGGCGCCGAACGCGCGGCGTGTCTCCGTGGTCGGCGACTTCAATTTCTGGGACCCGCGGCGTCATCCGATGCGGGTGCGCGGCGTCGGCTATTGGGAATTGTTCATCCCACATGCAAAGCCGGGTAACCACTACAAGTTCGACATCGTCGGCCCGCACGGCCATCAGCTGCCGCTGAAATCCGATCCGCTGGCCTTCGCCAGCGAGGTGCGGCCGAAGACCGCCTCCATCGTGTTCGACGAAGCCCATCTGCCGCGGCCACGCCCGGCGCCCGACGGCATCAACGCGCTGTCGGCGCCGATGTCGATCTACGAGGTTCATCTCGGCTCGTGGCGACGCAAGAACGGCAATGAATGGCTGACCTATCGCGAGCTTGCCGAGCAGCTGCCGGCTTACGCCCGCGACATGGGCTTCACCCATCTCGAATTCCTGCCGGTTAGCGAGCATCCGTTCGACGGCTCATGGGGCTACCAGCCGACCGGCCTCTATGCCCCAACCAGCCGCTTCGGGAGCCCTGAGGATTTTGCCGCGCTGATCGATGCCTGCCACCGCGAAGGCATCGGCGTACTGCTCGACTGGGTGCCCGGCCATTTCCCGGACGATCCGCACGGCCTCGGCAGTTTCGACGGCACGGCGCTCTACGAGCACGCCAACCCGCTCCAGGGCCGCCATCTCGACTGGGGCACGCTGATCTACAATTACGGCCGCACCGAAGTGACGAACTTCCTGGTGTCGAACGCGCTGTTCTGGATGGAGCGCTATGCGATCGACGGGCTGCGCGTCGATGCGGTGGCATCCATGCTCTATCTCGATTACAGCCGGCCGCCGGGGGCCTGGATTCCGAACCAGTATGGCGGTCGGGAAAACATCGAAGCCATCAACTTCCTGCGCCGCTTCAACACGGAAGTCTTCGCCCGCTTCCCGCAGGCCACCACGGCCGCCGAAGAGTCCACCGCCTGGCCGCAGGTCTCGCGTCCGGTCGAATTCGGCGGGCTCGGCTTCGGCTACAAGTGGAACATGGGCTGGATGCACGACACGCTGAACTACATCAGCAAGGATCCGATCCACCGCAAGTACCATCACGGTGAGATCCTGTTCGGCCTGCACTACGCGTTCTCGGAGAACTTCATCCTGCCGCTGTCGCATGACGAGGTCGTCCACGGCAAGCGATCGATCCTCGGCCGCATGCCCGGCGACGAGTGGCAGCGCTTCGCGAATTTGCGCGCCTATTACAGCTTCATGTTCGGCCATCCCGGCAAGAAGTTGCTGTTCATGGGCGCGGAGATCGCCCAGAGCCGCGAATGGAATCACGACGAGTCGCTCGACTGGCACCTGCTCCAATACAACTACCATTCCGGCATCCAGGCGCTGATCCGCGACCTCAACCGGCTCTATCGGGCGGTGCCGGCGCTGCACCAGATGGATTGCGACCAGGCCGGTTTCGAATGGCTGATCACGGACGATGCCAACCGCAATGTCTTTGCCTGGCTGCGGAAGGGATTCGACGAGCACGCGCGGTGCCTGGTGATCATCAATTTCTCTCCCAACGTCTATCGCAACTATCGCGTTCGCGTACCCTTCGCCGGCAAGTGGAAAGAGGTGTTCAATTCGGACTCCGCCCATTATGGCGGCAGCAATGTCGGGAACATCGGCGAGGTCCATGCCGTTGACGTCAAGACGCCCGAGCTTCGTCTCACCATTCCGCCGCTCGCCGCGATCTTCCTCGTTCCGGAAAGCTGACCCATGCGCCTGACTGCCGGATCGTCCGCACGCCTTGGCGCAAGCTGGGACGGACGCGGCACCAATTTCGCGCTGTTCTCCGCCAACGCGAAGAAGGTCGAGCTCTGCCTGTTCGACATGCAAGGCCGCCGCGAGCTCGAGCGCATCGAACTGCCGGAACGAACCGAGGATGTCTGGCACGGCTATCTCAACGACGTCTCGCCCGGCCAGCTCTATGGCTATCGCGTGCACGGCCCCTATGAGCCCGAGCACGGCCACCGCTTCAATGCCAACAAGCTGCTGCTCGACCCCTATGCCAAGCGCCTCGCCGGGCGGCTGGTCTGGAGCGACGCGCACTTCGCCTACCGCACCGGCTCGCCGCGCGAGGACCTGTCATTCGACCGGCGCGACAACGCGCGCGGCATGCCCAAGGCCGTCGTCGTCGACGAGACCTTCAACTGGGGCCGGCGCGAGATCCGCCCCAACATCCCCTGGGAAGACACCATCATCTACGAGGCTCACGTCAAGGGCCTGACGCAGAAGCGCGACGACGTTCCGCCGAACCTGCGCGGCACCTATGGCGGCCTGTCCTCGCCGGCGATGATCGAGCATCTGAAGAGGCTCGGCGTCACCACGATCGAACTTCTCCCGATCCACAGCTTCGTCGACGACCGCATCCTGGTGGAAAAGAAGCTCGCCAATTACTGGGGTTACAACACGCTGTCCTTCTTCGCGCCGGAGCCGCGCTACGCCCAGGACAACGCGCTCGATTCCTTCCGCACCACGGTCGCGCGGCTGCACGATGCCGGCATCGAGGTGATGCTCGACGTCGTCTACAACCACACCGCCGAGGGCAACCATCTCGGCCCGACGCTGTGCTATCGCGGCATCGACAACGCTTCCTATTACTGGCTGAACCGCGAGAATCCGCGCTATTACGACGACTTCACCGGCTGTGGCTCGTCGGTGAACATCGCCCATCCGCGCGTACTCCAGATGGTGATGGATTCCTTGCGCTACTGGGTCGAGGTCTGCCACGTCGACGGCTTCCGTTTCGACCTCGCGACCACGCTCGCGCGTGGGCCCAACGGCTTTGATCGCGGCATCTCGTTCCTGACCGCGGTCCGGCAGGATCCGGTGCTGGCGACCGTCAAGCTCGTGGCGGAGCCATGGGACCTCGGGCTCGGCGGCTATCAGGTCGGCGCCTTTCCGTCGCAATGGTCGGAATGGAACGATCGTTACCGCAGCGCCATGCGCCGCTACTGGAGCGGTGAAGGCAGCCTGATCGGCGACATCTCCAGCCGCATGACGGCGTCATCCGACCTGTTCAATCATGACGGACGGCGGCCGCGCGCCAGCATCAATCACATCACCGTGCATGACGGCTTCACGCTCGCCGACCTCTTCAGCTACAACGAGAAGCACAACGAGGCCAACGGCGAGGACAATCGCGACGGCTCCAACGACAACCACAGCAACAATTGCGGCGTCGAGGGTCCGACCGACGATCCCAAGATCCTCGGCCTGCGCCGGCAGCTTCGCAAGAACGTGCTGGCCTGCCTGATGCTGGCGCAAGGCGTCCCGCTGATCCTCGCCGGCGACGAGGTCGGCAATTCGCAATCCGGCAACAACAATGCCTATTGCCAGGACAACGAGGTCGGCTGGATCGGATGGGACAATCTCGGCAAGGAGGACGACGACATGGTCGATTTCGTCGCCCATCTCGCCGACATCCGCCGCCGGTTCTCGCAGCTCCGCAGCCATCGCTGGCTCGATGGCCGTCCCAAGGACGGCATCTCCTACGGCGCGCTGTGGCTGACGCCCGCCGGCGACGAGATGACGGAGAACGACTGGAAATTCCCGGAGGGACGGTTTCTCTCCTATGTGATGGGGCCGATGGAACCGGGCAGCGCCGCGATCTTTATCGTTCTGAACGCCGCCCCCGAAGAGATCGCATTCAAATTGCCCCAGATGACCGAATACAAGAGCTGGCAGCAGATCCTGAACACGACCGAGGCCAGGCTGAACACGATCGACTTCCCGCCCGGAAGCGACAGCAAGGCGCCGCCGCGGTCCGTGCTCGCTTTTGCGGGGGCGCCATGAGGCCATCCTTCGGGGCGAGGCCGAACAAGGAAGGCGTGTCGTTCCGGCTGTGGGCGCCCGGCGCGCGCCGTGTCGATCTCCTGCTCGAGCGAAGACACGCGATGCAGCGCCGTCGGGATGGCTGGTACGTGGCCGACATTACCGGCCTGCCCGCCGGCAGTGTCTACAAATTCAGGATCGACGACGAGATCGACGTGCCCGATCCGGCCTCGGCTTTCCAGCCCGAGGATGTGTTCGGTCCGAGCGAGGTGATCGATCACGATGCCTTCGCGTGGCGCGCGCGCGATTGGCGCGGCCGTCCCTGGGAAGAGACGGTGCTCGTCGAAACCCATGTCGGCACCTTCACGCGGGAGGGCACCTACCGCGCCATGATCGACAAGCTCGACCATCTCACAGCGACCGGCATCACCGCGCTGGAATTGATGCCGCTTGCCGATTTCGCCGGCCGGCGCGGCTGGGGCTATGACGGCGTGCTCTGGTATGCGCCCGACAGCGCCTATGGCCGGCCCGAAGCGCTGAAGACGCTGATCGACGAAGCGCATCTGCGCGGGCTGATGGTGTTTCTCGACGTCGTCTACAATCATTTCGGGCCCGAGGGAAACTATCTCGGCCGCTATGCGCCGACCTTCTTCACCGATGCGCACACGCCCTGGGGCAGCGCGATCGATTATCGCGTGCCGCAAGTGCGCGCCTTCGCGGTCGAGAACGCGCTGTCCTGGCTCACCGACTATCGCTTCGACGGTCTGAGGCTCGATGCAGCCAACCACATCATGGCGATCCCCGGCGAGCAGTCGATGCTGCAAGATCTCAGCGTTGCCGCCGGCGAGCTCGCCAAGGCGACGGGACGGCACATCCATCTCGTGCTGGAGAACGGCGACAATCGCGCCAGCCTGCTCGATGCCGCGCAGGAGCCGCCGAACGGCAAATATCGCGGACAGTGGAACGACGATTATCATCACGTCTGGCACGTGATGCTGACCGGCGAACTCGCCGGCTATTACGCCGACTACCAGACGCCGCGCATGGATCTCGCGCGCGCGCTCGCATCGGGCTTCGTCTACCAGGGCGAAATCTCCGAGTTCTGGGGCAAGAAGCCGCGCGGCGAGCCGAGCGGCGCGCTGCCGCCGGCGACCTTCGTCAACTTCCTGCAAAACCACGACCAGATCGGCAACCGTGCGCTGGGCGACCGGCTCGAGAGCCTGGCATCGCCCAGACAGATCGAGGCCGCGCTCGCGGTCACCCTGCTCGCCCCGATGGTGCCGATGCTATTTCAGGGCGAGGAATGGGGCTCCACAGTGCCCTTCCCGTTCTTCTGTGATTTCCAGGGTGGGCTGGCCGACGCCGTGCGCAACGGCCGCAAGCAGGAATATGCCTGGGCCTACGAGAAATACGGCGACGAGGTGCCCGATCCGCTCGATCCGGCAACGCTGCAATCGGCCGTGCTCGACTGGACCGGCCGCACACCCGCACAGGAGACGCGCCTCGCACTGGTGCGAGAGCTGCTCGCGCTCCGCGGCAAGGAGATCATGCCGCGACTGAAGGGCGCGACCTTCGGCCATGCCGAGGCGGCCGACAACGGCCTGCTCACCGCGCATTGGCGCATGGGCGATGGCATGGCGCTGCGCCTGACCGCCAATCTGTCGGACCACGACATCACGCATTCCAATGTCAACGCGGGCACGCCGATCTGGGGCGGCGCGGCCGGCGAGCGGCTTCCGCCCTGGTCGGTGGTCTGGCGTCTCGGAGGTTGACATGCCTCCTGCCATTCCGCTCGCGACCTACCGGCTCCAGCTCACCGCGGATTTCGACTTCGACAAGGCCGCCGCGGTCGTTCCTTACCTCAAGGCGCTGGGGATCACCCATCTCTACGCCTCCCCCGTGATGAAGGCCCGCAAGGGCTCGACGCATGGCTACGACACCGTCGATCACAGCCAGCTTAGCCCCGAGCTCGGTGGCGAGGCCGGCTTCGCGCGGCTGAGCGAGGCGCTGACCAAGCACGATCTCGGCCTCATCATCGATTTCGTTCCGAACCATGTCGGTGTGCATTTCGCCGACAATCCCTGGTGGCTCGACGTGCTGGAATGGGGCCAGGCTTCGCCGCACGCGGTGTCCTTCGACATCGACTGGGATCAACTGGCCTACCGCGCCCGCGGCGGCGTGCTGCTGCCAATTCTCGGCTCGTCCTACGGCGAGGCGCTGGAGCGCGGCGACATCGAGCTGCGCTACGATCCGGACGAGGGAAGCCTTTCCGCCTGGTATTTCGAGCACCGCCTTCCGATCGCGCCGGAACGCTATGGCGAAGTGCTGCGCATGGCCGTCAAGGAGGCGGACGCGGCCGAAACGGAGCCCGGCCAGCGCCTGCTCGCGCTCGCGGCACGCTACACCGGGCTGCGCCGCCCGAACCGCAGGGAAGCGCCCGCCTTCAAGGCAGAGCTCAAGGACATCGCGGGCGCTGCCGACATCATCGCGCGCGGCCTCACCGCCTATCGCGCCGCCAAGGACCGCTCCACGCCAACGCTGGCGCTGCATCATCTGCTCGAACGCCAGCACTACAAGCTCGGCCACTGGCGGCTTGCCTCCAGCGACATCAACTACCGCCGCTTCTTCGACGTCAACGGGCTCGCAGGGCTGCGCGTCGAGGATCCCGGCACGTTTGCCGCCACGCACCGATTGGTCAAGCAACTCATCGCCGACGGCAGGCTGCAAGGCATCCGTCTGGATCACATCGACGGCCTGCGCGATCCCGCGCAATATTGCCAGCGGCTGCGCCGGCTAGTGCGCGACGCGCAAGGCAACACCAAGCCGTTCTATACGGTGATCGAGAAGATCCTGTGCGAGCACGAACGTCTGCCGCACTTCGCCGGCGTCCAGGGCACGACCGGATATGAATGGATGAACGTCATCATCCAGGTTCTGGTCGACGCGAAGGGACTGGCGGCGCTGGACGAGACCTGGCGGCAGATCAGCAACCGCTCGCCGCGGCTTTCGCCTTACGTCAAGGACGCCAAGCGGCGCGTTCTGGAGACGCTGCTCACCAGCGAATTCACCGTGCTGACGCGCCTGCTCGCGCGCATCGCCAACGGGCATTATTCGACCCGCGATTTCTCCGCCGACAGCCTGCGGCAGGCGCTCGAACTCTATGTACTGCATTTCCCGGTCTACCGCACGTATCTCACGACAAGCGCGCCAGCCGCGCATGATCGCAAGCTGATCGAGGAGACCATCGCGCACGCCCGCGCGGAATGGTTCGCCGCGGACGAAGGCATTTTCGACTTCCTGCGCGACGCGCTGACGATGGACCTGCTCAAGCCCGGCCGTCCGCCGCACAGCGTGCCGCGCGTGCGCCGCTTTGCGCTGAAGGTGCAGCAATTCACCGGCCCGATGATGGCAAAGTCGCTGGAGGACACCGCCTTCTATCAATTCCACCGGCTGCTCGCCCTGAACGAGGTCGGCGGCGATCCCGCCAGCGCCGGCCTCGCCATTGCCACCTTCCACCAGGCCATGCAGGCCCGTGCCAGGGAATGGCCGCGGGGCATGACGGCGACGGCCACCCACGACACCAAGCGCGGCGAGGACGCCCGCGCGCGCATTGCGGCGCTCAGCGAGATTCCCGGCGAATGGACCAGCGCGGTGGCGCGCTGGAAGGTGTTGAACGCGCCGCATCTCACACTCCAGGGCAATTTCCGCGCGCCGTCTGCGACATTCGAGTACATGCTCTACCAGACCCTGCTCGGGGCCCTGCCGCTCCAGGGGCCGATCGATCCCGATTTCGTCGCACGCATCCAGGCCTATGCCCTCAAGGCCGCGCGGGAGGGCAAGGAGGAGACGAGCTGGCTCAATCCGCATGAAGCGTATGAAAACGGCGTCAAGGACTTCATCGACAGGATCCTCGACCCCGCTCAGTCCGCAGAATTCCTGGACGCGCTGCACACCCTGGCCCGCCGCGTCGCACTGCTCGGCATGTTGAACTCGCTGAGCCAACTCACGCTCAAAGCGACACTGCCCGGCGTGCCAGACATCTATCAAGGCACCGAATTCTGGGACCTGTCGCTGGTCGACCCGGACAACCGCCGCCCCGTGGACTTTGCCATGCTCCGCGCGGCGCTGAGCTCTCTGGACAATCCGAATTGGAACGGCCTGATCACGAGCTGGCCGGACGGCCGGATCAAGCTGGCCTGGGCGCGGCATCTCCTCAAGCTGCGCCATCAGCTTGCCGACGTCTTCGCGCAGGGCGACTATCAGCCGCTGGGGGTAGGTGGCGCGCATGCTGACCATGTCATCGCCTTCGCCCGCCGCCGCGGCCGCGCGGCTGCGATCGTCGTGGTCGGCCGTCACTTCGCGCCGTTCACGCAGGCGGGCCGGGAATGGCCCGCGCTCGAAGCCTTCGATGCAACCGTCGACATCACCGGCTACGCAGCGGCCGGCCTTGCCGGCAACGACCTGCCGCTTGCGCAGGCTTTCCGCGATTTTCCTGCTTCTGTGATCGAGGCCCGCGCAGCAGGCGCGATCAAGCCCGCGCGGCAGCGCCTGCGCGCCTAAAGCATGATCCGGAAAAGTGCGCAGCGGTCTTCCGAAAAGATCATGCTCAAACAACAACCTGAAGCGCGATGACGATTCATCCCAATCTCATCGCGCTTTAAGGCTACTTTTCCCCGTCCTTGGTCAGCAGCAACTGTCCGCGCTTCTTGATCGTGGCCTGGGCCATCTCGGCAAAGCGCTGCAACAGCCACGGCAGCGTCACCTCGACCCGGACGTGATCATCGGCGACGTCGACCTGGCCGCTCGCGATCTGCCCGAGCGCGCGGATGCGGAAATTCATGGTGTCGCCGGTCCAGCGCTCCTCCTCGACCTGCATCACGGGAATGCTGGCGGCTGCGCGGCCAAGCCCGCTCTTGAGCCGCCGCACCGCCTCCTCGCGGCCGAGCCGGTGCGGAATGGAAACGACAAGCGGTGCTGACATGGCCCTGCCCCGTGCTGATCGATCGTCATGTCATGATATCAGCCCAAAACACAAAGGTTCCATGCAACTTGCGCCTCCTGCCGTGTTTCATCGGCGGAACTATACAACCTGCGGCAAGTTGCCTTCGCATAACAAGAAATTTGCAACCCTTTCCAAGAAGGGCTGGAGGAGATTCGCATGTCTATCGGTACGATTATTCTGATCATCTTGGTCATCGCCCTGCTCGGCGGCTTCAGCGGTATCGGCGGCGGGCCGTTCTACGGCACCGGCTATTACGGCGGCGGCGGCCTCGGGCTCCTCATCGTCATCCTGCTGATCCTGCTCCTGATGGGACGGATCTAGCGACGGCCACGATCCCGTAGGGTGGGCAAAGGCGCAGCGCGCCGTGCCCACCTCCTCGGCTCGGAGCGCGCCGGTGGGCACGCTCCGCTTTGCCCACCCTACAAGCGGCGCGCCCGCAACACGCACCTACTTCACCTTCCCCGACAGCTTCTTCATCGCGGCCTTGATCGACGCCGCCGCATCGTCATAGCCGTCCCACGCCTTCGATCGCGACAGAAGGCCCGGCACCGTGCGTATCGTATATCGCTTCGGATCGAGATCGCTCTTCACCTGCGCCCAGGTGACAGGCATTGACACGGTTGCACCCTCACGGGCCCGGGGGGACAGGGACGCAACCGCCGTCGACATGCGGTCGTTGCGCAAATAGTCCAGGAAGATCTTTCCGTTGCGCAGCTTCTTCGACATGTTGAGCAGATAGCGCTCGGGATCGTCATCGGCCATCCATTGGCAGACGCCTTGCGCAAACGCCTTGGCCTCCTTCCAGCTCACCTTGTCGCGCGCGCCGTGGAGCAGTGGCACCACCACGTGGATGCCCTTGCCGCCCGTGGTCTTGCAGAAGCTGTCCATGCCGACATCGGCGAGGCGCTGCCGCATCTCCTTGGCGGCTTCGACGACATCGGCAAACTCGACGTCCGGCGCGGGATCGAGATCGAACACCAGCCGGCCCGGCGTGTCATAGGCATCGGGCGCACAATTCCAGGGATGCAGCTCGACGCCGCCGATCTGCGCCACGGCCGCGAGTCCCTCGACGCGGTCGATCTGCAAGTAGGGCTTGCGGTCGCCGGAAACTTTCGCGAGCTCGAGCAGGTTCGACGTGCCATGCATGGCGTGACGCTGGAAAAACGTTTCACCGCCGATGCCGTCGGGCGCACGCACGATCGAGCAGGGGCGCCCTTTCAGATGCTCGATCATCCACTCTCCGACCGCCTCGAAATAGCGCGCCAGATCGAGCTTCGTCACGCCCTCGCCATCACCGCCATCCGGCCACAGCTCCTTGTCCGGCTTGGAGATGACGACACCCATCACCTCGGCAGTGCCGGCGTCCTTCGACTGCTTGCCGGACTTCGTCCGCGTGCGCTTTCCAGGCGAGGGCTCGGCGAGCTCGGTGTCGACAGGCGTCTCGGCCTCGACCTCCTCGGCAGGCTTGTCCTGCCGCAGGCCCTTGAACGCGGCCTGGCGGATATTGCCGTCGGCGGTGAAGCCGGCGAACTCGATCTCGGCAACGAGCTCCGGTTTCAGCCAGTGCACGTCCCGCGTCTTCTTCGGCGCGTTCTTGCCGCCGAAGGGGCTTTCCTTGGCCGCCATGGCTTTCAGCGACGGCATGATGCGCTTGACCTTGTCCGCGCCAAAGCCGGTGCCGACCATGCCGACGAAGGCAAGATGATCGCCGCGGCGCACGCCGGCCATCAGCGAGCGGAATTTGCCGCTGGTGGTCTTCCAGCCGCCGATCACGACCTCATGGCCGGCGCGGCATTTGGCCTTGGTCCAGCTCTCGGTGCGACCGGAGCGATAGGGCGCATCCAGCTTCTTCGACACCACGCCTTCGAGCTCGAGCTTGCAGGCCGATTGCAGCACGGCATCGCCACCGCTCTCGAAATGCTCGACATAGCGGATCTGGCTCGATTTCCGCTTGCGCGATTCCAGGAGCTCCTTTAGCCGGGCCTTGCGTTCGCCGAGCGGCAGCCGGCGGTAATCCCGGTTCTCCGCGAACAGGAGGTCGAACGCAAAGAAGATCAGCTCGTCGGTCTTGCCATCGGACAACGCAGCCTGAAGCGAGGAGAAGTTCGGCGCGCCGTTGTGGTCGAGCGCGACGATCTCGCCGTCGATCATAACGTCCGGCAGCGCAGCCGCTTCCTTGGCAATGGAGGCAAATTTGTCGGTCCAGTCGAGACCCTTGCGCGTCTTCAACGTCGCCTTGCCGTCCTCGACCCGAAGCTGCACGCGGTAGCCATCGAACTTGATCTCGTGGCACCAGCCCTGGCCGCCCGGCGGCCGCTCGACCGGCGTACAGAGCTGCGGCGCCACGAAGTCCGGCAGCTCCGCGACCTTCTTGGCGGTCGCCGCCGTCGTCGCCTTCTTCCCTGCCTTCCTGGTCTTCAACTCCGTGCGCGGCGCCGGCTTGATCGTACGCCCTTTCGCTTCCTCGACCCGGTTGGACTGCCAGACCGCATCGGCCTTGGCTCTGGCGCCCTTCGCCAGCATGAAGGGCTTCGGCGCACGCCCCTTGCCTTCGGCGATCTGATCCATCGCGCGGCCGGAAGCGACCGATTTGTCCTCGTCGAGAATGTCGTTGTCCGCGCCTTCGCGGACATGTTCGTCGCGGTGCTTGATCAGAAGCCAGTTGGTGCGCTTGCCGCCGGTGCGGTCGCTGCGCATGCGCACCAGCACCCAGCTTCCGTGCAGCTTCTCGCCATGCAGGGTGAACTTCAGATCGCCCTTCTTGAAGCCGGCCTCCGGATCATCCGATTCCCAGGTGCCGCGGTCCCACAGCATCACCGTGCCGCCGCCATATTGCCCTTCCGGAATCGTGCCTTCGAAATCGCCATAGTCGAGCGGATGGTCCTCCACCTCGACAGCCAGCCGCTTGTCGTGGGGATCGAGCGAGGGTCCCTTCGTCACCGCCCAGGACTTGAAGACACCGTCGAACTCGAGCCGGAAGTCATAATGCAGCCGGCTCGCATCATGCTTCTGGATCACGAAGCGCCGCTGCTTCGACGGCGCGACAGCCGCCTCACCGGAGGGCTCCGGCGTCCTGTCGAAATCCCGCTTCTGTCGATAGGTGGAGAGTTTTCGCAGCACGGCCGTCCCGCTTTTCTTGGTGTTGAAAGTCTACACGGCAAAGGTCCCACCCGGAACCAAAACCCGATGCGGCGGTTGGGGTTCCAAAACGCCTTGACAATGCTGGAGAATGGGAATGGCCCCCCGCGCTTATTGGAAGGGAACGTTGAAGCTGTCGCTGGTCAGTTGTCCGGTCGTGCTTTATCCGGCCACTACGGCGGCCGAGAAGACACGGTTTCACATGATCAACCGCGAGACCGGCAACCGGCTCAAGCAGCAGATGATCGATTCCGAGACCGGTGACGTCGTCGAGAGCGATCAGAAAGGCCGCGGCTACGAGCTGCGCAAGGGCAAATATGTCGAGGTCGAACCGGAGGAGCTCGAGGCGGTCCAGATCGAGAGCAATCACGCCATCGACATCGAGAGCTTCGTGCCCCGCGAGGAAATCGACAAGCGCTACCTCAACCACCCCTACTACATTGCCCCGGACGGCAAGGCTGCGATCGACGCCTTTGCCGTCATCCGCGATGCCATGAAGGATGAGGAGCGCGTCGCGCTCGCCAAGATCGTGCTGACCAACCGCGAGCATGTCATGGCGATCGAGCCGCTCGGCAAGGGCCTGCTCGGCACCACGCTGCGCTATCCCTACGAGCTGCGCGACGAGGACCAGTTCTTCGAGGACATCAAGAGCCCGAAGATCACCAAGGACATGGTCGAGCTCGCCGGCCACATCCTGCACACCAAGGCCGCGCATTTCGACCCCTCGGAGTTCAAGGACGAGTATGAGAACGCGCTGAAGGCGCTGGTGAAGCGCAAGGCCAGCGGCAAGACAATCGAGCTGCCCGAGCCCGAGGAGCGGCCGAGCAACGTCGTCAGCCTGATGGACGCGCTGAAACAGAGCCTGAAGGGGCGCGGCAGGAAAAAGACGGCGGCGAAGTCCCATGCGCGCCGAGCGACAGGACGGCAACGCGCCGCCAGGAAGACGCACCGTTCGCCGGCGCGGCATCGCAAGGCGGGCTGATTCACTCCGTCATTGCGAGCGCAGCGAAGCAATCCAGAATCCTACCGCGGAGGGACTCTGGATTGCTTCGCTGCGCTCGCAATGACGATGTGGAAACATGATCGCGCCACAGCCACAGTCGTCACGCCCGGCCATGAGGAGCGTGCTTCATGCAAGCGCTCAGCGCCGCCGCGAGCGCTTAGTCCCCCGCCTTCAGCCGATAGCCGATCCCCGTCTCCGTCAGCACATATTGCGGCCGTTCCGGATCGGCCTCGATCTTCTGGCGAAGCTGGCGGACATAGACGCGCAGATATTGCGCGTCCGTCAGCTCGTCCCAGAGCTCCTTGAGCAGGAAGCGGTGGGTGAGCACCTTGCCGGCATGCTGCACCAGCACGCGCAGAAGATCGTATTCCTTCGGCGACAGCTTTACATCGCGCTCGCCGACCTTGACGATGCGGCGAACGAGATCGACGGAGAGATCGCCGGTGCGGAACACCGGGCGCTCGCCCTTGACCTGGAGCTGGTGGCGCAGCGCTGCGCGCAGGCGGGCCAGAAGCTCATCCATGCCGAAGGGTTTGGTCAGGTAGTCATCGGCGCCAAGATCGAGCGCCTGCACCTTGCCGGCCTCGTCGCCGCGACTCGACAGCACCACGATCGGCACCCCCTCGTTGCGGGCACGGATGGTGCGCAGCAGCTCGTGGCCCTGGATGTCGGGCAGGCCGAGATCGAGGATAATCAGCGCCGGCTCCTCGGCAAGCTTTTCCAGCGCGGTCTTGCCGTTCGACGCCTCCAGGATCTCATAGCCCTGCGTGGTCAGCCCCATCCGCAGCAATTTTCGGATCGGCGGCTCGTCGTCGATGACCAGGACCTTGATCGGGGCAGCACTCATGCGGCGGTATCCAATGCGTGGGGCTGAGCCGGAACCGGCAGACGGATGGTGAGG
The DNA here is from genome assembly GCF_009759665.1 of Bradyrhizobium cajani. Lineage (GTDB taxonomy): Bacteria > Pseudomonadota > Alphaproteobacteria > Rhizobiales > Xanthobacteraceae > Bradyrhizobium > Bradyrhizobium cajani. Next base: position 139,592 of record NZ_WQNE01000002.1, read on the forward strand.
ATCGCGCCACTCCGGTCACTGCGGTTGGCGGCCGAGATCGTCCCTCGCATCGCCTCGACGAAGCCGCGGGAGATGGCAAGTCCGAGCCCGGTGCCGGGTCGGACATGGTCGCCCTTCTGCACGCGATAGAACTTGTCGAACACGCTTTCGACCTCGTCCGGCGGAATGCCGTCGCCTTCGTCGGCGACCTGAAGCACCACATGATCGCTCTCGCGCCGGCTGCGGATCGCGATCGTGGTGTCGGGCGGCGAGTACTTCGCGGCGTTGTCGAGCAGGTTGAACAGCACCTGCTCGAACAGCACGGCGTCGAGCTGGAGCATCGGCAGATCGGCCGCCAGCACCAGCTCCACCTTGTGCGCGGTCAGGATCTTGACCGCCCGCCGGAGCGCACTACCGACGATCTCGCTGAGATCGTGCAGCGCCGTGTTGGGCACGATGGCGCCGGACTCGAGCTTGGTCATGTCGAGCAGATTGGCGATGAAGCGGTTGAGCCGCTCGGACTCGTCGATCACGGTCGCGAGCAGGTCGCGCTTCTCGGTGTCGGAGAGCGCGCCGGCGAGATCGCGCATGGTCGAGGCCGCTCCCAGCACGGAGGCCAGCGGCGTCTTCAGGTCGTGCGAGATCGAGGTCAGGAGCGCCGAGCGCAGCCGCTCGGATTCGACGGTGCGCTTGACCCGGTCCATGTCCTCGACCAGCAGCACGCGCTCGATCGCGAGCGCACCCTGGTCGACCAGCGCATCGAGCAGCCGCCGTTGGTCCGGCGTCAGCAGTGGCCCGGTGCGGTCGTTGTCGATGCCGATCACGCCGATCGGACCGCGCCCCGTGCGCATCGGCAGGAACAGCCGTTTTGCACCCGGCAGCGTGTCGGAGCCGCGCCCCGCAGAGCGATCGTTGCTCCAGGCCCAGTTGGCGGCGGCGAGGTCGGCCTGGTCGAGCTCGTCCTCGGGCGGATAGCCCGACTTCACCGTGAGCAGGCCCTCTTCCGGCAGCAGCAGCACCACGCGGACCTTCAGCATCAGCGCGATCTGGTAGGCGGTTGCCCACAACACGTCGTCGAGCGTGGCGGTGCCGGCGAGCTTGCGGCTGAAGGCATAGAGCTGCTCGTTCATCCTGATCCGACCGATCGCGGCGTCCGCCTGGGTGCGCACGCGCGCGGCGACATTGGAGACGATCATCGCCACCACCATGAACAGCACGAAGGCGGCGACATTGGTCGGGTCGGTGATCGTGAAAGTGTAGATCGGCGGCAGGAAGAAGAAATTATAGGACAGCGACGCCGCGACGGTCGCGAGCAGCGACGGCCACAGGCCGTAGCGGACCGCGACCGCGACCACCGCCGTCAGCAGCACGAGGTCGACGTTCTCGATGCCGAACCGCGGCTGGATCAGCTCCGCGGCGCCGAGGCCGATCAGCACGATCCCGAGCGCCTTCAGATAGGGGAGCGGATTGAACGGTTCCGAGCGCGCGGCGGTCTGCACCGCCGTCTTGGGCGCCGCCTCGCCCGGCAGCTCGTCACCGGCGATGACATGGACCGTGATGTTGCCGGCACGGCGCACCAGGTCATGGACGACGGAGCCGCGTGTCATCTCGAACCAGCGCGAGCGCGTCGACTTGCCGATCACGATCTGGGTGACGTTGTTGCCTTGCGCGAAGTTGACGACGTCGTCGGCGATGCGGCGCCCGACGGCGGGAATCGTCAACGCCTCGCCGCCGAGCGATTCGGCGAGCCGCAGCGTGTCGGCAAGCCGGTCGCGTTCCTCGTCCGAAAGCTGGAGCGAGCGCCGCGTCTCGATCGAAACCGCGGTGAACGGCGCATGCAGCCGATCGGCCAGCCGCTTGGTGTAGCGAACGAGGCCAGCCGCACGCGGATCCTCGCTGACGCAGACGAGGATGCGTTCGCCGGCGGCCCAGGGGCCGGCGATGGCGTTCGCCTGCATGTGGTTGAGGAGCTGCTCGTCGACCCGTTCGGCCGTACGACGGAGCGCGAGCTCGCGCAGCGCCGTCAGATTGCCCGGCGAGAAATAATGCTCCAGTGCCCGCTCGGCCTGCTTCGGCACATAGACCTTGCCTTCCTTCAGCCGCTGGATCAGATCGTCGGGCGTGAGGTCGATCAGCTCGATCGCATCGGCGCGGTCGAACACCGAATCCGGCACGGTCTCGCGCACCCGCACATGGGTGATCTGCGCGACGACGTCGTTCAGGCTCTCGATGTGCTGGATGTTGACGGCGGTGTAGACGTCGATGCCGTGGGAGAGCAGCTCCTCGACGTCGAGATAGCGCTTGGGATGGCGGCTGCCGGCCGCGTTGGTGTGGGCGAGCTCGTCGACCAGGGCAATCTGCGGCCGGCGCGCGATCACGGCATCGAGGTCCATCTCCTCGACGATCTGGCCGCGGTAGTCGAGCCGCTTGCGCGGGACCACGTCGAGCCCACGTACCAGCGCCTCGGTCTCGGCGCGGCCGTGGGTCTCGACGAAGCCGACCACCACGTCAATGCCGGCCTTGCGCTTTGCGTGGGCGCTTTGCAGCATCTCATAGGTCTTGCCGACGCCGGGGGCGGCGCCGACGAAGATCTTCAGCTTGCCGCTCGCGCTTTCCTCCCGGCGCGCCGCTTCCAGCAGCGCCTCGGGCGATGGACGTTGTTCAGGATCACGGCGCTCTCGGACCATCTTGCCAATATAATCACCTGCGCGTCGCGAGCCTAGACCGCTACTTGGCCGCCGCGCGATCGAGCGCGAGATTCAGCGCCAGTACGTTAACGCGGGGTTCGCCAAGCAGGCCGAGCAGACGGCCCTGGGTATTGGCGACGACGAGCTGCTTGAGCTGATCCTCCGACATATGGCGCGCCTTCGCCACGCGCGGCACCTGGAATTGCGCCGCTTCCGGCGAGATGTCGGGATCGAGGCCGCTGGCCGACGTCGTGACCAGATCGACCGGCACCGGCGCGGACGGATTCTCCTCCCTGAGCTTGTCCACATCTTCCTTCAGCCGGTCGGCCAGCGCCTTGCTGGTCGGCCCGAGATTGGAGCCGCCCGAGTTGGCGGCATTGTAGGGCGCCGACACCGTCTTGGTCGAATCATTGGGGTCCGGCGCAACCGTCGCCGAGGGGCGGCCGTGGAAATACTTGTCCTCCTTGAACTCCTGCCCGATCAGGGCGGAGCCGACCACCTTGCCGTCCCTTTCGATCAGGCTGCCCTGCGCCTGCACGGGAAACAACGTGCCGGCGATGGCGGTCATCGCGAGCGGATAGGCAAGGCCCGTGATGGCGGTGAGCGCCAGCAGCAGGACGATGGCGGGACGGATTTCTCTGAACATCTTGGGTCTCCTATTTCTTTCGTCATTGCGAGCGAAGCGAAGCAATCCAGGGTCTTTCCGCGGAGGCAGTCTGGATTGCGTCGTCGCTTCGCTCCTCGCAATGACGGGGTTAGGCCAAATGCAGGGCGGTCACGACGAGGTCGATCGCCTTGATGCCGATGAAGGGAATGACGATACCGCCGAGGCCGTAGATCAAGAGATTGCGCTGGAGCAGCGCGCCGGCACCGACCGCGCGATAGGCGACGCCCTTCAGCGCCAGCGGAATCAGCGCGATGATAACCAGCGCGTTGAAGATGATCGCAGACAGGATGGCGCTCTGTGGGCTCGACAGGTTCATGACGTTGAGCACGTTGAGCTGGGGGTAGAACGCCAGGAACATCGCCGGGATGATCGCAAAATACTTGGCGACGTCGTTGGCGATCGAGAAGGTCGTCAGCGCGCCGCGCGTCATCAAGAGCTGCTTGCCGATCTCGACCACCTCGATCAGCTTGGTCGGGTTGGAATCGAGATCGACCATGTTGCCGGCCTCGCGGGCGGCCTGGGTGCCGGTGTTCATGGCGACACCGACGTCGGCCTGCGCGAGCGCCGGCGCGTCGTTGGTGCCGTCGCCGCACATGGCGACCAGCTTGCCCTTGGCCTGCTCGTCGCGGATCAGCTTGAGCTTGTCCTCGGGGGTCGCCTGCGCCAGGAAGTCGTCGACGCCGGCTTCCGCAGCGATCGCGGCCGCCGTCATCGGGTTGTCGCCGGTGATCATGATGGTGCGGATGCCCATGCGGCGCAGCTCGGCGAAGCGCTCGCGGATGCCGCCCTTGACGATGTCCTTGAGCTGAATGACGCCGAGCAGCTTGCCGTCTCTGGCGACCGCAAGCGGCGTGCCGCCGGCTTTCGAAATCTCATCGGCGATCGTCTGAATCTCACGGCCAATGTCCGAGAGGCCTGCGGGTTGAATGGCACGGGCGGTGTTGCCCGAAGCGACCGCCAGCGGCGCGCCGCCGCCGACATAGTTGAGCATGGCATCGACCGCGCCCTTGCGCACCGACGAGCCGCCGGCATCGACGCCGCTCATGCGGGTCTGCGCCGTGAAGGGGATGAAGGTGGCCCCGAGTTCGGCCATGTCGCGGCCGCGAATGCCGTACTTCTCCTTCGCCAGCACGACGATGGAACGGCCTTCCGGGGTCTCGTCGGCGAGCGAGGCGAGCTGGGCTGCGTCCGCAAGCTCCTGCTCGGTGACGCCACGCACGGGACGGAAGGCGGTCGCCTGCCGGTTGCCGAGCGTGATGGTGCCGGTCTTGTCGAGCAGCAGCGTGTCGACGTCGCCGGCCGCCTCGACAGCGCGGCCCGACATCGCCAGCACGTTGAAACGCACCAGGCGGTCCATGCCGGCGATGCCGATGGCCGACAAGAGCGCGCCGATGGTGGTCGGGATCAGCGTCACGAACAGCGCGACCAGAACGACCACCGAGATCGAGCCGCCGGCATAAACCGCATAGCTCGGAATGGTGACGGTGGCGAATACGAAGATGATGGTGAGGCCGGCCAGCAGAATGTTGAGCGCGATCTCGTTCGGCGTCTTCTGCCGCTCTGCGCCCTCGACCAGCTTGATCATGCGATCGATGAAGGTCGAGCCCTGCGCGGCGGTGATGCGCACGCGGATCCAGTCGGACAGCACCTGCGTGCCGCCGGTCACGGCCGAGCGGTCACCGCCGGACTCGCGGATGACAGGCGCGGATTCGCCGGTGATGGCAGCCTCGTTGACGGAGGCGACGCCCTCGATCACCTCGCCGTCGGAAGGAATGGTGTCGCCCGCCTCGACCAGGACGATGTCACCGACCTTCAGGCTGGTGCCCGGCACGAGCTTGAAATCCTGGCCGGAACCGCTGAGCAGCTTGGCCTGGCTTTCAGTGCGCGTCTTGCGCAGCGATTCGGCCTGCGCCTTGCCGCGGCCTTCGGCCACCGCTTCGGCGAAATTGGCGAACAGCACCGTGAACCAGAGCCAGAGGATGATCTGGAAGGTGAAGCCGAGGCTTTCGCCCCCGGTGACGATGTCACGCAGGAAGATCACGGTGGTGAGCGCGGCCACGACCTCGACCACGAACATCACGGGGTTCTTGACCATCAGCCGCGGGTCGAGCTTGGCGAAGGACGCGCGGATTGCGGGCATCACGATCTTCGGATCGAGCATTGCCGACATCGGCGCGCGTTTTTGCAGTTTCGTCGTATCCATGGAGGTCACTCCAAACAATCAGAAGGCAGTCGATCGGAACGCTTTTCGATCAGAACGCTTTTCGGTCAGAACACCTGGCCGGCATTCATCGCGAGATGCTCGACGATCGGACCGAGCGCGAGCGCCGGGAAGAAGGTCAGGCCGCCGATGATCAGGATCACGCCCACGACCAGGCCGACGAACAGGCCGCCGGTGGTCGGGAAGGTGCCGGCCGAGGGCGGCACGGACTTCTTGCCCGCAAGCGAGCCAGCGATCGCCATCGCCGGGACGATCATGAAGAACCGGCCGACGAACATCGCGCTGGCGAGCGTCAGGTTGTAGAACAGGGTGTTGCCGGTGAGGCCCGCGAAGGCGGAGCCATTGTTGCCGGTCGCCGAGGTGAAGGCGTAGAGCACCTCGGTGAAGCCGTGCGGACCGGCATTCGCCATCGAGGCGACCGCCGCCGGATAGACCACGCCGACCGCGGTCCAGCCGAGATACATCAGCGGCAGCACCAGGATCGCGAGCATCGCCATCTTGACCTCGCGCGCCTCGATCTTCTTGCCGACATATTCCGGCGTGCGGCCGACCATGAGCCCTGCGACGAAGATCGCGAGGATGACGAACAGCAGCATTCCGTAGAGGCCGGCACCGACGCCGCCGATGATGATCTCGCCGAGCTGCATGTTGATCAGCGGGATCATGCCGCCGAGCGCGGTGAAGCTGTCGTGCATGGCATTGACGGCGCCGCAGGACGCCGCGGTCGTGATGACGGCAAACAGCGAGGATGCAACGATGCCGAAGCGCATTTCCTTGCCTTCCATGTTGCCGCCGGCGAGGCCAAGCGCATGCATGGTCGAGGTGCCATTGGCCTCCGCCCAGTAGGTGACGGCGACGCCAGCGACGAACAGCACGCCCATGACGGCGAGGATCGCCCAGCCCTGGCGCTGGTTGCCGACCATGCGGCCGAACACGTTGGTCATGGCCGCACCGATCAGGAAGATCGACAGCATCTGCACGAAATTCGACAGCGCCGTCGGGTTCTCGAAAGGATGGGCGGCGTTGGCGTTGAAGAAGCCTCCGCCGTTGGTGCCGAGCATCTTGATCGCGACCTGCGAGGCAACGGGGCCGACGGCGATCGTCTGCTTCGCGCCCTCGAGCGTGGTGGCCTCGACATAGTCGCCGAGCGTCTGCGGCATGCCCTGCCAGACCAGGAACAGGCAGTAGACGACGCAGATCGGCAGCAGCACGTAAAGCGTGGTGCGGGTGACGTCGACCCAGAAATTGCCGACGGTGCGCACCGAGGCGCGCGAGAAGCCGCGGATCAACGCCACCGCCAGCGCGATGCCGGTCGCTGCCGACAGGAAGTTCTGGTGCGTCAGGCCGAGCATCTGCACGAGATAGGACAGCGTGCTCTCGCCGCCGTAGTTCTGCCAGTTGGTGTTGGTGATGAACGAGATCGCCGTATTGAAGGACAGATCCGGAGCGACAGCGGATTGATCAGCCGGATTGAAGGGCAGCATGGCCTGGAGCCGCATCACGCCGTAGATGATGAGGAAGCCGCCGACATGGAACAGCAGCATGGCGACCGTATAGGTCAGCCAATGCTGCTCGCGCTTCTCGTCGACGCCGGAGATCCAGTAGATGCCGACCTCGATCGGACGCAGCACCGGAGACAGGAAGGTGCGCTCGCCGTTGAACACACGCGTCATGTACCAGCCGAGCGGCTTGGTCAGCGCGACGATGATGGCACAAAAGAGAATGATCTGGAGCCAACCGATCATAGTCATGGAATGAACCCTCTAGGCTTGGTGGCCCGGCGCAGCAGCGGCAGGAACACGGCGAGCAGACACGCGACGAGCGCGGCATCCGCCAGCAGAAGTTTGACAAGGAGCAGCACGGTCAGAACCGCTCCGGCCGGAGCAGCGCGTAGGTGAGGTAGATCAGCAGACCGAGCGAGACGGCGCCGGCGAGCGAATAATCGAAGATCATGGTCCGCTCCATCAAAGCCGTTCGCAGGCGTAGGTGTAGCCGATCGCGAGCGCGAAGAAGACGAAGCCCAGCGCCAGCATCAGAATGTCCATCATGAAATTGCTCCTTCGTTGCGCGACGATATCCGTCGTAACCCGCCTCTGGATCACGACGGACCGCTTGCTGCGCGCGAACGCAACACGTGGCTCCCGGCGGCCAGCCGGAACTTTCACCGCGCTGAAGTGCCATCGCGCGCATAGGTTTTCGAGATGGGGCCTATGGCGAGATTATAGGAATCTCATAAAGGCCCGGATCGTCGTCAGGGAGGCCAGGCGACATTGGCGATGCACGCCTGGCGGTCGTTCCAGACAGGCAGCTCGGCGATGCGATCGATCATCACCCTCGCTGTCGATTGTTACCGGAGGCGATCGCCAAGGTCTTTTCAAAATGCCTGTTTCCATAAGGCCCCGCCTTTCGCGCAAGCGAATGTGCGCCGTCCAGGCCTGCTGCCCCCAGCGTCCATGCACTTATGAAATCCCTATATCTCGCGCCCCGTCCTCGTCTCGCTTTCAAATACCGCTCCAGCCATCTTGGGAATGCCGGCCGACTGACCGACACCAATCCCAGGAGGCCCGACATGACCGCAGCGCTCAGAGCTTACAATCCACTTTCCCTCGGTGAGCAGCTTCGTGGCGAGCGGGCGTCCTCGCGCCAGCTCATGCTGAACGTCATCGCCCAGGCTAGCAGGCGCTTCCCCTCTCTCGGACAGAGCGAACGTAGCGCGCGCATCATGCGCCTGATCGATGCGGAGGCCTGGACCGACGCCGCGCTCGCGCTGATGGAGCTCGAGCTGCCGCTATGGCAGGTCCGCCGGATCGCCTATGACGAAGGCGAGTGGTATTGCGCACTGTCGCGTGAACGCGAACTGCCGGACTGGCTGGATGTCGCCGTCGAGGCCCGCCATGCCGATCTCGCGCTCGCTTTGTTGTCGGCCTTCGCCGAAGTCCAGGCCCAGAACGCGGAGACGCCGCGACCGAGCGTTCCTTCTGTCCGTCCGGTGCCAGACCCGTTCTACGAGCCGATCACCTGCGACAATTTCGGCTAGATCAGCCTGACGGGTTCATACCTTGCCGCAATTCCGGGACATGCCGCGAACGCTCAGCCCGACGCGCGTGCTGGCGCGTTTTGCCGTCCGCCTCGCGCTGCTCGTCGCCTTTGCCGCGTTCGGCAGCATCGGCTTCGGACGAAGCTTCGCCGCACTGCTGTGGATGTCGATCGTCCTGTGCGCCCTCGCCGGTCTCGTCAGACGGGAGCCGCCATTCGGTACTTCGCTCAACCATTGGGACGAAGGCGTCGCATTCGGCGCACTTTTCGCGCTGGTTCACATCGTTCAATGACGTGACCCGAAAGGGCGGCGCACGGCTTTATGGCGCCCCTATGAGATCGCCGCAGGACCGCTCTCGAAATCATATTTGCTTGAAGAGATATTGATCGGACGGCGGCGGGACATGCGTCCGCCGCCCGCGTCAATCGGAAGGAATACGGAAGTGAAACTCGTCGAACCTCCCTCGTGCAGTTCACCCTCGACCATCGTCTTCGTCGGCAGAAACCGTCGCGGACAATGGGTCGCGCAGGAGCAGAACGGACTCTATGGCGGCCTGTTCGTCAGCCGTGCGCAGGCCATCAAATATGCGCTGTTCGAAAACGGCCAGCATCCCGAAACCATCGTCGAACTGTCGCGCGAGATCGAGCTCGACATGGGGAAACGCCCCAACGCGGACCTCTCGCAACGCGCGGCCTGATCCGGCGCCTTCCGGCGAAACACCATGTTCATCCCTCCCTCCGCCTGGTTCACCGGATTCATTCCGGACCTGCCAACACCGTTCGACGCGGCGGACGCAATCGATCTCGGGGCGTTCGCCGCGCTGTGCGAGCGTCACGTCGCGGCCGGCGTTGCCGCGCTCGTGGTCTGCGAGACCGCCGGCGAGGCACCGACGCTCTCGCCGGCCGAGCAAGAGCTCGTCATTCGCGCCGCGGTCGAGGTCGCCCGCGGCCGGGTACGGATCATCGCCGGCGCGGTGTCGAATTCAACGAGCCGCGCCATCGAGCTCGCCCGGCGCGCGGAGGCAGCCGGCGCCGATGCCGTCATGGCGGTGGTACCGGCCTACAACAAGCCGATGCAGGAGGGGATGCTCGCACATTTCCGGGCGATCGCAGGCTCGATCGGCTTGCCGGTGATTCTGCACGACGTTCCCTCCCGCACGCTGCGGCCGCTTGCCGACGAGACTCTCTTACGTCTCGTCGAATCCCGCCAGTTCGTCGGCCTGCGCGATGCCAGCGGCGACACCACCCGTCCGATGCGCCTCGCCTGGCGTTTGCCGGCCGGCTTTCGTTTTCTATCCGGCGACGACACCACGGCGTTCGGCTTCATCGCCAATGGCGGCGACGGGGCGATCTCGGAGGTTGCCAACATCGCGCCGGATCTCTGCCGCACGATCTTCTCACAGGTCCGGCAGGGCCGCGTGCAATCCGCCCGCTACCTGCACAAGCGACTGATCCCGCTCATCGGCTGCCTGTCCAGGGAGAGCCCGGCGGCCCTCAAATATGCCTTGAACATGCTCGGCCTGATGCAGCCAGCCACAAGACTGCCGATCGTGCCGCTCGATGACGCGGCTCGCGCGGAGGTCATCAGGGCGTTTGCCGCAATCGCCGACGAGGAGCTGATCGACAGCGTCGGAGCCTGACGCGTCGTGGGTCCATCCGGATATCGCATGCTTCAGCTGGAAGGATCACACAGGCTGCTGCGGGCCTGGAAGCTGGCGCTGCTGCGCTTTGCGGTGACGCTCGACGATTCCGACAGGCTCAATGTTGCAGCTCTCGCAACCGAGCTCGATCGTCTCAGTGGCAGCGCCCAGGATTCGCTCCACTTCTTCCGGCGAACCAGCACCCACCTCTGCGCGGCGATCAGCGGGCAGCAACAGAACGCGGAAGCGACCCTGAACGACTTCTGCAAGCAGATCGAAGAACCACGGCTGCGGTTCGCCTTTGCGGCTGCGATCGGGATGGCCCATTTGGAACCCGCACCAGCGCGCATCAGACCGAAGCGAAACCCCGATCTTTTCAGAGGTCTTCCGGCGCGAGGATCGGCGTCTTTATGACATTCCTATACGGCGGCCTCGGCGTTCATCTCGCAATCCTACGCAATGATGACGATCATATGAGGCAGGCTGGAGCGGCCGTTGCGCTGCTCCACGGACAAGGACTTCGAAAATGTCGATGCTGACGCAAAGCTTTGACCGGCCCTTCGACGGGACCGATCGCCCGGCGCGAATATCGGAGGCACGCAAGGCCCAGCTCAAGCGCATCGCGCTCCGTGCGCTGGCCGTGCTCACGATGGGCAGTGTGCTCACCGCATTGATCGCGCTGAGGACCGCAATCTATGTCTGGCATCTCCACGCCTGAGCGGGGCCACCATCATGACCTTGCAGATGTGCGAGGAAGCCGCCATGGCCGCAATCGCCCTTCAGGCCGCCCATCGCCGGCCCGAGATCAAGCCGGCGGCTGCGCTCAAACCGCTCGACCCTGATGTCGTGAGCGCCGCCATTCCCGCCTTCTTCATCGGCCGCAACGGCGCCGGCCTCTGGGTCGCGCGCGAAGCGAACGGACGCGTCGGCGGTCTCTTCCTGTTCAAGAGCTCCGCGGTCGATTTCGCCAACCGGCAGAGCGAGCCGACGCGATGCGCACTGGTGTTTCCCGCCGAGTCCTTTGAGCTCGACATCGAGAACCGGGGCAATCCGCTGATCGTGCTGGCGGAGGGGGCCAGGCAGCTGCTGGCACGCGTGGTGGCGAGGCTGCGGACATGATCGAGCTCAAGATCGCCGTCCTCATTGCGCTGATGACGACATTGCTGCTCGGCATGCGCATCGGCGCGGCGCCCAGCCCGGACAAGTAGCATGCTGCTCCTCAAGGGAAATCTCGAGCAAGCGGTCACCACGACCGTCCTGACCATGACGCTGGCCCTGATCTGGGGCGCCGTCCTGACACTCGTGATCACGCTCGTCGCACGCGGGCTCGGGGTCTAGCCCCTCATCGCCCCCGCTTCCGTCTCGATCAGCCGCGCCAATTCCGCCGCCGTGACCGCGATCGGCCGGCCGCTGCGTTCGACGCGCGCCTGAATCAGCGCCCCCTGGAGCGCGGACGTGCAGAGCACGGCCAGCGCCTCCGCCCGTGGCCTGGTAAAGCCGTCCGCGAGCAGCTTGTCGCGCAGCAGCGATATCCGCGCCGAATAGGCTTTGCGGCCGGCTTCGGTAACCGTGCGCTCGCGCGGCGCGAGTTCCAGCAGCACGGTCGTGATCGGGCAGCCATTGCGAAAGCCGGAGGCTTGCATCCACCCCGCCAGCAGCCTTGCATGCGCTTGCAAGAGCTCGCCGGTCGAACCGCATTCATCCGCGAGCTTTGCAATCGTCGCCGCCACCCGGCGGCCCGCCTCCTCGACCGCCGCAACCGCGATCGAGGATTTTCCGTCCGGAAAGTAATGATAGAGCGACCCTTTTGGTGCGCCGCTGACGTCGATGATGTCATTCAGGCCGGTACGGGCAAAGCCCTGACGGCGAAACAGCGTCACCGCGGCGTTGATGATGGGCTGGCGGTGTTTTGGCACGGCCGGCATGCGCTCCCCTCCGGTCAAGAAATTATATTGATTGGTCTATATCAGCCTCCGACAGTCAAGCCGAGACAACGACAGGGAGAGGCAGATGCCAAAGGGCGTGAGCTACGAGTTGAAGGACGGTGTCGCGCAGATCGGGCTCGACGACGGCAAGGTCAACGTGATGTCGACCGCGATGCTGGGCGATATCGGCGCCGCCCTCGACTGCGCCGAGTCGGATGCCGAGATCGTGGTGCTGCGCTCGGCGCGGCCGGGTATCTTCTCCGCCGGCTTCGATCTGAAAATGTTCGCATCGGGCAATGCCGCCGGGAGCCTCGAGATGGTCCGGGCCGGCGCCGAGCTTGCGCTGCGGCTGATGGCGTTTCCGCATCCCACCATCGGCGTGCTGGAGGGCCACGCTTTTCCGATGGGGACGTTCCTGCTGCTCGCCTGCGACGTCAGGCTGGGCGCGCGCGGGCCGCACCGGATGGGCCTGAACGAGGTTGCAATCGGCATCGCACCGCCCAGCTTCGCCATCGAGCTCGCGCGCAGCCGCCTGCATCCGGCCTGGCTCAGCCGCACCGCCACGCTGGGGGAGATGTACGAGCCCGAGGAGGCATTGACGGCAGGCTTCCTCGATCGGGTTGTCGCGCCGGAGGCGATCGACACGACGCTCGAAGGGACCATCGCTGCATTGCGCGCGATGCACAAGCCGTCCCACGCGATCGCGAAGAAGCGGCTGCGCCAGCCGGCCGTGGACGCCATGCGCTTGGCGATCGATCGCGAGCTGACCATGGCTGCCTACGAGGCGAGCAACCGGGCGCGGACGGCGCTCGCGATGCCCGGTTAAGGTCACCTGTCCCGCGGAAAAGGCCGGCCCGATCTGGCGCAGTTTCACGGAACCGTGTAGAGCGGTTTCATGAGCACCAGCAACGTCAATGTCGTCGTCCACCCCCTGGTCCAGCACAAGCTCTCCCTGATGCGGGAGAAGGACCGCTCGACCAAGAGCTTCCGCGAGATCCTGAACGAGATCGGGATGCTGCTCTGCTATGAGGTGACGCGCGACCTGCCGCTGGAGCTGGTCGAGATCGAGACGCCGATCGCGCCGATGCAGGCGCCGAAGATCGCCGGCAAGAAGCTCACGCTGGCGCCGATCCTGCGCGCCGGCGTCGGCTTCCTCGACGGCATGCTGGCGCTGATGCCCTCGGCGCGCATCGCCCATATCGGGCTCTACCGCGACCCCGAGACGTTGCAGGCCGTGGAATATTACTTCAAGGCGCCGCAGGACCTCTCCGACCGCACCGTGATCCTGATGGACCCGATGCTGGCGACCGGCAACTCGGCCTGCGCCGGCGCTTCCCTGCTCAAGGCGCGTGGCGCCCGCGACATCCGCTTCGTCTGCCTCCTGGCCGCGCCGGAGGGCATCGCGCAGTTCCAGAGCGAGCATCCCGACGTACCGGTCTGGACCGCCGCGATCGACGAGCGGCTCAACGACCATGGCTACATCGTGCCGGGCCTGGGCGACGCCGGCGACCGGATGTTCGGCACCAAGTAGACAGCTCTGCGCGAGCGGGTTACTCCGGTTGCCATGAGCGCCAAGGAATTTTCGCTGCAATCGCTGATCGGCACGCCCGCTGGCAATCCCGCCTTTGTGTTCGACGGTGCGCCCATCTCGTGCGCCGAATTCTCAGGAAAGGTCGACCAGGCCGCGGCCTGGCTTGTGGCCCAGGGCATCGGCAAGGGCGACGTCGTCGCGGTCTGGCTGGTCAACCGGATCGAATGGGTCGCGCTGCTGTTCGCCGCCGCGCGGTGTGGTGCGGTGGTCGCCGCCGTCAACACACGCTACCGCAGTGCAGAAGTCGCGCACTTGCTCAGGGTATCCGGCGCCAGGCTGATGGTGGTCGAGGCCGCGTTCCGCTCGATCGACTTTGCGGCCATCCTCGCCGATGTCGCCAAGGACGAGGTTCCTGCGTTGCAGAAGCTCGCCGTGGTCGGTGCGGATGCGCTTTCGGCCCAATGGCCGTGCGTACGCTTCGACGCCTTCGACAGGCCCTACCCGCCGGCGCCGCCAGCACAGGACGACGTCGATCTGCCGGTGCTGCTCTATACGACATCGGGCACGACCAAGGGGCCGAAGCTCGTTGCGCATTCGCAGAGAACATTGGCCACGCACGCCGCCTCCGTCGCCACGGCCCTAAAACTCTCGCCGCAGCGTCACTCGCTGCTGGCCATGCTCCCGTTCTGCGGCACCTTTGGCATGACCAGCCTGCTCGCCTTCATCGCGGCGGGCGCAACCATCCATGGGCTCGACGCCTTCGAAGCCGCGCCGGCGCTGAAGATCCTCGGCGAACACGGAATCACGCACACCTTCGGCTCCGACGAAATGTTCCGCCGCATCCTCGCGCTCACCGATGCACCACGCCCGTTTCCGCATCTCGAAGTCTGCGGCTTTGCCGCGTTCCAGCCCGGCTGGCGCGAGCTTGCCGCGGAGGCCGAGGCGCGCGGCATGCCGCTGTATGGCCTGTACGGTTCGAGCGAGGTGCAGGCGCTGTTCTCGATCGGCCGCAGCAGCGATGCCTTCGCCGATCGCATCGAAGGCGGCGGCTGGCCGATGTCGCCGGACGCGAAAGTCCGCGTCCGCGATGTCGAGAGCGGCGAGCTCGCGGTCAACGGCTTTTCGGGTGAGATCGAGATCAGCGCGCCGTCGCGCTTCCTCGGCTACTTCAACAATCCGGACGCGACGCGCGAAGCGATCACGGCCGACGGGTTCTTCCGCACCGGCGACATCGGCCGGCTACGCGGCGACGGCGCCTTCGTCTACGAGACCCGCGCTGGCGATGCGATGCGGCTCGGCGGCTTCCTGGTTGCGCCCGGCGAGATCGAGGACGAACTCAAGTCGTGCACCGGTGTGGCCGATGCGCAGGTGGTTGCGGTCGACCTGAAGGGTCAGGCACGTTGCGTCGCCTTCGTGATCCCGGCTGGAGAGCCGCCACGGCAGGAGGCGCTGGTCGCACGCCTGCGCGAGCGACTGGCCGGCTACAAGGTCCCGGCGCGAATTTACGTCGTGGACGCCTTCCCCGTCACCGACAGCGCCAACGGCGTCAAGATCCAGCGCGCCAGGCTCCGCACCATGGCCATGGAACGGATCGCCTCCGAATAGGCCCGCCTATTTCAAATAGCTCGCGAGATTGAGGCTCAGGATCTTGGCCAACGCCGAATAGGACGCGGTGAGCTGCGCCTGGTAGGTCGAAAGCTGCGCCGTGATCGCGGCGACGTCGACGCCGGTGAGATCGTTCGACAAGCTCTCGGCGTAGCTCTTGTAGTCGCTCTGGCGGGCGCTCGCGCTCTCGATCGAGGACGCCGCGCTGGACAGCTTGGCCTGCACTGCCGCGGTGTCGTCGAGCGCCGTGCCGGCGAGATCGAGCGCGCTGGAAATGTCCGAGGACGACAGCGAGGTGCTGTTGGCGACGAACTTCAGCACCCGCATCACCTCCTCGAACGCCGGATTGTCGGCGGTCACGCCGTACGACACCGTCTCATCCGAGGCAACGCGCACCGAGGCGATCTTGTCATCCCCGTTGTAGTAGCTGGTGTCGGCCGTGGTGGTGGAGCCGGTGCCGGACGAGAAACTGGTGAGATCGACCGGCGCCGTATCGGTCTTGCCGCCGGCGAAGACATACTGGCCGTCATATTGCGCGTTCATCAGCGAGCCCATCTCCTCCAGCATCTGCTGGGCGGTGGTGATCACCGAATTCGTCTCGGTCGAGCTGCCGGTCGCCTCCTATCCCGCGATCTGGGAGGGCTATCTGCTCGATCAGGCTCGGAGCCTGACGTCGTCGCAGGTGGCGCTCGACACCGTATGGCTGCCGCGATCCTATCACGCGATGAAGGGCGACCTCGGCTCGCCGCGCGCCACCATCCTGCATGACAGCAGACGACGACATTGGACCTCGGTCCCGATCCCGGCTTTGCAGGCATCGTGCGCTCGGCCGGCCGCACCGGCGCCCGCGACGCCTTCATGGTGATGACCTCCACGGCAGACACCGCCAATGGCATCGCCGTCATCCTGCGCGATATCTCCACCAGCGATGCAGGCGCGGTCGCCGCAACGGTGGAAGCCGTGACCGGCGCCTATGCCGCCAATTGCGGCGGCTACGGCCGGCTCGAACTGTCGCTCTGTGCCTGGCAGGACGATGTCGGCGCCGCGCGCGGCGCCGCTGGCCTGGCCCGCTACCGCATCCTGGAGATCGCGCCGGGTCAGCGCATCGCCAATGATTTCTTTGCCGCCCATGCCTCCGACAATGCGGCCATGACCGCGCGCCATCTCTTCCCCTGACGGACATCCCAGATGCTCAAGACCATCATCCTGCTCACCGACACCGTTCAACAGCAGCAGCCACTGGCCAATCTGCTTCGCGAGCACAATGGCGAGCTCGCCTTCTGCTCGGCGCTGCGCGCGTCCGAGATCGACCCGGACGTATTGAGCGAGGCGCGCGCCTGGTGTCCTTTGCCGCCGACGTCGCCGTCTCGGAAAGGTTCCTGCTCCAGCTCGGCTATGGCGCCTACAAGTTCTACGCAGCGCCGGTGCAATATCCCGGCTTGCCGCCGGCACCCGACCAGAGCGATGACGATCCTCGCTGCTACTCCGTGATCGCGCAGTCGATGACGATCTGGCCTGATTTCAAGAAAGTGGTCGGCCTGGAAACCGTGACGATCCCGGACGGCACCATTGCTGCCGAGCGCGAGCGGCTGGTGTTCTCGCGCCTGGCGCATCTGGTCTGGCAGATGTCGGGCATGATTGCCGGCGAGGCGACGGATCTGCCCGGAATCATCGAATCCAGCGAGTACCAGCGTCCGACGCTCGCAATGATGAACTGACGCCGCTAGAAGCGCAGCCGCGCCGACAGCGCGTCGCGGTGCTCCGGCGCAGCAATCGCGATCATGCGGCGCGCACGCTCGGCAAGGCCACAGCCGCGCAGCTCCGCGACCCCAAATTCGGTGACAATGGCGTCGACGTCGGCGCGCGGCGTCGTCACGGTCTCGACCTGAGCGACGATCCGGCTCGCGCCATCGGGCGCCGTCGCCGGCAGCGCGATGATCGCCCTGCCGCCGGTGGACGCGTTGGCGCCGCGCACGAAATCGAGCTGTCCGCCGATCGCTCCGATCGTAACGCCATTCAGCGTCTCGGCGTTCACGCTGCCATCGAGCCCGACCTGAAGCGCCGCGTTGATCGCTGTCAGCCGGTTGATCCGTGCCAGCACGTCTTGGCCGTGCGTGTATGACGTCGGCCGTACCGCGACCGCCCTGTTCTGATGCACGAAGCGGTAGAGCCGTTGCGTGCCGATCACCTGGTTGGTGACCGTGATCCCGGGATCGATGCCCTTCCCCGCATTCGTCACCGCGCCGCGCTCGATGAGGTCGACGACGGCGTCGTTGATCAGACCGGAGTGGATGCCGAGATTGCGTGCGTGGGACAGCGAGGACAGGATCGCGTCCGGAATCCGGCCGACGCCGAACTGGAGGGTGCTGCCGTCGGCGATTAGGTTCGCGGCATGTGCCGCAATGCGCCGCGAGACGTCATCGAGCGGCATTGACGCCAGTTCGACCGGCGGACGGCGAGCCCCCACGCGCAGGTGGATCGGAACATCCTCCGGCCATTCCGCGCCGAACGTAAAGGGCGCATCCGGATTGATCTCGGCAATGACGAGGCGCGCACTGCGCGCGGCATCGATGACATAGTCGTTGGAGAGGCCGGCGCTGAGCCGCCCCTCCAGCTCTGCCAGCTGCACCAGAACGACGTCGGCCTTGCGGCGGCACGCGGCGAAGTCGGCGCAGAAGGCGCTGTAGTTGCTCGGGATCACGTCGAGCCGCCCGCCCCTCGCAAGGCCTCGCGCATTTCCGATCACGCCATAGCTCTGGAACGAGACGTTGGGGGCGTGGCCCGCGGAAAACGTGTCCGAAAAGATCGGCCCGACCATCATGCGGAACGCGGGCAGATGCCCGGCCTGGGACATCAGCGCTTCCGTCAGCGTGACCGGCTCTGCCGTCGCCTGCCCGCACACGACGAGATCGCCTTCCCGGATCACGTTGGAGAAATCGATGGTCGATGGCTCCCCGGGCATTGCAAACTCCGTTGGACGATCCGGAGGCAAGATCAGTCTGACTTCTTAGTACGATTTGGCGAGGCCAAGCACCTTTTCCGCGATGAAGCTGAGCGCGAGCTGCGGGCTGACCGGTGCGATGCGCGGGATCAGGATCTCGCGCAGGTAACGCTCGACGTGGAATTCCTTGGCGTAACCAAAACCGCCATGGGTCATCACCGCCTGCTCGCACGCCGAAAAGCCGGCCTCTCCCGCCAGATATTTCGCGGCATTGGCTGCGGCACCGCAGGGCATGCCCTTGTCGTACTGCCAGGCCGCCGACATCACCATCAGCCAGGCGGCCTCGAGCTCGACCCAGTTCACCGCGAGCGGATGCTGGATGCCCTGGTTCTTGCCGATCGGCCGGTTGAACACCACGCGCGTCTTGGCATACTCGGACGCGCGCGACAGCGCGAGCTTGCCGAGCCCAACGGCCTCCGCGGCGATGAGGATGCGCTCGGGATTCATGCCTTCGAGGATGTATTCGAAGCCGCGGCCCTCCTCGCCGATCCGATCCTCCATCGGAATCTCAAAGTCCTCGAAGAACAGCTCGTTGGAATCGACGATCTTGCGGCCCATCTTCTCGATCTCGTGGACCTTGATCCTGTTGCGGTCGAAATCGGTGTAGAACAGGCTGAGGCCGTGGGTCGGCGAGCGCACCTCCTCCAGCGGCGTGGTGCGTGCCAGCAGCAGGATCTTGTGCGCGACCTGCGCGGTCGAGATCCACACCTTCTGGCCGTTGACGATGTAGCGGTCGTTCTTGGCGACCGCGCGGGTCTTGAGCTGCGTGGTATTGAGGCCGGTATTGGGCTCGGTGACGGCGAAGCACGCCTTCTCGCGGCCCTCGACCATCGGCGGCAGCATGCGCTTGCGCTGCTCCTCGGTGCCGAACACGACGACCGGATTGAGCCCGAACACGTTGATGTGCACCGCGGAGGCGCCGGACATGCCGGCGCCGGATTCCGCGATGGTGCGCATCATGATCGCAGCTTCCGTAATGCCGAGCCCGGAGCCGCCATATTGCTCCGGCACGCAGATGCCGAGCCAACCGGCATCGGCCAGCGCCTTGTGGAAGTCGTGCGGGAAGCCGCCGTCGTGGTCCTTCTTCAGCCAGTAGGCATCGGGAAAGCCTTCGCAGATCTTGGCGATGGCATCGCGAATGGCTTCCTGCTGATCGGTGAGCGCGAAATCCATGTTCTTGATCTCCTTATTGGGAGCCGCCAGCTCCGATCCTAGCGCCCCATCTGCGAGGGCAGCCAGAGGATGATAGACGGAAACGCCACCAGAATTGCGATCGCGATCAGATGGGCGATGAAATGCGGGAAAGTGCCGTGAAACACCTCCGCGACCGGCCGCTTGGCGTAGCGGGCGACGATGAAGCAATTCAGGCCGACCGGCGGCGTGATCATGCCGACTTCGGCCGTGACGATCTTGATGACGCCGAACCAGATCGGATCGAAGCCGAGCGTCTTGATCAACGGCAGCACGATCGGCACCGTCAGCACCAGGATTGCGATCTGGTCCATGAACGAGCCGAGCACGATATAGCCGCACAGGATCAGCGTGATGATGACCCAGCGCGAGGTCTGCAACGAACCGATCCAGGCGACGAGATCCTGCGTGACGTGGGTGAGCGTGAAGAAGTAGCCGAAGATCGAAGCACCGACGAGGATCGTGACGATCATGCAGGTGCCGTGGCAGGCGCTGAGCAGCGCACGGTAGAGCGTGGCCGGCGTCACTCTGCGCTTGGCAACGGCAAGCGCCAGCGCTCCCGCAGCGCCGAGAGCAGAAGCTTCGGTCGGCGTTGCCACGCCGAGATAGATCGTGCCGGTGACAAGCGAGAACAGCAGCGCCATCGGGCCGACCTGCCACAGCAGCGAAAACCGCTCGCGCCAGGAGACCGGCTCGACCCGGGGGGCCCGGGACGGGTCCTGCCAGACCAGGAAATAGATCGTCGCCATGATCGTGGCGGTCACGAGCGCCGCCGGAATGATGCCGCCGATCAGCAGCTGCCCGATATTGACCTCCGCGAGCAGACCGAAGATCACCAGCGCCACGCTGGGCGGGATCAGCATGGCCAGCGTCCCTGAGATCGCAACGACGCCGGCCGCCATCTTGGGCTCATAGCCCTGGCGGATCATCGCCGGCAAGCTGGTTGACGAGAGCGTCGCGGCCGACGCCGTCGAGGTGCCGCAGATCGCACCGAAGCCGGCGCCAGCGAGCGCGGTCGCCATCCCAAGCCCGCCGGGAATGCGGCCGACCCAGGCGGAAGCCGCCTTGAACATGTCGTCGGCGACACCGGACAGCAGGACGAGATCTGCCATCAGCAGGAACATCGGGATGGTGATCAGTTCGTAGGACGACACCGTTGAAAGCGGCGCCGTCTGGAGAATGCCGAACAGCGTGCCGGTGCCGCCAACCATCAAGAGGCCGACCGCCCCGGAAAAGCCCATGGCGAAGCCGACCGGCGTGCCGATCGCCAGCAGGAGAAAAAGCAGTCCAAGCACGAGGATGACTGTCATCGATGCCGCCGTTATTCGAAGGAGTGGGCTTCGCCGGTCTCGCTCACGGGCGGCAAAGGAAAGAGGTCTCGCCCCGAGATGAGGCTGAGGACGTTACCGAGGAGCTGTAGCGCCAGCCGCAGCACGAGCACCCCGCAGCCGAACGGCACCAGCGCAGCCGAGATCCAGGTCGGCCACGCAATGGCGCCGGCAAGCACATCATTCTGTTCGTAATTCTCCAGCGCGCGCTCGAACCCGACCTTGCAGATCAGGATGAAGACGAACAAGCCGGTAAGCGCGGTGACGATCTCCGACAGGCGCCGGCCCGCCGGCGGAAAGCGCGACAGCAGGATGTCCACGCCGACATGCGCGTGCACGCGCAAGGTGTCCGACAGCGTCAGGAAGAACACGCCGGCCAGGAGATAGAGGCCGATCAGGTCGTAGGTGAAGGAGAACGGGCGGTTCAGGACGTAGCGCATGAACACGTCGGCCACCACCAGTGCCATGATCGCGAAGAGAGAGATCGCTGCGATCACCGTCAGCGCACGCTCCAGCGCGCCGAGCACATCCGTTGCCCGCTTGATCATCCCTGGCGTCTCCCTATCCGCTTCGATCCTGCCGTGTTATTTGGCGCCGCCGGCGGCAAGCAGGCCTTCGAATTCCTTGAGCGCTGCGGACGCCTGCTTGCCGCGGCTGTCCAGCCCGGCGGCCCATTCCTGCGCGACGCCCTTGAGCTTTTCCTTCATCTCCGCGCGCGTGGCCTCGGGGAGCGCGGTGAAGCTGATGCCCTCGTCCTTCATCTTCTGCCGTGTGACGTCCAGCTCCTTGTCGACGTCGGCGCATGCCTTCGGCGTGATCGCTTCGGACGCTGCGTCCATCGCCTTCTTCACATCCTCAGGCAATTTGTCCCAGACCGATTGGTTGACCGAGTAGGCGACGATGAAGCTGCCGAAGCTGACGCCGTCGGTCGCGTGCTTGACGAGCTTGTCCAGGCCATAGGCGACGACGCTGTCCAGGGGGAACAGCAGCCCGTCCATGGTGCCGCGCGACAGTGATTCATAGGCATCCGGCGCGGCCATGCGCACCGGCACTGCGCCGAGCGTGCGCACGGTCAGATCCTGCGCGCCGCCGGTGGTGCGCAGCTTCAGGCCCTGCATGTCCTTGATCGTCTCGACCTTCTGCTTGGCGGTCCACACCTGATAGGGCGGCAGCGCCACGGCCATCAACAGCCTGATCTTGTTGGGCGCATATTCGCGGCTCGCCAAAATGCCTTCCCGCGCGGACTTCCAATAGGCGAGCGTGCCCTGGCAACTGGTTTGGAACGCGCCCGGCAATTGCGCGACCTCCGAGAGCGGCATCTTGTCCGAGACGTAGGACGGTCCGACGTAGCCGATGTCGACGACGCCGGACTGGGTCAGCCGCAGCATGTCGGCCGCCTTGCCGATCTGCTGGTTCGGATAATGGGTGAAGGTCACTGCGCCGTTGGTGCGCTTGGCGACGTCATCCATCCACGGCTTGAGCATCAGGCGGACGAGATAGTGGTCGGCGGGAAAGGAGTCGGCGACCTTCAGCTCCAGCGCCTGGGCCGACATCGTGGCGACCGGCAGCGAGAGAGCGAGCGCTACGGCAACCCAGACCAGATTTCTCGTCATTCGATCCTCCCAGACCCGTCCCAAGCCGAAGGCGGCAGCCCGCCTGTTCGTTCGGCCCTCAGTCTACTTCTTGCTTGAGAAAAATGTACATATATGTGAATTTAAATGTCAAGTATATGAACTATGCATAGAGCTATGCGCCTTCTGGGTTACTTGGCGAATTGACAGGCCGAATTCCTAAATCCTAACTCCACGTATATGAACACGCGAGGCCCTATGGGACCGCTTGCCGGCTTCACCATTCTCGACCTGACCTCTGTGCTGATGGGCCCCTACGGCACGCAGGTGCTGGCGGACATGGGCGCCGACGTCATCAAGGTCGAGAGCCCAGAGGGCGACATCGTTCGCCAGATCGGTCCCGGCCGGACGCCCGGAATGGGCGGCATGTTCCTCAATGCCAACCGCGGCAAGCGCAGCATCGCCCTCGACCTCAAGAAGGCGGAAGGTCGCGAAACGCTGCTGCGGCTGGCCAAACACGCCAATGCGCTGGTCTACAATGTGCGCCCGCAGGCGATGGCCCGGCTCGGGCTCGATTACGAGACGCTTGCCGCGATCAATCCCGCCCTCGTCTATGTCGGCGCCTTCGGCTACGGCCAGTCCGGCCCCTATGCCGCAAAGCCCGCATACGACGATCTGATCCAGGGTGCCGCGACGATTCCGACACTGCTGGCGGCGGCCGGCGATGGCACGCCGCGCTACGTTCCCGTCACCATCGCCGACCGCATCGTCGGCCTGATGATGGTCAATGCGCTTCTAGGCGGGCTGATGCACCAACAACGCACGGGTATCGGCCAGCGCATCGACGTGCCGATGTTCGAATCCATGACGGAGTTCGTGCTGGTCGATCATCTCGGCGGTCTCACCTACGATCCGCCGCTCGACCATGGCGGCTACGCCCGCCTGCTCTCGCGCTATCGAAAACCCTACAAGACCAGTGACGGCTACCTCTGCGTCCTCATCTATAACGACAAGCACTGGCGCAGCTTCTTCGAGGCGATCGGGCAACCGCATTTCCTCGATCAGCCGCGCTTTGCCAATCACGCCGCGCGCACCAGGAACATCGACGAGATCTACGAGGAGATCGGCCACATCTTCGCAACGCGCACCTCCGCCGAATGGCGTGAGCTGCTGGAACGCGTGGATATTCCGGTGATGCCAATGCATACGCTGGAGACAATCATGAACGACCCGCATCTCAATGCGGTCGACTTCTTCAGGACGATGGATCATCCCGTGGAAGGCCGCATCCGCCAGATGCGGGTGCCTTCGACCTGGAGCGTGACGCAGCCGGAGCCGGCCGGTCCCGCACCGACGCTGGGCCAGCACGGCCGCGACATTTTGCGCGAGGCCGGTTTCTCGACTGAGGAGATCGAGCAGCTCGCAGAACAAAAAGCAGTTCACCTGGCGGCGCCGCCTTAGGCGAGCGCCGGCCGGAATCGTAACGACAGGGAGGGAACCGCGATGGCCGGACTTTATTTCGAGGACTTTTCCGTGGGCCAGGAGTTCAGGCATCCGCTGACCCGGACCGTCACGGAAATGGACAACACCATGTTCAGCCTGCTGACGCTCAATCCGCAGCCGCTGCATATCGACGCGCATTTCTCCGAAAAGACCGAGTTCGGCCAGCGCATTTTCAACAGCCTTTACACCCTGGGCATCATGATCGGCATGACGGTCTATGATACGACCCTGGGGACAACGGTTGCCAATCTCGGCATGACCGACGTGACTTTTCCGAAGCCGGTCTTCCATGGCGACACGTTGCGGGCGACGACGAAGGTGCTTTCGGTGAGGGAATCCAAATCGCGTCCCAAGGCGGGCATCGTCGAGTTCGAGCACCACGCCTTGAACCAGAACGACGAGATCGTCGGCAAATGCCGCCGCATGGCGTTGATGCACAAGAGGCCGGTCTGATGCGTTCCATGCTGTTCGTGCCGGGCGATTCCCCGCGCAAGTTCGAGAAGGCGAGCGAAGGCAAGGCCGACGCGCTGATCGTCGATCTCGAGGATTCGGTCGTTACCGAGAAGAAAACGGAGGCGCGCGGTCTGACGCTTCAGATGCTGAAGAGCCGTCCCGGCCCGCACCAGCTCTATGTCCGCGTCAACGCGCTGGACACCTGCATGACGCTCGCCGATCTCGCCGCGGTGATGCCGGGCAAGCCCGACGGCATCGTGCTGCCGAAATCCCAAGGCGGCGACGATGTGCGCCAGGTCGCCACCTGGCTCGAAGCGCTCGAGGCGGCAGCCGGTATCACGGTCGGCACGACCCGGATCGTCTGCGTCGCGACGGAGACCGCAAGCTCGATCTTCGGGCTCGGCAGCTACAAGGGCTGCTCCCCTCGCCTCGCCGGCCTGATGTGGGGCGCGGAAGATCTCTCGGCTTCGCTCGGCGCCACCGAAAAGGCATCAGGCGGCGCGTTCCACAGCCCCTATCGCCTCGCACGCGATCTCTGCCTGATGGCAGCGGCCGCGGCCGAGGTCGCGCCGATCGACACGGTCTATACCGACATCGACAACCTGGCGGGCCTCGAGCAGGAAACGCGCGCGGCGCGGCGCGACGGTTTTTCGGCGAAGGCGCTGATCCATCCGAAACATGTCGACATCGTCAACGCGGCCCTCGCGCCGACGGAAGCAGAGCGCAGCTGGGCGGAAAAGGTGATCGCGGCGTTCGCGAGCAATCCCAATTCCGGCACGCTGCGGCTCGACGGCATGATGATCGACAAGCCGCATCTTCGCGCCGCGAAGAAGATCCTCGGCCAGCCCTAGAGCAGGACGCAAAGAACCGCCATGATCGTTCGCCAAGCCGCAAACGTCCTGGAGATCATGGAATTCTTCGCACAGACGAGGAAGCCGGCGACGCTTGCCGAGATCGCGGATCATTTCGGCTGGCCGCGCTCGTCGACCTTCAACCTGCTCGCAACGCTGTCTGAGAAAGGCTACCTCTATGAGCCGCGACCGCGCGCCGGCTTCTATCCGACGCCGCGGTGGCTGGCGATGGCCCGGATGATCTCCGAGGTCGAGCCGCTGCCGGGCTGGACGCACACGCTGATCTCCGATCTCTCCGCCGAGACCGGCGAGACCGCCTCGATCGTCGCCCCGGCTGGCGTGATGGCCGTGTTCATCGACGTCGTCGAGTCCAGCGCCGCGATCCGCTATTTCGCGACCATCGGCCATCGCGTCCCGATCCACGCCACTGCCAGCGGCCGCGCGCTGCTGCTGCAATATTCGCAGGAGGAGCGCGACTCCGTCTATCGCAAGATCGAGTTCAAGCAATACGGCCCGTCGACGCCGATCAGCATCGAGGCGGTGGAAGCGGAGCTGCGCAACTCGATTCAACGCGGCTATTGCCAGAGTTTTGGCGACTACAGCCGCGATCTCGCGGGGGCTGCGATTCCCTTGCCGATCGGCGATCGCCGCCTCTCCGTCGTCGTTGCCGGCCCGGAATTCCGCATCGGCCCGAAGGTCAGCGAGGTGGCCGCGCTGATTGCGCGGACGGTCGATCGGCTGCGGCCGAAGACCACCGCAGCCTAAAGCTAGAGCCTCATTCGAATCCCTGAATGGGCGGCGTCGAAGTCTGCGCCGGCGCCGCAGGAGCAGCCTGGACAGGCTGCACCGCGGGCGCAGCTTGCACCGGCGGATTGCTGGCAGCTCTCATCTGGCCGTTGGCGGCCATCGCGTCGCGTGTGCGCGACGGAGCGCCTGTCGCGGCTGCGCGATACGCCTCGCGGCGCGGCGGCTGCCGGTGTCTCGCCGAGCGCGAATCTCGCGCGCCCCAGGACCGGGCGATGGCAGGTCCGGCGGTGTAACCGACCACCGCGCCCGCGACGGCACCGATCGGACCCAGCACGACCGCGCCTGACACCGCTCCCAGCGCCGCAGCACCGGCGCGCTCCTGCGCGATGGCGCTTGCAGGCACGCTAACCAATATCACGACGGCGGTGATCAGAGCTTTGTTCATCGGAGTGCCTCCCTCACGGGAAATCACTCCTGCTCAAATATGGCCACACGAGGTTCGCTTGCCGGCCAACAAAGGGCAATGGCCAATGGAACCAGGGTCACAGCGCTTCCGCCGCAACCGAGGTTGCACGCTGGCCACTCAGCGCAACTGCTAAACGATCTTGATCGACATGTCCGGGAGGCCTTCGAGCTTGCACAAGAGCACGTCGCCCTTCACCACCGGGCCGACATTCTCCGGCGTACCGGAATAGATGATATCGCCGGCCTTGAGCTCGAACGCTTCCGACAGCTTTGCGATCTGCTCGGCGACGCTCCAGATCATTTTGCTGAGATCGGAGTTCTGCTTGACCGTTCCGTTGATCGCCAGCGAGATCGCGCCCTTCTCGAAATGGCCGGTCTTGCTGGCCGGATGAATTGGACCGAGCACGGCAGCGTGATCAAAACTCTTGCCGATCTCCCAGGGCTTCTTCTCCGCGGCCATGCCGTTCTGGAGATCGCGCCGGGTCATGTCGAGGCCGAGCGCATAGCCATAGACATGGTCGAGCGCCTTGTCGGCCGGGATGTTGGTGCCGCCGGATTTCAGCGCGGCGACCAATTCGACCTCGTGATGATAGTTCTTGGTCAGCGACGGATAGGGGTGATCGGCGATCTCGCCGATCGCGACGTTCTGGATCGCGTCGGTCGGCTTCTGGAAGAAGAACGGCGGCTCGCGGTTCGGGTCCGAGCCGCGCTCGATCGCATGTGCGGCATAGTTGCGCCCGATGCAGTAGATGCGGCGCACCTGGAACACCTGGTTCTCGCCGACGATCGGGATCGTCACCATCGGCACCGCGAACATCGGCTTCGGCCCGGCCTGTGCGGCGGCCGGTGCGACCTCGGCCATCGAAACGGCGGTGGCCGCTGCAGCGGTTGCGAGCAGATCACGTCGCGTGGGTGAGGTCCTTTTCATCACGGGTGCTCCCTTTGCCTTTCCTTGGGCAGCGTCATGCGCGCCGATCCGGCTGATAGTCGATATTTGGTGTGCCAGCAACACTGGTGGACGCGGCCAGCCACATCGGCCTGCGGCGACGGCGAGATGAAATGGAGATAGAATTATCGATAGGGGCAAAGGCGAGGGTTGTCCCTTATGCATTTGGACCTTAGCGCGCATGAAGAAACATCGCACCGCGCATGATGGCCAGGGATCCCGAACGTGCCGGACCGGTCGCGCAGCAGCGGGCGCGATGACGATTGCGCTGCTCACGGCGGCGACCTCATGCGCGGCGCACGCCGGCGACGGGACCATCGCGGCGGCGGAATTGAAGGCGATCGGAGCGATCGAGGCGCGCTTTCAATCCTACAACATCGAGATGGTGGAGGTGACGGGCGGACGGTTCTGGAAGCCCTATCCGCGGACGGCAGGTGCCTTCGACCAGCGGGATCGTTACAGCGCGAGACCGCCGATCGATCTGACCAATGCACGCCTGCGTCTGCTCGCCGCCTCCCTGTCACCGGCCTATCTGCGCGTGAGCGGCACCTGGGCGAATGCGACGTTCTTCGCCGACGCGCCGGGAAGGCCGCCGCCGGGCTTCAACGCCGTGCTCAGCCACGAGCAGTGGCGCGGCGTGGTCGATTTCGCGCGTGCGACTGACGCGGAGATCGTCACCTCCTTTGCGATCAGTCCCGGCAGCCGCGATGCGGATGGCAGGTGGCAACCGGATCAGGCGCAGCACCTGGTCGACGCCACACGCGCGCTGGGCGGCCGCATCGCGGCCGCCGAATTCATGAACGAGCCGACGCTCGCAGCGATCGGCGGTGCACCGGCGGGATACGACGCGACCGCCTATGGCCGCGACTTCAGGATCTTCCACGAATGGATGCGGCGCACCGCGCCGGAGACGCTGATCCTCGGGCCAGGCTCGGTCGGCGATGCGCCATCGCCATCCGGCCCGGGCATCACCACGCGCGACCTGCTTGCTGCCTCCGGCTCCGGCGTCGATCGCTTCTCCTATCACCACTACAACACGATCTCGCCGCGCTGCGGCGGGCGCGATGATCCGGCACAGGCGCTCTCGGAGGAATGGCTGGCGCGCACTGATGCGACACTCAGGATCTACCAGGCTCTGCGCGACACATTCGAACCGGGCAAGCCGATCTGGCTGACCGAGACGGCTGATGCCGCCTGCGGCGGCGGCCGATGGGACCGGACCTTTCTCGACACGTTCCGCTATCTCGACCAGCTCGGACGCCTGGCGAGGGCCGGCGTCCAGGTGGTGATGCACAACACGCTCGCCGCCAGCGACTACGGTCTGCTCGACGAGGCAACGTTCCGGCCGCGGCCGAGCTATTGGGCCGCGCTGCTCTGGCGCCGGCTGATGGGAACGATCGTGCTCGATGCAGGCAGGGCTGCTCCGCACGATCTCCATCTCTATGCACATTGCCATCGGGCCATGGGAGGTGCGGTATCGCTGCTCGCGATCAACACGTCGCGCCGCGCATCGCACGCGCTGACGCTATCGGATTCCGCCGACCGGTACACACTGCACGCGGCGCGGCTCCAGGGCCCGACCGTGCAGCTGAACGGCAAGACGCTCGCGCTCACCGCCGATGGCAGGCTGCCCCGGCTCGGGGCACGCGCAACGCCGGCGGGCGCGATCCGGCTCGCGCCAGCGACGATCACCTTCCTGGTGTTTCCGAACGCCGCAAATCCCGCCTGCTTGGCACGACGCTCAGGACTTTAGCGAGTCCCGCGCCGTCTCCGGCGCCATCAGCGTTGCGATGATCGTGACGATAGACAGCGCGATGATGTAGACCGACACTGCCCAGTACGAGCCGGCCCATGCGAGCAGCGCGGCCGCAATCAGCGGCGAGAAGCCGCCGCTCAGCGCCGCCGCGACGTTGGCGCCGAGCGAAGCACCGCTGTAGCGCACCTGGGTGCGGAACAATTCCGGCATGAACGCGGCCTTCGGTCCGAACAGCAGCGCATGGGTCAGCGTCATCGTGACGACGAGCGCGAGCGTGATCAGCGCCGGCTCCCTGGTGTCGAGGAACCAGAACAGCGGAAACGCCAGCGCCACCGAGAACACGCCGCCGGCCAGATACAGCGCCTTGCGACCGAAGATGTCCGAGAGCCAGCCGGCGAGCGGCAGCGTCGCGAACTCGACGATCGCGGCATAGACCACAGCATCGAGGATCACCTGGCGGGGCAGGCCGAGCTTGGTCGTGGCGTAGACCACGGTGAAGACGGTGAGGAGATAAGCGAGCCCGACCTCCGAGACCGTGATGCCGATCGCAAGCAGGAAGCTGCGCCAGTCGCGGCGCAGCACTTCCCATACCGGCTGTGCCAGCACCTCTTTCCGCTCGACCACCTCCTTGAAGTGCGGCGTCTCCGCGAGCTTGAGCCGGACGATGAAGCCGACGCCGACCAGCAGAATGCTGATCAGGAACGGCACGCGCCAGCCCCAGCTCAGGAAGTCCGCTTCGGGCAGTTTCGTCATGAGACCGAAGATGCCGGTCGAGGCGGCGACGCCGACGGGGAAGCCCACCTGCACCAGGCTGCCGTAAAAGCCGCGGCGGTTGCCGGCATGCTCGATCACCATCACCACCGCGCCGCTCCACTCGCCGCCGAGGCCGATGCCCTGGACGAAGCGGAGGCACACGAGCAGGATCGGCGCCCAGACGCCGATCTGGCTGTAGGTCGGCAGGCAGCCGATCAGGAAGGTGCCGAGCCCCATCGCGATCATGGTCGCGACCAGCATGGTCTTGCGCCCGAGCCGGTCGCCATAATGCCCGATGATCGCGCCGCCGATCGGGCGCGCGACGAAGCCGACCGCATAGGTCGAGAACGCCGCCAGCGTGCCGACGAAGGGATCGAAGCTCGGGAAGAACAGCTTGTTGAGCACGAGAGCTGCGGCGGTGCCGTAGATCAGGAAGTCATACCACTCGATCGCGGTGCCGAGCGCACTCGCCCACACCACATGCGCCGTCGTCGATCTCTCCGCCGCCGCGGAGACCCCCGTTGCTGCCGTCATGCCCTGCCCCAAAGATTCGGTGAGCATCATGGCCAATCGCGATCGCGGTTGCAACTTGCGGGGGTGTTGAAACTCACACAGATCACGTCGCGAGATTATTCCGCACGACTCCCTCAACGCCCGTCATTGCGAGGAGCCCTTGCGACGAAGCAATCCAGACTGTGGCCACGGAAAGACACTGGATTGCTTCGCTGCGCTCGCAATGACGATGCCGAAACAGACGTGCCCTCCCGCCCCGGAGGAACCTGCCTCTGTTTCGAATTCGCCATTGACAAACTCATTCATCAATATCTAATTTACCGCCAGAATAACCCGCCGCGCCAAGCGGCCAATAAGAGAGGGAACAACGATGAGAGGGCTTCTGGCCTGCGCCATGCTCGCGGCCATGACTTCGGCAGCCATGACTTCAGCCGCCACCGCGCAAATCTCCGACGATGCGGTGCGGATCGGCGTGCTGACGGATCTGTCGAGCTGGGGCCGCGACAACAGCGGGCCGGGTTCGGTCGAGGCGGCGAAGATGGCGGTGGAGGAATTCGGCCCGACCGTGCTCGGCAAGCCGATCGAGATCATCAGCGCCGACCATCAGATGAAGACCGATGTCGGCGTGCAGATCGTGCGCGGCTGGTTCGACAACGGCAAGGTCGATGCCGTCGTCGATATCCCCAATTCCGGCATCGCGATCGCCGTGCACAACATGGTGCGCGAACGGGGCAAGATCGCCCTGCTCTCCGGCCCCGGCGCTAGCTCGCTCACCGACGAGCTGTGCAGCCCGAACACCGTGCATTTCACCTACGACACCTACGCGCTGTCGAAGGTCACGGCCTCCGCCGTGATCAAGGAGGGTGGAAAGTCCTGGTACTTCATCACCGCGGATTACGCCTTCGGCCAGCAACTCGAGAAGGATGCAACCCGCTTCATCAACGAGATGGGCGGCAAGGTGCTCGGCGGCGTCAAGCACCCGACCAACACCGCCGACTTCTCCTCCTTCGCCCTCCAGGCGCAAAGCTCGAAATCCGATGTGGTCGCCTTCGCCAATGCCGGCCAGGACACCGACAACGCCATCAAGCAGTCGGGCGAATTCGGCCTCGTCCAGGGCGGCCAGAAGCTGGTCGGCCTCCTGATGTTCGACACCGACGTGCACGCGATCGGCCTCAAGGCCGCGCAGGGCACCTATATGACCACGGCATCATACTGGGCCATGGACGAGGCGACCCGCGCCTGGTCGAAGAAGTTCTACGAGCGCACCAAGGTGATGCCGACCATGATCCAGACCGGCGTCTACGGTTCGGTGCTGCATTATCTCAAGGCCATCAAGGCCGCCGGCACCGACGATCCCGCCAAGGTCATGGCCAAGATGCGCGAGCTGCCGATCGAGGATACATTCGTTCACGGCGGCAAGTTGCGCGAGGACGGGCGCGTCGTCCGCGATGTATCTTGCCAAGGTGAAAACACCCGAGCAGTCCAAGGAGCCCTGGGACTATCTCGACATCGTCAAGACCGTGAAGGGCGAGGACGCCTTCCGTCCGGTCTCGGAGTCCAAATGTCCGCTCTTGAAGAAGTGAGGTCCGCATGACCGGCACCGAGCACAGCGCAATTGAGACTTACGAGTGCGACGTGCTCGTGGCCGGATCGGGCGCCTCCGGCATGTCGGCCGCGATCACCGCGCGCTATCGCGGCCTCGACGTCTTGATCGTCGAGAAGGAGCCGCGCTTCGGCGGCACCACGGCGCGCTCCGGCGGCTGGCTCTGGATCCCCGGCACATCGCTGGCGAAGGCCTACGGCATCGAGGAAACACCAGAGCAGGCGCGCACCTATCTTCGGCACGAGGCCGGCAACAATTTCGATGCCGCGCGCGTCGATGCGTTCCTGAGCGCCGGTCCGGAGGCGGTCGATTTCTTCACCACCAAGACGGCGCTGCGCTTCGACATGCCGCTGGTGTTTCCCGACTATCATGCCGAGGCGCCCGGCGGCGCGCAGGGCGGCCGCTCCATGGTGACGCGGCCGTTCGACGGCCGCGAGCTTGGCGATCAGATCAGGACGCTGGGAATGCCGCTGCCCGAGCTGACCGTGTTCGGCATGATGCTCGGAAGCGGCAAGGAGATCATCCATTTCATGCGGGTGACGAAGTCGCTGACCTCGGCGGTCTATGTCGCCAAGCGCCTGTCGCGGCATCTGATGGACGTGCTGCGCTATGGCCGCGGCATGACGCTGACCAACGGCAACGCGCTGGCCGGCCGGCTGGCGAAATCCGCGCTCGACCTCAAGATTCCAATGTGGCTGTCCTCGCCGGTGCGCGAGCTCACTGTCGAGAACGGCACTGTCACCGGCGCGATCGTTGCGCGCGAGGGACGCGAGGTGCGGGTCCGTGCCCGACAGGGTGTCGTGCTCGCCTGCGGCGGCTTTCCCCACGATGTTGAGCGGCGTAGAAAAATGTTTCCGCACGCGCCGACCGGCAACGAGCACTATTCGCCGGGGCCGACCGGCAACACCGGCGACGGCCTGCGTCTTGCGGAGAGCGCCGGCGGACGCATCGAGGACCGCCTGCCGAACGCGGCGGCCTGGGTGCCGGTGTCGCTGACCACGCGCAAGGACGGATCCAAGGGCGTGATGCCGCATTTCATCGACCGCGCCAAGCCCGGCGTGATCGCGGTGATGCGCGACGGCAGGCGTTTTGCCAATGAAGGCAATTCCTATCACGACTTCGTTCAGGCCATGGTCAAGGCGGCAAAGCCCGGCGAGGAGATCGCAGCGTTCCTGGTCTGCGATCACAAGGCGCTACGGAAATACGGCCTCGGCTGCGTGCCGCCCTTCCCGATGCCGCTCGGCCATCATCTCGATACCGGCTATCTCCTGCGCGGCGACACGCTGGAGGCGCTTGCGGCGAAGGCCGGCATCGATGCCAAGGGCTTTGTCGAAACCGTCAGGCAGTTCAATGCGACCGCGCCGCTTGGATACGACGCCGCCTTCGGCAAGGGCTCGAAGGCCTATAATCGTTACCAGGGCGACGCGCTGCACGGTCCGAACCCCTGCGTCGCACCGATGGAGAACGGCCCGTTCTACGCCATCAAGATGGTGATCGGCGATCTCGGCACCTATGCCGGCATCGTCACCGACGAGAACGCCCGCGCGCTCGACGCCGAAGGCCGGGTCATTCCCGGGCTCTATGCCGCCGGCAACGACATGGCGAGCATCATGGGCGGCAATTATCCCGGCGCCGGCATCACGCTTGGGCCGGCGCTGACCTTCGGCTACATTGCCGGACGACATCTCGCCGACAGCGCCGCCAGGCGCAACGCGGCGTAAGCTCCGCCAGGAGGCGCATGAAGAGGGAAAGCCGCGGCATCCAGTCGATCGAGGTCGGCGGAGAATTGCTCCGTGCACTCGCCAAAAGCGGCGAGCCGATGATGCTGCGCGATCTCGCGCGCGAGGCCGGCATGACGCCGGCCAAGGCGCATCCCTATCTGGCCAGCTTCTCGCGCATCGGGCTGATCGAGCAGGATGAGACCACCGGGCGCTACGAGATCGGCGCGCTGGCGCTCGAGCTCGGCCTGATCAGCCTGCGCCGCCTTTCCGGCGTACGGATCGCACGGCCGAAGATCGCGGCACTGGCAAGCCAGATCAGCCATGCGGTCTCGCTCGCGGTCTGGGGCACGCACGGACCGACCGTGGTGCAGCTCGAAGAGCCGGCCCAGCCGGTCCACATCGTGATGCGCGCCGGCTCGGTGATGGCGCTGCTGGAGACTGCGACCGGCCGCGCCTTCGCCGCCTTCCTGCCGGAAAAGACGATCACTGCCGCGCTCGAGAGCGGCCTCGACCGTCATGGCGTCGGCTACAATCCGAAGCGCACGGTGAAAGGCGCAAAGGTCGCCGAGATGCTCACCGAGGTCCGCAAGCACGGCCTCGCCCGCGCGCTCGGCGATCCCCTGCCCGGCGTCAATGCGTTCTCCGCGCCCGTGTTCGACCATTCCGGCCATGTCGCGCTGGTCATCACCGCGATGGGCCCGGAAGGCACGTTCGATGCGCGCTGGGACAGCCCGATCGCCCATGCCTTACGCGACTGCGCCGGCGGCATTTCGAAGCGGCTCGGCTACGGGATGACGGTCGCGGCGGAGTGAGGGGCAAACTGCCCGCACAACTACCGCTGTCATGCCCCCGCGAAGGCGGGGCATCCAGTACGCCGCAGCCCGTCGGCTCTATCACCGCTGTCACGGAGTACTGGATCGCCCGGTCAAGCCGGGCGATGACAGCGAGTGTGTGGCGACAGCGCCCCTACTTCTCCTTCACCGGCACCGTGTAGTTCAGGATCAGGCGGCCGCCATCCGGATAGATCGTCTGCCCCGTGATATAGGATGCATCCTCGCTGGCGAGGAATGCCACGACGGACGCGACCTCGCTCGGCTCGCCACCGCGGCCGGCTGGCGTGCGCGACAGCACGGTCTTGCGGGCATCCTCGGATGTGTAGATCGCGGAGGCCACCATGTCCGTCAGGATCGTGCCCGGCCCGACCGCCACGACGCGAATGTTGTGTGGAGCAAGCGCCACCGCGGCGACCGAGGTGAGCTGCTTCATGCCGCCCTTGGAGATGGCGTAAGTCGCCAGCGTCGGGATCGCCAGCAGCGCATTCACCGAGGACATGTTGATGATGACCCCGCCGCCGCCTTGCGCGATCATCTGCTTGGCCGCCGCCTGCACCCCGAAGAACGCGCCTTTCAGATTGATGGCGATGACGTCGTCGAAATCCTGCTCGGAGATATCGAGGATGTCCTGGTTGCGGGCAACACCGGCATTGTTGACCATGATGTCGAGCCGGCCGAACTCCTTTACGGCGGCCGCGACGAGTTGATCCACGTCGGCGCGCCTGGCGACATTGCCGACGACGGTGCGCAAGGCATCGGGACGACCGAGCTCTGCGGCCGTCGCCGCCAGGCCGTCGGCATCGACATCCGAGATGACGACCTTGACGCCGTCGTCCAGGAATCTCTTCGCGCAGGCCTTGCCGATGCCGCGCGCCGCGCCGGTGATGGCGGCGACCTTGTCTTTGAGCTTCATGTTTGCGCCTCCTGAAAACAGGACGCCGCGTGGGCGTCAATTCGCCGCCGACCTCGCCGTGGCCGGCATGTAGATCTGTGCGTAGCCTTCCTTGATCGCGGCGGTGATGCGGTCGAGGCGGCGGTCGATGTGCTTTTCCAGCACCGAGACACACGCCGCTTCGTCGCGCGCCTTCAGGCCTTCGACGACGGCGCGGTGCTCGGCTTGCGTATTAGAGCGGTTGACGCGGTCCATGTCGATCCAGCGCACGAAGCGGATGCGTGCATTGACGTTACGCAGCACGCGCAGCATCTCGGCATTGTTCGACATCGCCATCAGCCGCTCGTGAAAGGTTTCATCGAGCTCGACCAGCTCCAGCGAGGAGCGCTCGCCGGGATCGGGACCGGTGGCTTCGAGGAATTTCAACAGCGCGTCGATGTCCTCGTCCCTGGCGCGCTTGATGGCGAGGCGGACCGAGGCGACCTCGATCGACTTGCGCAGCTCGTAGAGATCGAAGATCTCGTGCGCGTCGAGCTCGCGGCAGAAGAAGCCCTTGCCCGGCGTGAATCGCAGGAAGCCCTCGGTGTTGAGACGGTTGAGCGCCTCGCGCAGCGGCGTGCGGCTGACGCCGAGGCGCTTGGCGAGCTCGCCTTCGTTGAGCCGCTCGCCCGGCTTGAACTCGTAGCTCACGGCCATGGCCTTGAGCTGTTCATAGACGCGATCGACGATGCTGTCGGAGACCAGTTCCACGTTGCTCATCATAAGTGCATTCATGACCGAACACAGCACAATATACCGGGGCTGTGTCGACGCTGGCAATGCAATCGGCAAGTTAGCAGAGCTTGTTCAGAGCTTTGCGACAGCCGGGCTCAGGCAAAGACGCGCGGACGCAGTCCGGCATGAAACCAGGTGATCATGGAATAGATGTCGTAGACCGGCAGCCCGACCTCGGCCTGAAGCGCCGCCGCATAAGGCGGCATGTTGGTGCATTCGAGCACGATGGCGCCGACGTCCGGATTCCTGGCGACGAGCTCCTTGCCGGCCTCGACCACGTCGCGTTCGGCCTGCGCGACGTCCATGTCGTCCTTCTCGGCCTTGATCAGGACGCGGAAGAACTCCTTGCCGTTCTCGGTGCCGACCAGCGGCGTATCGAGCGGCACGCCGGCGCCTTCGAGATGGGCCGGCGTCAAGGTCGATCCCGACACCGTGACGAGGCCGACGCGCTTGCCGGGCGGCAGGGTCGCCTGCACCCACGGCACCTGCATCAGCGACGAGGTCGCAACCGGCACGCCGACGGCCGCCGCGATCTCCTTCTGGAACAGCGACAGGAAGCCGCAATTGGTGGTGATGGCTTCGGCCCCGAGCCGCACCAGATCCTTGGCCGCATCGATGAAATCAGGCAGCAGGCCGGCGGCGCCCTTCAGCACCACCTTCTCCGGCGAAGCGCCGCTCACCACGCGATAGAGCACCGGGAACGGCCAGGTCGTGCCGTTGCCCATGTCGCCGGGAATGCGGGGAAAGCGCGCTTCCAGCATCAGGATGCCGAGCGGCGCGCCATAGATGGCCTTGCCGCCACGCGCGATACGGGAAGAAGGGTTGGCTGGAGAGGTCATGGTGCGATCCTCAGAGAAAGCGATTGGGTGCGAACGGTGCCAGCGGGATCTCGGGCTGCTTGCCGCTCAGAAGCTGGGCGACGAGACGGCCGGTACGGGCCGAGCCGACCAGGCCGACATGGCCATGGCCGAACGCATACACAATGTCGCGCGAAGCGCGCGCATAGCCAATGCAGGGACGGCCATCCGGCATGCTCGGCCGGTGACCGAACCAGGTCTTGATACGCGAGGCCGGGATGTCCTTCGGCAGCTTGGGGAACATGCTGAAGAGGTGGTTGCGCAGGATCTCGGCGCGTTTCCAGTTCGGCGTGGCTTCGAGCCCGGCGATCTCGACCGTGCCGGCGGCACGCAAGCCCCTATCGGTCCAGTTCACCACCATCTTGGCATCGGACGCCATCATCGAGCTGCGCGGACCCGCCTCGGGATTTTCGATCATGACGTGATAGCCGCGCTCGGTCTCGAGCGGCAGCGGATCGCCGACGGACGCGGTGAGCTGCTTCGAGCGGGCGCCGGCGGCGACCACCGCGGCATCGCACGGAATCTCGCCGGTCTCGGTGAGGACGGCGACGAGCTTGTTGCCGTCAAGCTTGAGGCCCGTCGCCTTGGCGCGCATGAGCTTGGCGCCGATTGCGAGCGCATGTTGCGCGAGGGCAGCGACATAAGCGCCGGGATCGCGGCAGCGGCCGGCCTCCTCCACCACCACGCCAAAGGTGTAGCGCGGATGCAGGTCCGGCTCGCGCTGGCGCATCTCGTCGGCGGAAAGCTCCAGCCATTCGACGCCGACCTTCTTGCGCAGGCGCCAGCCGAGATCGTTGTCGAAATTGCCGCGCGAGGCGAAGACGTGCATCACGCCGTTGCGCTCGATCAATTCGGGCACGCCCGCCTCTTCCGCGAGCTTTTTGTGCAGCAGCGGCGCGTCCCTTAGCAGATCGCGGAGCGCAAACGCGGTCTTCTCGACCCGCGCCTCGGTCCAGCCCGACAGCAGGTACTTGATCAGCCAGGGCAGCGCCTTCGGCAAATAAGACCAGCGGATCGCGAGCGGGCCGAGCGGATCCATCAAATAGCCCGGCACCTTCTTCCAGACGCCCGGCTCGGCCGGCGGGATCACCGAATGCGAGGACAGCCAGCCGGCATTGCCATAGCTCGCCGCCTGTTCGCCGCCAGGCTCGCCCGGATCGATCAGCGTGACGCGATGGCCCTCGCGCAGCGCCTCGATGGCGCTGATCACGCCGACCGCGCCGGCACCGATGATGGCGACATGGCGGCCGGTCGCCATCGGCTAAGCCTTGACCTGCGGAACAAAGTCCTTGCCGACCGAGATCGCACGCGGATCGATGATGCAGTGGAGGATCGCCGGCTTGCCCGAGGCCAGCGCACGCTCGAAGGCCGGCGCAAACTCTTCGGTGCGCTCAACGCGCTCACCATGGCCGCCGAACGCTTTTGCGTACATCGCGAAGTCGGGGTTCTTGAGCTGGGTGCCGACGACGCGGCCGGGATAGTCGCGTTCCTGATGCATGCGGATGGTGCCGTATTGCGAATTGTCGACGACGATGACGACCAGCGGCGCGTCGTACTGAACGGCGGTCGCGAACTCCTGGCCGTTCATCAGGAAGCAACCGTCGCCCGCGAAGGCAACGACCACGCGATCCGGATATTGCCGCTTGGCCAGCACGCCCGCCGGCACGCCATAGCCCATCGAGCCCGAGGTCGGCGCGAGCTGGGCGGCGAAGCTGTGGAAGCGGTGATGGCGATGGATCCAGCCGGCATAATTGCCGGCGCCGTTGCAGACGATCGCGTCCTTCGGCAGGCGATCGCGCAGCCAGGTCATGACCTGGCCATACTGGAACGAACCCGGCAGCTCGCGCGCCTTCTCGGTCCAGGCGAGATAATCGGCATGCGCTTTCGCGGCCTCACCCTTCCAGGCAATTGCGCCGGAAGGCTTCAGCGTCTCGACGGCGGCGGCGAACGCGGCCGGCGTCGCCTGAATCGCCAGCGCCGGCTGATAGACGCGGCCGAGCTCTTCCGAGCCCGGATGCACATGGATCAGCTTCTGCTGCGGGGTCGGAATGTCGAGCAGCGTGTAGGACGAGGACGGCATCTCCGACATGCGGCCGCCGATGAGCAGGATGACATCGGCGCCCTCCATGCGCGCCTTCAGGCCGGGGCTCGGCCCGATGCCGAGATCGCCGGCATAATGCGAGTGATCGGCGTCGATCAGCGAGGCCCGGCGGAACGAGGTTGCGACCGGCAGGTCGAACCGCTCGGCAAAGCGCGCGATGCTTTTGGTCGCCTCATCCGTCCAGCGCGAGCCGCCGAGGATGACGAGCGGCGCCTTGGCGCTCGCGAGCATGGCACCGACGCGTTCGACGTCCGATGGCGCAGGCCAGCTCACCGCCGGCTCGATGCGCATGGCATCGGCAACGGCCGCGGTCTCGGTCAGCATGTTCTCCGGCAGCGAGATCACCACGGGACCGGGGCGGCCCTGCATGGCGACGCGGAAGGCGCGCGCCACCAGCTCCGGAATGCGGTCGGGGCGGTCGATCTCGACGGCCCATTTCGCCATGGTGCCGAACACCGCCTTGTAGTCGAGCTCCTGAAACGCCTCGCGCTCGCGCATGCCGGTGTCGACCTGGCCGACGAACAGGATCATCGGCGTCGAATCCTGCATCGCGATGTGGACGCCGTGGCTGGCGTTGGTCGCGCCGGGACCGCGGGTGACGAAACAGACGCCGGGACGGCCCGTGAGCTTGCCATAGGCTTCCGCCATCATCGCGGCGCCGCCTTCGGCGCGGCAGATCACGACGTCGATCGGGCTGTCATGCAGCGCATCGAGCGCCGCCAGATAGCTCTCGCCCGGCACGCAGGTGACGCGCTCGACGCCTTGGGCGACGAGCTGATCGATCAGGATCTGGCCCCCGGTGCGGGTATTGCGAATGGACATGACGGCTCCCTCAAGGCTTTGGCGATGCGCCTCATCGCCTCGCGAAAATGTTGTTCGGAGGTGGCGTATGACAGGCCGGCAGGGCGCGCAAGATCGAAAGGCTTCTCGCACCCTGCGCAGGCGTCATGCCCGCCCCTGCTGTTTGCACGACGCGATGATGCGGCGGCAATGATCGAGCGCGGCGCCGATGAGATTGTCGCTCGCCTCCGGCGTGCGGAACGCCGAATGCGCCGACAGCGTCACGTTCGGCAGCTTCGTTAGTGGATGGCCTTTTGGCAACGGCTCGACGGTGAAGACGTCGAGCCCGGCGTGGGCGATGTGGCCCGAGCGTAGCGCATCACACATCGCGTCCTCGTCGACCACGGCGCCACGCGCGGTGTTGACCAGGATGCTGCCGGGCCGCATCTGCGCGATGCGCTCGCGCGACAGGAAACCTTTGGTCTCGTCGTTGAGGAGCAGATGCAGCGAGACGACATGGCTGTCCGCGAGCAGCGTCTCGAGCGAAACGAATTCGACGCTCGCGTGCGTCTTCGGCGACCTGTTCCAGGCAATCACCTTCATGCCGCAGCCGAGCGCCATGCGCGCGGCTTCCGCCGCGATACCGCCAAAGCCGATCAGGCCGAGCGTCTTGCCCGTGAGCTGGACCGCGTCGCGGCGCAGCCAGTTGCCCTCGCGCATGCCGCGATCCATCTCGCCAAAGCTCTTGGCGGACGCCCACATCAGCGCAATCGCGCATTCGGCGACCGCGGTGTCGCCATAGCCCTTGATGGTGTGAACGGCGATGCCGCGGTCGGCCAGCTCTTCCGGATTCATGTAGCTGCGCGCGCCGGTGCCGAGGAAGACGACATGCTTCAGGGCAGCGCACTTGGCCGCAATCGCCGTCGGCACTGCGGTGTGGTCGACGATCATGATCTCGATACCGTCGAGCAGGCCGGGCAGGTCGTCGGGCTTGATCGAGGGATTGCGGTTGATGCCGATCGGCAGGTCCTGCGAGCGCAGCAGCTTTTCTGTCACCGCAGCAAGGGTGTCGTTGGCGTCGACGAAGAGAGCGCGCACGTGATTGTTCTTTCCTGCCCCAGCTAAAATACCGTATTGCATTTTAGTCTGAATACAGAAATAGTCCAGACGCCGGGTCTAAATGTCTTGAAGAGACTGCCCAGGAGAACTGCCATGAATCGCAGGGACGCACTCACCAGCGTCGCCAAGGTCGAGACGCTGGAATCGACCTGGGGCAACCAGATCCTGGATCTCCAGGCCGACAAGATCGACCTCGCCTTCGCCGTCAATCCGACGCCGGAGCGCTCGCTGGTCATCGACTTCTCCACGCCGATCCTGGTGCACTCCTTCACCGTCATCACCAAGAAGGGCTTCGCCAAGCCGCAAACCTGGTCCGAGCTCAACAAGCCCGAGGTCAAGATCGCCGTCGACATCGGCTCGACCCACGAGACCATCGCGCGCCGCTACTGCCCGAAGGCGAACATCCTCGGCTTCAAGGAGCGCAACGAGGCGATCCTCGCCGTCGCGACCGGTCGCGCGGACTGCAACATCTCGCTGGCGGTGCTGTCGGTTGCGACCCTGAAGAAGAACCCGACGCTCGGCGAGCTTGCGGTGCCGCGGCCGCTGCTGACGCTGCCGACCAACATGGGCATCCGCGCCGAAGCCGATCGGCGCTACAAGGACTTCCTCAGCGCCTGGGCCGACTACAACCGCTCGCTGGGCCAGACCCGCGAATGGATGCTGAAGGGCTTCGAGGCCGTCGGCCTCGGCGCGGACGACATTCCCGGCGAAGTGCAGTTCTGACGGCCTTCGACGATGTATGTCTGGGAGTTCGCGGCGCTCAAGCCGTATTGGGGCCTGATCTGGCAAGGGCTCCTGCTCACCGTTTCTACACGATGATCACGGTGGCCGCGGGCCTCCTGATCGGACTGGTCGTCGGCATTCTGCGCACGACGGCGCCGCGCTGGGTCTCGGTGCCGCTGCGTCTCGTGCTCGGCCGCGACCTGCTCGCAAAAGCCGGCCTCGCAGCGAGCGGCTGAAATCCTTAGCGGACCCCGGGCAGACATCGGGCTGAGCCGATTGCTGACATCTGTATAGGTTGATATATCTAAAGACTACATCCGAAAGGCGAGCCAAGCTTACCTTTTGCAAGTCAGCGATACGTCCGGATAATCGGGAGGTATAGCATGTACCGGCATATTCTCATTCCGACAGATGGGTCTGAGCTAGCGGAGCGTGGGGTAGCGCACGGATTGGCGCTCGCGAAATCCCTTGGAGCCACCGTCTCCGTCATCTTCGTCGTGGAACCGTTTTCAGAAGTATCAGGCCGGTTCCTTGAAGCCGTCGCGACATATGTCGAGTTTCGCAAGGAGCAGGCCGCGAACGTGTTGGATCGCGCGTCAAGTGCGGCCAGGACGGCCGGTGTTTCCTGCGAGACGATCCAAACGGAGAGCGGGCAACCCCATCAAGCCATCATCGCGGCAGCCGCGGACGAGGGGTGTGACCTCATCGTCATGTCGTCGCATGGGCGAAGCGGGCTCTCTGCGCTTCTCATCGGCAGCGTGACGAACAAGGTGCTGGCGCACGCGAAAATCCCGGTACTGGTCTGTCCATGACGTGCGGACCCGCCTGAAGATCGAACCAGCGCGCCGGAAGACGGTGACAATGTCATCGAGAAAGCGAGCCCACAAATGTACGCCCATATTCTCTTGAGTACAGATGGATCGGAGGTCGCGAGAAACGGCCTCAGGCATGGGATTGCCTTGGCGAAGGCCCTGAAGGCCAAAGTGACAGTCATCGCCGTGACAGAATCGCTGCCGATCGACTACGGAAGCGGACACGCCTCGGGATGGATACCGTCGCAGCAAGAGATTGATGCCTTTGACGCGGCTTCCAAGCAACGCGCGGGCAAATTCCTCGATGAAGCGCGCACCATAGCGGAGCAGGTCGGGATATCAGCAGAACTCCTGCATGTTCCGAATGCGCACCCGGCCACCACGATCATCGCAACGGCAAAATCGGGAGGCTGCGACTTGATCGTCATGGGCTCCCACGGACGCCGCGGTCTCAAGAAGCTGTTCCTCGGGAGTCAAACATCGGAGGTCCTGGCGGACGGAAGCGTGCCGGTGCTGGTCGTGCACAACGAACAGAAATGACGGCACGGGCTGATGAAGGCAGACTGACCTGCGCTCAAGCTGTTGGAAATCGCTTCGCGTCGAAGTGCCGCCTTGCCAGAGATCCATGAGGATTCGGTCCTGATCGCCCCGCGATCAGCAGGTCCGCGATCCGGCCTTGAGGCAACGGCCCGCGCGTTGGCGGCGTTCGCCATGGCCAAACGCCGAAATCCAGTCATTCGCTCCATCATGATGGCGAACTTCGGCTTGTTCGTCTACGATCCGGCCGAACCAAATCGTCGGGAGCGCCGGAATGCAAACCGTTGGCCTGATTGGAGGCATGAGCTGGGAGAGCACCGCGCTCTACTACAAGCTCATCAATGAGCGGGTGCGCGACCGCATGGGCAAGCTGCATTCGGCCCCGCTGCTGATGTACTCCTACGATTTTCAAGGCATCAAGGAGATGCAATACGCCGGCCGCTGGAGCGAAGCGGCGGCCAGCCTGGCCGAGGTCGCACGGCGCCTCGAAAGCGCCGGCGCGCGTGCGATCGC
Source organism: Bradyrhizobium cajani (assembly GCF_009759665.1). Taxonomy (GTDB): domain Bacteria; phylum Pseudomonadota; class Alphaproteobacteria; order Rhizobiales; family Xanthobacteraceae; genus Bradyrhizobium; species Bradyrhizobium cajani. The sequence continues at coordinate 183,226 of NZ_WQNE01000002.1, forward strand.
GTTGTGCACGAACACGATGCACAAATTGGCACCCGAGATCATGTCGAGCGTGACCGTTCCGTTCATTCACATCGGCGACGCAACGGCGCAGCGGATTCGGGCGAAAGGGTATCGGCGGGTTGGGCTGCTCGGCACCAAATTCACGATGGAGGAACATTTCTACATCGATCGGCTGCGTGCGCATGATCTCGACGTCCTGATTCCTCCCGCCGATGAGCGCGCCGATGTGAACCGCATCATCTATGATGAGCTGTGCCTTGGAATCGTCGCCGCTCCCTCGCGCCGGCGCTATCAGGACGTGATGGCAGCGCTCGTCGCCGCAGGCGCGGAGTGCATCATCCTCGGCTGCACCGAGATCACCATGCTGGTCGGTCCGGACGACACGTCAGTCGAGACATTCGACACCACCGCAATTCACGCAGAGACTGCGGCCGATTTCGCGATCGGATGATGTATCTCGCCTGTGCCATAGCCCTGCTGGCTTCAGCGTCAGGGCCATCAGACAGCGACGCTCAAACGCATGCCGCCCCCATCGAAGCGCACCAACGACCCCGAGCGCACCAAGCGCGACATCCTCGAAGTGGCGATGCAGGAATTCGCCCGCGAGGGCTATTCCGGCGCCCGGGTTGACGCGATCGCCGCCCAGACGCGCACGTCGAAGCGGATGATCTACTATTATTTCGGCGGCAAGGAGCAGCTCTACCTCGCGGTGCTGGAGGAGGCCTATCGCAGCATCCGCGCGCTGGAGGACCAGCTCGACATCGAAAGCTGCGACGCGCGCGAGGGATTGCGCCGCCTGATCGAGGCGACCTTCGACCATGACGAGCGCAACCCGAGCTTCATCCGCCTCGTCAGCATCGAGAACATCCACCACGGCAAGCACCTGAAGCAGAATCTTCAGCTGCGTCAGCTCAACGCCAGCGTGATCGCGACGCTCGACGGCATCCTCGCGCGCGGCCGCAGCGAGGGTGTCTTCCGCGACGACGTCGACGCCATCGACCTACACCTGGCCATCTCCTCCTACTGCTTCTTCCGCGTCGCCAACCGCCACACCTTCGGCGCCCTGTTCGACCGCGACCTCAGCGAGCCCAGCATGCTGGCGAAGAGCCGGACGCAGATCGTGGAGATGATCTTGGCGTGGCTGACGGCGAAGCAAGGGCCTTCGCCGGGACGACAATAAGGCGAGAGTTAAACAGCCGCGTCAACACCGTCATTGCGAGCGCAGCGAAGCAATCCAGAATCGCTCCGCGGAAAGACTCTGGATTGCTTCGCTGCGCTCGCAATGACGATGTGGATAGAGCCTCGCGCGCATTCCGGCCTCCGCCCGCATCTGCCTTCGCTAAAGCTTCGGCGGACAGGCGCGAGGAGAGGCGAAGAGTCTCACCGATGCTCGATCGCGCTGATGGCGCCGCGGAGCTCGGCGAGGCCACGCAGGCGGCCGATCGCCGTGTAGCCGGGATTGGTGCGCTTGGTGGCGGCGAGATCGTCCAGCATCCGATGGCCGTGATCGGGACGGAACACGATTCTCTTGCCGGGCGCGCGCCGCGCGTTCTCCTTCAACAGCGCCTTGAGCACTGCGATCATGTCGACGTCGCCGTCGAGATGATCGGATTCGTAGAAGGACAGGCCATCGGCCTCGCGCTTGGTCGCGCGCAAATGGGCAAAGGCGATGCGCGGGCCGAAGCGTTCGGCCATTGCTAGGAGATCATTCTCCGCGCGCACGCCGAGCGAGCCCGTGCACAGGCAGATGCCGTTGGCCTTCGACGGCACGGCGTCGAACAGCGCCTGATAATCGTCCGCGGTCGACGCGACGCGCGGCAGGCCGAACAGCGACCGCGGCGGATCGTCGGGGTGCAAGGTCAGGGACACACCAAGCTGCTCGGCGACCGGTGTGACGCGCGCAAGGAACTCAGCGAGATGCTGGCGCAGCAGCGCCGGCGTGATGTCGCGATACGTTTCCAGCCGGTCGCGGAATTGCGGGATGGTCATCGGCTCGGTGGTCGAGCCCGGCAGCGCGCTGGCGATGACCATGACGAGATAGTCGATGTCGGCCTGGCTCATCTGCTCGAACAGCTTTTTCGCGCGGGCCTGCTGCTCCGGCGAATACTCCTGCACGGCAGCAGGCCGCTTGAGGATGTGCAGCTCGAACGCCGCAAAGCGGTCCTGGTCGAAGCGCATGGCGCGGGCGCCGTTCGGCAGCTCCCATTCCAGATCGGTGCGGCACCAGTCGACCACCGGCATGAAATTGTAGCAGATGATCTTGATGCCGGTGGCGGCCACCGCCTCAAGACTCGCGATCCAGGCTTCGATGGACTTCGTCGCCTTGCCCCCGAGCCGCTTGACGTCGTCGGGGATCGGAATCGATTCCACCACCGACCAGGTCAGCTGCGAGCGGCCGGGCTGGCCACGCTCGATGAAGTTCTTGCGTTCCTCGACCGCCTTGCGCGTCCAGGCTTCGCCGATCGGCACCTGATGCAGCGCCGAGACGATGTCCGTCGCCCCGGCCTGCCTGACATCGTCGAGCGAGACCGGATCATCCGGCCCGTACCAGCGCCATCCCTCCAGCATCATGTGCAGTCTCCGATCAGTTCGCGGTCAGCACGACCTTGACGCTCTGCGAGCGGTCGAGCGCCAGCCGCAGCGCGTCAGGCGCGGTCGACAACGGCCGCTCGGCCGTGACGAGCGACAGCACGTCGACGCTGCCGTCGGCAATCAGTTCCACCGCGGTCATGAACTCGAAGCCGAACCGGAACGAGCCGCGCAGGTCGATCTCCTTGGCCATCACGGCATTCGAGGGCGTCGGGATCTGGCCGCCCGGCAGATTACCGATCTGCACCACGACGCCGCCGCGCCTGACGATGCCGATTGCGCTGGCAAGGCCCGCCGCCGTGCCCGAGACCTCGAAGGCGACGTCATAGGGACGCGCGGCGGCCTGCGCCTTCAGGCCCTCCTCGCCGCCCGAGACGTTCTCGACATGCGAGGCGCCGAGCCGGGTCGCAAAGGCGAGCGGCGCCGGCGCGATGTCGGCCACCGTGATGTCGTTCATGCCGGCGCGGCGCGCGGCGAGCATGGTCAAAAGCCCGATCGGGCCCGCACCGAAGATGATGCCGCGCTTGCCCTCGATGTTGCCGGCACGCGCGACCGCGTGCAGGCAGACCGCGAGCGGCTCGGCCAGCGCCGCCGCCTGATAAGACACATGATCCGGGATATTCACGCATTGCGCCGGGATCGCGTCGAAGAAATTGGCGAAGCCGCCCTGCATGTGCGGCGTCTTCGAAGCCGATCCCATGAAGTAGATGTTGTCGCAAAGGTTCGGCCGGCCTTCGCGGCAGGCAACGCAATGGCCGCACCAGCGCGACGGGTTGACGGCGACGCGGTCGCCGACCTTCAGGTTCGCCGCGGACCCTGCGATCTCCACGACCTCGCCCGAGATCTCGTGGCCGAGCACCAGCGGCGATTTCACCACGAAATCGCCGGTGCGGGCATGGCGGAAATAGTGCATGTCCGAGCCGCAGATGCCGCCGGCGCCGAAGCGGATCCGCACCATGCCGTCTGCGAGCTTGTCGAGCGGATGATCGACCATGCGCAGGTCTTCGGGACCGAACAGGGTTGCGGCGAGAGCGATGGAGGTCATTTGGAGAGTCCCATGTATTTTGGCAGCCAGAGAGTCAGGTCGGGAATGTAGGTGATCGCGATCAGCGCGAGGAGCAGCGGCACCAGCCAGGGCAGGATCGCGACCGTCGTCCGCTCGACCGAGAGCTTTGCCACGCGGGCGAGCACGAACAGCACCATGCCGAGCGGCGGATGCAACAGGCCGATCATCAGGTTCAACGTCATGATCAGACCGAAATGGATCGGATCGATGCCGAGCTTGAGCACGATCGGCAGCAGGATCGGCACCAGGATGGTGATCGCCGCCGTGGTGTCGATGAAGCAGCCGACAAACAGGATCAGGATGTTGGCGAGCGCCAGGAACACCCATTTGTTGTGGGTGATGCTGAGCATCCAGTCCGACAACATTTGGGCTGCCTGCGACACCGTCAGCAGCCAGGCGAAGATCGAGGCGGCGGTGACGATGAACAGCACCGAGGCCGTGGTCTCGATGGTGTCGAAGGTCGCCTTGGCGACGGTCTGGAACGTCATGGTGCGGTAGCGCACGAGACCGAGGAACAGCGACCAGATCACTGCGGCCACCGCGGCCTCCGTCGGCGTGAACCAGCCGAGCGTCATGCCGCCGATCAGGATCACCGGCGCCATCAGCGCCATCACCGCCGAGAAGTCGAAATACCAGTCGATCGCCAGCAGCGTGCCGAGACCGATGACGACGGCCATGTTGGTCGACATGCCCGCCAGCACCATCAGCCAGATCGCGAGCGGGAATGCGAGCACGATGGCGATCTCGAGTCCGGCCGAGCCGAGCTGCGGCCAGGAGAACGGCGTGTCGCTGCCCCATTTGTTCTTGTGCGCGAAGTAGGTGACCGTGGCCATCATGAACAGCGTCAGGACGACGCCCGGAATGACGCCGCCCAGGAACAGCGCTCCGATCGAGACGTTCGCCATCATGCCGTAGATCACGAAGGGCAGCGACGGAGGAATGATCGGGCCGAGCGTCGCCGAGGCCGCGGTGACGCCGACCGAGAACTCGGTGGAGTAGCCGTGGTCCTTCATCGCCTTGATCTCGATGGTGCCGAGCCCGGCGGCATCCGCAATCGCAGTGCCGGACATGCCGGAGAAGATCACCGAGCCGATGATGTTGACGTGACCGAGGCCGCCGCGCATCCAGCCGACCAGCGCGACCGCGAACTTGTAGATGCGGCCGGTGACGCCGGCGATGTTCATGAGATTGCCGGCCAGGATGAAGAACGGCACGGCAAGCAGCGGAAAGCTCTCGACGCCGGCGATCATGCGCTGCGCCAGCGTGACATCGGGCGTCACGCCGCTGACCAGGATGTAGAGCAGCGACGACACCGCCATGGCAATCGCCACGGGAACGCCGAGCAGCATCAGGATGAGAAAGCCTCCGAGCAACAGCAGCATGGTCCTATCCTTCCGATCCGTCGTAGGCACCGGGACGTTCGAGGACCGAGTAGCCCTGCCGCCAGTTCTGTAGCGCCACCTGTACGGAGCGTGCGAACATCAGCACGAAGCCGAGCAGCACCGCGTAATAAACGTAGTCCTTGGGAAGATTGATCGTGGTCATCTGCTCGTCGCCGATGATCTGGATGTAGACCCAGACCAGCTTGATGGCGTAGCCGAAGAAGGCGATCCGGATCAGGTCGATCGCGGTCGACAGCGCGCGCGCCACGAGATGCGGCAGATAGCGGTAGACGAGATCGACCTGGATGTGCCGCGACAGCCGCACGCACATCGAGGAGCCGATGAAAACCACGCCGATCAGGCAATAGGTCGCGATCTCCTCGGTCCAGGCATAGCTGTCGTTGAGCACGTAGCGGGTGAAGAACTGGAGGAAGACGGCAAGCGCCATGACCCAGAAAATCGCCAGCGCCAGCCAGTCCTCGAAAGCGTAGATGCCGAGATCGACCTTCGGCGTCGCCTCTTCCTCGAAAGTATGGGCGATCTCATCGGCGGTGATCTGCCGGTGTATTTCGGCGGTCGACATGGGGTTACTCCTCAAAACTCGCTCACGTGATTGACTCACGTCATTCCGGGGCGGCTCGAAGAGCCGAACCCGGAATCTCGAGGTTCCGGGTTCTCGCTTCGCGAGCCCCGGAACGACGGGCGTTGGTTATTTCACGTCCTGGATCCGCTCCCAGTCGGCCTTGCGGTAACCGAACGTCTCGAACGCGACGTTCTTCAGCACGGTGTCGCGGAACTCGTTCTTGTCGACCTCGGTCACGGTCAGGCCCTTCTCCTTGAAGAAGGCGACCAGCTTGGCTTCGTTCTGCTTGATCTCTTCGGTCGCCTTGGCGGCGGCTTCCTGGGCGACGTCGGTGAAGATCTTCTTGTCCTCGTCGCTGAGCTTCTTCCACAGCGCACCGGCGATCACGGTGTTGAGGTGGTCGACGATGTGGCCGGTCAGCACGATGTGCTTCTGCACCTCGTAGAACTTCTTGGCCTCGATCGTGGTCAGCGGATTCTCCTGCGCCTCGACGGTGCCGTTCTGAAGCGCGAGATAGACTTCGGCGAAGGCGATCGGCGCGGTGTTGGCGCCGCAGGCGCGCGGCATCGCGAGATAGGCCGGAACGTCGGGCACGCGCATCTTCAGGCCCTTCATGTCGGCGCAGGTCTTGATCGGCTTGTTCGACGAGGTCTGGCGCACGCCGTAGTAGGTCACCGCGACGATGTGGTGGCCGCTCTTGTCCTCATAGCCCTTGGCGAGCTCCTTGAAGATGTCGCTCTTGGTGTAGGCGAGCAGATGGTCGGCGTTGCGGAAGGTGTAGGGATAATAGGTCACGCCGATCGGCTGGAAGCTCTTGGCCGCGAAGCTCGAGCCGGAGATGATGATATCGACCGAGCCGAGCGAAAGGCCCTGGTTGATGTCGGCTTCCTTGCCGAGTTGGGAGGCCGGATAGACCTCGATCTGGTAGCGCCCGTTGGTGCGCTTGCCGATCTCCTGCGCGGCCCAGACCGAAGCGGTGTGGAACGGCTCCGAGGTCTCGTAGACATGGGCCCATTTGAGCTTGGTCTGCGCCAGGCCGGCCTGGGTCGTCGCAAGCATTGCCGCGGCCGAGACCGCAAGCACCGTTGTCATCTTCTTCAACACTGACTTTTCCTCCATCTCTCAAGTCTGCTTCTTGTTCGCCCGACCCAACGCGGATGCGGGCCGCCCAATCTCATCGCCGCGAGCAGCGTCGCTGCTCGCGGCCCGGTTCTTTTTCGGCGCATGTTTCGGCTTTGACGGCTCTGCCGTCGTTCGCGCCGTACGGCTGCGTCCGGAAGACGATCCTGCCGCGTTCTCGGCGCCAAAGTTCTGCGCAAAGCGTTCCTGCGAGCGCGCCAGATGATCGCGCATCGCTTCGCGCGCGGCTTGCGGATCATGCGCCGCGATCGCGTCGCGCACGGCGCGATGCTCGTCGAGCGCGGTGCGCCAGGTGCCGGGGCTTTCGAAATAGTGCGCAAGCTGCGCGAAATACGGATTGAGACGCTGGTCGAACAGCTCGCCGACCACGCGCACCAGGACGGCATTGCCGAGGCTTCCGGCGATCGCAATGTGAAACGCGCGGTCGTGGACCATCGAGGCTTCGCCGGGATGCTCGACATTCTCCATCGCAACAAGGGACGCATCGATGCGCGCGACATCGTCCTTCGTCGCCACGCGTGCGGCCTGCTCCGCGATGGCACTTTCCAGGAATTCGCGGGCACGCAGCAGCTCGAACGGGCCCTCGATGACGGGAACGGAAGCGGATGCAGGCGCGGCAACGGCGGCGGGTTCGATCACATAGATGCCGGAGCCGACGCGGATGCGGAGGCGGCCTTCGACCTCGAGCGCGATCAGGGCCTCGCGGACCGTCGGCCGCGAAACTCTAAGCTGCTCGGCGAGCTCGCGCTCGGTCGGCAAGCGACTGCCGACCGCGTACTCGCCGCTGTCGATCAGGCTTCGCAATTGATCGGCGACCTGGCGATAGAGCCGTCTCGCCTCCACAGCTTCCAGCGGCACGCTGGCCTCCCCGAAAGGGGCCGCGCCGGGTTCGTCCCCGTCGGCCCGCCAATTTTGGAAAATTGGTCTTACCAATTGACCGAAGCATTGACCGAGGACGGACGCCATGTCAAGCAGCGGCCAAAGCAAGGGGGAGACGTCGATGCGCCTTAATTCAATGCGCCTTGGCCGCGCCAATCTCGACCGGCTGCCACCTGGCATCCGCCGCCCGGCCTATGACCGTTCACGCGTCACGCCCGGCATCGTCCATCTCGGCCTGGGGGCCTTTCATCGCGCGCATCAGGCCGTCGTGATCGACGATTGTATTGCCGCAGGCAGCAACGCCTGGGGCATCGTCGGCGCCAGCCTGCGCAGCCCGGATACGCGCGATGCCCTCGCCCCGCAGGACCATCTCTACACGGTCGCCGTCCGTGCCGCCGAAGGCACCGAGCATCGTGTCATTGGTGCGCTGCTCGACAGCGTCGTCGCGCGCGAGAACCCGGCGCGGCTGGTCGAGCGGATGGCCGATCCCGCCATTCGCATCGTCTCGCTCACCGTCACCGAGAAGGGCTATTGCCACACGCCGCAGACCGGCGATCTCGACGAGCGGCATCCTGACGTCGTGCACGATCTGAACAATTTCGACGCGCCGCGCTCGGCGCCCGGCTTCATCGTGGCTGCGCTGGCGCGCCGGCGCGCACGGGGCCTTTCGCCCTTCACCGTGCTGTGCTGCGACAATCTCGCCGCCAACGGCCACACCGTGCAGCGGATCGTGACGCAGTTCGCCGCGCTGCGGTCGAAGGACCTCGGCAAGTGGATCGCGGACACGGTCGCCTTCCCCTCGACCATGGTCGACCGCATCGTGCCGGAGACGACGGACGCCGACCGGGATGCGGTGTCATCCGCGCTGGGCATGCGCGACGCCTGGCCGGTGATGACCGAGCCCTTCACGCAATGGGTGGTCGAGGACCGCTTCACGGCGGGGCGGCCCGATCTTGCCGCCGCGGGGGTCGAGCTCGTCACCGACGTCAGGCCGTTCGAGCTGATGAAGCTGCGGCTGCTCAACGCCAGCCATTCCGCGCTGGCCTATCTCGGCTACCTCGCGGGTTACGAGACCATCGCCGACACCATGCGGGATCCGCATTTCGCGCGCCTTGCCGCACAGGTGATGGAGGAGGCCGCGGTGACGCTGACCATGCCGTCAGGCACGGACCTAGCCGGCTATCGCGCCTCGCTGCTCAGGCGCTTTTCCAATCCGGCGCTGCATCACCGCACCTGGCAGATCGCCATGGACGGTTCGCAAAAACTTCCGCAGCGCCTGCTCGGCGCGATGCTGGACCGCCTGCGCAAGGATTTGCCGATCACAACGCACGCGCTCGCGGTGGCGGGCTGGATGCGTTACGTCACCGGCCTCGACGAACAGGGTCGCGCGATCGACGTGCGCGATCCGCTCGCCGCCGAATTCGCAGGCCTGGCGCGCGAGGCAGGTCCCGTCGCCGAGCGGCTCGCGCCTGCACTGCTCGCCGTCGAGAAGGTGTTCGGCCCCCTAGGGGCCGAGCCGCGCCTGCGCGAGGCCGTGACCTCGGCGCTCGGCCGTCTCTATGCGGAAGGTGCACGGCGGGCGGTCGCGACGCACGTCTCGGCGTGACCACAAAGCGGGCAATGCTGCACTGCGGTCAAAATCGACGCAAAATCAAACAGAAGTCGCGCTTGATTTTTGTCTGCCATTGCCCCACCCGAGAGCCATGGCAAAGGACAGCAAGGTGATCGCCGCCAACGCGGCCTTCTACGCCGCCTTCTCGACCGGCGACATCGCCGGCATGGAGCGGATGTGGGCGGATGACGATGCCATTTCCTGCATCCATCCCGGCTGGCCGGCGATCATCGGGCGCGCCACCGTGATCGGAAGCTGGCGCGACATCCTGCAAAATCCGGAACGGCCGCAGATCGTCTGCGCCGAGCCCCAGGCGATCGTCGACGGCGACAGCGCGCGCGTGCTCTGCATCGAGATCGTCGACGGCACTGCTTTGGCTGCTGCCAACCATTTTCGGCGCGTCGGCGACGGCTGGCGCCTCGTGCACCACCAGTCGAGCCCAATCGCGCAAATTGTCGAGCAGGATGAGGACGATAGAACGAGCCGCCGCGTCCACTGAACGCGGCAACCATGCCGGCGCGGTCTACTGTGCATGGGGTTGTTTTTCGGTTTTTTATTTGGCCGCATCATCCAGGCCTGACAGATCGTCCAGCACGACCTGTGCCTCGGTGAAGTCATCCTCCCGGAAGAACATGCTGCGGGTGATGAGAACCGGGATGTTGGCGCGCGAAGCCGCGATCAGGCCGTTGGCGGAATCCTCGATCGCGACGCAGTCCAAAGGCTCAAGCTTCAGTCGTGCCAGGACTTCGAGATAGACGTCCGGCGCGGGTTTCTTGTGCTGCACATCGTCGCCGGCAACGACCGCATCAAAATCCGCGGCCCAGCGCCTGCCAAGAGCCTGCGACAGCAGCGCATCGATGTTGCCGTGGGAGGTGGTGGTCGCGATCGCGAGCCGCTGGCCGCGCGCCTTCGCAGCCATGAGCAGATCCGCCACGCCGGGCCTCAAGGGGCAGCAGCCGGTTTCGACCAGCTCGGCGTAATGCGCGGTCTTGATGCAGTGGAGCGCGGCGATGTCCTCGTCCGACAAGGGGGGAGCAAGACGCTGCCTTGCGTGGTAGGCGCGCATGCGTTCCTTGCCGCCCGTCACCCGCAGCAGGTCCTTGTAGACGGCGCGGTCCCACTGCCAGTCGAGACCATGACGAACGAAGGCATGGTTGAAGGCCAGCCGATGCAGCTCCTCCGTCTCGGCCAGGGTGCCGTCGACATCGAAGATCAGCGCGGCCGCGCGCCGGATCAGCTCGGCGGCGTCGCGTGGCGGCGCGGCGGGCGCTTCTGCCTGCATGATCGACCCGGTCGTCAACAACGTCTCCCTTGCAATCCATCCGTGATAAGGAAGCATCGCCCGCACTGGCGGACGAGACAAATTGCAATATCTTTTGCCGGACCCAAAAATCTCTTATGAGCGAGAACGCGCCCGCGAGCGCGACAGGGAACTCCGACCAGCACGGCAGATGCATGCGGCTCTTCATTCTTGGCCTTGGCTATAGCGCCCGCCACTTCGTCCGCAGATTCGGCGGCACCTTCGCGCAAATTGCCTGCACCGTGCGCGATCCCGCACGGCGGGACGACCTCGCCGGCATCGAGGTGCACCCGTTTTCCGGGAGCGCTCCCGATCGCGCGACGGTCGAACGTATCCGCGACGCCGATGTCCTTCTCATCTCGATCCCGCCCGGCCCCGCAGGCGATCCCGCAATCGCAGCCTTCGCGGACGTGCTGGCGGCGGGCCGCCGCAAGGTCGTCTACCTCTCCACCATCGGCGTGTACGGTGATCATGCCGGCGCGTGGGTGGACGAGAGCACGCCGCCGCAGGCTGCGCTCGAACGCACGCGCATGCGTCTTGCGGCGGAGCAAGCCTGGATGGACGCGACAGGCGGCGATGCCGCGATCCTGCGACTGGCCGGCATCTATGGTCCCGGCCGCAACGCGCTGGCGACGCTGCGCGCCGGAACGGCCCGGCGCATCATCAAGGCCGGGCAGGTCTTCAACCGCATCCATGTCGACGACATCGCAGGCGCGATCATGGCCGCGGTTCACCATCAGGACGGCGGCACCTGGAATGTCTGCGACGACGAGCCGGCGCCGCCGCAGGACGTGATCGCCTTTGCCGCGCAGCTGATGGGCATTGCGCCGCCGCCAGAACAGTCCTTCGCGACGGCCGAGATGTCGGCGATGGCCCGCAGCTTCTATGCCAGCAGTGCACGCGTCTCCAATACGAAGCTGAAGCGCGAGCTCGGCGTCACGCTCGCCTATCCGACCTATCGGCACGGCCTCGATGCGCTGTGGCGCGCGGGGGAAGGACGATAGGGTTCCGGCGCTCCGACGCGTCCCAGACATGCCCCGCTCGCAGTTGACTTCGCGCCGGTGCGCACGTGATCTAGGCATCGAGCGGGTTCAGGACATCGTCTATGGCGCGATGGTTCGATGAGTTCGGCGACCTGAACCAAAAGGGCGGCCGATCAGGCCGCCCTTCGAAACCAGCGTCAGCTCAAGACGCCGTACTTCTTGAACCAGGACTGTGCCTGCTTCCAGGCATCCTCCGCCGCATCCTTGCGATAGCTGCCGCGGTAGTCGGCATGGAAGCCGTGCGGCGCCTCCGGATAGATCTTGAACTCGGCCGTCTTCTTGCTCTGCTCGAGCGCCGCCTTGAGCTGCTCGACCTGCGCGACGGAAATGCCGGTATCGGCACCGCCATAGAGGCCGAGCACCGGCGCCTTCATCTCGGGCGCGAGCTGAAGCGGGCTCTTCGGCCACAGCGGGTTGGCAGGATCGACGATCGAGCCATAGAAGGCAACGCCCGCCTTGAGGGCGCCGCTGTGAGCGGCATATTCCCAGACCGTACGTCCGCCCCGGCAGAAGCCGATGATGCCGAGCCTTGTGGCGTCGCCGCCTTGCGAGCCCGCCCAGGACACCGTCGCATCGAGGTCGGACAACAGCTCGGCGTCCGGCTTGACATTGACGACTTGCAGCAGGTCCTTGGTCTCGGTGACCTTGGTCAGATCGACGCCCTTGCGGAAGTAATAGTCGGGCGCGACGGCGAATGCGCCAAGCTTGGCCAGGCGCCGCGTCACGTCCTTGATGTATTCGTGCAGGCCGAAGATCTCCATGGCCACGACGATCACCGGCGCCTTGGTATTGCCGGCGGGACGGGCGAAATAGGCTGGCATCTCCTCGGAGCCGACCTTGATCCTGGCGTCGCCGGCCTGGAGACCATCGGTATCTGTCGTAATGACCCCGGCGCGGACCGGACCGGCCGCAAGCGTGTAGCCGGCGGCGACGGCCGCGGTGGCGCTCATGAATCCGCGGCGCGAGACCGGGGCGATCTTTGTCAGCCCGACGACGTCGGACGTCATGGTGGTTTCAAAGCTCATCCGCCTATTCCCTTTCCTTCTTCCTGCTGCCTGTGGTGATATCCCCGAAGGCGGGGCATTCGCCGATAATTGCCGGCGAAACGCAAATCACCAGGCTGCGAGCGTGCTTGCCTTCAGGCCAAGCCCTGAGGTTTCTTCAGCGGCGCGGTTTCGGGCATCAGGCTCATCGCGACAAGTCCGACGATCGCTGCGAGCAGGAGATACCAGGACGGCGCCAGCGGATTGCCGGTGACGTGGAGGAGCCAGGTAACCACGAGCTGCGCCGTACCGCCGAAGCTCGCGATCGCCACCGCATAGACGGTCGCGAACACGCCGCCGCGGATGTCCTGAGGCAGCGCCTCGGTGAAGGTCGCATAGAACGCGGTGAACGGCAGCGAGCCGATGATCGACAGCACGCCGAAGCCGACCAGGAGCGAGAGCGCGCCCGGTGCATGGACGATCCACAGGAAGGCCGGATAGGTGAGCAGGAGGGTCGCGAGCTGCGGCCAGAACATGACCGGCTTGCGGCCCACGCGGTCGGCGAGCCAACCGCCGAACAGTGCGCCGACGATCTGAAGGCCGTTGCTGACCAGCGACACCGCAAAGGCCAGCGTCGGCGTCACATGCAGCGTGTTTTGCACATAGGTCGTCATGTATTGCGTGACGTAGGTCGAGATCGTGCCGCTGGCCAGGATCATCAACGCCAGTGCAATGAGGCCGAGGTGGCGGCCGGCCTGTGAGAGATGGCTCGTATGCTCGGTGGCACTGGCAGCGGCTATGTCCTGCGGAATGGCCTCCGGCAACGTCCGTCGCATCCAGACTCCGAACGGCAGGCAGACGGCCCCGATCAGAAACGCCACCCGCCAACCATAGGAATCCAGCATCTCCGGCGCCATCGTCTTGCTCAGGATGACGCCAACGAGCGCACCGGCGGTCGCGGCGATCTCCTGGCTCGCCGGCTGCCACGCCACCACCAGCGCCCGATGTTCGGGTGGAGCGATCTCGATGAGATAGGCAGTGGTCGGCCCGACCTCGCCGCCCAGGGCGAAACCCTGCACCATGCGCGCCGCAATCACGATGATGGGCGCGGCAAGGCCGATCGAGTCATGGGACGGCGTGAGTGCGATGGTCAGGATCGATAGCCCCATCAGGACAAAGCTGAGCAGCATGGCGGGACGCCGGCCGATGCGGTCGGAATAGATGCCGAGCACGATCCCGCCGATCGGCCGCGTGACGAAGCCGGCGCCGAAGGTCGCCAGCGACAGCATCAGGCTGCCATACTCGCTTCCGGTCGGGAAAAAGCTGTGGCCGATCTGGATGGCAAAGAAACTGTAGGTGATGAAGTCGTAGAATTCAAGCATGTTGCCGATAGTGGCTGCCAATGCCGCGCGTTTGACATTGAACGGCGCGGCTTGCTCGATTCCCAACGACACTCTCACATTCCCTGGCTTCACTCGTGTGCCGGACTTAACCGTCTAGCCGCATTGCATCGCAACATCCATTAACCGAAAAAGACGGTTCTCCCTTGGTCGGCCACGCCGCCAGGCGTTGCAGGTGATGCATCTGTTCGCGCATTCGAAACGCTCGGCCGCAACAAATGGACACCGCGGTGGCGACAATGACACATCATGTTGCTCGGGCAGAGCACATCACCGTCAATTCGCGCGCACGCTGCCGTGATTTGATTGAAATTTTCAGAAGACTTGAGCCGTGCGGTTTACTCGAACTTTCTTTGTGACGCTCTAGTTCCACGATCGGAAAGTTCCATCTCCGCACAAGGAGGCGGCGTTCTCATCCACCTGGATTGCGCTTACCAAAGGCTCAATTGAATAAAGTTTTATCCGACCTGGAACTGAAATGAATTTGGCTCGCGAATCGATTGAACTGTTGGAGCAGGTCGCACGGATCCTGTGGTTTGAAGGCACCAAGCACGGCTTGCGTGATCGCGAGTGGATGGCGCTGCGATTTCTTTCCCGCGCCAACCGGTTTTCCCGGACGCCTTCGGCGCTGGCGAGCTATGTCGGCACCACGCGCGGCACCGCCTCGTTCATCATCGGCGAGCTCGAGCGGCTCGGTTATCTGGAGCGAAAGCGCTCCGCCAAGGACAAGCGGTCGGTGATGCTGAGCGTCACGCAGCAAGGCAAGAAGTTCCTTGTGCGCGACCCCGTCACCGTTCTCCTCGAGGCAATCGCCGTCCTGGGCGACGAGACCAAGATACGCTTCCGTGACACGCTCCGGCACGTGCTGGATCAGTCGGACGCAGCCGAACAGCGGCACCATACCGACGTCTGCAAGCGATGCATCTTCCTCCGGGAAGATCGCACCACCACCGACGGCAAGACGACGGTCGAGTTCAGTTGCCGCCTGTTTCGCGCACCGATCGCGGATGCGGAGGTCGATCTGCTATGCACCAGCTTCGAGCATCACCGCCAATAGAAGGCTGCGTCGATCACGGCGCCGCCTTGCGCGACGAGTAGACGACGCCGCCGCTGGTCTCCACCACCAGACGCCCGTTCTCGCTCCTGATCTCCTCGATGCGGCCAAGCCCGGGCACCTGCTGCCCCAATACGGCTTCGATGACGCCGTTCGGGCCTTGCAGGATCGCAATCCCCTCATAGGCCTGGCGGACCGACCAGCCCTTGACCACCTTGCGCGGCGCCGACGTACGCTCGGACGGAGACACCGAGCCCGTGATCTCGGGCGCCGCGACCGAGGCCATCATCGGCGCTGGCTGCGGCAACGGCTGCTGTTGCGCCACCGCCGGTGCCGAAACCTGGGCCTGCGCCTGGGCGAGCTTGTCGAGCTTCACTGTAGAGGACGAGCTCACCCGCTCGATGCGGTCCAGGTTCTCGGCGAACCTGCCGAAGCGATCATTGGTCGCCTTGCTCGATTGATCGACCGCGGTGCGCAGACCGTCGAGATTTTCGGACACGCCCGATACCTGCCTGCGCAATTGCGCGACCGTATCGCGCAGATTCCTGATCTCGGCGTTGGCCGCGACGTTGTTCTGGGCGGGCTGGGTCGTGAGATAGGCGATCACGCCGGTGCAGGCGCAGAGCACGAGCATTGCGGCGACCGCCAATGTTGCGAGCGGCGCGACCCATGTCGGACGGGGCGGCGGCGGCTTCGCGACGATCACGGCCGGCTTGATCACGGTCGGCGCGGGTGTCGGTATGGCCATCTTGTCGAGGCGCGCCTTGGCGCGAATACGCTTCAGCCCTTCGAGCGCTTCTTTCGCCAGAACCTCGTCGCTTGCGGCCGCCGACACACGCTTTGCGCTTGCAGCGGGTTTCGCCGTTTGCGCCGCGCTGTCCTTTGTGTTGCGCACTTCCGGAGCTGGCTTCGCCGCTGCCGAAACTTCGGCAGTCTCGTTGGGACGAGCTTTCCCATCGGACAACATGTGATGATGCTCCGTTCGGTTCGATCTATCGAACGACGACGTTATTTGCAGAAGCTTGCCTGAAACGTGCGCATCGAAAACTCTTCATCGCGGACAGCGGCGACCTCAAATGAGTCGAACGCGTCATGCACGTGGCGAGAGTGCGACTCGAAAGACACACACTCGCCAAGATTTCGCCAAGCTGGAGTCGCGCCGCCACACATGAGTCGAATTGTCGCATGTGGAAACAAGTGCGAGAGAGTCAATCCCGGGTTGAAAAGCCCTCAATTCACATGACCCGCAGCACCACCTAAAATAGCTGTAATTCTACAGGCATACGGAAATTTGGAACCGCCCCAACGCAAAACTAGTTTTGTTTCCAAATCAACTGTTGCGCTTAAAAATACAAAGCAACAACCCGAAACAAACCAACAGCATCAAGCACGTGTAGCAATCGCTTTGTTGCGCGCGCTTGATCGGAAATCGGCAGTTGTTACGGTCCTACACAAGTGATTCTCGCCAGTTGGCGAGGAGATCGACACAGTTCAGTGGTGTTCAGACGCGATGAGCAACTTGGCGCAACTGTTCTAGGTCGTTTTCTCAATCCGCTCCGCGAGGTGATCCGTAAGACACCCGCCGGGCCTCACGCAGTAAGCGTTCAGTATCGAGTCGAAGTAGCAGGCCTGCGAGACGCAGGCACTGAATGCGTAGGGCTGCCCGCGAACATCGAAACCATAACAACGGTTTGCGGGAGAAGAATGTCGTCAAACAGCATGGTTGCCGTGCCGGGGCATCACAACAACCCACCCGGCCGCGACGAGTGCGAAACAGGGGCGAAAAGACTGATGTATATTATCGTTGATGATCGCGAGAGCGTCACGAACAGCTACGTTGGAGGGCTCGTTCGCGAAGGTGTATCGTCGATCGGATTCTCCTCCGGAGAATTCTGGGACTGGCTGCAATCTGCGAGTGAATCGGACCTGGCAGCGGTCGACGCCTTCCTCCTAGGGGATTGCGACGCCCGTGGAAGCCTGCCGCGGGCGATGCGCAAGCGCTCCTCGGCTCCCATCATCGCCATGAGTGGCCAGAAGATGCTCAAGAACACGCTGGAGCTGTTCGAATCGGGCGTCGACGACGTCGTGCACGTGCCGATTCATCTCCGCGAGATCCTCGCCCGAACGGCCGCGATCGCGCGCCGCCGGGTGGGCGACCTGCCGAGGCCCTGCGAGACCAGGATCCAGGTCTTCTTCAACGGGCGTGACCCCGAGATCGCGGGCCACGCCCTCACCCTGCCCCGCCGCGAACTGCGCATTCTCGAGTACATGGTCGCCAACCATGGCAAGTGGATCACCAAGACGCAGATCTTCAACGCGGTCTACGGCATCTTCGAGTCGACCTTCGATGAGAGCGTGATCGAGAGCCACGTCAGCAAGCTGCGCAAGAAGCTCCGCGACCGCCTCGGCTTCGACGCGATCGTGGCCCGGCGCTACGTCGGATACCGTCTCAACATCCCGGCCGGCGAGACCCTGGACGAGCCGATGCAGGAGCTCGACGAGGTCGGCATTCTCCTGAACAGGGCCCACGCCGTGCCGGCGGCATACTCGGCTGGAAACTGACGCGGCAGGGCACTGCTCCGAAACCGACAACGGCCTCTGCGGAGTTAGCTCCGCAGAGGCCGTTGCAGTTTCAGCGGCAGAGAGCGCAGGACGCGAGACGATGATGCCTCATCATCTCATCGCGTCCGGGGCGTCGGTCGAGCATGATCCGCTCGGAAAGGCGCCTGGCACTGCTTTCGGATCGTGCCTTACGGCTTCTGGAATTCTTCCTTGGAAACGTAGTTGAAGTCCTCGACCAGGACGTCCTGAACCACGTCGGCCTGCATCCGCTCGTTGACACGCTGCTTGATGGCGGTCGTGAGGATGGAGAGATCGTAACGGGCGAGCTTCCTGAAATCGAGGCGGTCGTCGGCATAGATCCTGCGGAAAGCCTCGTCGACGACGAATGGCTCCGGCGGAACGTTGAGCTGGTGCATGGTTCGCGCCTCCACCGTGTAGACGAAGCGCGCGACGATGTAGCCCTGCACATTGCCGCTCTCGACCATGGGCACGCTCAGCGCGCGCGTCTTCTGGTACTGGAGCCCGTCGAGATATTCGTCCTTCGCCGGCATCAGGCTGCCCTTCTCCTTCCAGTAGGCCACGGCATAGCTCGTGCCCGCAGTGAGGATGCAGACCCAGAGCCCGGCGAGCACCAGTCTGATCATTTTCCGTCCTGTGTTGCACGACCGGTATAGGTGCCGTCCGACTCGACCTCCTTGATCGCCTTCACGATGATGGTCGCGACCTCGCGTACCGCATCGTAGTGCATTTCGAGGATCGAACGATTCCGCTCGAGCTTCTCGCGCAACCGCTGGATCTCCGCGGTGATCTCGACCTCGCTCCCGAGATGCATCCGTGCCCGCATCAGGCGGACGAATTCGAGCATGCTCCGGCTCTTGCGGGCGCTGAAATCGTCGAAATCGATCTTCTTGCCGGTCGAGAGCGCGACCGTCTCCTCCTCGACGATGCTCTCGAGCCGGCGGATCGTCGCCAGCAGGCCACGCACCTCGTCCGATCTCGCCGCGTCTGTGCCGTCGATCTCCGCCTCGCCGCCGACATTCGGCAGCAGCACGGGCAACAGCGCGTTGCCCGTTGCTGCTTCCGTCGTCGTCGCTCCGGTGTCCACGACCGGCTGCTCCATCACCAGAGCCGCCGCACCTTCTTGTGCCTGCATAGGAAATTCACCCCTCAACTTCTGTCACCCATTCCCGGATCGTCATCCGGCCTTCCCCGTCACGTCCGTCCCCGCTGGATTTGCAGCGGCGAGCTGCCTGGCAATGCCGATGCCCTTGCCTTTCGCCAGTTGGGCGCCAAGTTGCTCCGCCAGCATCGACTTCCAGACGCCGCCGGCCGTCCCCTTGCCGAAGACTTCCTCGGACTCCTTCGGCAACATCGTCTCGACGAAGGTCTGGAGAATGAACGCCTCGAACTTGCGGTACACCTCGCCAGATGCCGGCGCCTTGATCACCTGTACGGGTGGACCGTTCACTGCCCCCGACTGCGCTTCGGAAACCTTCGTCGTGGATTGACCGGCGGCCGTCGCAGCGGCCTTGCCCACCTCCGCCTCCATCGTGGCCGCGAAATCGGCATTGGACGATTTCAGCGCATCCAGCTTGGCGGTCGCCGCCCGCTGCGTCACGGGATCGGCGGCCTCGAGCACGTCGAGAACGAGATCGGGTGTTGCTGTCACGATCATGTCTTGTTCCGGCTGGCTGACCGTGGCGTCCAGTCGCGCACGGTGGGGCTCATTCCCGTCATCTCCTCGAGCGAACGCTTTTCGGCGTCGCGAAGCTTGTCCGCGAGCGCCGCCTTCGCGACCTGTTCGAGCTGTTTCACGCGGCGGCTCTCCGAGCGGACCTGGTCGAGCTGCTGCGATGCCTGCGCCTGAACCGCGCGGGCGCCGACGCTCGTCCTGTTGAGGCGTCGCGCGATCGACTCGCTCGACGACCCGGCCGGCGGCTTCTCCTCGTTTAGGGCTCCGACCAGCCATTCCTGCTCGTCGTGCAAGCTTCGCTCCTGCTGGCGCAATTGCGCGAGCTGCCACTCGGACAGCCGGAGCTGGAGCTTCACGAGCGAGACCATCCGGCCGAGCTTGTCCGCGCGCGACATGACCGGTCACTCCGCCAGCCACGACGAGACGCCGAGCATGAACTGCGTCAGGAGCTCGTCGCTGGTGAGGTAGAGCAGCAGGAAGCCGCCGAACAGCACGAAGGGGACCGAGATGAAATAGACCGGAATTGCCGGCGTCAGCTTGTTGATCAGGCCGACCGCCAGGTTGACGATGACGGAATAGACGATGAACGGGCTGGTGATGCGCAGCGTCAGCACGAACGCCTCCGACAGGCGGCCCGCGAGCTGGTTCAGCGCCATCTCGCCGCTCAGCCTTTCACCGGGATGCCAGACGTCGTAGGAGTTCATCAACCCGCGCAGAACCTGCCAGTGCTGGTCGGTCATGAAGAACAACGTGGTGACGGCCGCCATGATCAGCGGCACCAGCGCCGGTGCCGGATCGGTGTCGCCGACCGGCGTTCCCGGGATGTTGCTGAGGCCGATCGCACTCGCCATCACCGTTGCCATGGTCTGGAGCGCAAGGAAGAACACCCGCCCGCCGAGGCCGATGACGCTGCCGACCACGAGCTCGGAGCAGATCAGGAGCGCGAGCGTCAGCGGCGCGGCATTGTCCGTGAGCGGTTTCAGCACCGCGATCAGGATCGGCGTCAGCGCAAACGTCGTGACGAGCGCGACAAACAGGCGGACCTGGGCCGGGACGTTGACGCTGGAATAGCCGGGCACGAGCATCAGGCAGGCGCCGATGCGGCAGAACACGATGAACGTCACCAGCACGCTGTCGGCGAGGCCGCTGATCACGATACCGCTCCGAGCGCCCTGATCTCGGCGCTGCGCGCGACTTCGACATGCGACAGGATCGGCAGGGTCGGGAACACCCGTTCCAGGATCATCCGGACATAGGGCCGCGCTTCCGGCGTCACCGCCAGCACGACGCTGGTGCCGTTCTCGGTGAATTTGCGGATCGCGGCGCTGGCTTCGGTGGCGAACTGCTCGATCAGGCGTGGATCGGCGTCGAACTCGACGACGTCGCCCTTGGCGTCGCGCTTCAGGCTCTGGTGGAACGCCAGGTCCCAGCGATTGCCGAGACGGACGACGTTGAGCACGCCGTTGTCGGAGAGGTCGCCACAGATCTGCTGGGCAAGACGCGTCCGCACATGCTCCGCGACCTGCTCGGAGCGACGCACGTGAGGCGCGATCTCGGCGATCGCCTCGAGGATCAGATGCAGGTTGCGGATTGACACGCGTTCGGCCAGCAGGATCTTCAGGATCGCCAGCAGGCCCGAATAGGAGATCTGCGACGGACAGAGATCCTCGACCAGGCGCTTATATTCGGGATCGAGCCGGTCGAGCAGCCCGCGCATGTCCTTGTAGGACAGCAGCTGAGCGAGATTCGCCCGGATCACTTCGCTCAGATGCGTGAGCAGCACCGATAGGATATCGACGGGCTTGCAACCCTGTCGCTTGACTTCGTCGGTGAAGGCTTCCGTCACCCACAGCGCCTTCATGCCGAAGGCGGGTTCGATCACCTCTTCGCCGGGCACGTCGGGCTTGCCGTCCTTGTCGACGAGCACCATCACCTCGCCGAGCCGCAGATCGCCATGCGCAACGCGCGTATCGTGGATCCGGATCTGGTATCCCTTGGGATCGATCGACAGATTGTCGCTGAGCTTGATCTCGGGAATGACGAAGCCGTACTGCTTGGCGAACTTCTTGCGGATCTTGGCCACGCGGTGCGCAAGCTCGTTGCGCGAGCCCAGCAGATGGACCGAGAGGTGGCCGCCGAGCGCCAGCTCGATCTCCGCCGTCCTGAGCGATTCCTTGACGGATTCCTTGGCTTCGGCCTGGGCGCGCTCGTCGGCCTTGCGCGCATCTTCCTTCTGCTTCAGCGCCGCCTGCCGCTTCGGCAGCGAATAGCCGACGAAGGCCATGACGCCGCCCAGCAGCACGAACGGCGCCATCGGCAATCCCGGCATCAAGGCGAGCACGAACATCATCAACGCGGCGGCCGACACAGCGCGCGGATAGCCGCCGAGCTGCCGCAGCACCGCCTGCTCCGCCGAGCCCCTGGTGCCGCCCTTGGAGACCAGCAGGCCGGCCGACAGCGACACGATCAGCGCCGGCATCTGCGACACCAGGCCGTCGCCGACGGACGACTTCGTGTAGACGTCGGCTGCGCGCGACAGCGTCAGCCCGTGATGGGTCACGCCGATGATGATGCCGCCGAAAATGTTGATCGCGGTGATGATCAGGCCGGCGATGGCGTCGCCGCGGACAAATTTGGAGGCACCGTCCATGGCGCCGAAGAATGCACTCTCTTCTTCGAGCTCGCGGCGCCGGCGCTGGGCTTCCTTGTCGTCGATCAGGCCCGCGGAGAGGTCCGCGTCGATCGCCATCTGCTTGCCGGGGATCGCGTCCAGGGTGAAACGGGCGCCGACCTCGGCGATACGCGTCGCACCCTTGGTGATCACGACGAAATTAACAGTGACCAGGATCGCGAAGATGATGAGGCCGATGACGAAGTCGCCGCCCATCACGAATTTGGAGAAGCCGGCGACGACGTAGCCGGCGGCCTGCTCGCCTTCCCCGCCGTGCGACAGGATCAGTCGCGTCGTCGCGATATTGAGTGCGAGGCGCAGGATCGTGGCGATCAGGAGCACGGTCGGGAAAGCGGAGAAATCGAGCGGCCGCTGGATCCACAGCGCCACCATCAGGATCAGCGCCGACAACGCGATCGAGAAAGCGAGGCCGAGATCGATCAGGATCGGAGGAATCGGCAGGAACAGGATCGTGAGCATGGTCACGATACCGCCCGCAAAGAAGGCGTCCGCTCCGAGGCGGCGCGGGCTGGGCAGGCTAGCAGCTAACGTATCGGCCATGGGTCACCGGCAGAGGGTCCGCCCGTAATCTGCCGTGCAAAGCTTACGCGAGGGTGGTGGCCGGAGCTGTCCGGATCAGAAGCCGTGCTCGATCCGCGAATAGACCATCTCGGTGAAGGTGGAGAGATGCGCGCCGATGAAGGAGCCGGAAACGGCGACGACCAGAAGAATGACGATGATCTTCGGAACGAAGGTCAACGTCACTTCCTGGATCTGGGTCAGGGCCTGGATCAGCGCAATCACAGTGCCGACCAGCATCGCGGCGCCGACCGCGGGCCCGGAAGCGACGATGATGGTCCAGATCGCCGCCTGGACGATGTCGAGGGCGTCCCGTTCGTTCATGACTGACTGATCGTGAGTCCGGGGCCGACCGCGACCTTCGTGCCGTTCTCGAGGGTCGCGATGGAGCCGTCGCTGTTGATGGAAACCGAAGCCACCTTGCCGGAGAAGCTGGCACCGGTCGAGTCGGTGAAGCTGACGGTTTTTCCGATCAGCCCGTTGGCCTGCGACAACGACTGCGAGGACAGCAGCGCATCCAGCTTCGTATTGGTCTGCATGGCCTGCTCGACCGTCGAGAGCTGGGCGAACTGGCTCATATATTGAGACGTGTCCATCGGATTGGTCGGATCCTGGTTCTTCATCTCGGCGACGAGAAGCTGAAGAAACGTATTGTAGTCGACGCTGTTGCTTGCCGTGGTCGTATTGGAGTTGGTCGAACTGGACTTGCTGGTGCTGTCGGTGGCGCTGGTGACGTTCATGTAGCCTCTCCGCTGTCAGGCAGCCTCGAATGGGGAAACGGTGGCGGCACCGGCGAGGTCGGCCAGGATTGCCTGTTCCACCGGAAACAGCGCCCGGATCCGTTTGAGCGCCTCGAAATAACGCGTCGTGCCGACCAGCTCGTCGATCGCGGCGAGCCCCTCCAGCATCTCGCGGCTTTCGCACACCGCGAGCAGGGCCGCGTGATGCTGCCCGTACAGCGCCGCGGCGTCCCTGACGTCGGTCGGGTTCATCAGCATGAGCTGGACGATGAAATAGAGTTGCCGCATCGCCGTGGTGGCGTCGGACGCCTGCATGACCTGCCCCTCGAGCAGGAACATCACGTCGTTGACGAGCTCGACGGAGACCTTGCGGTCCACGCGCAGAACCGCGCCGTTGATGTAGATCCGTTCGCCCGCCCGCAAGGAGATCTTCATTAAAGCGCGTCTCGGATCAGGCGATTGATTTCGATGAGCTGCACCACGTCGTTCGACCTCTCCTCGCGAAGGCGGTCTGCTTCCTTGACCACCCACAGGCCGATCGAGATGATGTCGGCGCGCAGCTTGTCCGGCAGTCCGTTTTCCGGATGCGCGAGATCCTCGATGAAGATCGTCCACAGCCGCCGCACGTAGAGCAGGCTCTCGACCAGATCCTCGAAGCTGAAGCGCCCGTTCTGGATCCGCTCGAGGCGGTCGATGCCGAGGCTGAGCGCCTGCCGCTCGCGGCCCCGCGCTTCATAGCCGCTCTCGTCGACGACCGCTTCATAGGCTTCAAACGTCATCAGAAACACTCTGCTCAGGAGACCGAATAACAAGACAATGATGCGAGCCTGACAAAGGAGCCTTCTCAGAGATAGTTGATGAGGCTGATCTTCTGGAGCTGCGAGGTGAGCGCGAGCGCCGTCTGGATCTGGGTCTGCAAGGTGTTGACCCTGACCGAGGCCTCGGTCGGGTCGACCGCTTCCATCTTGACGATCTGATTGTTCAGAATGTCCTGCTGCACCTTGAGCTTTTCGGTGGCGCCCGTGATCCGCTGCTGGACCGTGCCGACATCGCCGCCGAGCGTAGCGAGGTCAGTAATGGCGGTACCGACGAGGCCGATGGCCTTGTCCACGACGACCTGGAACGTCGCCTGGTCCAGATTCGCGTTCCCGAGATCGGCCATCATGGTGTAGGCCTCGGCGAGCTTGCGGAAGCCGGCTTGGTTGGCGCTGACAGACGTATCGGCGATCTCGGTCGTTGAAATACGGCTTTGCATGACCTGATCGGTGGCCGACGACCAATTGGTGTTCCAGGCCGGACTCGCGAACTCGGCATCGAAGGTGGTGTCGAGGAAGGTCTGCATCTGGGCCGGGGTGATGGTATTCACGCTGGCCGAGGATTGCGAGAAGCCGAAGGTCGCGAGGAAATCGGCGTCGACCTGGTTCTTGCTGGCCGAGCCCGCGGTGTAAGCCGTGATCGGCGCGTTCTGCGTGTTGATGCCCGAGAAAAGAGACGAGCCGTTATAGGAGACGTTCAGCGCGCCGATCAGATCCTGGAGGTTGGAGGACGCAGGCGGCAGGATGATCCGCCCGCCGCCGTCGGTACTGCGGGCCGCGATCAGGTCCTTGAGGAAGTCCGTTGCAGTCTTGCCGAGCTGGGTGATACGGTCCTGGGTCACGGCCAGGCGCCCCGAGACGAGCCCGTTGGTATCGACGAGCTGATCGGCGAAGCTCAAGTCCGCCCGCAGGGTGAGGTCGCTTCCCGTCGTGGCACCGAGCTCGAGGCCAACATCGTAGAAGCGGCCGGTGGTCGCCTCCGTCGACGCCCTGCTCAGCGCGGCCTGGTTGTTCGTGATCGAGGACCTCAACGACGAAGACAGCATCAAGGTCGAGATGTAGTTCGCGCTCATCATGGCTTAATTCCCCACGGCAGCCAGCAGGCTCTGCAGCATTTCGTCGACGGTCGAGATGATCTTGGACGACGCCGAATAGGTGCGCTCGACCTGGAGCATCAAGGACATCTCGTCGTCCATGTTGACGCCGCTGACGTTCGACAGCGCCGCGGTGCTGCGGTCGAGCAGCGTTTTCTGGTAGGTGACGTTGGAGTCCGCGGTCTTGCGCTGGTTCTCGATCCAGCTCGTCGAAGACGACGCGAAGTCGATCAAGCTGCCGCTCGGCTTGCCTTGCGTGGTTGCATCGAACGGCTGCGACGCATCCATGCCGCCGATGAGCTGCTGCAGACGGGTCGAGTAGCCTGCGTTACCGGCGGTGTTGTATCGGTATGCGACGTTGCCGCTGATCGCGCCGTCGCGCAGCAGATTCGGGTTGCCACCCAGCGCCGGATCGACCGACGCCGCAACACTGATCAGACTGGCAAGGCCGACCGAGACGGTGGCGCTCGCCGGCATCGCCGGTGCGCCGGGATAGGTGAAGAGGCCGGGCACGTCGGGCAGCGCCGCGGCCGACTGGTCACTCTCTCTGAAGGTATTGATCAGGCCGCGCGCGATTTCGTCGAGCTGACTCTGATAGGTGACCGTGGTCTGGTCACGCAGCTGAGCGAGGCCCGCAAGCTTGCCCGATTTCAGCGGCATCACCGAATTGGCGCCGGTGACCGGGACACCGTCGATATAGACCGCGTTGCCTGTGGTGCCGGCCGAGTAGAGGTTGGTCGCCGCGAAGCTGACCGAGCGCGCCGTCTTGTCGAACAGCACGACGCCGCTGTCGGTGTAGAGCGCGGCATCGCCGTTGGCGCGCAGCGTCATCGAGACGCCGACCTCCTGCGACAGCTTCGAGACGATGTTGTCGCGCTGGTCGAGATAGTCGGTGATATCGTCACCGGAGATCGTTCCCTTCACGATCGCGGTGTTGACCTTGTCGAACTGGGTGAGCAGCTGATTGATGTTGGCGACCGAGGTCGCCATGTCGGCGTCGGCTCCCTCGCGAACCGACTGCACGGTCTGGGTGGCCTGGTTGAGCGCGGTCGCCATGTCCTTTGCGGACGTCACCGCGGCCTGCGCCAGCGTGGTGTTGTCCGGGGCATTGGCATATTGCTGGAGCGCCTGCTTCAGCTTGTTGAGCTGCGCCGTCGGCGACTGGTTGAGCTCCGGATCGTCCACCGTGGACGATGCGATCTTCTGGAGACCGTCATAGATCGCGCTCTGCTTGGCCGACGACGAGGTCGCGATCAGGACGTTGTCGTAGAGACCAGAGCTGGCGGCGCGCTGGATCGCCGCCACATAGACGCCGGCCCCGGGCAGGTTGTCCAGCACGGCGATCTTGCGCGAATAGCCGGTGGCACTGGCACCGGCGATGTTGCGCGAGATCGTCGACGACTGGATGCCCGACGCCATGAGTGAGGCGCGGGCGGAGTCGAGAGCAGCGGTAAGGGACATGATTGACTCTGGCCCGGAATGAGCGCTGAAGGATTCAGCGCTTCAGGTTGACGACGACGTCGAGCAGGTCGGCGCCGGTCTGGAACGATTTCGAGTTCGCGGTGAAGCCGCGCTGTGCCTCGATCATGCCGGTGAGCTCGTCCGCGAGATCGACGTTGGAGTCTTCCAGCGCACCGGACTGGATGGTGCCGAGTCCGCCGGTGCCGGCATTCGCGGCCTGCGCATTGCCGGAGTTCGCGTTGGTCGAATAGACGTTGCCCGGCTCCGGGGTCAGATTGTCGGGGCTCGCGACATCGGCGAGCATGAGCGTGTAGAGCGTCAGTTGCTGCCCGTTCTTGAGAATGGCGGTCACGTGGCCCGCCTCGTCGACATCGACCTTGTCGATGGCCGCGGGAACGCTGCCGTTGACGGTCGCCTTGAAGCTGAAGTCGGCGCCGACCTGCGTCATGTTCGACAGGTCCATGGTCAACGCTGCGCCGCCGGGGACGTTCACGGTGAGACCCGTCGGGCTCGCTCCCGCCAGCGCGCCCTTGCCGGCCGCGGTGGTGTCGAAGGTAAAGGTGGTGGCGGGGGCAAGCGAGGTACCCGTCGCCGAATCGTAGACCTGGATCTGCCAGGTGTCCAAGCCGGCAGCCGTCGCGGTGTGGGACATATAGACGTCAAGCGTCACGGCCTGGCCGATATTGTTGTAGGCCACGATCGAGCTCTTCGATGAATATGACGCCGGGCCGGGCGGACCGGCAATGACGGCCGCTTTCGGGTCAAGATTGCCGGTCGTGAGCGTCCCCGCCGTCGACGGCACGGGCACCTGCGACACCTGGGAGATGTTCACGATCTGCATTCCCGCCAGGCTGTTCTGCGAGAAATTGGTCACGAGGCCGGGCTGTCCCAGAAGGTAGTAGCCGGCCGCGTTGACCAGGTTGCCCTGGCTGTCCGGCACGAACGAGCCGGCGCGCGTCAAGAACTGCTGCGTGTTGGCGGCGTTCGACACCACGAAGAAGCCGTTGCCTTGAACGGCGAGGTCCGTCGTCGACGTAGTGAACTGGGTATGTCCGGCGTCGCTGATGGCGTAGCGGACGGTGGTCTCGACGGCGCCGGAGTCGTAGTTGCCCGAGCCGCTCTTCAGGATCAGCGAGGAGAATTCGGTCGAAGCCCGCTTGTAACCGGTGGTGTTGACGTTCGCGATGTTGTCCGAGACCGTCGACAGCTTGTTGGACTGCGCAGCCATCCCGGAAACGCCGGTGCGCATAATGCCGTAGAGGCTCATGGATTGGGCTCCTGTGGTAGGTTGTATTTACAATGAGGGTTCTTGCTTGCGCGGGGCTGATGGTTGGGAACCATGCACAACTTCATGTGGTCATGTCGTTCCGGGCTGACAGAACGAGCGCGCCTTGTCGGTCCATGCGCCGAAGCCGCTCGAGACGAGATGGGCGACGATGTGACAGACGTAGCGCTTCTGCGCGGGCTGGTTGTTGGGACCTGCGTTGTAGCGGGCGACCGCCATGGTCCAGCTGCCCTCGCGCTGCTTCAGCTCTTTGAGGAAACGCGCGGCGTAGTCGACATTCCTGGCGGGATCGAACATCGCGCGCACCGAAGCGAACTTGTCGCCGTGGTAATAGTGGTTGATCTGCATGCAGCCGAGGTCGATCAGCTTGATGCCCTTGCTCCGCATCGCCTCGAAATTCGCGATCGCATCGTTCATGTCCTTGGCGAACACGGTCTGGCCGTCGGCGCCGAGCGCATAGGGATGGAGCGCGCCGCGACGCCCGGTTTCGGTGAGGCCGACCGCATAGAGAATGCCGAGCGGAATCCCGTGCTGCTGGGCCGCACGCGCCATCTCGCGCTCGCAGGGGCGCGCGCTGTCAGTCGCCGCTGCCGCGACACCCGCGTTACAGATAAACAGGGCCGCGACGATTCTGCGGGCCCACGTCCTGGTCATGACGCGTCTCCTGGTTGGACTGGCGCTCCTGCCGGGCCTGCTTCGCGCCGCCGTCTGATTGGCCGGACGACGTGCTCGTGCCGTCGAACGCGGCGTGCGACTGCGACTGCGGTTGTTGCTGGCTCGAGGGCTGCGGCTGCGACTGGCCGGAGCCGCTCTGGAATCCGTCCAGCGAACCGTGCTGGACCGGCGCGACGTCGGCGACGTAACCCGCCGACTGCATGAGGTCGCGGATCGAGTCGCGCTGCTGGTCCAGCATCTGGCTGGTGTCCTTGCGCTCGGCCGCGAGGTGGACCGACACTTCGGTGCCGACGAGGCGCAGGCGCACGGTGACGTTGCCGAGCGCCGGCGGCTCGAGGTTGATGGTCAGTATCTTGAGCGGCTGGTCCGGTGTATTGCTCTGGGACGTCGCGAGATCGGGGGCCGTGGACGCCGGCGGGGCCGGGGATTCCTTCAGCTCGGCGACGACCGCGTTGGCGATCTGCTGCGGGGCATTGAACTGCGCCGGCGGCAGATGGGTCTCCTGCTGGACCACGGTCACCTTGGTCGCTTCGGGCAATGCGTCCCGCGCCGAGGCCTTGACGGCGCGTTCGACATTGGCCGTGACGGCCTCGAAGCCCGACGTTCCGGGCATTGCTGCCTTCGACGAAGCATCGCTGCCTTGCTCTGCGGCCGTCGCTTGGGAAGACGTGACCTGTGAGCGCGCTCCTGTCGGGGCGGCAGCCATCGGCGCGGACTCGACGGCGGCCCTCGCCATGCCGGTAGCCTGAACGTCACGCTTCGTCGTGGAGCGTTCGTCGCGCGCGGGCGCGTCCTTCTCGGCGGCGGCCTGCGATTGCATCTGCGGCTTTGCCGGCACCGCGGCGAACTCCTGTCCGACCATCGCGAGAACGCTGGAACGATCCGGAACGTCCACCTTCGCGGCGTGGTCGACCGGACTTTGCGTCTGCGACGATGGCTCGGTTTTCTGGTCGGAAGGCTTGCGACTGGACTTGGGTTCGTCGGCCGCCTCGGCGCGTTCGCGCACCGTCTCGTCCTTCGTCCCGTCTTTTTCAATCGGATGCACCAGGCGCGTCCGCAGCGATCCGGCCTTCACGCTCGTGTCGCCGCCCTCGTCATTGAGCGCCTTCTTCGCGAGGCTCGAAACGGTGTGGAGCAGATCCTTGAACGAGGAATCCGCTTGCGATTTCGTTCCGCCCCCCTTCGTCGAACGCGACGCGCCGCGCATGTTGAGGCTTTCGGCAAGCCCCGAGAAGAGCTGTCCGGAGGTTCCGCTGAGCTTGGTCATGGACGGCGATCCCTGGTGAGAAGTTCGAGTTCGCCGAGCTGCTGCTGCGCGCGCGCCAGCGTCGCGGTCGATGACGCGAGATCGAGACGCGCCGGCGTTGCCGGAGGCTTGTCGGCGGCAGCGGATCCGCCCGCGAATTGTTTTCGGACATCGAGCGCGAGCTGCACCGTTGCATTCAGAAGGGGAATGTCGCGCTCGGGCAGCTTCGACCGGTCGAGTGCCTTGAGCTCGGCGAGGCCGCCATCATACTCGTCGCCGAGCACCCGCGAGACGCCGCGGAAGAAATGGGCGCGCTCGCGGTCCGCCGAGGCGTCGGCGCTGAGGGTGAGCGCCCGCTCGCCGGCGAGCCGGGTCACGGCCAGCCGTCCACCCACCATCGCGGCGCGCGCGATCACGAGATAGAGCTTGAGGCGGCTCGCGCGATCGATCTGCTCCAGCAGGGTTGCGATCCGTGCGAAGCGACGTTCGTCGAGAGCGATGCTCGATTGCGTCAAGCCCGAGGAAAATCGCTGCCAGAAGTCGCCGGCATAGATCGAGTTGCGGTAATGGCGGATATAGGCGAGCGTCAGGAATTCGAACTTGTCGAATTCCTCCGCCTGCCCGACCAGCAGGATCTCGCGCCGCAGCGCCGCCTCCTCCACGAGCGTGCCCGGCAACAGCAGGCGCGCATCGTCGAGGCGCTCGATCGCCATCGATGTCTCGGAGCGCGCGAACAGCGCGCCCTGGACCAGCGCGACCTGCCCGCCCAGGCCCGACGGGAGCGTGCGCGGCTTGACATCCTTGAGCAGCTCGCGCGCCTCGTCCTGACGGCCCTCGACATAGGCGAGCGCACCGTTGAACAGGCGCTCGTCGACGTTCAGCTTGTCGCGCGGCAGCTTGCGAACGACCTGCGGCGCACCGCCACTGAGCAGGTAGATGACGACGGCCTGGCCGTTCTGCGGATTGCTCCATACACCCGGATCGGCGGCGAGAAATTTCTCGCCGAGCTGCCGCGCCAGCGCGATGTGGCTGCCATGCGCCGCGGTGTCACCATTGGCGATGCCGTCCTGCACGGCCTGCAACGACCGTACGAGCTCATAGGGCTGTTCCCCGGTCGGCGTCGCCGGCTCGGCAATCGCACTTGCCGCCGCGAACGGCAGCACCATCAGCAGCGCGGCGCGGAGGCGCAACCTGATCAAGGACGCTTCTCCCGGATCAGGATCTCGATCCGGCGATTCTGTGCGGCCGCCGGATCGTTCGGAAGTTTCGGCCGCCGGTCGGCGTAACCTTCGACATGCTCGATCCGCTGCGCATCGACGCCGGAACGGACCAGCATGTAATAGGCCATCTGCGCCCGGGCGGTCGACAGCCGCCAATTGTCGTAGGTGTCAGACTTGTACGGCCGGTTGTCGGTGTGGCCGCGGACGATGATCATGCCGGGGCGCTTCGTCACCAGGGGCCCGATCTTGTCGATCACGCGAATGAGCTCGGGCCGCGGTTCGGCCGAGCCGACCGCGAACATGCCAAAGCTGGCATCGTCGGTGAGGCTGATCAGAAGGCCTTCCTCGACCTGGCGAACCTCGGCCACCGGTCCCGCGCCGGCCTTGACGTCCGCCAGCGCGTCCGCGATCGCGGACTGAAGCTGCTTGACGGTCGGCTGCTGCGTCTGCGCCGCCTCGCGCGGTTCGGAATCCTTCTTCGTATCGCCCGGGCGAGTCTGCGCGGCAGCATTGGCCTGGGCGCCCGGCTGCGCGCTGCTCTCGCGCGATGCCTGCGGGGGCGCAGGCCCCGGCGGCAGCAGGGGCGACATGCTTGCCGACGATGCATCGGCGTTCTGAGCGAGGCTTCCGCCGGCATCATCCTGCCCGGCGCGGCGCGAAGACTCGGCCTGACCTGTGCCGGCCGGATTGTCGCGCGCGGACGCATTCGGCTTGGGCTCGCTGTCGATGATGCGATCCGCATCCTTGGATATCTGCGGCGCCAGCTTCCAATAGCCGGGATCGAAGGGATCGCGGTAGGCGTCGCCGCCCTTGAGGCCATCCTCTTCCGCGGAGGTCAGAGCGCCGGCGCGCCGCTGGCCAGTGGCCTGGTTCGCGCTGTTTGCGATCTCGGCGAGCGTTGCATAGGGATCGCGGAACAACACCTTCTCTTCGTAATAAGGCGGCTTCTCCGCTGTCGGCGAATCGCCGCGACGTTCTTCGCTCGGCCCGGCGGGTTGGCGCTTGCCGTCCTGGCCATCAAACGTCGTCGGCTCCTTCTTGCTCAGATCCTTGAGGCCTTTCGGGGCTGGCGCGTTCTCCGCGAGCTTGATCGGGTTGAAATAGCTCGCAACGACCTGCTTCTGGTCCTGGTTGAGCGCATTGAGCAGCCACATGACCAGGAAGAACGCCATCATCGCGGTCATGAAGTCCGCATAGGCGATCTTCCAGACGCCGCCGTGATGCGCCTCCTCGGCGAAGGCGCTGCGCCGGCGGACGATCACGAGCTCGTGCTTGACCTCTTCCATGGCTGCTACCGGCGCGCTTCCTTCAGGCGTTCGCTCCAGGTCGCGATCTGCGTTTCGATCACGGTCTGGTCGGCAACGACGCGGACCTCGGGAGTCTCGGCGGCCTCGTACTCGATGCCCGTATGTCGGGCAGCTTCGAGCTGCGTCCTCACGAGGCCGAGCAGCTCGCTCGGGCCGGTGACCTTGAACACCGGCACCGGCGAATTGCCGGTCAGCGCCGCAATCTGCTCGACCAGCGATCCGATCGCCTTGTCGCGGACCGCGTCGGCAAGGAAAGGCAGCAAGATTCGCGCGACGGAGCTCGCGATGTTGGTCTCGATCTCACGGCAAGCCGCCTCGAAGCCGCTGACAATCGCAACCGCCTGCTGGTCGGACCATTTGGAACGCTCCTCGCCGAGCCGGATCGCACTGCGGACGCGCTCCTCGGCGACCCTGGCATCGCCTTCCGCAACACCGGCGGCATGCCCGCGACGATAGGCATCGTCGAGCAGATTGACCGGCGGAGCTTCCGGCTCGGGCACCGGCAACGGCGACTGAAGTTGCGGCTGCGCAGCTTGACGCTGCGGCTGGGCCTGAGGCTGCGGCTCGCGCCGGGCCTCCTTCGGCCTCGTCAGCACGTCCTGGATCTTGGGCGGTGGAGGCGGTGGCGACTTGGCCCGGCCATTCGCGTCGAACTGCGTCAGGAGCTTTCCGATTGCCGCGTTCATGCCGCCTCCTCGCGTCGCATCCAGTCTTTAAGGATCGCGGCCGCCTGCATCTGGTCGAGCCGGACGATCTGCTCGAGCCGTTTCTGCGGCGTTCGCTGCATCTTGCCTTCGAGGTCTTCAACGAGGTTGAGCTCGGCCTCGTCGCTGTCCGGCAGTGCAAGCGCGGCGGCAGCCTCGAGCTCGGCGACTTCCGCGGCTTCCACCTGCTCCTGCTGCGCGCGATGGGTCAGGATGCCGTTGACCGCAGGCCTGAGGCCGAACCAGACCAGCATCGAAGCGACGGCCAGGATCGTCACCGCGTTGATGACGCTGCCGAGCTGCTTGTTGATCATCTCGACGAAGCTGATCGGGGGAACCGGCGCCAGCTCGCGCGAGCCTTCGATGAAGTCGACGGCGGTTACCTGGATCTGGTCGCCGCGCGCCTTGTCCAGTCCGCCGGCCGTCGCAGCGAGCTGGCTGATCTCGGCGAGCTTGCTGTCGACGATGGCCTGGTTGCTCTTGTCGCCGAGATCGGCGACGAGGCGCGCGCGGTTGACCAGGACGGCGATGAAGAGTTTCTTGACGGAATAGCCGTCGCTCACCGTCGTCGTGGTCTTGGACGACACCTCGAAATTGGTGACGTCCTCGCGGCGGGTCTTGTCCTCGCTGGAGTTCTTGCCGCCGCCGGCATTGACCTGCTGATCGGGAAGGTTCTGCTGCACCGTGGTCGGCGTCGAGCGGTCCGCGTTCTGCGAGGACTCCTTTTCGCGCACGTTCCGCACCGACCGCTCGGCCCGGTTCTCCGGATCGTAGACGGTCTCGTTGATCTGCCGCTTGTCGGTGGAGAGCTGCGGGGCGACGCTCACCTCGAAATTGTCGAGGCCCAGATACGGCGTCAGCGCCTTGCGGATGTTCTCCTGCACCATCCCGCCGACCGTCTTCTGGAGGCTCGCCATCTTGGTCGGGGCGGCGCTGGCCTCGTCCTCTTCGGCGAGCAGCATCGAGCCGTCGGCATCCAGCACCGTCACCTTGTCGCGGCTCATGCCGGGGATGGCGGCCGCGACGAGATGGCGGATCGACTGCGCCGTGCGGGCCTCGATGGCGCCGTCGGTGCGCAGCACGACCGAGGCCGAAGGCGGCTGCTGCGTTGCGCGGAACGAGCCACGCACCGGCAGCACGATATGCACCCGCGCCGCCTTCACGCCTTTCATCAACTGGACCGTACGCGCGATCTCGCCTTCCAGCGCTCGCAGCTTGGTGACCTCCTGCATGAACGAGGTCAGTCCGAGCGAGCCGATCTTGTCGAACAGCTCGTAGCCGGAATTGGCGCTGGTCGGCAGCCCCTTCTCGGCGAGCAGCATCCGCGCCTGCATGGTCTGGCTCGGGCGTACCGAGACGGCATCACCGGCTGTATTGACGTCGAACGTGATGTTCTGCTCGCGCAATGCCGCACCCATGCGCGTCACGTCTTCGCGGGTCAGGCCGGTATAGAGCGTCTCGAACTCGGGCCGGCTCAGATAATAGGCGCCACCGACGACAGTGACGAGAACGGCAAAGCCGATCAATCCCAAGGCCATCAGACGTCGCGGCCCAAGTTCCAGCAGATTGTTGAGCAGCTGCTGTAGCTGCGCGCGGCTGAGCATGTGACCTCGTACCAATGCGAACGTATGGGACACTCCGCTGCGAACCTTGTCTGAAGGTTGCGCGAGGACATGAATGTGTCGGTTCGCGAGCGAGACGTTGCAATTTTACAAGAATCTCGGGCGACGCAATCGGTTCGGCAGCAACAGGGAGGGCGCGTGGGCGCATGGCAGCGCGATTGGCTGCGGCGTGCTGAATGATGTGTGGCGTCAAGTTACGGGCACGTCATGTGCCGTCACATCCGCCGTTCACGGCGGGGACCGTGCTCCCGAGGGAGCACGGTCATTTCAAGGGCCGAAGCTTACTTGAACAGCGAGAGGATGCTCTGGCTGTTCTGGTTGGCGATCGAAAGCGCCTGAACGCCGAGCTGCTGCTGGGTCTGGAGCGCCTGCAGGCGGGTGGACTCCGCGTTCATGTCGGCGTCGACGAGTTGGCCGACACCACGATCCACCGAGTCCATCAGGGTCTTGACGAATTCCGTGTTGGTCGAGAGGCGGTTCTTGACGGCGCCGAGATCGGCGGCGGCCGAGGCCACCGAGTTGATCGCGGTCGTGAGCTGCGCGATGTAGCCATCGAGCGTGGTCATGTCGGCCGTCGAGTCGGTCAGCGCGGAGATGTTGATCGTGTCGATCGACGCAGCGCCGTTCACCTTGTCCAGGATGCCGGTCTGGGTCGCGGTATAGAGCGAGTAGTTGGCGATCGTCAGCGTGATCGAGCCGATCGTCGGCGTGCCGCCGACGCGCGAGAACGACGACACCAGGTTGAAGGTCGCCGGCGTGGTCGCGGTCGCGCTCAGCCAGTTCACGCCGTTGAAGGTCGCCGCGTTGGCGGTGCCCTTCATCTGCTGCTGGATCTGGGTGATGTCGGCCTGGATCTTGGCCCGATCGATACCGGCGGTCTTGGCTTCGACCAGCAGCGCCTGGAGCTTGGTCAGGCCGCCGGTCGTGTCGCCGACAACCGCGGTCAGAGCGGTGTATTCGGTGTCGACGGTCGCAGCCGACAGACCGAGCGAGTCGGAGACGGCGGAGAGCGCGGCGTTGTCGGCGCGCATCGAGGTCGCGATCGACCAGTAGGCGGCGTTGTCCGACGCGGTGGACACGCGCTGGCCGGTCGAGATCCGGTTCTGCGTCGTCGCGAGCTGCGAGCTGACGTTCCGGAGGGTCTGCAGCGCGGTCATTGCAGACGAGTTGGTGAGCAGACTAGAACTCATGTTTGGCGCCCCTTTTGAAACCACTTGAAGTTTTCGGGACATACCGGGCTTGCACCGGTACGACAGGGCGGCATCATGCCTTTGGGCAGCGACAAAGCGCGCTCAACCTGACGTAACGGCGGCAATAGCAGGCGAAGTTTGCGCGAAGCTTGTGGCTCTGTGACCGGCGCGCGGCCTGCGCACGCCAAAATGAAAAGGGCCGCGCTTCGTGAGAAGCGCGGCCCCTTAAGTAGTTCAAGGGCTTAGCGGAACAGCGACAGGATGCTCTGGCTGTTCTGGTTGGCGATCGAAAGCGCCTGAACGCCGAGCTGCTGCTGGGTCTGGAGCGCCTGCAGGCGGGTGGACTCCGCGTTCATGTCGGCGTCGACGAGTTGGCCGACACCACGATCCACCGAGTCCATCAGGGTCTTGACGAATTCCGTGTTGGTCGAGATGCGGTTCTTGACGGCGCCGAGATCGGCGGCGGCCGAGGCCACCGAGTTGATCGCGGTCGTGACCTGCGCGATGTAGCCATCGAGCGTGGTCATGTCGGCCGTCGAGTCGGTCAGCGCGGAGATGCTGATCGTGTCGATCGACGCAGCGCCGTTCACCTTGTCCAGGATGCCGGTCTGGGTCGCGGTATAGAGCGAGTAGTTGGCGATCGTCAGCGTGATGGACCCGATCGTCGGCGTGCCGCCGACGCGCGAGAACGACGACACCAGGTTGAAGGTCGCCGGCGTGGTCGCGGTCGCGCTCAGCCAGTTCACGCCGTTGAAGGTCGCCGCGTTGGCGGTGCCCTTCATCTGCTGCTGGATCTGGGTAATGTCGGCCTGGATCTTGGTGCGGTCGATACCGGCGGTCTTGGCTTCGACCAGCAGCGCCTGGAGCTTGGTCAGGCCGCCGGTGCTATCACCGACAACCGCGGTCAGAGCGGTGTATTCGGTGTCGACGGTCGCCGCCGACAGACCGAGCGAGTCGGAGACGGCGGAGAGCGCGGCGTTGTCGGCGCGCATCGAGGTCGCGATCGACCAGTAGGCGGCATTGTCCGACGCGGTCGACACGCGCTGGCCGGTCGAGATCCGGTTCTGCGTCGTGGCGAGCTGCGTGCTGACGTTGCGGAGGGTCTGCAGCGCGGTCATTGCAGACGAGTTGGTGAGCAGACTAGAACCCATTTTGATGTCCCTTTGAAGATTGATTGAATTTGGGGACATACCGGACTTGCACCGGTACGACAGGGCGGCGTCATGCCTTTGGGCCCCCGGAAATGCGGGTTAAGGCCCAACCTGTCGTAGCGGCAAGGTTAGCGCGCGAAGCTTGTGCGAGGCTTGTGGCTCTGTGGCTTGAGCGCAAC
Organism: Bradyrhizobium cajani; assembly: GCF_009759665.1. Classification (GTDB taxonomy): domain Bacteria; phylum Pseudomonadota; class Alphaproteobacteria; order Rhizobiales; family Xanthobacteraceae; genus Bradyrhizobium; species Bradyrhizobium cajani. The sequence continues at coordinate 220,451 of NZ_WQNE01000002.1, forward strand.
AGCGCAGTTGAACTTACGGCGTGCGCGCGGCGTTACGCCAAACGAAAGGGCCGCGCTTCGCGAGAAGCGCGGCCCTCCTCAGATCGTATCGAGGCTTAGCGGAACAGCGACAGGATGCTCTGGCTGCTGTTGTTGGCGATCGAGAGCGCCTGCACGCCGAGCTGCTGCTGGACCTGGAGAGCCGCCAGGCGGGTGGACTCCTGGTTCATGTCGGCGTCGACGAGCTGGCCGATACCGCGATCAACCGAGTCCATCAGCGACTTCACGAAGTCCGTGTTGGTCGAGATACGGTTCTTGACGGCGCCGAGGTCGGCGGCGGCCGCGGCGACCGAGTTGATCGCGGCCGTGACCTGCGAGATGTAGCCATCGAGCGTGGTCTGGTCGGCAGCCGAGTCGGTCAGCGCGGAGATGCTGATCGTGTCGACCGACGCAGCGCCGCTCACCTTGTCCAGGATACCGCCCTGGGTTGCCGTGTAGAGCGAGTAGTTGGCAACGGTCAGGCTGATCGAGCCGGTGGTCGGCGTGCCGCCGACGCGAGAGAACGACGAAACGAGGTTCACGGTCGCGGGCGTGGCCGCAGTGGTGCTCAGCCAGTTCACGCCGTTGAAGGTCGCCGCACCGGCGGTCGCCTTCATCTGCTGCTGGATCTGGGTAATGTCCGCCTGGATCTTGGTGCGGTCGATACCGGCCGTCTTCGCCTGGACGAGCAGGGACTGGAGCTTGGTCAGGCCGGAGCCGCTATCGCCGACAACCGTGGTCAGAGCGGTGTATTCGGTGTCGACGGTCGCGGCCGACAGACCGAGCGAGTCGGAGACCGCGGAGAGCGCGGCGTTGTCGGCGCGCATCGACGTCGCGATCGACCAGTAGGCGGCGTTGTCGGAAGCGGTGGACACGCGCTGGCCGGTCGAGATCCGGTTCTGCGTGGTGGAAAGCTGCGAGCTCACAGACCGCAGGGTCTGGAGTGCGGTCATGGCGGTCGAGTTCGTAAGCAGGCTTGACATTGCGAATGTCCCTTTATGTACGCGTTACATTTTCACGAGGGGACATACCGGGCTTTCACCGGTACGGAGGGGCGGCATCATGCCTTTGGACTGATGTGGGTGGGGTCCAACCCGCCGTGCCGCATTGCTAGCACGCCGAATCTTGCTTCCGAATTAAGGCCAACTTGAATTTCGCAGTAAAATCATATGGTTAACATTACTTGCCGCTAACCATAATGCAGCACGGCTCGCTAACCATAACCAGCCGGTTAGCTCTTACGAGAACGACCGCACCAGTCCTGAGGCGAGCAGGTTCCAGCCGTCGATCAGCACGAAGAACAACATCTTGAACGGCAGCGCCAGGATGGTCGGCGGCATCATCATCATGCCCATCGACATCGTCAGCGTCGCGACGATCATGTCGATGACGAGGAACGGCAGGATGATGAGGAATCCGATCTCGAACGAGCGCCTGAGCTCGGAGATCATGAAGGCCGGAATGATGACGCGCATGTCGACGCGCTTGTTGTCGAACTTCTTGCGGAAGCTTTCCGCGGCGAGCGCCTCGAAGGTCTGAAGATCCTTGTCGCGGACATGGGCCAGCATGAATTCGCGGAACGGATCGGTAATCTTCAGATAGGCCTCTTCCTCCGAGATCTCGTTCTTCATCAGCGGCTGAACGCCGGTCTCCCAGGCGCGGTCGAAGGTCGGCGCCATCACGTAGAAGGTCATGAACAGCGCGAGGCTGATCAGCACCAGGTTGGCCGGCGTGGTCTGGAGGCCGAGCCCGGCGCGCAGGAACGACAGCGCCACCGCAAATCGCGTGAAGCTCGTCACCATGATGAGCAGCCCCGGCGCCACCGAGAGCACCGTGATCAGCGCCATCAGCTGGATGATCCGGCCGCTGGTCGAGCCGTTTCCCGGAGGCAACAGCGAGTTGAGGTCCGGAATCTGGGCGAGCGCCACTTCGGGCAGCACCACCAGAATCAACGCGAGCAGCAGGACTTTCACTCTCACTGGATCACCAACGTCTCAATGATCAACTCGCGGATCTTTCCCGAGGAGCGAATGTTGGCGCGTTCGGTGAGGTCGTCGCGCAGATGCTGGAGCCCGCGCGATCCCTCGAACTGCGCAACCGACGCCGACCGCAGATAGGTGACGATGTCCTCGCTGATGTGGGCAGCCAGAATGCCGGCATCCTCGTCGCTCATGCTCTCGGTCACCATGGAAGCTTCGACGCGGGCCCAGTTGTTGGCCGGCGCGGCGAGATTGGTCACGATCGGGGACAGTTTCCTGAGCCGCGCACTGCCGGTGTAGCTCGACGCGACCGGCGGCGGCGTGGCGCTCTTCTTCGCGTCGGCGACGCGCTCGGCGGCGGCGAACAGCTGCAGGCCGACGACCGCACCCGCACCGATCGCGATCAGGGTCAGCGCCACGACGGCCGCAATCAGGCGCATCATGTCCCCCGCCCTCGCGACACGGCCCGGCCGGCGCTGCTCTCAGAATGGTGCCACGGCGTCATAGATCCGATGTCCCCATCCAGGCTGCTGCACGTCGGACAGATTTCCGCGACCGCCATAGGAGACGCGCGCTTCCGCGATCTTCTCGTAGGAGATCGTGTTGGTTCGCGAGATGTCGCGCGGACGCACGATGCCGCCGACGTTGAGCACGCGCATCTCGGTGTTGACGCGGAACTCCTGCGAGCCGCTGATCATCATATTGCCGTTCGGCAGCACGTCGGTGACGATGGCGGCGATCGACAGCTTGATGTCCTCGGTGCGGTCGATCTGGCCGTTGCCCTTGACCTGGGTGTTGGTGCTGAGATTGGCGTTGGCCGAGCCCTTGTCGTTCCATCCGGCCACGTCCATCAGCCAGTCCAGCCCGAACTTGATCTGCGAATCGCGCGAGCGGTCGGTCTTGTTGTCGAGCTTGGCCTTGTCCTGCATCGAGATGATCACCGTCACGACGTCGCCGGTGCGCCGGGCGCGGGGATCGCGATAGAGATCGGTGCCGTCGTCCCAGGTCGAGCGATAACTGACTGGCGTGCGCATGCGGGGCGTCACCGGGATAGGCTCGGCCTGCGTCCGCAGGCCGCTCCCGACCGGCGACAGCCGCGGACCGGTCAGGACCTCGGCCGGATCCTGGAAGCATCCGGCCAAGAGCACCGACGCCAGCACGAGCGAGAGGATGAGGATCGGCTTCTTCATCTATTTGGTCTTTCCGTCGTCCACGCGACGCATACCGCCCAGCAGGTCGGCGAGATGCGCTGCGCGCGCCGTATCCATCTCGTTGAAAATCGCGCTCGAGCTCCGTGGGCTGAGCTTGGCGAGCACGGCGGCCGCGGTCTCGTCGGCCATGCCGGCGATCTGGGTCGCGGCAGCATCAGGCTTCATGCGCGAATAGATCTCGACGACGCTGGCTTCGGCCTTCTTCAGGAAGTCGTCGCGCAGCGCCATCCACTTCTCGTATTCGGCGCGCTTGGCCTCGACCTCGGCGATCCGCTCGCGGAGCTGGTTCTCGGCCTTCTCCAGCTCCTTGAGCTGCCAGGCCAGTCTTGCATCGACGGCGGGGTCGGCCACGTTGCTGCAGAACAGCGCGACCTCGTTGTCGGCGGGCACCGCGGCCTGCGGCGGTGCGGGCTTCGGCGGCGCCGTGACGCTGCCGGGCTTGGCCGGACGGACGGGCGCGGGTGTCGGTGGTGGTGCAGGTGCAGGCGTCTCGGAAGCCGGCACCGCCCCGGTGATCGCGGGTCCCCGGTCTTCGGCCGCCCACGCCGTTGCCCGGATGGACGCATCGTCGCCCGGGATCGACGCGGCCGGCGGGCTCGGCTTCTGCGGTCCGGGCGCGCGGGCGCGCGCGAATGAAAGCAGGTTGAGCGGCCTCGACGGCTTCGCCTCATCCAGCGCCAGCACGGGCGAGGCGCTCGCGAGCGCCGACATCGCGACGAGGAGGAGTTTGGCTTTGTGTTCCAGCTTCAGCATCGGGCCGCGTGCGATTCTCGGTCGAGACCTGAGCATTGAGCGACCAAGCTTGCATGACGCTTATGCTTCATTGGACGATGACATCGGCCTGGAGCGCGCCGGCCGTCTTGATGGCCTGAAGGATGGCGATGATGCCGGACGGTTTCAGGCCGATCTGGTTCAGCCCGCGTACCAGGCGCTGGAGATCGACACCGCTGAGGATCGCTACCTGCGAGCCGGCCTCGTTGGCCTCGACCACCGTCTGCGGAACGACCACCGTCTGTCCGCGCGAGAACGGCGCCGGCTGCGATACCACGGGCATCTCCGTGACGCGGACCGTCAGATTGCCGTGCGTCACCGCGACGGTCGATATCCGGACGTCGCGCCCGATCACGACGGTGCCGGTGCGCTCGTTGATGACCACCCGCGCCGGCGTGTCCGGCTCGACGGTCAGCTCGCCGACCTCGGCGAGGAAGCGGACCGGGCCGATGTGACGCGGCTTCGACAGCACGATCGTGCGATAGTCGCGCTCGAACGCGATCTGGGCGCGATAGCGCCCGCCGGCGTAACGGTTGATGGCATCGAGAATGCGCGTCGCGGTGACGAAGTCCGGATTCTTGAGCTCCAGCACCAGGAACTCCATTTCATGGAGACTTCCCTGCACCTCGCGCTCGACCAGCGCACCGTTCGGGATGCGCCCGGCGGTCGGCGTGCCCTGGCTGACGTTCTGCGCCTGGCCTCCCACGCTGTAGCCGGCGACGGTGACCGCGCCTTGCGCCACCGCATAGACCGCACCGTCGGCCGCGCGCAGCGACGTCATCACCAATGTGCCGCCGAGCAGCGAGGTCGCATCGCCGAGCGAGGACACGGTCACGTCCATCCGCTCGCCCGGCCCGATCGAGGGCGGCAGATCCGCGGTCACCATCACGGCCGCGACGTTGCGCGTGCGCAGCGTCGTCGGACGTGGAGGGTTATTGGTGCTCGTGGTCTCGTTCCTGACATTGATGCCCATGTTCTCGAGCATCGATTGCAGGGACTGCTCGGTGAACGGAGCATTGCGAAGCGTGTCGCCGGTGCCATTCAGGCCGATGACGAGGCCATAGCCGACGATCTGGTTTTCACGCAGTCCCTTGATGTCCGCGATGTCCTTGATGCGGACGGCGGCCTGGGCGCTGGCGGCGGAAACGAGGAGAACGAGCGCAAGCAGGACTCTGGTCATGATCCGTCCACGACCTTGACGGTGCCATCCGGCTGGACGACGCCCCTGATGATCACGCCGGTGTCGGTGTTTCGCACCGGAATGAGCGCACCGGCCGCGCCCGATTGCATCGCTGAGCCGTAAGTGACGATCGACAGGCCGCTGTCTTCCACCACGACCTTGACCATGGCGCCGCGGGCGACCGTCCACGGATCCTCCACCGAATTGGTCGGGATCGGCTGGCCCGGCAACAGCGCGCGCCGCGCCATGCGGCCGACCAGGATCTGGCGTGCTTCGACGAACATGGCCACGCCGAGCAGATTCGGCGCGAAGGCGCGCTCGGTGATCATGTCGTCCCGGATCAGCTCGCCGGCGCGGATCGACACCGCCGGCACGGGAAGCCGCTTCTCCTCGGCCGCAGCGGCCTGCGCCGAGCCGAGAACCAGCAGCACGGCGGCCAACCCGCGCACGATCAGGCCCACCCTGTTCAACATGGATACACCGAAGCTAGCGAAGGCCCTTCGAGACCGTCGAAGCCATCTCATCCGACGCCTGGATGACCTTGGCATTCATTTCGTAGGCACGCTGGGCGGAGATCAACTCGGTGATTTCCTTGACGGGATCGACGTTCGAGGCTTCGAGATAGCGCTGGTTGATCTTGCCATAGCCGGCGTCGCCCGGCAGGCCGACCACCGGCGTGCCGGACGCCGTGGTCTCGCGATAGAGATTGCTCCCCAGCGGTTCGAGGCCCGCCTCGTTGGCGAAATTGGCGAGATTGAGCTGGCCGATCTGCCGCGGGTTTATTTCCGTGTCCAGCTTGGCGAACACCTGGCCGGTCTGGTTGACCGTGACCTCGACGGTTCCCTGCGGCACCGTGATCGCGGGATCCAGCAGATAGCCGTCGATCGTGACGAGCTGACCGTTGGCATTGGTGTTGAACGAGCCCGCGCGGGTGTATTGCACCTCGTTGTTGGGGCCGAGCACCTGAAACCAGCCCCGGCCGTTGATCGCGAGATCGTAGGGATTGCCGGTCTGCGTCAGCGCGCCCTGGATGTGCAGCTTGCGGATGGCCGCCGACTTGACGCCGAGGCCGAGATTGGCGCCCTCCGGGATCGGCGAGGAGCCGTTGACGTTCGCGACGCCCTGCATGCGGTCCATCTGGTAGAACAGATCGGTGAATTCCGCGCGCGCGCGCTTGTAGGACGTCGAGTTGATGTTGGCGATGTTGTTCGCGATGACTTCGATGTTGGTCTGCTGGGCATTCATGCCCGTGGCCGCGATGGCGAGCGATTTCACGATCGGCACTCCTTCAGATCAAATCGACATACGAACGACTTCTTGGTAGGCCTGCACGACCTTGTCGCGAACCGCGACCGCCGTCTGCAAGGCCTGCTCGGCCGACATCAGCGCTTCCACGACGCGCCGCGTCGATTCCTTGCCCTGCATCGCCGAGATCGACGCCGCCTCGCCCGCCTTCAGCGTGCCGATCGCGTCCGTCGTCACCTGCTTCATCACCGAATCGAAGCCGACCTCGTCGCCGGACTGGATTGCGGTCGCAGCAGGCGAGATCGCCTGCGCCTCGGTCGCGCGGGTTGCCGCCTGGCCTGCGGAAATCGCCGTGGATGAAATCGCCTCAAGCATTGTCAGCTCCTCAGCAGATCGATGGTCATGCCCAGCATCGACCTCACCTGTTTCACGACCTGGAGATTGGCCTCATAGGACCGGTTGACTTCGCGCATGTCCGCCATCTCGATCATCATGTTGACGTTGGGCAGCTTGACGTAGCCGGCCTTGTCGGCGGCGGGATGCCCCGGGTCGTACTCCACGCGGTACGGCGTGGTGTCGACCCCGATCTCCTTGACTTTCGCCAGCTGCGCGCCCGAGGCACGGTCCATGGCGGCATCGAAGGTGATGGTCTTGCGCTGATACGGGTCGGCCCCGGCAGTGCGCCCCGTCGACGTCGCGTTGGCGAGGTTTTCGGAGACGATGCGCATGCGCGTCGATTGCGCTTCGAGCCCGGAGCTTGCGACCGTCAATGACGACTGTAGAGAGTCCAGCATATCAATTCACCTCAGGCCTTTGCGCTCGACAGGACCATGCGGTGAAACGACCGCACGATCGCCGAGTTCATCGAATAGTCGCGACTGACGTCGCTGCCCTTGATCATCTCCTGCTCGAGGCTGACCGAGTTGCCGGAGTGAACCACTTCCCAGCTGTCCTTCTTGGCGGTCGCCCGCGTATCGGTCTCGGCCGGCGAAAGCTGCAAATGCGAGGGCGACGTCGTCGCAAGCCTGACCGGCATGCCGTCGAGCACCTTGTTGAAGGGCTCGACGTCGCGCGCCCTGAAGCCCGGCGTGTTGGCATTGGCGACGTTGGTGGCGATGGTCGACTGACGAAGCTCGAGATACCGCGCCTGCGACGATGCGAGTTCGAAGAGATAAAGCGGTCCCACGACAGCCCCATTCTGGTCCATTCGGGAGGAGCTTAGGGCCGCAAGCTTTCGTCAGGCTGATGCAGCAGACGCCGTCCTCCGAAATCTACGGAACGTTCTCGGGTCGCGAAGTCTGCTTCGACTGCAGGAAGTAGATGATCTCGGCGACCGGCCGGAAGAATTCCGCCGGAATCACCTGATCGACCTGGACCGCCTCGTAGAGCGCGCGCGCCAGCGCCTTGTTCTCGATCACCGGAATCCGGTTCTGCTCGGCGACCTCGCGAATCTTCAGCGCGATCACGTCCATGCCCTTGGCCACCACGAGCGGCGCGGCATTCTCCTCGCGCTTGTAGCGCAGCGCGATCGCGAAATGCGTCGGGTTCGCGATCACCAGCGTGGCGCGCGCGGCGGAGGCGATCATCCGCTGCCGCGAGCGGTCGCGCGCCAGCGAGCGCAGGCGCGCCTTGACCAGCGGATCGCCCTCGGCCTGCTTGTGCTCGTCCTTGATCTCCTGCCGCGTCATGCGCAGCTCGCGCCGCCAGTGGAAGCGCGCCCAGGCGAGATCGATCGCGACCAGGACGATGGTCGCGATGCAGATCGCCGAGACGATCCGCATCGCGATGTTCAGGATCATCTCCGGCAGCGCGACAGGATCGGTGTACATCGCCTCGAACGCCTTCGCTTCCGACGAGCGCAGCACGAAGGCGACGACGGCGGTCACCGAAGCGAGCTTGAACAGCGACTTGGCGAACTCGACGAGTCCCTGCGTGCCGAAGAGCCGGTTCCAGCCGCTGATCGGAGATATCCGCGAGAGGTCCGGCTTGATGCGATCGAGCACCAGGCGCGGCGCATTTTGCAGTAGCGAGGCGGCGAGGCCAAACACCATCAGAATGACAACCAGCGGCACCAGGAATCGCAGCGACTGAAGTCCCACCACGGTGAGCAGGTTCTGCGCGTCCGCGCCGGTGCTAAGGGGGAAGCCCTCGGGATCGTCGAGAAAGCTCGTCAGCGTCGGCGTCAATTGCTGCACGCCTTGCCCGATCAGGAAGGCCTGGATCACCATCAGCGCTGCCATCGAGGCGAAGATGGAAGCCTCCCGAGAGACCGGAATTTTGCCCTGTTCGAGCGCATCACGGACTTTCTTCTCGGTCGGTTCTTCTGTTTTGCTCTCCTGATCGGATGTTTCTGCCATGCCCGTTCAGCGGTCAGCGGAAGACCAGCTCATCCTCCTGCTCGGGGTTGAGCTCGATTTCACCCTTCTCGGCAAGGTCGAGCGCGAGGTCGGTGATCACGCGCCGCGCCTCCAGCACGTCGCGCTGGTTCGACGGCTCGCCGATGGCGAGCTCGTGCTCGACGACGCGACGGACGCGCGAGGCGACCGACGACAGGATCAGCTCGCGGAATTGCTTGTCGGTTCCCTTCAGCGCGATGACGATGCGATCGGTCGGCACCTGGTCGAAGATCATGGTACGCGCCTTCGGCGTCAAATTGACCACGTCGTCGAAGGTGAACAGCAGCTCCTTCAGCACTTCGGCCGATTTCGGCCGCTTCTCCGACAGGCTCTTGAGCATGTCCTCGATATGGCCGCGCTCCATCTTGTTGATGATGTCGGCGACGCGAGCGTAGGTGTCGGCGCCGAGGTTGCGGGCGAAGTTCAGCGTCAAATCCTCGTGCAGCGTCTTCTCGAGGACCTTCATGGCGTCGTCGACGATCGGCTTGAGGCTGAGCACGCGCCGCATCAGCTCGTTGCGCAGGCTCGACGGCAGCTGGCTCATGACCTTGGCCGCGCAGGACGGCTTGACCTTGGACAAGATCAGCGCCGCGGTTTGCGGATGCTCCTTGGAGAGGTACGTCGCCAGCGAGTTTTCCGACACCGACGAAACGCGGTCCCACACCGACCGGCTCGAATTGCCGAGCAGGTCCGACATGATTGCCGTAACCTGGTCTGCGGGGAGCACGTCGCCGAGCACGGCTTCCAGGCCACCGAGGGTGCCGAGGATGTTGGCTCCCATCGAGAACTGCTGGGCGAACTCCTCGACGATCGACTCGAGTTCCTGCGCCGTGATCGGCCGCAGCTCGGCCGCGGCCTTGGTGACGATGCGGATATCCTGCGGCTCGAACTGTGCGAGCACGCTCGCGGCCGCCTGGCGGCCCATGGCCAGCAGCAGCGCCGCAACCTTTTCCGTTCCGCCCAGCGTGGCAACGCCTCGCTGCTTGATGGGGGCGATGCCGACCTGTGCCGCCATGGTCAGGTATCACCCTGCCCCAGCGGACCCACGATTTCCGTCAGCGAGACGCCGAAGCGGGAATTGTCCTCTTCGACGACGACCACCTCGCCGCGGGCAACGATGCGGCCGTTGACCACGACGTCGACAGGTTCGCCGACCCTGTGATCGAGCGGAACCACCGCGCCGCGCCCGAGCTTCATCAGGTTCGCCACGGGAATGGTCGCCGACCCAAGCACCACCTGCATGGTGACGGGAATGCGCAGGATGGCATCGACATTGGCGAACTTGCCGGTTTCCTCCGCCGTGCGCGCGGCAATCTCTGCCAGCCGCTCCAGCGGAGATGCGTCGGAATGCCCCTCGTCGGATGCCGATGCTCGAGTGGCAGACTCATAGTCGAAGGATTGCGCCATTTGGTATCGCCTCTTGGTATTTCCGCTCCCGGAGCGCCGCGGCGTTCCGATCGTATTGTCTTAGCCGGCTTGGCCTTCAATGCTTGTTCACCTCGGCGCCGCCTGCGGCCGCGGCGGGCCCGAGCCCGGCCCTCGCATCGAGCGCCGCGATCGCCTCGTGGGCCTGATCGATCTTTGTGCTCAGCACGTTGGCGAGCCGTCCGAGATTTGCAGTGGAATCGTGCGCCGCGGTGATGACCGTATCGAAGGCCCCCGCCGTCTCGTGGACGATGGTGGAGAATTCGCCCTGATAGCTGCGCAGGCGCGCCAACTCGCGGTGCATCTTGGTCACCCGCATGCTGGTGAAGGCCAGCGCGATCAGCAGCACGGCATCAACGAGATAGGATATCATCGACGAACTCCCGTTTCTGATCGACGGGATCGGCCACCTGCATGGCGTAATAGCCATCGAGCTGGCCGATCTGACACCAGAACAGCACCTGGTTGTTGCTTTCGAGACGGGCGAGCGAGCGCGGCGTGGCTTCGAGCTCAAGCACCTGCCCGACCTTGAACTTCACGACGTCGCCAAGCGATATCATCTTCTCGTCGAGCACCGCGCTCAGCGTCACCTCGGTGCGGTGAACCTCGCTCTCCATCTGCTCGCGCCAGCGCGGATCGGCCGCGCGGCCGTCGCTGACGACGACGTGCGCGAGCTTCTGCCTGAGCGGGTTGAGCGCGGAGTGCGGAATGATGAGGAACATCTGGCCGCCGCGATAGAGCGCCTGCAGCATGATGTTCGCGCAGATCGACATGTTGCCGCTCCGCCCGATCGCCAGCGACGCCATGGCGGTCTCGACCCGCTCCACACGGAAGGTGACGTTGGAGGTGCCGGCGAAGGCGGATTGCAGCGCCTTGGCGAACCGCTCGAACAGCGCCTGGACCAGGCGGATCTCGATGTTCGAGAAGGCGCGCTCGACATCGAGCGGCGGTTCGGCGCCGTCGGACCCGAACATCGCCTCGACCATCGTGAACACGAAGTCGCGGTCGAGCATGATGATGACGCGGGAGTCCCATTGCTCGGCATAGAGCACGGCGGCGACCGCATTGGCCTCGTAGTCCTTGACGATGTCGCCGACGCGGTCGTTGGTGATGCCGTTGACCGAGAAATAGCACGGCGTTCCGGCCATCGGCTGAAGGCTGTCGGTGCACGATGCCGCCATGCGATCGAAGATCACATTGAGCATCGGCATGCGTTCGATCGATATGCCGGCGGCGTCCAGCAGGTAGTTCGGCAGCTGCTTCCGCTGATCGACGTCGAGGTCTTCCATCATCATGCGCGGGCAGCCTTCGGTTCAGCCTCGGTCGCGACCGGCTTGGGACCCGCAATCGTCTCGTTCTCGACGACGTCGATCGACGGCCGCTCGCCGCTCGCGATCATCTTGCGGCCGTGCTCGACGGCGATCTGCGGCATGGCGCCGTTCATGAACGCCAACAGCGTCTGCTTGACGATGATGTAGGGCCGGCACTTCTTCTCGCGCGTCATCTTGATCTTCAGCGCGAAGGGCGAAATGATGCCGTAGGACAGGAATATGCCGGCGAAGGTGCCGACCAGGGCCGCGCCGATGAAGCCGCCCAGCAGCTTCGGCGACTGGTCGAGCGCTCCCATGGCCTTGATGACGCCGAGCACCGCCGCGACGATGCCGAGCGCCGGCAGCGCCTCGGACACCGTCACCAGCGAATGGTAGGGCGTCAGCTTGCTCTTCACGATGGTGTGGATCTCCTCGTCCATCAGCGCTTCGATCTCGTGCGTGCGCGCATTGCCCATGATGATGAGGCGGACATAGTCGCAGATGAACTGCAGCAGCGCCGGGTCCCCCAGCACACTCGGGAACGCCTTGAAGATCTCGGAGGACGCGGGGTCGTCGATATGCGCCTCGACCTCGTTGCGGCCCTTGCCGCGCAGCTCGCGCATCAGGGCATGGAGCGCCCCGAGCAGGTCGAGATAATAGCGCTCACTGGGCACCGCGCCGGTGATGGCCTGCATGCAGGCAATTCCGGTGTCCACGACGGTCTTCCACGGATTGGCCACGATGAAGGTGCCGACCGCGGTGCCCATGATGATCACGAACTCCCACGGCTGCATGAGAACGGCCAGATGCCCGCCCATGGCGGCAAATCCGCCGAGCAGCGCCGCCACCGTGATGAAAATCCCCACGAAACTGAGCAACGCGCCACTCCATCGCCGATCCCATCGGGAATATCTAGTCGGCGACGCTTGCGCGAAGCTGGCTTCGGCCTCGCCAGCCCCGCGCAAGCAATTCGCGGCAGCTTGAGACGATGCCGCAACAGCGGCCAGAGGGACGCGCGTCATGCTATCCACCATCGCGGATTACACCAGACTGACCAAGGACATGGGCAAGTCGCTGACGCAGGTCGCGACGCAGCCGGATGTCAGCCGCGAGACCGACTACTTCCTCAGCCATATCGGCAACGTGAAGACCATCGACGACTTCCTGAAGGACTATCGCCTCTACTCCTACGCGATGAAGGCCTACGGCCTCAGCGACATGACCTATGCCAAGGCGTTCATGCGCAAGGTGCTGACCGAGGGTGTCGCCGACAGCAAGAGCTTCGCCAACAAGCTGACCGACACCCGCTACCGGCAATTCGCCGCCGCCTTCAACTTCGCCGCCCTCGGCGACAAGGCGACCCAGACCGCCGCCGCCACGACCGGCACGGCGACCCAATACGTCACGCAGACGATGGAGGAGAAGGCCGGCGACCAGAACGAGGGCCTGCGGCTGGCGCTCTATTTCACCCGCAAGGCCTCCACGGTCACCACCGCCTACCAGATCCTCGCCGACAAGGCGCTGACGCAGGTGGTTCAGGCCGCGCTCGGCCTGCCCTCGACGATCAGCTCGGCCGACATCGATGCCCAGGCCAAGTTGATCACGGACAAGATCGAGCTCACCGATTTCCAGGACCCGGCCAAGGTCACCAAATTCGTGCAGCGCTTTGCCGCGATGTGGGATGCGACCCAGGCGCAGAACGACATCAACAATGGCAACTCGACCAACCCCGCGCTGGTCCTGATCGGCGGCGCCTCGTCGATCGCCGGCATGGATACCGACATGCTTTCCAAGCTTCAGTCCATCCGGTTCGGGAAATAAGTCATGCAATCGGCTCTCTATGTGGGATTGTCGGCGCAGGTCGCCCTCGAAAAGCGCCTCCAGACGATCGCCAACAACGTCGCCAACGTCAACACGGCCGCGTTCCGCACCGACGTGGTGAAGTTCGAGACCGTGCTGTCCAAGGCGGGGGCGAACCCGGTCGCCTTCTCCTCGCCTGGCGACAACATCATCTCCCGCGAGATGGGCAACATCACCGAGAGCGGCAACCCGCTCGACGTTGCCGTGGTCGGCCAGGGCTGGATCGCCTTCGCCGGTCCGAACGGCACGGTCTATACCCGTGACGGCCGCCTCCAGATCGCTCCCAACGGCGATCTCCAGACGGTGTCCGGCTTCCCCGTCATCGACGCCGGCGGCGCGCAGATCACGCTCGACCCGAACGGCGGACCGATCTCGATCGCGCGCAGCGGCGCGATCACCCAGGACAACAACGAGATCGGCACCATCGGTCTGTTCAACATTCCCGCGGACGCCAATCTCGATCGCTACGGCAATTCCGGCGTCACGCCCGACCGGCCTGCGACCGCCATCGCCGATTTCTCCCGCGACGGCTTCAAGCAGGGCTATGTCGAGGGCTCCGGCGCCAATCCGATGATGGAATTGACCAAGCTGATTGCGGCCTCGCGCGCCTTCGACGGCACCAATTCGATGATCGAGGGCACCGAGAGCTCGCTCCAGAACGCAATCCGGACGCTGGGCGAGCCGGGCAAGTAGGCTGCGCCTCGTGCGCAATGAGGGTGGACGGTTTCCTTGAACGCTCTTCGGCAACTCGAATGGGCGCTGCTGGAGCTTCAGCAGAGCACGCCCCTGGCAAGCGTCAGCGGCGCGATCTCCGAGATCGCGCCGACGCATTTCCGCGTCTCCGGCCTGTCGCGCTTCGTCAGGCTCGGCGAGCTCATCGGGGTCAATTCGGCCGGCAAGCCCCAGATCGGCGAGGTGGTGCGGATCGACAGCGACGGCATCGTCGCCAAGCCGTTCGACCGTCAGTTCGCCGGCGGCCTGGGCTCGGTTGCGTACCGGATGCCGCCCTTGTCCTTTGCGCCCGATCCGAGCTGGAAGGGCCGTGTCATCAACGCGCTCGGGGCGCCGCTGGACGGACAGGGCCCTCTCAAGCCCGGATCGCGGGCCGTCTCCGCCGAGGCGGAGGCGCCTTCGGCCATGAAGCGCGCGCGCGTGCACAAGCCGCTGCGCACCGGCGTCCGCGTCATCGACCTGTTCGCCCCTGTCTGCGCCGGCCAGCGCGTCGGCATCTTTGCCGGCTCCGGCGTCGGCAAGTCGACACTGCTTGCGATGCTCGCCCGCAGCCAGGGCTTTGACACCGTCGTGCTGGCCCTGGTCGGCGAGCGCGGCCGCGAGGTGCGCGAGTTCATCGAGGACGTGCTGGGCACCGACCGTCATCGCGCCGTCACGATCGTATCGACGGGAGACGAAAGCCCGATGATGCGGCGGCTGGCGCCGAAGACGGCGATGGCGGTCGCCGAATATTTCCGCGACCGGGGCGAATCGGTCCTGCTCATGGTCGATTCGATCACCCGTTTCGCCCACGCCGCCCGCGAGGTCGCCCTCGCGGCCGGCGAGCCCGCGGTCGCCCGCGGCTACGCACCGACGGTCTTCACCGATCTGCCGCGTCTTCTGGAGCGCGCCGGCCCCGGTGAGGAGGGATCCGGGACGATCACCGGGATCTTCTCCGTGCTGGTCGACGGCGACGACCACAACGAGCCGATCGCCGACACCATCCGCAGCACGCTGGATGGGCACATCGTGCTCTCCAGGCACATCGCCGACCAGGCGCGATATCCGGCCGTGGACGTTCTGGCCTCGGTTTCCCGCCTCGCCCATAACGTCTGGGATCCCGAAGAGCGCGAATTGGTGAGCAAGCTGCGCGCCATGATCGCCAAATACGAGGACACCCGCGACCTTCGCCTGATGGGCGGATATCAGTCCGGACGTGATTCGAGCCTCGACCAGGCGGTCGACATGGTTCCGAGAATCTACAGCGCGATGAGACAAGACGCCTCGGCACCGCCGAGCGCCGACCCGTTTCGCGAGCTGAGGGACATGCTCAAGGGCGACTAGCAAGGTCGGACGACGCGGGGCGGCCCCGCCGTCAGCGCATCACCCCTTCGGATGAGGATCGAGCGCCCCGGGGCCAAGGCCACCGACCGCGATACTGCGACCACAACCAGAACAACTGCCGCGTGTAATTCCTGTGAGTTCCCCTGGCGATTCCCGGATGGATCGCACAAGTTGTGGATGACTTGTCGTTGCACGACGTCATCATGCACAAGCTTCGATCAGTTTGCATCAACGACAGACAACGACGTCAGTGCAATCAAACCGTCGTATAGTTGCGCGCATGCTGTATCCGGAACAGCGTATTGCTGTTCACCATCATGTGTTCTGAAGCGCGAGATTGTCTTGAACATTACATTCGCATGCGACGACATCCAGTCTTCCAAGCGTCTCTACTTGATTTTGTTGAGAAGCTCATTCATCGTTTCGATGGATATAAGAAACGTCTGCTTGTGACTTGAACTCAGGGGCTTCGGTTGAACAACTCCGATCCATCGTCAGCTGGTGACGGCAACTCGGGCTCCCGTGCGACGACGACGCGATGGGTATGCCAGCAGCGACGCAGCCTCTCGCTGCGGACGGGGGCGAGGTAGTTCCATGCCATTGGCACGCGAAGCCGTCGAGCTGCTGGTTCAGGCGGCGAGAGCCTGGTATTTCGAAGGCAATCAGCATGGATTGCGCGATCGGGAATGGATGGCGCTGCGCTTTCTCGGCCGCGCCAACAGGTTTTCGCGCACGCCGTCCGCGCTGGCCGGATTCATCGGCGCGACCAGGGCGACTGCGTCGCAGATCGTGAAGACGCTGGAGAGCAAGTCGTTCCTGGTGCGAAAACCCTCGCACGAGGACAAGCGTTCCGTCGTGCTCCACGTCACCGCGCAGGGCGCGAAATGCCTGAGCCAGCACGACCCGATCAATCACGTGGTGAATGCGGTCACGTCGCTTGGCACCGACGAATGCATCAGGCTGCGCGACTCGCTGCGGGAGGTCCTCAATCACCTCGACGCGGCCCATCAGCGGCTCGACGCCAGCATCTGCCGGGACTGCATGTTCCTCGCGGAACGCAGCCCGAGCACCGGCAAGGGACGCACGACCGCCGAATTCATGTGCCGGCTGTACCGCGCGCCGGTGTCGCTCGAGGAGACGGAACTCCTCTGCACGAGTTTTGAGCGCACCCGCGACCGCCCGAAGATCGAGGAGCATCTCGACCGGGCGCGCGTGGCGAGCCAGGGGTGATGCTCAGTGAGATCGGGCCCCGGCTCCGCATGGACCGCTGACGAAGCGTCGGGGCACGAGAGCGGAGTGTGGTACCCCGCCGCTTCCACACCGTCATTGCGAGCGCAGCGAAGCAATCCAGGGTCTTTCCGCGGAGACAGTCTGGATTGCTTCGCTGCGCTCGCAATGACGGAGTATGAGGCAGCAGCGATGCTCTTCCAGCTCGCATTTTGAACCGCAGACACATGACCGCCCCTCAAGGGTGAGCCGGGATGGGCGACACATACGCTATTTCCGAATTTCGGTAAAGCGGAATATTTTCGTGTGCCGCGCTTGACACCGGCAGGCGCCGAGACCGTCTGCTGTTTTGCCCGTCGGGCAATGCCAGGTCCCGTAGCCGGATGTGCAGGCCCCGGGAACAGGCCCGGCTACGCCTTGTATGCATTATCCCAGTTGCCATTGCCGGGCAGTTCGGCTTTACATGCCGGCAACGCACCCTCGGACAACGCCGGGGCAAAAAAACCTCATCATTTTTCACAGGGACGGAATATGGCGCGCAACATATTGATTCTCGGAGCTTCTTACGGGTCCCTGCTAGGCACGAAACTCCTGATGGCGGGGCATAACGTGACCCTGGTCTGCCGCGCCAAGACCGCGGAGTTGATCAACCGCGATGGTACCGAGGTGCGCATCAAGTTGCGCGACGAGGCCGCACACCGGGCGATCTTCTCGCGCGACCTGCCCGGCAAGCTCGACGCCGTGACGCCGGCCAATGTCGACCTATCCCGCTACGACATGGTCGGCCTTGCGATGCAGGAGCCGCAATACACCAACCACACGGTCCGCGTTCTCATGGTCAAGATCGCCGCGGCGAAGCTGCCGTGCCTGTCGATCATGAACATGCCGCCGCTGCCTTATCTGAAGCGAATCCCCTCGCTCGCGGGCATGGACCTCGAGGAGGCGTACACCAATGCGCAGGTGTGGGAGCGGTTCGAGCCGGGGCTGGTGACGCTGTGCTCGCCCGACCCGCAGGCGTTCCGTCCGCCGGAGGAGGCCGCGAACGTGCTTCATGTCGGCCTGCCCACCAACTTCAAGGCCTCGGCCTTCGCCGACGAGAAGCACAACAAGGTGCTGCGCGAGCTCGAAGCCGACATCGACGCGGTAACGCTCGACGGCCACGACGTGCCGGTGAAGCTGAAAGTGTTCGACTCATTGTTCGTGCCGCTGGCGAAATGGTCGATGCTGCTCACCGGCAACTACCGCTGCATCACGCCCAACGAACCGCAGTCGATCCGCGACGCCGTGCACGGCGATCTCAAGCGCTCGCAGACGATCTACGACCATGTCGATGCGATCGCCCGCCGTCTCGGCGCCGACCCGCAGGATCAGGTGCCGTTCGCGAAATATGCCAAGGCCGCCGAAAGCCTGCTCAAGCCGTCATCGGCCGCGCGCGCGGTCGCCAGCGGCGCGCCCTTCATCGAGCGCGTCGATCTCCTGGTGAAGCTGATCTCGCATCAGCTCGGCGTGCCCAACGCCGAGATCGACCGCACCGTCGAGACGGTGGACCAGAAGCTGAACGAGAAGATCGTGCAGGGCGGATCCGGCGCCCAGTGAGACGGCCCGCCGGCGCAACGATCCATCTTCTACGGTTGTCGAATCGCGCCTGAAAATCGGCCGTGGGCAACACGGCGTGATTTGCGCGGTGGCGCTCGACGCGCCCCGGCCGGGTTGATAAGCCCCTGTCCGCGAATGATGGGGACTTGAGTCGGGCATGACGGTTGCGATCGAGATGGGGCAGACCACGGCAGGCGCCGCGGCCGCCATGGACCTCGAGGAACTGCTGGCGACCCGCCTCCTGGTGCAGGGCAATTCGGGCTCCGGCAAATCGCATCTCTTGCGGCGACTCCTGGAACAGAGCGCGCCCTGGGTGCAGCAGGCCATCATCGACCCCGAAGGCGATTTCGTCACGCTGGCCGAGCGCTTCGGCCATCTCGTGATCGAGGCCGAAGACCACACCGAGCGCGGCCTTCAGGTGGCGGGCGAGCGCGCGCGGCTGCATCGCGTCTCCACCGTGCTCAATCTCGAAGGCCTGGATGCCGAGAACCAGATGCGGCGCGCCGCGGCGTTTCTCGGCGGGATGTTCGACGTCGACCGCGACCATTGGTACCCGATGCTGGTTGTCGTGGACGAGGCGCAGCTGTTCGCGCCGGCAGTCGCCGGTGAAGTCTCGGACGAAGCGCGAAAGCTCTCGCTCGGCGCCATGACCAATCTGATGTGCCGCGGCCGCAAGCGCGGACTGGCCGGGATCATCGCGACGCAGCGGCTGGCAAAACTCGCCAAGAACGTCGCGGCGGAAGCTTCCAATTTCCTGATGGGGCGGACGTTCCTCGACATCGACATGGCGCGCGCCGCCGATCTGCTCGGCATGGAGCGGCGGCAGGCGGAAGCCTTTCGCGATCTCGAGCGCGGGCAGTTCATGGCGCTGGGACCTGCGCTGTCGCGACGTCCCCTGCGCTTGAACATCGGCCCGACCGACACCAGTCCGCGCAATTCGACGCCACGGCTGCTGCCGCTGCCGGAAGCGACGCTGGAAGATGCGCGCGCCGTGATCCTGGCCGCGCCGCCGCCCGATGCCAGCCGGCCGCAGCGCCGGCCCGCGCCTGACCTGCTCGAACAGCTCCGCGCCGCGAAGGCCGCCACGCCGGAGATCCGGCCCGAAACGGTCGAGGTGCCGGTGAGCGCCGAGGAGCTGGCGGAGCGACGCGAGCGCGTCGACCGAACCCTTCGCGCCGTGCTGGCCGAGCCCGATGCCGGCTTCCGCGCCATCGGCGTGCTCTACCAGGAGTTCGTGGTTCGCTGCCGCATCGAGGGCCTTGGCTCTGCGGTGCCCGACCTCAACGAATTCCGCCGCATGCTGACGCATGCGCGCGCCGGGCTCGGCACCGACCTCGCCGAGGACGACGCCTGGCAGGACGTCTCGCTGCGCGCCTCGATCCTGCCCGACGACATGCAGGGCGTGTTCATGATGATCGCGCGCGCGGCGAAGGAAGGCTGGCCGTGCCCCGGCGACGCAGCGATCGCGCGGGCCTATGGCTCGCACTCGCTGCGCCGCGCGCAGCGCCTGCTCGGCTACATGGAGGAGCAGGGCCTGATCGTCTGCCAGCTCGACGGCGGCGGCCGCAGGATCGTGACGCTGGTGGAGCTCGCCTGGGCGACCGCGCCGGGCGATCCCAATGGCGACGATTTGCCGGCGGAGCAGGTGGCGAGCGCGGCTTCGGCCTGATCCGAGGGATCTGGACCGGGCTCGTTACTCACACCGCCTCCGTGGCGTCGCCCATGAGCGCATCCGGCGCACGCCGCCGCCGGGATGCGAACATGCGGCGATGGAGCACGAGCGAGATCAACCAGGCGAGCGCGAACAGCGCAATCACGACAAAGCCGACATTCGCCAGCGACGCATTGAGAGCGTCGGCCAGCGCCCACACGCCGCCGGAGAGACCGAGGCGGTCGGCGATCAGCCCGAGCGCCTCGATGCCGCCGATGAACAACGCGACCGCGACGGACGCCCCGGTGATCGTGAGATTGTACCAGAGCTTTCGCAGGGGATCGACGAAGGCCCAGCGATAGGCGCTCACCATCAGCGCCGCGTTGGCGGTGTCGACCAGCGCCATGCCGGCGGCGAACAGCGCCGGGAAGACCAGCACATGCGCAAGCGACACGCCGCGCGCGGCTTCCGTGGCCGAGATGCCGAGCAGCCCGACCTCGGTCGCGGTATCGAAGCCGAGGCCGAACAGCAGACCGAGCGGATACATGTGCCAGGGCCTCGTCACCAGACGGAACATCGGGCCGAGCAGGCGCGCCAGGACGCCGCGATTGGCGAGCAGCGCATCGAGCGCTTCGGCGTCGTGAACGCCATGCTGACGCGCCATGCGAAACGTCCGCCACAGGCCGGCGAAGATGGCGAGGTTGATGGCTGCGATCATAAGCAGAAACAGCGCCGAGACCGACGTACCGATCAGGCCGCCAATCTCCTTGAGCAGGCTGTCACCGCCAAGGCTCACCACGCCGAGCGCCAGCAGCATGGTCGCGACGACGACGATCGTGGAATGGCCGAGCGCGAAATAGAGACCGGCGCTCCGCGGCGCGCCGCCCGTCTGCATCAGCTTGCGAACGACATTGTCGATGGCGGCGATATGATCGGCATCGACGGCGTGGCGGAGGCCGAATACCCAGGCCAGCAGCGCCGTCGCCATCACCGTCGGCCGGTCGCCGAACAGTGCGAAGGCGAAAGCCCACGCGGCGATGTTGGCGGCGATGAGCCCGCCGAACAGCAACGCCACTCCGGGCTCGACCGCCCGCAAAGACCATCTCGTCACGAAGTTCATTCCGACCGCCGCACGCCACCTCGCCAGCGGTATGATAATTCCACAGAATGATCACACTGGCCAGTGCAATTCCAGGCAGCCGAGACAGGTCTTGCGCAGCTATGCCGCCTCGGAACCGCCGAGATAGGCGTCGCGGACGCGGGGATCGTCCTTCAGCGCGCGCGCCGGGCCGGAGAGCACGATCCTGCCGGTCTGGAGCACGTAGGCCTCATGCGCGATCTCGAGCGCGAGGCTGGCATTCTGCTCGACCATGAACACCGACACGCCGTCCTGGTTGATGGTGCGGATCAGTTCCAGCACGCGGTCGACATAGAGCGGCGACAGGCCCATGGTCGGCTCGTCCATCACGATCATGCGCGGCCGGCTCATCAGCGCGCGGGCCATCGCCACCATCTGCTGCTCGCCGCCGGAGAGCGAGCCGGCACGCTGCGACAGCCGCTGGCCGAGCCTGGGGAACAGCGTGAGCATCCTGTCGAGATCCTGAGCCACCGCATCGCGGTCGTTGCGTACGAAGGCACCCATCAAAATGTTCTCGCGAACGCTCATGTCCGCGAACAGCCGCCGCGCTTCCGGCACCGAGGCAATGCCGCGGCGGACAACCTGCGGGGTGGTGAGGCCAAGCAGCGAGGCGCCGTCGAAGCTCACGTCGCCCGAGCGTGGTTTGACCAGGCCAAGAATGATCTTCATCGTCGTCGACTTGCCGCTGGCATTGCCGCCGAGCAGGCAGACGATGTGGCCGCGGCCGACCGATATCGACAGGTCGAAATGCACCTGGGCCTGGCCGTAGAAGGTGTTGACGCCCGAGAGCGCGAGTAGCGGTTCAGGCGAGGAAGTCGTCATGCCGCGCTCTCCTGCTCTGTCGTCAGGCCGTGGCCGAGATAGGCCTCGATCACCTTGGGATCGTTGCGGACCGCCTCACCTGGCCCCTCCGCGATCTTCCTGCCTTCGTCCATGACGATGACGCGGTCGGACAGGCGCATCACCATCTCCAGCTTGTGCTCGATCAGCAGGATGGTCAGCCCCTCCACCTTCAGCTCGGCGACGAGGCCCTGCATCTCCGCGGTCTCGGTCGGATTCATGCCGGCGGTCGGCTCGTCCAGCAGCAAGAGGCGCGGCTTGAGCGCGAGCGCGCGCGCGATCTCGACGCGGCGGCGGTTGGCGTAGGAGAGGCTGTAGGCCGGCTGGTCGATCCGCGGCAGCAATCGCTCGCCGAAGCGCGCGAGAATGGCTTTCACCTCTTCCCGCAGCCGCTCCTCCTCGGCCCTGACGCTGGCGGGACGCAGCAGCGCCAGGCCCATTTCCAGCAGCGGGCCGATCACCGGCACGGCCGGCTTCACCGCACGCAGCCGCGTGTGGGCGCCGATCAGCACGTTGTCCATCACGCTGAGATTGCCGAAGACGCGGCCGAGCTGGAACGTGCGCGCAATGCCTTCGGCGGCGAGCCGTTCCGGTGACAGACCCGTGATGTCCTGTCCTTCGAAGCTGACAGCACCGGCATCGGGCCGATCGAGCCCGGTCACGAGATTGAACAGCGTCGTCTTGCCGGCGCCGTTCGGGCCGATGATGCTGATGAGCTCGCCCTTCGCGAGGTCGAGATCGATGACATCGACGGCGGTCAGGCCGCCGAAGCGGCGCGTCAGGCCGCGCAGGGACAGCATGGGGTCAAGCTGCTCCGCCATCAGATCGTCCCCAACAGGCCCTGCGGCCTGAACCGCACGAGCAGCAGCAGCACGATGCCGTAGATCAGGATGCGATACTCCGCCGCGAGCCGGAAGACTTCGGGCAGTCCGACCAGCGCGACCGATCCGACAATCGCACCGACGACGTTGCCGAGGCCGCCGAGGATCACCACAGTCAGCGCCAGGATGGATTGCTGCGTGTTGAAGGTCTCGTGGTTGATGTAGGAATAGAGATGCGCGGCGATGCCGCCGCTGACGCCGGCTGCGAACCCGCCGAAGATGAAGGCGAGCGACTTGTAGCGGTTGAGGCTGAGGCCGTAGGCGCGCGCGGCGATGTCGTCGTCGCGGATGGCGCGGAAGCTGCGGCCGAGATGCGAGCCGAGCAGGCGCGCCTGAAGCAGCGCAAGCACGACCATGACCGCGAGGCTGAACCAGTAGATCGACGTCGGGCTGATAAGGTCGTAGCCGAACAGCGACAACGGCGGGATGCCGGAGATGCCGATCGGGCCGCGCGTGACGCTTTCCCAGTTCAGGATCACCAGCGACACGATCTCGCCGATGGCGAGCGTCGCGATCGACACGTAATGCCCTCGCAGGCGGAACGACGGCGAGATCAGGAGCGTGCCCAGTGCCGCGCTCATCAGGCCGCCGCCGATGATCGCGAGGCCGACCGGGACGGAGAGCGTCAGCGACAGCAACGCGGAGGTATAGGCGCCGATCGCGAGCAGCGCCGCGTGGCCGAGCGAGACCTGGCCGATCGTGCCCGCAACCAGCGTCAGGCTGAGCGCGAGCATGCCGAGCAGCCAGGCGTTGATCAGGGTCTGGAGCACGTAGAAGGACACCGGGAACAGCGGCAGGATCGCGAAGCCGCCGGCCGCAACCAGCAAAGCCCATCGCGGGATGCGCACGGGACGGCTCGGCGCAATGAAGGTGCCGGTGAGCGGCTCGGGCGGCGCCTGCCGTGCGCTGGCGAACAGCCCGTTCGGCCGCAGCACGAGCACGACGACCAGCAGCAGGAACGCAAACAGGTTACGGTAGCTGGTGCCGAACACGGCGACGCCATAGCTCTCCACCAGTCCCAGCAGCAGGCTGCCGATGACAGCACCGGGCACGTTGCCGGCGCCGCCGACCACTTCGGCGACGACGCCCTTGAGCGTTGCCTGGAGGCTCATCGCGGTGTCGATCTGGTTGTAGTACATGCCGACCAGCATGCCCGAGACGCCGCCGAGCGCGGCGGCGATGCCGAACACGGCTTGATTGACACGGTTGACATCGACGCCCATCTGCATCGCGGCGTCGCGGTCCTGCGCAGTGGCGCGGACGGCCCAGCCGAGCTTGCTGTAGCGCAGGAACACGAACAGCAAGAGCGCGCTGGTGATGCCGACGCCGGCGATCAACAGATCAAGCGGGCCGATCGTCCCGTTACCGACCTGGAAGCGGACGTCCGGCAACTGGCTCGGCAGCGCGCGCGGATTGGGCGAGAAGGTCAGCATCACCAGCTGATCGAGCACGAAGCTGATGCCGATCGTCGCCAGCAGCGGCGCGATGCGTACCGAGTTCTGGAGCGGCCGCAGGCCGAACCGCTCGATGATCAGCCCGACCAGCGCGGCAGCGACAGCGACCACGAGGATGGTGAGCGGCAGCGGCGTATGCAGCTGCACCACCGCGACCCAGCCGATATAGGCGCCGACGAGATAGATCGAGCCCTGCGCAAAGTTAATCAGCCGGCTGACGCCGAAGATCAGCGCGAGCCCGACCGCAACCAGGGCGTAGACATTGCCGACGATCAGCCCGTTGATCGTGTAGTCGAGCCAGGAAGACACGCAGCGTTCCTAATGAAGGGAGGAAGGGCCTTGGCAACCACCATCATGTCAGGTCGGCTTGCCGTCCCAGAGCGCGAACTGGCCCTTGCGCACGACGAGCTCGGCGTTCATGGCGCCCTTGACGCGGCGGCTCTCGACGTCGAACGTCGCCGCGCCGAAGATGACGCTGGAGACGTCCTTCACTTTCGCGAAGGCGTCGCGGATGGCGCGGCGGTCGGTGCCGCCGATCTTCACGACGGCGGCCGCCATGTTCATGGCGTCATAGGAATAGGCGTTGAAGGCGTCGGGCTCCTGCCCGCCATACTTCGCCTTGAAGCCCGCGATGAATTTCTTCACCTCGGGCCTGGGATCCTGGGGGAAGTAGCGCGTGCCGAGATGCACGTCCTCGACGGCCTCGCCGCCGAGCTCCAGGAACTTCGGCGAGTAGACCGAGCTCGCCGCGCAGATCGTCTGCTTGAGGCCGACCTGGCGGGCCTGGCGCGCGATCAGCGCGCCGTCGGAATAATAGGAGATCAGGATCAACCCGTCCGGATTGGCGTCGCGCACCCGCACCAGCGTGGAGCGGAAGTCGCGCTCCTCTGCGATGTAGCCCTCGGTCACCGCGACCTCGGCGCCGTATTCCTTCGCGGCCTTGACGAAATAGTCGCGGCTGGTGCGGCCCCAATCGGTGTTGAGGTGCAGCACGGCAAGCTTCTTCAGGCCGAGACGCCTGACGGCATATGACGCCAGCAGCGGCTGCTCGTCGGCCTGGCTCACCGACGTGCTCCACATGAAGTCGCCGCCCTTGGTGAAGTCGGGATGCGAGTTGGTGAAGCCGAACTGCACGAGGCCGCCGCGCTGATAGATCGGCGAGGCCGCCATCGACGCCGGGCTGGAGAAGTCGCCGAGCTCCATGACGATCCGCGGATCGGAGACGAACTTCTGGGCGATCGCCACCGACTGGCGCGGATCGCTCTGGCTGTCCTCGAACTGGTAGGCGAGCTTGCGGCCGTTGATGCCGCCGGCCGCCTGGATCTCGTCGAGCGCGAGATCAAAGCCCTGCTTCCACTGCGTGCCATATTGCGCGTTCGGCCCGGTCAGGGGACCGCTGACGCCGAGCAGGATCGGCTCGGAGGACTGCGCGAAGGCGGCGCGCGAGAACGCCGCTCCCGCCATCATGGCGGCAAGCGAGCCTTTGACCAGGGACCGACGATCGATGTTGCTCATGCACGGCTCCATCCACTCAATGTTGAAACAAGCAGCAATTCTTGTGCCGGTGAGATTGCCTATTTCGAGGGCTCGCCGAGCGACAGCATCAGTCGGTTCGCCCAGTTGAAGAACGAGGCGCCATTGATGACGTCGACGATCTCCGCATCGTCGAGACCGGCGCGGCGCAGCTCCGCGATATTGTCGGGTCCGAACGCGATCGGCGTCGCCGCCAGCGCCACCGACGCCTTGACGACGGCATTCCAGCGCTCGCCGAGATCGGCCCCGACGCCCTCGTCGAGCATGCGCTGCACGTCGTCGCGGCGCTTGGAATAGGTGCTGGCAAACCGCGCATGCACGGAGGCGCAGTAGATGCAGCCGTTGTAGCGCGAGGTCGCAGCCGCCGCGAGCTCGCGCTCGGCGCGCGGCAGGCCGTCGGCGACATTGTAGAAGATGTCCTTGTCGGTCTTGGTGCGGGCTTCCAGCACCTCGGGATCGCGCACCAGCAGGCGGAAATATTCCGACTTGGCGCGGGCGCGATCGACCAGGCCATTGAAATGCCGCTCGGTCAATTCGACCTCGGGCAGCGGATCGATCCATGACACCCAGCCGAGTTCGTCCTGGGTGAAGACGACGGGCGGATTGACGGTGGCGCTCATGTTACGGCCTCTTCTTATGCGTTCGTTGCGGCGAGCGTGCGCAAGCCGCTGACGACGCGCAGCTGGAACGACAGGAACGCGACGAGCTGGGAGAACGTGACGATGCCGGTGTTCGACCAGCCGGCGGCGAGCAGCGCCTTCATGTCGGAAGACGCCGCATCGCGTGGCCGGAACACCAGCAGATGCGCATGCTCGAACGCCGCAACGAGCCGGGCACCGAGGACCGCCTTGCGCTCCGCACTCACACGATAGATCAGGCCGGCCTTGTTCTCGATCGACAGCGGCCCGGCCGGAAAGGCGCCGTAGGGGCCGGAGGTCTTGCCCCGTTCGATCTCGGCCGTGATCGCCTCGATCAGCGCCGCGCCATCCGCGTTCGCTGCAAGCTTCTCGCGATAGAACGCCGCGACGGGGGACTCGCCATGGAGCCCGGTCACGAAGGCCGCGACCGCGGCGCGCTCGGCGAGCGAAAACTCGCCGGCGTCGATCGGCTCGAACAGCGAGAGATAGCTCTTCTGCGCGTTCTCGCGCGCTTGCAGGCGACGCGCGCGGATGGTGTCCAGCGCCGATCCCGGTTCGATCCCGGCGAGCGTGTCGATGATATCCTTCGTACTCATCAGTCAGCCTCGTGCAACGCCATCATGTTGATCTAGCCTGCCAGCGCGACATCGGGCGCCGTCCGGGTCCAGCCCAGCGCCGGCGCGACCTTGTCCGCGACCAGCTCGATCGAGCGCAGGATATGGGGATGCGGCGCATCGACCGAATGTGCCTGGAACACGAGGTCGGTCACCCGCTCCAGCGTGGCATCCGTGCGGAGCGAGGCGATGACCTCGTCGGCCGCGCCGACATGCGTGTCGAACGCCGTGATCATCTCCTCCAGCGTCTCGCCCGGCTTGGCATGACCGCCCTTCATGAATTGCGGCAGCGCGCGCCGCAATCCGATGTCTGCGAGGCGCATCGCCTCACGATGGTCGTCGGCGACGAAGACACTGCGCGAGGCCATGATGCGGGGCTCGCATCCCGGCGGCAGTGCTGCGAGATAGGCGTCGATGATCGGATTCTGGATCTCGGCCAGTGTCGCGCGCGGCGCCTCCTTCGGCCGCGGCTGGGTGCGCGACAACAGCAGGCCGTCGCCGGCCTTGCCGGCCCGGGCGCCGCCCGCAACCGAGAATGTCGCCTGCCAGATGCGCTTGTCCAATTCCGGCCGTTGCGGATAGAGCGTGTCACCGCCATCAAGAGGCTTGCCGACCAGCGCGATGCGAACGACCTCCAGATTGCGGGCAAAGATCTCGTTGCGCAGGGCGCTGTCGAGGCCGAAGGCGGCAAAAGCCGACGGGTTGCCGCCGGTGCCGACGCCGAGCTCGAAGCGTCCGCTGCAAAGGAGATCGAGCACCGCGGCGTCCTCCGCCACGCGCACCGGGTTCTCCAGCGGCAAGGTGACGATGCCGGTGCCGAGGCGGATGCGGGAGGTCTGCGCCGCAACGTAGCCGAGGAACGTAAACGGCGACGGCAGGCCGCCCTCGCGCTCGTGGAAATGATGCTGCGCGATCCACGCGGAATCGAGGCCCGCCTGTTCGGCGCGCACGATCTGCTCGGCCGCGAAACGGTATCGCTCGGCCGGCGGGGCCTCGTCGAGCAGCCGCGTGAAGAACCCCAGTCGTTTCAGGTTTGCAAAGCGTTTCATACGACCCCTGTCGCGCGAGGATGGGCCCCGATGATGTCGGTTGCCGCAGCTCCAGACAAGCGGGCATTGCGCAAGGCTGCCCGCCGGGATCGCCCCTTCGCTGGACGACGTTGGACTTTGGCTAGGCAGACTGCCTACCAGCTCGGCAGCACCGCGCCCTTGAACTTGGTCAGGACGAACTCCTTGACCTCCGGCGTGTGGTAGCTGTCCACGAGGGTCTTGACCCAGGGCTTGTCCTTATCGGCGGCGCGAACGGCGATCAGGTTGACATAGGGGCCCTTCGGGTCTTCGCGCAGGATCGGGTCCTTGACCGGATCGAGGCCCGCCTGGGTTGCATAATTGGTGTTGATCGCGGCGGCGTCGACATCGTCGAGCGCGCGCGGCGCCTGCGCCGCGTCGACCTCGATGAATTTCAGCTTCTTGGGATTCTCGGTGATGTCGAGCACCGTCGGCTTGAAGCCGACACCGTCCTTCAGCTTGATCACGCCCTTGTCGCGCAGGAGCAGCAGCACGCGGCCGCCATTGGTCGGATCGTTCGGGATCGAGACCTTGCCGCCTTCCGGAATATCGGCGAAAGCCTTGTGCTTCTTCGAATAGACGCCGATCGGAAAATTCACGGTCAGTCCGACGGCTTCGATCTTGTAGCCGCGGTCGGCCTTCTGGTTGTCCAGATAAGGCTGGTTCTGGAACGAATTGGCCTGGATCTCGCCGGCGTCGAGCGCGGCGTTCGGCACCACGTAATCGGAGAACTCGATGAGCTGGATGTCGAGGCCCTGCTTGGCGGCGATCGGCTTCACCGCTTCCAGGATCTGCGCGTGCGGCCCCGGCGTCACGCCGATCTTGATGGTCTCGGCTGAAGCTGCGGCCGACCAGGCGGCGAGCACGGTTGAGAGGATCAGGGCGGAACGAAACGACATCGTGGTCTCCGTAGGTCTTTGGCAATGCTGGAACCGTATTCGCTTCTCCGCCGGGCGAAATCAATGAAATGGAAATCCATATTGACTGCCTGTTGCGGGCGCACGTTCTCCATTCGGCGCCAAACGGAAAACGAATTTCACGGCGGCGACAACACCATCCGCAAGCGTAGCCAGCATCCATTGATGCCGGTCTACTCCGAGCGCCACGTCGCCGGCGACAGCATGATCAGGACGCAGATCGCGGCATAGGCGGCAAGCGACACCGTCACCATCGTGGCAAGTCCCGCCATGCCTGCGCCGAAGCTCGCCACCGCGATCCAGCCGCCGCCGGCCGCGATCATGATGCGCGCGACGGACGAGACCAGCGGTCCCATGGCGCGGCCCGTGCCTTGGGCGGCGAAGGACGTGACGAAGCCGAAGCCGAGCGCGGCGTAGGCCGGCGCGACGATGCGCAGATAGGTCATGCCCTCGCTGACCACCTCGGCATCGTGGCTGAACAGGTTGAGCCACGCCGTCGGAAAAATGGCGACCAGCGCGCCGATCGTGCCGGTCATGATCATGCCGACGACACCGCTGATCCAGCCGATCCTGCGTGCGCGCGCCGTCTGGCCCGCGCCCATGTTGACGCCGACCATGGTGAGTGTCGCCGTGCTGATGCCGAACAAGAGCGGGATCATGATGTAGTCGAGCCGCGAGGCGATGCCGTAGCCGGCGAGCGCCGAAGTGCCGAACAGGCCGACCGCGCCGGTCACGAGGATGACGGTGAGGTTGGTCAGCACCGCGTTGAACGCGGTGGGGATGCCGACCTTCAGCATGTCGCCGAAGATTCTCGCGCGCAATGGCACGATGTGCAGCCTCAGCCCGGACGCGCCGGAGCACATGTAACGCAGCAGGAACAGCATCGCCGCGCTGTAATAGAGGCCGAAGGCGACACCGGCGCCGCCGATGCCGAGCCGCGGGATCGGGCCCAAGCCGAAGATCAGCGCCGGCGATACCGGGATGGTCACGATGGCGCCGACCAGCGTCACCAGCGCGGGCACCTTGACATTGCCGGAGCCACGCAGCGCCGCCGCCTGGAGGTTGACGATCCATACCGGGATCGCACCGGCGAACAGATAATTGGAATAGGTGATCGCCGCCGCGAGCGCGCCGCCCTGGCCGCCGAGGATCCGATAGAGCCAGGGCCCGCCGAGGATCACGCCGAGCGTGAACGCGCCGCCGGCGAGGATGGCGAGCATGACGGCATGAAACAGCGCCGCCTCCGCGTCATCGCGGCGGCCAGCGCCGACCGCACGCGCCACCGAGGACGCGACGCCAGAGCCGAACCCGCCATTCGACATCATGGTCATCAGCATAAAGATCGGGAACACCAGCGCAGCGCCCGCCAGCGCATCGGTGCCGAGGAAGCCGACATAATAGGCCTCCGCGATGTTGACGGCGGTCTGCGCCACCAGCACGGTCACGGTCGGCAGCGCCAGCCTGAGCAGTGTCGGCAGAATCGGCGCGGTCAGGAGCGCGGCACGCCTTTGCTCGGCCGCGCCTGGGACGGCGGGCGCCGCCTGGTGCAGCGGAGCCGCGGCGCGGGCCGCGATCTGCGCGGCGGGCAAGGCCGGTACGGCGGCATCCTCGACTGACATGCGATCGATCCTGTGATCCCGGAGGGCCACCACCGATCGGCCGCCCATTGCATTATGCTCATAATGTAATATTATGATCGTAATGCAATAGCCCGGGTCTCACGATTTTGTGGCCGGGGCGGAAAGCCAGGTCGCAGGAGGCGGAATTGGCGCGCTACGACAAGGGACACCGAGATACGACACGCCGGCACATCCTCGACATCGCCTCGACGCAATTCCGTGAGAGCGGCATCGCTGCGGTGGGGCTCGCCGCCATCATGTCGGAGGCGGGCCTCACCAATGGCGCCTTCTACACGCATTTCTCCTCCAAGGAGGATCTGGTGCGCGCCGTGCTGCTGGACGCGCTGGAGCGGCGCGAACAGCGGCACAAGGACAATCTCGAGAACGGCGTCGCGCTCGAGACCACGATCCGCGACTACCTCTCCCCGCGCCATCGCGACCGCGCGGCAACGGGCTGCCCGACCGCAGCCCTCGCCGCCGAGATCGCCCGGCATCCGAAGGCGACGCGCGATGCCTTCACCGGAAAGATCTCCGACATCATCGCATTGATGGCGGCGCAGATGCCGCAAGGTTCGGCCGCGGAGCGGCGGCGCCGTGCGATCTCGGTCTACGCCACCATGGTCGGCGCGCTGCAATTGTCGCGCGCGGTGAACGACACGCAATTGTCCGAGGAGATCCTGGCGGACGCGGCGAAGGCGGCAATGCACCTTGCCGGGGAGCCGTGATACGGGCGACGGCACGCGCCATCGCGGATGTTCATGCCGACAAAGCCCTCCGCCAGAACGGCGCGGGAGACCTTGTCGAGGGCGACACCCGGATTGACTGACGGAAAACCGCGAGGTCGCGCTGAAGTGGGGCTTTACCCACATGGGCCGTTTTGCTGCATTGTACCGCTCCGCCTTTGGCCTGTACCCTTCCGATACGGTCCGGCAGGCGCGAGGCCCGATATCCTGAGTTCGAGCGCGGTAAGCAGCCGGCGACGACTTTATCTTGAGGTGGAGGTCATCCGATGAACGAAGACGAAATCCGCAAGGCCATCGCGGAGGTGAAGCAAGGCACGCTGTCGCGACGCTCGTTCATCCGGACCATGGCTGCGATCGGGATCGCAGCGCCTGCCGCGAGCCAGATCCTGGCCTGGAACGACGTGGCGATGGCGGACGCCACGCTGCCCTACAAGCCGACCAAGGCCGGCGGCGGCGGCCCGCTCAAGATCCTGCTCTGGCAGGCCCCCACCCTGCTCAATCCGCACTTCGCGCTCGGCACCAAGGATCAGATCGCCACGCGCATCTTCTTCGAACCGCTCGCCGGCTGGGACAAGGAAGGCAATCTCATCCCCTGCCTCGCCGCCGAGGTTCCGACCAAGGCGAACGGCGGCCTCGCGGCGGACGGCATGAGCGTGACCTGGAAGCTGAAACAGGGCGTGAAGTGGCATGACGGCAAGCCCTTCACTGCCGACGACGTCGTCTTCACCTGGCAATACGCTGCCGATCTTGCGACCGCGGCCTACACCACCGGGTCGTACAAGGACCTCAAGGTCGAGAAGATCGACGACCACACCGTCAAGCTGCTCTTCAAGAGCCCGACGCCGTTCTGGGCCGACCCCTTCGTCGGCTCGGTCGGCCAGATCCTGCCAAAGCATCATTTCGGCGATTATGTCGGCGCCAAGTCGCGCGAGGCACCTGGCAATCTGAAGCCGGTCGGCACCGGCCCGTACAAATTCGTCGAGTTCAAGCCGGGCGACATGATCCGCGCCGAGCGCAACCCCGACTATCACGTCAAGAACCAGCCGCATTTCGACACGCTCGAGGTCAAGGGCGGCGGCGACGCGGTCTCCGCGGCCCGCGCCGTACTCCAGACCGGCGAATACGACTATGCCTGGAATCTGCTGGTGGAGGAGGAGGTCCTCAAGCGCATGGAGGCCAGCGGCAAAGGCAAGGTCGATGTCACGCCCTCCGGCAACGTCGAGTTCATCATCCTCAACACGACGGACCCCTGGACCGAGGTCGACGGCGAGCGCTCCAGCGTCAAGACCAAGCACCCGACGCTGTCCGACCCGGCCGTTCGCCGGGCGATCAACCTCCTGATCGACCGCGAGTCGATCCAGAAGTTCATCTACGGCCGCGGCGGCATCGCGACGGCGAGCTTCGTCAACCAGCCCCCGCAGTTCAAGTCGAGCAAGCTGAAATACGAGTTCGACGTCGACAAGGCGAACAAGATCCTCGACGAGGCCGGCTGGAAGAAGGGCGGGGACGGCATCCGCGAGAAGGACGGCAAGAAGCTCAAATTTGTCTTCCAGACCTCGACCAACGCCCCGCGCCAGAAGACGCAGGCCATCATCAAGCAGGCCTGCCAGAAGGCCGGCATCGAGATCGAGCTCAAGTCGGTCACCGCATCGGTGTACTTCTCCTCTGACGTCGGCAACCCCGACACCTACTCGAAATTCTATGCCGACATGGAGATGTACAACACGACGCAGCCGCAGCCCGATCCGGAGCGGTTCCTGAACCAGTGCGTGTCGTGGGAGATCGCCAACAAGGACAACAAGTGGCTGGGCCGCAACATTTCGCGCTGGTCCGATCCCGAGGTCGACAAGGCCTACAAGGCCGCGCAGAACGAGCTCGATCCGGTCAAGCGCGCCGCGCTGCTGATCAAGGTCGACGAGACCTTCTGCGAGGCCAACGTGTTCCTGCCGCTGCTCTCGCGCAACATCGTCGGCGGCGGCGCCAACAGCCTCATGGCCGACATCTCCGGGTGGGACGTCACGACGTGGAATCTGGCGAGCTGGTATCGGATCTGAGGGGAATCCAGTACACCGCAGCCTCTCGGTTCAATCACAACCGCCTGTGGATACCGGATCGCCCGCCCCAGTGCGCAAGTGCGCACAAGGCGGGCGATGACAGCGAGTGGGCGGCTGCAGACACACCTTCGCATCCTCGCGACTTTGCGCGAATTCGAACGTGCCGCGCGCCGTTCGCCTGCGCGATGTGGAATAGGAGTAGGCAAAAGTCATCAAGCTTCCCCGCAGCGAAGCATGATCAGTTTCGCAAATGCTCGCCCCTTTCGACATCACTTTTGCAGTGTGTGATTCAGGTCACAGCAGAATCAGGTGTCTCCGCCTAGAAAGAATGGGCATGGCCGCAAACAAGGTAACGGCGGTACGCACGAGGCTGGAGAGCCGATCAACAGCTACGGACTTCTTGAAGCCGCCAGGGTGAAGCACTCGGCGGCTCTTTCTTTATCGCCCTGCGAGTCACAGCGTGTCCGGCGTCCGCGTCGGGTTCGACTTGTCCTCGTTGCGCAGCTCCTGCTCGGCCGCGCGCCAAAACTCCTCCTCGCGGCCTTCCGGCTTGCCGGCTTGCTCCCAGAGTCGGTGGGCGCGTTCTCTGATGTCCTGCTCGGTCGGCTCAGGCATTGCATCTCCTGCTGTGAAGCACGGCCCCATCCTGGGGGGTATGGGGGGCTTGGAGACGGGGCCGTGCAGACCAGCCATCGGCGGCGATGCTGGCCCGCGGAATCAAGCCGCGGTCATGCGCAAGAGTTCCTGTCGTCGGCAATTTGGCGCGCCATCCAGACCAGGACAACGAACGGTCATACGCAGCAGGTCGGAAATGCGGAACGCGACCGGACAATGTCAGCACGGCTAACAAATTTCGCGTTCTCGATGGCGATGGTCTGACACTCTGTCAGCAGCATCGCTGACGGTATCGGCCGACGCAATCGTGGACAGTTGGGATTCCCGAAAGCGCGTTGGCGGCATCCCGGGGGATTCCCAGTCCTCGATCAGGCAATCACCCGATGCCCCGGGTTCGGTCAGGGGCGCATCGTTGCCGCGCAAGTTCATGTCGAGGTCAGACATGCGAACGATACCACTGTTTGGTACCCTGTGCGCGTTCGCCATTGCCTGCGCCGCGATTACGCCGGCGCGTGCCGAGGCATTCCGGGTCGGCCGGCTCCTGTGCGCGACCAGCCCAAGGATCGGCTTCCTCGCCGGATCGACGCAATCGTTGCGCTGCACGTTTTACCGGAGAGGGGCGTCTCGACATTACATCTACGAAGGCCGGATCAGGCGCATCGGCTTCGATCTCGGCGTCACCGGAAGCGGCGTCCTGTCCTGGGCCGTCTTCGCCAGAAACTCACAAATCCGCCCGGGGACCATGCGCGGGACCTATGTCGGGGCCAGCGGCAATATCGCGTTGGGCCCGGGCCTCGGCGCCAACGTCCTGATCGGAGGATCTCGCCGAAGCGTCGCCCTGCAGCCCCTTTCCATCGAGCGCGCGGTTGGGATCAATCTGGCGGCGACGGTGACCCATCTGACGTTGCGGTGACGCGGGCAGCGAGCGCCGCTTCGATGGGACGCTTTGAAGTGGTTGCAAATTTCAGGGGCTGCGAGTGCCGCAGGCTCCTATGGTTCGGATACCCCAGACGAGACGGAGTTCTGTCATGCTCTACCTCGATATTCCCACCACTGCGGACTTGAAGTCGCTCATCTCCCACCGCGATGACATCTGCCTTTCGATCTATCTGCGAACCTCGCCGGTGACGCAGGAGACCGCAGGCGATCGGATCGAACTGAAGAATCTCGCGAAGCAAGGCATCCAGCAGCTCGAAGCCGCGGGCGTCGACAAGCGCCACGTCGCTGCATTGGCCGAACATCTGGACGATCTCATCGACGATGACGAGTTCTGGCGATTTCAGGCACGTAGCCTCGCGGTGCTGGCGACGCCCGACAACATCCTGACGTTTCGCCTTCCCAACGCGCTGGAGCCGGTCGTCGAGGTGTCCGACCGCTTCTTTCTGAAACCGCTGCTGCGGGCCGTTACGTTTCCCCACACCTGTTATGTGCTGGCGCTGTCGGAAGGAACAGTCCGCGTGATCGAGGTTCCCTCCGATCTGCCCGCGACGCCCGTCAGGGTCGAAGGCATGCCGAAGGATGCGGCCAGTGCGGTGGGGCGCTCGACGCTGAACGATCGTTCTCCGAGCGGCCGCATCCAGGGCACCGAAGGGCAGAAAGTCAGGCTGCGCCAGTTCGCACGACAGGTGGACAGCTCGCTGCGCGCACTGCTTGCCGGCACCGATATTCCCCTGGTGCTGGCGGCGCTCCAGCCTCTCGCCTCGATCTATCGATCCGTAAATACCTATGCTCGCCTGGCACCGACAGGGATCGACGGCAGTCCCGATTCACTGACCGATGCCGAACTTGCGGCGCGTGCCCGCTCAGTGCTCGATAGTCTCTATCGTGACGAGATCGCGGCCTTCGCCAAACGCTTCGATCTCCGCGAGAACCAGGGGCGCGCGACCACCGATATCGCCCAGGCGGCTCGCGCAGCTACCTATGGTGCGGTTGAAACGCTGCTGGTGGACATTGATGAGGTCGTACCCGGAAAGGTGTCCGAGGTGGATGGCAGAGTGACGTTCGCCGACAAAGGGGGCGCCGGCACCTACGGCGTGGTCGACGAAATCGCGGGGCGGGTCCTGCACGCGGGCGGCCACGTTCTCGGTGTTCGCAAGACCGACATCCCAGGAGGCAAGTCACTCGCTGCCGTGTTGCGCTATCCCCTGTAGGCCGCGCGACAACCATTCCATCAGGTCATTTCCGACATGAAACAGAGGGAAACCCTGATTGACGCATCCGGGGGCGGCGCCCCTAATGCAGGGAGCGGTGCTCACGCAAGTCCACTCGTGCACCTGCTGTTCCGCAAGAGCAGACAAGGCTCGGGAGGATCACATGCAGCTCACTCCGAGAGAGTTCGACAAGCTGCTTGTCTACATGCTGGCCGACGTTGCGCTCAAGCGAAGGGCCAAAGGGCTCAAGCTCAATTATCCGGAAGCCGTCGCCGTCATATCGGCGGTCGCCCTTGATGGCGCACGTGCCGGGAAGACAATCGAAGACGTTACCAATGAGGCGCGTACCGTCCTGACGAAAGCCGATGTGATGGATGGAGTCGCCGATCTCATTCCGATGGTGCAGATCGAGGCGGTGTTCACCGACGGCAGCCGCCTGGTCACGGTGCATACGCCAATCCAGTGAGTGCGTCATAGGAGGTTGACATGGCTGGACCAAAAGCGGGCCCCGCTGTTGCCGCCGACATCGACCCGGCGACGGCTGACGTGCCGGTCGGCGGTTACGTGTGCAGTCCGGCAGCGATCACATTCGATGCCGATCGCCCGGTGACGACGCTCAAGGTCCGCAATACCGGAGACCGGCCGGTGCAAGTGGGGTCGCACTTCCACTTCTTCGAGGTCAATCCTGCGCTGGAATTCGATCGCGCTTCGGCCTTCGGGCTGCACCTGAACATTCCGTCCTCCACGGCAACGCGGTTTGAACCCGGCGACGAACGCGAGGTTCAACTCGTGCCCTATGGCGGCAAGCGCGCCGTCTATGGCTTCAACAATCTCGTCGATGGTCCCACCGCCGGTGGGGACGCCGCCGCGGTCAAATCCAAGGCGGTGGCACAGGCGGCGCAGCGAGGTTTTCGCTCGTCATAAACGAAGGCGTGCAACGCAGGTCTGAGGGTCACCATGGCTACCATCTCTCGGCAGGAATATGTCGGCCTCTTCGGCCCGACGACGGGTGATCGCATCCGCCTCGGCGATACGGGCCTGTTCGTCGAGATCGAGCGCGACCTGCGCGGCGGCTACGGCGATGAAATCGTCTTCGGCGGCGGCAAGAGCATGCGCGAGGGCATGGGCATCGACAATCAGCTGACGCGGGCGGCTGGCGCTCCCGACCTCGTCATCACCAACGTGACCGTGATCGACGCGGTGCTGGGTGTGGTGAAGGCGGATGTGGGCATCAGGGATGGCCGCATCTGTGCGATCGGCAAGGCCGGCAACCCGCAGACAATGGATCGGGTAACGCCCGGCCTGGAGGTCGGCCTCGCCACCGACGCCATCTCGGGCTCGCATCTGATCCTGACGGCCGCCGGGATCGACACGCACATTCATTTCATTTCTCCGCAGCAGGCGGAGGCGGCGCTCTCCAATGGCACCACGACGTTGATCGGCGGCGGCACGGGCCCTTCGGACGGCTCCAACGCGACGACGGTGACGTCGGGTCCCGGGAACATCAAGATGATGTTGCGCGCATTCGAGAACTGGCCAATCAACGTCGGCATTCTCGGCAAGGGGCACGGACACGGCAAGGCGGCTCTGATCGAGCAGATCGAGGCCGGCGCGGTTGGCGTGAAGTGCCACGAGGATTGGGGCACCACCCCGGCGGTGCTTCGGTCCGCGCTCACCGTCGCCGACGAGACGGACACCCAGGTGTGCATCCATACCGACACGTTGAACGAATCCGGTTTCGTCGATGATTCGATCGCGGCGTTCGAGGGCAGGACGGTTCATTCGTTCCATACCGAAGGGTCCGGCGGTGGTCATGCACCGGATATCATCAAGATCGCCGGCCTTCCCAACGTCCTGCCGTCTTCGACCAACCCCACGCTCCCCTACGGCATCAATTCGCAGGCCGAGCTCTATGACATGATCATGGTGTGCCACCACCTCAGCCCCGACATCCCGTCGGATGTCGCATTCACCGAGAGCCGCATCCGCGCCGAAACCATCGCCGCGGAAAACGTGCTTCAGGACCTCGGCGTCATCTCGATGTTCTCGAGCGATTCGCAGGCCATGGGACGCATCGGGGAATGCTGGCTGCGTTGCATCCAGACCGCCGATGCGATGAAGACCGGGCGCGGCAAGCTGCCGGAGGACGCGGCGGGCAACGACAATTTCCGGGTGCTGCGTTACGTCGCCAAGATCACGATCAACCCGGCGATCGCGCACGGCCTTGCCGACGTGCTGGGCTCGGTCGAGGTCGGCAAGATCGCCGACCTCGTGCTGTGGGAGCCCGGGTTCTTCGGCGCAAAGCCCAAGATCGTCATCAAGAATGGCTTCATCAGCTGGGCCGTGATGGGCGATCCGAACGCGTCGCTGCCGACGCCGCAGCCCACCTATTATCGGCCCATGTTCGGTGCCTACGGCGATGCGCTGGCGGCCAACTGTATCACGTTCGTCTCCGGCGCCGCGCATGCCGCCGGGATCAAGGAGCAGCTGGGGCTCCGCCGGCAGGTGATGCCGGTGAGAAACGTGCGCAGGATCGGCAAGCGCGACATGATCCGAAATACCGGCACGCCCAACATTGAAGTGAGCCCGGAGACCTTCGCAGTGACCGTCGACGGAAAGCACGCGACCGTGCCGCCCCTGAAGACGATCTCGCTGAACCAGAAATATTTCTTCAGCTGAGGAGTGCACGGTGATCCTCATCAAGACCGTTCTGGGCAATATCGACGAGCCTGCATGGGCCGCGCGTCTTGCCACCGCCAGTATCGACCTGATGGAAATCGACCAATGGGAAGCGCAGAAGAGCCGCTTCCGCAAGACGACCGCGAACGGGGCAGAGCTTGCCGTTTCGGTCGACCGCGGCACGCACATCCGCGACGGCGACGTGCTGGTCTGGGATGCGCAGGGTCTCGCGGCGATCGTCGTACGCATCGAGCTGCGTGACGTGATGATCGTGCATCTGGATGGCCTGGCGAGGCTCGCTCCCGACGTCGCCATGCGCACCTGCGTCGAACTGGGCCACGCGATGGGAAATCAGCATTGGCCGGCGCTGGTCAAGGACAACGTCGTCTATGTTCCGCTCACCGTCGATCGCAAGGTCATGACGTCCGTGATGAATACCTACCGTTTCGAGGTGATTCGTTACGAGTTCGTGCCCGGTCGCGAGGTTGTTCCTTACCTGGCTCCACATGAATCACGCCGGCTCTTCGGTGGCGCCGAAGGCCCGGTGCACTCCCATACACATGAGGACTACGCCGGTATCGACGAGACTGGACGTGCATACGGACACCCGCCGTTGCATGTCCACGCCCATTCGGGAGCCGGCTCCCACGAACACACATCGCCGGCCATGACCGGTTCCGCGCATGATCATCGAGAATGACGCCGACAACGCATCCAGAACCGCCGCCCTGCTCGCGCGGGCCCTGCAGTTTGGCGATTCGATGTTCCCGATCGGCGCATTCTCGTTTTCGTCCGGCCTGGAATCCGCCATTCAGAAAAGCGTCGTCATCGATGCGGCGACGCTCGGCGCGTTCACGCGCACCGCGGTCGAGCAGGCGGCGCGCGGCGACGGCATCGCGCTGATCGCCGCACATCGCGCGGCAGCTGCCGGCGACCTCGATGCTCTCACGCGCGTGGATTCGCAGGTCTATGCGCGCAAGCTTTCGGACGAGGCCCGGGCGATGTCGGTCCGCATGGGCAAGAAGTTCACCGAGATGGGTGTGGAGGTGGTCGGCGCACCGCTGCTTCATGCCTGGCGCCACCGCATTGAAACGTCCGTTACCCCCGGTTGCTATCCCGTGGCACTGGCAGTCAATTTCGCCGCGCAGGGCCTGCCCGCCCGCCAGGCATTCGTCGTGCACCAGTACGGTGTTGCGGCAACGATCCTCGGGGCAGCCTTGCGGCTGATGAAGGTCAGCCACGTCGAGACACAGAAGATTCTGTACGTGCTCTCCGGGCAATCGGAC
Organism: Bradyrhizobium cajani; assembly: GCF_009759665.1. Lineage (GTDB taxonomy): Bacteria > Pseudomonadota > Alphaproteobacteria > Rhizobiales > Xanthobacteraceae > Bradyrhizobium > Bradyrhizobium cajani. The sequence goes on from NZ_WQNE01000002.1 coordinate 260,603, forward strand.
GGGATGTACGCGACGGCCGCCGCGGCACGGTTGTCGGACATGGCAGGCTTTGCGCCGCTCACGGAAATCCTGGCCGCCGTCCACACGCGCGCGCATGTGCGCCTGTTCATGAGTTGACGTGAATGGAGCTCCTTGAATGTCGAAGAATATCACGCGCATCGGCATCGGCGGCCCGGTCGGGTCGGGCAAAACCGCGATCGTGGAAGCCATCACACCGCGTTTGCTCGATCTGGGCATCAAGGTGCTCATCATCACCAATGACGTCGTAACGACCGAAGACGCCAAGCACGTTCAGCGAACCCTCAAGGGCGTTCTGCTCCAGGAACGCATCATCGGCGTCGAGACCGGGGCCTGCCCTCATACCGCGGTGCGCGAAGACCCCAGCATGAACCTCGCCGCAGTCGAGGATATGGAGCGGCGGTTTCCGGACAGCGATGTCGTGCTGATCGAAAGCGGAGGCGACAACCTGACGCTGACCTTCTCGCCGGCTCTGGTCGACTATTTCATCTATGTGATCGATGTCGCCGCCGGCGACAAGATTCCCCGCAAGAACGGACCCGGGATCACGCATTCCGACATCCTCGTCATCAACAAGACCGATCTTGCACCCCATGTCGGGGCCAGTCTTGACGTGATGAAGCAGGATTCGAGGATGATGCGCGGCAGCAAGCCGTTCCTCTTCACGAACTGCAAGACCGGGGAAGGCATTCCGCAGTTGGTCGCCCTGATCGAGCGCGAGTTTCTGTTCGACATCAATCCACGGGCCCGATCAGCATGATACCGGCGGCCTTCCCTCCCTGGGCCCGCGCCGAATCGCTCGGCGCCTCGATGCCGGAGTTCGCCTCCTTCCAGGATGAGCCGCTGCAGATGAGGAGTGGCTCTGTCGGCAAGACGGGCTTCCTGCGTCTGGGCTTCGAGCGCCGCTCTCTCCGGACGATCCTGGCGACGCTGGAGCGCCGCGCGCCCTACATGGTGCAGCGCGCGCTGCATTGTGACGAGGAAATGCCCGGCCTCGCCTGCGTGTTCCTCATCACCACCACGGGCTGCGTACTGCAGGGAGACAGGCTCGCTCTGGACGTCGCCCTCGGTCCGTGCGCGCAGGCGCATCTCACCTCGCAGTCGGCAACCAAGATTCACGCGATGGATGCCAACTACGCGGCGCAAAGCCAGACGATTACGCTTGCCGACGACGCATATCTGGAATTTCTTCCCGATCCGGTGATCCCGCACCGGCACGCGCGGTTTCTCAGTGACACACAGATCTCCGTTGCTCCGTCGGCGACCCTCCTCCTTTCGGAAATCATCCAGCCGGGCCGCAAGCACCATCATCCAGACGAGTGCTTCGGTGCGACCGTGCTGTCGCTATCAACGTCGGCTGTGCGGCCCGATGGTCGGGCCCTGTTCGCGGAGAGGCTGGTGGTCGAGCCGCGGCGATATGCAATGCGGCAGACCGGCGCGATGGACTCCTTCGACGTGTTCGCCAACGTGATCCTGTGCGCTCCCAAGGACAAGGCCGAGCGCATCCACGAGCGCGTGGGGGCCGATGTGAATTTCGCGGATGGCGTGGCGTTCGGCGCCTGTCGTCTGCCCAACGATGCCGGCCTGATCTTCAAGGTGTTGGGCCGCGAAACCGCGCAGGTGAAGGCCAAGGTTCGCGAGTTCTGGGAGATCGTTCGCAGGGAGATCATCGGCGCCGCGTTACCTCCGCGCTATCTATGGCGCTAAAGCGCGATGAGATGAGGATGAATCATCATCGCGCTTCAGGTTGTTGTTTGAGCATGATCTCCGCGCAAACGCGTTCCGCGTTTGTCGCGAGGGAAAACCGCTTCGCACTTTTCCGGATCATGCTCTAGCCCAGCGCGGGTGCCGGCAAGTTGGAGGAGGCAGCTATGGAACAGATCCTGGCAAAGTGGGAGAGCCTCGCCGCATCGTCAGGCGCATTGCGGTTCCTGGACATCAATTTGCGCAGCATTGGGCAAGTCATGTTTCAGAACAACCCGCTGACCGGGATCCTTTTCCTTGCCGCGATCGCCTGGGGGTCCTATGCGGCCGGCGCCCCCCGCGTGGCAATTGCGGGCGTCGTCGCGGTCGTCGTCGCAAACCTGGTCGCGGAGCTGCTTCACGTCGAGACCGAGTCGCTCCATGCCGGGCTCTACGGCTTCAACGGCATCCTCGTCGGCCTTGCGCTGGCGACGTTCCTGGCTCCCGGAGCGCTGCTTTGGGTGTACGTCATGCTGGGGGCGGCCGTATCCGTCGTCGTGATGCTGGGGACGACCAACGTCGTCAAGCCATGGGGTGGCGCTCTCACATTTCCGTTCGTGATCACGACATGGCTTCTCTTGCTGGCCACGTATGGATTTTCCGGCCTTGCGGGAACGGCCCTGCCGACCGGCAACGTTGTGACCGCATTCCAGCCCTACCAGGGAAGTCCGCTCCAGCTCATCGAGCTCACCCAGGGCGTGTTCCTCAGCATCTCGCAAGTCTTCCTGAAGGCCAGCAGCGTCGCGGCGCTGCTCCTGCTCGTCGGGCTCGCCGTAAGCTCGCTCGCGAGCGCCGCCTTCGCTCTTGGAGGTGCGATACTGGCTGTGCTGACGGCCCATCTTTTCGGCGCCGAGAGTGACCTGATCACCGGCGGCCTCCTTGGATTCAGCCCGGTCCTGACGGCGATCGCGCTCGGGACCGTCTTCTATCAGCCGAGCTGGCGCGTCGTGGTCTACACGGCCCTCGCCACGGTGTTCACGGTGATCGTGCAGGCGGCCTTGAACGTCGCGCTGACGCCGTTCGCCATTCCGGCTCTGACAGCGCCGTTCGTGCTGGTGACGTGGCTGTTCCTGTTGCCGCGGCAACGCCTGGAGGGAGCGCCTGCCGTCGCCCGCGACAACGAAAGGCCTGCGGCCGTAGCTTGATCCTCATCATGGTCGTTCGGCAGCGTGAGTTATCGAAGGAATTGAACGATGGGACTCATCGGGATCTTGCTTGGCCTGGCCCTGCTGATGTGGCTCGCATACCGGGGGGTGAGTGTCCTGCTGGTCTCCCCACTGGCGGCGCTCATTGCAGCCGTGTTCTCGGGCGAACCGCTGCTCGCCCACTGGACGCAGACGTTCATGAGCGGGGCGGCGCGGTTCGTCGCGCAGTGGTTTCCCATGTTCATGCTGGGCGGGTTGTTCGGAAAGCTCATGGGCGACAGTGGCTCGATCAGCTCCATCGCGCGGTATCTGACCGACAAGTTGGGAACCAGCCGCACGGTGCTCGCGGTGGTGATCGCGTCGGCCATCGTGACTTACGGCGGGGTGAGTGTGTTCGTCGCATTCTTTGTGCTGGTGCCCATGGCCCACGAGATGTTCCGGGCCGCGGACGTCCCGCGCCGGTTGTTGCCGGCAACCGTCGGACTTGGTGCATTCACGTTCACCATGTCAGTGATGCCGGGCACCCCTTCGGTCAACAACGCCATTCCGATGCCGTACTTCGGCACCACCACCTTCGCGGCGCCCGGGCTGAGCATCATCGCATCGGCTATCATCTTCGTCTTCGGCATGTGGTGGCTCGGCCGGGTTGAGGCGGCGGCGCGCAAGGCCGGTGAAGGCTATGGTGGCGAGGCGGAGACCGCTCCGGTCGTCAGCGAGATGGTTCGCGAGCAGGCAGCGCCCGCGGGCGACTTCGACCCGGCCGAATTGCCGCATGGCAAGCAGGCCGAGCGCGGGCCCTCCTTTGCTGTGGCCGTGCTGCCCATCGTCGTCGTGATCGTCACGAATTTCCTGATGTCGCTCATCGTATTCCCGAGGCTCGATTTCTCGTTTTTGTCCGAGGAGCAGTGGGGCGGTACGACGATCGGGGCCGTGTCCGGCGTCTGGTCGGTTATCGTGGCGCTCGCGGCGGCAAACCTGACCGTCCTTTTCCTCAACCTGCGACGCCTGCCGTCCCTCCGCGAAAGTCTCGACGCGGGTGCGAATTCGGCAGCCTTGCCCATGCTCATGATCGCCAGTCTTGTCGGCTTCGGCGCGGTCGTCGCCGCGTTGCCGGCATTCACGACGGTGCGCGACGCGGTCTTCGGGATTGCCGGAGGACCGCTGGTCTCATTGTCCGTCTCCATGAATGTGCTGGCAGGGCTGACCGGTACGGCCTCCGGCGGTATGGCGATCGTTCTCAATGCGTTTGGCGACGACTTCTTGCGTCTTGGCGCGGAGCATCACATCGCCCCCGAATTGATGCATCGCATAACAACGATGAGTGCCGGTACCCTTGACGCCCTTCCCCACAACGGCACGGTGCTGCTGCTGTTGCAGATCAGCGGCCTCACTCATCGCGAAAGCTATCTCGACATGGTGATGACCGTGATCGTCAGTTGCATTATCGCACTCGTCGCGGTCCTCATCCTGGGGTCGGTTTTTGGATCGTTTTGACCGCTGTGGTTCGAAAGTCGAAGCACACGCTCAGCCGCCGATCCCGGGCGCAGGCAAGGGAGGCGACTTTGGCTTGTCGGCCTTCTTGGACCAAGAGCGGTAGTAAGCGACTGCGGTCAACAACGCGACGCCGGCAACGCTCACTGCAATCTGCATCCAGATCGCGCCGGAGATCTCGACGAGGATGACGTGAGCCCCGACCGCGAGGAAGACACCGACACAGAAGACTTCGAGCGATTGTTGGCCGCACTTGATCAGCGGTTGAAAGATCGGCCAGTCGAAGCCCGGCCAGTCACGCGGCAGGCACCGGGTGATGAAAAAGGCAAGAACGATGAAATGGACAAGACGGTAGGGTGCCAGGTTGGTCTTGTCGTTGGGATTGAATGCATCGTAGAGCCATGTCGGCATCAGCTCGGCGATCTCCGGAAATCGCCCCGCCATCGTCATGACGAGCGCAAACAGCAAGTAGGCGCCGCCGAGCCAAAGCAACGCGCGCGACCGGATCAATGGCTTCGCCAGGGTCGAGCCGCCGAGTGCGAACCATCCGCCGAATATGAAGAGAAACTGCCAGCAGAACGGATTGAAGTACCAGTATCCCGTCGGGAATGCGGCCAGATTCCAACCGAAATGGCGTGCCGCGAGGTACAGAAGGAATGAGGCCGCGAGCGTCAGGTTCGGCAGCCGCAACATGATCCAGAGAACCGGCGGAAAGGCGGCCATCAGCAGGATATAGAGAGGCAGCACGTCCATGTTGACGGGTTTGAACGCGAGGATCAGTCCCTGATAGAGGGTTTCTGCCGGATCGGCCATGAATCCGGCAACGTTGAACTCATGCTCGAGATTTGGATCGCCGTAGCGGTGCGCAAGATATCCGATCTCGGCGATGTACATCACGAGCAGGACAATGTGCGCCACGTAGATTTGCCACGCTCGCCTGATGAGACGAGTTCCTCCGATGACGAAGCCTCGCCCAAGCATAATGCGCGCATAGACGAATGAGGCCGTATAGCCGGAGATGAAGACGAACAGATCGGCCGCATCGCTGAACCCGAAATTGCGCGGGGTGAGCCAGTTCACCACGTTGTTCGGTATATGGTCGAGGTAGATCGCCCAGTTGGCGAAACCGCGCAGCAGATCGAGGCGATAGTCGCGGCCCTTCGGCGGCAGTTGCGCTCGGATTCTCATCATGCTGCCACCCGATCGACCTCGCAGGCTGTTGCAGTTCGCGGAGGGCTCTGGCTCCGGATCGGCGGGCTGACCGGCAGCAAGCCGACCGATCATACTGATCGCAGCCGGCAGGGGTGATCCAACAAAACCCCGAGATTTACTGGCGAATGTACCAACGTCGCCGTGGCCGCTCGGGTTGCCATCATGCCAGCCTGGGCGCCAACGCGCCGCATCGCAGATGGGATCTCGTCATCCGTTCATCCCATGGGAATATTCCGCCCCGTCGCTCGGGGGTTTCATCCGATGCCGGAGCCATCGGCCCGAAGCTACCATTCCCGCGCGTGCCGATCGAACGATCATCGCGCACATCAGGAGCACGGCATGACGGCGGCCTATGACAGCGGATGCACATCGAAGCTCTGGGTCCTCCTCCGCTGTGGGTCCGCATGCTCCCCTGGCATCATGCTGGCTGGTCTTCGCGCTTCAGTCCGTGCGGAAGACTGCGTAGCAAATAGGAGAAAACAATGAGCGCTCTCACCCGTCGCGCCGTTCTGCAAAATGCCGTCGCGGCCGCTGCTGTCGGCGCCATAGGCGCTCGTCTCATCGAGGCGGCAGATGCGATGCCGGTTGCTTCTGATCTTGGACAAGTCGCGAAGCAGTCGGACCTCGTGGTGGAGGCGCAGTGGTGGGGATCGCAACCTGGTCCTGGCTGGGGGTGGGGTCCCGCTCCAGGCTGGGGGCGACCGTCGCCGGTCAGCCGCCGCTGGGCTTGCTGGTGGCATCGCGGCCGCCGCCATTGCGGGTGGCGAACGGACGTTGTGAGGGCACCGCCGGCTCCCGGCTGGGGAAGTCCCGGCTGGGGTGGCACTCCCGGCTGGGGAGCCAGTCCCGGATGGGGCTGGGGTCCCGCGCCAGGCTGGGGTCGACCAACGCCGGTCAGGCGCCGCCGCTGGGTTTGCTGGTGGCATCGCGGCCGTCGTCTTTGCGGATGGCGGTAGGAGGCTGTCGCTACCCACGCAAGCCATCGGCGGCAGATTTGTCACGACAGTGTGTGTCGATCTGGAGCGTGACGCCGGTGATGCCGCTCTACGGCGGCATCACCGCATCGCGAAGAACTCCTGATGGAAACGCCATTTGACAGGAAAATCGTGCGCGGCGAAGTCTCGTTTCAGCGCTTCACCGAATCCCGCCGGACCACAGAACCAGATGCTCGCCTCGCGCCACTGCGGTACGGCGCGGCGGACGCGTTCGCCGGTCAAGTGTCCATCGCGGGCATCGATCAGAACATGCAGGCGGACATCGGCAGATCTGGCGTCGGCGGCCAGTTTGCCGAGCGCTTCCTCGTCGACATCGGCGGTGCTGTGAAACAGATCGACCATCTGCGCCTCAGGCCAATCGGGAGCTTCCTTCTGCATGGCCATGTGTTTCATACGCGCGACAAAAGGCGTGATGCCGATGCCACCTCCGATCCAGATCTGGTGCGGACAGTCATCATCGAAGGTGAAGCAGCCGTAAGGCCCTTCCAGCGTAACCTCCTGTCCGGCGCGCAGCGTCTTGCGCAAGCGGCTGGTGTGGTCGCCCAGTTCCTTGGTGATGAATGTAATTCCGGGGTTCTCGGCGTGCCAGTTGGAGGCGATGGTGTAAGGATGCGCGCCCTCCGAGGCGTCCGACGTGGCAAAAGCGAACTGGCCCGGCTTGTGGCCCGGCCATCCATGCGGCACTTCGATTTTGGACTCGAGAGCCCTGACACCGGGATAATATTGCAACAAGACGATTCTGCCCTTGACCTGCCGGCTGGCGCCCACCCGGCGCAAAAGGACAACAACGCTCGCCCACGTGCCAGAGGCAAGCAGCACCGCCATCACCCAGCCAAGCGGCGACGTCCAGTAGCTGAACCTGATCAGCACGACGGCGTGAAAGACCAGGACCAGATAAGCGAGGGCGAGAAGCCGGTGTGTCTTGTAGAAGAGCCGGTAGGGAAAATACTGGATCAGCGCCAGCACGATGAGCACCACGGCGGCATAGAACGCCCACTCGCCCAGGCTTTCTGCCGATCCGCGCAGATCCGCAAAAAACGCTGCGATGGGATTCTCGATGGGAGGCCTTGCCCCACGCGTCGGCCGCTCCAGCAAGCCCCAGCCCACCGCCCATTTCGGACCGTTGGCCCAGAGCCAATGGACGACGGCAACAACAAGGGCTGTGATGCCCAGCCATTTGTGCAGGCGATACATCTTGTCGAGGCCGCCCAGCCACGATTCCGGCCAGCGCGGCCGCAGAGCCAGGATCATCGCAACGCTCATGCATCCGATTGCCAGAATGCCGCTCAACTGCACCATCGCTCCACGAAGAGCAAAGAACGTGGCTGACTGAAATACGGAAGGCTCGGCAATCAGCCACAGCACGACCAGGATCGCGAGGATTGCCCAGAATGAGCGTTTAAGGTTCCGCATGCTACGTCGGTGCTCACCTGCATCGGTTCGAATACCACTGCGGAGTTCGGTTGCGCTCTGCCCTGCCGCTGACGTCCGAGCGCATAGAGCGGATTGAGTCCGCAGGACGAAGGCGACCACAGCGAGCTGAAGGTACCATCGGCGCGCTGCGGAGTTATCCGACCAAACCCTCGGAGTTCGCGGATGGATTTACCTGTGACCGACCAACAGGCTTATGACACAAAGCGGGCTGGCCGATGGACCGGGGCCCGGTCATCAACATCGGTAAATCTAGCCGATACGGCCGGATAGAATCGTGGTTTGTCAGGGTTCGGCCCCAGTAGATTCCTCGGCCGCGATCAGGCAATCACCCAATATTCCCAGCTTCGCCCGACAGCGCATGATGCAATCGTTCGTCGTTGCAGCGCGCACGGCTGGTTCAGGATACGGCTAAGCCGGGCGAGCTGATCCGCCGGCGACGGAGAAGGCCGACATGACGGGACCCTCAGGCGACCAAGATGCGCGCGCGGGCATCACCAACGTTGGAATGTGGTCGCGTGCGGTCTCGCGAGCAGCAATGTTCCTCTGCCTCTGGCTCGTGCTGGCCGGGGCCAGGCCCGCGGATATCCCCGCCGCGGCCGCCGCTGTGGTCGCAGCAACTTGGGCAAGCCTGTACCTGCTGAAGCCGAGCGCATCGCGGCGTTCGCCTGTTGCCATTGCCCGACTGGCAGTGCTTTTCCTGTACCATTCCATCGTCGCCGGATGGGATGTTGCAAGACGGGCGCTCGATCCCCGACTGCCGCTGCATCCGGGATTTGTGGCCTATCCGACCCGTCTTCCGCACGGGGTGCGACGTAACGTGTTCACGACGCTCACCAGCCTCCTGCCGGGAACGGTGCCAACCGGGGAGAGAAATGGACACATCCTCTATCATTGCCTCGACGTCGATCAGCCCGTGCTTGCCGACCTTGCCGCCGAGGAAGCGGCCCTGGTTCGAGCCCTCTACAATGAGTGATTTTCTGACCGCGTCGGTCGGCTTCATTTTGGCGATGCTCGCGCTGGGGCTGGTATCGATCCTGCGCGGCCCGGGAGATGCCGATCGAATGATGTCGGCGCAGTTGATCGGCACCGGGGGCATCGCTGCATTGCTGCTGCTCGGCACGGTCACCGGCGTGCCGGCTGCGGTCGACGTGGCGCTGATCCTGGCATTGCTCGCGACCTTTGCGTCCATCGCGTTCGTCAAGAAAGGGCTTTCGCGCCTCGAAGTCGATTCAACGGACGGCACATGAGCTACGCGGGTGACATCGTGACGATCGCGAGCGTATCGGCGGGTGCGTTCTTCTTTCTGGCCGGCACCGTCGGCCTGCTTCGCTTCCCTGACACCCTGACCCGTCTGCACGCGCTCACCAAGGCGGACAATCTCGGCCTGGGCTTCGTCGTGCTCGGATTGCTCCCGCAGGCAGCAAGCCTGCGCGACGGATTGAAATTGATCAGCATCTGGTTGCTGGCGCTGCTGGCAGGCGCAACCGTCTCTCAATTGATCGCGCGTAGCGCGCGCCAGGGCGGACCGGCCAGATGAGCATCACAACGGTCTTCGAGAGCGTGCTCGCCGCTCTGGTGCTGGGCCTCGCGCTCTGGACGATCGCGGTGCGCGAGACCTATTCGGCAACGGTCGGCTTTGTCGCCTATGGACTAATGGTTGCGCTCATCTGGGTGGGGCTCGACGCCATCGACGTCGCGCTGACGGAGGCCGCAATCGGCGGGGGCCTGGGCGGCATCGTGCTGCTGGGCGCCGCCGCCCGGCTGCGGGACACCGAGTCGACGGCCGCGGAGACGCCAAACCGGATGGTGCGTCTCGGCGCCGCTGCACTCTCCGCGGCGATCGCTGCCGCGCTCGCGATCGCGATTCTGCTCTTGCCGGATGCCGCACCAACGCTCGCGCCGGCAGCCGTCGCCAACGCCGCGGCGACAGGCCTCGCCAACCCCGTGACCAACGTGCTGATGGCGTTCCGCGGAATGGACACCGCGCTCGAGAAGGTCGTGCTCTTGCTCGCCATCGTCGGTGTCTGGTCGCTCGCCTCGGATCAGGCCTGGGGCGGCCGCCCGGGACCGCACCACGAAGCCGACCCGAACGGCGTTCTCGCGTTTCTCGCGCGTCTGCTGCCGCCTGTCGGTATCGTCATCGGCGTCTACATCCTGTGGACCGGAGCCGATCATCCAGGCGGTGCATTTCAGGGCGGCGCGGTTCTCGCGTCGATGTGGCTCCTGGTCATCATGGCGGGATTGGCGGACACGCCGCCGGCGAGCAGCCGACGGCTACGGCTTGTCCTGGTGGCCGGGCCCGGCCTGTTCTTCCTCGTTGGTCTCGGCGGCCTCTGCTTTGGCGCGGCGTTCCTTGCCTATCCGATCGCGCACGCCAAGCCGCTGATTCTGGGCATCGAGACGGCGATGCTGCTGACGATCGCGGCCACGCTCGCCCTGCTCCTCGCCGGCGCACCGGAACGGAGCGTACCGCGATGAGCGCCGTGACAGTGTTCGGATTGACTGCGGCTGCCGCGGTCGGATTGGGGCTGTACGGCCTGATCACGAACCCGCAACCGCTTCGCAAACTCCTCGCGTTCAATCTGCTCGGCAGCGGCGTGTTCCTCCTCTTCGGCATCATCGGACGGCGGGGCGCCGCGGCGGGCTTTGGCAACGATCCGGTGCCACAGGCCCTGGTGATTACCGGGATCGTCGTCGCGTTCGCCGCGACCGCCCTGGCGATCGCCCTGTTGCTGAGGCTGTTCCGGACCGCCGGCTCCACGACGCTACGCAGCGACGCGCCACGCATGGGCCGGGGCGCCGATGCCCCCGGTGGCTGATGCTGCCCCCTGCCCCCATGTCGGCGACGACCGCGGGCGGCTTCCTGCTGGTGCTGTCGATTGTCTTGCCGGTCGCAGGCGTGCTTCTGGCCTTCGCTCTCGGCGACCGCTACGTCCGGCTGGTTGCCTTCACCATCATGCCGTTGGGCCTGGCGATCGCCGCAGCGCTCGTGCTGGCACTGCCACGGGGCGGAGGCCACCTCGTCTATCTGCTCGGCGCCTGGCCGCCACCGCTCGGCGTCGCGCTGCATGCCGACGGATTGTCGGCCGTGATGATTGCAGCGACGGCAGTCGTGATCCCAGCCGTGGCTGTCTATGCCGCACCCGAATTTCGTCCGGCAGCGGCGGCGCGCGCGCCGGCCGCATTCTGGATGCTGCTGCTGGCGATATGGGGAGCGCTGAACGCGATCTTCGTCGGCGGAGACCTCTTCACCCTCTACGTCGCGCTGGAACTGCTGACATTCGCCACGGTGCCGCTGGTCTCGCTCGATGGCCGTGCGGAGACGCTTCAGGCGGCATTGCGATATCTGCTCTTCGCGCTGCTGGGGTCGGTGCTCTATCTCGCGGGCACGGCCCTGCTCTATGGTCTCTATGGCGCACTCGACATCGTGCTGTTGTCACGTCGCGCCGATGCGCAGCTGGGCACGCTCATCGCCGCGGCCTTGATGACGACGGGTCTTCTCGCCAAGACCGCGCTGTTTCCGTTGCACCTTTGGCTGCCGCCCGCTCACGCCGGCGCACCGGCAGCGGCGAGCGCAATCCTGTCCGGCCTGGTCGTGAAGGGCTCCCTCTTCATCGTCATCCGGCTCTGGTTCGACGTCATGCGCGGCCTGCCCGGCTTCGCTGCCGCGCACGTGCTCGGCGCGCTAGGGGCCACGGCAATCATATTCGGCAGCGTTGTCGCGCTGCGTCAGGAACGCCTCAAGCTCCTGATCGCATATTCGACACTGGCGCAGATCGGATATCTGTTCCTGATGTTTCCGCTCGCTTTCGATGTCTCGGGGGACCTCAAGCGTGGCGGCGCCTTGGCCGGTGGGGTGCTGCAGGCGATCTCACATGCCACAGCGAAGGCGGCGATGTTCATGGCCGCCGGATCCATCTATGCGGGGCTCGGCCACGATCGCATCACCGGGCTAAACGGCGTTGCGCGCGCTCAGCCCTTGAGCGTCCTGACTTTCGCACTGGGCGGCGTCGCATTGATGGGCGTACCGCCGAGCGGAGCCTCCCTCGCCAAGGACCTGTTGCTACAGGCGGCGGCGGAGACGGAACAATGGTGGTGGACGATCCTGCTCCAGGCCGGCGGCGTGCTGACGGCCGCCTATGTCGTCCTGGTCCTGGCTCATGCGCTGGCACCGCCGGACAAGCCGATTGCGCTCCGCGGCGCCGTGCCGCGCATTTGCGATCTGGCAGCACTCGTACTCGCGCTGTGCTCCCTGTTGCTCGGCCTGATGCCTTGGGCCTCCTATCTGCCGATCCCGCAAGGTGGGATGTCGAACCCGCTCGGCATCGATGCACTGTCCAAGCTGCTGCTGCCTGTGCTGGGAGGCACGGTGCTCGCGATCCTGCTGAGCCCGTGGCCGCACCCGCTCGCCTTGAATGCGGTCGAGAGAATGATCGCCCCTCTGCGGCGCGCCTGCCTTGGCTTCGGCCGTCTTGTCGAAGCGGTTGACGACGTCCTGCGCCAATGGCCGGCGGCGAGCATGTCGCTTCTGCTGGTGGCGCTGCTGCTCGGCACATTGATGTTCGCTGGTGCCTGAGGGATCGGCTTGGGTTCCCGAGCAGACGCGATGCGGTGAATCCGAACGCCTCGAGATCGCAGCTTTTTGAGCGAATTTGCTACGGCGCAAGCGCGCGACATGGCTGCGCGCACAAATCACTGATTTCACTGGATTTTTGGTAGCGGGGGAGCGCTACCGCCTTTCCCCACACCTACCAAACCTACGATATCTCATCCATTCCTTAGCATGAGGCAGTTCTTGAGCCCGAAGGTTTCGGTCCCGACAACCACCTCTACGCCAACGCATCCTTCACCGGCGAGATCTATCGATATGACGTGCTTGGCGAGGCAGCGCCGAAACGCGTCGTCTTCGGCGCAGCCAGATTCCAATCCGGACTTCAAAGGGCCGGACGGGATGGCCTTCGGAACGGACGGTCGGCTCTGTTGCACGGTCTACAACCAGAGAACGTTACGGTGCTCGACCGGCGGGCGAGGTCGCCGATCCGCTGATCCTGAATGGGCCTCAGCCAACGAACTGTGCCTTCACCCTCGGAGGCAAGAAGCTCCGGGTTACGGAGGTTGGCAAGGGCCAGGTCGAGCAGATCGATATGTTTTGCGCCGGCCTGCACCTGCACCTGCACCTGCCGAAATTCGTCTGAACAGGAGGCACGGGATTCTGCAAGCCTCCTTCCGAGCTCGTCAAAGGAAGCCGATCGACAGCCAGGGCACGGCTGCGACGATCAGGGTGCCGATCAGGAGCGCGATCATGTAGCCCACTATCGGCTTCATGCCCTCGTCCGGGTTGATGCGGCTGATGGCGCAGGCTGCGTAGTAGCCGACGCCGAATGGCGGCGCAAATAGGCCGATGCCCATGGCGAGGACGACCACCATCGCGTAGTGGACATCGTGCACCCCGACCTGCCGCGCGATCGGGAACAGCAGCGGACCGAACAGGACGATGGCGGGGATTCCCTCCAGCACGCTGCCGAGGATCACGAAAGTCACGATCGTCACGGCCAGGAAGACGGGGACCCCGCCGGGAAGGCTGGTCATGAATTTGGCCAGAGAGGCCGAAAATCCTGACTGGGTCAGCGCCCACGCCATGCCAGTCGCCGCGCCGATGATGAGCAGAATCGCCCCCGACAGCGAGGCCGTCTCGACCAGCATCGGATAGATACGGCGCCATTCGAACTGCCGGTAGATGAGCAGACCCGCGCAGGCCGAGTACAGGATGCCGATGGTCGAGACCTCCGTCGCGGTCGCGACGCCCTCGACCACCGCCGTCCGGATCACGAACGGCAGCGCGATGGCGGGAATCGCGACGACAAGCGCGCTGGCGATCTCGGACCCGCTCGCCCGCTTGACATGGGACAGGTCCTCACGGCGGTAACGCCACCACACGACGGCCGCGAGCATGGCCGCGAGCACCACGCCCGGCAGCAGGCCGCCCGTGAATAGCGCGGAGATCGAAACACCGGTGACCGAGCCGATCGTGATCAGAACCAGCGACGGCGGGATTGTCTCGGTCTGCGCGCCCGTCGCGGCCAGAAGCGCGACGAGATCGCCAGGCTTCGCGCCGCGCTGCCGCATCTCGGGAAACAGGACAGGAGCCACCGCAGCCATGTCCGCCGCCTTGGAACCGGAAATGCCCGAGACCAGATACATCGCCCCGACCAGCACGTAGTGCAATCCGCCGCGCACGTGAGCCAGGAGGCTGGCCAGGAAGCTGACCATGGCGCGCGCCATGCCAGTCATCTCGATCAGAAGGCCGAGAAAGACGAAGAGCGGCACGGCAAGGAGGATCAAGTGGCTCATGCCCTCATCCATTCGTCCGATCATCACCACGTCGGGCGTGTTGGTTGTCAGGGCGAGATAGCCGACGGTGGCGAGACCGAATGCGAACGCGATCGGCACGGCTGCAAAGACCATCGCGCCGACCAGGACGACGAAGAAGATCAGGAGATTCAGATTGCCGAGCGGCTTCAGCACCGGCGCCAGCAGAACGAACGTTCCGATGATGCCCGCGACAAGGGCGACGGAGGCCAGCAGACTGCGCAAGCTGGCAATGCGGATGAGCCGGAGAACGGCCGCGACCAGCATAAGTCCGATCCCGATCGGCAACGCCGCTGCACGCCAGGTATTGACGATCTCGAGCGCCGGCGTCGTGACGAAGGCCTCGTCGGCCGCAAATTCATAGGCCGGCCAGACAACGAGCGCAAGAAATGCCAGCGATGCCGCGGCCGCCACGACATCCAGGAACGCGCGAAACTCCGCGCTGAGAACGCCAACGATAGCCGTCATCCGCATGTGTTCGCCGCGCTGGAACGCGATCACTGAACCGAACATGGCTAGCCAGAGGAAAAGAATACCGGCAAGCTCGTCGGACCAGATGATTGGCGAGCGGAACACGTACCGACCCACGATTCCGGCAGACAGCACCGCAATCTCCGCCAGCACGAGCAATGCTGCCGGGACAGCCACAACATGACCAAGCACCGTGTTCGCCGTTATCACCCAACTGCGCCGGCCTGCCTGCTGGGCGCTGGCCGCCACACCGGCATCGACGTGAGGCGGATGGCTCACGTTGGTCATGATAACTGGCCCGCGGCTTTTTCGAGCTGCGACCATGCCTCCTCGCCAAACTTGGCTTTCCAGTCGGCGTAGAAGCTGGTTTTGGACAAGGCCTGGCGGAAAGCGGCGCGATCAACGTCGATGAATTTGAGGCCCTTGGCCGAAAGATCGGCGCGAAGTGACTGGCTGAGCTTCGCGATGTCGGCGCGCTGATCGACCGCGGAACGGTCGAGCTCGCGCGTCACGATCTCCTGCACGTCCTTCGGCAGGCGTTCGAAGGCGCGCTTGTTGCCAAGGATCCAGTAGCCGTCCCAGACGTGTCCGGTCAGGCTGCACGTGTTCTGCACCTCATAGAGGCGCGCGGTCGCGATGATCGGCAGCGGATTCCCCTGCCCGTCGACGACCTTGGTTTGCAACGCGGAGTAGACCTCGTTGAAGTTGATGGGCGTCGGCCCGGCGCCGAGCGCCTTGAACAGCGAGGTCAGCAGTGGGGCGGGCGGAACGCGGATCTGGAAGGTCTTCAGATCATCCGGCGTGCGGATCTCGCGGCCGGACGAGGTCACCTGGCGGAATCCGTTGTCCCAGGCCTTCGACACCGCCATGATCGGCGTCTTAGCAATCTGCGCCCGGATGTAAGTGCCGAGATCGCCGTCCATCGCCTTCCATACGCTGTCGTAGTCGGCAAACGCGAAGCCCGTGTTCACAATGCCGGCGCTCGGTACCAGGGTGGCAAGGATCGAGGACGATTGATTGAAGAATTCGACGCCGCCGCTGCGGACTTGAGTCATGAGCTCGGTGTCTGAGCCAAGCTGGTTGGCGGGGAACAGCCTGATCTCCAGGCGGCCGCTGGTCGCTTCCTTGATGCGGTCGATCGCTTCCTGCGCCCTTATATTCACCGGATGGGTCGGATCCTGTCCTGTAGCAAATTTGTAGACGAACTCGGCGGCTGATGCCGCGCGGGTCAGAGTCCCACAGAGTGGCACGGCCGTGGCCGCCATCAAGAGAGAACGGCGACTGATGCTTCCTAGCTTCGAGACAGTCATGTTTTCCTCCTGATCCGGTATTGACGTTGTGCCAGCTGCATCAGCATGCGCTCAGTTTCAGCTTTCCTCTTCGACAGCCGCGTTCAGGCAAGAGCCATCGCTCGCCTGCCGCAAAATGCAGCGGACGTAACTCTTCGGTCGGGCTTGGCCTGATTGGCGCTTTAGTGCCGGTGCGCTAGAGCCACAGCTTGATCTGCCTTGCGACCTCTGCGGTGGAAATCCCGTAGCGGTCGTGCAGTGTCGGAAGTGCGCCGGCGTCAAGAAACTCGTCCGGCAATGCAATCTGGCGGAAAGGCGGATGAACGCCTGAACGCATCAGAAGTGCGGCTATGGCCTCGCCAAGGCCGCCGATGGTGGTGTGATTTTCGGCCACGACGACCAGGCGGCCTGACTTGCCAGCTTCACGCAGTATCGTCTCGGCGTCGAGCGGCTTGATGGTCGGAACATGCAGCACCGCAGCATCGACGCGGTCGTTCTTCAGAGTTTGCAAGGCCTCGAGCGCACGCATGGTCATGATGCCGGACGAGATGATTAGAACGTCCTTCCCGTCGCGGATCAGCTTGGCTTTGCCCAACTCGAACTTGTAGTCGTACTCGTCCAGCACCACCGGTACCTGGCCACGAAGAAGGCGCATGTAAACGGGCCCCTGATGCGCTGCGATCCCAGGCACCAGCTGCTCGATTTCATGGGCGTCGCATGGGTCGATGACAGTCATGTTCGGCATGGCGCGGAAGAGCGCGAGATCCTCCGCGGCCTGATGGCTCGGGCCATAGCCCGAGGTCAGGCCGGGCAATGCGCACACGATCTTCACGTTGCGGTCTTCCTCCGCAATCGTCTGATGTATGAAATCGTAGGCACGGCGGGATGCGAACACGGCGTAAGTGGTCGCGAACGGCATGAAACCTTCGGCAGCAAGGCCCGAGGCGGCGCCGAACAGAAGCTGCTCCGCCATGCCCATCTGGTAATAGCGGTCCGGAAATTCCTTGGCGAAGATGTGTAGATCGGTGTATTTGCCGAGATCGGCCGTCATGCCGACCACATCGGGACGGCTGCGCGCGAGCTCGACCAGCGCATGGCCAAAGGGCGCTGGCTTCGTTTTCTGTCCCTCGGCCGCGATCGAGGCGATCATGGCTGAAGTGGTCGGGCGCGGCATGCCCGGCTGGGGCGCTGATCTGACGGTCTTCATGCCTGCCTCCCGGCTTCCAGCGCGGCAAGCGCGAGCTGCCATTCGTGCTGCTCGACGCGGATGAAATGGTTCTTCTCGCGCTGCTCCAGGAAGGGAACGCCCTTGCCCATCAGCGTGTCGGCGATAATCATCCGAGGCTTCGGCGCAGGATGAGACTTGGCGGCATCGAACGCGGCAACCACAGCATCGAGATCATTGCCGTCGATCCGCTGCACGAACCAGCCGAAAGCCTGAAGCTTCTCGACTAGCGGCTCGAACGCCATCACCTGCGTCGAAGGACCGTCCGCCTGCTGATTGTTGACGTCGACGATGCCGATCAGATTGTCGAGCTTGTAATGGCCCGCCGACTGGATGGCTTCCCAGACCGAGCCCTCGTCGAGCTCGCCGTCGGAGAACAACGTGTACACCCGCGCCTCGGATTTCTTGCGCTTCAGCCCCAGGCCGATGCCGACGGCGATGCTGAGCCCAAGCCCGAGCGAGCCCCCCGACATTTCCATTCCGGGCGTGTAGGAGGCCATGCCCGACATCGGCAGGCGGCTCTCGTCGCTGCCATAGGTTTCGAGTTCTTCCTCGGGGACGATCCCCGCCTCGATCAAAGCCGCGTAGAGAGCAATGGCATAGTGACCGTTGGAGAGCAGGAAACGGTCGCGCTCCTCCCATGACGGATCTTCCGGGCGGTAGCGCATCGTGTGAAAATATGCCACGGCGAGCACGTCGGAGATGTCCAGCGCCTGTGCGATATAGCCCTGGCCCTGAACCTCGCCCATGCGCAGCGCATTGCGGCGAATGTTGTAGGCGCGATCCGCCAGCTTGGGCGTGTTGGTCAGCGTTTCCATCGATCTGGATCCTATCTCGCCTGCTCAGTGGATGAGCATGCCGCCGTTGACGTCGATCACGGCACCGGTCACGTAGGCGGAGAGATCCGACGCCAGGAAGGTGTAGATGCCGGCAACGTCGTCTGCCGTGCCGAGACGATTGAGCGGAATGCCTTCCAGGATCTTCGCCCTCATCTCGTCGGTCAACTTGCCGGCGGTGATATCGGTGCCGATCAGGCCGGGCGTGACGCAGTTGACGCGGATGCCATCCGGGCCGAACTCGCGGGCCATCGCCTTGGCGAGACCCAGCACGCCGGCCTTCGCCGCCGAGTAATGCGGACCGCCAAAAATGCCGCCGCCCCGCTGAGCCGAGACCGACGACATGCATGCGATCGATCCGGACTTCCGTGCGTGCATGTGCGGGATCACGGCCTGGGAGAGGAACAGAACCCCTTTCAGATTAACGTCTTGGATGCGATCCCAATCCGCCGCCGTAATTTCCAGGAGCTTCACCGGCTGGGTGATGCCGGCGTTGTTGATGAGAATATCGATGCTTCCGAAGGATTCGATAACGAGAGCGACGGCCTGCTGGCAGGATGATTTGTCGGCGACATCGCATCGCAGCCCAATGTGGGACTTGCCAAGCGATGCCGCGGCGTCCCCCGCCGCGCTCGCGTCAATGTCGAGAATGGCGACCCGAGCGCCCTCGGCGGCAAACCGCCGTGCGGTGGCAAGCCCGATGCCGCGCGGCGATGCCGCGCCCGAAATGATGGCCGTCTTACCGCTGAGCAGCATCAGTTCCTCCCGCAAATTGTTTTTCCTTCAAGGCCAAGAATGAACCGCGGAGGCGCAACAGACAAACGCGCAGTTGTCACGGATCGATGAATCTGATTCACTTATGGAATGCTGTCGAATGTCCCGATATCGGCAATTCGCGCCTTTGAAGCCGCCGCTCGCACGGGATCATTTCGCGATGCGGCGAATGAGCTTCACCTGACGCCGAGTGCCGTCAGTCATGCCATCCGCAAGCTGGAGGACACACTTTGCACCGTCCTGTTCGAGCGCAGTGCGCGGTCCGTACGGCTCACGCCGGCTGGCGAAAATCTGATGCGCCACACGGGAGCGGCCTTCGATCAGCTTCGCCGTGGCCTTGAGGAAGTCGCTGCGCGCGGACCGCAATTGGTGCGCGTCCACTCCGCGCCAAGCTTTGCCGCGCAATGGCTGGCGCCGCGGCTTGCACAGTTTCTCGCCGCTTATCCGAAGCTCGAAGTCCGCCTGGCTGCGAGTACGGACTACGCGCGCTTCAGCAACGATGATTTTGATATCGACATCGTCTACGGTCCGCCGCGCGCCGAGGGCGTCGAGGTGGTTCCTCTCCCGGAGGAGACGGTCACTCCGCTCTGCTCGCCTGCCCTTGCAAAATCGATCAGGAAGCCCGCCGATCTCCTCGATCGCACGTTGATCCGCTCCGACGTGAAGCAGGTTCAGTGGCACCAATGGTTCACCGCCAACGGATTGGAGGCCCCTGCACTCCACGGCATGAGGTTCGATCGCAGCTTTCTCGCGATCGCGACAGCCGCGGAGGGATTGGGAGTAGCGTTGGAATCAACGCTTCTGGCCGAACGCGAACTGGCGAGCGGGCGATTAGTTGCGCCACTGGCAGGACGCGCCAACGATATCCGCTACGTCGGCCATCGTCTGATCTACCCCCGCGCCAGCCGACAGAGATCTGCGGTACGAGCCTTTGCAGATTGGCTCGTGGCGCAACTCGCTGGCAAGTCCGCAGGTTCCTCGCACTAAGACCGAAGTCAAGCCGAGCATCACCGCCCTCGAGCTGCGATGGTCGCGTCTTCAACGCATAGAAGTCGGCGCCAAAAGCAAACGGGCCTCCATACATGCTCGCAATCGTCCCATTCGCGCCCGTTATCCGAGGTGCTACCATCGGGAGTAGGCGATGGCAGAAGATCGTGTGGCGTGCAAAATCGTGCGATTGGTATCGGGCCCCACCAGCCAAACAAAATACGGTCCAATTTTACGCACGAGGCAATCTGTCAGGTCTGCAACGCGCTGAACTCTATAGTCCCGGAGACGTTTGGCGAACCTCGGTATCCGCGGCAAAGCGGCTGAACTCGCGAAAGATCGATGGCAGCGCATGTTCGTCGTCATCAAGCAAAGATCACGTCCATTGGCTATCCGGAAAGCAGCCGGTGCCTCGCGCCTCGACCGACTGTTGACCTCCGAAGGCAAAGGTCACACGGCGAATCGTGTCGCCGATCCAGCACGATGTCCAAATGGTCGTCCTTGCGCCAGCTCAGAGCGGTGTTGCTCCTGCTCGCTCCGTCCGTTGCCTCGGGCGACGGCGTTGCGTCGGACCGGACCGCGGCAGCGCGCGCACGCCGCCGCCCCCCGCGCGTTCAGGCCGGCGAACGCTGGCCTCACCCCGCAGAGTCGCTGCGGTACCGGCCGGCCGAGGTCTGGTAGTACCGCGCGCAGATGGCCACCATGGCCTCGATCAACGATCCCCACGGCGCCGGAAAGCGCTCTTCAGCCATCACCCGGTGCAGCATGCGCGTATAGCCGGCCAGCTCGTCGTTGAGGAACTCCACCGCAGGCATAGCTGGATAGCACTGCAGCAGCAGGATCGCCGCGTTGTCGGCCTCGCCGGCCGACCTGTCCACGTCCCGTCCGTGCAGATCGTTCTGCAGGCGTCCTATCGCGGAGATGAGCCGCAGGACCTGGCGAAACGCGGGACGCGCGCGCAAGGTTGCCATGTCCAGCCCCCACAGCAACGACAGGCAACAGAACACGTTCGCGTAGGCTATCGAATCGATGCCGTTGTGCAGGTACTCGGCGTAGGACCAGCGTTCCGGCCCTGCCGTCTGCGCGTGTCCGGCGCGCAGCGCCGCGCAGTAGCGCCGGGTATCCTCGAGCAGCTGAGCGTAGTCGCGACGGTCGTAGGCGAGCGCGGCCAGCGAAGCTCGCAGCACAGCGCAGCCCTCGAATCCGGGGAGCGCGCACGGCTCGCCCCGCCCCAGCGCCTGCTCCACCGCGGCGAGCTGCTCCGGCAAGATCAGGCCAAGGTCGTTACAATCGTCGAGCCAGAACAGCAGCGCCAGTTCGCGATAGAACGCCAAGATCAGTGTTTCGTCCTGCGGATCGCGACCGGTGCGGACGCTGATGTCGCGCAGGCTCGGGCGGATACGCTGCAGAATGTACTGGCCGCCATTGACCGCTTCCACGGCATGCTCGTCAGCGAAGCCGGTCAGGGAACGCCCCCACTCCAGCACCTGATGCAGCGCGCGCTCTGGTTGGATCATGGCGCCGCTCCTGCTCCCTCGTTACGACGCGCCGCTCCAACGAAGCGCCAGCCACAACCCGGCGAGTTCGGCCACGCGCACGACCCGAGTGGGGCAATACAGTTCCTTGCCGATCCACAACGGCGTTTTCGGCAATGCATGCGCTGCATGGCGGGCGAGCATCCACTCCAGCGCACGCGCCACCACCTGCGCGATGCGCCGGCGCCCTGTGGTCTCTTCGCTCTCGTCCATCACGCGCAACGCGAACAACGCATAGGCGGTTTCCTCGAAGGTGGACGCGCGACCGGCGCCCCAGCCGCCGTCGCCGCGCTGCGCCTGCAGCAGCGCCGCCAGCGCGCGCTCGTCCCGCCACTGGGGCTCGCCTTGCGCCAGCGCAGCGACCGCATGCGCGGTGGGATACAGCCACGAAACGTGCCATTTTTCGTTGTCCCATAGACCGTGCGGGTTGCGATTGGCCTCGACGTAGGCGCTGGTGCGGGCGGCGGGCTTTCCCAACAGTCGCAACGCATGCAGGGCGTGGATGTTGGTCGACACCGAGGGATTGCGCTCGCCGGGGAAGGTGACGAAAAGCTCGCCGATTTCAAAATGGCGCAACGTATCGACCGCCGCGTCGCGGCCTGCAAGGTGCAGGACGCATAACGCAACGGCGGTGTCGTCCGCATCAGCCGCGAAATGCAAGGCCGGGCCCAGACCGCGCACGCTCAGGCGGACGGCGAGCTGCGCGACAATCACGCGGACCGGCTCGGCGAGCGCGGGATGCGCGAACAGCCCGGCCAGATACAGGGTGTACAGCGACCAGCATGGCTCGAATACATTGATCGGCCACACGTTCGGAAAGACGCCTTCGATGCCGCTGCGCGTCGCCCGCGATGCCATCTGGAGATACGCATCGGCGCGCCCCACCTCCGGCGTGCTTCCCCGCGTCAGGGCGTACGCAAGCCAGGCGGCGGTGGCCGCCGGACTGATGCCGATGCTGCCCTCGTCATCCGGGCATGCGGTCGTCGGCGACGTCCCCCAGGCTTCCCAGGAGTGCAGCAACGGATGACCGCTCGGCAACATCGCCACCGCCCCCAGCTTGTCCAGGCGCGCTTGCCGCAACGGCAACAGCGCTGGATGGCGCGGAAACGCTACGCCACCCAGCAAGGATGCGGCCTCACCGCAAAACTGCGGCAGGATCAGCTCCGCGCCGATCGGCGCGTCTTCCGGCACCGCATGCGCGTAGGGATCGGGTTGGACCCGGAGAAACCGGGTTGCAGCCTGGACTGCGTCGGCAGCACCGGGAAGAGGATCGGCACGCTGCAATGCCAGTAACGCTGCCCAAGTGGGCGCATGCCGGAACAGCGGGAAGTCTGCGCTTCCCCATCCGCCGTCGGCATGTTGCTGCGCGATGAGCCACGCGTAAGCGTCCTGCCGTCCGGTGACTTTGCCGTGGAAGCGCAGCGCCCGCGCCGTGTCGTAGACAGACGGACCGACGCTGCCGCCATCGCTCATTTCGCTCAGCAGGCCGCGCAATTCGGAAAGGATCTGTTCGGAGAGCGCGTTCACGCTGATTTTCCCTATGCAGGCGCTTGAGAACCGGGATCGGACAGACGCTGCGCATGTGGCCGCAAGCTCGTCGCATAGGCAGCGCTGGACGGCCGCCCTGCTCCGGCGCGGCGAGGTCCCCGATGCTGGCGCCGGTCCACCGCGTAGGCTTGCGCGCGGGGCGCCGCGTGCGCCGGGGCGGGCAACCGCTGCGATCGGCACCGCGACTCGGACAAAGTGCAGCATGTACCTCTGTCGCCGGTCGATTGCAGCGGCAAAGGGGCGTCTCCATGCGGACGGGCGCGCTCATGTGCATGGCGCGTGCTTGAATAGATACCCATTGGCCCGCTGTAGGAGTTGCGCCAATCGTGCCGCACGCGGCCCCAGCGGCGCGATGGCCTCCCCGGCATCGCGCAAAAGATCCAGCGCGAACTGGCGTGCTGCCTGAAGTCCCATGATCGACGCGCAGGTCGGCTTCTGCGCCGCCGCGTCCTTGCCAGGGGTCTTGCCCAGCGTCGCGGTATCCGCTGTCACGTCGAGAATGTCGTCGATCACCTGCAACGCCAGGCCGAAACAGGCGCTGTAGTGATCGAGCGCACAGTACAGCGCTGCGTGCGCGGCATTCTCCGCGAGAGCGCATAGGGCGCCCATGCGAACGGACGCGCGCACTAGCGCTCCGCTCTTCATCCGGTGCATCGTCACGATCCTGTCCAGCTCGACGTGCTTTCCCACCAGAGACAGATCCATGGCCTGCCCGCCTGCGGCACCGTGGGCTGACACCGCCTGCGCCAGTTCGCGCACGAGCGCGATACTGTTGTTGCCAGGCGCATCCAGGCTCGCAAGAGTGAGGAAGGCGTGCGCCTGCAGCGCATCGCCGACCAGGATCGCAGTAGCTTCGCCGTACTTGACGTGCACGGTCGGAAGGCCGCGACGAAGCACGTCGTCGTCCATCGCGGGCAGATCGTCATGGACCAGGGTGCTGGCGTGCATCATCTCGATGGCGGCGCCGACGTCATCGAGCATGTGCGCCGGCGCGTCGGCCAGCGTGCCGGCAGCCAGACAGAGCAAGGCGCGGGTGCGCTTCCCGCCCTGCAAGGTGGCGTAGCGCATCGCCGCCATGAGCTCGGTCTCACCGTCATGTTCGGCGCAGAGAAGACGCGCCAGCAACTGTTCGACGCGGTTTGCGCCCTCATGCATCCAGATCTCGGGCAGCAGGCTGCCGGATGCGCCGCCCGCCTGCGCGCCCAATCTGCCGAGCGCGGAATTACCAGCTCTGTCATCGTGTGGCGTAGAACCGGTCTGCATGTTGTCCATGTCCTTGCCCCTGACAGGCGAGCCGCCGCAGTGTTGTCTGCGTCGCACCGTGCGCGCGCCGGGTGCAGCACTGCCGCGCGTCGCGGACGCCACTGCCTCGCCGCAGGGGCATGTGATGCCAGCTCATGAGAATCCGATGCGCATAGTCATGGACGGATGTGCGGTCGGGTAATAGCGCCGGCCTTTTTCGACGCCGCTCAGCAACCGCGGCCGCGCCCCGCCCTTGTGCATCGTCAGTGCCAAGGCGATGCAGAACTGCACCAGTTCCAGACATGCCAGGTGGTAACCGATGCAGACGTGTTGACCGGTACCGAACTGCAGCATGTCCGCCAGCCGGATCGGCTCGGTGCGTTCCAGCCACCGCGCAAAGCGAAACTGATGAGGCGCCTCGTGCAGCAGCGCCGAGGTCGAGAAATGCAACAGCGGGATGCACAGATCGGTGCCCGCGGGAATGTGCCGTTGGCTGAGTCGCAATTCACGCACTGCGCGACGCACCAGGAGCGGCGTCGGCGGATGCATGCGCAGCGTCTCGCGGAACAGCGCCTCGGCGACCGGACACTCCGCCAAGTCGGCGTGCCGCGTCGGCACCGCGCCCACGCGTTGCGCCTCCTCGACCAGAGCGTCCCACAGCCCAGGCTGCCGCGCCAGCTCGATCACCATCCAGGCCATCGTTGAAGCGGTGGTGTCGTGACCACCAAGCAGCAGCAAGCGGATATTGGCGACGAGGACCTCATCGGAGAGCGCATCGTCGCTGCGATCGAAGGCGCTCACCATGTCGTTGATCAACCCGGTGCGCGCGGCATGTTCGCGCGCGTCGCGAACGAAGTCGCGCAACCGCGCATCGATCCAGTCGCGGGCGGCGCGACCGCGCCGCAAGGGCAGTCCGGGCAGGTCCACCGGGGGCGCGACGATCAACTGCAGCAGTTGCCGGTACTTGCGACGCCATTCCGGCAGGTCCTCCGCGGGGATTCCCATGAGGCTGAAGATGAGCTTGAGCATCAGATCGCCGGTTTCGCGCAGGATGGTTACGTCGCCGCGGTCGCGCCACCTCTGCACCCGCGCCCGGATGACGGGCGCGAACAGCTCGCCGACGCCGGCCTGGGTCAGCCCCGTGGGCAGGAACGCCGCCTGGATCGCACCGCGCGCCTGCCGGTGCGCGCCGCCGTCCTGGGCGACCAACGTTCCGCCAAACAATTCGGGCGCGATATCTTCGATCAGCGCCGAGGACACGTCCTTGTGCCGGAGCAGTGCGATCGCATCCGGATCCAGACAGGTCACCATGTGTCCGGCAGGGCCGAAGTCCAGCCAGAAGTGGCTGCCCAGCGTCCGTTCCGCGCGCCGCAGCAGGCGCGGCAGGTCGCAGACGATGGCGGGAAGATGCCCGACCAAGGGGAAAGCGCCGGGCACGACCGGGATGTCGTGCCGCAACCGATCTCGGCGGTTCAGCGGGTTGAGCAGCATGTCCATCAGCAGCGCGGCGACGCAGCCGCTTCGGCGGTCTCGCCGGAAGGCCGCGCGGCGCGGCTGTTCCCACCGTCGGCGTACGTCGGCACATGCGCCAGCATGCCGCCGTCGATGCACACCACTTGTCCGGTGATGAACGCAGCATCGTCGGAGAGCAGGAACGCCACCAGCGCGGCCACGTCCTCGGGGCGGCCGACGCGCGGCAGGAGCTGGTGCCGGCGCAGATGCCGTTGCATGCACTCGTCGAGCTTGGCCAGGAGACGCTCGGTCATGATGAGACCCGGCGCAACCGCGTTGCAGCGGATCTGCGCATGACCGTACTGGGTGGCGAGCGAGGCCGATAGCATGTTCATCGCCGCCTTCGATGCGGCGTAGGACGTCAGCGCAATGTCACCGCTGAGCCCCTGGCAAGACGACATGTTGACGATCGCGCCACCGCCGCGGGCGATCATCCCTGGGATGGCCTGCCGGCAGCAGAGCAATGTGCCGCGCAGATTGGTTGCCATGGTCTCATCCCAGACCGCCAGGTCCAGGTCGAGGATCGCGCGGTCGCGCGGAGTCAGATGCATGGCGCCCGCGTTGTTCACCAGGAGATCGACCGCACTGAAGTGCCGCGCCGCCGTATCGAACAGCGCTGCCACAGCCTGCGCCTCGGCGATGTCGATGGCCAGGGCGAGCGCGCGACCCGCCTCGGCAGCGATTTGCGCGGTGCACGCCGAGGCCGCCGAGCCATCGATGTCGGCGACCACCACTCTGCCGCCCTCGCGCGCGATGGCGAGGGCGCATGCCTTGCCGATCCCGGCGCCGGCGCCGGTCACCACGGCTACCTTGCCTTCAAACCGTCCCATGGTGTCCTCCTGGATTGCGTTGATCTCGCGCGGCATGCCGCTCCGCCTCCGCCGGAGAAGGCGCACTGTCGGCGCTGGCGCGCTCGTCACCGCCAGCTTCGCTTCTGATGACGCGAATGGCGGCGACCGGGCACTGGCTGGCTGCGAGCCGCACGGCGACGTGCAGCGCCTGCGGGACGGTCGCCCCGCACACTTCGGCGACGCCGTCCGGTTCGCGCTGGCGAAAAGTACCCGGTAGCGTCAGCACGCACTGTCCGCTGGTCCCGCACAGATCTTGGTCGACCACCACGCGCATCTCAGCCCCCTGCGCACGCAGCCGCACCGGCAGCGCGCGGAACGTCCTAAGGAATGCGGAGGGCTCCCGGGTGGGCAGCTCGGCCAATGCCAGCGCGGGGAAGCGCGCCTGAATCCGCGGCAAACTTTCGGCCAACTGCACCCGGGCCAGTTGCGCACCGAGGCAGAAGTGGATGCCGTGGCCGAAGCTCAGCATGATCTTCCCGTCGGTCGACATGCCGGGACTGGTGCCGTAGAACCGCGCGGGATCGAAGCGGTCGGGATCGGCGAAGGCGTCAGGGTCGCGATTGCCAGACGCGATCAGCACGCGCACGTCCGCGTTCTTCGGGATCACCACGCCGCCTAATTCGATGTCGCGCTGGGCGATACGCGGAATGGAGCTGAACATTGCCGGCGCGTCGCAGCGCAGGACTTCTTCGACGAATGCCTTCACCCCCATGGCGTCTCCCTGCAGCCAGTGCCGCTGTTCGGGATAGGCCAGCATCGCCAGGACCGCATGGTCGATGGTCGCAGCAGTGGTGGCGAAGCCACCCAGCAGCATGCCCCACAACATGCTGATCAACTCCGCATCTGACAGCGTGTCGGCATCGTCGTCGTGTGCGCCGACCAGCATCGACACGATGTCGTGGCTGGGATCGGTGCGCTTGCGCTGTATGAGACCGCCGAAGTAGGCCTTCACTCTGGCACTGGCCGCGTCCGCCGCGGCGAGCCGGGGATCGCTGGTGTGCGGGCTCAGGCCTTCCAGAATGGCGCCGATGCCGGCGGCGAGCCCGAACATGTCGTCCTGGGGCATGCCAAACAGTTCGGCGAAGACCAGTATTGGCAAGGCCAGCGCGAATTCCCGATGCAGGTCCACGGCCTCCCCACGCTCCAGCGCGGGCGCCATGCCGTCCAGCCGCGCTTCGACAATGCGCGCGATGCTCGGCCGCAGGTTGTCGATCTGGCCCATGGTGAAATCGCGCGAGATCAGCCGGCGCAGACGCGTATGCGTCGGTGGGTCCTTCATCGCTAGTGTGGAGGCCAGCAGATTGAGCGACAGGCTGGTCGCCGCATGCGGAAAATAACGCGCCAGTTCGCTCGGCGCCGGTCCCCGAAACGCATCGCCTGTGGCCTTGAGAGCCCAGTGGATGTCGGCGTGTCGACTCAACAGAAAGAGGCCCGACGCCGCGCGATGCACCGGGTCGTGGTCGCGCAACCACCGCATGAACGGATACGGATCGTGGATCCACGCCGGCGACGCCAGTTCGGCGAAGGCGTCCCGGCATGCTGTCGTGGTTTCTTGGACGTCCATCTTCATTACCTGTTGGCTGGCTGATCTGACCGGTGCACGAGAGGTGCGCCCGCAAACACGATCGCGTCCCCCAGCCGCGTCCGCACATCACCAGAAAACCGGGAACTCATCGAACCCGCCAGTGATGATCTCCTTGCGCAACTTCAATTGTTCGGGCGCGACGGCCAGGCGCAGCGCGGGAAAGCGCTGGAAAGATCGAACCGAACACCGCCTTGAGTTCCAGCCTTGGCCAGCTCCCCGCCGATGCAGGAGTGCGGCCCGTGGGAGAACGCCAGGTGCGGTTTTTCCTGGCGTCCTATGTCGAAGATTCCCGGCTCGTCGAAATTCCGCGGATCGAACGACGTAGCCGGCAGGCCGACCAGCACCTTGCTCTCCGCGCGGGAATATGCACGCCCGCGATGGTCACGTCGGTGGGTGAACGCCGTCGGCGGCATTCCCGCCGGCCGGAACGCCGCATCGGACAGCGCCACCTTGGCCTCGTCGTAGCCTGTCACCCACCAGCCTTCGTGCCCGGACGGGAAACGCACGCGGTGGATCGGACCGTTGGCGCGTAGCGCCAACATCTCGGGCGATGGCTCAATGTGATCGATGCGCCACATCGGCAGCATCGGCAGGGGTTGTTCGGACACGGTGGCACTTCACTCTCTAAGCGATGGAAGGGCGGAAGTGCCCGCACGCGCTACGGTCACCGGCTTCACGTGCGCTTGCGTTCACTTCTGTTCGTCAACGATGATCGGCGGGGACGGCGACCGAACCCTGGAGCCTAATGTTGGCTTTAGCCAGCTACCGAATCTTGTAGTAGCCCCCTAAGCTAAGCGCCTGGTCCCGGCCGCATGCGCGTCTCAGAACACGGACCTGCAGCGCGATGCGCTGCTCGGCTCGCCAAGAGCGCTTTAGTCCAGGAGCGTGTTGCAAGCCACTTGCGCACGTTCACGTTAGCATCCGTGCCAAACTTCGAAGCGCGTTCTCGTCGACGAACTGCACGGTCACGAAATCCGGCGCGGCGCGACCTCGCCCGCCTCGGCTTCGTCATCGAACCCAAGGCCGGCTAGCTCTGCCGGCGCCGCTTCAGACTCCGCGAGAGATAGGGACACCCTCGGTTGGGAACGCCTTGGCGTATTCGATCGCCGCCTCAACCTGATCCGCGTCAGCGATGGAAAATCGTCGACAATCTCCTCTGCCGATTGCCCCCGCGCGAGGGCGTCCACCATAGGCGGGAACTTTCGTGTTTTAATGATGGGTTGGTTGCGATCACCTAGGACCTGTACCCATCGACGCAGTTCAGACGATGAAGGCGGCTTTTGAGGTCGGCGTCGATCTTGCCGAGATCAAGGAGCTAGCTTGCCAAACGCGCCTCGGTGCGTGTCGAAGGACAGCTGCCCGATCACTACATACAGGCGACCCCGGGTGAGATCTCTAAAGGTCCATGAATGCCTGGATCAGCCCGCAGGAAAATAGCTACGGAAACAGAGCTCGACGGACTGAAGCGGCTGAGTGGAATCGCCCCCGTCCCAAATAAATCCGAAGCGGTCACGTCAAAACAGGAAGCGAGACGCTCTACGGGGAGCGACTGAAATTGGCAGCTTTCTCGCACATTGACTTGCGTTTATCTCGACGACCACCAACGGAGAGTCTTCATGTACATACCAACCCACTTTCGAGATGACGACATCGAGAACATTCGAGCGACAATCCGCTGCGCCCGATTGGCCACCCTAGTCACAGCGACATTAGATGGGCCACTTGCGACGCCTCTTCCGCTCTTCCTCGATGAGAGCGAAGGCGAACACGGTACGTTATACGGGCATCTGGCGAAGGGCAATCCGCAATGGCGCACGGCCCCGATCGGAGAAGCTCTGGCGATCTTTACTGGCGCAGAGGCTTATGTGACGCCATCCTGGTATCCCAGCAAGCGACAAGCTGAACATGTGGTGCCGACATGGAATTACATCGCGGTCCACGCCCATGGGCCGATTGAGTTCTTCGACGATCCCACTCGCCTGCTTGAGGTTGTGACTCGTCTGACGAATATCCATGAGACGTCACGTGCGACGCCCTGGGCCGTCAGCGATGCTCCCGCGGATTTCGTCGCCGCCCAGTTGCGTGAAATCGTCGGCGTGCGCATCCCGATCACCATGGTCGAAGGCAAACGCAAGATGAGCCAAAACCGCCCCGCGCCTGATCGCATTGGTATCGCCACCGGCTTAGCGGCGAGCAAACTACCACGGGACCAGGAAGTTGCAGCTCTTATCTTGGTTCAGGACTGAGACGATAATGTGCAAGACCGGCGCCGCAGCCATCTTACATCTACAGCTCTCACAGACTGCAGCGGTCGGGCCATCAATTACCTCGCGATCACGAACGGAAACGTCAGCTCGGGCTTGCCGCACTGTGCAGACACCTGTCGGTATTCTGACAGAGGCACAATCTCGTGTCAGGTCCAGTACAACGCGCATAGTAAGGTTTCAGACTTTCGAAAGCCCATTCGACTTTGCGCCCCCCGCTGCCTGGGATGGCTATTGCTTAAAACAAAACGATCCAACAGAGCCACTCAGGCAGCAATGCTCACGCTCTCCAAACTCTCTCTCGCCACCAAAGCAATTACATTGTTGAACCAATTCGCGCGCAAGTGCAAGGACTTGCAATCGAGACTCACGTCAGCGACATTTTGACATTTGCGAGCCGCGCAACTCAGTTTAGGAGCATGAGCAAGCAAGAGCGGCTGCGCTTGTATATGCAGGCAATGATTCGCCCCCGAAGGAGCCGTCATCGTCATAGCGAGCGATATGCCAGTTGAGACAGAACTTGCCCGCAGTCTGGATCTCGCCAACGTATAAATCTTGGATCATTTGTTTCCGAGGCGCGCTTGCGCGCGGCAGGGCCGGACTACATGATTCATGCACCATAACTATTGCCAATTCTACAGAAGCATTGGTTTCTTCAACGCAGTTAGTGATTACAGCATGACTGCAGATTTGCCGTTTTCTCGCTACTGCTGTCCGCTTCGCGATTCGACACTCGAAGGGGTGAGCTCGGTGAGCGAGTTCTTTCGTCACTCGGCCCAACAACGGGTTCAGTTCGAGGTCCCGCGCCAAATGCCACGATTCGTTTACTGCCCATTGTCGAGTACATGCTTGTGTTTCGCTTGGCACGATGCTTGCTGAAGATCATTTAAGGGGCGAGGAAGAACTGCAAGGGCTTGGAAAAGCAAGATGAGCACAAACGCTTTGGTCGGATGCGTCATTCCGAGGACCGATGTTGTGAAACGTGCAGCGCGCATCGGTGCCGAAGTCAAGAATATCAAGCTATCGGGCGACCTACCGGATCACATGATCGCCGCGATCAACAGATTATTGCTCGAGCACAAGGTGATCTTCTTCCGCAATCAAGGACATCTGAATGACGCTGAGCATGAGCGCTTTGCCGCTCGTCTCGGAAAGCTAGTGCCACATCCGATGCTCGCTGCTACCAAGGGGATGGCGTCGCTCCTCGAACTCGACTCCACTCGCGGCGGCGGTCGCGCCGACGTTTGGCATGCGGATGGGACCTTCGCCGACGCCTATCCAAAGATTCTGGTCCTGCGGGCCGTTGTAATGCCAACGTTCGGAGGCGACACCGTGTGGTCGAACACAGCTGCCGCTTATCTTGGTTTGCCCCCGCCGCTACAACGGCTTGCCGAGGGCCTATGGGCCGTTCACAGCAACGTCTTCGATTACGCCGGGATCGCGCGGGTCCGCGAGGTCGACAAGAAGCATTTTGAGGAGGTGTTCACCAGAACGGTTTTTGAGACCGAGCATCCCGTCGTACGCGTCCATCCCGAAACAGGCGAGCGGACGCTAGTGCTCGGCGCCTTGGTGAAGCACTTTATTGGCATCCGCAAATACGACGGACAAAAGCTGTTCGATCTGCTCCAGTCCCACATCACCGCGCCCGAAAACACTGTGCGCTGGAATTGGCTAGAGGGCGATATTGCGCTGTGGGATAACCGCGCAACGCAGCATTACGCGGTCAACGATTACGGGGACCAGCATCGCGTCGTACGTCGGGCCACGATCGAGGGTGACGTGCCTCTCAGTGTCGATGGCCGGAGCAGTGTAACGCGACTGAAGGTGACCGAATAACTGCACGTCGACTCCCAGCGCCCCCGGCTGAAAACTGGGAAAAATTCGTAATCGGAGTTGTTTCGGGAAAACTCGAAAGCACACCGACGCCATATCTCAGCTCTTAATGCCAACTCGGCAGCGCTTCGCAACCACGAGCATCACTGTCCTTCACCGGCGGCCGGTATGTGGGCTTCACGTTTCAGTTTAGAAAATCCTCGGTCAGTGGCCATAAAGCGCGCCAACATGGGGGCGATGAGTTTAGTCGGATCGACCACTTGACCACCCTGACGCGTAAGCACTTCTGCATAGGCGATGAGATCACGATGCACGGCGGCGGGCAGCTCCGCAGTCACTTTGACCGGCTTGTCGTCTGGAAGCTCTCCTATTTTAAGTTTGGACATGTTGTCACCCTCTATATGGGGTAAGTATCAGATCATGGTTGACAAGAACACGAACCGGGAAACCAGGTCGTACGGTTAGAGTCGGCTGGATGTTGAGGCTTCTACGGACGACCTGCTGCCCGGTCTGGTTCAGTGAATCCGAGGCACCGTGTCGCAATGCCTGGATGATGGCGCTGTCGTTGCTGTTGGTGTCCGAGCCGGCCCCAAGTTCGGTGCCGACCGCCAGAAACGTCGATAGAGCCGCGGCCTTGAACAGCTCTCCCCAGTGGTTGTCGACTTGGTCTTCAAGGCCCGCGTAACCTGCGGTGTCAGCGCCAGGCTGCCGCTCGAGAACGATAGACCGTCCATTCGGCATGATCAGCCGGGTCCAGACGAGCAGCACGCGTGACTGGCCGAAAGTGACCTGGCTATCGTAGATCCCGATCAGACGCGCTCCCTGGGGCACAAGCAGAAAGCGGCCGGTCGGCGTGTCATAGACATTCTCGGTTACCTGCGCCGTAATTTCGCCTGGCAGGTCCGATCGGATTCCGGTGATCAGGGCTCCCGGAATAACCGTCCCAGCCTGAACGAGATATGGTGAAGCGGGCCTGGTGACGCGGTCAGGGCTGACCGTGCGGCGGTCCACGGAGGCGTTCACGAAGGCAAGCTTTCGGGCCTGTCCGTTCTGCGCAGATCCATCGTCGACCGTGCCCGTTGCGTTCGGTAGCGCGACGCGGTCGCCTCCAACAGCCGCCGCGGCGGGCGGACGCACTTCTCTCCCATTCGTCGAAGCGAACAGATGGCTGATGCGGGCTGCTTCGGTCTCTTGATCCCGGCGCTGCTGGTCCGGATCAGCGCCGTTCGTCGGCGACTGGCCTTGGGCTGCAAGAATCGGTCGACCGAGATCCCCGGGTAGCGGCGGGCCAAGCTGCGGGACTGCCTGGCGCGGAACGCCAGCGTAGTCTTTGGGCAGCGCCGTTATGCCGTCGGCAACATTGTGGTGATCGGTGCTGTAAACCTCATCGGTCGCCTGATTTCGATGGCGGTTGCTCGCTAGCGACCACAACACGGTTCCACCGATGACGAACAACACGACAGCAGTCCCTCCGGCGAGAACTTTCCGCGACAACCGGGTTACTCGCGGTTGCTCTGCTCTCAGGCGGAAGCTTCCGGACGGATCCTCTTGTGTCGCTGATGGGACGGATTGCTCGTGATCGTTTCCACTCAAGCTGCTCATGACGACGGCCTCCCGTCTGTCCTGACAATCCTGACTTTCTGCTGGTGTTCACCCCCGAGCCGTAGTTCAGCGGCTGCAAACAGCCGATCGACGATCAGCACGTTACCGGAGGCGCGATAGTTGACGAGCTCGGTTTTGCCATCCGGTCCGATGACAAAGAGCGGAGGCATCTCACCTTGCACGATGCCTTGCGGGAATTCGACATAGACCTTGCGGCCATCGTCATATGCGGTGAGCGGCCGCCAGGGAGGATTGTCTCCTTTGATCGCATAGCGGAAGATGCGCTGCGCCGGGTTCGGAAGAACGGGCTTCAGAGCGACCGAACGCGATCGTTCCCGTGCAGTTTCTGGGTAGTACCAGGCGACAGACGGCATGTATGGGCGTTCGCGGGAGCGGAGCTCGATCAGGTAGGTGCGCCGGTCAGTATTGACCACTAGGTTAGTCTCGATCGAAGCTCGGGTCGGCTTGACCAAGATATGGACGCGCCGTGTGTCGCCGCTCCCGCTCTCGGTATCGCCCACGACCCAGCGCACGGTATCTCCGGCCGCGATCGGTCCTGATCCCGTCAACTGTTCTCCCTCCTCGAGCGCGATATCCGTGATCTGCCCCGGCGCGGCGTAGATCTGATAGAGCGCCCCGGGACTGTAGGCGTAGATCTGCGCCGCGTTGAAATACCCTCGCTTGCGCGGTTCGACCCGGGCTGCGCCGTTTGCGGTCTCGACCCGGCTCACGGGTTCAGCATCTTCCTTACCTCCCGACTTGCCGCCGAAAGCCGGCTTCCAGAGGGGTGGAACGTGAAGCGGTCGCGATCTGTCGTCGAGAGCCACCGGCGCCGCCGGTAACGGAGGAACTTCAGTGTCATAGCTGATCTCCGGCGGAATGTAGGTCGCGCACGCGCCGAGCGCCGAGGAAGCAAGCAGGAGAGCAAACAAGACTGCTCGCTTCGCGGTCAAGAATTCGGGCGGAGCCGGACTGATTCTGCTGTACGGGACGGGATGCTTCGAATGAACGTCGGACAGCGTCTTAGTCACTGACTCAACTCCTTCGACCAGTTGATGGCGCGAACGAAGACTCCAAGAGGATTCTTGCGCAGACGTTCGGCATCGCGCGGCGTTTCGATCACGATGGTGAGAATGGCGGTCCAGCGCTCGGTCGAACTCAACGAACCGTTGTCGTAGACACGCTCGGTCCACGCGACCCGAAAGCTCTCCGACGACGCGCGAATGACGCTCGAGACGTCCACTGAGATTTGGGCCTTGCCCAGCTTCGCAAAGGGGTCATTGTTGCGCGCATAGTCGTTGAGCGCAGCGGCGCCACGATCGGTCGTAAAATCATAGGCCCGGAGCCAATTCTGGCGCAGAACGATGCCGTCGGCCGGTAGGCCTCTGACATCCTCGATAAAGCGCGCCAGATGGTAGGCGATCTGCGGATCAGTGGGTTGATAGTCGGTGTTGGCCGGCGCAACCCTTTGGGCTTGGCCGAGATGATCGACTTCGACCACCCAGGGCGTGATTGAGCCTTGGCTCGATTGCCAAACCAGGCTGCCTGCGAGACCGGCTGAAAGCATCAGGCAGCCGAACGCCATCAGGCGCCAGTTCTTGGCTTGCACGCGCGCTGATCCAATTCGTTCGTCCCAAGCCTGCGCTGATTTCTGATACGGCGTGACCGGTTCCGGCATGCGCCCGTAATGAACGGAAGTTCGTTTGAACATCGATGGTTGCCCCTAGTATCGAGTGATCGGTTCCGAGTCGTGCGGTATGAGCGTTTGCGTCACCTGCGCAGCGGGTGGCGAAGGCGCAACGATCTGCGTGTCAGCGCTCTCCTTCAGACAAATCGACGGAGGAGCCGCCGCCACCGTGATCGCCTGAGCGGACTGCGTGGCCGGCTGCCGATGCGCCATGCCGAATGGTCTCGGCGCGCTTCATGCGTCGCGCCCAATCGGGTTGCCCTTCGGCCGAATTGCTCGCGCCTTGCGCGCCGGCTTCCCCACCCCCACCGACCGCAGCCGCTGCACGACGCAACGGGCTCATGGCGGCCGAAGCGCCGGCCTCTGCGACGCCGGCAACGCCGCCACTCCGGTAGGCGGCTGATGCCGCGCTCATAGCGGCGCCGCCACTACGCGCGGCGCCCGCGATCGCGCCGCCAGCGAGACCAGCACCGCCGGCGGCAAGACCCGCACCCGCCGCAACAATGCCGCCAGCAGCAAGGCCTGTTCCAATTGCGGCGCCGCCGCCGAGTTGCGGTCCACCGGACACAAGGCCGTTTGCGATGCCCGGACCGAAGATACCGAGCCCTAGCAAGGAGAGCGCCGCGAGCACCAGCGTCATCGCGTCTTCAATGGTCGGCTGAGCGCCGCCGAAGCCCGTGGTGAACTGCGAGAACAGGGTAGAACCGATGCCGACGATGACGGCCAGGACCAGGACCTTGATCCCTGAAGAGATGACGTTACCCAAGACCCGCTCTGCCGCGAAGGCAGTCTTACCAAACAGTCCGAACGGAATGAGCACGAAGCCGGCGAGCGTCGTGAGCTTGAACTCGATCAGGGTGACGAAGAGTTGGATCGCCAGAATGAAGAAGGCGAGCAACACCACGACCCAAGCAAACAGAAGAACGACGATCTGGACGAAGTTCTCGAAGAAACTGATGTAGCCCATCAGGTTCGAGATCGAATCGAGCAGCGGTCGGCCGGCGTCGAGCCCGACCTGAGCGATCTTTCCAGGGCGCAGGAGATCTGATGCGGACAGGCTTGCGCCCGTTGCTTTCAGCCCAAGGCCGGCGAAGCTTTCGAAGACGATGCGCGCCAAGCCGTTCCAGTTACCGATGAGGTAGGCGAAAACACCCACGAAGAGCGTCTTCTTGACGAGACGCGCGATGATGTCCTCGTCAGTTCCCCAACTCCAGAACAACGCAGCCAGCGTGATGTCGATCGCCGCAAGCGTCGCCGCGAGATACCCGACGTCGCTACCGAGAAGGCCGAAGCCATTGTCGAGATAACGCGTGAACGTTTCCAGAAACTGGTCAATGATCCCCGCACCAGTCATGGGTTGCTCGCCTCAGGCACCGCCAGGTTCGGATATCCCTGCGGGATCCGGCTTTGATCCTTTGGGGCAGGCGTCGAACTGGCCGAGTCATCGTGGCCGGGAGCTACAATGCCGTCTTTTTTGCCAAGGAAGCGACGCCGGTTTTCGGCCCAAATCTGCTGGCAATGGCGATAGCCTGCCGCCTCCTCCGGAATGACGCCACGGCAACGTGCGAGGTCGGAGATGGTTGTATCGGTCGTCTGCCCCGCCTTCGGCGTCGGCGGAGAATCATCTCCGCCACGCAGTTGAATCGTGCAGGCGATGATGGCCACTAGGCCGATTGTCGTAAGCAGCGACAGCGCCTTGAATGCCTTTACGTCGGTCATCAGTGGAACATCTGCACATTGGTGGACTGATAGCCCTGTCCAGGCGTCAGGAAGCGCCTGAGCTGTTCTCGTCCTTGATCCTGAGCCGAGGCGCGCTGAGCCGCTTCGAGGCTCTGCGCCCTGCCCTGCGCCGCCGCCGCAGCCGTGAGATCGGCAAGTTGTTGCACTTGAAGCGCGAGGATCTGGTTGCCGGCTTGAGTTGCCTGCAGGGCACCGCTAGCACTCTGGCTCGACGTTACGAGGGCGGACGTCTGGATGCGATTGGTGTCGAGATTGCCAACGATGCCGGCCTGGACGCGAAGCGCATCTTGCGTTGCCGAGTAAGTATTTTGCCAGCGCGATTGAGCATTGGAGATCAGCAACGGGCTCGACTGGCTGCTGGTGGCCGGCGCGTAGCTGGTCGAGAAGGCGCGGTCGATCTGCTGCACGTCGTAGGCGATGCGCTGGGCCTGGGCCAGCAATTGCTGGGTCCGCTGGATCGAGGATTGCAGTTGCTGCAGCGACGAATACGGCAGGTTTGCTAGATTTCTCGTTTGATTGATCAGCATCTGTGCCTCGTTCTGCAACGATGTGATCTGATTGTTGATCTGCTGGAGCTCCCGCGCGGCCGTCAGGACGTTCTGGACATAGTTGTCGGGATCAAAGACGATAAGCGCTCGTGCAGGCATCGTAATGCCAAGCGATAGAGCGATGGTGCCAGCGGCCAGCAATGAGCCAAGACGCCTCATAGCGATTTCTCCAGATTGACGAGATTGGGGATCAGGTCGAGGGCCCAGGCGACGCCACGGTGCTGCAGCCAGGCCGGCACAAAGCCCTCGGGACCATGTTCGACGAGGAGTTGCGCAATCGTCGTCTGATCCGTCTTGGAAGAAGCTGCGGTGAAAGCGAGCGCAATCTCACCGAGGCCAAGTTCGAACATCCGGTTGCCGCGACGAGACTGGCAGTAGTAGTCGCACTTTGGCGTTGCCCGGCTCAGAAGCTCGATTTGACGGTCATTGAGGCCGAAGCGGCGGTAGATGGCAGTGATCTGCGGTTCGATCGCCCGTTCGTTCGGCAGCAACAAGCGCGTTGGGCAGCTTTCGATGATCGCCGGCGCTATCGCAGAGCCATCAATGTCGGAAAGGGACTGGGTGGCGAAGATGACGGACGCATTCTTCTTCCGAAGCGTCTTCAGCCATTCCCGAAGTTGCCCCGCAAAATCCTCATCATCGAGGGCCAACCACCCCTCATCAACAATCAGGAGTGTCGGCCGGCCATCGAGACGATCACCAATACGATGGAAAAGGTACGCCAACACGGCCGGTGCCGCACTCGTCCCGATCAAACCTTCGGTCTCAAAGGCCTGGACCGAGGCTTCGCCAAGGCGTTCGAATTCGGCATCTAGCAGGCGCCCGGAGGGACCGCCCAGGCAGTAAGGCTGCAAGGCACGTTTCAGGGACTTGGATTGCAGCAGAACTGACAGACCCGTGAGCGTGCGTTCCTCCCTCGGCGCCGAGGCAAGAGACGTCAGCGCCGACCACAGATGATCCTTGACCTCGGGGGTGATCTCCACTTTCTCGCGTGCCAGGATCGCGCCGATCCATTCCGTGGCCCATCCGCGTTCGGAAGGATCGTCGATCCAAGCCAGCGGCTGCAACGCAACGGGTTGCTCACCTCCGTCAGACAATGCCCCGCCGAGATCGTGCCAATCACCGTCCATGGCGAGAGCGGCCGCCCGGATCGAACCACCGAAGTCGAACGCAAAGACCTGAGAGTTCGGGTAGCGCCTGAACTGTAACGCCATCAGCGCAAGCAGGACAGACTTGCCAGCACCTGTCGGCCCCACCACGAGGGTATGACCGACGTCACCGACGTGGAGGGAGAATCGGAAGGGCGTCGATCCCTCGGTCTTGCCGAACAGAAGAGGCGGACCCTTGAAGTGCAGATCTCTCGCCTCGCCAGCCCACACCGCCGACATCGGAATCATGTGGGCCAGATTGAGGGTCGAAACCGGTGGCTGCCGCACATTGGCATAGACGTGCCCGGGCAGACTGCCGAGCCAGGCTTCGACGGCGTTTACCGTCTCGATCATGCAGGTGAAATCGCGGCCTTGAATAACCTTCTCGACCAGGCGGAGTTTTTCGTCGGCCGCACCGGGATCGCCGTCCCACACCGTGATGGTCGCCGTGACAAAGGCTTGTCCGATCCGATCCGAACCCAGCTCCTGCAGCGCCGCGTCGGCGTCAATCGCCTTATTGTGGGCGTCGGTATCGAGCAGCGTCGGCGCCTCGTTGGTCATGACCTCCTTGAGAATGGCGCCAATCGACTTTCGCTTGGCGAACCACTGCCGCCGAATCTTGGTCAGAAGCTTGGTGGCATCGGTCTTGTCGAGCATGATCGCCCGGGTCGACCAACGATACGAGAATGGCAGGCGATTCAGGTCGTCCAGGATCCCCGGGGTCGTAGCGCCCGGAAAGCCGACAATGGTCAGGACCCGAAGATTGGCTGAGCCTAGCATTGGCTCGAGTCCGCCGGTCAGCGACTGGTCGGCCAAGAGCGCATCGATGTACATGGGAATTTCGGGCACGCGAACCCGATGGCGCTTGGTTGAGATCGTCGAGTGCAGGTAGGTCAGCGTGCCCTGATCATCGAGCCAGGCGCATTCTGGCATGAACCCTTCGACGAGCTGCAGCACGCGGTCGGTTTGATCGGCAAACCCGCGGAGCACCTCGCGCGCGTCTGCGCTAACAGTCCGATCGCGGCCTTCATAGAGCAGGCGCTCTGCCCTGGCGGCTCCTTCCTCCGGCGGCAGATAGACGAAGGTTAGGAAATAGCTGGACTCATAATGGGCTCCCGCCTCCTCGAACTGAGCCCTGCGTTCCGCGTCAACCAGCGCAGACGCGACATCCGGAAATGTACTCGGAGGATAAGCCCCAGCAAAATGACGCTGCGCCTCAACAAATACGGCCCAACCAGATCCCAGGCGGCGCAGGGCGTTATTCAGGCGACCGGCGACGCCGACAAGTTCGGCCGGCACCGCGCTGTCGAGGTCCGGTCCCCGGAACTTTGCCGTCCGCTGGAACGAGCCATCCTTATTCAGGATGATCCCCTCGTCGACGAGGGCTGCCCAGGGCAGGAAGTCGGCGAGGCGGGCATTGGAATGGCGATACTCAGCAAGATTCATCATGACGCAGGCTCAGGTGTTGAGATGACCGGGAATGCGCAGATGCCGGCGCACCACATCGACGAAGGCGGAATCGCGTTTGGCGGCCCAGACGGCGGCCATGTGGCCGATGAACCAGAGGACAAGACCCGCGATCCAGAGCCGCAATCCAAGTCCAAGGGCCGCGGCAAGCGTGCCGTTCACGATCGCGACGGACCGCGGCGCGCCGCCCATTAGAATCGGCTCAGTAAGCGCGCGGTGAACGGGCACTACAAAGCCTGCCACCTGATCATCCATCAGATCACCACGCCGCCGCCGAAGGAGAAGAACGACAGGAAGAAGCTCGAGGCGGCAAACGCAATCGACAGTCCGAACACGATCTGGATCAGCCGGCGGAAACCACCTGACGAGTCCCCGAACGCAAGCGTAAGCCCGGTCACCACGATGATGATGACAGCGATGATCTTGGCGACCGGTCCTTCAACCGACTGCAAGATCTGATTGAGTGGCTGCTCCCAAGGCATGTTCGAGCCAGCCGCCCATGCCGGCGCCGCTCCCAAAAGCACCATGCCGTACACGGCAAGCGATGCACCTCGAAGAAAACGAAATTTCTGACGCATGTCAGTCTCCTGCTGATGAAAGGTTGTAGTCGCCGGTGGCCCCGAGTCCGGTGACGAGGGCGAGTTCAGCGAGGCGACGGTCAGTGCCGCGCCCCGCAAGCACAGCAACGATGTTGATGGTCTCAGCGATCAGGGCACGCGGAACCGTGATGACGGCTTCCTGGATGAGTTGCTCGAGCCGCCGCAGAGCACCAAGCGCACTACCCGCATGAATGGTCCCAATGCCGCCGGGGTGGCCCGTGCCCCAGGCCTTAAGCAGATCGAGTGCCTCGGCACCGCGAACTTCGCCGACCGGAATGCGGTCAGGACGCAGTCGCAGCGAGGAGCGGACGAGATCCGACAGCGTGGCCACGCCATCTTTGGTCCGCAAAGCCACGAGATTGGGCGCTTTGCACTGAAGCTCGCGTGTATCTTCGATCAGAACCACACGATCTGAGGTCTTTGCCACCTCGGCAAGGAGCGCGTTCGTCAATGTCGTCTTGCCGGTCGATGTCCCGCCGGCGACGAGGATGTTCTTGCGCACCGCGACCGCGTTCTTCAGGATCCTGGCCTGCTCCGGGGTCATAATCTTCCGGGCGATGTAGTCATCGAGCGTAAACACGGTGACCGCGGGCTTGCGTATAGCAAAGGCCGGCGCTGCAACGACCGGAGGCAAAAGACCTTCGAAGCGCTCACCGGTCCCGGGCAGTTCGGCCGAAACCCGTGGCGCGCTGGCATGCACCTCGGCGCCGACGTGATGCGCAACCAGGCGAACGATGCGCTCGCCATCCGCAGCCGACAGGGTTTCGCCTGTGTCGACAAGGCCATTCGACAACCGGTCGATCCACAACCGCCCATCCGGATTGAGCATTACCTCGATGATCGCTTCGTCTTCGAGGTAGCCGGAAATCGCCGTGCCAAGCGCGCTGCGCAGCATTCGCGCGCCGCGCGAACTCGCTTCCGATTGAATGGAATGGATTGCCACCGTTCGTCCCCACCGTATGAGGACGTCGAACGACAGTCCTCAGATGGGGATGATTAGAAGAGGCACCGATGGACTTGACGCAACAAGCGCTTTCGAAGATCGTAGGCTGGCGTAGAAAAAGAAAGACTGAGAACGGAGTTATGGGGCCTACTCAATCGTATCAGTTCGCTGGGAGTGGCTACTTACCACTCCGCATCGTCATCCGCGGGCAGGATGACCGAATCCTCATACAACCCAACTGATTCGACAGCATAGGAAACATCAGACGGCTCGAAGAGGAGGATTGAACTCATCCATGAAACGATGGATCGGCGCCAAGGCACCACGAACCAGACCAACGCCGCGATCTGCAGCGCTACGCTGACGCCGAACGCCACCTGATAGGCTTGGATGGTCCTATGGCCGTCGTTCGCAGGCCATTGCTCCAGGATCAAGCCTGTCGCGTATTGTGCCAGAAATGCCCAACCAAAGTGCAAGACGTTCAAAGCGCCGTTGGCACGACCAGCAAGCTCCGGCGGAAAGTAATCTGATATCACCGCGAAGCTGATCACGGTTGCTGTTCCGACGA
Source organism: Bradyrhizobium cajani (assembly GCF_009759665.1). Taxonomy (GTDB): domain Bacteria; phylum Pseudomonadota; class Alphaproteobacteria; order Rhizobiales; family Xanthobacteraceae; genus Bradyrhizobium; species Bradyrhizobium cajani. The sequence continues at coordinate 303,264 of NZ_WQNE01000002.1, forward strand.
TTGCGATGACAGACCAGGGTAGGATGGACGGCAGAGGCGCTCGCAGGATCAAGGCTAACTCGGCTGCGATAAACAGCACCGCAACCATCGCCAATATCGTCTCCGCCGCGATTCCTCTGCGTTTGATGTTATGGACGGCCACACCGAAGAACCAGGCACCGCCGCTCAATACGATGGACATTATGAATAGCTGTCCGACGAGACTTGCGCGATCAAGCCTCTCCACGTCGGTCAGCCACGGCGATGCCCACAATCCCTGCAGGGACCAGGCCGATCCCACGCAAGTCGCCGACAATGGCGCAATGCACCAGAAACGCCGATCGCCGAAAACGGAGCCAAGGGTGGCGCGCGCTGTCAATGGAACAATGCCTCGTTCAGGCACCACAAAATAGATGAGAATGGCTATCGCACCAGTAGCCGCTGCCAGAATCTCAAATAGCGACCGCCAGCCCATCCAAGCGAGCAGGCGCTCGACGGGAGCAGTAGCAGTCACCGCTCCTAGCGAGCCCAACATGACCATGTAGCCGTTCAGCAAGCCAACTCGCTCCCTGGGAAACCAAAGGATGATGGATTTCAGACCTGCCGTGAGCGCTGCCGCCACGCCAAGCCCGATCATTGCACGCGCGATCAAAAGTGACAGGAAGCCGGTCGATACTGCGAACAGTCCGGCGCCCACTGCTGCGAGCAAGAGCAGAGCACTTTGGACGCGACGCGGACCAAATCGGTCCAACAAGATGCCGACGGGGATCTGAGCCGCCGCGAAAACTAGAAAATAGACCGAGGTAAGCAAGCCAAGATCGGCACTCCCAAGCCCGATGTCCGAGCTGATATGGCTGGCGATCAGAGCGTTGATCGTTCGAAACAGGTACGAAAGATAGTATCCAGCAGCAAAAGGGAGAAAAACCCGCGCAATTCGACACCGTCCTTTTGAGATTTGCATGCCGGCCCCTCTTGCTGTCAGCTCTTTCGAGCCGATAGCGCGACCAGCTCCTGCCGGTTCAGCTAAATCGCTGCGGTCGTAGGCTAGCGAAGAAAAAGAAGGGACCGGCGAAACGGTATTGCTGCATGGTTCAATCAGGTTTCTTCGGCCGGCTCCTGAGGGCGGATATCTTCTGGAATCTCGCGCAGAAAGCTTTGCCCCTTTTGCAGTCGGCGCCCGAGCGCCTCGACAAATCCCTCAAAGCGTTCCTTGCCCTTTATTTGCGCGGCCGCCTGCGCATCGTTGGGTAGCGGCGGCGTAATCGTCAGCCAGAAACGAATGAACAAAGCCAAGGTCTCGGCCGTCAAACCCACGTCGCGTTCCAGCCGCTGCATCTGGCGCGACAGCCGATCGAGGCGCCTGGCGAACGCTGCCTCCCGCCTGTCCGCTCCATCCGGGGACAGAAACGAAACAACTGCCGCTTCCACGATCGCCGACCGAGAAAGCTTCTTGCGATCGGCGAGCTCCGAGATCTGTTTCAGCAGTTCTGGCGGGAAGTAGACGTTCATCCGGTCGCGCATAATGCCTCAGAGCTCCATACTGTCATTCGGGTCCATGGCGACCTGACGAGCGACGCCGCGCATTTGTTGGCGTATGAGGCGGGACTGACGGACCGCATCCTCATCATCGTCAAGAACGGCAGCAAATTCTTGTGCCGGTGTCGGTTCGGTCGTCTCGTTGGCGATCGCGACGTGATCGGGTAGTTCGGGCTCGCGACGGAGTCCGCTGTTCGCCGTGTCTTCCTTGGCCTCGGCGACTTTGTCAGTGGGACCTCCCGTCTGCATCGGCGTTCCAAGCGCTGACCATCCGTCCGTTCGCAATGATCGGCCGGCCGTCGCCGGATCTGGCGGCGGCAGAACCCGCTCGGTGAACCGCCGATCCTCGTAGTAGCGGACCTTCTTCGCCCGGATCGGTGTCGTCCCTGCCACCATGATGATCTCGTCCATCGGCGGAAGCTGCATGACCTCGCCGGGGGTCAGTAGCGGCCTTGCCGTCTCCTGGCGCGAGACCATGAGGTGCCCCAGCCACGGGTTCAATCGATGACCGGCATAGTTCTTCATCGCGCGCATCTCGGTCGCCGTACCCAGCGCGTCGGAAACCCGCTTGGCGGTTCGCTCGTCGTTGGTCGCGAAGCTGACGCGGACGTGACAGTTGTCGAGGATGGCGTTGTTGGGCCCGTAGGCCTTCTCGATCTGATTAAGCGACTGCGCGATCAAGAAGCTCTTGATGCCGTACCCCGCCATAAAGGCGAGCGCGGACTCGAAAAAATCGAGCCGCCCGAGTGCGGGAAACTCGTCGAGCATCATCAGAACGCGATGCCGGCGGTCGCGAGCGTGCAAGTCCTCAGTCAGTCGGCGGCCAATCTGGTTCAGCACCAGACGGATTAACGGCTTGGTTCGAGAAATATCCGATGGTGGCACCACAAGGTAAAGGGTCGTCGGGCGGCTATCTGCGATCAGATCGGCAATCCGCCAGTCGCAGCGGTAGGTCACCTGAGCCACAACGGGATCACGGTACAGCCCCAGGAACGACATCGCGGTGGACAGGACGCCAGACCGCTCATTCTCGGATTTGTTCAGGAGCTCGCGCGCGGTCGAGGCGACCACGGGATGGGCACCCTGCTTACCAAGATGCGGCGTCGTCATCATTGCCTTCAGCGTCGCCTCGATCGGCCGCTTCGGATCCGACAGGAAAGCGGCGACGCCGGCCAGGGTCTTGTTGGCTTCCGCATAGAGGACATGGAGGATGGCGCCGACTAAGAGCGAATGACTGGTCTTCTCCCAATGGTTCCGCTTGTCGAGCGAGCCTTCGGGGTCGACCAGGACGTCGGCCACGTTCTGGACATCGCGAACCTCCCATTCCCCGCGCCGGACTTCGAGGAGCGGATTGTAGGCTGAGGACTTCGGGTTGGTGGGGTCAAACAACAGGACGCGGCCATGCCGCGAGCGAAAGCCGGCGGTCAGCTGCCAGTTCTCGCCTTTGATGTCGTGAACGATGGCTGAGCCAGGCCAGGTCAGCAGGGAGGGGACAACGAGACCGACGCCTTTGCCGGATCGGGTTGGTGCGAAACACAAGACGTGCTCTGGTCCGTCATGACGCAAGTAGTCGCCGTCGAGCTTGCCGAGCACCACACCATCCGGACTGAGAAGTCCGGCCGCTCTTACCTCCCCCAGATCGGCCCAGCGCGCTGAACCATAGGTCTCGACATTCTTGGCTTCACGCGCGCGCCACACCGACATGCCGATCGCCACCGCGATCGAAACGAAGGTCCCCGAAGCCGCGATAAATGCGCCTTCGACAAAGACGTGTGGCGCATAGGCGTCGTAAACGAACCACCACCAGAAGAAGACGGGCGGGTAATAGATCTTGAAGCCCAACAGTTCGAACCAGGGCCGCCCAAGCTCCGGTTGCCAGGCGAGCCGCCAGGCCGTCCACTCGGTTGCTCCCCAGATGGCCAGCAAAACGATCAGGCCGACAACGATCACCTGGCCCCAGAGGATTTTGGTTCCGGACATCCCGAACGCCCTTCCCGCAACTGAGTTGGAGAGATTGCTAGAGGCCGAGGTCGCGCTTGCGGCCAAAACCCCATTCGACGCCACCGCCGTCCTTCACGACGCCGGTGACGTGTTTGCCGAGCCTCTTTTCGAGTTCGCGCGACCAGGGCACGAGTTGGAAGCCTAGCCCATTGTCGATCATGGCAAAACGTCCTGAGGTGAGCGTCAGCCGCTGGCGATACGTGCCCGCCACATGCTCCCCAGAGGCGGCGTTCACGTGAGGCAGGCCGCTGCCGGCCGAGACCTTTGCAGCCACTTCATCCAGCTCTCGCCGGCGCAGCGTGTTCAGGAGATCGCGCGGCAAGATGATGCGTTGGCCCTGCCGCCGCGCCAGGCCCTCCTGGATCAGATGCTCGGTGCGGGCTTCCATGGCATCGCGGGTCTCCCGGCCGAATCCGCCCATGGCGAGCGGCACGGGGTCGCGTTCGACCAGCCTGTGGTCGAGCCAGGTCGCTCCTTTAGCCGTGACTTGCCCACCGAGATCGAGATCGGAACGGGTTGCTAGCACCATGGTCGGCCGCGGCTCGCCAGCTTGACCGAAGCGCCGGACTTCGACGATTCCGCCGATCGACGGTGCGTGCTCGAAAGCCTCCAGCCCTCGGAAGCGCACGTGATGCGCGCGTCCGTCCGTTCCGTCGATCAGGGCGTAGGCCTCGCCAGTCAGTTCGTCATGCAATCCCCGGTCGACCAGGCGTCCGATAATCTCGGACGTCGGCTGTCCTTCGATGACAAAGTCGGCAACGCCGCGCGCTTCCCCGCGCTCGGTAAAGGCGCGGTGCATGGTCTTGATGATGTCGCCGCGCATGCCGAGATCGCGCAAGCTCCGCTCGGCCTCGAGCCCTACCGTCCATTCCCCTGGTAGCGCGGATGCGGCAAGGCCCATTTTCTCCAGGTGTTGAAGGCGGCCGACCATCAGGCGCCGGATCTCGGGATCGGACTGACCCGGGTTCTCCGGGCGAAGGTCGATATAGCCGGTTTCGTCAGCCGCCAGCCGGATCTCCCGATCGAGCCGGGTCCAACGCTCCGCCATGACCTCCCTCTCCAGCGAATTGCGGATCTCGCGCTCCGGTTTTGGACCCAGTTCGATGGCGACCAATTCCTCGGCGCGTGAGCGCAGACCCTGGCTGATGTAGTCGCGGGAGATTACGAGATCCGCCCCTTCTTCATCTACTCCCCGTACGAGAAGATGGACGTGAGGGTTATCGGTATTCCAATGATCGACAGCCACCCAATCGAGCCGCGTGCCGAGATCGGTCTCCATCTGCCTGGCGAGGTCGCGGGTGAAAGCCCTGAGGTCGGTCATATCGTCGGCGTCCTCCGGCGAGACAATGAACCTGAAATGATGCCGGTCGTCCTTGCACCGTCCCGCGAAAGCAGTGCTGTCGGCGCGGTCGCAGCCCTCATCGAACATCTCGGCCCGTTCACCACTCCGGGTCACGCCGTCGCGCTTCAGATATGAGAGGTGGGCGGTCAGTGGCGCTGAGCGGAAAGCCCGCCCTTTGTGACGAACCACGCGTGCCTTCACCACAACGCGCCGCGTGGGGCTGAACAATCTGGCGCGGCTAAAGGCGAGGCGCCCACGGCCAAACGTCGAGCGCCCATAGGCCGCCGAGCGCCTTCCAGCCGCAGCCTGCCCCGAGGTGCGTCCGGCTTTCTTCGCCACCCGTAGCACCTGGTTGATGAAGCTCTTCGGTTTCGGCGCGCGGGTACTGCGGATGCGCCCAGGCCGAATACGCAGCTCGCTGTCGCCTACACTCACGGCAGCACCTCCCAACGAGGAAAAGCGCACACGGTGCCGAAAATGTCCTTGATTAAATTGCTCAAAACGCATGGCGCGGCACGCGCCCCGACCGGCCGGCACGGTAGAACCCAAGCCATGCCAATGGCTTGCGGTTCGACCGGCGAGCCCCTTTTATAGCCGCACGAACAACGAGCGCCCCGGGGTGTTGTGGACGTCGCCGACCACCCAGTACCGCCCCGCTCGCTTGCCGTTGGGGAGATAGTGTCTGCACACCGCCTCGGCGTCGCGCGCGAGGCGGCGTGCCAGTTCGGAGGCACCGTGAGACATCACGCGGCCTCCCGATCACTGATGCGTGAAACCGGATAGGTATCGAGCACCTTCGACAGAATCTGGACACCGCTCGCGTCCGTGGGCACGAACATGCGCAGCTTCCAGGAGATGATCTCCCCAAAGAGACCATAAGCGCGGAGACGATCGCGCATCGTGTCGTTGAAGCCCGACAACTCGATGCGGTATGCGCCCATCACCCGAACGCGGCGAAGCTGGACCTCCTCCACGAGTTCGAGGACGGTCCGTCCCTCCATCAGCGCGGCAAAGGCAGCGTCCGGCGTCAGCGAAGGCGCGTCGGTCGCAAGGACGGTTGCGACCCACGCGGCAGAAACCTTCCGGCCGATGATGCGTTCGCCCGTGTCGGTCTGAAGTCGATAGACACGAGTCGATTCGTTCGGTAGCCGCTTCCAGATGGGTAACAGCAAGCCCGCCACAACGTGGATCGTGCTTGCCGTGAACTCGGGGACCTCGGCAAGCTCCGCCAGCCAGGTCGAGGCAAAACGTTCACGATCCGCTTCGTCCCAATGACTTTCGGCCATGATGCTCAAGGGGACCGTGTGCTGATCCATCGGCCGGATCAAACGGACGCGCCGCTCGATCTCGCCGTCATCGAGCATGACACTCGCCGCAGGGACCTGCACGGCAGCTCGTCCCGAGCGCTCATTGACGAGCAGGACGGCCTGACGATCGGAAAGACGTGCAAGAGCGTCATCCAGACTCACGGGATGATTGCGCTGGCGCTGGGCGACCGTGAGCAGCCGGGTCTCGGCGCCGGTCCCAGGATGGGCATAGATCGTCCGCCGGTCGGTGACGACGAAGCTCTCGGCGCGGAGGGTTTCCAACCCCACGTCGTAGGTGCCGGATGCAACCGCGCCTTCGATCCGAGCGGTCAAGAGCTGCTCGAAGGCGGTGAACAGCACATTCTGTAGGTCGATGGTGAGCGCCAATAACCTGTTCAGAAAGGTCGTGATCGGCGGCAGTTCATCCCTGAGCCCATTGGCATCCATGAGCTTCAGACCGGTCGCATCCTCGAAGCTCCCAAGCGAGCAGCCGTCGACTTTGCCTCGCGCGAGCAGCGTGTAGAGCTGACGCAACGCGTCGCGGCCGTACTGGCTTTCAAGGTTGTCCTCGGGCCGGAACAGGCCCTGCCCTCCGGTCTGGCGTTGGCCGCGCGTGATGGCCCCCAGCGTGTCGAGCCGGCGGGCAATGGTGCTGAGAAAGCGCTTTTCGGCCTTCACGTCGGTCGCAATCGGACGAAACAGGGGCGGCTGCGCCTGGTTGGTCCGGTTGGTCCGGCCGAGCCCCTGGATCGCGGCGTCGGCCTTCCAGCCGGGCTCGAGCAGGTAATGGACTCGCAGGCGGCGATTCCGAGCCGACAGTTCGGCATGATAGCTCCTCCCTGTGCCGCCCGCGTCGGAGAACACAAGGATCCGCTTGACGTCATCCATGAAGGCCGAAGTCTCCGCGAGGTTGGCCGATCCGGCTCGGTTTTCGACCACCAGCCGGTCGCGCTTGTGCACAATGCGGCGCGAGCGGCCGGTGACCTCGGCGACCATGTCGGTGCCGAAGCGCTGGACGACTTGATCCAGCGCGCCGGGTACCGGCGGTAGCGAGGCAAGCTTGTCGATGAGGCGGTCGCGTCGTGCGACGGCTTCCCGGCTCTCGACCGGCTGGCCGTCGCGATAGACAGGCCGGGAGCAGAGGTTACCTTCCGAGTCGGTGAAGGGTTCGTAGAGCTGGACTGGGAAGGAATGGGCGAGGTAGTCGAGGACATACTCGCGCGGCGTGATGTCGACCTGGATGTCGCCCCATTCTTCGGTCGGGATCTCAGCGAGCCGGCGCTCCATCAGCGCTTCACCCGTCGACACGATCTGGATGACCGCTGCGTGTCTACCCTCAAGATCATGCTCGATCGATCGGATGAGAGAGGGCGTCTTCATCGAGGTGAGGAGGTGACCGAAGAAGCGCTGCTTCGCGCTCTCGAAGGCCGAGCGGGCCGCAGATTTGGCCTGCCCGTTCAGCGTTCCCGTTGCGCCTGTGATGTTGGCGGCTCGCATCGCCGCATCGAGGTTGTTATGGATGACGCTGAACGCACCGGCATAGGCGTCGTAAATGCGAACCGGCTCCGGCGTAAGCTGGTGCTCCACTAAGTCGTACTCGACGCCCTCGTAAGACAGCGAGCGGGCCGCGTAGAGTCCGAGCGCCTTGAGGTCGCGCGCCAGCACCTCCATGGCCGCGACGCCGCCCTCCTCGATTGCTTCGACGAACTCGGCGCGGGTGGCGAACGGAAAGTCGGCGCCGCCCCAAAGGCCGAGGCGTTGGGCATAAGCGAGGTTATGAACCGTGGTGGCGCCCGTCGCCGACACATAAACCACGCGTGCATTCGGCAAGGCATGCTGAAGCCTCAAGCCCGCGCGCCCCTGCTGAGAGGCCGCCTGATCGCCGCGCTCGCCCTTGCCCCCGACCGCATTCTGCATGGCGTGGCTCTCGTCGAAGATGATCACTCCGTCGAAGTCCGAGCCCAACCATTCGACGATCTGCCTGACGCGCGAAAGCTTTTCGCCGCGGTCGTCGGTCCGTAGCGTAGCGTAGGTGGTAAATAGGATGCCTTCCGAGAGCCTGATCGGTGTGCCCTGCCGGAAACGCGACAACGGGGTAACAAGCAGCCGCTCCATGCCGAGCGACGACCAATCGCGCTGCGCGTCCTCGATCAGCTTGTCGGACTTGCTGATCCAGATTGCACGGCGGCGGCCCTTGAGCCAGTTGTCGAGCAGGATCCCCGCGACCTGCCGCCCCTTGCCCGCCCCGGTGCCATCGCCCAAGAACCAGCCGCGGCGAAACCGGACGGCATTCTCTGCCTCATCGCGCGCAGCCGCCACGACGTCGAAGGTCGCATCGACTGTCCAGGAACCTGCAAGAAATTCGGAATGCGCTTCGCCGGAATAGATGACGCTCTCAAGCTGAGCGTCCGACAGGATGCCGTCCGCCACGAGACTGGCTGGCAAATGCGGCCGATAGGAAGGTCTTGGCGGCGCGAAGGATGCCATTGCAGCCGACTGCACGAGCTTGGTCGGATGCGAATGCGCACCCGGAATGCGGATCGACTGCAATCCGTATTCCTCATAGAGAGCATCGGTGAGCCGGGCGCCTTCCGGCGGCGACCACTCGACCGTCTCGTATGAAACTTCGACGCCTTCTGACGCGGCGCCGCCCGAAGTAGAGGTCAGGTGCGGTGCAGAGGCGCCAAACGATCGTGACGTCGCAGGGCGCCTGGCGACGTCGATCACGACGGGAGTGGCAATCGGCAACCTCGGAGGCACATGTTGGCTCACCCAGCCGAGCAAAGTGGCGACATTGCCCGCCATGCCGAGCGAGTCCGGCAAGGCGTTCGGGTCCGCCGCGGGCTGCTTGTCAATCACAAGCAGCCTTGTGTCGATCTGGGTCCCGTGCTTCGCGTAGACAGCGCCGTCAATTGCGGCAGAAAACACAATGCTCCCGCGTTCCTGAAGGCGAACGAAGGCATCTCGCCATGCCAGATTATCCGGCCCGAAGCTTGCGCCGGTGATGGCGACCAGACGACCACCGTCGCAAAGGCGCACCAAGGCCGAAGCAATGTGCCGGAGCGCCGCATCCGCCATCCGCCGATCGACATTCGCCAGCGCCGAAAACGGCGGGTTCATCAGGACCACGCTCGGTGCGACACTTCCATCGAGGTGATCGTTGATCTGCGCAGCGTCGAACCGCGTGACCTCAATGCCGGCGAACAGATGATCGAGCAACTCCGCACGAGGTTCGGCCAACTCGTTCAATATCAGGCTGCCGCCGGCGAGCTCGGCGAAGATGGCGAGCAAGCCTGTCCCCGCGGAGGGCTCCAGAACGCAGTCGGCGGGTGTAATCGCGGCTGCGGTACATGCGGTGAGCCCCAGCGGGATCGGCGTCGAGAATTGTTGAAGCGCCTGGCTGTCCTCGGAACGCCGCGTATGGGTCGGCAGGATACTGGCGACTCTCGCGAGCATCGGGAGCATCGCGGCCGTTGAGCTCGCCTTGGTCCGCATGGCGGGACCGAACTTGCGAAGGAATAGAACGCTGGCCGCCTCGCAGACGTCATAGGCGGTCTTCCAGTTCCAAACGCCGGCCGTGTCCGAGGCGCCGAAGGCAGCCTCCATGGCGCTACGCAGAACAGCGGCATCGATGCGCCGGCCGCGTTCGAGCTCGGTCAGAAGCTTTCGCGCGGCCCCGACGGCGGCTGAGGTGAGATTTGCAGCGGCACGCATGGAGAGCGGCGTGGCGACGCCGCCGGCAAGAGATTCGGTCATGGCAGGATTTCTTTCGGAGAGCAGGAACGGGTCGAACCATCAGGCGCTCTCCTCCGCCCCAACGGCTCAAACCCTTCCCGGCCTAGCTCTCCCTCTGAGCCCTCGCCCATAAGAATGGGGACCGGCACTGTGCACCGGTCCCCAAGCAACCGCAGGACGGCCAGAGCCGTGCCGCTCTGTGTTTTCACTCAGCCGCGTCGAGCTGTTGCGGATCTTCGCCGCCGTTCTCCTGATCCTCCTCATCGGCAAGGAATTCGGGCAGAGGGCCCGCTTCGCCCTCCTGGACCACTGCCGCCGCATCGGGATCGACGAGGCGCAGCGGCTCCGGCAACCATCCCGAGCCATCCAGAAGACGCTCGGCCTCCTTTGCCATCTCAGCCTTCTTCAGATGGTCGATCAGTTGGGCCGACGACTCGCCCTTGGCTTCCCGCACGGCTTCCAGAATACGCGGCTTGGTGACCCGGCCGAGATAGTTGTCGACGGTCGGTCTCCAGCCGGCCTGCACCATGTCGAGTCCGATCGCGCGCGCCAGCACATCGGCTTGGTCGAGACGGGTGCGCACACCGTGAGCGGAGACACGGCCCTGGTTGTAGCGATTGGCCGGCTCATAGACCGCGTTGGCGGCAAATGAGGCGCAGTGGGCGAACAACGATGCCTGTGCACCACCATCGAGAGCCGTCAGCGCATTCCAAAGATCGGTCTCGCTCTTCGGCAATCGGGCCTTTCAGGCCTCATGTCGCGCCTCGACGGCCTTAGCGGAGACGCTTTCTCTCAGCCCCGGAGCTTGGGCTGGAAAGTTCGGCGTCCGAAGGCTGATCTCAAGACAACTCCCGGACGACGAGAACCTGTAAAAGGCCGTCAGCACGAAGTTATGCAGCACCGCTTGGAACGCGACCGCTGGATTTTCTGCCAGCGCATCCCGCAATGCCAGCGTACGATGCACCGTCAGCTCGGTAATCAGTCGATCCGGCAGGGGTTTGGCGGCGTCCTCATCATCCTCTTCGGAATCAGGAGCGCCACCTGCGACTGCGATGATCGTGCGCGGAACTGAAGTGCCAGGTTCTTGCCCTTCAGTCGACGACACGTTGGCGTCCTGCCCAACGTCAGTATCATTCGCCGGCACCTCGTCCTCCGGCCGGACATAACCCCGGTCCACGGAGAGCCGTCCTTCGGAATCGATGCTGATGAAGACACCAGCTCGGGCGATCTCGGTCGGTTCGTACACCATCGGCCGGTCTTCGAACGCCGCCAGCGCCGACTCGATTTCGCCGAGACGCTGATCGACTTCGTCGGGCAATTCGCCGGCATTCTGGTAGTCGGTTTCAAGCTTGGCCTGCTCGGCGTTCAGGGCGTCGATGGTGGCCTGCTCCTCAGGCGAGAGATCGACAGGTCCGCCCTCGATTTCTCTTAGGCCTTGGGTGTGACCGTAGGGGAACTCTACGGCGACCGAAATCCACTTCCAACCTTCGGCGGCGATCGTCTCAGCCTCGGCCTTGAGCTTTTCGGTTACGAGGCGGTCGAGCAGCACGACGTCCTGAAGCCAGCCGCCGTCGTCGTGTTCGAACAGATCCCTTAAGACGCCGCCACCCGCGTTCTGATAGGCATCAAGGCCCACAAATTGGGCGCGGCGATCGGACCCGCGTACGGTGTTCTCGGTGAGCAAACGCCGGATCTGGTAAGGCTCGTCATGGCCGGAACGGCTGACATTCTCCCAGACTTGCTCCTGACGGGCGTGATCGGCCGTGACCGAGAACGCCATGAGCTGCTCGAGAGTCATGCCGTCTTCGGCATAGACCTCATGCAACTTCGGCGACACCGACGCCAGCCGCAGCCGCTGCTTCACGATCGCTGGGTTCACGAAGTGCCGGGCGGCGATATCTTCCTCGCTCATGCCGAGATCGCGGAGTGTCTGGAAGGCCCGAAACTGATCGAGCGGATGCAGGCCGACCCGCTCATCGTTCTCCGCCACCGAATCGTCCACGGCAATGCCCCCTTCGCGAACGACGCACGGCACCGCCTGCGTCTTGGACATCCGCTTCTGTTTCACCAGGAGCTCGAGAGCGCGATAGCGCCGGCCGCCAGCCGGCACCTCGAACATGCCGGTCTCGTTGCCACCTGCATCAACAACGGCCCGGACACTCAGACTTTGCAGAAGCGTACGCTGCGCGATGCTCTCGGCTAGCTGCTCGATCGAGACACCGGCCTTGACGCGGCGAACGTTCGACTGGCTGAGCACGAGCTTGTTGAAGGGGATGTCCCGGGAAGGCGACAGCGTGATCTTTTGTACGGCTTTCGTCATCTTGGCTCTCCACGACGGGCGGCCGTGAGACTCTCTCTCGGCTTCCAACCCGTCGCGAACAGCCTCCCCTCCTCTCACTCTCGCGCAGCCACCAGGCCAAGCATCACGCCGTCTCGTGATCGGCGACAACCAAATCCAGCGACGGGAGCTCAATGGACCCGGGAACGAAACCGAGCAAATAGTCCGCCGCCTTGCTCGCCTGTGAGGCGGCACGCACGATGGCCCTGGCGTCTTCGCGCAGGACTTCAAGCCAGGAGCCGATATAGTCGGCATGACGCACGGTCGGGACGATCCCGAGCGAGGCGCAGCTGAATGCGGAACTCAACTCGGCGACCAGTTCTTCGAAGGCATATTTCTTCGTACCGTAGGATCCGCTCTGGTCGCGATTGAGGCGCGAGGGATGCCCGGTCGCATGACCGAGCTCATGCAGCGCTGTGCGGTGCCAGTTGATGGGTTCAAAGTAGGCCTGCGGCGGGGGAACCTGAACATAGTCTTCGGCCGTTGCATAGAATGCGCGGTCTCCACCGATCCGAAATGGAATTCCGCCGGCCTTGATCAGGGCGTCGACCGTGGGTTCGATGAGGCCAGCCGGCGGTGGCGGCGCAGCCGTGGCAATCTCGTCAGGCAGATCTGCGCACTGATCGACATTGAAAACGGTAAATCGCTTGAGGAATGGAATCGCCTGCGCGTCTTCACCGGTCTCGGCGGCGCGGCGCTTTTCGTCATTCGGCACGAAACGATCTGCGTAAACAGCAGTAGTACCGCGCTCTCCCTTGCGAACGTGGCCGCCAAGCGAGAGCGCCTGACGAAAGGTGAGCCAACTTTGACCTGTAAATCCGCGTTCGATTACGGCTCCCCAGAGGATGAGGATGTTCACCCCACTGTATTGCCGGTTGGTCGACGCGTTTTTCGGCATGGCCAGCGGCGCTTTCGCCGCGGCCGTACCCCAGGGCTGGACCCAGGGGACGCGTCCGGCCTCAAGTTCGGCGATGATCTTGTCGGTGATTTCGTTATAGAGGTTCGCCCGGTCCTGGCCGACGCGCGCGCAAGCAGTAGGATTCGACATCGCGGATCTCCGCGACGGGCGCCACGAGCCTCTCTCGCAGCTTGTAACCCGTCACGGAAAAACCCAGCCTGCACTCTTACTTTCAGCCTTTAGCGCCATCTACCTGGGACCCAGGCCCGATCAGGCGTGTGCCCAAGGGCGCATCGCCTCAACGGAAAATGGCACCCGGAGAGCGTGAGCATAGCGACCCGAAGGGGCACGCGGGTCCGAGTGCAGCGACGAGACCGGTTCAATAGCGGCACCCGGGAACGGGGCAGTGATAGCGATCGCCGCAGGCGAGCCCCTTTCCCGAGTGCCCCCGGCGAGGAGCACCAAAGCTCTAGCGCGAGGGATCGTAGCCGCAAGGCCGAGACGCTGGGCGACTCGGTTCACGAGAGCCCGGTGCGGCCCTGGCCGCACGCGCCAAAACCTGGGCGAACATGATGCAGGCAATGATACGAGAACCGCCCGGCATTTTCACAGGAGTCCTCACAATTGCGGAAGAGAGGCCTGTGGGCGGAGCAAAAGCGAGACCACTCGCGGACGCGGCGAAAGAGGCACCCGCAGCAGGGTCAGCATAGCGCCGACGCGTAGCGGCGGGACCCGGGACCGAGTGCCGTCGCGAGACCGGTTAAGAAGGCACCCGACCCGAAGGGCAGTGATAGCGACGCCGGCATGCAATGACGGCGGGCCCGAGGGCGAGTGCCTCCGGCGAGCGACTCAATGCGGCTTCACGTCCGCTTGGTATCAAATTTGCTTTTGTGATAGCGTCTCACTGGTGCGCATGTCTATGCACGGCGTGGGCATGTTCACTGAGAGCCAATTTTACAGAGGACGACATGGCCAAGAAAGCGAAGAAGGCAAAGAAGACCGCGAAGGCAGCCACCAAGAAGGTGGCAAAGAAGACTTCAAAGAAAAAGAAGTAGTCGCATCGGCTACTGATTTATTGCCGCCTCCCGGTCGCAATCCGGATGAAAAGCGAGACCTCCCAAAGGATATGAAGTGTCCTTTGCAGCCGTTCGGTATCGCGGCAAGCTAAGATAAGGCCGGACCTTTGTGCAGGTGGCTGCTGCATAAAGGTCCGGTTTTTCATTTCTGCCCTGCGAGGGCGTGATCTGCTCGTGCGCGAGGGATCGAAGCCGCATACCGAGACGCTGTGCGGCTCGGTTCACGAGAGCCCGGTGCGGCGACAGCCACGCGCAAAACGGACAAGGAGCCACCACCGGAGCTCGGACGTCTGGTTTCTTCCGTTCGTTCTTGCTCGGCCTAGCACCTGGGCCGGTGGAAAATTTAGCCTTTGAAAAACCACGAGATCCCACGATTCCGAATCCCAGTCGTGTGTTAGCCATGGGGAACGTCTGCGGGACTAAACGATTCGTCTCAGCGTGGGAGAACCTTTCAATGCTGATGACGAAGCAGAGACGGCCGGCGATTCGCACCCTGCGCGGTTGGGCAATCCACGTGCTGAATGAAGCCGGCGCCATCCGCGAGTGCGAGGAGCACGGTTGGATGCAGGACCGCGCCGATCCGCACGCACGAGAGCGGGCCTTCGACATCGCCCGTCGAGACCCGCCGGCTGGCCTCTCCCCCGATGCAGCGTTGGCTGAGGTTCGCGACGTGCTGAACTCGATCGGTGATACGTGCCCGGAGTGCCCTCCAGATTAAAGGGCTGGTGCTGAGCCAACGCCAGCCAGGCTTCCAATATTAGCGGCCCAGCTTTTTCTCGACGCGCTTGCGGGAATTGCCGACCTTCTTGACGGCCTTCTTCACGGCAGAGGCCGAGCGTCCCGTCTTCTTGGCTTCATACCGCACTTCGTAGTCCTGTCCTTTCGCGACCCGGGCGCGATCCTGTTTGCGTCCACGCGCGGTTTTTTTCTTCGCTGCCGCCATCGGCTCCTCCTCTTGCGGATGCTTGATCCCGCAAGGAATCGGGAGTTCCGGGCCGGCTTCGCTGCGACGCGTCAGTGACCGGAAGGATGACTCGGAAGGATGGGCGCCCACCCGTCAAGCAGAAGGCCGTCCCAGGAAATGACGCCCTCATCCCATTTCGACGCGTGCTCGCGGTACATCGAAGCCCACTGAGGGCTCCATTCGATGATCTGGTCGTTGAGTCCATCGTGCACGCGACACGGCATATCGGGATCGAACGTCTCCATCGAGTTCATGCCGGATGTCCGGGATGGACGTCCTTGGGCGTCTTCTTCTCCCGCTGAGGTGTCATCCTCGCCGGACTTTCCTTGCCGGGTACGCCGCGCGGACCCAGTTGATCGCGCTGAATGTCGTCCTCGGAGCATTGGAGCTCCACGGCATTCGTGGGCTTCTCAGGCATCATTCCATCCGGGCCTTGTCTTTCAGGTCACGGATCCGGGTCTCGGCCTCTTCCTTGGAGGTGACGATCTCGGATTCATCCGGCACCCGTGCGATCGCGCTGAGCCTCTTGAGCTCGGCGAGTTGTTCTGCAGTTGGTTTTTCCATCTTCGCATCCTTCAGCGCCTGCAGGACGGCCTCGTCGTCGAGCACATCCAGCAGCTGGTTTATGGTTTGCTCGCAATTTCTGGGGCCAGGCTCGACATACCGGGCCAGGATGCCCTGAGCGTCTTCCAACGCCTTCGCAATTTGCTGTTCAGGGTCCATGACCGGTACTCCACATACTCACGGGAAAACGCCGCTATGAACGGCCCGTTCCTCTACTTAGCCCCTTGAACGAGCTGGCCCGGAGGAGCCCTTCGGAAGTGATGTCGCGGTACTCGATGTCAGCATAGAACTTCGGTTCGACCCACGTGGCCTTCGGCTTCCTGATGGTCTTCGTCAGCCTCTGCTTCGGGCTGACTACGGTATCCAGCGCCTTGCGGATCTGCGCCGAGGTGGTCAGGCTCCATCCCGTGCCGACCTTCCCCATGTAGACGAGGTCCTTACCTTCTTGCTTGCCCAGATAGAGGGCAGCGACGCCGGAAGGGTCCTTGATGAAGCCGACCACGGGAAACTTACCCTTCTGGACGACCTTGATCTTCTGCCAGGCTTCGACCCGTTCGGATCGGTATGGCGCGTCCACGCGCTTTGAGATGATGCCCTCATAGTTCAACTTGCTGGCGGCCACGAACAGCGCCTGCCCGTCACCCTCGTGATGCTCGCTGAACAAGATCGGCTCCTCGAGCTTGTGATTGTCGATCAGCTCCTTGAGCAGCCTCTTCCGTCCGATCTGCGGCTCCTTGCGCAAATCCTTGTCGTCGAGCCACAGCAGATCGAACGCGAAGAAGATCAGTCGGTCCTGATCGCCTCTGCCGAGGTCTGCCTGCAGCTCAGAGAAATTAGTGCGCCCCGCATGGATGACGACGACTTCGCCGTCGACGATGGCCTGACCTTCAATATCGAAAGCGGCAGCAATTCTTGAAAACTTGCTGACCCAATTGTAGCCGTTGCGGGTGTAGGCGCGGCGATCGTCGCCGTCGATCCGGAGCTGGATGCGGTAGCCATCGTATTTGATTTCGTGAATCCATTGATATCCCGAAGGTGCCTTCATCTTCAGGGTTGCCAGTTGGGGGCTGATGAACCCCGGCATCTGAGGAGCTTCTGGCTTCTCGGCCGGAGGCGCCGCTCTTGTACGCTTTGCCACGCTACGCAACTCACAAAAAACCCGCCGCCGGGTTGGGGCCGGCGGCGGGCAGTCTACCTACCTTACTCAACGAGTCTCGCAACTTCGAAGGTGGCGAGGAGTTCCTACGACCTCGCCGGTTCTCAAGCTTTCGAATATGAGCGACCCAGCCCGTGTTTAGTGCAGTGCCGAAAAGACCACTCCCTCCTGCATCGAACTCCGGTCGATAGCGGGCGTTTACCTGGCATGTCAGACGCATTCGATTACTTTCGGGCCTACGCCGTCCGAGCTCTATGCAAAGCGAGATCCATGCCGCGAGGCCGGATGAAGCATCTGCAGCTGGTGGCCGGTCGGATCTACAATCTCCTCAAGAAAGAGGCTGCCTACGGCCCCAATATCCAGTACCTGGACGATTTTCGTTCAGCTCAGAAGCTCGAGGATTCTCTCGATCGCCGGTCAACTGACGGCTCCGGGCGCCTTACTCCGGCGGCGCGGCAAAGCTCGAACCGGGAGGCCCGCTGAATGCCTTCGCTCGACGCTCGCGGTGTGGCAGGTCTCTTGCGAGAGTACGCGCAGCGCACCGCCTTGCGAGGCGGCAATCCCTACCGGGCGAAAGCCTACTCTCGGGCCGCCGATAGCCTGGCGACCCTTGCCGTTCCTCTGGACGTGCTCATCGCGGAAGATCAGCTCACAGAAATCCCCGGCGTCGGTGACGCGATAGCCGACATCATCACCAAACTTCACAAGACGGGCACTCATCCGAGCCTGGAAAAGCTGCGGAAGGAAATACCCACTGGCGTGCTCGAGATGCTCGCCGTGCCCGGTTTGCGACCAGAGAAGGTGCTGCGCCTCTACCAGGACCTCGGCATCGCCTCGCTCGCGGAATTGGAGGCCGCCGCCAAGGACGATCGCATCAAGAAGGCGAAAGGACTCGGCCCTGCGCTACAGACCAAGATCCTGCAGAACCTCGCGATCGCGAGAAGTGGAGAAGGCCGCCTCCACCTGCACCGAGCCGCCGCCCTGCTCGCGCACGCGAAGGAATCGGTCCGCAAGGGCCGGCCTGAGCTCAAGCGTGTGACGATCGCCGGCGATTTCCGTCGAGGCTGCGAGCTCGTCGGCGATCTCGCCATCGTTGCGGAAGCTCCGGAGACCGCCAAGGTATCGAAGCCGTCACCCGCCGACGGACTGGAAATTCGGCTGTCCGATCGCAAACACTTCGGCGCCACCCTTCTCTTCGCCACCGGCTCCGCCGCTCACATCGAGCAGCTCCAAGCCTTGGCCGCCGAGAAGGGCATGCGGTTGGAGGCCGACGGCTTGCACAAGGGCCGGACACTGGTTGCCGGCGAGGAGGCCGACATCTACCGGGCTCTTGGGCTGCCCTTCATCGATCCCGAGCTCAGGGAGGGCCGCGGCGAGGTCGAGCTGGCCCTGAAGGGTAAGTTGCCGAAGCTTGTGACCGACAAGGACCTGCGCGGAATTCTGCACTGCCACACCGATGCCTCCGATGGGACAGAGACCCTGGAGACCATGGCAAAGGCGACGCGCCAGCGCGGCTTCGAGTATTTCGGGGTCGCCGACCATTCCAAGTCCGCCCATTACGCCGGCGGTCTCTCCCTCGAAGAGATCGTGCAGCAGCACCGGGAAGCCGACCGCCTGAACAAGCGCTTCGGCAAGGATTTCCGGATCCTGAAAGGCATCGAGTCGGACGTTCTGGCTGACGGGTCGCTCGACTACGATGAGAAGGTGCTTGAACGTTTCGACTTTGTCGTCGCCAGCATCCACGGCCGTTTCAAACTGGACCGCAAGGCGCAGACCCAGCGGCTGCTGCGAGCCATTTCCGATCCTCACACGACCATTATCGGCCACATGACCGGGCGGCAGCTCCAGCGGCGGCCGGGCTACGAAATCGATGTCGAGAAGGTGCTTCGTGCCTGTGCGAAGCACGACGTCGTCGTTGAGATCAACGCGCATCCCTGGCGCCTTGACCTGGACTGGCGTTGGCACCAGGCCGCGCTCGAATTTGGCTGCATGCTGAGCATCAATCCGGACGCGCACTCGATTCCAGAGCTCGACCACATGCACTGGGGCGTCGAGATGGCCCGGAAGGGCGGCGTCCCCGCCGAGCGGATCCTGAATGCGATGACGCTTCCCGAGATCACGCGCTACCTCCGCCAGAAGCGGCGCTCGCTCGCCCACGCTGCCTGATGTCGCACGCGCTCCACCTTTCGCTTGAGGGAAGGGTGATTTCGGTGTCTGCCGACCGTGGGCACCACTTCAGCAAGCCGCCACGGGGGCAGATCGTTCTGGTGGAAGGCCATGGTGTCGAAGGTGACGCCCACGCCGGTCCGTTTGTCAGGCACCGATACCTCGCCCGTCGTCGCCCACGGCTTCCCAATTTGCGGCAGGTTCACCTGATCGCGTCGGAGCGATTTGCGCACCTCGGGGAAGCTGGCTTCGCGGTCGCAGCGGGAGACCTCGGCGAGAACATCACCACGGCTGGCCTCGACCTCGAACTGATGCCCCTCGGGACGTTGATCGAGTTCGGGCCCACGGCGATCATCGAGCTGACAGGCCTCCGCACGCCCTGTGTCCTAATCGACCGCTTCCGAGCTGGCCTGAAACGGCACGCGCTCTCGTCGGCGGAAACGGGGCCTCCATTCACATGCGGGGTGCTAGGAGTGGTTCGAGCCGGTGGAGCGATAGCGGCCGGCGACACCGCGCGGGTGCACCTTCCGTCCATCTCCTTTGAAACCTTGCCGGCGCTGTAAGAGCCCGGTGTACAACTCGGCCGATCGATGGCCGAATCGAAAAGCGCTGGGTAGAGCGGGTTGGCATGGCCGCAAACAAGGTAACGGCGGTACGCTTGGGGCTGGGGAGGCAATCGACGGTCCGGGACTATCAAGCCGCCCAGCTTCGCTGGCGGCTTTTTCTTTGGCTCGACCGCCCGTCAAGAGGCATTCGCCCTCGCTCGTTCACGGGCCTCACGGCGACGCTCCCGGCGCTCGCGGCGACGCTTGGCACGATCGGCGGGCTGCCGCAGCGGAGGAACGTCCGTCGCGACCTCCATTCCAGCTGTAGTCTCCTCGACCACCGACGCCTGGCTCCGCTCGGGTGCAGCAGGGCGGGCTTCCATGAACTCAAGCGCCGCCCGTCCTTTGGACGTGATCTTCCAACCGCCGCTGGTGCGCTCGACCAGCCCTTGTGACCAGATGTCGAGATCCGGAACCCGCTCCGCGAGGCGTCTGGTCCGGTCCGCCCAATCGCGTCCGCTGGTGGCCAGGATGGCCATGTCCCTCTTGAGGTCCTCCATCACGGCAAACCCATCCGGATATGCCACCAGGATCTTGAGGACGGTCACCTGGAAGTTCACGCCCGCTCCTCCGGATCAGCGCCACATCGTGGGCGCGTGCGAGAGGGCATCGCGACCGACCTGCTTGAGAGCCTCCGGAGAAATCTCGCCCCTGGTAGCGGCCTCCAGAATCTTCGAGGCGACGTGGGTACGAGCACCGATCTCGCGCTGCGAGACGCATTCGCAGACTTCATCGAGGACCGCGCGCAAAAGCGCGGTGGTTGCCGTGTCGAACATGAGGTGCCCCCAAGAGGGAAAGTCCCATCCTAACCGTTCTTGCCGGCTTGTGGATTCAGGAATGTTAAACTTCGCTGCAATACAGCATCGAATTGGCGAGCAGAATTGTCACAACGGTCGCTCAGAGCGCGGGCAGCGCACCCGGTGACGTTGCACGCCCGAGCTTTGGGACCTGGGCTCGGCCATCTTCTTCGAGTGTCGCACGGAACTCACGATACATACCACTAGTTCCTCCCCATCTCTCTTCCCGTCGTCCAGCCATGGCTCGAAAATCAACCCTGCCTCGCCGCCTGCAGCCCATGCTGGCCACGCTGACAGATTCACCGTTCGACGATCCCAATTGGGTCTTCGAGGACAAATTCGACGGTTTTCGCATGGTCGCGGAAATCCGGGGTGGTCGGGTCGCGCTCTATAGCCGCAACGGGAAGATCATCAGCCACTCCTATGTCGAGGTCGCGAAAGCACTTGAAGGCGTGAAGGCGGACGCTGTTATCGATGGCGAGCTGGTTGCGATCGGAAAGGACGGCATATCCCATTTCCAGTTGCTTCAGAACGCCCTGCGCCACGAAGCTAAGCTTGCGTACTGCGTTTTCGATCTCATGTTCGTAGACGGCGAGGATCTTCGTGCGCTGCCGCTCCTCGAGCGCAAGAAGCGGCTAAAGGCTATCCTGCCACGTCACAAGCTGATCGCTTTCAGCAACCATCGCAAAGGCAGCGGCACAAAGTTTTTCGCAAAGGCCGAACGGAGACATCTCGAAGGCATCATGGCCAAGCGCGCCGATAGCCCGTACGCGTCCGGACGCCGGACCGCCGACTGGCTGAAAGTGAAGACCGCGCAACGGCAGGAGGTTGTGATCGCCGGCTTCACGGCGCCGAGGCGAACCCGGCCGTTCTTCGGCGCTCTCGTGCTGGCGGTACGCGAAGGCGATGGCTGGCGGTACATCGGCCACGTCGGGACTGGCTTCAGCCACGAAGTTCTCGAAGAGCTTCACGGCAAGCTCGTGAAGCTCAAGAGCGCCAAGTCGCCCTTCCCTGCTAAGGTGAAGGATGAGCAGGTCACGACCTGGGTGCGTCCTGCGTTGGTCGCAGAAGTGAAGTTCGCGGAGTGGACCAGCAAGGGCGAGCTGCGCCAGCCAGTCTATCTCGGGCTGCGGTCCGACAAAAAGGCCGCGGACGTCGTTCGCGAAAAGAGCTGGTCGCGAAAATAACTCCGAGACGAAGCGGACGATTTGGAATTCAGCCGGCTTCGCGCTCTGATGCCGAAGGCCATGGCGGCAGAGGCGGCAAGCCGAGAGCCTTGCGTACAGGTCCGAACGATTTTCGGTGTGCTGCGCATGCTCCGAGCCTTGCGAGCGCCTCATAATGAGCCGGCACCGGGTAGCCCTTGTGATCCGCAAATCCGTAGCCGGGGTGACGCACGTCGAGCGTCCGCATAACTGCGTCGCGCTCGACTTTCGCGAGAATGGAGGCGGCAGCGATGCTGGCGGACTTGGCGTCGCCTTTGATGATAGCCTGCTGAGGAATATCAATTTCCTTCAACCGCTTCGCATCGATCAGCAAGTGCTGCGGCGTCAGCCCTAGCCCCCGGACCGCGCGCTGCATAGCCTGGATGCCTGCCCAATAGATGTTGATCGCGTCGATCTCCTCGACCTCAACGAACACCACACACCAACTGACTGCCTTTTCCTTGATCTCCTTCGCGAGTTCTTCGCGAGCCGCAGCGTCAAGTTTTTTCGAGTCGTCGATCCCAACTATCCGCGTGCCGGGTTTCAAGATCACGGCGCCAGCAGAGACCGGCCCGGCGAGAGGGCTCATTCCAGCCTCATCGACGCCTGCCACGGCTTGATGGCCGCTTTCCCAGAGAGAGGTCTCGAAGCGGAGCATCTTGCGGAGCCGCTGCCCTTCGGACCTATTTTCATAGCGCCGTTTATCGATTGCAGCCAGGATGGCACGCGCTCCCGCGCGGCTGTCGGCCCGCAAGATCTGCTCCACGCTGGCCTCGAGCGGTCTTTTCTCGATGACGTAGCGCTGACGCAAAACCTCAAGTGAATATTGGGACATCGCGGCTTTGGTGGAGAAAGGCTGTGTGGGAGGCGTGTCGGTGAACTTTGTGGCGATTGTCTGAAGTACCTATCCCGCCTGATTTTGCCTGCGCAACGCCCTCTCGAAGGAACCGGCGGCTCTCATCTGGGCCCAATTCCGCGCCACCGGCACCGCGTCCATCAGCCTCAGAGGAACCAACTCGTGTGTTCATCCCCGAGCAAGGCCAGTACGTCGTGCAAGCGACGGAGAAGAGGCGATCGCGTGATAACCGCGCTAGTCGAGCGCTCGCCTAACCTCTTCCACGACCCTATGCACCGTTGCTTCGGCTTCGCCGCCCGCCACCTTTCCTGGCGCCGCGCACCCCTCGCCGCGCCATCTTAGCCTGTCGATCAAATGATCTCCCGTGACATGGTCGGGTGGGATTTGCCATCCGCCAGAGCCTGCCGCGAGGACGACGTAGTGGCCGTCCGACGTCACCGAATGCTTTACGACATACCTAAGCCGATTTCCGCTGCGGCTTGGCCGCCGGCTTTTTGGCCGCGGCCTCTTTCGCCGGCTTCTTGCCTGCGATCGGCATCAGCATTTCCTTCTGCCCCGCGGCGGCCTTACGCGGCTTTTTGCCTGATTTCTTGGGTGCCTCTGTCGCCGCTTCCTCTCTTCCAATGCTCTTGCGCAGCGCATCCATCAGATCCACGACGTTCTCACCTCGAGGACGCGCTTTCGCGGTGATGGGTTTGCCAGCGCGTTTTTGATTGATGAGATCGATGAGCGCGGTTTCGTACTGGTCTTCGAACTTGTCCGGCTCGAAATGGCCCGACTTCTGATTGACGATATGCTTGGCGAGATCAAGCATGTCCTTGGTGACTTTGACGTCCTGAATATCGTCGAAATACTCATCTGCGGGACGGACTTCGTAGGGATAGCGCAACAGCGTTCCCATCAAGCCCTTATCCATCGGCTCCAGCGCGATGATGTGCTCGCGATTGGTCAGCACCACGCGTCCGATCGCGACTTTGTTCATTTCGCGGATGGTTTCTCGAATGACCGCAAAGGCCTCGTGCCCGACCTTACCGTCAGGACGCAGATAGTAGGGGCGAATGAGATATCTCGGATCGATCTCGCTGCGGTCGACGAACTCGTCGATCTCGATCGTTCGCGTCGATTCCAGCGCGACGTTCTCGAGCTCCTCCTTGGTCAGCTCGATGAAGGTATCGGTGTCGACCTTGTAGCCCTTGACGATGTCCTCGTTGTCGACCTCCTCGCCGGTGTCGGCGTCGACCTTGGCATACTTGATCCGATGGCCGGTCTTACGGTTCAGCTGGTTGAACGAGACCTTTTCGGATTCCGAGGTGGCCGGATAGAGCGCGACCGGGCAAGTGACGAGGGAAAGACGCAGGAAACCTTTCCAGTTAGCGCGGGGGGCCATCTCGCGGAACTCCATACTGTTGCGGGATTCAAGACGAACGAACCGGCTTGGTTCCGACATCGCGGCCCGTCCACAAAGGAGGATTTTTCTCAGCCACCGCTGGGTCGGACTCGACATTTGTTCTTGTTATGTTCTAATTCGAACATGACCGACCGACCCGCGAGCTGGCGCATGCCGCCCCCGAAGCAGATGGAAAAACTGGCCGCTGACGCCGCCCGTAGACGAGCCCCGTCCGCTGCGGGTCCGGATGCCCCGCTCCCGGCCGAATATTGGGAATCGGTCCTCAAAGACCCTCGCGCCGGCGCGACCTTGGCCCAGGCCCGACAGCGACGTCTTTCGGAAATCAAGGGCCATGTGCTGCGCATCTCCTGCCGCCGCTGCGAGCGAACCGTGGAGATCCAGACCGCCGATGCGGTCCGGCTGTATGGCGCCAACGCCGTCTGGAAGGACGTGGCGCAACGGCTGCTCGACAACACCTGCCAGCAGCGCACCGGCAGGCATGAAGAAGATGGGTGCTGGCCAGCATTCGAGACGCCGTAGCCACTTTGCAATTGCCGATCCGATCTCATTGCGCCTGGATGTCCGGATGGCCCCGAAGTATCACCCTACGCCCCTGTCGGGCGGCGATCGCAAGGCTCTGGCAAAAGAGCTCGGCAAGGCACGCGCGATGGCTAACATCCTGGCTACCCAGTCGGCGGAGATGCGGGCCAAAGGCGAGGCGATGATCCAGCAAGCTGACAGGCTGCTTTGCGAAAGCTGGAACGAGCGGATGTGGAGTGACGGCGAACCGATCGATCCGTCGCCGACCATCGATCAGGCCGTGAACGGAGGCTTCCCTTGGCTCGAGATCAGGTGCGCGCGCTGCAAGACGCCGAGCGACGTGGACCTCGCTGCGATGAAGCACCCGCCGACCACCTTCGTGCACGATCTCGCCAGCCGGCTGCGCTGCCGCAAATGCGCCAAGGCGGGCCAGCGTCCGTCCGCGACTCTGCTACAGTTGACGTGGCAGCCGCGCCACTCTCGAACCGAATCCTGACCGATGTGCAATCTCTATTCGATCACGACCAACCAAGCCGCGATCAGCGCGCTGTTCCGCGTCGTGAACCAATACGTTGGCAATCTGGCGCCGATGCCCGGTGTTTTTCCTGATTACAAGGCACCGATTGTGCGCAACGGGGTCGAGGGGCGCGAACTCGCTACGGCGCGGTGGGGAATGCCGTCGTCGTCAAAGTCGCTGATGGACGCCACCAAAAAACGAGCCGAGAAGCTGCAGGCCAAAGGCAAGGTGGTGGATTTCAAGGGATTGCTCAGAATGGAGCCGGACAGCGGCACAACAAACATCCGCAACGTGAAGAGCAAGCACTGGACGCGATGGCTGGGGACCGAAAATCGCTGCCTGGTACCATTCAACTCATTCAGCGAATTCAACAAGACCGAGGGCGGCGATATCTGGTTCGCGCTCGATGAGAGCCGTCCCCTCGCCTGCTTCGCGGGCATTTGGACAAATTGGACCTCCGTCCGGAAGGTCAAGGAAGGTGAGACCACCAATGACCTCTACGCGTTCCTCACGACGGAGCCGAACGCAGAGGTCGGAGCCATCCACCCCAAGGCGATGCCTGTGATCCTAACGACGCCGGAAGAGGTCGAGGCCTGGATGACCGCTCCTCCCGACGAGGCTCTGATGCTGCAGCGGCCGCTTGCCGATGGAACGCTCCGGATCGTCGCCCGAGGTGTCAAGGAAGATCCGGCGGGTCCGGCGACGTGACGGAGGAAGACACATGGGTGCAAAATTGAGATTGCCGAATAACCAATGCCTCTGGCGGATTAGGGCTTTCCGTTTGAACACCAGATCGGGCGAACTCGCCGTGGGAGAGTCCCCGATCCGTCAACATCTAATGGTTGAGTAAAGACTAGGCGTGCCGCAGAATCCCTAGGGAAGGAGATTCGCGCGTGTCTTACTTTTTAGACCATTATTTAAAGCTTACTTTTCCGCTTGCAGACCCTGAAACGCCTGGTTTTCGGGAAGCCCAGCGTGGCGCGTTATTCGCCGTCGGCTCTCATTTCAGCGGGCGTAAAGACGCAGCGATTATTACGATGCCGACTGGGACCGGCAAAACGGCGGTCCTGCAGGCAAGCTCTTTTCTGCTAAGAGCCAACCGTGTCCTGGTCTTAACGCCAAGCCGGCTCGTGCGTGAGCAAATCGCCGATGACTTCAAGAAACTCGGCGTCTTGAAGCGCCTCGGCGCTCTTCCCGCCGATCTGCCAGAACCAAACGTCATGGCGACGAGCGGCAGAATCACCGACCCTCTGCAATGGGAAAGTCTTCGGGAAGTTTGATGTCGTAGTCGCTACCGTGCCAAGCGTCAGTCCGCACTTGGAACAGATCCCGGTGCCGCCCGCTGATCTGTTCGACCTGATCCTGGTTGATGAGGCCCATCACAGTCCGGCAGCCTCGTGGACTGCTACACTCGACATGTTCAAAGACGCCCGACGGGTGCTCTTTACGGCCACTCCGTTCCGCCGTGATGACCGCGAAATACTGGGCCGCTTCGCTTACACTTACGATCTTAAGCGCGCCTACCAGGATGGCGTGTTTGGCCACATCCAGTTTCAACTCGTCGATCAAATCCCTCCGGGTGAGAACCGCCAGCAGATGGAGGACATCGCTGTTGCTCAAGCGGCAGAGAGGAAACTGGCGGCTGATCGGGGTGCAGGCTTTGATCACCTCTTGATGGTCCGAACAGATAGCAAGAAACGAGCAACCGAGCTGGTCCAGCTCTACGAAACGCATACGGGGCTGAGGCTCAAGCTGATCCAGGGCACTCATTCGCTCGCCTACGTTAAGCGGGTCCTTGCAAACCTTGCTGCCAATGAATTGGACGGCATCATCTGCGTCAACATGCTTGGCGAAGGCTTTGACATGCCCCGCCTCAAGATCGCGGCTGTGCACTCGCCACATCGTTCTCTGGCAGTTACTCTTCAGTTTATTGGACGCTTCGCGAGAACAGCCGGCGAGCGGCTGGGCGACGCTACATTTCTGGCTACAGCCTCTGGTGTGAAGGTCGAAGCGGAGAAGCTGTACTCGGCCGGCGCGGTCTGGTCCGACATCATTCCTAACCTCAGCGCCGCGCGGGTACAGCGCGAAGTCGAAGCACGGGAGTTTATCGAGACGTTCGGCCATGACGTAGGCACGATCCCCGACCTTTCTGATATGTCGCTGTATTCGCTCTCGCCCTATGCGCACGTGAAAATCTACAGGCTGCGCG
The DNA here is from genome assembly GCF_009759665.1 of Bradyrhizobium cajani. Lineage (GTDB taxonomy): Bacteria > Pseudomonadota > Alphaproteobacteria > Rhizobiales > Xanthobacteraceae > Bradyrhizobium > Bradyrhizobium cajani. The sequence continues at coordinate 330,442 of NZ_WQNE01000002.1, forward strand.
AAGCGTTCGACATCAACGCTGTGCCGAATTTTGGTGTCGACCGGGAGCAGATTTTCGGGCGCGTGAGCGAGGATACAAATTCAAGCGTTTATGTCACAAGGATGCGCTCGCCTGTACCATGGTCGACGGACGATACGCTCATTGATGTGGAATACGACCTTTTCATCTTTTACTTCGACCCGGCCTCATCGCTTCTTTTCATCTGCGCTTCTTCCCGCGGCGACGGCCTTTATCGCCGGCTTGTGCGCGACCTCGTCGGATATGATCCCAAGATACTCCGTTTATCAGAACTCAACCGGGCGCTGAAGGAACTAGAGCAGGCCCGCTTCTACAATGTCGGCATGCGAAACCGTCAGCAATCGAGCCTGACGGAGTCTTACCGCATGTTGACTGGGTCTCATGTGGATGAGGCAATTCGGGCTGAAGACGCCCGCCTCTTCCATCGCGGCCATTGCTTCGGGAGCGCCATCGAGAATGGGAACGAGGTAACGATTGGTCTGAGCAGCGCCTCTAAAATCTGGAGCAACACGTCCTTTACTCTGCCAGAGCTGCTGGGCTGGTGCAAAAATCTGGCCCGAAAAATACTGGACGAGAGGGCTGCGGTAACCGGCAGCAATCTTGATTTGCTTCAGATGGGCGAGATTATCGATGCCATCCCTGCCCGTGTTTTGTGGGCCGAATGGGACAAGGATATCTATATCGATCCCCCTATCGCGAAATTCGAGATCGCCGGCCGGCCGGCGGAAGACTCCCTCACGCAATTCAGCCTCGAAGTTGAAGAGTCGGATGCCAAAGGCGCTCGGCTCCTGCTGGAAGGCCTAGGGCTGGAGACACGAATCCAATTCAAGATCGCCGAGAGCCCGCAATTCTCCTATCTGTCGGACGACCAGGTCAAAGTGGAGCTCGCTTTCGGTCGTCGCGTGGAGGACATCGTCGATTATTTGAACGACAACCCGTTGAACCTGATGTTGGATGATTGGTCTCGGGTCTGTGGCGACGAACACTTTCCTGCTCCCGCCGAGCCGTACAACCCGTTTGACATTCAACAGATCAGGGTGATCGATTGGCAAGGCGTTGGCGTAGATATTACGACCGAATACGCCGATAATCGGGGGCGCGTTCTCGGCAGCTCCATCCAGGTGTTTCTCGCACGGCAACTAGATATCGTTGAGAACGCCGTCGTTTACTGGGACCACGGAAGCGGCGAGGCCGCAGATTTTATCGTGCTGCGCCCTGCGGCCGACGATGGTGTCGATGTCACACTGTATCACTGCAAAGGCGCAGGTGGCGTTCAACCTGGCAATCGCGTGGATGATGTCTACGAGGTCTGCGCACAAGCAGTTAAATCAATGATCTGGTGCGACCTCCCCCGCCTGGTCGACCGATCTCTGGACCGCATGCGCCGAAGAAAAGGTGTCGGCAGACTTGTGCGTGGTGATGATGCACTGATGCTTGAGCTGGCAACGCGGCGACCCGCCAGATTTGGAATGGTCGTCGTCCAGCCAGGGATCACCAGAGGCAACCTGGAACCGCGACTTGCGGAGGTGTTAGCCGCATCGAGCTATTATCTCGTTCGGGGCGGACACCAACAACTTGAAGTCTGGGCGAGCGCGTGAGCCTTTTGATCTTCAGGACGCCTCGAAGCGCCTGGCTTGTCGGGAGGCGCGACCACAATGCTCGGTTAACTGCGTCGTTCGGTCTCATCTGCATCGCCAAAGCACAAGGGAGTAGCTGGTGCTGCGGCCCCCGCAGCAGCCCGTCCTGCGGACGGTTACGTCATTTCTTCAGATCAATCGCATTCGATGTCAGTGAGTGACGTGCCGAGCGCCTCGAGAGCCTGCTTAAGGTGGGCCTTGACGTCATCGAGCGTCCATCCATGGGCGGCAGCGCCGGTGCCGGACAGATTCACCAGTTTATCCGCCCCGCACACCTTTAAATCGCTCGTGACGGCGCCGGGCGGCAAAAGCTGCTGCAGCAAGTTTTTGTCGCCGTAGACCGCTTGCCCGCCGACCACGACAAGCGACACATTGGCGGGGGTGGCCTTGACGACAGGGTTAAGAGTATTGGGGCGGGTGGTGTCGATTGCGACGTTCAGAGCGACAAAATCCGCGAATTGCCCGGGCGCCAGCGCACCAATGTAGTCGGATATTCTGACGAGCTTCGCAGGCGTCGACGTTGCCATGGCCACGAGCTCGTCGGAACTGACGCCATAATGCCTGTATGCGTAACCCATTTCCTGTAGCATGCCCGCACTGCCGGACGGGCTCCAATCGGGCGCAATGGCGATGTCCACTTTTGCTAACCTGGCGGCGGCAATGTTGGTGGTCGAGCCATAGAGTTCGTCATTGCTACGTGGCGACCAGATGAGTCCGACGTTGCTGTCCTTCATGCCGAGAAAATCCGCGTCACGCAAAGCCGTACCGTGAACGAGGGCAAGACCGTCCCGCGGAATAGGAACAGGCTTGGGCTTCCCAATGACGGGTGCGAGCAACACTTCCTTGCTGAGCATGCTGTATTCACGGTGCGCGGCGGAATCAGTGCTCGCGCCCTCCGCGAGATGGACCACCATGCCCCGCAAGGTCTTATGGTCGAGCGCGCACAGAAGATACTCGAACCTCTCGTGCGTCAATTCGAGCGGAAAGACCTCATTGTCGACGACATCAAGAATCTTGCGATCGGTTTCAGGTCTTACCGTGGGGCATTTGTCATCGAAGACCGGTTGCTGCTGCAAGAAGCCGGAATCGGTATCGAGATTTCGGGCAAGTCCCGCAACGCACTTATGGTTCTCCGAGGTCTTGTCACTGCTCAACAGTCCACCAACGACGGACGTCGCGCCACCGGCAAGCGCCTTGATTTCTGCATAGATCTCGGCTTCGCAGGCTACAGCCGGCATTGCGGCATAGTGCGGATTGTTCAGCAAGCGGTCGTATTCCGCGGAATCCTGCCATTCATACCGGTTGTTGAATTTGCGGCCGGGCAGCCATCGTGGCTGAATATTCCAGGTGAGATGGTCATGGAGATCGATGAAGCCGGGCAAAATAACGCCTGACAATTTGACCGGAGACGTTGACGGCTGCGCCGACGCGCTAGGGCCGACGCTCAGGATCTTGCCATCGCCCGAAATCGACAACGTTCCATCCGCGAGGATGCCGTTTGGCGTCACCATGACGCCGGCGACGCTCCATTCGGCTGCGAGCGCGCTGGCGCCCGTCCAACACCAGGCCAAAAGCACCGCACAAGCCAGGGAATGAAGCCTCATTTGCGCCCCTTAACACCAATGAAGATCTCAAGTGGAACCTAAAACCTACCTGATGATGCCACGTACTCTCAAGGGCAACCAATGCTTGTACTAAAGAAAATGCGTGGCGCTGGCATACGGCGCACGTCCGCCAGAACCTTCGCGAGGTAGCCAAGCTGACCCGATGCAAAGCGCGGCCAGTAAAAAGGTAAGGAAGGCCAGTCAACATCCTCAGCGCTGGCGCCAATACATCCGACTTGCGGTCCTCCTCTTTAACCGGCCAGAAGTTAGGCAGCGGCACTTCGCGCGAGTCTATTGGTCCGGCACGATTACGTGGGGGTCGTCGGCTCGCACGGAAGCTTGCAACTGCGCAGGATCAACTTTCTTGCGCTGCGCCCATTCCAGGAGGTTGGCCGGCCGATAGGCTGGATCGGCACGCCACCGCTGGAACACGCTCGCGTCGATCGTCTCGTTGACGTTGATGTGGCTTCCGTCTTCCCGGACATCCGGTTCTCGGCCGATCGTCCGGAACAGAGGCGGAGAAATCTTGGCGTACAATCCCGAGCCAAACGATGCATAGGAGTCGGCAATCGGTGCTTTCACAGCATCTCCATCCAGATCGACCTCCGATCGGAACGAGAGCCCCTGAGATTCCGCTTTCTTCATCATCCAGCGCAGCGGAGCTTGAGCAAGCAGATCCGTCTGATAGCCGCCACCAACATTTGCGTGGGCACCGACAAACCAGCGCTGCTCAACACCGGAGAGCGGACGCGGTTGCGCTATCACCGCGTTCGGATCTTTCGGGTGGCGAACGTCCCACAGCGTTGGAGCGAAGTCGTTGCGGTGCTCGTCGACGGCAAGGGCGTGATAGCCGTTCAGGATGTGGATGCGTAATCCCGTCTGCAGATAGTCAAATTGAGAGCGGCTAATGCCCGGAATATTTCCGGCCGCAACGCCGACGGATCCAACGGTATCCCAAACGCCGACAACTTTCACTTTCGCCGGCTGGGAATATTTGAGCAGCCACTTTTCCTGCTCGGTCAGCTTGCTGGTGTCCCCGGACGCTTCCTTCTCCTTCAACGTCCAAATGCTCTCCTCGTCACCCTTCCTGTAGCGATCAAACAATTCGGTCACGCCGATGGGTGAACCTGCTTTTAGGATGCCATCTATGGCGATCAACCCAGCCAGGCTTCTGGCCGTAAACGCGCCACGGCTGAAGCCGAAAATGAAGATTTCATCGCCGTCGTTGTAGTTCTCGATGAGCCACTCGTAGGCCAGGCGGATGTTCTCATCGAGCCCCTGGCCGAAAACACCGCCCAGGAAACCGTTGACCCCGACCTCGTAGTAGACGAGCTGAGGTTTACCATCCTTGCTTTTCGCGGCGCAAAGCGCGCGCATGCGCCAGACGTTCGTATTGCTGTTGATGCTATTCCATGTGCCGTCGAGAAAAATCGCGAGGCGCTTCTGCTGCTGCTCTACGCCGACGAAGTTCGGCTGATTTCCACTTTTCTCCGAAGGACGACCAATAATCACCCCGATCCAGACTATGGCCACGATCGCAAGCAAGAGGCCGATCGAATGCGCAATCCGCTCGATCCATCGCAGAACCTTCATGACGTAGACCCCGGCTGCATGAAATTGGCCGACTGAAGAGAGAATCGGCGACTTTGCAGGAGAATATGCCGGCCGCCGATTCGATGCACGTCGTGCGCTTAAATAATGCACATTCTACTTGGGCGGGTTTTCCCTCCGTCCGATTCTTCGCGGCACTTGGCCTTGAAGTGCCTGGGGCCGCAGGCCCGTCCAGGCGTGCGCCAACGGCGCATCGCCTCAACGAAAAATGGCACCCGGAGAGCGTGAGCATAGCGACCCGAAGGGGCACGTGGGTCCGAGTGCAGCGACGAGACCGGTTCAATAGCGGCACCCGGGAACGGGGCAGTGATAGCGATCGCCGCAGGCGAGCCCCTTTCCCGAGTGCCCCCGGCGAGGAGCTCCGCATCCCTTTGCGCGAGGGATCGACGCCGCACGGCCGAGACGCGAAGCGGCTCGGTTCACGAGAGCCCGGTGCGGCACTAGCCGCACGCGCGCAAGCAAAAGAATTCGCCAGTCGGAGATCTAGATGTCCTCGCGCGCATTCGTCTGCGCGTCATAGATCCTGATCTGAAGCATGGGAAAACGTTTCTTTAGTTCCTCTCCGCCCGCCCTGGCGCCGTCTCTGGTTGCAAACTCGGCTTTGAGTCGGCCGTCCACTTCAAGTGCGAAACCAGAGGCCGGCGGTTCACGATTGGCTGCAACCATTTCATTCCCATTGTGCCGTAAGGTGGCTCGGAATGATGGGTAGCGTGAGTCGCTCAAATGGCGCTAGACCCACCCGCCCCAGTGCGGTGATCAACCATCGCACCTTGTGGATTGACGCCTCGCAATGGATCGCATCAAGGATGGGCATTTGCATCGTCCGAACAGGCGGACGGGTTTCCGCTGGCGCGGATGCATGCACGATAGAGCCACGGCTCGACGTAGCTGCCCTTCCACAATCCTTGGTCGGCTCGCTCAGCATCGCGTTGACCTTCGTGATATCTGCCCTTTGAATATTGAGGCCAATCCAGTGCGAGACCGTTGCGCACAAGCCATTCCCCAAGATCCTTGCCCGCGACCGAACAGGTCGCGATCGTGCGGCCATACCGGTCGAGGCTGAGCGGGACACAGTTGACTGGGCGCCGGGCAATGTAAGCGTCGAGGTCGTTCGCGGCCTTCGAACCGCAGCGGTACTGTAAACTATCCTCACCGCGACATAGCTGAGTGCTCTCCGGAGCATCCACACCCCAAAGGCGGATCCGCGTTCCGTGGATCTCCAACGTGTCGCCGTCAATGACGCTGGCCTGACCGACAAAACTGTCGGCAAGCGCCACGTTCGACAACAGCAGCAGCATCAATACAAGGGTTCGGCGTTTGCTCATGGCGTTGGGTACCACCGATTACCGCAGATTGCGGGGATTGAATTTCGGCCAGTTCTCAAGTGGCTTCAGCGACGGCAGGTTCTCTGGCTGCTCGGGATAATGAAACTCACTGCCTCGAAGCCAACGTCCTTCAAAGCGATCCCAAAACAAGATCGCATCCATCTGCCAGGTAAACTCATAGACTCTCCAAACGCCGTCGTTCTTTATCACCTCACCAGTTGCGTTGAAGGGCAAGCTGTTGAGCTTGCACAGAGCGTAGATTTCGTCCCAGTGCTCGCGGATATAGCGGTCCTCGAGCGCCACGTGATACGGCCGGTCGGCGCGCCAGCGCGATCCGCCGCCGCGCGGATAAAAGCCTTGGCGGGGCATCAGGAATTCCGGAATGCGCGCGATCGCCTTGCCGATCCGGCGCGCCTCATCCGACGAAAGCTTGCCAACGCCGAAGCTGTAGCGCTGCGCGTCGTCGCGACAATAGAGCCACGCCAGGGTCACGCCGGTGGCATCCCTGACGACGTAGCACTCTGAATTTTCCCGGACCAACGTCCAGGGCGGCTTGAAACGGCGGCTTGACTCCATGAGAACAAAATAAGAACATGCCGCATCGACGGTCAACCTGGAATAAGGCCATGTCCTCGGTCTCAGAGCCGAACGAACAGGACGATGGGCTGGATACCGCCGTCGAGCAGGCAATCACTGTTTGCGGCGGTGATATGCGCGCGGCTATTCGCGCTGATCGTTGCGTACAATTTCTTGGAGTCCGGGATCTCAGAGTTGAAGAAGGCCGTATCGCACGCCTAGGCGAGCCTTCTGGCTCCGATCGCCGGCGACCCCGGGCTTGCAACAGGGGACATTATCGCTGAAGCCCTGCGCCGGCAGGCTGGAGACGATGCCCAACGAGCTATTTGAGGACGTCAAGCAGATGATCGCCGCCCATGAGCGGGAAGGCGATGAAACGCGATCCGGTAAGAGCTTTGCCCCGGGGTCTTGATCCGATTTCCCTCCGGTCCTCCGACTAATCGCACCACTCCACGCGCCCCCGGCGCAGCCAGAAATGCGAACGGCATCCGCCCTGTAGCCAGACCGACGGCTTGAGGCTTGGGCGCCCCGAAGCATCGAGCATCAGATCCCACTTCGGCTTCGCTTCCCTGATCAGCAACAGCTCGATCGTCCTACCGCACCCGCAGGGACAGCGCATGCCGACACACCAGTCCTCATCACCTTCGCGCGCAAGTACCAGGTCGCGACGGGGCATGTTCAGCGGCAAGCTGTCACCGTCGACCACCTTTAGACCGCGCAGTGGTCCAAACTTGTCCCACGCCCTTCTAACCCACCTCGGCAGCCTCATGCCTTCTTCTCCCTCCGAGGCGCCAACGTGGGCAGTTCGAGAAGCGGCTCTTGCGCTCCGCGTCCTAGCACCGGGTTGTCGCTCACCGTGAATTCGGTCTCCGCCATGAACTCCTCCTCGCAGGCAGCTAGGCTGAAGATGGTGCGCGCGTACTTCTCGTTCGAATCCAGGCGGAACGGATATGCGCGCGCGATGAACTCGTTCACGCATGCCGCTGCGGCCCGCATATTGAGCATGATCACCGACGGTGCCTCCTCGGCGACGCCCTTGATGTAGCCGGCCTCGACTTCGGCACGAAATGCTTCCGGAAACGCGTTCCGCAGATACTCGGCACGGAGGGTGTCGGGCGTGTACACGCCACGATCCTGCAGCAACGACCGGCCCGGCTGCACATAGTCGATGCGGCCGCATACGTCAGCGATGGCCGGCGCCCCATCCGGGGTCCTCCTTGTCGGGATCGACACCCCGACATCGAACAGCGGGATCAGGAAAGCGCTGCTGATGAGGTCGGCGATGTACCTGGCCTCCAAGGTGTCGACGCAGCAGAAGAGCACGTCCGCTTGGCTCGCAGCGAGAACCGCCTCGCGCGTCGTGATCGACTTGGTCACGGGGAACGCCACGCCGGGGCCCCGATACGTCGCGACGGCCTCGGCGAACATCTCTGCCTTCGGCTTCTTCAGCTCCACGTCCTTCAGGGTCGAATTCAGGATCCGGTTGAGGTTGCGGCCCTCGACCTTGTCGAAGTCGACGTAGTCGTTGCGGCCGAAGCCCATGCGCGCGTTCTGCTCGGCGACGATCGAGCCCGTGCCCGACACGCCGATGGTCGTTGCCGACAGCCGCTTCAGCTCGGCGGTCATGTCGGAGGTGAACGCCATCGGCCGTTTGGCGCGATCGCGACGCTCTGCGTCGCACTCCCAGAAGAAGCGTAGGTCGTGGCCAGCGACGCTGACCAGCTCGACGGCGGTCTTGTTGAGGTCGCTGTCGTATAGCCGGGCGCGGATCGCGCCGTCCGGCGTCATGATCGCGCTGCCGTGGCTGTCGCCGCACGCCTGGAAAAGGCATGGCATCACGATGGCGTCGCTGTCGTCGTCCGGCCGGGAAAACGCGAACAAGCCGCCGGGATGGGAATGGATCAGAACGATCGCGAGGCCGAACGGTTCGGCCAGATCTATGGCGCGCTCGAGATACTCCCCGGGCCAGTTGATCCGGTCGGGTTCGCGCACCTTGCAGGCGGCGTGGGGAACCAGGATCGCATCCTGGGCCAGCAGCCGAAGCCGCGGCCCCGGTGTGCGAGAGCACAACAGGATCGCCGCAGCTTCCTTCCGGTCTCCGGGATAAAGGTGATCGACGAGACGATCGTACAGAACTCCCGTCAGCGCCAGCGCAGGCGAGATCACTGCCCAACCTCCTTCGCGATGGCGGACTCGACCAGCGCGAGGTGCGTTACCACGTTGTCGATAGCGGGCTTCCACGGCGCCGCTCCGCTGCGATGGCGCGACCAGCCGTTGAACGGCGTGCCGCAAATGATGGCCGAGACCTGCGTCCTGTCGATCGGCTGGCCCGACCTCAGTGTCAGCTTGGGGTTGGTATAGAACATGTCGATCTCGGCGCCGGGGTAGGTCGTCGGGATCAGCAGCGCCAGCGTGACCATCTGCTGGTCGTAGCCGGCAGGCACCCGATAGTTATGGATCAACAGCCAGCGGTGCCCGGAGTCGACCACGGTCTCCCAGAAGCAACCGAGGGCATCGAGATACTTCTCGTCGACCTCGAGCACATCGAAGTCCCGCCGCGGCTTCGGCGCTGGCTCGCCGTTGTTGACGCCGGTGGGAGTCAGCCGGAGCTTCTCGATGCCGGGCGTGCGCAGATCCACGGTGTCGGTCAGGGTGACGGCGCGCTTCGGCTGGTTCTTGACGATCAAGAAGATCTGCCATCCCTGGTCCGGGTTGAAGCCCGCGTCGAGCAACGCTTGCCTGACGACGATCGTCGGCTGGTGCAGCGTGAGCAATACGCCCTGCACGTTCAGCTTCCAGGTCGGCTTGCGACTGATGAACGCCTCGATGCCGCCCTTGCCGAGGTCGACGAGATCGCGCGGACCGATGAGGCGGTCAGGCTGGTCGACGCAGTCGAGCAGCAACTCGTCCTCGGGCGCGACCTTGCCCAGCTTGCGGAGCACCGCGCCCGAGATCAACCGGCTCGGCCATTCGAAGCGCTCGCCGTTGATCGTCAGAATGTAGAGCCGGTCGGTCTCGACCACGACGAACTGACGTCCCTTGCCGAGGTCGACGTTCTGATTGGGGCGGATTTCCTCCAGCTCGCCGTCCGGCAGGAAGTGAAGCACGGTCGCCTGCTGCGCTGCCGTGAACCCCGCGGCGTGGGTGATCTGGGCGCCGGTAGGCGCGGCGTCCTCGATAACTAGTTGGCGGAACTCCAGATTCTCACCCGCGACTTCGATGGCCTGCTCCGCTGCGCGGTGATCGGGAGTGGCTTCCTGGATGCTCATGATGATCCTTTCTCCGGCGGAGGCCGGTGTGCGAGCATGCAGCTAATTTAATCGAGCTCGCTAAATTTGTCAAGCATACACTTAGCCTGCTTGAAATACTTAGCAAACTGGATATGATGGCCTTGAGGCCCGGACGGACCGGGCCTCGTTGAACGCGGAAGTTTCGATGGCTGGCGAGAAAACCGAAGAGCCGCATTCGGCGGAAGGTCTTGGGCGCTACTTAAAGAGCGCGCGATTGGGAAGTAAGATGACGTTGCGAGATGTTGAGGAAGCCACGGGCAAGGAGGTGTCGAACGCTTACCTCTCCCAGCTCGAATCCGGAAAGATTGCCAAGCCCTCGGTCAACGTCCTGTACGCTCTATCAACATCGTTAGGCGTCCCTTACGAAACGCTGATGGAACGGGCTGGGTACATTGTTCCGACCAACCAAAGGGCTGAGGCGCCGAACCAGAGCAAGGCCGCGACCTACTCGATCGATAATCTAACTGCAGACGAAGAGAAGGAATTGCTGGATTACCTCAACTACATTCGCTCGAAGAGGAAATGATCGAAAATGGCCCGTCGATAGATCCGTACGGCTGGCCAATATAGTCGTAGCGCAAGGTGTTCCCAGCGCGCACTGTCGAAATTTCATGGCGCGGCGCTGATTTAGCATCACCAGCCGTACTACCTTCGCCGATCGAACATCAGGAGAGCATGGCAAGACACTTGCTTGAGGCACCAGTGTTATAAATTTCGTTTCGCTCATGGCGCATGAGATGGAACAAGAATCCGAAAGTTCAGTGACGGACGTCCTCACCTGAGGACAAGCGTGGAAAGTTCAGATGAAGTTAAGCAACGACGAGACCCGACAGATCGCGGAGGCCCGCTCCCACGAATTCAGCACCAGGCGGGCAACCGTCCCCGCGCTCGAGGATATTCTCTACACGGCGCGCCCTGTTCTCGACCATGGCTTCGTCCGAGTCGTCGACTACATGGGAGACGACACGTCGGTGGTGCAGGCCGCACGCGTCTCCTACGGACGCGGCACCAAACAAGTCACCGACGATAGAAATCTGATCCGATACTTGCTGCGACATAGTCACACCACGCCATTCGAAATGGCTGAAATAAAACTTCACGTAAAGCTACCGATCTTCGTCGCACGGCAGTGGATCAGGCACCGTACCGCCAGCGTAAACGAGTACTCCGCGCGCTATTCGATTCTCGACAAGGAGTTCTACGTACCGGAAAGATCGAACCTGGCTGCACAGTCAAGCACAAACCGCCAAGGTCGAGAGGGCGTACTTGATGCCGATGAGGCTGATCGGGTGCTGACGATTCTCAGGAGAGATGCAGAGACCGCATACTCCGACTATCTGGACATGCTCAACTTAGACGAAAATGACAACGTTTTGTCTGAGGACAGAAGCGGTTTGGCTCGCGAGCTCGCACGAATGAATCTTTCGCTGAACTTTTACACCCAGTGGTACTGGAAGATCGATTTGCATAATTTCATAAACTTTTTGCGGCTTAGAGCCGATCCGCACGCTCAATATGAGATCCGAGCGTACGCAGAGGTCCTACTAGAAATATTTAGAGCTTGGTGCCCGATCAGCTACGAAGCGTTCCTGGAGTACAAGCTTCACTCAACTGTCCTTTCCAGGTCGGCTATCGCAGTCTTGAAAAAAGCGCTGCGAGGAGAACGCGTTACACGCGAAGATAGCGGCCTCTCCAAGAGGGAATGGGACGAGCTCAACAACCAATTTCAACTCGGATGATCGGATCTAGATATGTCGAAGAGTTCGCGTAATTTCTATTCGATTGACGTCGGCCGATCACCCACGACGAGTGCTCTTGCGAGCAATTTGGCGGAAAGGATACTTGAGACGTTGAACGTGGGGCACGCGCTTACCGGGGAATCGGTCGCAGAGGCCGTAGGCGCTGATCCGACCGAGGTCCAAGAACTCATTCACACGATGATCAATCTCAAGTTAATTCAGCGATCAGCACAAATGAACCTGGCACTCTCGTCGTCGGGCAAGGTCGCACTTGAAAGCAAGCTGCTATCAGTTTCGAGCCGTGATGGCGTCGAGTAAAGCGAAATCGATCGTATTGATGGCGACCGTCGATATGCCAGAACTGGTTGCTGGAGCGTGCGAGGAAACCACCGGGTATATGAGGCTAACTGTTCCAGCAGCGGATTCAGTCAAATAGAACAAGGCTGCACCGAGCATCTGCGGCTTAGGCCCCAACGGCGCAATATAAAATCGAGACTGCGGCCACTTTGTTCTCGCCTCGGACACGACAGCGCTCAACTCTGTCGCAACAGAGAATGGGTCTGCGGCGGGAGCAAACCGCTTCGAGTTCGATGCCTCGTTGTCCGGGACTGGGGTATCGATGCCATAGGCTTGAAGTATGTTTTGCTGATACATATCGGGCTGAAGTGATGGCAACCCGAAGAGCAGGAATCGTTGCGCGGAAGCTTTATGATCGAAGACTTCCCGCTGAAGCGCCGCGTCAAATCCCGGCGCGACAATAAGTACTTCTTGAGCTCCAGGATGGTTTATTCCTCCGAAGCCGGCAATCTCCTTCACGTCCGTTACTTCTCCCGAGGAGAATTTGGTGCGCTCCCGCTTGGCATAATCGGCAGGCTGCGAATAGATTACATCGAACTTCGAAACGCCTCGGTGCTTCAAAAAGCGAACCAAAATCGCGATCTGTGGACGTAGCATTCCCGTGATGTCGAAGCAGATCTTGGTCTGCTTCAAATTGCACATTGACTCGAGGTGATCGATCAGACTCCGCGTTGCGTATGGATCGCCTCCTACGGCCTCGAACTTTTCCTCGAGCGGCAATTCAACGACGGGAATATTGTACTCGGGATGAACAAGCCAGACTTTACGGACGGCCGTCACATGATCGTATACTTGGCGAACGCGCTCGCTGCCGTCCCATGACGATACGAACACATCCCACGATTTTGACCAGTTCTGATTGATCAAGACCTCTTCGCGGTAGAAGTAATCAAAAAATTTCATGTGCGCACATCGAACAGAGAAGGCGTCTCGTGGCGTTGTCGCCGACCGAAATACGGGGCAGTCATCTTCTCGGTCCACGACCTGAGCAATTCTCTAAAATCATCGTCCCGAGAGGGATCGAATACGATCTCGACCTCCGAAGCCTTCAATCGAGCTATGCCGCGACGAGCCGCGGGCAGATCCCACTTCGGCCCCAGCAGGGCGTTGAGCTGAAACTTAGAAATGCGCTCCTTAGTATTCCGATCGATTTCCCCTCGCGATATCCTGATGAGAAATGAATGTTGCTCAGCGAGTCTCAGACGCTCCTGGACCACTACCGCCAAATCTCTTTCTCGAACGCTAAACCCGAGCAGAGAGCATTCCACCGGCTTGTCCGCGAAGCGATTGACCTCGAACAGCTGACCAAGACGTTCTATGGCGGTGACAATCGCCACCTCCTGTTCTCCTGATTTACGCATAGTTGTCAAAAACCACTCCGCGCATTCCTGGAGGCCGAGGTCCTGGTCATTCGTCGATATCTGCGAGATACGATCGGACGACCGGTTGTATATCCCCCAATCGAAGATCTGCTTGAGAAGGTTGAGTAGACTTCGCGGCAGCCCTTCCGACATGCGGATGAACGTCTTCATCCCGTAGTGCAGGGACTGCCGCTTTCTCTCTTCACGAAAAAGTTGGGCAAGCAGATCGGATCCGTAGTGTTGAACGGCTCGCTGATACTTTCCTGCTCGGTGGGGGCGAGTTTGAAAACCACGACATTCAGCTCGTATTTGGACAGACCTTCGGACGAGGTTCTCGTCCCTAAACCAAGCTTGGTACAGAAGAAGGATGTTTACCTTCTCCAAAAGGGGAAATTGCTCATTTTCGATGTGTCGGAGAATGGCATCGACATCGCGCGGATCGTCAGCTCCCGGCAACAGGTGGTATTTTAAACCGGCCTTTGCTTTTCGCTCGAAGCGAGCCAAGTGACTTCGCGCGCGGCCGGAAATCCTTTCTCTCACAAAATCACTATCCCAGCCCAAGTCAGGCACGTCAAAAAGTGCGTCGATCTGCGGCCGCGTGATCTTACCGCCTTGGCCTAGGCCCGCCATTTCCAAGCGCTTTTGGATCAGCTGATAGGAGAACTTAATCCACTGCGATTTCGACTGCCTGAAACGGCGATCAAGATACCAGGTCTCAAATTCTGATCCTTCCTTGTTCTCCTCGTTTGCTTTGTATGTATGCCTGGTCTTTATGCTCCATAGCCGCCCACCAACCCTAAAGGTTGAAGGCGAAGATCGCTCTCGTATGAGAGTATTGATGTGCTTCTGCTGATCTTCCGTGATGATTTCAAACTCGTCCAGATGGTATGCAAAAACAACGCTCCGAAGGGCCGAAATCTTTCGTTTCAGCACCTTCGGAATGCCGAAAGCCAACTGGCCAGGCGTGACGCGAATTTTGATATTCAGCGCGCCGTCGAACATAATGTTGTTGATCGCAAGATCGATTTCAGCCTGCATCCTGGACAGCAAGTTCAGGCAGCCATCGAATGACTCGACTACATCGTTGAGTTCGCCACCCAGCAAGCCCACGATCGCGGCACAAATCTCGGATTCTACTTCGCATACCGACGGCTCCTCCTGGCACAGCCTAACTAAGACTTGGAGAAGCTCTTGCGCGAGCCAAAGCTCTAGATAGTAGGCAAAGAGGGCCCGCCATATCTCGGGCGATTGACCATGATTGTGAAAGCGCTCAGCATTCAAGCTTCCCAACAGGACATAGATGCCGAGATATCCGTCTTCTGAGAGGCCCTTAAGACAACCGACCGAACGTTCTTCGTAGCGAAGCCGTTGGAGTGCAAACGAATGATATCGCATCCAATGCGTCTTTCCGCTGCCTTTCCCGCCCAAGAGGAACAACGGCATAGGCGACTTTGGTCTGTAGACGGAGCCTTGCTCATCTCCGGAGACCGCCACCCATAGGCGCTGGATCTCCTCGTCACTCAGATCGACCGCCTGTGTGACTGCGAATGGGTTGATGTGACCAATCTGAATAGCTTGAGGCATGCTATGCCCACTTCATGTATCGTCGGAAGATTGGGGACCAGCCAGGCAGCGACGTTGGATGCTCCGCCCAGAAGATCGGAAGTGTATTGTCAGGAGTGTTGTGATTAAAACCGATCGCCAACTGACCGTCCTTGTAACCCAGCGGATCTCGAGCGTGCAGAATCCGCCCATAATGAAAGCAGATTTTCTCGGCCTCGGAGCGCAACGCGGGGTCTTCGTAGAAGCGCGAGGTGGGCGAGAAGCATTTGAACGACGCGTCGAGCTCCATCAAGCAACGGATGTCTGAGAACGCGGTGTTTTTTCTGGTGTAGTCCAACCCATCTGACGTTGCGAATATCGGACAGTAAGTGATTTTCGCGTCAGGATGGGCCTTAGAAAGCGTCTGTATGACGTTCCTCGAGAACTTCTCAATCTGCTGTCCGCTACCGCAGATGTCGTCGATGAAAAAGTAACGATCTACAGAAGACTTGCCATGAGTATCGCTGGCGCCGGGAAATCCCGGCAGCTCGAATTGGTTCGGGAACAGGCCCGCGGGAAGATTGTTCTCTTGTCTGAAATAGTAGAGCAAATGCTGACCACTTTCAGATGGGTTACCTACGGCGAGAAATCGCGTGCGACTTATCGCGATCCGAAGTTGATGATCAATGAAGTCAATGTCGATGGTGTCGGCATTGTCCTGTCGGATTTTGGTGACCACGGGGCGCTGGCACGCGTACTGAAAATGCGCGCGAAGAAGCTCGCGTATCTCACCGATGCCAAAGTAGAGAAAGTTGGACAACAGGTGGAGCATATGAAGGCGCTCATTGACGCCACTTGAACCGCGTTCACTGAAGGACGAAAGCCAAGCATCAATCTCAACGCGCTTGGCCCGCCCCTCCCAGACACACTCGCTTAGACGTTTTATCTTCTTTCTCAGATATTGCTCGTCAAACATGTCAACGGATTTTCTTGAATAGGAGGATCGTCTCTTTCGATATCAGTCCGGCAGTTGAGTGCCGCTTCGTGATGAGGCCGCGCGAACGGATGTGGTCTTCCAGACGGAGCTGCAACTCCAGTCCGAGCGCTTCGCAAATTTCAGTAAGGTAATTCTGTGTGTCAAATTGGTACCCACAAACCGTATTGTTTCCCACAATCAAGACCAACTGACCGCGAGGCCGAAGGCGATCGCATGTGCGGGAGAGTGCATCGCGCATCTCGATCAGGAACGTTGCCGCTATGTGTCGCCGCAGTGGATTGATTTTGCCGATCTTGTTCAACAAAGCTTTCGACGACAACAGAGGAGCATCCATCTCGACTCTTTCCGAGAGACTGAAATGCTCCCTGCCAATACTTTGCCGTTCGAGTTCTCTCAAACCGGAGCCCGCCATTCCAAGCCACTGCAAGCTCAACGACGATGAGCGAATGTACTTTTGAGCACTGCCGTATGGTGGAGACGATATCACGAGGTCCACGAGGCCGTCGCCTGGAGCGGTCCGGGCATCGTCGAAGACTGAGACCTTCGGATTGCTGCACTGTTCGGATAGAAGTCTAAGACGCTCGAAGTTCTCCTCAACGCAAAGCTCGAATAGACCGAACACGTCCGCCGTTGAGCGATCAGTCAGCCATTGCTTCCTCAGTTTTCGTTGATTCTTCGTCAGCGATTTCCTACGCGCATCGATTCTTACAGGCACGGGCACCGTTGGATCGGTCAAGCCGACCCGCGAAACAACGGCCGAAAAGCAGGTCTTGAAGAAGCATTCTGCCGGGCCTTCTGGGATGGATTCAAGGGCCTGCCGCAGGCGACTCAGTTGCGAGAGCACCTTAGGGCTAAACCACTTTTCTAAATCGATGGATCCCGAAGGAGGCTTTGAACCTCTTCGCGGCAAGCTCGACCAGATCACTTCGAGTCCCGCATCGACAACATCTTCAGGGATCGGCGTCGTCTTGGCCCGACTAACTAGACGGGCTAACGGATTTGAATCAGCGCCTTGAACGATTGCTCCCCGAACTAGCCCCTCTACAAGCACGGTCCCCGATCCGCAAAAAGGGTCGTAGACGACCGCTCCTGGCTTCGCGAGCTGACTGCAATTCAAGAAGAACAAAGGAATGTTCAGCAACAGCTTCGCTGGGTACGGATGCATACGATGCGTGAAGCGGTCCGTTGCTGAGGAATTCCCAACGAGTTCTCGGAAATCAACCTCCAAGGCGCGACCGCGTCGAAAGCGCGACAGTAGCGCATCGAGCTCGTCGTCAAAGGGGCGCGAGAGGGGGTCTAGAGATCGTTGGAGCATCTATGAGCTAACGCGAAGCGGATGGATGCTTCAATTTATACAATGGGATATCTACGATAAGCGAAATTGTCGGATATCCAGACGTATCTCTGCGGTAGAGGCCGCTTTGCAGGCGGCGACCTGCGAAAGCAGACGGACAACCGGGTCTGCGGAGAGCTCCGATTTTGAGGATTCTTGGCCTACCTCAGGCCAAACGAATCGCTGCTGGCGATCGGAAAGCGCCAGTAACGCTAGTCTAATCAATGACTTGCTTGCGCAAGAAACGCCGGCCAGTCACGTTGGCCCAAAGACGCAAGCCAATCAAACAAGTAGGATGGAGCCTGGCGCCCCGCCCTCGCACTGATCAACAGTTGCGGGCCAGCCCTGTCTCGGCAGGGCGTGCGATTCGTCTTATTTGTACGCTACGCTACTCGGCAGCCATCTCTACGCTGTAGATTACTTCCATGCTGGAGCAGCGTACGGTCTTATCGCCTCAGACCGATTATGGTCCGGGACAGAGGCATGATCGGCGGGGACGACAAGAATCGGATCGAGGCATTTGGGTCACCAGGTGGCACGGAAATACCGCGAGCTACGAAGCGTCGTCGCAAGAACCGTGGCGTTCCCCCGCCCGCGGCGTTCGACATCGATACGTTGCCGGACAGCTCTAATTTGACGGCCTTAGAGACAGCCGCGGTCATCAGGCGCACACCCGGAGCGCTAGAGCAGTGGCGGCGCGATCCGAACCACCTACTGAAATGGCGCTACGTCGATGGCCGGCCCCTCTATCGGGTCGATGCGGTGCGCGACTATCTGGCCAAGTGGGATAAGACCGCTAGGACGCCTCAGCCGCATAATGCTCACGGAGACGGCCGAGGAGCTCGGCCTTGATCGGGTCAAGCGGATTTGTCCGCTGAAGGCGCACGATTTTGCCGACCCGTTTCGCGCCGACCAACTCCGCAATGTAGTCGTGAGCTGCTTCGAACGCCATCTTGCGGATGATCCACTGTTCGTCGTGGTTGTAGACCTGATCGATTCCGCTAGGCTTTTGACCAACACACAGCCGCTGGATTTCGTTGTCGTAACCACAGCGTGACATGATGGTGCGCAAGCTGCGCCTCAAGTCATGCATGGTGAACTTGGCGACACTCGCTTCCTTGACCAAACGGTTGACCATCTTCGTGAAGCCGGACATCTGGCCGCCGGTCTTTGGTGACGGGAAGACATAGTCGGAGGTTGCCCGCTGGAAATGTTTCGCGGCCGTGAGCACCTCGTCAACCAGGTGAGTGCGCGGCACATCGTGGTGCAACCCCATCTTGGTCCACGTCGCATCGAAGGTGATACGGTCGTCCATGATGTGCTTTCGCCACTCGATCATGGTGGGCTCGCTGCGGCGCGGGCCGCCTAGCAGGCACATGCGTGCCAGCAGACCGAAAGCTCCGAGCTTGCCGGACGCATCCCAGACCTTGACGATTTCCTCATCGGTCAGCGCGCGGCCCTTTGCTCGGCGCCCGACTCTCTGCGCACGGGTTTCCTTGGGTGCGCGATAGCCGGCAAGCACGTTGTGCTCGACGTAACCTTCGCCGACGCACCATTCGAGGAAGGTATGGACGTGCTTGCGCAAGTCCTTGGCTGCACCGCGCTTGCCGGTCTTGGCAATCTTGTCGACCGCAGCCATGATCTGCCGTCGCGTCAGACCCCCCACGCCGCTCTCAGCGTGATCCTTGAGCCCGCGCCGCAGCGCGGACATTGCTGGCTTCCAGTTGACGACTTGACGTTCGGTCAAAGACGTCTGGTACGGACCATCTTCAACAATGAGGGCCGCGAGCGTGGTGAGCTGCTTCTCGGCCGCCAGTTGCCGCCTCGCCTCGCGCTTCGCATCGTTCGGGTCCAAGCCCTTGACGACCTCGCCTGCGGCGATGGTGGCCGCCTTGCGCGCGGCCTTCTCATTATATTTGGGCCACGCGCCGAGGGTCTTGCGCTGGGTCCCCCTCACCCCCGGTTTGGTGAAGAGGTAAACCCAAGTCCGGCCGCCGGTGGCGCGCATGCGCAGGGCCAGGCCGGGCAGCTTGTCGTCGTGGAGATAATGCTGCGCCTTACCCGGCGGCAGCGTTGCGTTGCGGATCACCGCATCGGTGAGTGTCAGCTGGTTGGCCGGCTCCGTCATGCTTCCTTCCCTCTCTCTGTGCCCGGTGTACCCCCGCAAGAAGGGCGGTCAGCCCTCGAACAGAGCCGGGCCTCAGACCCTCTCCTTGCCGTGTGCCCGCGCAGGGAGGATCCACAGACCCAAACAGAACCGGGTCTCAGACCTCCCCCGCTTTTGTGCCCCAAGGGAAAATCCCCGGCGGGCACAACGGGGGCATACAAAATGTAGCAAGGTCACCTATGGGCTCTTATGGCCACATATGGCCATAACTACCATCAATTAAAGGAGTTTCTACATTCCAACTATGGCTGGATTTGGTTGGCTCGGGTCTACGGATTGTGGTTCACACGGGAGAGGTCCAAGGTTCGATCCCTTGTGCGCCCACCATCCGTCTTCCTGAACCCTGCCGGTTGCGGATAGTTATCGACGCCCTGCGGCGTTCGAGACCCGTCTCGCTCAAAAATGTCGAAAACAACCCCATGCACAGTAGCCGACCCCAGTCGGATCAACTGGTTGCGTATTTTCCGAAATTCAGGTTGACCCGTCGGGCAAAACAGGGGCATGATGGCATCGTCGGAAGAGGGCTGCTGGACGGCCCGACCGTGCTTGAGGTCAATGCCGCTTCGTCGGCTCATGAGCAATTGGCTCAGCGGGAGCGTTCGCTTCACGCCAGCGACGGGCGAGAGGGTGACCTCAAGCACCGTCGCCAGAACCGAGTCAACGAAATCTAAACATCTCTTTTCGAAATCGTCCTCTCGCCCAACCGATCGATAAACTTACACTGCTACACGGCAGCACGACTGCGGTGTGCGAGGATAGAGTTGGTATCTCCACGAAAGCTCATCGGCCTGGCTCTAGCGGTTACCGCGGTTGTCATCGTCGTGGGCGCCGCGACGTCGCTCCTTGTCGCCTATAAAGCCGAAGAGGCCGCCGGATCCCAACCGTATTGTATCCAAATCGCCGACGGGACTTCCGACTATCGCCCCGCCCGCTCCTGGCTGGACTTGTCCTCATTGATAATGTGGGCCAAGCGTGATGGTCCACTGTACATGCAGCACCATGCCATCCTCGTTGTCGGCGCGGCTGCCAATCCACGTCTGCTTCACTGGTCGTATCGCCGCCGCGCCTTCGAGCCGGGCGTGCTCAACGGGCAAATCGAGGGCCGTGGGCCGGCGGTGACCTGCCTACCGGCGCGTGACTTCGCGCGTAAGCGGCTGGCGCTGGTCCCCCAATCGTCCGACAGCAATTACCTGAGATACCCTGCGCAAGGTACTTATCGCATTCCAAGCGTCTGGCAGCCAAAGTGGAGCGGCGGGACGAGCCCCAGCTTGCTGCTCGCGACGACTGCACCCGATTTCCAACCACTCAGTCGGCGATGGAGCGACCTCGCGCCGGGGGAACGCGACAGCAACTGGCTCTTCGTCGAGTGGAATCCCGAATGGGTGTTAAGCCTGATAGGGAAAGCACCTAGCGGGAACGTGGTCGAGCAGAGCACGGAGTTCGGCCTCTCGAAAACCAAGACCGTCACGCACGGTAGAGATGGCAAGGATTATGTCGGATATGGCTATCTTGTTTATGCCGACGGTCACGGCGTCAATACCACGGTGATCGGCTGTGGGATGCCATCCGACGCCTCTCCGAAATCATGTCAGCACCGCTTCATCAACAAGGGGCGGCACTTCTATTTCCGCCATCGACCGGAGGACGTGGCCTATTGGCGCAATATGCAGCAGCGTATCCTTGAATTGATGGACTTATTCGAGGCTCGCGACGGCGCTTCGTAGCGCGGATAGGCGTGACTGGATTGCTTTGCGTCCGCCGTCGCTCTGCGACCTATGGCGAACAAGCCGCTCGCAATGAAACCTTAAGCTGCCCGATCCGGCCGCCAGGCCGCGTAGAGACCGACGAGGGTTCCGATGGCGACCAGCGCTGCCGCCAGCAGCACCTGCAATTGCCCGTCATCGGTGGCGCCTGCGGACGACACCAGTCTGGTCACGACGACGAACAGAATGCCCACAGAGGCTGCTGCCCCCAGGCAAAGATGGGCGAGTTCTCGCGTCAGGTTCCGGCCGAGAAGTCCGAGTGCCGTAAAATACATCGCGCAAGCGTTGGGATGAACGAACAAGGCGACGCGTGCGTAAGGGCCGTAGGCGTCGAAGAGGGACTCACATCGGCTCAGTGCCGCTTTCGAGGCAACCCGCTGCAGGAACGGCCTGAAAAAACGAGCCTGTCCGTAGCTCAGAACCGCACCCACGATGATGGCCAGCCACGCCACGATGAAAACGGAGACATCCGCGGACTTCGGATTGAGCGCCGCGGACATCAGGATGAGGGCGGTCCCGGGAAAATAGCCAAAATACGGGAACACCGTCTCCAGGAGCACGCAGGCGAACATGAAGGCCAGAAACCATGCCGAACCGGTCGCATCCTGGACGATGGCATTCAAGTCGAACAGGTTCGTCCTGTACAAGACGAGGTACATGCACATGGCTAGTCCAGCCAGCGCGTAAAACGGCAACGCTCCCGACAGGAACCGTCTCATCCAACCATCGCGCTTTGTTTCGCGGACACAGCGGGAACCATCGATATCAGGACAAGACAACGGAAACGCATGACTCAGCTTTAGGCGAACGAGATCGCTCCTGTCGATAGCAATCCTCGCCTCGCCCTGTACACCCCTACCCGATCTGCAATATCTCGGCTGCGCACTTTGCGCTAACGGCCCCTCGGGTCCGGATCAGGCTTTAGTGAGCCATCAGGACAGGCAGATCGGCGTGGTCCAGGATATGGCTGGTCGGCCCGCCGAATATCATTTGCCGCAGCCTGGTGCGGGTGAAGGCTCCCTTGATCAGTAGATCGCAGCCTTGTGCCCTGGCGGCATCGAGGACCGCTTCACCAGTGTTGCGATTCCCCAGTTCAACCCTCATCGCGTGGGCTGCAATGTCATTGTACTGCAATTGCTGGACGATCCGATCGGCGGATGGTCCTGGTACCCCTTGGCCGCCAACAACGGTCAGGACCGTGACCCTTTCGGCCAGACGAAGCAACGGCATGGCAAATGCGTTTGCCCGAGCTTGCTCGGTGCTGCCGTTCCAGTGGATCATGATGTTTGTCGCGGTGCTTCTTGGCGCGTGCGACGGCATCAGGAGAACGGGCCTACCGCTCTCGAACAACGCGAATTCAATCGCGCGACGGTGAGGACCCGCAGCGTCAGCGTCGAACCGTGCCATCACGATCAGATCGAAAGCGCGCCCATAACTTCCGACAAAGTCTTCGCCCTCAGGCGCGGTCGCCAACCAGCCGAAGCAGGGTCGACTGGATCCCGCGGTGCTTCGAGGAATATTGTGCTTCAGCATGAACGCTTCGAAAAAGTCGCGCATGTCGTTCAATTCGGCTTCGCTCTTCGTCTGAAACGAATCCAGGAGAACGCCGGTGGCCAATTCTGCGGCTACATATTGAGGGATGCCGAAGCGGAGTGGAAAGCCTTCGACATAGGCGCCGGTACGTTGCGCGAGGCCTACGACGACATCGAGCATGGATGTCATCATCGAAATATTCTGAAGCGGGACCAAGAGCGTCTTCATTCTCAACCCCCGTGTTTTCGGGTGAACATCAACTGCGGCCTCCGGTCTGCAAAGGCCCCGTCAGCGTACGCGGCAACGTAATGATGAACTCTGTATAATCTCCGGGCTCGGTATCGACCTCGATGCTGCCGCCGTGTTGCTTCACGATGATGTCGTGGCAGATTGAAAGGCCAAGCCCGGTTCCTTCGCCGGCGGGCTTTGTCGTGAAGAACGGATTGAATATCTTCTCTCTCACGTCGGCCGGGATGCCGGCGCCGTTGTCGCGAATCCGGATTTCGACGGCGCTGCCGAGATTTGTCGTCGTCGCGCGCAGCCTCGGCTCGAAGCCGTCGCCAGCAGCGTCCCTGTGTTTGCCAGCCGCGTAGAATCCATTTGAAATCAGATTGAGGAACACCCGCGTGATCTCCTGCGGATAAAGATCGAGCGCCCCGGCAGACGGATCGAGATGCCTTTCGAGCGTGATATTGAATCCCGGCTTTTCAGCGCGCGCGCCGTGATAGGCAAGGTTGAGACTTTCCTCGACGACCGCGTTGATATCGGCCGAACGACGCTCGCCAGTACCTTCGCGCGAGTGCAGAAGCATATTCTTGACGATGGAATCGGCGCGCTTTCCGTGCTGCACGATCTTTTCCAAATTGCCCTGCAGCATGTGTATGAGCGCGTCGATTTCCTGCCTTGCCGCCTCACCGAGAGCGGCCGAGCGCAATCCGTCGCTGAGCTCGTCAATCAACTCGGAGGAAAGCGCAGCGAAATTATTGACGAAGTTGAGCGGGTTCTTGATTTCATGTGCAATGCCGGCGGTGAGTTGCCCAAGCGAAGCAAGCTTCTCGGTATGGATCAACCGATCCTGCGCGTTTCGCAGGTCCTCCAATGATTGCGACAGTTCCATGGTGCGCTCGCGCAGTTCATTCAGCAGGCGTGCATTCTCGATCGCGATCACGGCCTGGTGCGCGAAATTGGATACGAGGTCGATCTGCTTGTCCGTGAAGGGCTTAACTTCCTGGCGGAAGATCGTGATGGTGCCGATCAGCTCGTCTTCCCTAAGCATGGGTACGATGACGACGGTCCTTGCGCCGGCAAGATCGGCAAGCGCGCGAACGTTCGCGTTGCCTTCGATGTAGGGCGGCTGCGTTCTGATATCGTCGATATGTACCGTCTGATGAGTTTTCTCGACGGTGCCGAGCCCGCTCGCGGGATGCGGGCGAATGCTCTGGTACAGCCGGGTGTCAACGTAGGCCTGCGGCGCGTTGTGCAGTGCGACCGTGCGAAAGCCGCCTTCTTCGTAGAGGTTCATGGTGCCGAATCCGGCGCCGCAGATCCGCGTCGCATTCTCCAGCATTTTGTGGAAGACCGGGGCCAACTCGCCCGACGAAGCGCTGATGATTTCGAGCACCTCCGACGTGGCAGTCTGTCGTTCCAGCGATTCGTTCAATTGCTCGAACAGGCGCACGTTGCCGATGGCGATCACGGCCTGATCCGCAAAAGTCTGAAGCAGGTTGATCTGCTTCTCGCCGAATGGACGAACCTCAGTGCGACGCAGCACGATCGCCCCCATGCTCTCGCCTTCGCGCAACAGCGGCACGCTCAGAACGGTTCGAACGTTGGAGCGAAGCGCATATTCCCGTCCCGTCGGAAATTCCTCCCCTTCGGGCCCGAGCAGGTCGTGTACATGAACGGTGCGGCGGTCGATAATGGCCCGGCCGGTGGGCGATTGGGCACTGATCAATCGTCGGCTCCACACCACGGGCACCTGTCCATGGTGCGCCTGGATGACGATATCGTCGCCATCCCTCAGAACGACCAGCGCATCATATGCCTCGCACAGCCCGCATGCGCTTTCCACGATGGCCTTGAGCGCCGGGCCGACTTCAGTCGGCGAGGAAGCGATGACCCTCAGGATGTTGGCGCTACCGGTCTGGTACGTCAGCGCCTCGGATAGATCTCTCGTCTTGGTCTGCAATTGTTCGAAGAGCCGTACATTCTCGATGGCGATCACGGCCTGGTCGGCAAACGTGGCGACGAGATCGATCTGCTTTTCCGTGAAAGACTGCACGCGCTTGCGAGCGATCACGAGCGCGCCGATGGGCTCATTCTCGCGCAGGAGGGGAACACCGAGCGCCGTGCGCTGACCAGCCATGGTGGTCGATTCCGGCAGGCCGTATTCGGGATCGGCAGCGACGTCGAGGATCTGCACGGGACGGCGCTCCAGCACGGCGCGACCCGTAACCGTGCTCCGGCCGGGGGTAATCGGGTGCCCCTGCAGGAATGCGATGTACTCCTCGGAGAACCCTACCGCCGCCCCGGCCAGATATTCATCACCTTCGCGGCGCATGATGAATGCCATCTCCGCTTCGCATAGCCGTGCCGCCGAATCGACCAGCGTGTTGAGCACGGTTTGCAGATCGAAGGTCGAGCGGCTGATCACCTTCAGCACATCGGCAGTCGCGGTTTGCTGCTGGAGCGATTCGGCGAGGTCGCCCGTCTTCGCCTGCACCTCATCGAACAGCCGGACATTCTCGATCGCGATCACGGCCTGATCGGCGAAAGTGGAGAGCAACTCGATCTGCTTGTCCGTGAACGAATTCACGGTCTTGCGGCCGAGGAACAGCACGCCGATCGTTTCCCCGGACCGCAGCAAAGGTACGCCCAAGAGGGTGCGATAACCGCCGGCCCTCTGCTGCTCGGGATAAGCGTATTCGGGATCGGCCAGGACATCCTGGATCTGCACGGCTTTGCCGGACAACAGCACGCGCCCAACGACGCTGCCGCGCCCTGCGTTGAGTCGAATGCCCGGCGAGACCCTGGCCCACTCGGGCGAGAAATTGTAACGCGTCGCATGATGGTAGGCACCATCGGCGTCCTGCCGGACGATTGCCGCCATATCGGCACCACACAGCCACGCCGCCGATTCCGTCAGCGTGTCGAGAACGGTCTGCAGATCAAATGCGGAGCGGCTGATAACCTTCAACACATCGGCGGTCGCGGTCTGCTGCTGGAGCGATTCGCGAAGGTCATCCGTGCGCGCCTGCACCTCGTCGAACAGCCGCGCATTCTCAATGGCGATAACCGCCTGATCGGCGAAGGTCTGCAGAAGTTGCACATGGTGTGGCGCGAAGGTCCCCGGCTCGGCTCGCGTCACGCTGATCATTCCGATCACCACGCCGCCGGTCGCGAGCGGAACGAACAACATGCTGCGAAAGCCGCGGGCGCGCGCGAGGAATTTGATCTGGTTCGTCAGGGCTTCGGTGTCGGGGGTCGGCACGATATTACCGGCTTGGGCCAATGCGAACGTTTCGAAATCGGCGATCGGCCGCGGAAACATATTCTGCAGAGCTTCATCGGCGGCAGGATTCGTCGGCGTGAACGCCGCCAAATGGGCTGTACTGCCGATGAAGCGGAAGACGGTCGTCGAAAAGCCGCCGAGCAAGGCATTGGCCCGTCTCGCAATTGCATCGAAGACCGGCTTCACCTCCGATGGCGAGCTGGCAATGATCTTGAGAATGTCCGCAGTGGCGCTCTCGCGATCTTGTGCGGCGCGCAATTCGGCCAGGAGCCGCGCGTTCTCTTGCTTTAAATCCGCCACCACGTCCTGAGGAAGTGCGGCCATCATGAAAATCCAGGTCGCCAGCCGGTTCGGGGCCGACGTCAAAAACTGATCAAGAAAGCGTCGGGAATTATTCCACTCTCGGGTCCTTCCGACCAGAGGTATCGTGAGTTGATTTTCAATCGACTACGCGTCAGCTCGATCCTCGGGAAGGCCTCGGCTTGCTCCGGGGGGCTCAAGGTTCGATTGCCCCGGATCGCCCCGCTAAAGCGCGATGAGATGAATCGTCATCGCGCTTTAGGTTATTGTTTGAGCATGATCTTTTCGGAAAACCGCTGCGCACTTTTCCGGATCATGCTTTAGCCGATCGACAGAACCTCGATCTCCTGAGCCCCCGCGCCCGCGACGTCACCGACCGCCTTCCCCATCAGCGATCTCGCCACCGGCGCGACGAAGGAGATCGTCCCCGCCTTCGGGTCGGCTTCGTCCTCGCCGACGATGCGATAGGTCTGCACGCGGCCGTCGGTGCGGCTGAAGGTCACCGTGCTGCCGAAGGCGACGACATCGGTCGAGCTCGGATCGGGAACGACCTGCGCGGTGCGCAGCCGTTCGGTCAGATAGCGGGCATCGCGCAACGGCACCGCCGATTGGCGCCGCTTCTCGTTGACGTCCTCGATGGCTTGCGCGGCTTCATAGGCCGCGCGCGCTTCGGCAAGCTGCTTCTGCAACGCCTGCAAGCCTGCTTCGGTCACGAGGTTCGGGTGTGGCGAGATCGGGCGGTCCGGCAACAGCGTCTCGGACGCGGTTTCGGCGCTTTCTTCCTTGGTAAAGGCGACGCTCAATTCAAAAATCCTGTCGAACTGTCCTGGCGACCGGCGGGCGCGTTTCCGCCGCCGATGATTGACCCAGACTATATCTGAAGTTCGACGAAACGACGGAGCTTGAAGACGAGGTCCGGCATGGCCTGGCGGAAC
Organism: Bradyrhizobium cajani; assembly: GCF_009759665.1. Classification (GTDB taxonomy): domain Bacteria; phylum Pseudomonadota; class Alphaproteobacteria; order Rhizobiales; family Xanthobacteraceae; genus Bradyrhizobium; species Bradyrhizobium cajani. The sequence continues at coordinate 358,041 of NZ_WQNE01000002.1, forward strand.
CGTGTCGCATTCCGGAACGTGGTCGAGAACGGCGCGAAGGTGATCATGGCGTTCCAGTGCCGGTAGCCGTAGACGGTGACGGAGGCACCGGTCGCAGGAAAATCCTCCAGCTTGCGCAGCTCGCCGAGCACGAGCTCGGCAATCGCTTCTGCCGGCAGCAATTGCTTGCCGTCAGGCGTCCTGAGGATTCTCGCCGGCTGCTCGACTGGTTTCGCCGAGGCGGGCGCATCCTCGTCCTTGGTGGGGGTCGCTTCCGGGATGGGCGGCGGCGCAACCGCTTCGAATCCGTTCGACGGCGCGGTCGGCGGGACGTCGGCGAGCGGCGGCGGTGAAACACTGTCTGCGCGCTTGTTGCCGCCCAGGATGCTGCTGATCATGGCCACGAGGCCAGCATCCTTCACGTCGTCGCTCATTTCTCCTCCCGGGATTCGGCCTACTCTAGCACCGCTCCGGCAGACCGCCACACTGGATGTGCGGCCAGATCCCGCCTGGCCAAGGCCGATGGCACCGGCGGCGCGCCGTCCGATCAGGCCGCGTCGCCGTGCGATCCATCATCGCTTATCGAACGGAATGTATTGCTGGTACCGCCTGGGCACCGAGCTGCGGTAGCGCGCGGGAACCGTGCCGGTCTCGATCGAATGATCGATCTCCTGCTGCCGCGTCATCTTCTTCTTCGACGATTTCTTCGCCGCGCTCTTCTTGGAGTCGGATGGCTGGCTCGAGGTGTCGGTGGTTGCTGCAGGCGCGGTGGTGGCGGCCGGCGCGATGGTCGTCGCGGCCGGGGCCGCAGTTCCGCCGGCAGCAGGCGCGCTCTGGGCGAAGACGAGCGGCGTTTGCATGACGAGCGCGAGCGCTGCCGTCGCAGCCAGCCAATACGACTTTTGCATCAGAGCCTCCAAAATTGCCTGATCCGAATGAGGCAAGCGTAGTCCTCGGGGATCAACGCGTGCAAGTCCGCTCGATAGGCCGGAACTCCATCGTCAACTGTGGTCGAGATCACATAGCTCGCCTCCGGCTGCGTCAAGCATCGAGATGCACGCGCCGAGACAGGTTCAGCGAGCGGCCGCGAGGCCGATCTCCTCCAGCCGTGTCGCGAACCAGAGCGAGAGCGGCTGATCGACGAGCCCGCTGACATAGACTTCCGATGTCGTCACGTGGTGCCTGTCCAGCACCAGCAGCACGCCGATCCAGTAGGGAAACCAGACATGCACGTCGGTCAGCGCTCTCAGCTTGTGCTGGTCGTGCTCCAGCGGCGTGTGATTGCTTGCCTTGCGGATCTCGACGGCCAGCAGATTGTTCGGGATTTCGCGCTGATGCACGACGACATCGGGGTAGATCGACTTGCCGAGGTGATCGTCGGTCGAGATGATGGTGCCGTGCGGCAGATGCAGCGTGCGCTCGCCGAGCCGGTCGTAGTTGCAGTCGACCGACCAGCCGGAGAACTGCTTCTCGAGGTGCACGGCGAAACGGTGCGTGATCGCGCGCTCGCCGATGTCCTTCTCGAACAGGAATGCTTCGTGGGCATAGAAGTCCCGGAGCGCCGCGATCACCTTGTTCAGCTCGGTCTGCATCGTGCCTCCGGGCGCGGTGGTGAGTAGCCCGGATGGAGCGTAGCGCAATCCGGGTTCTCGCAAAACACACGGCGTCCCGGATTACGCTGCGCTCCATCCGGGCTACATGAGGCCGGAGTTCGCGGCGCAACGACCAGACCTACATCTGGACTTCGATCAGCCGCGGCCCGGGCTCGGCGACGGCCTCAGTCAGCGCCTTGTTGAACTCCTCCGCATTGGTGACGGCGCGGCCGGGCACGCCCATGCCCTTCGCCAGCGCGACGAAATCCAGCGTCGGACGGTCGAGCCGGAGCATGTCATTGGCGCGCTGGCCGGGCTCGCCGGCGCCGACATTGTCGAACTCGCCGCGCAGGATCTGGTAGATGCGGTTGGCGAACACGATGGTGACGATGTTGAGATTCTCGCGCGCCTGCGTCCACAGCGACTGGATCGTGTACATCGCGCTGCCGTCGCCGACCATGGTGATCACCTTGCGATCCGGACAGGCGATCGCCGCGCCGATCGACAGCGGCGTAGAGAAGCCGATCGAGCCGCCCATGTTCTGGAGCCAGTCGTGCGGCGCGGCTGCCGCCGTCGGCGGGAAGAAGCCGCGGCCGGTGGTCAGGGACTCGTCGACCATGATCGCGTTCTCAGGGATAGCACAGGCGATCGCCTGCGCGATCGAGGCGAAGGTGAGCGCGCCGGTCGGCTTGGCCAGCTCCTGCAAAGCCTGCGGCTTGACGTCCCTGGCGCTGGCCTTCACGGCGCCGGCGAGCGCCTCGAGCGCCGCGACCGAATTCTCGCCCCAGGTGGTCATGCGATGGACGTCGCAGCCCTCGGGCTTGAGCATGCTCGGCTTGTTCGGGTAGGCGAAGAACGCCACGGGATCGTCGGCCTCGACCAGCACGATGTGACGGAATTTCGCCAGCATCGGCAATGCCTGCTCGATGACGTAGTGGATGCGGTCGATCGAGAAACGGCCGCGGCCGCGCGCCATCTTCGGACGGAAGGTCGGGCCCATCACGGTGCAGCCGGTCTTGCCGGCGATGCGCTCGGCGAGCGCCAGGCCGTGCTCGCTCAGCGCGCTGCCGGTCATCAGCAGCAGCGTGCCCTCGCCGTCGCCGTGCAGGATCTTCGCGGCCTGCTCGACCGCCCGCGGCGAGTAGCTCGCGAGCTGCTTCTCGGCCGGAACCTCGGCGATGCCGTCGGCTTCGTTCCAGGCGGTGTCGGCGGGCAGGATCAGCGTCGCGATCTGTGGCGGCGCGCTCTTGGCGGCGGCGATCGCCGCGGCGCCGTCGGCGGCAACCGATTTCGAATCCGGCGAGGTGCGGACCCATGACGACATCGGCCGGGCCAGCCCCTCGATGTCGGAGGTCAGCGGCGCGTTGTAGCCGATGTGGTAGACCGCATGCTGGCCGACGATGTTGACGATGCCGGAATTGGCCTTCTTGGCGTTGTGCAGATTGGCAAGACCGTTGGCGAGACCGGGGCCGAGATGCAGCAGCGTCGAGGCCGGCGTGCCCTTCATGCGGAAATAGCCGTCGGCAGCGCCGGTCACCACGCCTTCGAACAGGCCGAGGACGCAGCGCATGCCCGGCACGCGGTCGAGCGCTGCGACAAAATGCATCTCGGAGGTGCCGGGGTTGGTGAAGCAGACGTCGACCCCACCCTTGACCATCGTCCGCACCAGGCTTTCCGCACCGTTCATCCCAAGGCTCCCACGACCGGCAATGTCCAGATATCCGTCCGATCAATCATTGTTCGCGCGCCCCGTCAAAGCAATAGCCGGCATCGCGGCCCTGACCCGCGTGACGATGCGCCGGTTTGGCTAATGCCCCGTTCCGATGGGATCGGAACGGGGCATCAGATTCTTGTTTTGACGCGTTTTCTTTATGCGAACCGGTATCCACCTCGCTTGAAAACGCTCTATGCTTTTCGGCAGATCGGTGCGGTTGCCGATTTGGTAACGCCAATCGTCAAGCATGGCGTCCTCACGGGGCCGTGGCTTGCGGAAAGCCCGCAAATATGGCCTGTGGCTTTCGTTGAATCGATTTTTTGCTGGGGGAAACAATGATCCGGTTTTTCGCCGCGCCGATTGCCGCAATGGCGCTGTTGCTGGCGGGCGCCGCCGACGCATCCGCGGCGGGGATGATAGACTTCACGGGCACCAGCTCCAGCGGCTTTCTCGGCAGCGGCGCGAGCCCGATTCCCCGCTCCACGGTGATGTATCCGACCAATTACGCGCCGGGCACCGTCGTGGTGAACACGGCCGAGCGGCGGCTCTACCTGATCCTCCAGAACGGCCAGGCGCTGCGCTACGGCATCGGCGTCGGCCGCGACGGCTTCCGCTGGGGCGGGGTGCACAAGATCACCGCCAAGAAGGAATGGCCGGACTGGACGCCGCCCTCGCAGATGCTGGCGCGCCGGCCCGACCTGCCGCGCCACATGAAGGGTGGCATCGACAATCCGCTCGGCGCACGCGCGATGTATCTCGGCTCGACGCTGTACCGCATCCACGGCTCCAACGAGCCGGAGACGATCGGCCAGGCGGTGTCCTCGGGCTGCTTCCGCATGACCAATGACGACGTCACCGACCTCTACAGCCGCGTCGGGGTCGGGACCACGGTGGTGGTGCTGAAGAACTAGCCGGCCACAGCGGGAACTCGCGGGTCGCGCGAATTTGCGGACTTGTGCGCGCGAGGCGAATGCGGCAGCGTCGCGTCACGATGAGCGCAATGAATCCGCCCGCGCCTGGCCTTCGCATCGCCCTCCTGGCGCTCGCCGCACTCACATCGGTGCCTGACACCGCTACCATGGCCGCCGCGGGCGAACTGCCAGCGGTCGCCTCGCGCCAGCGCGTCGAAAGGAAGAGCTTTACCGACAGCGAGATCGTCGAGGGCTTCCTGAAGACCGCCTTCGGCGCCGAATACCACCTCGCCGGCCGCGTCGACCGCATCCGCAAGTTCGACGGGCCGGTGCGCGTGTTCGCCGAGAGCGACCGCGCCGACCGCAAGACCCAGCTCGCCAAAGTCGTCGCCGACATCGGTGCGCGCGTGCAGCACCTCGACATCGCCATGACCGACACCAGCGAGGCGGCGAATGTGCGGGTGAAGCTCGTGCGCGACCGCGACCTTTATCGGACCCTCACAAGCTTCTACGGCGCGGAGAAGGCGCGCGAGATCCGCACCTCGCTCGATCCGCAATGCCTGTCCGGCTTCCGCAAAAACGACAATTTCGAGATCGAGCATTCCGACGTCATCCTCACCGTCGACAACGGCGATTTCGTCTTCCTCGACTGCGCCTATGAGGAGCTGCTGCAATCGCTCGGGCCCATCAACGACACCACCAGCGTGCCGTGGACCATGTTCAACGACAATGTCTCGATGGGCTATTTCGACGTCTACGACCAGTACATCCTCAACCTGCTCTACGATCCCCGCATCAAGCCCGGCATGACCGTGCCGGAGGTCAAGGCGGTGCTGCCCGCCGTGCTCGCCGACGTGCGCGCCTGGGTGAAGCGCGTGAACGACCTGAAGGAGTGAAGCGATCTTGCCCTCCCCTGGAGGGGAGGGTAAGCGCAGCGTTCTTGATCGCGTTGCCTTCGGCTACGCTCTCACACCTTCTTCGCCTTGGTCATCAGGAACTGCTGGCGCATCACGTTGCTGCTTCCGTCGAAATATTCGGAGATCAGCGCCTCGAACTCGGTGCGAAAGCCGTGCAGCTTGTCCGGCTCGTCCTTGTACTGGGCAATGAGCTTGATCAAGGGCCCGATCGTCCCTTCCATGGTGCGGCGGAAATGCTGCGGGCTGAGCGCGGAGGGCGTCATCATGTCCATCTCGAAGGAAAGATCGTTCGCCTTGCCCGCGAGGCGCTCGGCGACGATCTTCGGATCGCCCCACAACGCCGGTGATGCCACGCCCTCGGGCGGCGGCAGGTGGCGGCCGACCAGGGCGAACATGCGCCCGACATAGAGATGCGGCGGCCAGGTGGAGAAGGCGATGGTGCCGCCGGGCTTCAGCACGCGCAGCATCTCGCCAATGGTGACATCCGGACGCGGCGCGAACATGTGGCCGAACTGGCTGAGCACCACGTCGAACTCGTTGTCGCCATAGGGCAGACTTTCGGCGTCGCCCTCGGTGAAGTCGACATCGAGGTTCACCAGCTGCGCGTGCTCGCGGGCCCGCTCGATCAGGACAGGCGAAAGGTCGAGCCCCCTCACCTTCGCACCGCGGCGCGCCGCCGTGATCGCGGCAACGCCGGTGCCGCAACCCACGTCGAGAACCCTTTGACCGGCGGCAACGCCGGCAAAATTGACCAGCTTGGCGGCCGTCGGTGTGGTGAAGACCTCCATCGGCGTGAACAGCGACCAGGCCTCCTTCTGGATGGCCTTGAAACCTGCAAACGGATCCTGCGCAGTCATGGAACTCTCCTTTTGCCCAAGGTCGGTCTTCATGAGGCTGGCGACGGAGTTCGAAGGTTCAACGCGGTCCGGCAGGATCTTTTCACGAACTACTGCACGAGGTCGGCCACTGTGGTTGCGGCCTTCAGGCCGGTGCCGGTGAGGACGGCGACCGTGGTCTCGTTCGCCTTGATGGCGCCCGCGCCGGAGAGTTTTTCCAGCGCCGCGGCCGCGCTGGCGCTGGTCGGCTCGGCGAACAATCCTTGCCGCGCAAGACGGCGCAAGGCGGCGACGATCTCGTCCTCAGCGAGCGCGACGGTGCCGCCGCCGCTCTCGCGAAGTGCGCCGATGATCTCCCGCAGACGCAGGGGATTCTTGATGGCGGTGCCTTCGGCGATGGTCTTGCTCACTTCGCGCGCGACGGGCGTATCGACGCCGGCCTTGAAGCTCGCGTCGATCGGCGAGCAGTTCAGCGGCTGCGCCGCGAACAGGCGCGGCAGTCTTGCGATCTGGCCCGCCTTGAGCAGCTCGCGGAAACCGAAGGCGCAACCGAGCAGGCTGCTGCCGGCGCCGACGGGGACGATGACGTTGTCGGGCGCGCGGAAGCCGAGGTCTTCCCAGATCTCATAGGCGAGCGACTTGGTGCCTTCGAGAAAGAACGGCTGCCAGTTGTGGCTGGCGTAAAACGTCTGGCTCGACTGGCGGATGGCTTCGGCCTCCGACTCCTCGCGCGGGCCCTCGACGAGCTGCACCGCAGCACCATAGGCGCGGACCTGCGCGATCTTGGCCGGCGAGGTCGAGGCCGGCGCGAGGATCGTCACGCGCATGCCGCCGGCGGCCCCTAACCCAGCCATCGACGAGCCGCCATTGCCCGACGAGTCCTCCAGAATGGCGTCGACGCCGACCTGGCGCAGGAAGGACAGCATCACTGCGGAGCCGCGGTCCTTGAAGCTGCCGGTCGGGTTGAACCATTCGAGCTTGAACAGCGGGCGCAGATCGCCCCAATCCCGCTGCACCAGCGGCGTGCAGCCTTCGCCGAGCGTGATCGGATTCTTGATCTCGACCGGCAACGCCGCCTTGTAGCGCCAGAGCGAGCGCGTGCGGGACTCGATGTCCGCGCGCGAGATGCCGGTGCCCGGCGTCACCAGCAGCGGCGTGCGCTCGTCCGAGCACCAGCGCGGCTGCTCCAGCGGATAAAGCTGTCCGTTGCGGGGATCGATATAGCTGGCGGTGGGCATGGCAGTCTCCGAGGCAAGGGCGGCGCAGCCCCTTGAAAACATGAAAAATGAAAATATTTCAATCTCTTAAACTGGCCGCGCAGGCAGAGCGGCGAGGTCGGCCAGCGCGGCGTTCAGGCGAGCCCTGCCGACGCGTTGACGACAGGAATTTGACAACGAAGGGCCCTGCCCGCCCGGCACGATTAACTTGTCTGTCGTCGCCGGCCGCTACAATATGTTGGATTGAGCTTGCGTCGCCGGTGTCCTCGACTGGCAACGCGACCAAGCCAGGCCCGTCCGAGCGGCGGGCCGTTGGCTTTTTGGGAGCCTGGACATGAGCCGTGCGAACCGTACCGACCACATCCGCCTCACCTCGCATCCGGAGCCGGGCAAGAAGGCCGCCTTCCCGATCCACTGGGGTGCCGCGGATGCGCGCGCCAGGGGGCCGATCGTCGGCACGGTGTCGCGCGCCGGGCATCGCAACGTGATCGGCAGCCATGGCGGCTCCTATGCGATGTACCGCGCGCTCGCGGTCTCCGCCGGCGCGCTCGATCCGATCCGGCGCCCCGACCTCACCAACACCTTTCCGGCCGCGACCATCGGGCCGTTCCCGCAATGGAGCGATCCCGCCAAAATCGTCGCGCTCGATCCCTGGGGACATCTCGTCGCGGAGAATTTCCGCACAGAGATCGCCGAGGGCGTCGACATCCGGCCGAGCATCGCGGTGACGCGGGCGCGGCTCGACCTGCCGGAGATCCGCGAAGCGCTGGCCGCAAAACGGCTGCGCGCCGACGGCGAGGTCGTGCATGCCAATGGCAGCGTCTCGGTGGTGAAGATCGCGATCGATCCGGTCTGGTACCTGCCCGGCCTTGCCGCGCGCTTCGGGACCAGCGAGACCGAGCTGCGCCGCACGCTGTTCGAGCAGACCGCCGGCATGTTCCCCGAACTGGTCACGCGGCCGGACATGAAGGTGTTCCTGCCGCCGATCGGCGGCACCACCGTCTACATGTTCGGCGACGTCGCCAAGCTGCCAGACCATCGCACCAAGATCACCTGCCGCGTGCATGACGAATGCAACGGCTCCGATGTGTTCGGCTCCGACATCTGCACCTGCCGGCCTTATCTCATCCACGGTATCGAGGAATCCGCGCGCGGCGCACAGGAGGGCGGGCTCGGGCTCGTCGTCTACAACCGCAAGGAAGGCCGTGCGCTCGGCGAGGTCACCAAATTCCTGGTCTACAACGCGCGCAAGCGCCAGGAGGACGGCGACGCGGCCGCCGCCTATTTCGAGCGCACCGAATGCGTCGCCGGCGTCCAGGACGCGCGCTTCCAGCAACTCATGCCCGATACGATCCACTGGCTCGGCCTGAAGCGCATCGACCGTTTCCTGTCGATGAGCGACATGAAATACGATGCGCTCACTTCGCAAGGCATCGACATCGTCGAGCGCGTGCCGATCCCGCCCGAGCTCATTCCCGCCGACGCCTATGTCGAGATCGCCGCGAAGAAGGCCGCCGGCTACTACTCGACCGACATTGCGCCGGAGAAGGACGTCGACGACGTGGTCGGGCGTTCGCTGGAAAAATATTGATCGCGCCATGGCGGATGCTTTGGAACGACAGGCGCGCTCGCTGCTCACCGCAACAGCGGTTCGTGCGCGCGCCGGCCAGATGCTCGAGCTCGGCCTTGCCGGCGGCTTGAACCACTTCACGATCGATCTCGATCGCATGGATGGCGTCGCGGAGGCCGTGCTCGCGGTCACGCGAAAAGCCTATCCGACGCTGGACATTCCCTTCCATGCGCGCTGGCGGCATTTCGTGCTTGGCGGCGCCGATCGCTGGGCGCGGCTTGCCGACGCGGCAACCTGGCCGGACCGCGCGGCGCGGGCGCGCGCCGAGTTCGATCTTGCCATCGTCAGCGTGCTGCTCGACGCCGGCGCGGGCGCGGCGTGGCGATATCGCGACGCGGTGACGGGGCAAGGCATCGGCCGCTCCGAAGGGCTCGCCATTGCAAGCCTCGACATGTTCGCGAGCGGCCTCTTTTCCGGCAATGAACGCGCCCCGCTCCGGGCCGATGCGGACGTGCTCGCGAAGCTGCCGCTTGCCGCGCTCACATCGGCCTTTCAGGTGAGCGATGCCAATCCCCTGCTCGGGCTCGAGGGCCGTACCGATCTGCTGCGGCGTCTCGGCAAGCTCATGGCAGAGCGTGCCGAGGTTTTCGGCTTGCACGACACGCCGCGGCCGGGCGGCCTGTTCGACCACATCGCGGCACAGGCAAATGACGGCGCGATTCCTGCGCCCGCGATCCTGGCGGCGGTGCTGAACCAGCTCGGACCGATCTGGCCGTCGCGGCTCGAGCTTGCGGGAATTCCGCTCGGCGATTGCTGGCGACATCCGGCGATCAAGGCCGATGATGCGACGGCAGGCCTCGTACCCCTGCACAAGCTGTCGCAATGGCTGAGCTATTCGCTGATCGAGCCGCTTCAACGCGCCGGATTTCAGGTCACCGACATCGACGGCCTGACCGGGCTGGCCGAATATCGCAATGGCGGCCTGTTCGTCGATCACGAGGTGCTGCGCCTGCGTGATCCCGCCGATGCCACGCGTGCGCATGCGGTGGATTCGCGGCTGGTCGTGGAGTGGCGCGCGCTGACTGTTGCGTTGCTGGACCGGCTTGCCGCGCTGGTGCGCGCCAAGCTCGGCCGCACGCCCGAGACATTGCCGCTCGCCAGCATTCTCGAAGGCGGCACCTGGGCCGCGGGCCGCGCTATTGCCTTCGCGCGCCGCCCCGACGGCGCGCCGCCGCTCAAGGTGATCAGCGACGGCACCGTGTTTTAGAGCATGACAAAGATTTGCGACCACGCCCGTCATTGCGAGCGCAGCGAGGCAATCCAGAGTCCCACCGCGGCGAGATTCTGGATTGCTTCGCTGCGCTCGCAATGACGGTCAGATGAATTTCAGGAGCATCCGATCATGGAAGGCGTCACGATCGTCGATCATCCGCTGGTGCAGCACAAGCTGACGCTGGTGCGGGACAAATCGATCTCGACCAAATCGTTCCGGGAGCTGATCAAGGAGATCGGCATGCTCCTGTGCTACGAGGTGACGCGCGATTTGCCGCTCGCCGACACCGTCATCGAGACGCCGCTGGCGACGATGCATTCGGCCAAGATCGCCGGCAAGAAACTGGTGTTCGTGCCGGTGCTGCGTGCCGGCACCACCTTCGTCGACGGCATGATGGACCTGGTGCCGACCGCGCGCGTCGCGCATATCGGGCTCTATCGGGAGCCGCACAGCTTTGCCGCGGTCGAGTATTTCTTCAAGTCGCCCTCCGACCTCGGCGAGCGCCTCGCGATCGTGGTGACCCCGGTGGTGGCGACCGCCAACACGGCCGTCGCCGCAATCGACCGTCTGAAGGAGCGCGGCGCCAGGGACATTCGCCTTGCCTGCCTGATTGCCGCGCCGGAAGGACTCGAACGGCTGCGCGGATTGCATCCGGACGTGCCGATCTGGACCGCTGCCGTGGACGAAGGTCTCGATGAGAACGGCTTCATCCTGCCGGGCCTCGGCGATGCCGGCGATCGCGCCTACGGGACGCGGTAGTAGCAACGAAAGCTGTGCGCCTCTCCCCGTGTGGGCTGGGCTTATCGCCTATGAGCCTGGCGAGGCCTGAGTGAACGCCTCGTCCTTCGAGACGACCGCTGCGCGGTCTCCTCAGGATGAGGCTAAACAGCAACTTTGCCGGTGAAACTTGCCGCCACGCACTCAGTCCTCATCCTGAGGAGCCCGCAAAAGCGGGCGTCTCGAAGGATGGCCGCATGCGAGCTTCGCGCCATGCTCCTCTCAAATCTTCCCGCTGCCGCAAATCGACTTCAGCGCCTGCCACTCCTTGTCCGTCAGCAGCGGCGGGCCACTGGCGGGGCGATCTTCCCTGGTCATGCGTGCGAGGCGGTCCTCGGTCAGCGGATGGCTGGCGAGGATGGTCGTCAACCCGGAGCCGCCTTCCTTGCCGGTGACGCGGAACATCAGCTCGGCCGCAGGTTTCGGCGAGCGGCCGAGCTTGTGCATGATCTCGATCGCAAATGTATCCGCGGCGGTCTCGGCCTCGCGCGAATAGGACGCTTCGACCAGGCTGCGCGAGGCGAAGATCACGGCGGAGGAGCCGGTGACATCGCCGAACAACAGGCCGATCAGGAACGAGGTGCCGCCGTTGTAGATCAGCCCACGCATGTTGTCGTGATGCTTGAGATGGCCGAGCTCGTGGGCAAGGATGCCGGCGAGCTCGTCGGGGCTTTCGGCCTTGTCCAGCAGGCCCTTCAGCACGAACACCTTGCCGCCCGGCAACGCGAACGCGTTCGGCACGGAGGTCGGCAGCACGCCCGCCGTCGCGGAATCATCGTCGAGGCCGGCGGCATCGCGCAGGCGGTTGACGAGCTTGGTGAACGCGGCCTTCCCCGCCGGATCTTCGCACACGCTGCGGCCGAAGATGGTCTTCATCTGGACCTCGGCGGCATCGCCGATGCGCCGTTCGACGGGCTTCGGCACCAGCGGCGCGAGACGGTCGGCGGCGAGCGGCACGCCGAACAGGACGACGCAGACGATGGAGACGGCGGCGGCCACCGACCAGCCGACGATTTTTGCGACGCCGCGGCGCGAGGTCTGATGTTCGTCGAGACGCATGCAGCGGGCGGTCACGTCTGCGGCCAGTGCAGCATCGCGAATTTCGAGCCGGGCCAGGGGCGGCGCGGAGGTCGAGGCCAAACGCAACACGCCGGCCGGACTGTCGGCGCGGCGGATGTCGGCATAGGCCCAGCGAACCGGCGTCCCGCCCTCCTCGGCGATCTCGAGCGCATCGCCGAGCGCCAGCGTCACCTGCCGCCTGCGGCTCGATACGCCGTCGTAGAAGATCGTCGGCTTTGCGGACTGCGCCGGTGCTTCGGCGAACACGTCACTCACAGTTCAGAATCCCGCGACATCGAGTCCATCGGCAAAGCCTTCGCCGAGCGCGCTGGCAAGCTCGCCGCTGCCGCGCACATCGGCGGCGGAGGCGATGTTATGCACCTCGACGGTTTCCAGCACCTTGGCCCAGAGATCGCGCTGGAGATAGACGCGCATGACGATGTTGACGGCAAGCGCCACGGCGAAATAGCCGATGACCATCATGACCAGCATCGGGATGCTCGTGGCGGCATTGTCGGACCCGAACACCTGCTCGGCCGGAAGGCCGCTCAGCTGGACGACGAGCATGGTCGCGCCGCCGAGATAGGCGCCGAAAATGGCCGAGAGCAGCACCCACCAACCGATCACTTTCCAGTAGAGACCGTAGAACGCATCATGCGGCAGTTTCGAGGACAGGCTGACGCCGCCGATGCGGATGCCGTCGAGCCACCAGCGCCATTCGCGCGCCTTGAACTCGGCATAGAAGAACGGGGCGAGCGGGAAGATCAGCACCGCGAGCGGGCTGAGCAGCCACAGCCACCAGCCGCGCTTGAAGAACGTCCAGCCGTCGCCTTCGAAATCGCCGCGCAAATCACCGTAATGGGTGTGCTGCATCTTGTAGCGCTCGAGCGCCGCCTCGCGCCACGGCAGCGCCAGTCCGAGGGTCAGGAACACCAAGAGGCCCCACGCCATGGCGCGGAACGAATAGGCCCAGCCCGAGCCGTCCATCCAGAACCGCACGCCGCGCCAGACCGTACGGGTCAACCGGTAGCGCCGCGCGCGAAAGATCGCGAACTGGCCGAAGGCGTAAAAGCTGATGAACAGCGGCGTCGAGGCAAAGCCCTGCCAGCGCTCGAACTCGATGCCGACGAGGAAATAGGCGAGATAGATCGGCACCAGGATCGCAAGCGCGAACAGGAAGCCGACCAGCAGCTCCTTAGCCCGGCCGGTATATTCGGCGGCATCGCCATCGATCGCGGTGTTCGACCACAGATGGCGGCGGATGTCGGTGACGAGCCAGAACCGGTAGAAGCCGAAGGTGACGAGCTCCAGCATGGCACCCCTGGTGGCCAGTTTGCGGAACTCGGAGCGGTTGCCGGCGAAGTCGACCCGCGTCGGCGGCAGCGGCGGGGGTACGGGTTCGGAGCCGATGGGGGCCCATTGCATGTCGTTCACAGCGGCAACCTCGAGGTGCGGACCTGTCGCGGTCAAACTATAGATCAGAGATTAGTCGATCCCCAAGATGGGCGGGTTCGATTTACCCCGATTCCCGTCGGCTTCTTGCACGATTCCCCACCGAGCGGCCTGCGGGAGATCACGTTCGCGTGGCAGCGTGACGGTCGTCCGACACTCTCGTGAAGGTTGGATGTGGCAAAACTCTCCCTTGCTCCGGCGCTGACAACCGGCTGTAATTGCAAATCAAATACCGCAGCGCAGAATTCAACGAGAACGCGCGGTTCACACCAGGGAGATTGGTCATGCATGGGACCATGGAGAGCGCGTCCAAGCTCGACGCCTTGCGCGAGCGCGCATCGTCACTGCCGCTGGAGCAGTTCGATCCGGGCGATCCCGAATTGTTCAGGACCGATACGTTCTGGCCCTATTTCGATCGCCTGCGCCGGGAAGATCCCGTGCACTACTGCAAGGACTCGATGTTCGGACCGTATTGGTCGGTGACGCGCTACAACGACATCATGGAGATCGAGACCAATCATTCCGTGTTCTCCTCGGCGTCCGCGCTCGGCGGCATCACCATCCGCGACATCGATCCGGACCTGCGCCGCGAGAGCTTCATCTCGATGGACCCGCCACGCCACGCCGCGCAGCGCAAGACCGTCGCGCCGATGTTCACACCGACGCATCTGGACAATCTCGCCATCAACATCCGCCAGCGATCGGCCGAGTGCCTCGACAATCTGCCGCGTGGCGAGGTGTTCGACTGGGTCGATCACGTCTCGATCGAGCTCACCACGCAGATGCTCGCGGTGCTGTTCGACTTCCCCTGGGAAGACCGCCGCAAGCTGACGCGCTGGTCCGACATCGCCACCACGATTCCCGGGCCCGACGGCCTCGTCGCCACCGAAGACGAGCGTCAGGCGGAGCTGACGGAATGCGCAGGCTATTTCGCGCGGCTCTGGAAGGAGCGCATAGCGCAGCCGCCGAAGAGCGATCTGCTCTCGATGATGGCGCATGGCGCCGCAACCCGCGACATGGATGCGAAGAACTTCCTCGGCAATCTCATCCTTCTGATCGTCGGCGGCAACGACACCACCCGCAACACCATGTCGGGCTCGATCTACGCCCTGAGCCAGCATCCGGAACAGTATCGCAAGCTGCGCGAGAACCCCGCCCTGCTCGACAGCTTCGTGCCGGAAGTCATCCGCTGGCAGACGCCGCTGGCGCATATGCGCCGTACCGCGCTCTCCGACTTCGAGTTCCGCGGCAAGCGGATCAAGGAGGGTGACAAGGTCGTGATGTGGTACGTCTCGGGCAACCGCGACGAGGAGGCGATCGAAAAGCCCTACGATTTCATCATCGATCGCGCCCGCCCGCGCACGCATCTCTCCTTCGGCTTCGGTATTCACCGCTGCGTCGGCCTGCGGCTTGCTGAACTCCAGCTCAAGATTATTTGGGAAGAAATTCTCAAGCGTTTCGACCATATTGATGTGGTCGGCGAACCCAGGCGCGTCTATTCGAGTTTCGTGAAGGGACTGGAGACGCTGCCGGTGAAGATTTCGGCGTGAGAAATCTCCCTCTCCCCGTTCTTACGGGGAGAGGGTCGGGGTGAGCGGCTCTCTCCGCGAAGACGGTAAAAGCCGGACTCGCGGAGATTCCCCTCACCCGGATTGCGTCTTCGATGCAATCCGGCCTCTCCCGCAGGCGGGGAGAGGCGAAGAAGAAACAACTGGAGCCACAACCATGAACATCCAAGCGCCGGTTCAAGTGGACAAGGCCGAACGCATGCGCAAGGCGCGGGAAGAGGCCTATGCGACGCCATTGGCGCAGTTCCACCCCGGCGCACCCAGGCTGTTCCAGGACGACACGCTGTGGCCGTGGTTCGAGCGGCTGCGCAAGGAAGAGCCGGTGCATTACTGCACCAATGCGCCGATCGAGCCCTACTGGTCGGTGGTGAAATACAACGACATCATGCATGTCGACACCAATCACGGCATCTTCTCCTCGGACTCGACGCTCGGCGGGATCTCGATCCGCGACGTGCCGCAAGGCTATGACTGGCCAAGCTTCATCGCCATGGACCAGCCCAAGCACTCGTCGCAGCGCAAGACGGTGTCGCCGATGTTCACCCCTCAGCATCTGGACGAACTCGCAAAACTGATCCGGCAGCGCTCGCAGACCGTGCTCGACAATCTGCCGCGCAACGAGACCTTCAACTTCGTCGAACGCGTCTCGATCGAGCTGACGACGCAGATGCTGGCGACCCTGTTCGACTTCCCCTGGGAGGAACGGCGCAAGCTGACGCGCTGGTCCGATGTCTCGACCGCCTTGCCCAAAAGCGGCATCGTCGCCTCGGCCGAAGAGCGCCGCCGCGAGATGGACGAGTGCTACGCCTACATGTCGAAGCTGTGGAACGAGCGCGTCAACTCCGCCCCGCGCAACGACCTGTTGTCGCTGATGGCCCATAACGATGCGACCCGCTTCATGGACCCCGACAACCTGATGGGCAACATCATCCTGCTCATCGTCGGCGGCAACGACACCACGCGCAACACCATGACCGGCTCGGTGCTGGCGCTGAACGAGAACCCGGACCAGTACGAGATGCTGCGGAACAATCCGATGCTGATCGATTCCATGGTGCCGGAGGTGATCCGCTGGCAGACGCCGCTGGCGCATATGCGCCGGACCGCGCTCCAAGACACCGAAATTGGCGGCAAGCACATCAGGAAGGGCGACCGCGTCGTGATGTGGTACGTCTCCGGCAACCGCGACGAGGAGATGTTCGACAAGCCGAACGACTTCATCATCGACCGCCCGCGGCCGCGCACCCACCTCTCCTTCGGCTTCGGCATCCACCGCTGCGTCGGCATGCGGCTCGCCGAACTCCAGCTCCGGATCGTCTGGGAGGAGATGCTGAAGCGGTTCGACCGGATCGAGGTCGTCGGCGAGCCCAAGCGAATCTATTCGAGCTTCATCAAGGGGTATGAGTCGCTGCCGGTGCGGATACCGGGGTAGGCACAGCCGCCGCAACACACTCCGTCATTGCGAGTGCAGCGAAGCAATCCAGACTGCCGCCGCGGAGGAATTCCTGGATTGCTTGGCTGCGCTCGCAATGACGAGGTCTTGGATGCGGATGCGCATCACGGCCGCAGCGACAGCGCGGCGACATACCAGCTATAAAATTTCGGCATGACAGCTCGCGCCAGATGCGAAGGCAAGTCGGCGCCTGACTGTTCTACGACACCACCGCATCTAACTCAATTTGATGTCCCACAGCCCTTCCTTGCGGCAGGCGGCGACCTCCTCGCGCAGGAGCGCGGTGATGGCGAGCGAGGCCGTCGAGGCCGGACGGTCGATCGGAGAGGCGAAAATGAGCTCGCGCGTCATCGGCCTGGATACTGGCGCGGTCTCCAGCCGTCCGTCCGCGACCTCGCCATGGACCGACGAGGGCGGCAGCAGCGCGAAGCCGAGCCCCTCCTCGACCAGGCTCGTCAGCACGCGAAACGAATCCGCCTCGAGCTGGACGTTGAGCTTGATCTTGCGTTGGGCGGCCGCGTGCTCGATCAGCGCGCGGAGGCCGTGCGAGTGACTGGGCAGGACCAGGCGCTGGCGCAAGAGCCAGCCGATATCGACGCTCTTCTTGCGCGACAGGCCGCAGCCGCGCGGGCCGACCGCGACGATGTTGTCGCGGCCGAGACTCTCGACGTTGAGATGCAGGTCGGCGGAGCGGCCATAGAGGATGGCAAGGTCCATCTCGCCGCGATGCAGCCATTCGACGAGATGACCGCTGTAGCTCTCGACGATGCGCAGCGAGATGCCGGGAAACCTCTCGACGCTGCGCCGCGCGAAGCGCGCCGACAGCACGCAGCTCACGGTCGGAACCAGGCCAAGCACGACCTGGCCGGACGGCGGCCCCTTGGCCGACTGGATGTCGTCGCGGATCTGGTCGATCTGCCGCACGATGCCGGAGGTGCGTGCCAGGAGCAGGCGTCCCGCCTCGGTCAGCACCATGCCGCGGCCATTGCGGGTGAACAATTCGGTGCGCAGCTCGTGTTCCAGGAGCTTGATCTGCCGGCTCAGCGCCGGCTGCGCCACGCGCAACGTGTCGGACGCCTTGGAGAGGCTGCCGAGCTCCGCCACGCAACTGAAGGTCCTGAGCTGCCGGAAATCCATGCTTGCCAATCCTGGAAGGCTACTCCATACGCTATAGCAAATGAGCATAGGGGGCTGGCATTGTTTTCACAACGCCAGGGGATTGGCCGGCGTTATCTTAACTGCCGCTATCGATTGGAAACGCCATGAGCCAAGAAAAGCAAGACCAACACCCCACCGAGGATCACGCCGACATCCGCGAAGCCGTCGCAAAGCTCTGCGCGCAGTTTCCCGGCGAATACTGGCGCAAGCTCGACCGCGAGATGGCTTACCCGACGGCCTTCGTCGATGCGCTGACGCAGGCCGGCTATCTCTCGGTGCTGATCCCCGAGGAATATGGCGGCGCGGGCCTGAAGCTGTCGGCCGCGGCTGCGATCCTCGAAGAGATCCAGCGTGCGGGCTGCAACGGCGGCGGCTGTCACGCCCAGATGTACACGATGGGCACCGTGCTGCGGCACGGCAATGCCGAGCAGAAGGCAAAGTACCTGCCGAAGATCGCCAGCGGCGAATTGCGGCTTCAGGCCTTCGGCGTCACCGAGCCGACCAGCGGCACCGACACCTCCTCGCTGAAGACCTTCGCGCGCAAGGAAGGCAACGACAGCTACGTCGTCAACGGCCAGAAGATCTGGACCAGCCGCGCCGAGCATTCCGACCTGATGGTGCTGCTGGCGCGCACCACGCCGAAGGAGCAGGTCAAGAAGCGCACGGATGGGCTCTCGGTGTTCATCGTCGACATGCGCGAGGCGAAGAACAACGGTCTCGAGATCCGCCCGATCCGCACCATGATGAACCACGCCACCACCGAAGTGTTCTTCACCGACATGAAGGTGCCGGCGGAGAACCTGATCGGCGAGGAAGGCAAGGGTTTTCGCTACATCCTCTCCGGCATGAATGCCGAGCGCATCCTGATCGCGGCCGAATGCGTCGGCGACGCCAAATGGTTCATCGCCAAGGCCACCAGCTACGCCAAGGAGCGCGCCGTGTTCGGCCGGCCGATCGGCCAGAATCAAGGCATCCAGTTCCCGATCGCCAAGGCCTACGCCTCGATGCGCGCGGCCGATCTGATGGTGAAGGAGGCGACGCGCAAATACGAGGCCGGGCTCGACTGCGGCGCGGAGGCCAACATGGCCAAGATGCTCGCGGCCGATGCGTCCTGGGAAGCGGCCAATGCCTGCATCCAGACCCACGGCGGTTTCGGCTTCGCCGAGGAATACGATGTCGAGCGCAAGTTCCGCGAGACGCGACTGTACCAGGTGGCGCCGATCTCGACCAACCTCGTGCTGTCCTTTGTCGCCGAGCATGTGCTCGGCATGCCCCGCTCGTATTGAGGTCGCACCATGGGAGCACTTGACGGGATCAGGGTGATTGCGGTCGAGCAGGCGGTCGCGGCGCCGTTCTGCTCCTCGCGCCTGGCGG
This sequence comes from Bradyrhizobium cajani, assembly GCF_009759665.1. GTDB lineage: Bacteria > Pseudomonadota > Alphaproteobacteria > Rhizobiales > Xanthobacteraceae > Bradyrhizobium > Bradyrhizobium cajani. The sequence continues at coordinate 376,891 of NZ_WQNE01000002.1, forward strand.
ATGCGGGCGCGGAAGTCATCAAGATCGAGCGGCCCGAGGGCGATTTCGCCCGCGGCTATGACGCGGCAGCCAAGGGCCAGAGCAGCTACTTCGTCTGGCTCAACCGCGGCAAGCGGTCGGCGGTGGTCGATCTCGCCACCAAGGAGGGCCGCGCCGAGCTCGAGAATCTGATCGCGAGCGCCGACGTGCTGATCCAGAACCTCAAGCCGGGCTCGATGGACAAGCTCGGCTTTTCGCGCGAGCGGCTCCTGAAGGACTATCCGAAGCTGATCTCGTGCACGATCACCGGCTATGGCGACGAGGGCCCCTACGCGCACCGCAAGGCCTATGATCTCCTGATCCAGGCCGAGAGCGGGCTTGCCTCGATCACCGGCAATCCCGACGGCGCCTCGCGCGTCGGCATGTCGATCGTGGACGTCGCGACCGGCGCGACCGCGCATGCGGCAATCCTGGAAGCGCTGATCGCGCGGGGCCGCACCGGCAAGGGCGCCGACATCCGCATCTCCATGTTCGACGTGATGGCGGACTGGTGCACCGTGCCGCTGCTCAATGCCGAGGCCGGCAATCCGCCCAAGCGCATGGGCCTGCGCCATCCCTCGATCGCGCCCTATGGCGTGTTCACCTCGAAGGACGGCAAGGACATCCTGATCTCGATCCAGAGTGAGCGCGAGTGGAAGACGCTGTGCGCCGAGGTGCTGGACCAGCCGAATTTGCCCGCCGATCCCCGCGTCGCCAACATGGTCGAGCGCGTGCGCAACCGCGACTTCACCGACAAGACGGTCGCCGGCAGCTTCGGCCAGATGACGCGCGACGAGCTGCTCAAGCGGCTGTCGGACGCCGACATCGCCTTTGCCGAGGTCAACACCATGGCCGACCTCGCCAACCATCCGCATCTGCGCCGCATCGAGGTCGACACGCCGAACGGCCGCGTCAGCTATCCCGCCCCGGCGCCGATCATCGTCGGCGAGACGCGCGCTTACGGCGCTGTGCCCGGCATCGGCGAAGATCCCCAATCCAGGAAGTAACAGAGCGAGGCGTGATGACCGGGAAGCTCGACATCGATCATTTGCGGCAATGGATCGGCCGCAGCACGGAGGCCACCGACATCGTCACCGCGCAGCTCGTCAAGGGCCTGCGCGCGACGCTGTTCCAGGAGGTCGGCGAACCCAAAACGGGCGATGCCGCGCCGTTCACGGTGCACTGGTGCCTGGCGCAGCCGGTGTTTCCGATGTCGATGCTCGGGCCCGACGGCCATCCGACCCGCGGCGGCTTCCTGCCGCCGGTGCCGCTGCCGCGCCGGATGTGGGCCGGCGGCGAGATCGAGTTCTTGCAGCCCTTGCGCGTCGGCGATGAATCGACGCGGACCTCGCGCATCGCCGATGTGCAGATGAAGACGGGATCGACCGGCACGCTGTGCTTCGTCTCGGTCGAGCACAGCATCTCCTCGCCGCGCGGCACGGCCATCCGCGAGCGGCAGGATATCGTCTATCGCGAGATGACGAGCAGCGCGCCGGCAACGGCGAAGGCTCCGCCCCCGCCGTCGCAGGCGCAGCACCGCGAGACGCATGTGTCCGATCCCGTGCTGCTGTTCCGCTACTCGGCGCTGACCTTCAACGGCCACCGCATCCATTACGACCGCGACTACGTCACTGAGGTCGAGGGCTATCCTGGCCTGATCTTCCACGGCCCATTGCAGGCGGCGCTGATCATCGAGATGGCGGCGAAGCTGCGCGGCGGCAAGGCGCCGACGAAGTTCACCTATCGCGGCGTGCAGCCGCTGTTCGAGGGCACGGAGTTCTCGATCAACGCGAATGACAGCGGCGAGAGCATGGAGCTGTGGACCGCGAATGCCGAAGGGCAGCCGACGATGAAGGGCACCGCGGTGTGGTGAGCCACCGCAGCTTCCTCGTCATTGCGAGCGTAGCCGCGATGCAGGAACTTAGACCCTCACCCTGAGGAGCGCGCCCTTCGCGCGCGTCTCGAAGGGCGAGGCCACCAGCCGGGCCTTCATCCTTCGAGACGCGCGAAGACGCGCTCCTCAGGATGAGGAATTAACAAGGGACGGAAATCATGGCGAAGAACGGCAAGACCGGCAGCAAATCCGTCACCGTCAAGCAGGCGACGCTCGACCTGCTGCGCTCTTTCGGCATCGACAGGGTGTTCGGCAATCCCGGCTCGACCGAGCTGCCGTTCCTGAGCGACTGGCCCGACGACATCGACTACGTGCTGGCGCTGCAGGAAGCCTCCGCCGTCGGCATGGCCGATGGCTATGCGCAGGCGACGCGCAATGCCGGCTTCGTCAATCTGCATTCGGCGGCCGGCGTCGGTAACGCGCTCGGCAACATCTACACCGCACACCGCAACCAGACCCCGCTCGTGATCACCGCGGGCCAGCAGGCTCGCTCGATCCTGCCGCTCCAGGCGTTCCTTTATGCCGAGCGCGCGTCGGAGTTTCCGCGGCCTTACGTGAAATACAGCGTCGAGCCGGCGCGGCCCGAGGACGTGCCGGCCGCGATCGCGCGGGCCTATTACACCGCGATGCAGCCGCCCTGCGGGCCGACCTTCGTGTCGATCCCGATCGACGACTGGACGCATGCGACAGCGCCGGTCGAAGCGCGCAAGGTCAGCCGCGAGATCGGACCCGAGCCTGACGCGATGAAGGCGCTAGTCACAGTGCTCGGTTCAGCCAAGCACCCTGCCCTCGTCGTCGGCCCCGGCGTCGATCGCGCCGGCGCGGTGGACCTGATGGTGCGCGTTGCCGAGAAGGCCAAGGCGAGCGTCTGGGTCAGCCCGTTCTCGGCGCGCTGCTCGTTTCCCGAGCGGCATCCGCAATTCGCCGGCTTCCTCCACGCCTCGCCGGCACAGCTGTCCGACGCGCTGCGCGAGCACGATGTCGTCGTCGTGATCGGCGCGCCGGTGTTCACCTTCCATGTCGAGGGCCATGCCGCGATCTTCGATGGCGGGGCGACCATCTTCCAGATCACGGATGATCCGGATGCGGCGGCGGTCACGCCGGTCGGCACCAGCATCATTGCGACGATGAAGCCGGCGCTTAGCGCGCTGCTCGACCTCCTGCCGGAGAGCAAACGCGCAACGCCAACTGGCCGCACGCTGCCGCCGGCGCCGCTCGCTGCCGATCCGCTGCCGGTGGAGTTCCTGCTGCATTCGCTGTCGCAGGCGATGCCGGATGGCAGCTCGCTGGTCGAGGAAGTGCCCTCGCACCGGCCGGCGATGCAAAAGTTCATGCCGATGCGCGGCCAAGACAGTTTTTACACGATGTCGAGCGGCGGCCTCGGCTACTCCCTGCCCGCCGCCGTCGGCATGGCGCTCGGCAAGCCGAAGAGCCGCACGGTGTGCCTGATCGGCGACGGCTCGGCGATGTATTCGATCCAGGCGCTGTGGACCGCCGCACAGCGCAAGCTGCCGCTCACCGTCGTCGTCATCAACAATTCCGGCTATGGCGCGATGCGCTCGTTCAGCCAGGTCATGCAGGTGAGGAACGTGCCCGGACTGGAACTGCCGGGGATCGATTTCGTCCGGCTCGCTGAAGGCATGGGCTGCCACGCTGTGCAGGTGACGAAGGCGGCGGAGTTGGGTGAAGCGCTGAAGCGCGGGATGGCGTTTGAGGGCACCAGCCTCGTCGAGGTCGTCGTGGATTCGGCGGTGCCGGTGCTTTACGGGCACAAGCATTGAGGCGCGCGTAGCCCGGATGAGCGCAGCGATATCCGGGGTGCTGCAACGACAAAAGTCCCGGATGTCGCTACGCTCATCCGGGCTACGATATCACGACGCCAGGAATCCCCCATCGGCCGCCAGCACATGCCCGACGACGTAGGATGACGCGTCGGACGAGAGCCACACCACCGCTTCCGCAATCTCCTCCGGATTTCCCATACGCCGCAGCGGCAGGCCAGCACCGACGGTTGCGACGTCGCCGACGCCGGCGCGCAGCATCATGTCGGTGACGACACGGCCGGGCGCGACGGCGTTGATGCGGATGCCGCGGGGGGCGTTCTCCATCGCGGCCGAGCGCGTCAGCGAGATCGCGGCCGCCTTGGAGGCCGAATAGAGCGAGAAGCCGGGATTGGGATTGCGCACGCCGCTGACGGATGCGTTGACGACGATGCTGCCGCGCCCCTGCGCCAGCATCGCCGGCAATTGATGGCGCAGGCACAGGAACAGCGCGCGGACATTGGTGTCGAACACGCTGTCGTAGATATCGGTGCCCTGCTCTTCCAGCGGCGCGCGGCGTTCCTGGAAGCCGGCATTGTTGAAGGCGACGTCGAGCCGGCCATAACGCTCCAGAGCCGCACCGACGAGGCGCGCGACGTCCTCCTCGCGCGTGATGTCGGTCCTGACCGGGATGGCCTCCGAGCCGAGCTCGCGGCAGCTGGCGGCGGTCGCTTCGATCTCCGCCTCGCGCCGGCCCGCAACAACGATCGCTTCCGCGCCTTCGGCCGCCATCCGCAAGGCCGTGGCGCGGCCGATGCCGCTGCCGCCGCCCGTCACGAGGCAGACCTTGCCCTTCATCCGCTCACCAGCCGGCAAAGTTCCGCTCATGGCTCACTCCAAAACGCTTGCGCGCGACGCTGCGCGCATATAGTTGTATGATACAACTATATGCCGGGAGTCAAGATGGCCGATCTTTCGCTGATCGACGACATCCGCGCCGCCTCGCGGCTGATGGTGCGCGAGCTCGGCTTCATGGATGCGACGGTGGCGGCGTCGGACTATCCGCCCTCGGCGGTCCACACCATTCTGGAGATCGGCATCCGCGGTCCGATGAATTCAGGCGAGCTCGGCGATTTCCTGCGGCTGGAGAAATCCAGCGTCAGCCGCCTGGTGCGCAAGCTGATCGACTGCGGCGAGCTCAAGGAGACGCCGGATGATGCGGATGCACGCAGCAAGCTGTTGTCGCTGACGGCGAAGGGACGGCGCACGCTGGAGGCGCTGCACGCATTCGGCCGGCAGCAGGTGAGCGGCGCGCTGGCGGCGTTGACGGCGGCCGAGCAGCACACGGTGCGCGAGGGAATGATGCTCTATGCGCGGGCGCTCAAGCAGAGCCGGATGGAAGATGGGGCGGCGGCGTGAACTCCGCTGCCGTCCCCGCGAACGCGGGGACCCATACCGCGTGATCTATCGATGAAGTGCAGGTGTCAGCACCGAGTAACTACCGGTCTTCGTAAAATTCCTGCCTGTGGTTATGGGTCCCCGCGTGCGCGGGGACGACGGCGAGTGTTTGGCGCGAGCGGGCCTCAATCACACCGCCCCCAAGTCACTTCCCAAGTCACTTCCCGAACTCTTCCCGCATCTTCGCCTGGATCTTGGCCATGCCGCCGATCCAGCGGTCGTAGTTCTCGGTCTTCTTGCGCATGTAGCCGAGCACCTGGGGGTGCGGCAGGATCAGGAACGTCTCCTGCTGGAGGCCGGCCAGCACGTCTTTCGCCACCTGCTCGGGCGTGAGGTCGCCGTCGCCGGATTGCGGGCCTTTCGGGATCGAGCGCAGCATGTTGGTGTCAACGCCCTGCGGGCAGAGGATCGAGACCTTGATGTTGTGGGCCTTGTGCGAGATCGCGAGGTTCTCGGCAAAGCCGACCGCGGCATGCTTGGTGGTGGAATAAGCGGGGCTGCCGACCTGCGACAACAGGCCCGCGGCCGAGATGGTGTTGAGGAAATAGCCGCCGCCGCGCGCCTTCATGCGCGGCACCAGATGCCGCGCCGCATAGACATGGGCCATGACGTGGATGGCCCAGCTCCGCTGCCACGGCTCGTCGGAGGCGCCGCCGGCATTGACGGACATCGGATCGAAGCCGCCGCCGATGCCGGCATTGGAGCAGAACAGCTCGATCGGGCCGAACTGCCGCTCGGTCTCCTCGATGACATGGGCGATGTCCTTTTCCTGCGCGACGTCGCATTTGAAGGCGGCACCGTCCACCATGGCAGCGACCGCCCTTGCGTTGGCGGCATCCATGTCCGCGACCACGACCTTGGCCGCACCCGCATTGTGAAAGGCCTCGCACAGCGCCTTGCCGATGCCGTTTGCGCCGCCCGTGACGACCACGACCTTGCCGGTCACCTGCATGCGACGTCTCCTCTTGGCTCGTATTGTCTTGTGTTGCCTTATACCGCTTATCCCGCTTCGCGGGACTTGCTCAGCTCAACACGAGGTCGAGCACCGCGGTATAATGGCACGCCGCGCCGGCCAAGACAAAGCCGTGCCAGATCGCATTCTGGAAGCGCAGCCGCCGCCAGGCGTGGAAGATCACGCCGAAGCTGTAGAGCAGGCCGCCCGCAAGCACGAAGCCCAGCACCAGTGCCGGCAGCGCCCTGACCACGGCGTCGTAGAGCATCACGCCGCTCCAGCCCATCGCGAGATAGATGCCGACCGACATGCGGTCGAACCGGCCGGGGTAGAAAAGCTTCAGCACGATGCCGAGGATCGCCACGCACCAGACGCCGGCGAGCAGCACCAGCGCGAACACGCTGTTCTTGAGCGCCAGGATGAACGGCGTGTAGGTCGCCGCAATCAGCAGATAGATCGCGGAATGGTCGAACCGCCGCAGCAGCCACTTGGCCGGCGACACCGGCCAGAGATTATAGGTCGCCGACAGCACCAGCATCGAGAGCAGGCCGGCGACATAGATCGAGACGCCGACGATGTCGGTGGCATCGGCATAGACCGCGGTCAGCACCACCAGCACGGTCGCGGCGATGATGCCGGAGAGGACGCCGATCGCGTGGATGATGCCGTCGGCGATCAGCTCGGCGCGATCGTAGTTCCAGCCGATCGCGTCGGCTGCCGCATGGACGGAGGTGGATGCGAGCTGTTTCAATTGGAAGACCATCATGGCAATCCGCAAGGCGTGGCGATGAACTCTTCTATGGGTCTTTCGGGATCGGCGCGTCGTTCAAACGGCTGATTTGCCGACAAAGGCGGTGGAAGTATGAAGCTTGATTTTCGTCAAGTAGTTGCCACCTTTGTGACTAGTCCATTTTGCGTATCCCCGCCCGAGATCCCTCGCGTTCATATGGCATTCAGTTTCCAGGATATGGTCGAGGAGGCGCGGCTGTCGGCCCGGGCGCTGATCGACTATGGCGAGCACTTCTTCAATCCGACGGTGCGGCTTGGCGTCACCGGCCTGTCGCGGGCCGGTAAGACGGTATTCATCACCGCGCTGATCCACGGGCTGACGCGCGGCGGCCGGTTTCCGGTGTTCGAGGCCTATGCCTCGGGCCGGATCGCGCGGGCGCATCTGGCGCCGCAGCCGGACGATGCGGTGCCGCGCTTTGCCTATGAGAACCATCTGCGTGCGCTGATCGAGGAACGGGCCTGGCCGAACTCGACCGTCGACATCAGCGAGCTGCGCCTCGTCATCGACTATCAGCGCCAGAACGGCGCCGACCGCACGCTGACGCTCGATATCGTCGACTATCCCGGCGAGTGGCTGCTCGACCTGCCGCTGCTGCAAAAGAGTTATGAGCAATGGTCGGCCGAAAGCCTTGCGCTGTCGCGCGAGGCACCCCGGGAACATCTTGCCGTCGATTGGCACGCGCATCTTGCAACGCTCAAGCCCGAGGCGCGCGAGGACGAGCAGGCGACGCTCACCGCGGCAAAGCTCTTCACCAACTACTTGCGCGCCTGCCGCGACGAGCGCTTCGCGATGAGCCTGCTGCCGCCCGGCCGCTTCCTGATGCCGGGCAGTCTCGCCGACACGCCCGCGCTGACCTTTGCGCCGCTCGATGTCCCGGCAAACGGCCAGGCACCGGACGGCTCGCTGTGGGCGATGATGGTGCGCCGTTTTGAAGCCTACAAGGACGTCGTGGTGCGCCCGTTCTTTCGGGATCATTTCGCCCGGCTCGATCGCCAGATCGTGCTCGCGGATGCGCTTGCCGCGTTCAACTCGGGGCCGGAGGCGCTGCACGATCTCGAAGCCGCGCTCGCCGGCATTCTCGACTGCTTCCGCATCGGCCGCAGCACGTTCCTCTCCAGCCTGTTCCGTCCGCGCATCGATCGCATCCTGTTCGCAGCGACCAAGGCGGACCATCTGCATCATTCCAGCCACGACCGGCTCGAGGCTGTGCTGCGCCGCGCCGTCTCGCGCGCCGTGGCGCGCGCGGAAGATACCGGCGCGCAGATCGACGTGGTGGCGCTTGCCGCCGTGCGCGCCACCCGGGAAGCCCAGGTCGCCCATGGCCGCGACAAATTGCCGTCCATCCTCGGAACGCCCGCCGCGGGCGAAAGCGCCGGCGGCGAGTTCTTCGACGGCAGCACTGAGGTCGCGACCTTTCCGGGCGATCTGCCGCTGGATCCCGAGCCGCTCTTCAACGGCACGGATGCGTTCCGCGGCCTCTCAAGTGCTGCCGCCGGGAAGAGCGATTTCCGCTTCTTGCGCTTCCGCCCGCCCAAGCTCGAACGCGAGGGAACGAGCGAGCCGACGCTGCCACACATCCGCCTCGACCGTGCCTTGCAGTTCCTGATCGGAGACAAGCTGTCATGAACGACCGATCCCAGCAGCGGCGGCCGGCGACGTTCCGGCTCGACGATCCCGGCGTCGTCGTCACCGAGGCCGACGAGACGGCGCGGCTCGGCCGTACCACCATCCAGATCACGCCGGAGCCCGATCCGCTGGCGCTGCCGGTGCCGGTCCAAACCGCGCTTCCGGCGCGCCGCGGCTTTCCCTGGGGCGCGCTGTTCTGGTCCGGCGTGGCCGGGCTGACGCTGCTCGGCGTCGGACTCGGTGTCGTCCATCTGATCGAGGACCTGTTTGCGCGCAGCGAAAGCCTCGGCCTGGTCGGCCTCACCTTCGCCTTCGTCACCGCGCTGGCGCTCGCGGTGGTGATCGGACGCGAGGCGTTTGGTCTTGCGCGGCTCGCGACGATCGAGAAGCTGCATCAGCGCGCAGCCGCAGTGCTTGCCAGCGACGATCGCAAGGAGAGCCGCGTCATCGTGCAGGACCTGCTCAAGATCGCGCACCAGAACCCGCAGCTCGCGCGGGCGCGGGCCACGCTGGAGAGCCACGCCGGCGAGATCATCGACGGTGCCGACATGATCCGGCTCGCCGAGCGCGAGTTGATGTCGCCGCTGGACGCGGAAGCGCGGCGGCTGGTGTCCTCAGCCGCGCAGAAGGTCTCGATCGTGACCGCGGTCAGCCCGCGCGCCGCGATCGACGTGCTGTTCGTGTTCGTGGCCGCGCTGCGCCTGATCCGCCAGCTCGCCTATCTCTATGGCGGCCGCCCCGGCGCGCTCGGCATGATCCGCCTGCTCCGTCACGTCATCGCCCATCTCGCCATCACCGGCGGCATGGCCGCGAGCGACAGCCTGGTGCAGCAGATGCTCGGCCACGGCATCGCGGCGAAGCTGTCGCAGCGACTGGGAGAAGGCGTGCTGAACGGACTGCTGACGGCGCGGCTGGGGCTCGCCGCGATCGACGTCACACGACCGCTGCCATTCGCGGCGCTGCCGCCACCGAAACTGTCGGATTTGGCGACGGATCTGCTGCGGAAGAAGGATGAGGAGTAGCGGCTTTCTTACCCTCCCCCTCCAGGGGAGGGTAAGAGAAGGCTCGCTAGCTAGGCGACCGCGCGTCGCTCAAATTCCCCCGCCAGCACGCGCCACTGGAACAGTGGCGAATCCTTTGGCGGCGACAATTCCGGGGTCCAACCGGTGAGCTTCTCAATCACATAGGTATCCGTGAGAACGCCGCGCCAGCGGCGCTCGACCTGGCCGAGCGGCTCGCGCCTGGCGGGGATATTCTCCCATAGCGATGAACGATTGTCCGGCTCGCGGCCGACATAGATGCCGGCGTGGCCCCTGATCCGGTCCATGCCGGGGTCGCGGAAATCCTGGAAGCGGCCGCGCTCGTTGATCTCGACGACCGGCACGCGGCCCCGGAACAGCCAGCGCATCATGGCGTAGGTGCGATAATCCGTGGTCGCGATCCAGGTCGCGCCAGTCTCGTCCAGTGCGGCCTGCGCGCGCGCGGCAACCTGGTCATAGCCGGCCTCGGCGCCGATCGGATCGATCTTGCCGAGGAGATTCCAGGGCGCGGCGACGTAATAGAGGAACACGATGACGACGAAGGCGATGCCCGAGACGACGGCCGTGTTGGCCCAGAACAGACTCGACCGGATCATCCGCGCCGACCACTTTTCCCGTGGCAACATCGCAAGGTTCACCGCCGCAGCCGCGAAGCCGACCGGCCACATGAACATCGGCCAGGTGTCGCCGACCCTGAGCGTCATCGATTTCGCGAAGAAATACAGAAACGGCACCAGCACCGCGGTCGACAGCAGGATCGCGACCGGCTCGCGCCTGCGATAGCCACGCCACGCCGTCAGCACCAGGCCCATCAGCACCACCGGCAGCATGACGAAGCCGACGAGGCCGAATTGCAGGCCGATGTAGTCGCCGATCGTGCGCAGCGAGATGCCGTAGTTGGCGGTCGCGCGCACACCCTGGAAGCGGAACGAAGCCCAGTCGTGCTGCGCGTTCCAGATCAGCACCGGCGAGAACACGGCGATCGCAACCAGCACGGCGAGGTAAGGATAGGGGCTGCGCAGCCAGCGCCAGCGCCAATCCGGCACCAGCAGGAAGGCGGCGACCGCGGGTGCGAACATGATCGCGGTGAATTTCGACAGCATCGACAGCCCGGCGAACAAACCGGCCGCGAGCCACCAGCGGCCGTCGCCGCTTTGCGCAAGCCGCACCAGCGACCACACCATCGCCACCGCAAACGGGATCATGGCGACGTCGGGAGCGACCTTGGCCATCAGCAGGCCGTAGTAGAGCGCGGCCTCCGGCATCAACAGCACGAGGACGACCGCGCGCACATCATGGGTGAGGCGGCGGACGATATCGGCGAGCAGGAGTTGCGTCACCAACATCGCGACAATGCCGCCGAAGCGGACGCCGAGCGCGGTGTCGCCGAAGATCGCGGTACTGAGGCGGATCAGCCAGGCGATGCCGGGAGGATGATCCAGGAAGCTCAGCGCCGCCTCCTTCGACCAGGTCCAGTAATAGGCCTCGTCGGTGCGCAGCTCGATCACGGAGGCATAGACGATGCGCAGCACCGTCATCGCGGCGATGATGAGCACGGCGATGACGAGGGGACGGCGCGCGGCGCCGTGGGGGGACATGGTGATAGCAGGGGATGTCGTCACGGCCGCGCTTTTCGCCAACCTGGAAGGGGGAGTCAATGCGGCGCCCCCACATGCGGTGTCGTCCCGGGCCAGCGAAGCGCAGACCCGGACCCATAGCCACAAGGAGGAGTTATGGCACAAGCCGGTAGCCAAGAGTCTTCGCCAAACCACTCCCTGTGGTTATCGCGACGAGCGCAAGCGCTCGCGCGTGGGTCCCGGATCTGCGCGCGCCTAGGGCCGCGCTTGTCCGGGACGACAGCGGAGAGGATGGCTGCGGATGGTGGGCACGGCGCGCAAGGGCGCGCCTCCACCCTACGGTTTCGTAACCTTGCCGCTGATGTGATCGGGCAAGCTGTCCACCGCCGGAATTAAACGCTACGCTGGCTGTTCCTCTTCATGAACTGATACAATCGGACCATGGCCACTGCTCCTGCTCACATGACCGAACTCGTCCGCGCGACCAGCGCGCGGCAGGTACGGCTGGTGTGCGGCATCATCCTGTTCGCCTACGTGGTCAGCCATTTCCTCAACCATGCGCTCGGCAACATCTCGGTCGACGCCATGGAGGCCGGGGTCTACTACCACGTCCTGTTCTGGCAGTTCCTGCCCGTGACGATCGTGTTCTACGCGGCCGCGCTGATCCACGCCGGACTCGGTGTGTTCGCGCTGTACCAGCGTCGCGAGTTTCGCTGGAAGACCGTCGAGCCGCTTCAGCTCGTGCTGGGCCTGAGCATCCCCCTGCTGGTCATGGCGCATGTGATCGGGATACGGCTCGGCCTGACGCTCTACGGGCACGAGAAGCTTTACCCGCAGGAGCTCTATCTGTTCTTCGTCCTGGCGCCCGCCCGGCTCTGGCAGATGACGATTTTGCTCGTGGTCGCCTGGGTGCACGGCTGCATCGGCATATACTTCTGGCTGCGCATGAAGACCTTCTTCGCGCGCGCCGCACCCTATCTGCTCGCAGCCGCCGTACTGATCCCGACGCTGGCGATGCTCGGCATCTACCAGGGCGGGCGCAGCGTTGCTGCCGACAGCGACGACGCGGACTGGCGCAAGACGAACTATACGAGGCAACAGGTCGGCACGGTCGCGGAAAACAAAGTGCTCGACCGCATCAGCGGCGGCCTCGTCATGGGCTATTTCGGCCTGCTCGGCGTGGTGCTGCTCGCGAGGGGCGTGCGCGCCTTGCGCGAACGGCGCGGCGGCACGATCGCGCTGTCCTACGGCAACGGCAAGACGGTGCGGGTCCCCAAGGGCCTCTCCGTGCTGGAGGCAAGCCTGCGCCACAACGTGCCGCATGCCAGCGTCTGCGGCGGCCGCGCCCGCTGTTCGACCTGCCGCATCCGTATCATCGGCGACCATGCCGTCCTGCCCGAACCGTCGCAGCGCGAGGCGTTCGTGCTGACCCGTGTCGGCACCGCCGATCCCTCGATCAGGCTCGCCTGCCAGCTGCGGCCGACATCGGACCTCTCCTTCTTCCAGCTCTTCACCCCGCAAACGCTGTCGGCAAACGCGAGCGGCTCGACGCCCGCCAGGATCGGCCAGGAGCGCTATCTCGTCAGCCTGTTCGTGGACATGCGCGGCTCGACGCAGCTTGCCGAGAAGCGGCTGCCGTTCGACACCGTCTTCATCGTCAACCGCTTCCTCGGCGCGGTCTCGCAGGCCGTGATCGAGAACGGCGGCCAGCCGAACCAGTTCGTCGGCGACGGCATGCTGGCGCTGTTCGGGCTGTCAGCCGATCCGCAGACCGCCTGCCGGCAGGCGCTGAAGGCAGCCGCCGGCATCGCGACGCATATCGACGAGCTCAACGAGCTCCTCAGCCATGACCTGCGCCAGCCGATCCGCTTCGGCATCGGCATTCATGGCGGCGAGGTCATCATCGGCGATATCGGCTATCGCGATCACATCGTCTTCACGGCGCTGGGCGATGCCGTCAACGTCGCGGCCCGCCTCCAGGACATGACCAAGTCACTGGCCTGCGAAGCGGTCGTTTCGGAGGAAGTCGGCCGCACCGCGGGCCTCGCCGACGACGCGCTGCCGCAGCAGGAGGTCGCGATCCGCGGCCGCGACGAGCCGATGGCCGTGCGGGTGGTAGCGGATGCGAGGGAGTTGACGGCGCTGGTCGACGGCAACGCACGCGTCGCGGCTTGATCTTTCTTCACCTCTCCCCGCTTGCGGGGAGAGGTCGGAATGCGAGCGTAGCGCGGATTCCGGGTGAGGGGGACTCTCCGCGAGTCCAACTCTCACCGTCCCCGTGGAGACTCCCCCTCACCCCAACCCTCTCCCCGCATGCGGGGCGAGGGAGCACACCTGCGCCGCGGCAATAACTCGACTCGATCTCATCGCCGCGCAACACCGGCCTGCTGCAACGCAGCGGCATGGGCTTGCTGCGAAAGCACGAATTGACTTCATCCAAATCGTTGCGACAGATGAGCGCAGGATTGCGGAGATGACCCGCGATCCAACGAAAAGCTCCGGGAGGAGACCATGTTCGATCGACGCGACCTGCTCAAAGGAGCGGGCCTTGCCGCCGTTGCGGCCACACTCAATTCCACGAGGGCGCTGGCACTCGACACCGTCACCCTGCCCTTCGCCAATGGCGAACGGCCGCTGGTGAAATATCCGCAGAAGCGGCCGATGATCGGCCTGACCAGCCGGCCGCCGCAGCTGGAGACGCCGTTCGCGGTGTTCAATGACGGCCCGATCACGCCGAACAACGCCTTCTTCGTGCGCTACCACCTGTCGGACCTGCCCTACAATCTCGACCCCGACAAATTCATGCTCGAGGTCAAGGGCAAGGTCGACAAGCCGCTCAAGCTGTCGCTGAAGGACATCAGGAAGATGAAGGCGACGGAAATCGTCGCCGTCAACCAATGCTCCGGCAACAGCCGCGGCTTCTTCGAGCCGCGCGTCGCCGGCGGCCAGCTCGCCAACGGCGCGATGGGCTGTGCGCGCTGGCGCGGCGTGCCGCTGAAGACCGTGCTGGAGATGGCGGGGGTGCAGGCCGGCGCCAAGCAGGTCACGTTCAACGGCATGGACGGCCCGGTCAGCGACAAGACGCCGGATTTCGTCAAGGCGCTCGATCTCGATCACGCCGCCGACGGCGAGGTGATGCTGGCCTATGGCATGAACGGCGAGGACCTGCCGTTCCTCAACGGTTTTCCGCTGCGCCTGATCGTGCCCGGCTATTACGGCACCTACTGGGTCAAGCACCTCAACGAGATCGCCGTCATCGACAACGTCTATGACGGCTTCTGGATGAAGTCGGCCTATCGCATTCCGGACACGCCGAACAATGCGATCGAGCCAGGCACCACGCCGAAGGCGACCATCCCGATCAATCGCTTCACCATCCGCTCCTTCATCACCAGCGTGCCCGACGGCGCCAAGCTGAAGGCGGGAGCCACAACCCTGCGCGGCATCGCCTTCGACGGCGGCAAGGGCATCAAGGAGGTCCAGGTCTCCACCGACGGCGGCAAAACCTGGGCGCAAGCCAAGCTCGGCAAGGACCTCGGCAAATACGCCTTTCGCGAATGGAAGCTGCCGGTGAAGCTCGCGGCAGGCAGCCACGAGCTCAAGGTGCGCGCCACCGGCAATGGCGGCGAGACCCAGCCGGACACGCCGCGCTGGAACCCGGCGGGCTACTTGCGCAACGTCGTCGAAACCGTTCGTGTCAGCGTGGCCTGAGGGAGAATGATCATGCAGCGCACCGTTCTCCTCGCCATCACCCTCGCCCTAGCCGCCGCGGTGGGTTCGGCACCTGCCGCGCCGGTCAATTACAAGACGCCCGACGAGGTCGCCGTCTTCAAGCCGGGGCCCAATCTCGAGGTCGTGCAGGGCAATTGCAGCGCCTGCCACTCGTCCGACTACGTCGCCACGCAGCCGCCGATGAAGGACAAGAAGGCTTTCTGGCAGGCCGAGGTGACCAAGATGATCAAGGTCTATGGCGCACCGATCGACGATGCCGATGTCGGCAAGATCGTCGATTACCTGGCCGCGACTTATTGACGGAGGGCGCGCGGCGTGCGGGCCATTTGACCGTGAAACGGGCAAAATCGGCAAAAACGCCGCGAAGTTGAGCGGAATTCGGCGAAATGCCGATGTGGTTTGAGCTACCAAGCCTGCCACATTCCGCGTATCCTGTTAGGACCGAACCGGCCGGTTGGCGGGGACTGGCGATTCGAGATCTCGGAGGAAGACCCGCGGAGAAGTCGTGATGGCTAAAGGTACGGTCAAGTGGTTCAACCCGACGAAGGGTTATGGATTTATCCAGCCTGCGTCGGGAGGCAAGGACGTGTTCGTGCATATCTCGGCAGTGCAGAAGGCCGGTCTGTCGACCCTCAACGAGGGACAGACGGTTGAATACGAAGAGATCGCAAACCGGGGCAAGACCTCCGCAGAGAACCTCAAAGTATAAGCCCGCCAGCCTTTGCTGCCTCCCGGATTGATCCGGGAGCCGGGCCAAGAAAATTTTAGAAGACGGCCAGTGCATTCGACGACATGCGTTGCGATTGCACACGGAGAGCTATTTTTCCCGCGCAGACCGCGCATTCAACGCCACAGCAATGACAATCGCGACAGCATTTCGTTACTCCACCGGCAACGGTGCGTCGCGCTTGATCTCTTCCATCACCGCATAGGTTCGCGTCTCGCGCACGCCCGGCATCGACAGCAGGGTCTCGCCGAGGAAGCGTCGATAGGCGGCCATGTCCGCAAGCCGCGCCTTCACAAGATAGTCGAAGCCGCCTGCAACCATGTGACACTCCAGCACTTCGGGCGCGAGCTTCACCGCGCGTGCGAAACGCTCGAAATTGTCGGGCGTTGTCTTGTCGAGCAACACCTCGACGAACACCAATAGACCGAGGCCAAGCCGGTGCGGGTTGAGCCGGGCGCCATAGCCTTCGACAAAACCCTCGCGCTGCAAGCGCTTGAGCCGCTCGCCGATCGAGGTCGGCGACAGCCCGATGCGCTCGGCGAGCTCGACATTGGCGATGCGCCCGTCCTGCTGCAAGATCGAGAGGATTTTCCGGTCGGTCCGATCGAGTTCCATGCTTTATAAGGTTATACAGTCCATGATCTTCATTTTCTAAGGCAAATCGGCTAAGTTGTCTATCGAACTACGGTCACGCGGGCCTTATCCTGGATTTCAGCCACAGGACACGCCATGCCGAACATCCCGCCTCCCTTCTCCGCCCCCTACGCGCCCGATGATTTCGACATCGCCGCGCGCCTGTTGCCGGCGTCGCATCTTGGCCCGCTGCAGGAGGCGCGAATCGACCGCACGGCGACGCGGCTGATCGAGGCGATCCGCAAGCGCGACGACCACCTCGGCGGGGTCGAGGACATGCTGCGGGAGTTCGCGCTCTCGACCAAGGAGGGGCTCGCGCTGATGGTGCTGGCGGAAGCGCTGCTGCGCGTGCCGGACGCGCGCACCGCGGACCAGTTCATCGAGGACAAGCTCGGCGAGGGCGACTTCATCCATCACGAGACCAAGTCCGCCGCCTTCCTGGTCAACGCCTCGGCCTGGGCGCTCGGCCTGTCGGCGCGGGTGATCCAGCCGGGCGAGACGCCCGACGGCACCATCGGGCGGCTGGTGAAGCGGCTCGGGGCGCCGGCGGTACGCTCCGCCACACGCCAGGCGATGCGGCTGATGGGCAATCATTTCGTGCTCGGGGAAACCATCGAGCAGGCGCTGGAGCGGGGCCGGCCGCGCTCCGGCCAGAAGCCGCGCTACTCCTTCGACATGCTCGGCGAAGGCGCGCGCACGGCTGCGGATGCCAAGCGCTATTTCGACGCCTATGCCAGTGCGATTCTGACCATCGGCAAGGCGGCGGGCCCCCATCCCCTGCCCGACCGGCCCGGCATCTCCGTCAAACTCTCGGCGCTGCATCCGCGCTTCGAAGCAATCAGCCACGCGCGTGTGATGCGCGAGCTGGTTCCGCAACTGCTCGATCTGGCCCAGCGCGCCAAAGCTCATGACCTCAACTTCACCGTCGATGCCGAGGAAGCCGACCGGCTCGAACTGTCGCTCGACGTGATCGCAGCGACGCTCGCCAATGCGTCACTTGCCGGCTGGGATGGATTCGGGCTCGCGATCCAGGCCTATCAGAAGCGCGCGAGCGCGGTGATCGACTATGTCGATGCGCTGGCGCGCGCGCATGACCGCAAGCTGATGGTGCGGCTGGTCAAGGGCGCCTATTGGGACACCGAGATCAAGCGCGCGCAGGAGCGCGGGCTCGACGGCTATCCCGTGTTCACGCGAAAGGCGATGACGGACCTGAACTTCGTTGCCTGCGCCGCGAAGCTGCTGGCCCTGCGGCCGCGCATCTTCCCGCAATTTGCCACCCACAACGCACTGACGGTCGCGACCGTGCTGGAACTGGCCGGAGGCAGCGGCGGCTTCGAATTCCAGCGCCTGCATGGCATGGGCGAAGCGCTCTACGAGCAGCTCGCCAAGGACCATCCCGACATCGCCTACCGCACCTATGCCCCGGTCGGCAGCCATCGCGACCTGCTCGCCTATCTGGTGCGTCGGCTGCTCGAGAACGGCGCAAACTCCTCCTTCGTGGCGCAGGCGGCCGACTACCGCGTACCGGTCCCGGCCCTGTTGAAACGGCCCGCGGACGCGATCGAACGTCCCCAACAGGCAGCCCATCCCAGGATTCCGCTGCCGGGCGACCTGTTCGCGCCGGAGCGGCGCAATTCGCATGGCGTCGAATTCGGCGAGCGTGCCGCGCTCGACCGGCTGCTGGCCGACGTCAGGGGCGAGCGGTCCGATCTCGCGCCTGTTGCCGATGCAACTCCGGATCAGGCCAACGCTGCGATAGAAGCGGCGGGCGCTGCCTTTGCCGTCTGGAGCCGGACGCCGGCGGCTACGCGTGCGGCGGCACTGGAGCAGGCTGCGCATCTGTTGGAGAGCCGCAGCGCCAGCTTCATCGCGCTGCTGCAAGCCGAGGGCGGCAAGACGCTCGACGATGCGCTGTCCGAACTGCGCGAGGCCGCCGATTTCTGCCGCTATTATGCCGCGCAGGGCCGCAGGCTGTTCGGCGCTGATGCCGCCATGCCGGGCCCGACCGGCGAGAGCAATGCGCTCGCCATGCGCGGCCGCGGCGTGTTCGTGGCGATCTCGCCCTGGAATTTCCCGCTGGCGATTTTCCTCGGTCAGGTCACGGCGGCGCTGATGGCCGGCAATTGCGTGGTGGCCAAGCCCGCCGAGCAGACGCCGCGCATCGCGCGCGAGGCGGTGGCGCTGCTGCACGAGGCTGGCATCCCCAAGGGCGCGTTGCATCTCGTCACCGGCGACGGACGTATCGGCGCCGTGCTGACCGCGCACGCCGACATTGCCGGTGTCGTCTTCACCGGCTCGACCGAGGTTGCCCGCAGCATCAACCGCACGCTCGCTGCCAAGGACGGACCGATCGTGCCGCTGATCGCGGAGACCGGCGGCATCAACGCCATGATCGCGGATGCCACCGCACTGCCCGAGCAGGTCGCCGACGACGTCGTGACCTCCGCCTTCCGCTCCGCCGGCCAGCGCTGCTCGGCACTGCGGCTGCTGTTCGTGCAGGAGGACGTCGCCGACCGCATGATCGAGATGATCGCGGGCGCGGCGCGGGAATTGAAGATCGGCGATCCCGCCGACGTCGCCACCCATGTCGGCCCTGTGATCGACCAGGAGGCCAAGCAGCGGCTCGATGCGCACATCGTACGGATGAAGACCGAGGCGCGGCTGCATTTTGCCGGCACCGCGCCGGAGGGCTGCTTCGTCGCGCCGCACATCTTCGAGCTCAGGGACGCCGGCCAGCTCACCGAGGAGGTGTTCGGCCCGATCCTCCACGTCGTACGCTATCGCGCGGAAAACCTCGAACGCGTCCTGCAAGCGATCGCGCGCACCGGCTATGGCCTCACCCTCGGCATCCACTCCCGCATCGACGACACCATCGAGGCGATCATCGATCGCGTCCAGGTTGGCAACATCTACGTCAACCGCAACATGATCGGCGCCGTGGTCGGCGTGCAGCCGTTCGGCGGCAACGGCCTGTCCGGAACCGGCCCCAAGGCCGGCGGCCCGCACTACCTCGCGCGCTTCGCCACCGAGCAGACGATTACGATCAACACCGCGGCAGCCGGCGGCAATGCTGCCTTGCTTGCAGGAGAGGAGTGAAGCCCTGCGCCTGGCGCCGTTGCATCCCGCCGAAACATCGGTCTAATGCTCCCACCACTTGCCCGCGCCAATTCCAGCGCGCGGGAAACAACAAGAGCGAGGGAGCAACGCCGCGATGGACAAGGGCATTTTTGCGGGGCTGAAGGTTCTGGACTGCGCGAGCTTCATCGCAGCGCCCGCGGCCGCGACCGTGCTGTCGGATTTCGGTGCCGACGTCATCAAGATCGAGCCGCCCGGCACGGGGGATCCCTACCGCAACCTGCCCAACCTGCCGGGCTATCCGACCGGCGAGCACAATTTCGCCTGGCTGCTGGAGGCCCGCAACAAGAAGAGCATCGCGCTCGACCTCTCCAGGCCGGAGGCGCAGGCCGTGCTCTACAAGCTGGTGGAAGAGGCCGACGTCTTCATCACCAACATGCCGCCGCCGGTGCGCGCCAAGCTCGGCATCACCTATGACCATCTCGCCCACCTCAACGACCGGCTGATCTACGCCTCCTTCACCGGCTACGGCGAGAAGGGCGAGGAAGCCAACAAGCCCGGCTTCGACAGCAACGCCTATTGGGCGCGCTCCGGCCTGATGGACCTCGTCCGCGCCGACACCGGCACGACGCCGGCCCGCTCTGTCGCGGGCATGGGCGACCATCCCTGCGCCATGGCGTTCTACGGCGCCATCGTCACCGCGCTGTATCAGCGCGAGAAGACCGGCAAGGGCTCGCACGTCGCCTCCAACCTGATGGCGAACGGGGTGTGGGCCGCCAGCGTGCTGGCACAGGCCAAACTCTGCGGCGCCAAGTTCGGCGAGCGCCGCCCGCGCGAGCGCGCGCTCAACGCGGTGGTCAATCACTACCAGTGCAAGGACGGCCGCTGGCTGATCCTGTCGCTGCTGAGCGAGGAGAAGCAGTGGCCGATCCTCGCCCGCTGCCTCGGGCGCGAGGACCTGATCGATGATCCGCGCTTTGCCACCAAGGCCGATCGCCATGCCCGCTCGGTCGAGCTGATCAGGATCTTCGACGAGACCTTTGCGACCAAAGACCTCGCCGAATGGCGAAAGATCCTCGACCGCAACGGCCTCGTGTTCGGCGTCGTCGCCATTCTCGACGACATCCCGAACGACCAGCAGATGCTCGATAACGAGGTGCTGGTGCCGTTCGAGAACGACACCATGCTGACCATCTCCAGCCCGATCTGGATCGATGGCGCCACGAAGGTGCAGCCGCGCAAGCCGCCCGCGGTCGGCGAGCACAGTGACGAGATTTTGCGCGGGGCGGGATACGACGAGGCGGCGATCAGGCAGCTGCGGTCGTCGGGAGCGGTGGGGTAACGCGACGTGCTGGCGCTACGCACTCCGCTGTCGTCCCGGCGAACGCCGGGACCCATAACCCCAGGGAGAAGTTTGGCGAAGACTCGTCGTTCGGTACCCCTACCGATCACGGCCGATGGATTCCGCGGTATGGGTCCCGGCGTTCGCCGGGACGACACAGAGCAAGCGGCGACACCTCGACGACAGATGCATTGCTGGATTGCTTCGCTGCGCTCGCAATGACGGCGTGGAAGCATCTCGTTATAACAATCGACAAAACACCGCCTCGCGAGGTCCCCATGCCCAGCTATCGCCTGCACTACTTCCCCGAATCCGGCAACAGCTACAAGCTGGCGCTGATGCTGACGCTTTGCGGCGAGACCTTCGAGCCGGTCTGGACCGACTTTGGCGGTGGCGTCACGCGCACGGCGGAATGGCGCCGGAGCGTAAACGAGATGGGCGAGATTCCCGTGCTCGAGGTCGACGGCGTGAAGATGACGCAGACCGCGCCGCTCCTGCTCAAGCTTGCCGATCAGTACGGGCGGTTCGGCGCCGAGACGGAAGACGAAAAATTCGAGCTGCTGCGCTGGCTGTTCTGGGACAACCACAAGCTCACCGGCTACATGGCGACCTACCGCTTCATGCGGGCGTTCACCGAGAAGAACGATCCGCAGGTGCTGAAGCATTTTCGCCGGCGGCTCGAGGACTTCCTCGGCATTCTCGACGGGCATGTCCAGCACAACGCCTTCGCGATCGGCGCGAAGCCGACGGTCGCCGACATCTCGATGATGGCCTATCTGCACTATCCGAGCGACGAGCACGGCTTCGATTTCGCGACGAGCCATCCGGCCATCCACGCCTGGCTCGGCCGCATGGCCGCACTGCCCGGCTGGAAGCCGGCCTATGAGTTGCTGCCAGGCAAGCGCATGACGAATTACGCGAAGTGAAGTGCTCTCTTCCCCCTCGCCCCGTTCTTACGGGGAGAGGGTTGGAGTGAGGGGCCTCTCTCCGCGCATGAGATCGTCGAGGGACCTGTACCCCCTCACCCGGATTGCATCTGACGATGCAATCCGACCTCTCCCCGCAAGCGGGGCGAGGTGAACCCGCGGCTTACTTCACGATTCAATCGAAAGAGTCCGCAGCCTACCTCAGCGCCAGCCAGCCGAGCGTGAACAGGATGCCGCCGACGATGACGATGACCGCGACCGCCCAGATGCTGACGCGGACGCTGCCGGTGACCTGCTTGGCTTCCTCATTGCGCGCAATCTCGCGATTGCGCTCCTTGTTGGCTTCGCTGGTATCCGTCATGGGTCATCCGAACCTGTTGGGGGTCGAACCTAACGCGTCTTGATGAAGCACATGCCGATGCGGCTCGAGGCCGCGGCAGCCTGACAGGTGAGACCGTTAG
The DNA here is from genome assembly GCF_009759665.1 of Bradyrhizobium cajani. GTDB lineage: Bacteria > Pseudomonadota > Alphaproteobacteria > Rhizobiales > Xanthobacteraceae > Bradyrhizobium > Bradyrhizobium cajani. Next base: position 398,902 of record NZ_WQNE01000002.1, read on the forward strand.
CACAACTCCATGACGTAAAACTCTCATCCCGCGTTCCCGATCCCGCATTTTGCAGGGAACAATGCGCACCCCAGCCATCCTGATATTCGCTGCCGGCCAGCTCGCGGCTGCCGCGGGTCTGCGGGCGGTCGGCAAATCCGCGTGAGAAATCAGGACGCTTGCCCGCGGCAAACGCGGTCAGGATGTCACGGCGGCGCAGCTGGTCGCCAAGGAAATGCGGCGAGGCCGGCACGATGGTGGACTTGGACGGCTGGTCAGCAAGCCAGTCGACGCCCGGGAAATGGAAGCCGCCGATGCCGCGGGTCTGGTGACAGCCGGCACAGGTGACGTCGTTGAGACGGCGCTGGAAGCCCGCCACCGAGCGGATGTTCTGCATGTCACCGCGCGCGGTCGCCTGCTTCAGGGCACCGACCACGTCGTCATCGCTGAAGACGGGATCGCCTTTGCCTTCCCCTTGCATCATGCCGAACTCCGGCTGGAGTGCAGAGGCATCAAGGCCAGCCGGCGTCGGCACCACCGCGGCTCTGGCCAGAAACTTCTCCGGGATCAGCACCGTGCCGCGATCGAACTCGCGGAGATGATCGGGCGCGAGCAGCCAATGCTTGAAGTCGCGCCGAAGATCGTTGTCGGCGAGAATGCGGTCGCGATCGATCTGGTTCTCCAGCGTCGATTCCTCGAACTGCTTCGTGGCGGCGTCATACTTGAACACCTTGAGCAGATAATCGGAGCGGAAATCATGCAGCGCCGATTTCGGCGCGACGGAGACCTGGATGTTGGTCTCGATGCGATCGAGCATGGCGTCGGAGGGATGGAAAGAACCGCCGATCAGCTCCTGCCAGTCGCCGTTGTCGAGCCAACGCCGCGCGACCTCAGCGCAGGCGATCGGCCTGCCGTTCCCGTCCGTCTGGCGCGCGTCGCGCGCCTTCATCACCAGATTGAACGTCATCGGCAGGCGCGTTGCGGTCTTGCCGCCCTCCGGCCTGTTGTCGAAACGCGCAAGACGGTAGATCAGGCGGATCTCGCCGCAGGACTCTTCCGACACATAGGCGCGGTCCATGCGGTTGACGATGCCGGCCAGCACGAAACGCGTGTCGCGGGATTTCAGATTGGCAAGGTCGAACAATTGCGCGTCAAAGCCCTCGCCGACGCCGATGGTCTCGCCCGGATATATCGCCCTGTACCGCGCGATGTAGCGATCGAACTCCGCATCGATCGCCGGCGGTATCGCTTTGAGCTGCGGCAACGACGAGAACATCAGGTCGGTCGCGAGCGGAACGTCCGCGTTCAGCTCAGGCCGCAACAGGCGCGAGATCGTCAGCGTATCGTTCTGATCCAGCTTGCGCAAGAGATCGGGATCGGTAATCGCCGTGCCGCGCGCCAGCTGCGCGTTCTCCGCCGCCGAAAGCGAAACGACGCCGCCAAACAATGCGGCGACAGCAACGAGAATTCGCAGCGCTCGGCTCATGCCTCCAGTAACACCGCGGAGGGACGCCTATTCAAGCAAAAAGGCGCTTCACATGGTGGTGAAGCGCCTCTTCGGAAGCAAGAGATCGAACGGCTAAGGCGCGATGAGATTGGAATGAATCGTCATCGCGCCTTAGGTTATTGTTTGAGCATGATCTTTTCGGAAAACCGCTTCGCACTTTTCCGGATCATGCTCAGCGCGCGACGATCAGGCCCTTGCTGGTGACGACGACCCAGCGGCCGTCCTGGCGGCGGATTGCATCGACACGGCCAACGCCGGGGATGGGATCGCCGGGATAGACCTCGTAGAGGCCGTCGCGGCCCTCGATCAGCGCACCGCCATTGGCAGCGTTGCGCAGCCTCCAGCCTTCGATCGTCGGCAGGCGGCCGACCTCGGTCTTGGGCGCGGCGGGCGCCGGAGGCGGTGCGGCGGCGGTCGCAACCTGGGTCGGTGCGATCGAGCCGGTGGTCTCCTTGGCGGGCGCCGCGGCTGCGGCCTGTGCGGGGGCGGCAGGCGGCGTGGCACGGAGCTTGTCGACGGTCTCCGACAGCTTGGCGATCTTGGCCATCGGCTCGGCCTGCGCCTTCTCGAGCTTGTCGAGACGGTCGTTGGCCCGGTTGAGCTGGCTGACGCCGGTTTTCGAGCTGTGCTCGACATTGGCCTTCAGTGCGACGAGGTCGGCATCGATCCGCGCGACCGAGGCGTCGAGCGCGCTGGTGTCGGCGACCCGGACCGGCGCCTGAGCCGGGGCGGCGAAACGCATCATGCCGGCAGTCGCGAGCGCACCGCTGATCGCGCCGACGCAGGCGGCAATCGCCACCACCGCGGCCATCGCCGACAGGCGGCGCTTGCCGCCGGTCTCGCGCGGCTCCTCGGCCTTCACATGGGGGGCAAAGTCCTCGCGGTCCCAGGAGCGCTCCGACGGCGCCATGACGATGAGCTTGCCGGGCTTTGGCTCGGGCTTGGATTCGGCTTTGGTTTCGAACTTCGGCACCTCGATCCTTGGTGCCTCGATTTTTGGTGCCTCGATTTTTGGCGGTTCGACCTTGACGGGATCAGGCTTGGGCGGCGCCTCATGGTCGGGGGCGATCGAGGGGGCTTCGATCCCGGCGGCCTCGACGGCCTGCGGCGCGGTCGCTGCGGCTTCGACCACGCCATGATCCTGGGCAGCCTGCTCGGGCATTGGTTCGCTCACGGCTCAAATACTCCAGTCCTGGTTGACCTTTTGGTAACTTTCATTGCTTGCGAAATCCTTACCTCCGGACCCGCTTACCGGAATTTTAGGAACTTATCCGGGGCTGAATTTGGCCGGGAAAGTGGAACCGGCGTGGCGAGCATGAAACAATTTGTAACCGGGGGAAGATGAACGGCTGCGCAACGGCGACACGAGGCGCAATTCCCAACCCGTCATCCTGAGGCGCGAGCCATGAGGCGCAACGCGCAGCATGGAGAGCCTCGAAGGATGAGCGGCCGCGCCGTTGCAGCCGGACCGTCGCCCTTCGAGGCCTCCGCTACGCTCCGGCACCTCAGGGTGACGGCGAGAGAGTTGAGTTCGCTATCTCCACACCGTCATTGCGAGGAGCGCAGCGACGAAGCAATCCAGACTCCGCCGCGGAAAGACTCTGGATTGCTTCGCTGCGCTCGCAATGACGGACGTGGATAGGCCTGCGGTCACATCACGACCGGCGCATCCGGCAGCTCGTTCGGTCGCGATCCCTGCGGCGGGAAATGCTGCGCCAGCTCGCGCGACACGGCCTCGATGCCGCCGATCACGCCGCGTTCGAACTGGCCTGAGCCGAACTCGGCCTCCATCGCGCGGCAGATGTTCTCCCAGCCCTGCGTACCAACCTTCGCGTCGATGCCGCGATCGGCGACGATCTCGACGTCGCGATCGGCGAGCAGGAGATAGATCAGGACGCCGTTGTTGTGCGCAGTGTCCCAGACGCGCAGATGCGAGAACACGTCGAGTGCCCGTTCGCGGGCCGGCTGGTTGCGGAACAGCGGGCGGCCATCGAGCGCGCCTTCGACCACGAAGCGGACCTGGCCGGAATGGGTGGCCTCCCCCCGCCTGATCGCCTGCTCGATGCGGGTGAGCACCTTTGGCGGAAAGATCTGCTTCGCTCGCCAATGATGCTGCACGAGATGTCTGGCAATGCGCTTGATGCTCATGACCGCTACCAGCTCCCCGAGGCGCCGCCACCGCCAAAACTGCCACCGCCGCCGCTGAAGCTTCCGCTGCTGCTCGACGACCCGCTGCTCCAGCCACCGCCGGAGGAGCCGCTCGACCACGCGCCGCCGCGCGACGACCCCCTGCTTGGCCCCATCGCTGAAAACAGATCGGCGATGAATCCGATGATGAAGCCGAGGGCGCCGAGAGCCAAGGCGAGCGCGAAGGAGCCGAGAATGAGCCAGCTCAGCGCTGCGATGATCCCTCCGGTCGCCAGTGATCCGAGCAGCCGCCCCAGCATGGCCCGGAAGAACCCGCCGACCCCGATCGAGGCGAACAGCGTCACGATGAAGAGCGGCGCGAGATCGTCCAGATTGCCGAAGTTGACCGTCGGCGAGGGGACCGGCAGCGGCTCGCCGTCGATGACGCGGATCATGCGATCGACCCCATCCGAGATGCCGCCGCTGAAATCGCCCGTCCTGAATTTCGGTGTGATGATCTCATCGATGATACGCCGTGACGTGACGTCGGTCAGCGCGCCTTCGAGCCCGTAGCCGACCTCGATGCGCAGATGCCGGTCGTTCCTGGCGACGACGAGAATCGCGCCGTCGTCGACCTTCTTGCGACCGATCTTCCAGGCGTCCGCGACGCGGATCGAGAACTGCTCGATCGTCTCCGGCTGTGTCGTTGGCACGATGAGGACTGCGACCTGGCTGCCCTTGCGGGTCTCGAAGTCACGCAGCTTCTGCGACAGCGCGGCGATGTCGGCGCTGGAGAGCGTACCGGTCTGGTCGACCACGCGGCCGGTGAGCTGGGGCACGGCGACGTCGGCCGAGACGGGGAACGCAAAGGCAAGGAAGAGTGCGACGACCACTATCGCCCGCAACAAATTCGCTGTCATCGCCCGCCTTGTGCGCCCTGCGCACTGGGGCGGGCGATCCAGTATTCCAGAGGCCGCAGTGCTTACACCGAGAAGCCGCGGCGTACTGGATTCCCCGCTTTTGCGGGGCATGACGGCGGAGCGTGTGGCGCGCATCGGAGGCGAACGCGCTTACTTCGACGGTGCGGGCGCCGGATTGAAATCGACCTTGGGCGCGGTCGATATCTCCTTCTCGTTCTCGACCGTGAAGTTCGGCTTCTCCTTGTAACCGAACATCATCGCGGTGAGGTTGCTCGGGAAGGAGCGGATGGTGACGTTATAGTCCTGCACCGCCTTGATGTAGCGGTTGCGCGCCACCGTGATGCGGTTCTCGGTGCCTTCGAGCTGCGACATCAGATCCTTGAACAGGGCATCCGACTTGAGCTGCGGATAGTTCTCTGTGACGACGAGGAGGCGCGACAGCGCGCTGGAGAGCTCGCCCTGGGCGGCCTGGAACTTCTGGAAAGCGGCGGGATCGTTCAGCACCTCGGGCGTCGCCTGGATGCTGCCGACCTTGGCGCGCGCATTGGTGACGCCGAGCAGCACGTCCTTTTCCTGCTGGGCAAAGCCCTTCACCGAGTTGACGAGGTTGGGCACGAGATCGGTGCGGCGCTGGTACTGGTTCACGACCTCGGACCAGTTGGCCTTGATCCGCTCGTCCTCGCTCTGAATGGCGTTGTAACCGCAATTGGTCAGGCTCAGCGAGGCCAGTGCCGCCAGCACGGTGAGGATCTTGCGCATTAAATTTCTCCCGGTGAAATCCTGTGACTCAATACCAATAGCAATCACACGATGCCAGTTTTCGTCATTCCGGGGCGCGAAGCGAACCCGGAATCTCGAGATTCCGGGTCTGGTCCTTCGGACCATCCCGGAATGACGGCGGTGAATGAGCGAGCGCCAGCCGATTGACGCAAGCCTCTTGCCTATCGCTGGCCGACATAGTCAACTCTGCGAAACAACAAGATCAAGCGGGAAACGCCAGGGGAACGCGATGGGAAACGCGATGACCTCGTTCGAGACCATCCTCGTGGAGAGGCCGGATCCGGCGATCACCCGGGTCGTGATGAACCGGCCCGAGGCGCGCAACGCACAGAATCTGCAAATGACCTACGACCTCAACGCCGCCTTCGATGCGGCGGTGCAGGACGATGCGGTCAAGGTGATCATCCTCGCCGGCAGCGGTCCGCACTTTTCTTCCGGTCACGATCTGCGCCCCGGCGGCAAGAATGCCGCAGGCGTGGATTTTCCGCCGATCGGAAATTGGGGCGGCTTCGCTGAACCGAATGCGCATGGCCGCTTCGCGCGCGAGCAGGAAATATATCTCCAGATCACCCGGCGCTGGCGCAATCTCGCCAAGCCGACCATCGCCGAGGTCCACGGCAAGTGCATCGCCGGCGGGCTGATGCTGGCCTGGGCCTGCGATCTCATCGTCGCCAGCGACGACGCGCAGTTCTGCGACCCCGTCGTCACCATGGGCGTCTGCGGCGTCGAATGGTTCGTGCATCCCTGGGAGCTGGGCCCACGCAAGGCCAAGGAATTCCTGTTCACCGCCGACAGCTGGAGCGCGCAGGAGGCGCAGCAACTCGGCATGGTCAACCAGGTCGTGCCGCGCGCGGAGCTGTCATCGCGCGTGCTGGCGCTGGCGCAGCGGATCGCGACAAAACCGTCCTTCGCGCTGAAGCTCACCAAGGAGGCGGTGAACCGCTCCGTCGACGTGATGGGTCAGCCCGCCGCGATCGACCAGGCCTTTGCGCTGCATCAGCTCTGCCACGCCCATAATCTCCAGGAGTTCGGCATGATCGTCGATCCATCCGGCCTGCATCCCTCCGTGCGCAAGCCACCGGCGGCGGAGTAGCGCGATGGATCTCAACCTCAGTGACGAGCAGCGCCTGCTGCGCGAGAGCGCGGAACGCTTCGTGGCCGAGAGCTACGATGCCGATCATCGCCGCAAGATGGCGAACGATCCGCTCGGCTTCAGCCCTGATGTCTGGAAGCAGTTCGCCGAGCTCGGCTGGCTGGCGCTTCCGCTTCCCGAGGAGTTCGGCGGGCTCGGCGGTGGCGCGGTCGATGTCGGCATCCTGATGGAAGCCTTTGGCCGCGGGCTGGTGTCGGAGCCCTATGTTGCGACCGTGGTGCTGGGAGCCGCGCTGATCGACAGATGCGGCACCACGGAGCAGAAACAGGCGAGCCTGCCCAAGGTGGCGGACGGATCCCTGAAACTCGCATTTGCGCATTCCGAGCGCGCAGCGCGGTTCGACCTCGCCAAGGTCGCGACATCAGCCAACAAGACGGCGCAGGGCTGGCGCCTGGCCGGCAGCAAGATCGCCGTGCTCGACGGGCATGCCGCCGACGAGATCATCGTCTCCGCGCTCATGCATGACCATCACGGCCCTTCGGGACGTATCGGCCTGTTCGTGGTGCCGGCGACGGCGCCGGGCCTCGCGATCTCCGACTACGCGCGCCTCGGCGGCGGGCGCGCCTGCAACATTGAACTGTCCGACGTGCACCTGCCGGAAGACGCCCTGCTCGGCGACGGCGACGACGCGCTGCCCGCGATCGAATGGGCGGTCGACCGCGCCATGGCCGCACTCGGCGCGGAAGCCGTCGGCATCATGCAGACGCTGCTCGACACCACGCTGGAGTACACCAAGATCCGCAAGCAATTTGGCCGGCCGCTCTCCGCCAACCAGGTGATCCGCCACCGCCTCGCCGACATGGCGATGCAGGTCGACGAGTCCCGCTCGATGGCGCTGCACGCCGCGCTGAAGGCGGACGGCAGGCCGATCGAGCGGGCGCGCGCCGCCTCGGGCGCGAAGGCGAAGATCGGCAAATGCGCGCGCTTCGTCGGCGAGCAGGCGATCCAGCTTCACGGCGGCATGGGCGTCACCGAGGAGCTCGAGGTCGGCGCCTATTTCAAGGGTCTCGTCGCCTTCGATACGCTGTTCGGCGGCAGCGCGCATCACTATGGCCGCCATGCCGAGCTTGGCCGCGTCGCCATGACGACCTGACGAGAGGAGCGCATCATGGACCTGTCGTTCAATGCCGAGGAGCGCGCCTTTCAGGATGAGGTGCGCGGCTTCATCGCGAAAAACCTGACCGAGGAGATGAAGCGCGCCACCGCGCTGACGCCGTCGGTGTTCTCCGACCCCGAGATCGGCATGGCCTGGCAGCGCGCGCTGCACAAGCAGGGCTGGGGCGCGCCGGGCTGGCCGGTCGAATATGGCGGGCCGGACTGGACCCCGGCGCAGCGCTGGATCTTCGAGACCGAATCCGCGCGGGCCGGCGTGCCCAATGTCAACGTGATGGGCGTGAAGATGGTGGGGCCCGTCATCATCGGTTTCGGCTCGCCGGAGCAAAAGAACTTCTACCTGCCGCGGATCCTCTCCGGCGAGGATTACTGGTGCCAGGGCTATTCCGAGCCGGGCTCAGGCTCCGACCTCTCTTCGCTGAAGACGCGCGCGGTGCGCGACGGTGACGACTACATCATCAACGGCACCAAGATCTGGACCACCCATGCGCACCACGCCAACCGCATGTTCGCGCTGGTGCGCACCAGCGACGGGCCGCGGCAGCAGGACGGCATCAGCTTCATCCTGATCGACATGAAGACGCCGGGCATCACGACGCGCCCGATCCTCACCATCGGCGGCGACCACGAGGTCAACCAGGTGTTCTTCGACGACGTGCGCGTGCCTGTGGCCAACCGCGTCGGCGACGAAGGCAAGGGCTGGACCTACGGCAAATATCTGCTCGAGTTCGAGCGCGGCTCCGGCATCGCCTCGGCGAAGCTGCGCGAGGGGCTGAAGGCGATCGCGGAGCTGGCCGAATCCGACCTGACCGGACGCGCGATCGACAGTCCGGATATCGCGACGCGCATCTCGGAGGTGGAGGTCGACATCGACGCGCTGGAGATGACCGAGCTGCGCGTGCTCTCGGCGCTGCAGACCGGGCAGAATCCCGGTGCGGTGTCGTCGATCCTGAAGCTGCGCAACAGCGAGATTCGGCAGGAGGTCACGCGACTAGGGGCCGACGTGATCGGCCATGACGCCCTCGCGGTCGAGCCGATGCGACCGCTGTACAAGCTGAACCACGAGCCGGCAATTCCCGAGGAGATGCTGACGGTGATGCCGGAATATCTCAACGGCCGCGCCTACACGATCTTCGGCGGCACCTCGGAGATCCAGCGCGACATTATTGCGAAGATGATGCTGGGGATTTGAGCTGCCTGCGATTTAACGACACGCGCGCGACATTCTCCGCTGTCGTCCCGGACAAGCGAAGCGCAGATCCGGGACCCATAACCACAGGCGGATGTGGTTACGGGGACTCGGAGTTGCCGCTTCGTACCAAACTCCGCCCTGTGGTTATGGGTCCCGGGCTCGCGCTTCGCGCGCCCCGGGACGACAGTTGAGTTTGTCGCAACAGCCTGCGTCACAGAACGTCCCGCTCAGCCCGCCGCCTTCGCGTCCCGGATCGCCTGCCAGATCTTCTGCGGCGTCAAGGGCGTATTCAGCTGGGTGATGCCGAGCTCGGCGAGCGCGTCCATCACGCCGTTGGTGACGCAGGGCGGGCCGCCGATGGCGCCGGATTCACCGCAGCCCTTGGCGCCGAGCGGATTGGTGCGGCAGGGCGCGGAATCGTCCAGCGTCACAACGATCGGCGGCACGTCGTCGGCGCGCGGGATGCAATAGTCCTGGTAGCTCGCGGTCAGGAGCTGGCCGTCGGCATCGTAGGAGACGCCCTCATACAGCGCCTGGCCGATGCCCTGCGCGACGCCGCCATGGATCTGGCCCGTGACCAGCATCGGGTTCACGGCAACGCCGACGTCGTCAACCGTGGTGTAGCGCACGACCTTGGAGACGCCGGTCTCAGGGTCGATCTCGACCTCGCAGATATGGGTGCCGTTCGGCCAGCTCGGACCGTCGACCTCACCTTCGGAATCGACGCTGAGCTTGGCGCCGCCTTCCTTCTCGGCGAGATCGAACAGGCTGATGCGGCGGTCGGTGCCGACCACCGTGAGCATGCCGCCCTGATATTCGATGTCCTCGACCGAGGTCTCCAGCACGTTCGCCGCCTTCTCGCGCGCCTTCTGAATGAGATCGTTGGAGGAGACCGCGACCGCGGTGCCGCCGACGAACAGCGAGCGCGAGCCGACGCTGCCAAAGCCCATGGCCAAATCAGTGTCGCCCTGGACGACGTCGATCTTGTCCATGGCAATGCCGAGCGTGTCGGAGATCATCTGGGTGTAGGTGGTCTGCAGCCCCTGCCCCATCGCCATGGTGCCGGAATGCAGCACGACGCGGCCCTGCGAGGTCGCGTGCAGGCTGACCTTCTCGGTATGCGCGCGGCCGCCGGTCCATTCGATATAGGAGGTGAGGCCGCGGCCGTAGAGCAGGCCCTTCTTCTTCGCCGCCTTCTTGCGCGCCGCATAACCATCCCAATCCGCAAGCTTCACGGCGCGATCGAGCATGTGCGCGAAGGCGCCGGAATCGTAGACCTGGCCGGCGGCGTTGGTGTAGGGCAGCTGTGCCGGCTTGATGTAGTTGGCCTTGCGGATCGCGCGCGGATCCATACCGATCTTTCGCGCGGCGGCGTCGAACAGGCGCTCGACGATGAAGACCGCTTCGGGACGGCCTGCGCCGCGATAGGCGCCGACCGGCGCGGTGTGGGTCATCACCGACTGCACCTCGAAATGCACCAGCGGCAGATCGTAGACGCCGGTCTGCACGAACGGCCCGAGCACCAGCGGGATGATATTGGCCGCGCCCGAGGAATAGGCGCCGGTGCAGCCGATCGACTTGACGCGATAGGCCAGCACCTTGCCCTTCTCGTCGAGCGCGAAGGACGCGGTCGAGGTCAGGTCACGGCCGTGGGTACCGCCGACGAATTCGTCGGTGCGGTCGCCGCGCCAGCGGATCTTCTTGTTCAGCTTGGTCGCGGCATAGGCGACGATGCCGTCCTCGGGATAGAGGTTGGTCTTCTGGCCAAAACCGCCGCCGATGTCGCCGACCAGCACGCGCACGCTGTCCTTGGGACGCTTGAGCACGGCCTCGGCGAGCACGTCGCGGGTCGAAGCGGGGGTCTGCGACTGCACGTGCAGGAGAAGACGTCCGGACTTCTTGTCGATCTCGGCAATGGTCGAGCGCGGCTCCATCGCGGAGGGCACCAGGCGCTGGCTGACAATGTCGAGCTCGACGGTATGCGCCGCCCTCGCAAAGGCCTCGTCCACCTTGGCCGCATCGCCGTAAGCCATCGCACCCACGATATTGTCGGGCGCCTCTAGCCACACCACGGGCGCGCCGGGCTTCACCGCCTCGACGGGATCGACCACCGCAGGCTGCACGTCATATTCGACCACGATCGCCTCGGCCGCGCTCTGCGCCTCGGTGCGCGACGACGCCACCACAGCGGCCACGGCCTCGCCGGCGTAGCGCACGACCTCGTGGGCGAGCAGGCGGCGCGGCGGCACCGTCATCGGCTTGCCGTCGGGGCGCTTGAAGATGCTTAAGGTAGGGATGCTGCCGATATCGTCCTTGACGAGGTCGGCACCGGTGTAGATCGCGGTGACGCCCGGCATCGCCGCCGCGGCGCTGGTGTCGATCGAGACGATCTTCGCGTGGGCGTGCGGCGAACGCAGCACGTGCAACCACAGCGCGCCGTCTTGCGGCTTGTCGTCGATGAACTGTCCCTTCCCGGTGAGCAGCCTCTGGTCTTCCAAACGCTTGACGGGCTGGCCCGCTCCGAAACGCAAATTGCCGGGAAGAATGTTCATTCCGTGGGGTCCTCTAAGCCTCAAAGTGCGGCCGCCTTTTAGCGGATCGAGGCAGGCGAGACCAGCCGCGGTTTTGGGCGGGTGGGATACCGTCATTCCGGGGCGGTCCGAAGGACCGAGCCCGGAATCTCGAGATTCCGGGTTCGCCCTGCGGGCGCCCCGGAATGACGACTACGCCAGCTCCCGCAATGCCGCTTCCACGACCTTGCGTGCATCGGCCGTCAGCGCGGCCTGCGGCGGGACGGGATCGCCGACGTCGTAGCCCTGGATCGAAAGGCCCGCCTTGATGCAGGCGGCGAGATTGAAGCGGGCGAAGGCCTCGTTGATCCGCCACAGCCTGCGCTGGAGCACCATGGCCTCGTCCCAGCGGCCGGCCTTGCAGAGATCGTAGAGCTTAACGCTCTGGTGCGGGATGATGCAGGCCGGTCCCGCCATCCAGCCGAGCCCGCCGATCAGCATCACCGCAGCCGGGATATGGGCCGAGGCCGAGAACACCCGCAAGGCATCGCCGCAGCGGTTCATGATCGAGAGCAGCCGGCCGGTGTTGGTCGAGGCGTCCTTGATGTAGCCGATGCGCGGGTGCTCGGCGAGGCGCGCGATGATTTCGAGCGTGAGATCGGAGCGCTGAAATTGCGGATTGGTGTAGATGACGACAGGGATGTCCACGGCATCGGCAATGGCGCGGAAGTAGGATTCGACCTGGGCATCGGCGAGCGGGAAATAAGCCTCCAGGATCGCGAGGATGCCGTCGGCGCCGAGCTTCTGATACGCCCTCGCCTGCGCCACCGCATCCGCCGTCGAGGTCGAGGCGACGCCGGCCACGACCGGCACGCGGCCCCTCGCTGCCTCGATCGTGGTCCGCACGATGGCGGTGCGCTGCGCGGCATTGAGATAGGCAAACTCGCCGGTCGAGCCCAGCGGCGTCAGACCGTGAACGCCGGCGCCGATCAGATCGTCGCAGAGCCTGGCGAGCACTTGGGTGCGCACGCTGCCATCGGCATCGACAGGCGAAACGAGATAGGGAAAAACGCCGTGAAAATCGGGCATGTCAGGTGTGAACCCAAAAAAACTGGTTGCGCCTGACCGGTCTTACCAATGCCCGCGGCCGCGATCAAACCCTGAGCAGCCGCACCCGCGTGCCCCAGGGATCGGTCGCCTCCACCCCATCCGCAAGTGCCGTGACGTTCACACCACTCTTGCGCAGGCGTTCCTGCTGTGCGGCGAGCACTTCCTGCTTCTCCGTCACCAGCGAGAACCAGGCGAGGCCCGTGGCCTGGTCGTCGCGCTGGCCCGCGCCCTGGCTCTGCCAGACGTTCATGCCGAGGTGATGATGATAGCGGCCCGAGGACAGGAACGCGGCGCCGTTGCGGCGGCGGGTCGGATCGAGGCCGACCGTACCGTGATAGAAGCTTTCCGCCTGCGCAAGATCGCCGACGCGCAGATGCATGTGACCGACGCGCAGGCCATCCGGCGCCTTGGCATAGTCGGCAATGCGCGTATTGGTCAGCGACAACAGGTCGGGGATGTTGAGCTCGTCCGTTGCCATCTTCACGCTGCCCTCGCTCCACTGCCATTGCGCGGGATCACGATCGGCATAGACCTCGATGCCGTTGCCTTCGGGATCGTCGAGATAGACGGATTCGCTGACGAGGTGATCGGCAAAGCCTGACAGCGGAACGCGATGCGAGGCGGCGTGCACCAGCCAGCGCGCCAGATCCTTGCGCGTCGGCATCAGGAAGGCGGTGTGGTAGAGGCCGGCGGCGTTGCGCGGCTCGAGCGCGGCGTCGGGACGGGCTTCCAGCACGAGCAGCGTGATTCCGGCCGTGCCGAGCCTTGCTGCAGTCCCCGAACGCTCCATCACCGTGAGCCCGATCACGTCACGGTAGTAGTCCGCAACCTTGTCGAGATTCTTGACCCGCAGCGTCACCATGCCGACCCGCATCGGCGTGCGGCTGGCGTAGGTCGGCCCGGCGCCCTGAGGAGCGCCCTCGGCGCGCGCCGCGGCTGCGGCCGCCATCGCGAGCGAGGTCGCGCCGGCGAGTTGAAGCAGGGTGCGGCGGGTGAAGTCGATGGTCATCGGTTGAAGCTCGCTGAAATCCTTGAGGTCATGCGGCGCGATTTCCGGATTGCTACACGTTCCCGTGAGCGCCTCCCAATCACATGTTCGTCGGCCGCTGCAGCCCGGAGGTCCTGACCACCCGGCCAGTTTCGCAAACGCCTGCGACGTCCCAGATAGAGGACAGCTACAGGAGCCTGCCATGACCGACTTTACTCCCCTGTCTTCTCTATCGTCCGCACTTGCGGACGTCGCGGCGCGTGCCGCGCCGTCCGTGGTCTCCGTGCACTCGCACCGCTCCCGCGCAACCGGCTTCGTCTGGAAGGCGGGCCTGATCATCACCGCCGACGAGGCGCTGGCCGATGAGGGCGAGGTCGAGATCGGCCTTCCCGACGGCAGCACCGCGGCCGCCACGATCGCCGGCCGCGACCATACGACCGATATCGCACTGCTGCGCACTCAGGCCGCCATCGCGCCGGTCAAGCTGACGGCCACGGTCCCGCCCCTCGGCGCGCTGTCGGTCGTGGTCGCCACCAACCGCGATACGCCGAGTGCGGCGCTCGGGATGGTGTCGGCATCCGGCAAGAGCTGGCGAAGCCTGCGCGGCGGCGAAATCGATGCGCGGATCGAGCTCGACGTGCGCCTGCGTCCCAGCCAGGAGGGCGGCCTCGCGCTAGATGCCTCGGGCGAAGCGTTCGGCATGGCCGTGCTCGGCCCGCGTCGGGTGCTGGTGATCCCGACGGCGACGATCGAGCGCGTCGCGCCCCAGTTGGAGGTACGCGGCCGTATCGCGCGCGGCTATCTCGGCCTCGGGCTCCAGCCGGTGCGGCTCGAGGACGGCGTCGGCGCCATGGTGATGAATGTCGACAAGGCCGGACCTTCGGCTGCGGCCGGCATCCGTCAGGGCGACGTCATCGTCGCGGTCGACGGCCAGAAACTCTCCGGCGTGCGCGCGCTGTCGCGGACCCTGGGTCCGACGAGCGTCGGCGCCGTGGTCGATGTCGCGGTTCGTCGCGGCGGCGAGCCGGTCAATTTCAAGGTCACGGTCGGCGAGAGGCCGGAAGCGTGAGCGAGCACAACGCGCCCGAGATCGTGCTGTCGCTGGAGATCGACGATTCCGCCCTCGCCGATCGTCTGGCGGCCCTGCTCGGTAGCGTCGCGGGGCTGCGCCTGGCCGCGCCCGGCGAGCAAGCGGCGGCAGCGATCGTCGCCCGCGATCCGCGCGTCATGCCTGCGGACATCGCGCTGACGCAGCGCGAGCTCGACGTGCTGGCGCTGATGGCCGAGGGCGCCTCCAACAAGATGATTGCGCGCCAGCTCGGCATCTCCGTGCACACCGTGAAATTCCACGTCGGCTCGCTGCTCGACAAGCTGGATGCCACCGGCCGCACCGACGCGGTGGCGCATGCGGCGCGCCGCGGCGTGATCGAGCTCTGAGCGCGGTAAGTCATCCGGACGGAGCGATCTGCGCCAGCGCGCGCAGACGTTCCATGTCGACGACGCGGCCATGGCTGATGACGACACGCGGCGGAGCGTGGAAGCGAAGCGCCTCGGTGACATCACCCTGATCGAGGATGACGAGATTCGCCGCGCAACCAAGCCCGAGGCCATAGCGTTCCAGATTGATCGCGGTCGCCGCACGCGTGGTGATCATGTCGTAGAGCGTCTCGCGCTCGCTCTTCCTGGTCATCCACAGCAGATGCGAGGCGAGGAACGCCACCTCCAGCATGTTGTTGCGGCCGTGCGGATAATAGGCGTCCGAGATGTCGTCCTGGCCGAGGCAGACATTGATGCCGGCGCCCAGAAGCTCCTCGACCCGCGCATGCAGCGGGCCGGTGTGAGGATTGCTCACGATGCTGACGCGGGCCTTCCCGAGCAGCGCCATCAGCTCGCGGAGGTAGGTCTCGGGATAGAGCGCCATCGCCCGGCAATGATGGGCGAGTGCCCGTCCCTCGGCGCCACGCGCGATCACCGCGCGCGCCATCATGTCGAGCGTGCGCATGTCGGGATCGCCGACATCGTCCAGCAGCATCGAGACGTCGGCGCCGTGCTCGGTCGCCAGGTCGAAGCAGAATTCGACATGGCGGCGCATGTCCTCCTCATTGGCCTCGATCCAGGGAATGCCGCCGACGATATCGGCCCCGAGCGCCATCGCCTTGCGCATCAGATCTTCGGCCCCCCGCTCGCGCGACAGACCGTCCTGGGGAAAGGCGACGACCTGGATCTCGACGATGCCGCGAAATTCCTCGCGGATTGCGAGCAATGCCTTGACGCCTTCGAGCCGGGCCTTGGTGTCGACATCGGCGAAGGCGCGAATATGGAGATTGCCGTGGAGCGCGGCGAGCGCCACGGCGCGCCGCGCGTTCGGGACGATCCAGGACGCGTCGTAGCCGCTCTTCACGACGGCGGCGAGATCGACCGCCTTCGCCGCCGCGCTCATGCCGCCGCCCTGATAGGCCTCCAACGCCTCCTCCGACATCATCGGCAGGGTCCAGACCTTGCAGAGGTGCAGGTGCGGATTGACATAGGCCGGCGTCACCAGACCACCCCCGGCATCTACGACGGATTTCGCGCCGGTTTCAAGCCGGCTGCCGATCGCCGTGATGACGCCGTCGGTGATCGCGATGTCGACGATCTCGCGACCGCGCGTACGGGCGTTGGTGACGACGATGTCGGGCAGCCGGGACATTGCGAAACTTTCACTCGGTACCCACGCTCATGCAAACGCGGTGCCGGACTGGGACGGCGGCGGAAACTGGAGCCGGACGGTGAGGCCCGGCGCATTGTCATGGAGGACAATCTCGGCGCCATGGAGGCGGGCAACCGCCGCGACCAGGCTCAGGCCGAGGCCGTTGCCCGGCGTGTAGCGGCTCTGTTCGAGCCGGTAGAAGCGTTTGAAGACCTGGTCCCGCTGGTCGGCGGGAATGCCGGGACCGTCGTCGGCGATCGCGATCGCCGCACCGCCATCGGCGCTGCGGCAGGTCACGGTCACCGTCCCGCCCTTGCTACCGTGCTTGATCGCATTGTCGACGAGATTGGCGACGGCGTCGAACAGCAGGTCGCGGTCGCCTGTGATCGCAACCTCGCGGTCGCCGCCGAGGCTGAGACGGGTCGCGACCTGCTCGGCTGCGGCGTCGTAGAGCTCGACGACTTCGCCCGCGACCTCGGCGAGGTTGAGGGTCCGGAACGCGCTCCGGCGCGCGCGGGTCTCGATCTCCGAGATCCGGGTGATCGAGGCGAACATGTGAAGCACCGCGTCGAGATCGGCGATGGTGTCGCCGATCAGCGCCGCGTCGGCCTCGCCGTTGCGTGGGGTGTGATAGGCCTTCTCCAGCCGGCCGCGCATGCGCGTCAGCGGCGTGCGCAAATCATGGGCAACGTTGTCGCTGACCTGCTTGACCTCGCCCATCAGCGTTTCGATGCGATCGAGCATCTGGTTGAGGTTTTCCGCGACGCGGTCCCACTCGTCGTTGCTGTCGCGCAGGGGGATGCGCTGATCCAGCCCCGACAGCATGATGGCGCGGCTGGTGGCATTGATCTGCTCGATACGCCCGACCGTACGCCGTGTCACCAGCACGGCCGCGAGCCCGGCGAGCACCAGAAGCAGAACGGCGACCGCGACCATCGCAAGCTCGATCATGCGCGTGAAGGCATCGTGATCGCCGGCGTCGCCGATCCGGCTCTGCACATAGGCGAGCGTGCCGAAATAGACATAGGCCATGATCGCCGCGACGATCAGCCCGAACGCCGCGATCGCGATCAGCGCCAGGCGGAAGGTCGAGGAACGGAGCGTCTTAGCCAGGAGCACGGAGGCAATATCCGATGCCGCGGATGGTGTGGATCAGCGGGTAGTCCTGGCTGTCGTCGACCTTGCGGCGGACCCGTCCGACATAGACGTCGATGATGTTCGTGGAGGGGTCGAAATGCAGGTCCCAGACATGCTGGAGCAGCATGGCGCGGGAGACGACGCGGCCCTCGTTGCGGACGAGATATTCGAGCAGCTGGAATTCCCGCGGCAGCAGCGGAATCTTCCGGCCGCGGCGGCTCGCGCTGCGCGCGATCAGGTCGATGGCGAGGTCGCCGACCCGCAGAAGCGTCTCCTTGGCAATGGTCTCGCTGCGGCGGCCAAGGGCTTCCAGGCGCGCCAGGAGCTCGACGAAGGAGAACGGCTTGACGAGGTAATCGTCGCCGCCGGCGCGCAAGCCGCGCACGCGGTCATCGACCTCGCCGAGCGCGGAGATGATCAGGAAGGGCGCGGCGATGCCGTCATCGCGCAATTGCCGCATCACGGTGATGCCGTCGATGTCGGGCAGCATGCGGTCGATGGTGATCACCGCATAGTCGCGCGCAACGCCGTGGCTCAGGGCTTCGCGCCCGTTGGCCGCGAGGTCGACCTCGTAACCGGAGGTCGTCAGCTCCTCGACGAGCTGGCCTGCGGTCTCCGGGTCGTCCTCGACGACCAGAATGCGGCGGTGACCTCCGGTCATGCAAAACTCCGCGCGACGATCGCCACCAGACTATCCCGTTCCGGGGCTGAGCGGAACTGCCCGATGGCGATCGCGACAATGGTGCGGTAGGGCGATGCGACTACCAATAGTCTCCGCACACATTGACCCATTGCCACCCATAGGCTGTCCAGCTCCTCTGCCAGCAGCCGTCGTCATAATAGTTGGCATAGCTGGCATAGAAGAACGGCGCGCCGGCGAAAGCGAACCGGTTGAAGCGGTGACGGTGGAAGAAGGCATGGCGGCCGATGAAGGGCCTGCCGTGCCAGCCCGGGCCAGCAAACCGCGGGCCGAAGGCGGCGCGGGTCGCTAATGGTGCACCGGCAAAGCGCGGCCCCATGGCAGCACGGGCGGCCATTGGCGAACCGGCGAAGCGGGCGCCACCGAAACGAGCACCGCCCATGCCGCCAAATCGCATGCCGCCGCCACCCATGCCGCCACCGCCGACATGCATCCCGCCGCCACCGAAGTGGCCACCGCCGCCGAAATGGCCGCCACCGCCAAAGCCGCCATGGCCGCCGCCGCCGCCACGTGCGAGCACCGGCGAAGCAACCGCCATCGCTGCTACAATCATCGTCGCGGTGAGGCCTTTGAGAAGCCTGTTGTTCATCGAAACGTCCTCCTTGCAGCGCGGCAGTCTGCGTGCCGCGCGAGGAGGATTAGATGAGGAGAACGAGCCCTCTCCTTCAACTTACAAATGCGCCAGATTCTGACGCGGGTGTTAGGGAGGTGGAGGCCCACTCTCTCCTCGTCATTGCGAGCGCAGCGAAGCAATCCAGAATCCCTCCGCGGAAAGACTCTGGATTGCTTCGCTGCGCTCGCAATGACGACGTGGATAGAACTTTCCGTAAGTCGAGTAGCTCGACGCGCGGACGGCTCCCCCTCACCCGGAATCCGCGCTGCGCGCGAATTCCGACCTCTCCCCGCTGAAGGGCGGGGAGAGATTAAGACATCACACGCGCTTGCCGTTGCTCTTCTCGGCCGCGCGGCGCATGGCTTCGGCGAGAGCGCCGCCGCCGGAGGATTCCTGCTTGCGCGGTGCGGACGAAGTCATGCGGTTGGCATTGCGTGAATTGTCGCGCTGCATGCCGGGCGCGTCCTTCTTGGCACCGACCTCGTCGTCGAGCCGCAGCGTCAGCGAGATGCGCTTGCGCGCGACCTCGAAGTCCAGCACCTTCACCTTGACGATGTCGCCGGGCTTCACCACCTCGCGCGGATCCTTGATGTAGTTCTTGGACATCGCGGAGATGTGCACGAGGCCGTCCTGGTGCACGCCGATGTCGACGAAGGCGCCGAAGGCGGCGACGTTGGTCACGGTGCCCTCGAGGATCATGCCCTTCTGGAGATCCTTGATCTCCTCGACGCCCTCCTTGAACACCGCCGCCTTGAACGCCGGACGCGGGTCGCGGCCGGGCTTCTCGAGCTCGCGCAGGATGTCGGTGACGGTCGGCAGACCGAAGGTCTCGTCGACGAAATCCTTCGGCTTCAGCGTGCGGACGATGTCGCTGCTGCCGATCAGCGCCTTGATGTCGCTCTTGGTCGCCGCGAGAATCCGGCGCACCACCGGATAGGCTTCCGGATGCACGCCGGAGGCGTCGAGCGGGTCCTCGCCGCCGAGGATGCGCAGGAAGCCCGCGCACTGCTCGAACGCCTTGGGCCCGAGCCGTGGCACATCCTTGAGCGCCTTGCGCGACTTGAACGGGCCGTTGGCGTCGCGATGCTGCACGATGCTCTGCGCGAGACCGGAGCCCACGCCCGACACGCGCGCCAGCAGCGGCGCGGAGGCGGTGTTGACGTCAACGCCGACCGCGTTCACGCAGTCTTCGACCACGGCATCGAGCGATTTGGCGAGCTTGGCCTGGCCGAGGTCGTGCTGGTACTGGCCGACGCCGATCGCCTTCGGCTCGATCTTGACGAGCTCGGCGAGCGGGTCCTGGAGCCGTCGCGCAATCGAGACTGCGCCGCGCAACGTGACGTCCAGCCCGGGCAACTCCTGCGAGGCGAAGGCGGAGGCCGAATAGACCGACGCGCCCGCTTCCGATACCACGATCTTGGTCATCTTCAGTTCGGGCAGCCCCTTGACGAGATCGGTCGCGAGCTTGTCGGTCTCGCGGGAGGCCGTGCCGTTGCCGATCGCGATCAGCTCGACGCGATGCTTCAGCGCCAGCCTGCCGAGCGTTGCCAGCGACTCGTTCCATTGCCGCTGCGGCTCGTGCGGATAGATCGCGGTGGTGTCGACCACCTTGCCGGTCGCATCGATCACCGCGACCTTGACGCCGGTGCGGTAGCCGGGATCGAGCCCCATGGTGACGCGGGTGCCGGCCGGCGCTGCCAGCAGCAGGTCGCGCAGGTTCGAAGCGAACACGCGCACGGCCTCGGTCTCGGCCGCATTCCACAGCCGCATCCGCAGGTCGATGTTGAGATGCACCTGGATCTTGGTGCGCCAGGCCCAGCGCACGGTGTCGATCAGCCAGCGGTCGCCGGCGCGCTTGAGGTCGGCGATGCCGAACCGCTTCATGATCTTCAGTTCATAGGCGCCCGGCACGCCCGGCGGCGGTGCCTCGGCCTCGGCCTGGATCTGCAGATCGAGGATCTCTTCCTTTTCGCCGCGGAACATCGCGAGGATGCGGTGCGAGGGCAGCTTCGTCAGCGGCTCGGAGAAATCGAAATAGTCGGCGAACTTCTCGCCCTCGGTCTTCTTGCCGTCGCGCACCTTGGAAGCCATGCGCGCATTGGTCCACATCTCCTCGCGCAGTGCGCCGATCAGGTCGGCGTCCTCGTCGAAGCGTTCGACCAGGATGGCGCGGGCGCCGTCGAGTGCGGCAGCGGCGTCGGCAACGCCCTTCTCGGCATTGATGAAGCTTTCTGCCACGACCTTCGGATCGTTGCCGGGCTCCGCCATCAGCTGATTGGCGAGCGGCTCGAGGCCGGCTTCCTTGGCGATCTCGGCCTTGGTGCGGCGCTTCGGCTTGAATGGCAGATAGATGTCCTCGAGGCGCGCCTTGCTGTCGGCAGCGAGAATGGTGGCTTCCAGCGCAGCGTCGAGCTTGCCCTGCTCGCGGACCGATTCAAGGATGGCCTTGCGGCGGTCCTCGAGCTCGCGCAGATAGACCAGCCGCTCCTCCAGCGTACGCAATTGCGCGTCGTCGAGCGCACCGGTCGCTTCCTTGCGGTAGCGGGCGATGAAGGGAACCGTGGCGCCGCCATCGAGCAGCGTTACCGCCGCTTCGACCTGCTCCGCACGAACCCCAAGCTCCTGCGCAATCTTCAGGTTGATATTTGCCACGCGAGAATCCTTCTATCCAGGCACGCAACGCGGGGGCGAACCACCGGCTGCGGGACGCCGCTTATGGACCAACCAAGGTTGATTCATCAAGGTGCGGTGCACAACCGTCGACAGAGGATTTTTTTCTTGCGTCGATGCGATCTCGCCACATTCGTTCGGGTGCGGCAGACAGGGGACAATAGCCCCTCATCCGGCGAGACGAACCAATGGCGCAACGCGGTGCTCGGAAACTCGCCGTCGTCGGCGAGCGAGTTCGCGATCGGGCATGTAATGAACGATGCCGCAGCCGCGGCGATGTCGGCGTCGGAGAGCTGGTCCCGGCATCGCAACGCTGGCAGCCGGGGACCGGCGGACCGGGTTGCAGCGACCGCACGGCTCTCTCTTTGATAGGATTACCTCTCCGTCCCATGCAACCCTGCCCCTCGCGCCGGCTCGGTTGATTCAGGCGGGCCCTTGCGAAAGGAAGGTAACGCCGCATCAAGGAGATTTGGACTTTCATGACTTTGCCGATGAGCTGGAATGAATGGGCGCAGCACGACGGCGTGGCGCTGGCCGCCCGCGTCCGCAAGGGCGAGCTGACGGCAAACGAGCTGGCGCGGCAGGCCGCTGCGGGCGTCGCCAAGGTCAATCCGGCGCTGTCGGGCGTGGTCGAGCTGTTCGACGACGTGATCGCCGATCCCGCCAAGGATGGCGCCAATCTCTCCGGCCCGTTCGCCGGCCTGCCCTTCCTGATGAAGGATCTGGGACCGACCATGAAGGGCCGGCTCCAGGAGATGGGCTCGCTGCTGATGCGCGGCAATCGCGCCCCAGCCGACACGTTCCTGACCGGTAAATTCCGCCAGGCTGGCCTCAACCTGATCGGACGCACCACGACGCCGGAATTCGGCGTGTGCAGCTCGGCCGACAATCCGGCCGTCTACGTCACGCGCAATCCCTGGAATACCGACTACACCACCTGCGGCTCGTCCGCTGGCAGCGCCGCGATGGTCGCCGCCGGCGTGGTGCCGATCGCACATGCGACCGATGGCGGCGGTTCGATCCGCATTCCCGCTGGCGTCAACGGCAATATCGGCCTGAAGGTCTCGCGCGGCGTGTTCTCGCTCGCCCCGCACATGTCCGATCTCACCGGTCTCGTCTCGATCCAGGGCTGCCAGTCGCGCTCGGTGCGCGACACCGCTGCCTTCGTCGATCATGCCCGCGGGCCGGCGCCGGGCGAGTTCATGCCGTTCTGGACCACGGCGCAGCCCTATTCCGAGATGATCAAGCGCGATCCTTCAAAGCTTCGCATCGCGCTGTCGCACACATGGGGCGACTACACCGCGACGCCAGAGATCGCAGCCGAGCTGGAGAAGGCCGGCCGCTTCCTCGAGGGACTCGGCCATCACGTCGACTACGCGCTGCCCGAGCTCGATTTCCGCGCTGCCTTTGCGGCGCAGACAACCTGCTACATCTCGAATTTCGCGGTGGTGATCTCCAACATGCTGGCCGCGCGCGGGCTGGAGAAGCCGCCGGAAGATCTGATCGAGCCCATGAACATCCGGATCTGGGAAGCCGGCCGGCACACGAGCTTCGCCGAGCGGGCGAAGATGCAGGGCGTGTTCAACACCACGTCACGCGGCTTCGGCGCGTTCTTCGAGCAGTGGGACGTGATCCTGACGCCGATCACCGCGCTGCCGACGCCGAAGGTCGGCACCAAGGAATATCTCACGATCTCCGACAATCCCGATGTGCTCGACTGGTTCGGCAATCTCTGGCGCTTCTTCGCCTTCACGCCGCTCGCCAATCTCTGCGGCATGCCGGCGATCTCGATGCCGATGGCGAGCCAGGAGCACGGCCTGCCGCTCGGCATCCAGGCCATCGCCAAGCAGGCCAATGACGGCCTCCTGCTGCAACTCGCCGCCCAGATCGAGCGCGCGCTCGACGGCAAGTGGAACGGCGGCAGGAAGCCGAAGGTGCATGTGGGCTGAAGAGCTGCGATCGCGATGATCTGCGATCGCGCTACCCGCCTCAGTTCTTCACCGCCGGGATATCCTCCGCCGGCGGCTGCTGCTGACCCTGCCGGTACATCGCCAGCGCCTTGTCGAGCGCTTCGCGCAGCGCCAGCGCCGCGGCGACACTGCAACGTAAGTGCGCGGTCTGGACCACATCGACCCTGACGGCGGGGCCGACCGGCATCAGCAGGTTCGCGGCGAGCTCGATCTGGATCGCGCCGTTGTGATGGCCGAAGCAGGATGCGCCGTCGAAATAGATGATCGGCGCCCGCTCCGAGCTTGAGCTCGAAATGGTGACGGGCCCCTGATTGGTGGCGGGCGTTTCGGGGTCGGTCATGGGCGCTCCTTACGGCTAGTCGACGGGCGCTCACCATCGTTGCTTCGGCCCGCTCTGTCGAGGCTAAACCGCCCGGCAGACCTGCCGTGCGACACGTTTTCGGGGTTTTGCGCGACGCCCGACACTGGTCTAGAACATCGCCATGTCCAGCACACCTACGACGCTCCCGTTCGAGGAACTCGCCGAGGCCATCAAGGGCCGCCGTTCCGATTACGGCCATATCAGCGGGCTCCAGCTCGACCGTTTCGCGCCGGGCGAAGCCTGGTCCAGCCTACCCTACCGGCCCGTCTTCGTCGGCGACACCGAGACCGGCGTGCTGCATGGCGGCGTCGTCACCGCGATGCTGGACGAGAGCTGCGGCATGGCGGTGCAGCTGGCGCTCGACGGCACGCGCGCGATCGCAACCCTCGATTTACGGATCGACTACCAGAAACCGGCGACACCCGGCCTCGACATCAAGGCGCATTCAGTCTGCTACCGCACCACGCGCTCGATCGCCTTCGTGCGCTCCACCGCCTATCAGGAGTCCGAGGACGATCCGGTCGCGACCGCGACCGCCTGCTTCATGATCGGCGCCAACCGCACCAACATGCTCGCCGACCGCAGGATGGATGCGCGCAGCATCCCGACGCTGGAAGCGCCGGAGGATCCGGACGGCCCGTTCGCGCGCAGCCCGTTCGCGCGCTGCCTCGGCATCCGCCTCAACGACGACGGCACGCTGACGATGCCGTTCTCGCCGCAGATCATCGGCAATCCGATCCTGCCCGCGATCCATGGCGGCATGACCGGCGCTTTCCTCGAGACCACCGCGATCGTCGGCGTGGCGCGCGAACTCGGCACTGCGGCGCCACCCAAGCCGATCGGCCTCACTGTCAACTATCTGCGCTCGGGCCGCGCGCTCGACACCTTCGCCAACGTCTCGATCGTGAAGCAGGGCCGGCGCATCGTCGCCTTCGAGGCACGGGCCTGGCAGGATAATGCGAACAAGCCGATCGCCACGGCCTTCGGTCACTTCATGCTGCGGCAGGCGCCCGGAAACGACGAGGAATAGGCGCATTTTACTTGACGGCCGGGGCTCGGGCCACAACGATAGCGCGTTCTCCGCGAGAGGTATTGGGTTGCGGCATCCGCTCGACATCGTCGCCATGTTCGCCGCACTCTGGCTGCTGGCCTCGATGGTGCTCGACGCGCTGACGCCGAAGGAGCTGACGGCGATGATGATCGCCATCGCGATCGGGCCCGCCATCGTCATCACCGCCGTGTTCTATTACCTGCGCTGCCCGCGCACGGATTTCGCGGTGATGTTCGCAGCGCTCTGGCTGATCTCGGACATCGCGATTGCCTTCATATCGCCGAAGGAGCTGCCGCATTTCCTGATCGCTCTCGGCTTCGTGCCGGCCCTGCTGATCGGGATCGTGCTGCACTGGCAGCGCTTCCAGCGCCGCCACGAGCGGCTGCCCGTGCCGTCAGTGAAGCGCGGCTAGCGTAAAAGCGGACGCCCCGGCTCAGCCACCCTGCTCTTTCTTCAACGTCTCGACGGCGCGGATCACCACCTGATCCTCATCCCAGTGCAGACGCTCAAAGGAAACCGCGACCCGTCCCGCGGCGTCCAGGATGTAAAGCTCGATGCGGTGACGGTTCACCAGCGATTCGACGAAATTGACGCCGAGCTGGAAATGCGCGCGCAGCGCATCATTGCCCTCGATCGCCCGTAATATCCGATGATCTTCATCCATGCGGACCGCGCGGTCCTTGCCGTAGACGCGCAGCCGTTCGGGCCGATCGAACTCCGGATCGTACGTGATCGCGGCCGTGCGGATGCGCGTCGCGAGGCCTTGCGCGTCGAGCAATGCCTGGACACGCGCAAGCTTCGCGACCGTGAGCGAGCACTTCAACGGATTGTCGCATCGCGTATAGAAGAAAACCACAATCGACGGGCTGCCACGGAAGAAGTCGACGAACTTCAGCAATTTTCCGTCCTGATCCTGCATCACGATGGAATCGATCGATTCGAACTCCCGGCGAGCGGTCGACGTACGGATCGAGACGTTGCCGCCTTTGGGCAAGCCACCGCAACATGATGGAGTGCCGCCGGCGGTCGCGCTGATGGCCTGCAGAACCCTGTCGAGGTCGAGGCGAAGCTTCCGTGGCAGCCCCGGCTCAACGCGCCAGCGCTCGAGCTGGGGCAGAATCGCCCGCGCGTTCGGACCAAGCCAGGCCAGGGTTGCCAGCAATTCGGATACCGCGCTCGTGCCGCTGGATGACGTGGCGTACTCGCCGTAGCTTTCGAACGACACCGGTTCGTCGTGGTATCGAACCTGGTTGAGAGCACGCGCGACGAACGGCGCAAAACTCTCATTCGGTTTTGAATAGGAACGCAACGCCCGGGCGGCCGCAGCGACCAGGTAAGCATCGATACCCGTGTCCAGCTCTTCGAGCACGAAGATCAGCGCCTGATCGGAGAGCCCGGCGCGCGCGAGCGCCAGCAGTATCCAGCCGCGCATGCGGACGACAGTTGCCGCCCCTCGCCCGCTGTAGACCGGATGTTCCTCGCGCAGCAAATCCGAGAGCTGCGCGCTGCCGACCGGATCGGCCGCAAGCGAGTCGACCAGTCCGGCGAAGTCGTCCTCCGACACCGCGCGCGTTGCGTTGCCGAAGATCACCATCTTACTTTACCGGCCGTACTTGCTGAGGAAGCGGCGCGCGGTCTGCTTGTACTTCGCCGGGGCCTTGGCTGCCCCGAAGCGCGTGACGCTCTGCATCAGGACCTTGTCCTTGCCAAGCGCGGCGTCATCGCCGAATTGTTCCAGCGCAGTCAAGCTGGTGGCCTTGATGTCCGAGTAGTCTTTTTTGTCCTTCAGTATCTTGAGCGCCTGCTGTTGCAGCTTTTCCGGGTTCAACGAATGCAATGCGGAGGCTGCGAGCTGCCGGTTCTCGCGCAACTCCTTCTTGTCGCGGAGCACCTTCTCGAACAGCGGCGCCGATCTGGCGTCGGCCGCGAGCAGACGCAACGCCTCGCGCTTCGCCTCCTTGTTCGGCGGCTTCTTCACGATCGCTCGTGCGGCCGCGTAGGCTTCCGCGTGCACATCATTGCCGAGAAGCTGAAGCGCCTTCTCCGGCGGAAGCAGCGCCTTGGCGGGATCCTTCAGGCCGTTCAGGAGCTTCTTCTGTGCAAACCCGTCCTTGTTGCGCATGAGGATGCCGAGGGCGCGCCGCCGCAGCTGCTCGTGAGAATCTGTCGAGACGTCCCGCAGGGCCGCAATGTAGTCCGCATTCACTGATTCGAAGTTGGCGACGCTGAACGCCGCCGCACCAAGCGATTGCAGCGCCGCCATCCGCACTCCGATCGGCTTGCCGATGTTGCGCAGGAGTTTCAACAGGCGCCGCACATCGTCGGTGTTCTCCGCCACCTGGACGGAGGGCGGCGCGCCGGCTTTTCGCTTTCGGGGCTCGAGCTTCTTTGCAACTTTCCGTTTCGTTGCCATCATCTCATCTCCCGATGCCAGAGCGCGCTAGATCTGGACGTCGTCATAGCCGAATCCCATGTTGGACCCGGCATTGACGGTGCCGAGATAGTCAATGCAGTCTCGGACACGCGGCTGCAGGCCCGGTGCTCCGACGCAGAGCGAAGTCGCCAGGGACCCGCCGGGAGCCGTCGGAGGACGGGTGGGGTCGGTGGCACTGGTGATGCCGTTCCAGGGCCACATGGTGTCGTTCAGTCTGTGGCCCGGCCGGCTGCCCGGCCTGTCGTCAAATGACGACGTGGCTGCCGGGTCGAAACGGCCGTTCTGACGTTGCCATTTCGCCCACAGCCGATCGACGTTGCAGTGAAGCAGGAAGAACAGCGGGTCTTTCGCCGCCGTCGGCGGGTCGTGGATGAAGCCGCCGAAGCTCGTATGTGCGAGCCCGTGCGGGTCACCTTCCATGCTCCGGAACGTCCGGAACTGAGTGCCCAGCGCCAGCGTTTGCGCCTCCTTCATCGGATTGGGGGGCGCCTGCGAGACCGGAAAGTCGGGCGTGCGGCTAATCCCCGGAGTGCTGTCCGTCTTCCAGAATTCCAGCGGGTTGCCGTTGCGGAATTTCACGGTCCCGTTCGCGTCGGACTCGCCTAGAAAGTCGCGCGTGAAAACATTCGGCGCGGGTTGATCGAAGCGCCAGTAGGGCAGCGCCACGCTCGGATCGAGCGCCTGAAGCTCGCGCTCCAGATCGAGCAAATAGGCGCGATGCCAGGGCAGAAAGCCCGGCGCGGCGTGCGCCTGCGACAGGTTTGGAACCTTGTGCATGTTGTTGAAATCCGAGTAGCGCCCGAGCCCCTGATTGTTGAGCTTGGCGAACGCCGCGATGAATCGATCGCGCTCGGCGTTGGTGAGCTTGGAGGCGTTCTTGCGGATGCGCACCATCAACCCGACGGATCCGACCAGCGTGTTTCCCACACGCGCCTCGATCTTGACGTCGCCGTTGCTGGTGCTCGGCTGGCCAAATGTCCCGGCCGTGAAGAACGGAACGGTCGCCCCGCTTGTCGGAACGGTCAGCGTGAGAGTGCTTGCGAACGCTCCGGTCGGGCCGCTGCGGAATCTGACCGCGCCCCCGTTTGCCGCCGATACACCGGTGATCTTCACACTAACGGTTGGCGTGTTCGCGCCAGAAGGATTGGTCACACGAATCCGGCACGGAGAAGGCGACCATGTAACAAACCGTGCCTCGGGAGCGATGCTGTTATTAATCTGCAGTTCGACGTCCATAATTATGCCCTCCCAAGTCTGGACGGCCTAAACGGCAT
Organism: Bradyrhizobium cajani; assembly: GCF_009759665.1. Taxonomy (GTDB): domain Bacteria; phylum Pseudomonadota; class Alphaproteobacteria; order Rhizobiales; family Xanthobacteraceae; genus Bradyrhizobium; species Bradyrhizobium cajani. The sequence continues at coordinate 427,180 of NZ_WQNE01000002.1, forward strand.
TCTCTGCGAGCAATGATTAAGATTACAACCAGACTGCGCAAATGGCAATACGCTCAATCGGCACAGGTCAGCTCTCGGGTTGAGACCGAGAGGCCGTACCGACTCCAGGGCTGCTTTCCGAGGGCAGAGCGGGGCCGACGAAAGTTGGCGAGGGCTCGCCTTAGCGCGGCAAGAGATTCGTCTTCGCGAGATCGAGCACCTCGTCGCCGCGGCCGTTCATCACGGCGCGCAGGACCCAGAGGCTGAAGCCCTTGATCTGCTCCGGCGTGATGGTCGGCGGCATCGACAATTCCTGCTTGGCGGTGACGACGTCGAGCAGCGCCGGCCCGTCGTGGGCGAGCATCTCCTGCATCACGCCGGGGAGCTCGCCGGGATCCTCGACGCGCCTCGCGAAGATGCCCATCGCGCGCGCCATCGCCGCGAAGTCCGGGTTTTCGAGATCGACATTGGTGTCGACGAATCCTGCGGCCTTCATCTCCAGCGCGACGAACCCGAGCACGCCGTTGTTGAAGACGACCACCTTCACCGGCAGCTTCATCTGCGTCAACGTGATCAGATCGCCCATCAGCATCGTGAACCCGCCGTCGCCCGACAGCGAGATCACCTGACGGCCGGGCTGGGCGGCCTGCGCGCCGATCGCCTGCGGCATGGCGTTGGCCATCGAGCCGTGCACGAAGGAGCCGATCAGCCGGCGGCGGCCGTTCATGTCGAGATAGCGCGCGGCCCACACCGTCGGCGTGCCGACATCGGCGGTGAAGACGGCATCGTCGGACGCATGGTCGCTGATGATTTTCGCCAGATATTGCGGATGGATCGGCTTGCTGCCGGGCGTGCCCCTGGCGAGTGAATCCAGACCTTCGCGGGCCTTCTTGTAGTGCGCGATCGCATCGTCGAGATGCTTGCGCTGGGTCTTGGTCTTCAGCAGCGGCAGCAGCGCCTCGATCGTCAGCTTGACGTCGCCGACGAGGCCGAGATCGATCCTGCACCGCCGTCCCAGATTTTCCGGGCGGATGTCGATCTGCGCAACCTGGCAGTCGGTCGGGAAGAACTGCTTGTACGGAAAATCCGTGCCGAGCATCACCAGCGCGTCGCAGGCGTGCATGGCGGCATAACCCGAGGAGAAGCCGATGAAGCCGGTCATGCCGACGTCGTAGGGATTCTCGTATTCGACATGCTCCTTGCCGCCGAGCGCATGCACGATCGGGCTCTTCAGGGTCTCGGCAAGCTGCATCAGCGGCGCGTGCGCGCCGGCGCAGCCGCGGCCGCAGAACAGTGTGATGCGTTCGGCACCGTTGAGGAGGTCGGCGAGGGCCTGCACCTCATCGGCTTGCGGCACCACCTTCGGCGCCGCCAGCGCGAGCCCGCGCGACGTCGAGATCGCGCGCTTCGGCGGACTGCGGAAGGCGACGTCGCCGGGCATGGCGACCACGGCGACGCCACGCAGGCCCACCGCCGCGCGGATGGCGTTTTCCAGCACGTAAGGCAGCTGGCTCGCATCCGAGATCAGCTCACAATAATGGCTGCATTCGCGAAACAGGTTTTGCGGATGGGTTTCCTGGAAATAACCGCCGCCGATTTCGGCCGAGGGGATCTGCGCCGCGATTGCCAGCACGGGAACACGGCTGCGATGCGCGTCGAACAGGCCGTTGATCAGATGCAGATTGCCGGGACCGCACGAGCCGGCGCACACCGCGAGACTCCCGGTCATCTCGGCTTCGCCGGCCGCGGCGAACGCCGCAACCTCCTCGTGCCGGACATGGATCCATTCGATGGTGCCGCGGCGCCGCAGCGCCTCGGTGAAACCGTTCAGACTGTCGCCGACGATGCCATAGATGCGCTTGACGCCGGCCTGTTCGAGCGTTGCCACGAACAGATCGGCTATGTTGTTGATCGCCATGTCGGCCCCCTCATCTCGCTGGTGCAGCAAGCTAGGATAACGCGCGACAATGACGGCATCACGGCTTGTTTATTGCGGCTCAGTCTTTCGCAATCGCCCGATCGTAGGCTGCGATCGTCGCCTTTGCACGAGCGGCAACATCTGCCGCCGTCATGCCCGGCTTGTAGAGGCTGGAACCGAGCCCGAACGCCGTCACGCCGCCCTTGATGTATTCCGCAAAATTCTGGTCGGAAACGCCGCCGACGGCGGCGATCATCACGCCGGCCGGCAGTACGGCGCGGATCGCGGCAATGCCGGACGCACCGAGCACACTCGCCGGAAAGAACTTCAGGCTCGACGCACCGGAACGCGCCGCAAGCAGCGCTTCGGTCGGTGAGAACACGCCGGGCATCGTCACCATGCCGTGCTGATGCGCACGCGCCAGCACCGCTGTGTCGACATTCGGCGAGACCATGAGCTTGCCGCCGACATCATTGAGACGGTCGACGTCTGCCGCCGTCAGCACCGTGCCAGCGCCGATCAGCACGCCGGCCGGAGCCAGCTTCACGGCGGCCCCGATCGAGCGGAACGGATCGGGCGAGTTCAAGGGAATCTCGATCGCGGTCATGCCGGCCGCGATCAGCTCGCCGACGATGGCCTCGGCTTCCTCGGGCTTCACACCACGCAGGATCGCGACCAGGGGCCGCTTCATCGACGGAAAGGGAACGCTCATCCAGAGACTCCTTCTATTTCGTCCAGATCGCCGCAGCCGCCATCGACAGGCCGCGGCGAACCGCTTCATCGGCATCGATCGGCTTCACGGTGACCGCCAGCGCGTCGAAGGCGAGCCGATACAGCATCGCCAGCCGTCCCGATGCGATCAGCATGATGCCCGCTTTCGGCACCGCGCCGGAGAGTCCTGCCGCCAGCTCGATGCCGATCAACGTGCCCGACAGCGTTTCGCGCGCCGCGGCTGGCGTGCCGCCGAACAGCAGCTGCCGCGACCGCGCGCCGAACAGGAGATTGGCGGCGAAGGCCGGCGCTTCGTAGGCGGCTTTCACCGCCGTCTGGAAGCTCGCAACATCCTCGGCGTCGTCAGCGCCGGCGACCGCGAGCGACAGGATCGTCTCGCGCGAGACCGCGCTGAAGAGCTCGCCGGTCATGAAGGTGGAAAAGTGCTCGACCGCCCCATCCTTCACCCGCACCCATTTCGAATGCGTGCCGGGCATGCAGACCACCGCTTCGCCGGTGGCATCGAGGCCGATCGCGCCGAGCAATTGCGTCTCCTCGCCGCGCATCACGTCCGGCGCTCTTTGGTCGCGTTGCGCGATGCCCGGCAGGATACGGATGTCGCGCGCCTGCTCGGGCACAAGCGCAGCCTGTTTCAGGATCGCCGATAACGGCGCCGGTGTGTCGACATAGCCGGCTTCGACCCAGCCGGTCTTGGCGCCGGCCATGCCACAGACGAGAACCGGCAGATGATCCGGAGCCTCGACCGCAGCAAGGTGCGATTGCAGCACGGTCGCGAACCCGGCCCTGGCCGCAACCAGCATGCCCTCGCCACTGCGGCGCTCGGCCAGGATCTGGCCGGCGCGGTCGATCAGCCAGAGGCGGAAGCTGCTGGTGCCCCAATCCACCGCGACATAGGCGGGTTCAGTCATCTTGACGGGTATCCTCGTCTCACAGCCAAGACACCGTCTCGCGACAATGAGACGGCGCCCTGCAAATCCGCCCCGGGATATCGGCAATTGCCGCCGCAAACCAGCCTTTTCTCGCGGGTCTGAGGCGCCGCTCGCGCTGGCACACCGCTTGCTGCTAGCGCATCGTTTGCTGAAGCATCCCCACTCACGTCCGTGAACCGCGCAACAAGACGCGTCAACATCAGATGAGGAAACCCATGGAGATCGGCTATTTCACGATGCCTTCGCATCCGCCGGAGTGCGGGTTGAAGGAAGGGAACGACTGGGACTTGCAGGTCATGCGCTGGCTCGACGAGCTCGGCTACCAGGAGGCCTGGGTCGGCGAGCACCACACGGCGCCCTGGGAACCCAATCCCACCCCGGACCTTTTGATCGCCCAGGCGCTGATGCAGACCAAGCGGCTGCGCATCGGGCCGGGCGGCTTCCTGCTGCCCTATCACCACCCGGCCGAGCTCGCCAATCGCGTCGCCATGCTCGACCATCTCTCCGAGGGCCGGCTCAATTTCGGCGTCGCGGCCAGCGGCCTGCCGAGCGACTGGGCGATGTTCAACGTCGACGGCATGAGCGGGCAGAACCGCGACATGACCCGCGAGGCGCTGGAGATCATTCTCAAGCTCTGGACCGAGCCGGCCCCGTTCACCCACAAGGGCAAGTTCTGGACGGTGACCAAGCCGGACACGATGTTCGATTTCCTGAAACCCCACATCAAGCCGCTCCAGGCGCCGCATCCGCCGATCGGCGTCGCCGGGCTGTCGAAGAACTCGGACACGCTGAAGCTCGCGGGCGAGCGCGGCTTCATTCCGATGAGCCTCAACCTCAACCCGGCCTATGTCTCCAGCCATTGGGACTCGGTCGAGATCGGCGCCGCCAAGACCGGCCGCAAACCGAACCGGCAGGACTGGCGGCTGGTGCGCGAAGTGTTCGTCGCCGACACCGACGAAGAGGCCTGGAAGCTCTCGACCGGCGACATGATGGGCCGGATGATGCACGAATACTTTCTGCCGCTGCTCGGCCATTTCGGCTTCAAGGACTATCTGAAGCACGCACCCGACGTCCCCGACAGCGACGTCACCGTGGAATATTGCGCCAAGCGGAACTGGATCGTCGGCTCGCCCTCGACCGTCGCCGAGAAGATCGAGAAGATCTACGACGAGGTCGGCGGCTTCGGCGTGCTGCTGGTGTTCGGCTTCGACTACAAGCACAAGGCCGAGGCCTGGCGCCACTCGCTCTCGCTGCTCAGCAACGAGGTGATGCCGCGCCTGAAGCATCTCGGCTCCGCAAAGAAGGCGGCTTGACCCCCGGGCGGGTGCGGCGCGATCGTGCCGCACCCGCTACCGTTACGGAGATGTCCGCGTGAGCGTCGACGCAAAGGATTTCAAGCAGGCGATGCGCCAATGCGCTGGCGCAGTGGCGCTGGTGACGGTCGGCGCCGAGCACGGCAAGCGCACGGGGCTCACGGTGACGTCGGCCTGCTCGCTGTCGGACAATCCGCCGTCGCTGATCGTCTGCGTCAACCGCAACGCCAGCGCGCATGCGCGCATCCGCGAGGAAGGCGCGTTCGCGATCAACTTCCTGCATGAGGATCACGCGCTGCTCGCGCTGACCTTCAGCGGCCAGAAGGGCGTCAACGGCGACGACCGTTTTGCCTTCGGCCAGTGGACAAGCGGTGTGACCGGCGCGCCGGTATTGATCGATGCAGCTGCCGCCTTCGACTGCGTGCTGGCGCAGGAGTTCGAGACGAAAACGCATTCGATCTTCGTCGGCGAAGTGCGCGGCGTGTCGCATCTGGCTTCCGTCGCGCCGCTCGTCTATCTGCGCAGCAACTTCCATACCCCGCAGGAGATGCGCGAGGCGGTCGCGCTCGGCGACCTCGATGCGCGGCATCTGAGCTGGACGGATTTTTCGTGATCTAGAACAGATCATATCCGGGCGTGAGGATGCCGCCCGGGTCATGACGGCGTCTGGCTTCGCGCAGCAGCGGCCATCTCGGGCCGAAATGGTCCGCCCAATCCTGTGATGACATGGCAAGCGCGCTCACCGGGTACAGCATCCCGCCTGCGGCCCGAATGCGATCGTAAATGGCGCGATTCTGCGCGACTTGCCGCTCCGCATTCGCCTTGTCCGCCACCGCAGGGATGCGGATGAGATTGAACGGGAACACGATGCGTTCGTCGGGCAGCCGAAGCAGAGGCGTGCGGCACCGGTCCGTGAACATCGGGTAGTAGGTGATCCGTCCGAGCGGACCGAGGTCATCGCCGTTCAGCCCGGCGATGACCTCGCTTGCAATCTCAAGCGCATTGCTGCCGGGCAGATAGGTCAAAAGCCATGGATGCGGATTGAACCATTGTCCGTTCGATCGCAAGAGCTTTTCGAGCTTGGCGAATGCGTTGGCGTCGTCGCCAAAGGTCAGGTCGGAGACGGTCTCGCGCTTGTCGGTAAGGCCCGCAAACAGAACCTTTTCGTCGGGCAACGTGCTGCCGTCGTAGAAGACCCCCGCTTCCAACTGATAACGCCAGCCGCCGGTACCGTCGGGCACGACAGCCCCCTGCAACTGATCGAAGCGCGACTCGGCCAGGACGCGCCGCTGATCGGCGCTCAATGAAGCAAGATCGGGATAAGACAGCAGATAGCGCCGAACACGTTCGGGTGCGCGCATGAGCGCAAGCGTCGCTCTGGTGATGATCGCGCATTGCGCAAGACCGGCCCGAACGGCATCGAAGAGTTCGGCGTACGAGGTTGGCGAGCAGGTCAGCTCCACGCCTTCGCCGGTGACGATGTCGAGCTCCAGAACCTGGTCGGACTGGAGGCCGTGGCGGGACGACGACCCGCCGATCCCGCCGACGGCGAGCGTGCCGCCGACGGAGAGGCCAAGATAGTTGGTCAGAACCGGCGGGGCGAGCCCTCTGGCCAGGGTTGCGTCGAGCACCGTGTGCCAGGTCGCTCCGGCGTCGACGACGACACGGTCGGGCTCGATGCGATGGATCGTCGTCAGCGCGCCGAGATCCAGTACGATGCCATCTTCGGCCATGGCCCGGCCGTAGGTCGCGTGGCCCTGCCCGCGTGCCGCAACCTTCAGCCCTTGTTGCCTGGCCCAGCGCAGGATCTCGGCGACCTCGCCGCTCGTTGCGGGCTTGCAGACAGCCCGTGGCCGCCTGGAAATGATCTGACCGAAATCGCGTGCGGCCGCCGCGCAGGATTCCGCATCATCCGCAAGCAGGACCTTGGATGGCCGCAGGTCGCCCGCGCCCGTCGGCGGTCCGGCAAAGCTGGCGGAGGCCAGCGTCGCGGTGACGCTGACGCCCGCATGCAAGAGTGTACGTCGATCAGGAGTCATGATGCAGTCCTTTGCGGCGCTGAGCGGATGTGCCCCCGCGCTTCAAGCTGCGATCGACCGCTGGCCGGGACAACCGGCGCGCTGCGGGATAGACACTCCCGCTATCCGGTAGAATGACGCGTTCCCCAACGCGCCCGCGGAAATGGCGTCATCGGCGTCGATGTCAAAGTCGCTCGTGCTTCAGCTTCTCCGCCAGCAGGTCCACGAAGAGACGCGTCTTGGCAGGCGGTATCGCGCTCGGCGGAAACACGGCGTGCACCGGCATCCGGGGCGCCTCGAAATCTTCCAGCACGATCTCGAGCGCTCCGTGATAGATGAGGTCACGGATCTGCCAGAACGGACCGTAGCCGACGCCGATGCCATGACAGGCCGCGGCATGCAGGGCCGTAGTATGATCGGCTCGAAAGCGGCCGTTCACCTGCACCGTCTTCACCTCGCCGCCAAGCTGGAACCGCCACATGTCCGTGTTGCCCCGGCCGGTCTCGCGCACGATGCATTGATGATCGGCCAGATCGTCGGGATGCCGTGGACGGCCATGGCGCGCGAAATAGCCGGGCGCGCCGTACACGACCGTGCGCAACTCGCCGAGCCGCCGGACCTTCAGCGACGAGTCCGGCAACTCCCTGATCCGGACGGCGAGGTCGAAACCATCCCCGACGACGTCGATCGGCCGATCGGACACATGGAGATCCGCCTCGATCCGCGGATAGCGCGCCATGAATGCGGCGATGGCTGGCACGACGTGCGTCGATCCGAACAGGACGGGCGCGGCAATGCGCAAGAGACCGGATGGCTCGACGCGCCGATTGGCCGCTTCCAGCCGCGCCTCGTTGATCTCGGCGTAGGCCGGCTTGACGCGACGATAGAACGCCAGTCCCGCTTCGGTCGCCACCGATTGCCGGGTGGTTCGTCGCACCAGTTCGACACCGACGCTGCGCTCCAGCGCGGCGAGGACCCGGTTGACGGACTGGAGCGACCGTCCCAGTTGCCGCGCGGCCGCGGTCTGGCTGCCGGCTTCGATGACAGCCAGAAAGACTTCGATCTCCTCCATCGAATCCTCTCCTTGCCTCGTTGTGGTGAAATGCATGGTCACGCGGGTGCCCGGCACCCGCTCACGCAAGCTGCACGAGGATTCCGGAGATCTTTCGGCAAAACCCGAGCCGCGGAACTAGGACGGGCCCGTGTCGACCTTCAGCACCTTGATCTTCCGATACAGCGTGGCCCGGCTGAGCTTTAGCGTGCGCGCGGCCTCCGCGACGCGGCCGCCATGCTTGCGCAGGGCGTCGACGATCGTCGCGCGTTCGGCTGCGGCGAGATCGGGCTCTGCTCTCCGCCCGCGGAATGGCGGCAAGTCGAGGTCAGCGTCGGCGATGATGCCATTCTCCGCCGTGCAGCCGGCGAGCCGCAGCACGTGGCGGAGCTGGCGCATGTTGCCGGGGAACGGATAGGCCGCGAGCTGCGACCAGGCACTGTCCGAGAGACGGCAGTTCGGCGCCTCCTCGCGCGCGATCTGGCGGATGACGTCGTCGCGGTCGGCGCGCTCGCGTAACGCCGGCAAATGCACCTCCATGCCACGCAGACGGAAATAGAGGTCGGCGCGGAAGCCTCCCTCCTCGGCCAGGCGACCGAGATCGCGATGGGTGGCGCTGATCAGGCGGATGTCGACCGGTACCGGCTTGAGCGCGCCGAGGGGCCAGACCTCGCGGTTCTCCAGCACGCGCAACAGGCGCGTCTGCAGCGCGATCGGCATGTCGCCGATCTCGTCGAGGAACAGCGTGCCGCCGTCGGCCTGCACGATCAGGCCCTTTGAGCCGTCGCGCCGCGCGCCGGTGAAGGCGCCGGCCTCGTAGCCGAACAGTTCGGCATCGATCAGGCTCTCCGGCATCGCCGCGCAATTCAGCGCGACGTAATGATTGCGCGCGCGACTGCTCGCCGCATGAATGGCGCGCGCGAACACGTCCTTGCCGACGCCGGTCTCGCCATGCAGCAGCACCGGCAGATTGTGATCGCCGATGCTTCTGAGCCGCTTCACGCTCCTGATCAGGCCGGGGTCGCGTCCAGCGAGCCTGTGCAGCGCATCGAAGCGGTCGACAGGCGCATCGCGGCGCTGAGTGAGCGGGCGCGCACGCTGCGGCGGCGCGATCTGGCCCTGGCCCAACGGCCTGCCATCGGCGCGGCGCAGCTCGACGATCTCGTCCGCGCCGCGTGCGGCGCGATGGTCGAACCTGATGTAGCGCGACAGGTCGATGCCGGATGCGATCAGGCCGTCGGTGAGGCCCAGCAGTGCGCGGGCCGAACGGCAGGCGCCGACGATGCGGTGGTCGTCATCATAGGCGAGCAGGCCGCTGCCGCCGTTATCCGGCACGGTCGCGATCCAGGCGTTGCGGAAATGGCCGCGGAAGATCGCGCCTTCCATCCGCCGCGTCGCCTCCATCGTCACCGCGAGCGCGAGCTGGTGCGCGGCGCGGCTGAGGTCGTCACGACAGGACGTGATGTTGACGGCGCCTGCAATGCGACCGGCTTCGTCGAACAAGGGCGTCACCGCGCAGGAGAAGATGCCCCACTGCTCGCGAAAATGCTCGTCGCGATGGACCAGGATCGGTTTCTGCTCCGCAAGGCAGGTGCCGAGCCCGTTGGTGCCCTCGAAGGCCTCCGAAAAGTTCGAGCCGGTGTAAACCTTCCAGCGCAGGAAGATCTCGGTGTCGGCCTCGCCCGGCAACCGGCTGAGCAGCATGGTCGCGTTGACATCGGCGAGATTGACGCAATAGCCGGCGTCGCGCAGCACGCGGGCGAGATCGTCGAGCTCGGGCGTGAGCAGGCGGATGGTCTCTTCCATCGGCTCGGCGACGTGACGGACCTCGGCTTCGGTGAGGGTCTGCGGCGGACCCCGGCGGGCGGGATCGAGCTTGTGACTGACCAGGCAGCGCCGCCAGGAATTGGCGATCCGCGAAGAGGCGTCGACGTCGGCCACGTGGTTGGCGACGGACAAGACACGGGCGACATGGTTCGAGGCCGAAAGGCTGGCCATCGCGGACGTCTCCACCCTGTATTATTGCGCAAAGTCTGGCACCGCAGGCGGGGATGTCAATCGGGAACCGGGAACGCCGAGTGGCGCCGCCACCTCTCTCTATCGTCATTCCGGGGCGGCTCGAAGAGCCGAACTACGGTGCGCCATTGCGCACCTGAGAATCTCGAGATTCCGGGTTCGATGCTTCGCATCGTCCCGGAATGACGGCTGAAGCGACGGCCAGGACCCAATCAAGATTGCTGCACCGCCCTCACCACGTATCGATGCACGGCCGCTTCTTCCCCGTTCTCGCGGGCGGCTTCGGCACCGAGCGCAGGCCCGCCATGATCCAGCGGCGTGTCTCGGCGGGGTCGACGACGTTGTCGATCTCGAACACCGAGGCGATCGAGACCGCCTTGCCGTTGGCGTAGAGCTCGGCGACCTTGTTGCGGTAATAGGTCTCGCGCTCTTCGGGGTCGGCGATCGCCTCCATCTCCTTGCGGAAGCCGAGGCGGACGTAGCCTTCGAGGCCCATGCCGCCGAACTCGCCAGTCGGCCAGGCCGCCGTGAAGAAGGACGCATGGAAGCCGCCGCCGATCATCGACTGCGCCCCCAGCCCATAACCCTTGCGCAGCACGATGCCGAACAACGGCACGGTGAGGCTGGCGCCGGTCACGAACATGCGCGAGACGTGGCGCACGATCGCGGTCTTCTCGGCTTCGGGGCCAACCATGAAGCCGGGCGTGTCGCAGAGCGAGACGATCGGCAGATCGAAGGCGTCGCAGAGCTGGAGGAAGCGCGCGGCCTTGTCGCCGGCATCGGCATCGATCGCGCCGCCGAGATGGCGCGGATTGTTGGCGATCAGTCCGAACGGCTTGCCCTCGATGCGGATCAGCGCAGTGATCATGCCGACGCCGTAGTCGCGACGCAGCTCCAGCACGGAATCCTTGTCCGCGACGAGGTCGATCACGCTGCGGATGTCGTAAACGCGCAGGCGGTTCTCGGGGATCGCGCGACGGAGCAGGCGCTGGTCGGCGGCCTGCCACTCCGTCACCGCGCCCTGGAAATAGGACAGGTATTTCTGCGCGACGCGTGTCGCCTCCTCCTCGTCCTCGACCAGGATGTCGACGACGCCGTTCGGCGACTGGAACGAGACCGGGCCGACCTCGGCCGGGTGATAGACACCGAGCCCGCCGCCTTCGATCATGGCCGGGCCGCCCATGCCGATCGAGGCGTTCCTGGTGGCAATGATGACGTCGCAGCAGCCGAGCATCGCGGCGTTGCCCGCGAAGCAATAGCCGGAGACGACGCCGATCACCGGCACGAGGCCGGAGAGCCTTGCGAACTGCACGAAAGACGGGCCGTCGAGGCCGGTCATGCCGAGCCGGTCGGTGTCGCCGGGCCGGCCGCCGCCGCCTTCGGCGTAGAACACCAGCGGCACGCGCCAGTCTTCCGCCAGCGTCAGCATGCGGTCGATCTTCTTGTGGTTCATGTGGCCCTGCGTGCCCGCGAGCACGGTGTAGTCATAGGCCACGACGATACAGCGGCCGCCTTCAGGCCCGAACTTCTCGGCGTTGACGGTGGCAACCCCCATGACGAGACCGTCGGCCGGCGTGTTCTTGATGAGATCGTCGAGCTTGCGACGGCGGCGCTGCGCGGCGATGGCGAGGCTGCCGTACTCCATGAACGAGCCTTCGTCGACGAGCTGCGCGACATTCTCGCGTGCGGTGCGCTGGTTGGTGTTGCGGCGGCGCTCGACCGAGGCCGGCCGGTTTTCATCGAGCGTGTTGGCCTGGCGGGCGATCAGCTCGGCCAGATCGGGGCGAATGTGATCGAGATCGATGTCGGTTTCCGCCGCCGTGCTATCAGCCGCGACGTCGAGCGGCTCCAGATACATGATCGGCTCGCCATGCATCAGCGTGACGCCGTCGCCGGCGACCAGCTTCATGACGCGGCCGCCCTGCTCGGCCATGACGAGGTGCTCCATCTTCATGGACTCGATCACCGCGAGCTGCTGTCCCGGGCGTACGATCTCGCCTTCCTGCACCTGGATCGTGACGATGGTTCCCTGCAAGGGCGCCGCGACCATCACCGCGCCTTCGGGCACGACTTGCGCGACGTGCGCCTCGGTGCCGTGAGCGCTGCTTCGCTCCGTCGCAGCAAAGTAGAGCGGCTTTGCTGCGCCATCAGCCGCCTCCACGAGCTTGCCGACGTTGCAGTCGATGAAATCGGTCGCGATGCGGTTGGTCCTGAAATCGGGATGCGCCAGCACCGCCTGGAGGAAGGCGATATTGGTGACCACGCCGTCGATCCGGAACTCACGCAGGGCGCGCGCGGCCTTCGCGACCACGTCGTGCCAGGCTTCACCCGGCGTATGCACGATGACCTTGGCCAGCAGCGAGTCGAAGGCAGCGCTGGTCTTGTAGCCGGCATAGCCAAAGCTATCGACGCGGACGCCCGGCCCCGACGGCGGCTCGAACACGGCGAGCACGCCGCCGGTCGGATGCGTCGCCCCCAGCTCGTCCAGCGTCTCCATGTTGACGCGGAGCTGCATGGCATGGCCGCGCGGCTTCGGGATCGAAGCCTGCGCAAGGCCGAGCGACGCCAGCGAGGTTCCTGCAGCGACCGCGAGCTGGGCACGGACGAGGTCGAGGCCGAGCACCTCTTCGGTGACGGTGTGCTCGACCTGGAGCCGCGGATTGGCCTCGATGAAGGCAAAGCTGTCCTCGGCAGTGCCGTCGACCAGGAACTCGAAGGTGCCGAGATTGTCGTAAGCGGCAGCCGTCGCGAGCTGCTTTGCCGCCTCGATGATACGGCCGCGCAAGCCGTCGCTGAGCGATGGGCTCGGCGCCACCTCGATCAGCTTCTGGTGCCGGCGCTGGATGGTGCATTCGCGCTCCCAGAGATGGGAGATCCCGCCGTGGCGGTCGCCGATGATCTGCACCTCGATGTGGCGCGCCTGCCGGATCAGCCGTTCGGCATAGACGCCGTCGAAGCCGAACGCTGCCCTGGCTTCGGACTGGCAGCGCGCAAAGGCCTCCGCGAGATCGGATGCGTTCTCGACCACGCGCATGCCGCGGCCACCGCCGCCGGCCATTGCCTTGATCACGATCGCCGCATGGCTGCCGAGGGACGCAAAGAACCCGGTGATTTCCTCCAGCGAGGACGGCCCACTGGTACCGGCGATGATCGGCACGCCGCAGCGTTTTGCCAGTTGCCGTGCCGCAACCTTGTCGCCGAACAGTTCGAGCGCGGCCGGCTTCGGTCCGACGAAGGCGATGCCGGCATCGGCGCAGGCTTTGGCGAACGCGGCGTTCTCGCTGAGGAAGCCATAGCCGGGATGCACGGCATCGCAGCCAGCCGCGCTTGCAGCCTTTACCACCGCGTCGATGTCGAGATAAGCGCGCGCGCCGCGGCCGGGGATTTCGACTGCCTCATCGGCAACGCGCACGTGCAGCGAGAGCGCATCGTCGGCCGGATGGATCGCCACCGTCGCGATGCCGGCATCGGCCGCCGCGCGTGCGATGCGGATGGCGATCTCGCCGCGGTTGGCGATCAGGAGCTTCTTGAACGACATGCAGCGGTCTCCATGCCCGCGAGGAGAGGCGCGGGTCGGCAGGTTCGATGATCCTGCTTCTTCACTTTAACCGCAGCCGTCAAGGGCGGGAAAGCCGGTCGCGATGACCACTCCCGCGGGCCGGAATTTCGATCGGCCGCGCGAGCCGTGACGAGGCCAATAATCCACGTCACGGCAGACCGGATCGGCGAAGATCAGGCCGCCCGCACACCCGCAACGAAGGCGCTGACCTCGTTCTCGAGGGATTGCAGCTTCTGGGTCAGCCGGCCGCTCGATTGCAGCACGAGACCGGCGGCCTGGCCGGTCTCGGCCGTCGCGTCTGAAACGCCGGAGATGTTTTGCGAGACCTGATCGGTGCCGGAGGCCGCCTCCTGCACGCTGTGGGCGATCGCCTGTGTCGCGGCGCCCTGCTCCTCGACCGCGGCCGCGATCGACGAGGAGATCTCGTTGACCTCCATGATGGTAGCGCGGATGCTCTCGATGTTGCCGACGACCTGATTGGTCTCGGCCTGGATCGCGGTGATCTGCGCACCGATCTCGTCGGTCGCCTTCGCGGTCTGGCTCGCCAGCGACTTCACTTCGCTCGCGACCACGGCAAAGCCCTTGCCGGCTTCGCCGGCCCGCGCCGCCTCGATGGTCGCGTTGAGCGCGAGCAGATTGGTCTGCGAGGCGATCTGGTTGATGAGGTCGATAACCTCGCCGATCTTGTGCGCGGCGGCGGCCAGCCCCTGCACCGTGTCGTTGGTGCGCTGACCGTCGGCGGCGGCCTTGTCGGCCACGCTTGCAGCCTGCGCGACGCGCTGGCTGATTTCGGTGATGGAGGACGACAGCTGGCCGGCCGCCGAGGCCACCGTCTGCACGTTGCTGGAGGCCTGCTGGCAGGCGGTGGCGACGAAGCTCGCGCGATCGGTCGCCTTGTTCGCGGTCTCCGACATGCCTTGCGCGGCCTGCTGCATCGCGCGCGCCTCGTTGAAGACGTCGCGGACGACGGCCTGGACGCTCGCCTCGAACTTGCCGGCGAGATCAGTCATCGCCTTGCGCTTCTCGTCGTCGGCCTTCTGCTTGAGTTCCTGCTGCTCGGCATGCATCCGGCCCACCGCCGACGCATTGTCCTTGAACACGGCGAGCGCCTTGGCGAGCCCGCCGACCTCGTCGCTGCGGTTGGTGTAGGGCACCTCGAACGCGCTGTCGCCGGCAGCGAGGCGCTCGGTCAGTGAAGTGATTTTTGCCAGCGGCCGGGTGACGCTGCGGCCGATCAGGAAGGAGGCGCCGAGGACGAGGACCAGGACAGCCAGACAAATGTAGGCGAACGTCATCGCGTTCTGACGGAAGACGGCGTCGACGTCATCGAGATAAATGCCGGTGCCGATGATCCAGCCCCAGGGCGCAAAGCCCTTCACATAGGAGATTTTTGCGACCGGCTGGTCGAAGCCGGGCTTCGGCCAGAGATAGCTGTAGAAGCCCGCCCTTTGCTTGTTGACGACGTCAACGAAGCCCATGAACAGCGCGTTGCCGGCAGGATCCTTCATCCCGGAGAGATCCTTGCCGTCGAGTTCGGGCTTGATCGGATGCATGACCATCCTGGGGGCCATGTCGTTGATCCAGAAATATTCGACCTTGTCGTAGCGCAGGCTCTTGATTTCAGCCATCGCGCCGGCCTGGGCCTGCTCGCGCGAGAGTTTTCCCTCGCTCTCGAGCCTCTGGTAGTGCGCCAGGATGCCGTAGCCGACATCCACCATGTGTTGCGTCTTGGCCTGGCGATCGGCGACCATCTGCGCGCGCAGGGTCGAAAGCGCGATCGGGACCAGCGCGATCATGCCGAGAAGGCTGATGCCGACAATCAGGACCAGCTTAAAACTGATGCGGGAGAAAATCATCGGTGCTCACAAGAAATTGGAAGGGCTGATATGCGAGTTTATCCCGTTCCCCTTAGCAAAGCTTTAAGCATTGGACTCCCGAAAACCCCGCAAGATTGCATGGGCGCGGCCGCCATACATCCAGCGTCCATCTGCTTCTCCTGATGCCTCGCCATCGCTGGAGAGTTTGGAATTCATCGACGCTCCCCTTGTTTGGAATAGTTCAAGACAAGGCTGGCTGCAGCGGCGACTCCAGGCTCTTTAGATCTAGAAGACCTCGATATCGCCCCTTCGAGCGTTGACTTGCGAAGGGCTGTGGCAGAACGATCGGCGCAGATCATCGGCGCCAGCCGTGGCGTCAACGCAGCCAAAGGCCAGAGGCTCAATGCATCAATCGACATACGGCAGAACCCTCGATCTCCCTGCGCTGAGCGCGGCAGAACGGCTCTTCATCTGGGGATTTCGGGCCAAGGCACGCAGCGGAAGCGCCGTTCCGACCGCGGCCGACATCCAGCAGGTGTACGACCACTTTCGCGTCGGCGATGCCGTGCCTTCGCTGGAGTCCATCATCGAGATCTTTGCATGCACGGCGCATACGGCCATCGAAGTGCACTGCCCAACTTGTCCAAAGATGTCGGAGAGCGAGCATGGCATCTTGCGGGCGATCGCCGCTGCGCAGAAAGAGCGCGACGATGTCGCGCGCGAGCAGTTCGAGTGCTGGCTGCCGCCGGTGGGCGCGGATTGGGCGCTGGCGCCGGTCCGGGGACTTGCGACGATCTTCCGCATGGCCGGTCTCATTCTGCCTGACCGGCACGTCCGCTCATTCGACCATGACCGGATCTTGGCGATGAAGAGCTGGCTTGTAGGCAGTCCCACGCTGCACTGACGGGATCGTTGATGATGCAGGATGCGTGCGGCTCTGTGCCAGTTCCGGAATCCGGCCCATCGCGGCGCTGCCCTCTCCAGGCCGCGCTTTCGACGCGCCCGTGCATCGAAAGCTACGATGATTTTTGCCGCGTCGCGCTGTCGCTGTTCCGGTTCATTGGAGCTGCCTATGCGACCGGCGCGTCGGATTGCTGGGAGGCGGCCTATCGCTATGCCGACGAGGCTCCTGATATTGCCGACAGCGCGCTGCTGGTCGCACGGGCTGCGGCACTCGTCCGAATCCTGCGCAGCGGCCGGCCCTGCGAGCTGTGCTTCATGCCACCATCCTGCCGCCGCCTGTCCAAGGACGAGGCGGAATTGATGCGACTGCTGGCGGTCGCCCGCCGCAAGCAGCCTGGCGAACTCGCGTCCATCGTCGGCCAGCTCGTCGGTTCCGGCAAGGAAGATGCGGCAACGCGGGCGGTCAACGCGCTTGCCTTCTGCTGAGCCTTTGATGGGTTCTAGTCGCATCAGGCGCGGCCTTGCGGTATCCACATCCCATGGAGACGCAGAGCTCGATGCCCTCCATGAAACCTCCAGACGATCCCAGCGCGACCACCGCTGGGGTCGTCGTTCTGGCAGTTCCACCTAGCCGCCCTTCTTTCCCAGCACGAGGTCGATGGTGTGGGCAGCGATCTTGCGCAACTGCGGCTCGTCGCTGAAGGCGCGTTCGAGCACGGCGAGACCGCGCGTCACGGTGATGATGTGCAGGGCCGCGGCCGCAGGGTTGCCGCTGAACTCGCCGCGTTCGGCGCCGGCCGACAACGTATCCTGGACCAGAGCGGTGATGCGCGCGACGAGGTTTGCGAAGGCCTGACGCGCCTCTTCGTCGAGCCCTTCGCCTTCGACCGAACCAAGCTCCATCAGGCCACGCGTGGTCGGACACCCCCGCGGCGGCGAGCCTGCGCGGAAGTTCGTGATGGTCAGGTCGAAGAACGCGGTAAGGCGCTTGCGCAATGAGCCCGTGCCGAGCGCCTTTTGCAGGGCGATGAGATAATCGCCCGCATAGCGTTCATAAGCCTGGAGGAACAGCGCCTCCTTGCTGCCGAAGGCGTTGTAGAGGCTGCCGCGCTGCACGCCGGCGTCGCGCGCGATGTCCGACAGCGAAGTGCCGCGCACGCCCTTGCGCCAGAACTGGTCGAACGCGATGCGCAGGACGTCGTCGTGGTCGAACTCGCGCGGCCTCAAATTCTACTCCTCTGTGCAGCGAAAGTATTTGACACGGTGTCAAGAAAATGGATTCTAGACATCGTGTCAAATACCAACTGGAATTGATAGCCCGTTTCGTCAATGGGCCGAACGGTCGGCGCTTGCATGCGCGTGGCCGGCCGGGCCCGCATGCAAAGGGACCACTCATGCCTCTGCTCCACATCGCGATGCGCGCCGGCAAGCCGGAAGCCTACCGGCAGGCGATTCTCGACGGCCTCTACCGCGCCATGCGCGAGACGCTGAATGTCCCCGAGGGCGACGAGTTCATGACCATCAGCGAGCATGAGCCTGCAAATTTCCGCTGCGGCGACGCCTACAGCGTCGAGCGCAGCAACGACGCCGTGCTGATCCAGATCACCGTGTTCGCCTCGCGCACGGCCGAGCAGAAGAAGGCGCTGTATCGCCGGATCACGGACCTGCTCGGCGAGAATCCGGGCATCCGTGCCGAGGACGTCTTCATCAACGTGCTCGATGCCCCCAAGGAGAACTGGTCCGTCGGAAACGGCATCGCCCAATTTGCGTGAGGCCACGCCACGCTCACTCTGCAACGCACGCCTCCATGGCCCCATCGAGTTCCGCCTTCGACAGCACCCCGAGCTCGGCGATGAAGACGATCCGTGATCGGGGCGCGCCTGGTGCGGGCGCTTCACCCGGCGCGAGCGTCGCGCGGCCGGCGGCGAACTGAAACACCATCATGCGGCCGGGCTGCTCGACCGTCTCGAACAGGCCTTTTGCGCGCGCAAGCCTTGGCGCAAGACGATTGATGGCCTGCTGCAAACGCGACAACGAGATCGGCCGGTCCGAGGTCCAGCTCAGCGTCTCGAAGCGTTCTTCGGTGGGGCGTCGCGGGCCCGGCTCGCGCGACGCCGGTGCGCGATCGACGTTGGCAGGGAACAGCAGTGCGGCAGGAATCTCGCCGTGGTTCGCATCGACCACCACGGCAGGCACGCGCTGTGCGCGGATGGCCTCGCGCATCCGGCTACCAGACCCCTCCTCCGCCAGATCCAGCTTGCTCAGCGCCACGATATCGGCAACGCGCAATTGCGATCGGTGGAGCGCATCGTCCAGCGCGGCCGGCGGCGCCGTCGCATCCATCACGCAGAGCACCGTCTCCAGCGGCGCCTCGCGCAGGATCACCGGGTCCATCAAATTGCGCACGATGTCGGCGGGATCGGCGACGCCGCTGGTCTCGATGACGATGTATTCCGGCTTGGGATCGCGCCGCAGCAGGGTCGAGAGCGTGCGCAGGAGGTCGCCTTCGAGCGAGCAGCAGATGCAGCCGTTGGCAAGACTGACCACACCGTCGCTTGCGCCGGCGATCAGCTCCGCATCGATGTTGATCGCACCAAAGTCGTTGACGACCGCAGCGATGCGCCGTCCCTCCGCATGCGCCAGCAGATGGTTCACGACCGTGGTCTTGCCCGCCCCCAGAAAGCCCGTCACCAGGAGAATGGGGACCGGCATGGGTCAGCCCTCGACGACCGGACGTCGCACCGGCCGGCCGGGACGCGCCGCCACGTCCAGCACGCCGTCGGTAATCAGCGGCTGGCCGCTGACGACCAGATGCCGCACGCCGTCCGACGGACGGTTCATCGCCGTGAAGGTCGCGCGGTCCGAGAGCTTCTCGTAGTCGAACACGACGATGTCGGCGTCCGCGTCCTTCGAGAGCCGGCCCTTGGCGCGCATCGCCGGCGTGCTCTGCGACAGGATCTCGGCAGGGATCAGCGCGCATTTGCGCACGCCTTCGAGCAGCGACACGGTCTTGCGCTCGCGCACCCATTCGCGGATGAACTTCGTGAAGCAGCCGGCCGAACGCGGATGCGAGGTCGCGTCGTCCGGCAGCGGCCAGGCATCGCCGGTGTAGGTTTTGCCATCCGAGGTCGTCCACGGCATCGCGTCGGAGGCGATCGCGCCGCCGGGATAGAGCACCGACATGTCGAGGAGGTCGCGGTGATGCGCATTGTTCTCGGTGTCGAGGATGTGCCAGAGCACCAGTGAGGACGGCTCTTCGGCCTGCGCCTTCAACAGCTCCTCGCGGTCGCGGAAGCGATGACCGTCGGTGACGCGCTGCACCGAGTCGTAGCCGGTGCCGTTGCGCTCGACGAACTGGGGGTCGCTGAAGAACGCCGCGGCCAGCACGGTCGAGCCCGTGCCGTAAGGATAGGCCTCGACCGTGATCGGCAGGCCCTGTGCCTGCGCCTTCTCGACCAGCACGCGGCAGCGCTCGATGTCGGTCTTGCTCGACGAGTTGAAATGGCAGATGTGCATGTGCGCACCGGTGGCGCCGGCATAGCCGATCAGGCGGATATAGGCCTCCGCCGCGCTTTCGGGATCGATGCGCGACATGAAGGCGACGTGGGTGAAGGTCGGCACGTCCTTGGCCGCCGCGAGCTGGCAGACCGCGGTCAATTCCTGCACGCCGGCGCCCGGGGCGTAAGCGTTCAGGATGCCGATGCCGATGCCGCCCTCGTTCAGCCCGCGCGCGAGACGCTCGAGGATGCCGGCGACCTCCGCATCGGTCGCGACGTTCTCGATCCAGCGGCGGTCGCGCATGGCATTGCCGAACGCCTCCAGCGAGCTCTCCGCATTCGAGCCCGTCATCGCGCCGATGCGCGCAAACGCCCAGTTGGTGGCGGCGCCGTAGTTCAGCACGCGGCCCTTCCGCGCCTGGCGCTCATACCACGACCCGACCGGCAACACGCCGGCTTCGAGATCGAGCGTCGTCGTCACGCCGTCGAACGCCTGCATGCGGTCGGCCGGGATCGACTGGCCGTGCGCGTGCAAATCGATGAAACCGGGCGCGACCACGAGGCCGGTGGCGTCGATCACCCGCTCCGCGCCGCCGAGCGAGGAACCGACCGCGGCGATCTTGCCGTCCACCACCGCCACATCGCCGACGGCGTCCATCCCGCTCGCGGGATCCACCACCCGGCCGCCAGAGATCACCAAGCCGCTCATTTCAAAACTCCTCCGCGCTGACATCGCATCAAGGCAGATTCCGGGGGCAACGACCACCTCCACTGAAGCCGATGCATCATGCTCACACGGAAGATCATTTGGCAGGCCGATCGCAGACACGCGTTCGCGTCCTCGCGGCATGATTTGCCCGAGCTGCGCTCTCCTCCTCACACCCTTTCGGAAGAAAGGGCGCAGGGAAGACCGGGCGCCGGCTGGCACCCATAAGACCCCTGCGCTGAACGAATGCACGCGCAATGCACAGGGGAGACACAGGGCAGCCGAGACCAGGCCTTCCCTGCGCGATGGTTTGACGGCCTATGCCGCGCTCTCCCGGGAGCCGAGTTCCTTCTGGCCTCCCTCACCTCCGCGAAATGCACGGCACCGCGCCGGTTGACGCGATGACGCCTTCGCCAAGGCTTGACCGTAGCAACGACGGCCAGGACCACACGGTTTCGCCGTACGCGGACGACCCTGCTTCGCCACGAGGCTTCGCAGGGCACTGGCGCCGTTCGTCTTCGCAGGTAGTGCCATGCTCACGAGGTTCATCTCGCCCTGCACGCAACAAGCCCGCCTTTAACGCCGCCCGCGTCCACCGCAATCCAGCCCGCGTTCGTGACGACGTACGACCGCCCCTTTGGTGGGCTGGGATGCGCGACACATACGATAAATCCGAATTTCGGTAAAGTGGAATATATTCTTCAGGAGGGCTTGACAGCGATTCGGGTGTTTCGCCTTGTCGCATGGGCCACGCCGCTCTTTCAGGATGAGCGCATTTCTGTATGTTGCACTCCATGGAGACGGCCATGCCAATGAAGTTCGCACAAATCGTCGATGCCTTCGAATTCGCCAACAACGGCGACATCGGGGAATTCCGCGCTTTCGTCTGCAGGCAAACCGGGAAGATCTACTGTCAAACCGATTTTATGGACGCAGCAGAGTTCAACGACGAACTGCCGGACGACATCGACGACGAGGAGAAATATCTGGCGCTTCCGGACAAGCGCGAGCTCGGCCTGGGCAAGCCGCTCGTGCTCGATTTTGCCCGCGAGTTCCTGCGAGACGATTTCGACGACGTCCACTATTTCTTCAGCAAGCGGGGCGCCTATCCGAAGTTCAAGTCCCTGCTCGCCCGACGAGGAGCGATCGATCGCTGGCATGCCTACGAGAATGAAGCGACAGAGCGGGCATTGCGCGATTGGTGCAAGCTCCATTCGATCGAAATCATCGACTGATCAGGCGCTTGTCCGGACGCCATGACTTGAACCGACAGCGAAGCTGGCTCCGCCGTCTTCTCGCCCCCATTGTCATTCAGGGAATGAGGCGGGGCGGCTTACGGTGGGCAAAGTTCCCAAAGGTTCCGCGTGATCGTCCGACATCTTCTGCAACGCGACTCTCGTCACCCTGTTTCGCGCCGCACGCTCCTGGGCGGGCTGCTATCTGCGGGCAGTGCTCTCGCGCTCGGCGGATGCGCAGGCTTGGGCGCGACCGGCGCGCGCTACGACGCGTCGTCCCTTTCCGCTGACCCCACACTGCTCGTCGCCACCACACGCAAGCCCGTCAAGGGTGGCCGCACGAAACCCTGGTTCGGGCCGGAGCGCGCGACCGCAATGACGGTCGCGCGGGCAAGGCTAGTGGCGCCGGACGAGAGCCGTCTTTCGCTCGCCTCGGTCGGAATAGGCGATTGGCGCCTCGATCAGGTCGAACCGGTGCAGGCCGAAATTGGCGATCTGCTTGCGCAGGGCGGCGCGGGAGGAGACGTGCTGATCTATGTCCACGGCTTCAAGCAGACGTTCGAGACGGCCGCGCTCGATGCCGCCCATCTCTCCGACGGGATCAAGTTCCGCGGCCGGACCATGGTGTTCTCCTGGCCCTCCAAGGCGGGATTGTTCGACTATGCCTACGACCGGGACAGTGCGATGTATTCCCGCGACGATTTCGAACGCGTGCTCTCGTCCCTCGTGTCGGCGCCAGGCAGCGGTCGCGTGCACATCGTTGCGCACAGCATGGGAACCATGCTGACGCTCGAAAGCCTGCGTCAGCTCTATGCGCGATACGGCGACACCGTCACGAGCAAGATCGGCACGGTCGTGTTCGCCGCACCCGACATCGACATGGACGTGTTCACGTCGGCAATCCACCGCATCGGTCCGCTTGCCGGCAAGATCACCGTGATCGCCGCGACGAACGACCGCGCACTCGCGCTGTCGGGACAGCTCGCAGGCGGGATGACCAGGGTCGGCGCCGCCGAGAAGGCCGCCATCGCGCAGCTCGGTGTGCGCGTGATCGATGCTTCGCAGGAAGGCTGGGGCATCATCAACCACGATCTGTTTCTGTCCAATGCGGAGGTGCAGCGGGTGATCCGCCGCTCGATCGACGGCACGACCGCCTAAGGGAGGGCCTGCGCGGCGTCGGTCTACGCGATCAAACGCTGCACCAATGCCGACTCGCTCGAGTACGTCAGGAGCGCCTCGTGAGTCGCCCGGGTAACCCCAACATAGGTCAGCCGGACGCACTCCTCGACGGTCTCCCCGTGGCGTCCGAGTAAGCCCAGGCCGGCAATAGCGACGCAGGGAAACTCCAGCCCTTTCGCGGTGTGCATGCTCAAAAACCGCACGGCTACCCGCTTGATCGAAACCCTGTTGCGATTGTCCTTGGCCATATCGATGGGAACGTCATGCCTGGCGAGTATCTGCGCGACCCGCCCGCCGATCCAGTGCTCTGGGTAGAGACACGCCATCTGCGACCACTCGTACCCGGCCTTTTTCCGGTCGAGAAACCATTCGGCGACGCAGTGAGCTTCTGCGTCGATGCTCACACACCGCCGCACGGCCGGCTCCAGTCCCTGCCGGCCGGCATCTTCGGGCAACAGGATGGCGTGCTCGTCGTCGGCGGTGATGCCGGGAGCGCCAATGACGTCTGCAGCGAAGCGTCTCGCGAAGGCAACGATTTGCGAAGTGTTGCGATAGTTGATTTTCAACACGGTCGTTCTGCCCGACGCTTCAATTCCAAGCTGTTTCCACACCGGGCGTTCACGTCCCTTGTAGATGGCCTGGATGTCGTCGTAGACGATCATCAGCGCCTTCGTGCGCGGGCTTACCATCTTGGCCGCGAGCGCGAGCCATTGCGGCTCGAAGTCGTGCGCCTCGTCGATCAGGACAGCGTCGTACTGCTCCGTTGGGATATGGCCTTGATCTACCGCCTTCATGACCTCTGAGACGCTCGCGGCCAGTCGCTTTGCGTAATCCGGATACTCTCGCTCGGATGGAGCGGGGATCCCATAAGTCCGCAGCATCCGGTAACACCAGGAGTGAAAGGTGAGGACCTGAACGCGGTCCTCCACGCCCCGGCTCTGCATGGCATCCTCAAGTCGCCCGGCGATGCCATTGGCGTAACACAGGATGAGCACCGGCTTTGCCGCTGCACGTGCCAGATACTCGGCTCGAAAGGCAAGGATCAGGGTTTTGCCCGATCCGGCGACGCCGCGAATAATTCGATGCCCCTCTCCCAGGCTGCGCGCGAACTGCTCCTGATGCATGTCCATGACCGCAAGCGTCCGGTCGGATGGATCGGCCCCAGTCGCATCGTCCAGCGGCAGGGCAATCTGTCGTATGCGTATTTCCGGAAAGAGCAGCGCCCGCAGGCGGTCGAACTGCGGCATGGACAGCGGCTCTCCGAAACGCGGATGAACCATGTGCCACAATCTGGTCCGAAACGCTTCGGGATGCGCGCCCTCCGTCATTTCGTCCTTGAACAGACATAGATGCTCGGCCAGCACCTCCTTGAGATTGGTCTGGTTGAACTGCTTGCGCGTGATGTTCGTGAATACGGCCCCGAAGCCGAACGGAACAATGGACCGGCCGACGAAGCGATGACCAGGCGGAAACAGCAATTGCCCGTCGCGCTCCAGCGTGCGCACGACCTCGAACGTATATTTGCGAGCCTGCTCAAGCGGATTACTCTCCCGCACAACACCACGGCTCGTCAGCAGCTCGACCTTTGTCTTGTCCGCCGAAACGATCGTCTCCAGGCGCCAGTCTTTCACCTCAAGCACGAGCAGGCCGTTCGCGGGATGGACGATGATAAAATCCGGATGCCGGTTGAGAGGGCCAACAGGGAGGTTGTGCCAAACGACAGCGTTCTCTTCGAGGAAGTCCTTGAGTCGTTCCGCCAGGCGTAGCTCCCCACGGCTGTCGAAGCGCGCGAAGCCCAGACTGGGGATCAGGATTGCCATGTAGCGACCGAAAGGTTGACTGCTAGCTCAGAGTTTACCGCCTCAACACCTGTCAAATCGATGCTCACGGCCCTGCCTTCGCAAATCACGCGCTCTCCCGCAGCCAGTGTGAGCAGAACTGACCTCGCTTGTAAATTGCGTCACCGTCGGGCGGAAAAGCCTGCGCCAGCGCAGGCTTGTTGCGGCTTCAAGCGGAAAACCGGCCGCGTTTTGCAGTGCCCAGTTCCGCGGGGAAATCGCGCGCCGTTCAGAATAAAATCGCGAACTCTTATGTAATTGAAATCGCTACATAACTTCGACGCAGGCTTCGCATGGGATCCTCGGATGTGCTCAAACGACGAGCCGCCGGAGCCCGTCGACGAATTGCAGCTTGCGGATGGAAGTCCTATGTTGGGTCGATAGTCAGGCAGCCGCCCATCGTATGGCGAGAGTCTGCTGGGAAGACCTCACGGTGGATGGTTTGCATTCCGCATCGGAGGTGATGTCATGGCCATTGCTCCCACGCTCCAGAAATACCTAGCCGCTGAAAACATCCAATACGAGGTGATCCCGCACGAACTCAGCATGACGTCCGCTCGGACGGCCGAGGCATGCCATATCTCGGGCGACCGCCTCGCCAAGGGCATCGTGTTGCGGCGCGACGGCGGATACATGCTGGCCATCTTGCCCGCATCGCATCACCTCCGCCTGTCGGACCTGAGGACAAGTCTCGGCGACAATGTCCATATGGCCAATGAAACCGAGATCAATCGGCTGTTCAGCGACTGTGCACACGGTGCAGTTCCTGCCGTCGGCAAATGCTACGGATTGGATATCATCGTCGACGACAGCATCGAGGCACAGCCGGACATCTATATGGAGGCCGGCGATCACGAGACGCTGCTTCATATGGGTCGTGCGCAGTTTGCGCGTCTGACGGCCAATGCGCCGCACGGGCGCTTTAGCGCGCATGATTGAGCCTTTTGCGCACTGCCCATTGCCGTTGCGATCCTGGGCGGAAACCCCGAGGTCGTCGTCAAATTGTTCAGGAGAGTGACGGTCGTACAATTCAGAAGATTGGGGGCGCCGCTGCATTGCATCAATGCATCTGGAACCCACGAACGGAGGCTCCGCCATGAAAGTCAAGGACGTGATGCACAAGGGTGTCGACTGGGTCAGCCCCAACACCCCTATTACCGAACTCGCCAAGTTGATGCGGGCGCATGACATCGGCTGCATTCCGATTGGCGAGGACGACAAGCTGGTCGGGATGGTGACCGACCGCGATATCGTCTGCAAAGGGCTCGCGAGCCACGGCTTCGATGCCGGCCGCGCGACCGCGCGCGACGTGATGACCGAGGGCATCCATTGCTGTCGGGAGGACGATGACCTCGCAAAGGCGATGCATCATATGGAGAAGCTACAGGTCCGCAGGCTGCCGGTGATCAACAAGAGCAAGCGGATGGTCGGCATCATCAGTCTGGGTGACGTCGGCCATTCCGCGTCAGGTGATTTGCTGACCGAGACCGTCAGGAGCGTTTCGGCGCACCACTGAAATACGGCCAGGAATACGGCCAAGGAATACGGCCAAGGCTCCGCTCGCGATCGCCGCTCGACCAGGTTGAGCTGGGCCGGAGCCATGCCTTCGACATGCAACCATCGCGCGGCGCGAAGGCGGCGGCCCGCAGCGCTTTTTATTGCGCCGGCTCGAACGCAAGGCGATGTGGGCGCACGTCGATTTGGAAGACCGCGAAGGCGACTTGAGACCACTTGCCCAGCTTAAGAGGAGGAGTGAAGGGAGGTTCGCATCATGGTTGCCAAGGATCTGAAATTCGCGACCGAAGCGCGCGAACGGATGCTGCGGGGCATTGATACGCTGGCGAATGCCGTCAAGGTCACGCTCGGTCCCAAGGGGCGCAACGTGGTGATCGAAAGATCGTTCGGCGCGCCGCGTATCACCAAGGACGGTATCACGGTCGCCAAGGAGATCGAGCTTGAGGACAGGTTCGAGAACATGGGCGCCCAGATGGTGCGCGAGGTGGCGTCCAGGACCAGCGACATCGCGGGCGACGGCACCACGACCGCAACCGTGCTCGCAGAAGCCATTGTCAAGGAAGGCGCCAAGTCGGTCGCCGCAGGCATGAATCCGATGGACCTCAAGCGCGGCATCGATCTTGCGGTGGACGCGATCGTGCATGACCTGAAGTCTCATGCCAGGAAGGTGACGGCTAACGAGGAGATCGCTCAGGTCGCCACCATCTCGGCGAATGGCGACGCCGAGATAGGCAAGTTCCTCGCCGACGCCATGAAGAAGGTCGGCAATGAGGGCGTCATCACGGTGGAAGAGGCAAAGAGCCTCAGCACCGAACTCGAAATCGTCGAAGGCATGCAATTCGACCGCGGCTACATCTCGCCCTATTTCGTCACCAATGCCGAAAAGATGCGCGTCGAGCTTGAGGACGTCTATCTGCTGATCCACGAGAAGAAGCTGTCTGTACTGCAGTCCCTGCTTCCGCTCCTGGAGGCGGTGGCGCAATCGGGCAAGCCGCTTCTGATCGTCGCGGAGGATGTTGAAGGCGAAGCGCTCGCAACGCTCCTGGTCAACAAGCTGCGTGGCGGCTTGAAGGTCGCCGCAGTGAAGGCGCCGGGTTTTGGCGATCGCCGCAAGGCGATGCTGGAAGACATTGCCATCCTGACCGGCGGCACCGCGATCTCCGAAGATATCGGCATCAAGCTCGAGAATGTCACGCTCGACATGCTCGGGCGCGCCAAGAAGGTCGTGATCGATAAGGAGAGCACGACCATCGTCGACGGCGCCGGCGCGAAAAAGGACATCGAAGCGCGCATGACGCAGATCAAGGTGCAGATCGAGGAGACCACCTCCGACTACGACCGCGAAAAACTGCAGGAGCGTTTGGCGAAGCTTGCCGGCGGGGTCGCGGTGATCCGCGTCGGCGGCGCAACCGAGGTCGAGGTCAAGGAGCGCAAGGACCGCGTCGACGACGCGCATCATGCAACGCGCGCAGCGGTCGAGGAAGGCATCCTTCCCGGTGGCGGCGTCGCCCTGCTGCGAGCGCAGAAGGCGCTCAAGGGCATGAAGACGGCCAATGCCGATCAGAAGGCAGGCGTCGAGATCGTGCGCCGCGCGCTGCGGATGCCAGCATGCCAGATCGCCGAGAACGCGGGCGAAGAGGGCTCGCTGGTCGTCAACAAGGTGCTTGAGAACGACAATTACAATTGGGGATTCAATGCTGCGACCGGCGAATATCAGGACATGGTGAAAGCCGGCGTGATCGACCCCGCCAAGGTCGTGCGCACCGCGTTGCAGGATGCCTCCTCCATCGCCGCGCTCCTGATCACGACGGAAGCACTGGTCGCCGAAAAGCCGAAGAAGGCCGAGACGACGCACGCGCCGGGCATGCCGCCAATGGATTTCTGACGGCAACCAGCCGCTCGCTTCCGGGCGCGATCAAGCGTGCATCAGGCCTGCTCTTGCAATACTGCGGCACCGAGTTCGTCGAAACGAAACAGCTGAAAGATCCGCTGGCCATTGAAATCGAGCACCCTCAGATCGTCTGTTTCGTGCAGATCGCTCTCGACCGCATGAAAATGCCCGCCATAGCGCTCCTTCGCGAGATCGAGCGGCACATCGAAGGCGACAAACTTGCCGACTCCCTTGGCCTTGAGCCTGCCCATGAACTTCGGATCGTGCAGCGTTCCGTGGGACGTGAGGACCAGCAACGGACCACTGGCCGTAAGCAGCAGAAAGGACCTCATCGATCAACTCCCTGGTCGTTGGTTTCACCAGCATCTATGCGGCGACCAATGCCGCTCGTGCTGGTGCCTGTCGATGGTTACATAAGAGCGAGCTGGCTCGACTGCACGGTTGCGATTGCTCAGAGAAAGGGGGCGGTATCGTGCAGGTGCCATCCCCACGACCGCAAGTCACTTCAAGCGCAAAACTTCACTCATCCAATTTCTTGCTCAGTTCAGGCTCGAGCTTGTTCCGGTCGACCGTCTGATAGAACGTGATGGGTCTGCATTTTCCCTCGAAATCCGCGAGGACGATTGCCGTCCACGGACTCGTGGCGTCGCCCGAACCCTCACGGAGCTCCGGCATGACCTTGCGAGCAGCGATCACATACCAAGCGTGACCGGCCGCTGCGGCCTTCGCAGCCGCAGCGAACTCATCCAATATTCCGCGCAGATTTTTGCGCATTTCTTCTTCAGTGTCTCCGCGGAGGTATTTTCGAGACGACTTTCCCGCCTCTCCGTACTCATGATGAATGTTCAACTGTAGTCTGGCATCATCCACTTCGATCTTGGTCACCCGGATCACCGCTCCGCCTTCGCGAAGATAGTCTCGCACGCGGACGTCGCAGGCCAAGAATCTGTCCGTGGGAGCGCTAGCTGGGGGCAGCGCGGCGAGTGCTCGGGTGTTCTTTTTTCGAGGGGCAGCATCCGCAGGCATCGTGGCGATGGCGGCGCTGAGGAGCGCCGCGGCAAGCATGACTGGAAGACGGGCATTCATGAGTGCGCTGCCAATGCGGTATTTCCAAAACGCGCTGATCGCAGCATTGGTTCCGTCCCGGGGCCAGGTCGGAGTCGTTGCTGAAGGCCGGGGAAGCGACAGGGAGCGCCTCAGGAACTTTTTCCTCGAAACGGCCTTGTCTAATACTGTTTCTACAAGAAGGGACCTTACGGGGCGGTTTTTGGCCGACGGCAGGTCATGGACTCGATTCTCATCAAGATCTTCGCCACAGCGCTTGCCTTCAGCCAGGTCGCTACCCGGCCGGATGGGGTCAAGACGGAGTTCGATGCGGTGCGTGACCGCGCCGAGGTGGCGGAGCTTTTGAGTGCCGGCTGCGCCCACATGCGCAACGCTTTCGATATCGAGGACATCAACCTGGATGATCTGATTACCACCGCCATGGATGACAAGGAGGCATTGAGCAGCGAGATCAAGGCGTTCAAAGGACTAAAGCTCGCCGACCTCCACGTGGCTTACAGGCAGTTCTGCAAGGTCGAAGAAATCGAAGAATCTCCGGTCGATCTTGGTCAGGTCATCACTTTCTACAACAGCGCGGTCAAGGATCTGCCCGACGCCGTGCAGCTTAAGCACCTCAGGCTTCCCGGCACCAGCATAGTCCTCGACAACAAGAGCGAGCGCCTTGCCGAGATTTACGTGCCGAACAATCGCCGCATCTGGGTCAAGCTTGCCGATATCCCCGAAGCGGTACGCAATGCATTCATCGCCGCCGAGGACAAGCGATTCTTCCAACACACCGGCATTGACGAGCGCGGACTGGTCCGCGCCTTCATCGGCAACTTCACGCACCCGGGACGGCCGCAGGGCGGCTCAACCATTACGCAGCAGGTCGCCAAGAACCTGCTGGTGGGCAACGACATCACCTACGAAAGAAAACTGCGCGAGATGATCGTTGCCTCGCGGATGGAGCGCGCCCTGACCAAGGCGGAAATCCTCGAGCTCTATCTCAATTCAATTTATCTCGGTCGTGGGGCTTGGGGCATCGAGATGGCTGCGCGCAGCTATTTCGGCAAACCAGCCAAGGCGCTCTCCGCAGTCGAGGGCGCGCTGCTCGCCGGCCTAGCCAAGGGACCGAACTACTTCAATCCCGACCACCATCCTGAGCGCGCGCACGAGCGCCTTGCGTACGTGCTGGGCCGCATGCAGAAAGACGCCATGATCGACGCCGCCGCGGCGGCGCAACCAGTATTGCCGCAGCTCGTCGAGTACCGGCCGACGCGCAGGGACTTCGGCTTTCACTTCGTCGATCACATCGCCCGCGAGGCAAAGATGGTCGCAGGCCTCGATAGTCTCATCAATTCCTCCTACACGGTGCGCTCGACCGTCAACTCGGCCTTGCAGCGCGCAGTCGAGGCAACATTGCAGGAGGGCCTCGCGCGATACGAGCTGAACAGCGGTCGTTACAAATTTGAGGGACCCGAGGCGAACATTTCCGATGCTGTCCGTGTGATTGCGGCAGACCCGAGGACCACGGAACCGGCGTGGCTCGTGGCGCTGAAGGCGACGCGGCTCCCTCTCTATGACGTTCACTGGGAATCGGCGGTCGTGCTGGAGAATGCGCGTGGCAAGCGCGGCGATGCGATCAACGTCGGTCTGACTGACGGAAGCATCCTGCCGCTGAACACCTGGAACGCCGCGATCCGACACGGTCTCAAGCCGTACGACGTGGTCTATGTTCAGGTGGGCGAAGCCAGGCGTAAGCAAGCGGCGCGCGCCGAGCTGCGCATTCGACCGACCGTGCAGGGAGCCGCGCTCGTACTCGGGAACGAAACCGGCCGCATTCTCGCGATGGCGGGCGGCTTTTCGTATCCGGCAAGCCAGCTCAACCGCGTCGTCCAGAGCCTGCGGCAACCCGGCTCCACCTTGAAGCCGCTGACCTATCTCGCTGCCCTTCAGAAGGGATTGCAGCCCAACACGCTGGTGATGGACGAACCCATTACGCTGGCACCGATCGGCGCGACGGGCTCCGCGGGACAGCGCGGTTTCTGGTCGCCGAGAAACTACGACGGCGGCGCTTCGGGCGCCATTACGCTGCGGCGAGCGCTGGAGAACTCGCGGAATCTCGCCACCGCACAATTGTTCGCGACCGGTCTCGACGACAGCGCCGAGCAAGGCCTCGACCGGGTCTGCGAGCTCGCGATGGAAGCGCAGCTCTACAAGGAATGCATGCGCTACTACCCGTTCGTGCTCGGCGCCCAAACTGTGCGCCTAATCGACCTTGCAGCGTTTTATGCAGCGATCGCCAACGAAGGCGCACGGCCCCAGCCCCATGCGATCGAGACGATCGAACAGGACGGCCGCGCAATCTACCGGCACGATCCCCGCGCGGTGGACTGGATCGGCTCCGCCGACCGAGCATCGTTTTACCAGTTGAAATCACTGCTGCAGGGCGTGCTCGCGCGCGGAACCGCGCACGCGGTGAAGCATCTCTCGCCCTATGTCGGCGGCAAGACCGGCACCACTGACAATTGGGCCGATGCCTGGTTCGTCGGTTTCACAAATGATGTCACGGTCGCCATCTGGGTCGGCTACGACAACGGCGACGGCGGGCGCCGCACCCTTGGGCGCGGCCAGACCGGAGCGAAAGTGGCGCTGCCGATGTTCGAGCCGATCATGCAGGCAGCCTGGGAGCTGCACGCTCCGAGGACGGCGCTGAACGGCCCTTCGCGCGAAGCCATGCGTCAGCTTGCTGCTCTGTCGATCGATCCTTATACCGGCAATCCTGCACCGGCCGGCTCCGGGCGCGCTTTCACCGAGTATCTCAAGAGGGATCCGTCGGGCAGGATCGATAACACGCAATTTCGGATCGTCTCGCGTGCAGAAAGCTACGCCGGGCCATTCCAGCAGTGGTCCGACGACAACGACTCTTACGGCGATAGCCGGCCGCCCTTTCCATTCCCGAGTTGGCGTCTTGGTCCGCGCGAATATCCCTCCTGGCGCGGATATCCCGACGACGAGGATCGCCTCCCGCAACCGCCGCGCCGAGTCGATCCCGATTATTTCTGGCGGCGGCTGAACTGAGCATTGACGCCATGAGACTTCTCCGTGCCGCTGCCCTCATCGCCGCCTGGGTGGCCACTTGCACGGGCGCGGCCGCACAGGAATTCCAGCTGGAGGACGTGCCCGCAGCCGCCAGCGTTCCGATCGCACAGATCAAGCCGGGCACCGTCATCTTCGCCGACCAACGCAACGACAAGCTCGCAGACCCCTCGACCGGGCTCATTCCTTTCGACGATTGGGCCCGCTCGCGTCCGGTTCAGCGGCGCTTCCTCTCGCTCATTGAGCCCACGCTCAACCAACAAACGAAGCTGAAGCTCTCGGTCTATCAGGCGGAAGCGCGGTTTCGACTTCCAAGACCGGCAGCGGCATTGGATCTGTCGCGGTACGCGAATATCGCGCTCCTCGAGCGGATCGATCCCGCAGTCAAGCACCGGCCGATCACAGCGGCCGATGCTGTTCCCAACAAGGACGCGGGCGCCGCGCACAACCGTCCGCCGGATCGCCGCTGGTGCGAGGACGCGAAGGTAATCTGCGCGCAGTCCCGTTACATGTTCGAAGGGAAAATTCCGCAGGGCATTCAGCTTGCCAACAAGCTGCGCGAGGAGAGCAAAAAGCCGATTCCGGATTTCATCGAGTTCCAGAGTGAGATCATGCCGGTCACGCAACCGCACCTTGCCGAGTTGCCGATGCTGACAGGGATCGACTCCACAGTCACCGGCGCGCTCGAGCAGAACATCTTTTGGGTCAACCAGGTCATCCAGTTCGGCAAGCTGCTCGCGGTGCTGCAACAACATCCGACCGAGCCGGAAGCCGCTATCGCGACGGTCTACATCCTTGTTGCGGTCAGGAACGACGTGCTGAACAAGCAAAGGGAATATAGCAATACACCCATGCTGCGGAATCTCGTGCCCGCGCAACTGCTGATGGGCAAGAGCTCCTTCAACAGCGGCGATTCGCTGAGCGCCGGCCTGCCGAAATACGCCAGAAGCCGCGTCAAGGCGATCGCTGACATGATGGAGCGGGAATGATCAGATCGTGTGCGGCGACGAACGGACGCCGGAAAGCGCTCTCTGCGCTCCAGATGACGATTCGCGTCGTGGAATATCGGGGATTTGGCGCTCCCTAGGGGAATCGAACCCCTGTTTCAGCCTTGAGAGGGCCGCGTCCTAACCGCTAGACGAAGGGAGCGTGAGGGCTAGCCAATAGCCTCGAAATTTGTTCGCTGCAAGGACCGAACCGCCATTTTACGGCTCATTGGCAAATTTCAGCTTTCCGGCCGGCTTCAGGGTGTGGGCGTCGAAGGTGCGGATCTCCGTGACCCCGCCGATGTCCAGCGTGACCACGAGGCGATCGCCGGCAACCCCGGTCGCGACGATTTTGGCACCCTTCGGCAGGGTGGCGGTGACGTCGCTGGCCGCCTCGACCGCCCTTCCCTCGGACTTGAAAAGGCGGTAGCCCACCGCGATCAGGACGGCGCAGATCGCCAGCGCCGTGGTCAACCCCGCGATCAGCATCATCCGCCGCACCCGCGCGAACAGCGCGGCCTGCTCGGGGGTCGGTTCGGGAACAGCGGTATCAGACGTCGTCATGGACAGTTTTGGCTCAGCGCAAAGGTTGGAGGTCGTGGTCGGCGGCGACGAGGGCTCGGCCCGGCTCGACCGCGTGCTGGCGGCGCACCTGACCGACCTGTCGCGATCGAGGCTGAAAGCCCTGATCCTGGCGGGCGCGGTGAGCCTGAAGGCCAACGCCGTCCGCGACCCCGCTTATCACGTCAGTCGCGGCGATACGATCACAATCGACGTGCCGGAGGCGGCCCCCGCGGAGCCCAAGGGCGAGGATATCGCCCTCGATATCGTGTTCGAGGACGACGACATTATCGTCATCAACAAGCCGAAGGGCCTGGTCGTGCACCCTGCGGCCGGCCATGAGACCGGCACGCTGGTGAATGCGCTGATCGCCCATTGCGGCGCTTCGCTGTCGGGCATCGGCGGGGTGCGCCGGCCCGGCATCGTGCACCGGCTGGACAAGGACACCACCGGGCTGATGGTGGTCGCCAAGAACGACCTCGCCCATGCCTCGCTGTCAGCGCAATTCGCCGACCACGGCCGCACCGGCGAGATGCGGCGCGGCTACATGGCCTTTGCCTGGGGCGTGCCGAACCGCCATCGCGGCACGGTGGACGCGCCGATCGACCGCCATCCGCATGCGCGGGAGAAGATGGCGGTGCGCCAGGGCGGCCGCGAGGCGGTGACGCACTGGGACATCATCGAGAGCTTCAACGGACGCGACGGCAAGGGCGTCGCCGCGCTGCTGGCCTGCGAGCTCGAGACCGGACGCACCCACCAGATCCGCGTCCACCTCGCCCATATCGGCCATCCGCTGCTGGGCGATGCGGTCTATGGCCCGCATTTCAAGACCAAAGCCAACCAGCTCGGCCCCGAGTCGCAGGCAGCGTTGGTGGCGCTGGGGCGGCAGGCCCTGCACGCCTATTTGCTGGTATTGGAGCACCCGAGGACAGGAGAACTTCTGCACTGGGAGGCGCCTCTGCCGGAGGATTTGCTTCTCCTTGAAAACGCGCTGAAAGCGGCGCTATGACGCAGACCGCTTAAGAAAAGCGTTACATTACAAAAAGTTATAGCAGCCACACGGGGACGTGACGTCAGCAATCCTTCCCTTTTTGCCCCCCGATGGGGTATATTGCCCCTGCGTTGGAAATGACCAGCGCGGAACATCGCAGCCCGGCCGGCTTTGACACAGCGGTCGTCTGCCTGGCCCGCCGCTATCGGGGGCCTGAACCTTTGGAGGGCGCACTATGGCCCGTACCGCTGCTTTGCCGGTCCTCAATGGAGAATCCGGCCTTTCACGCTACCTCGCCGAGATCCGCAAGTTCCCAATGCTGGAACCCCAGCAGGAATACATGCTCGCCAAGCGTTGGCGCGAGCATGACGATCGCGACGCGGCGCACCAACTCGTCACCAGCCATCTCCGCCTCGTGGCCAAGATCGCCATGGGCTATCGCGGCTACGGCCTGCCGATCTCCGAGGTCGTCTCGGAAGGCAACGTCGGCCTGATGCAGGCGGTGAAGCGATTCGAACCCGAGAAGGGGTTCCGTCTCGCCACTTATGCGATGTGGTGGATCAAGGCGTCGATTCAAGAGTACATCCTGCGTTCCTGGTCGCTCGTGAAGATGGGCACCACCGCGAACCAGAAGAAGCTGTTCTTCAACCTGCGCAAGGCGAAGAGCAAGATCAACGCGCTGGACGAAGGCGATCTCCGCCCCGATCAGGTCGCGACCATTGCCAAGCGCCTCGGCGTGACGGACCAGGACGTGATCGACATGAACCGCCGCCTCGGCGGTGACGCGTCGCTCAACGCACCGATCCGCGACGACGGCGAAGCCGGCGAATGGCAGGACTGGCTGGTCGACAACACGCCCAACCAGGAAGCCATGATGGCGGAGCACGAGGAGTATGATCATCGCCGTGACGCCCTGAACGGCGCCATGGGCGTGCTCAACCCGCGCGAACGCCGCATCTTCGAGGCCCGCCGCCTCGCCGATGAGCCGATGACGCTGGAAGACCTTGCTGCCGAATTCGGCGTGTCGCGCGAGCGCGTCCGCCAGATCGAGGTCCGCGCCTTCGAGAAGGTGCAGTCCGCGGTGAAGGGCACGATCGCAAGGCAGGAACAGGCCGCGCTGGAAGCTGCGCACTAAGCGCAGCTTTCCTGGCGCCACGAGATTGGCGGATCGACAGAGACGAAAAGCCGGCGGTGACGCCGGCTTTTTTGTTTTGGTGGTCGCGAAATGCAGCCCCACACTCGGTGTCATGCCCCGGCTTGATGTTTGGACCGGACAGATCAGTGACAGGTGTTCGGAGACATAGCCGACACATCACAATGGGCTGGATTGGCCGATTCGGGAGGCCGTCCATGCCCCGGAACGAGGTGTCGGTGATGGATCAGCGATGCGAGTTCGTGCGGCTTGCCTTGCAGGAGGGAGCGAACCGGCGCGAGTTGTGCCGGCGGTTCGGCATCAGCCCAGATGTGGGCTACAAGTGGCTGGCATCGGTGCTCGTTGAAACTACAGCCGCGCACTCAATCCTCATCCTGAGGGCCCGCCAACGGCGGGCGTCTCGAAGGATGGCCACAGGCGAAATCGCTCCCATATGCGATTGCCCTGCCCCGCTTGCGGGGAGAGGCCGGATCGCATCGCAGATGCGATCCGGGTGAGGGGGACTCTCCGCGAGTCCAACTCTCGCCACCCCCGCGGAGACTCCCCCTCCCCCCCGCAAGCGGGGCGAGGGAGCGCACCTTCTACTCTCCCCAAACCCGCGCCAGCGTCGCGAGCCAGCAGCCTTCGCAATAGCGCGCGTCCTTGTAGTCGATCCAGTTGTGCGCATAGCCATGGTCGAGCGGAATGTCGTAGCGCGCGCGCAGCACCTTGACGAGGATCTTCCACGCGGCAACCTGCGCCTCGGTCGGGCCCGCCGCGACATCGGGATAATTGCCGGCGAACTCGACGCCGATCGAATTGTCGCGCACCACCTGGCGATAGGTCGGCCTGTTGTCGATGTATTTGTTGTCGTTGCGGTTGGCGCCGTCGCCATGGGTCGGCACCAGGTTTTCCGCCACCGCCCAATAGACCGTGCCGTCGGTCTCGACCCAGACCGTCACCCCGCGACGGGTCGGGTTCTTCGCCTGCGCCTGCGCGCCGCCGCGGGCCGAGCCTGCCGGCCCCTCGGTCTGGTGCACGATGACGTTGCGCCAGGGTCTTGCGCTCCGGACATCGCCCCACGGCGCGAGCCAGACCATCTTCAGGCCGGGAATGTCGGGCGTGCCGGAGGCGCGCGCGATCCTGGCGAGCTCGGCATCCGTTGCGGCGGCGGGGACGATCAAGGCGAGCGCGGCCAGGGCGGCAGCGAAGAGGCGAGACATCATCAGGCAGATCCAATCGCGGACCCGAGCCTAGAGCATTATCGGTTCTGATTGAATCAGAACCGAAGCTCTCGTTTCTTGTTTTGACGCGTTTTCTTCACGCGAAGCGGTATCCACTTCGCTCGAAAGCGTTCTAGACGGCCTCAGGCGAATTTCCGCCTCGCCTCGGCCAGCCCGGACGCGCCAGGCGCGAGCGGCGGCGCCGCGTCGTAGACGGCATAGTCGTTCTTGCCGTTCTTCTTGGCGGCATAGAGGGCGTGGTCGGCGTTGGCGATCAGGCGATCCGGGTGCAGGCCGACGTCGCGATCCCATTCCGCGACGCCGATCGAGATCGCGATCGGGATGTCCTTGGCCGTGCAGGCCGCGGCATCCTGGCGGCAGACATCGAGCACGCGGCGCGCGATCGCGGCGGCCTCGCGCAGCGACGACAACGGCAGCACGATGCAGAACTCGTCGCCGCCGGTGCGGGCGAGCATGTCGCCCGGCCTTAAGCGTGTCTGCGCCATCAGCGTGAAGTGCCGCAGGCAGGCATCGCCGGCGGCGTGCCCATGGGTGTCGTTGATGGTCTTGAAGCCGTCGATATCGATCAGCAGCAGCGAGAATGGCGCATCGCTGCGCTCCGAACGGGCGCATTCCTCGGCCAGGCGCTGCAACAGATGCCGCCGGTTGGCGACGCCGGTGAGATCGTCGAGCAGCGCGAGGTCGGCGACCTCGTTGCGCAAGCGGTCCATCGCCATCAGCAGGAAGCCGAAATTGAGCGTCATCGACAGAAACAGGAGGCCCAGCACCATGACGGCATGGGCCTGACCGCCGGCGCGCGCCGAGAAATCGTAGCCGAGCAGATTGCCGAGCGTGCGAACCACAAGGATCGCGATGATGGCGAGAATGACGATGCCGGACAGCCGCGCACCCGGGCTGACGCGGCCTTCCGGCGGCGACAGGAGCAGGCGCAGTGCCAGCACCAGCGGCAGGGCTTGACCGAACGTGTAGCAGAGCATGCGCAGCTGCATGTGCTCGAAGCCGACCATGAAGAACACGACGCCGGCGAGGCTCAGGCCGCCGGTTGCGGTCATGAGGCGCCACGAGACCGGCCGGTCATAGAAGCGCTGGATGCCCATGGCGGCGAGGCAGCTCGCCGCGATGACACCGGCAGCGCCAAGCAGGAGCGGCAGGGGAGAGGCGACGAGCAGGCGGATCAGCGCCGTCATCGCCCCGGTAGCACCGACGAACGACGACGCCATCCAGAACCGCGCGGCCGCGAATTTCGGATAGGAGCGCGTCACGTAACCCCAGATCACGCCCAGCGCCAGGAAGTTGACGACGAAGATCGTCCAGAGTGTCGGCACGTTCAGCATGGCGCATGCGGCACGCGCAGCGTGGCGCCCCCCGTCCCTGGCAGCCGTCTGTCCATGGCCCATCCCCGTTTTCTTGCGGAGGACAATGCGCGGGTTGCGCTTAACGGAGTCTCACTGCGTTCCGCGAAAGCGCGCCTTTGGTTTTGGATTCATGAACGGCGCGCGACCGTTGTCGGATCGTTAGGCATGTCGGCGACGATGGTGGCCGACGCGGCGGAAGCGGATTCGCGGGCAAAAATCACCCGAGAATGCATCTGAGCTGTGGATAACGCGATGACGGAGATATGACAGCGCGGGGCAGGCGCCTCCGAATCTGCTGAGTTTGTCATCGAGGATGTTGCGAGGCTGGCCCTCCGCCGAGCATCCCTCGTGTCGCGTTCCACCATTAACCCTTGAGAGGATACTATGGCTAAGAAAGCGAAGAAGGCGACGAAGAAGAAGGCGAAAAAGGCCAAGAAGGCGAAGAAGAAGTAACGCGGCTTGTTCTTTGCCCGGGTGGAGCCTCGCTCCGCCCGGGCGTCGGGTAGGAATGAGAGTTTGTAGGTAGCGGGCGCAGGCCCGCTTTTTTATTGGCTTGCTCCGCTCTCTCGCGCGCCTGAACGCACGCCTCGTCCTTCGAGACGCCCGCTCCGCGGTCTCCTCAGGATGAGGCTAAGCAGCACTGTGCCCGTTGAAACTGCTGCTACGCATTCCGTCCTCATCCTGAGGAGCCCGCCTAAGGCGGGCGTCTCGAAGGACGGCCGCAGCAACCGGTCTCAGATGCGAATCCCCTGCCGCAAGTGACGCGAGCTAGAGGAAAGCCTATCTCTCCGCGAACGCCAGCTTGGCGCCTAGCGCGGCGAAGCCGGCGGCAAAGCTGCGGCGCAACCAGGCCATGATGCGGGGACGGGAGATGACGCGCTCGCGCACCGAGGCCGCGCAGAGGCCGTAGAGGACGAACACCACGAACGTCATCGCCATGAAGGCACCGCTCAATTCCAGCATCCGCGCCAGCACATGGGCCTCGTCCACCGCGACGAACTGCGGCAGGAAGGCGAGGAAGAAGATCGACAGTTTGGGATTGAGGATATTGATCAGGAAGCCGGTCACGATGACGCGGCGGGCCGATCGTTCCTTGATCTCGCCGTCGACCGCCAGCGCCCCGGTCTCACGCAGCGCCTGCCAGGACATGTAGAGCAGATAGGCGACGCCGCACCATTTCAGCGCGGCGAAGGCGAGCGCGCTGGTGTGCAGCACCGCGGCAAGGCCGAGCATCGCCGCGATCATGTGCGGCACGATTCCGAGCGTGCAGCCGAAGGCGGCAGCGATGCTGGCGCGGGAGCCGCGCGTGAGCGCTGCAGCCAGCGTATAGAGCACGCCGGTGCCGGGCGAGGCGACGACGATGAGCGAGGTGAGCAGGAAGGACAAGGTCATGGGCAGACCTTATCACCGCACCTCGCTGTGCAAAAGCGGCTGCCGGGACACCCCCGTCAGGACAGCTGTGCGAGCTCGGCCTCGCGCAGCACGTCGAGCGGCGCCCAGGGCTTTGCCCAGAATTTTGCGCCGTCGGGCAAGGGCTGCTTCAAGGGTCGGCCGGAGGTGACGACGACGTCGAGCTTGGGATTGCGATCCTTGGCGACATGCGCGAGCTCGACCCCGTTCAT
Source organism: Bradyrhizobium cajani (assembly GCF_009759665.1). GTDB lineage: Bacteria > Pseudomonadota > Alphaproteobacteria > Rhizobiales > Xanthobacteraceae > Bradyrhizobium > Bradyrhizobium cajani. The sequence continues at coordinate 467,310 of NZ_WQNE01000002.1, forward strand.
GTCGCCGGCCAGCTGGACGTCGGTCAGCATCAGGCAGATGGCACTGGCGTTGTTGTCGAGGACGCGTTCGGCCGCCTCGGCGCTCTCGCACTGGATGACCCGGTAGCCGCTCTCTTCCAGCAGAAGACTCAGCATCTCCCGCTGGAGGGCGTCGTCTTCAACGATCAGCGCAGTCGCGCGAAATGGCTCTGCCTGGCCCATCAGCGGCTCCCAATGCTTGCTTGCGTAACGTATGTTAAGAGCCGAACGCGGCTACCGGTTCGGCTTCATTTCAAAAAAATGTAAATCATGGTTCCCGCTTCGGGGGTTTGACGCGCCGCCCCTCACTGCCCCATCAAGCGATCGGCGAAATACCCGATGGTCTTGCGATAGACCACCGCCCTGTTCCACTCGCGCATGGCCTCGAAATTGGCGGTGCCTTCGCCATAGGGCTGGCCCATCTTGAAGCCGCTGGTGTGCAAGAGGTTCGCGGTCGAGGCCAGCACGTCGGGGATGCTGTGGCGGAGGTCGACATGGCCGTCGCCGTCGAAGTCAACGCCGTATTTGATGTAGGACGACGGCAGGAACTGGGTCTGGCCGATCTCGCCGGCATAGGCGCCGATGAGGTCGCGCAGCGGCAGGTCTCCGCGCTGCACGATCTTGAGGGCGGCGAGCAGCTCGCCCTGGAACAGATCGGTGCGGCGGCAATCATGCGCGAGGGTTGCCAGCGTGCGGATCACCGGCAGCTTGCCGATGTCGCCCTTGCCGAAATCGCTCTCCAGCCCCCAGATCGCGACCAGGATGTAGCGGGGCACGCCGAACTGCTGCTCGATGCGCGAGAGCAGCGCGGCATGGCGCTGGAGCAGCGCACGGCCGCCATTGATGCGGCCGGGTCCGACGCGGGTCGAGACATACTGCTCGAAGCTCTTGTTGAAGGTGTAGCGCTGGCGCCGGTCGAAGGCGAGCACGGCGCCGTCCTGGCTGATGCCGCTGAGGGCCGCGCTGGTCACGCCTGCCGAGACGCCGGCTCCTTGCGCCTCCGCGGCCATGCCGGCGATGAAGCTGTTGAAGTCGCCACCGCAGCGCGCGGCGTGTGCCGAGCCGCTGGCCAGACAGACAATGAAGGCGGTGGCCAAAGCGTGTCTCAACATGCGGGAAAATCCTCTGAAGAATGAGCGCGAAAAAAGCGGCGGCCGATCATGCCCGGGAACCGGATTCGCGTCAAAGCGGCAACCCCCACTCGTCATTCCGCGGCGCCCGAAGGGCGAGCTATGATGCGCAATTGCGCATCATAGTTCGCGCTAACGCACGCCCCGGAATGACGGAGGAAAGAGTTGGCGCTATAATATCGATGCTTGCGTAACGCTGTCAGTCGGTGCGGTGAGCCAGCAAAAGGCAACCAGCAATGCTCAACGACAGCCCCACAT
>NZ_WQNE01000030.1 GCF_009759665.1 Bradyrhizobium cajani
CCCATCCACGCCTATAGCTCTGCTTTTAATGACATCGAAATCGACCTTCGTCCTCGGCCACCGGCATTTGCTGGGCATCGAGGGCCTTTCCGCGGCCGACATCACCGGCCTCCTCGACCTGTCCGAAGAATATGTCGAGCTCAACCGCCAGGTTGACAAGAAGCGCACCGTCCTGCGTGGACGGACGCAGGTGAACCTCTTCTTCGAGGCCTCCACCCGGACCCAATCCTCGTTCGAGCTCGCCGGCAAACGGCTCGGCGCCGACGTCATGAACATGTCGGTGTCCTCGTCCTCGATCCGCAAGGGCGAGACCCTGATCGACACCGCCGTCACGCTGAACGCGATGCACCCAGACATCCTGGTGGTGCGCCATCACGCCTCCGGCGCAGTGGAACTGCTGGCGCGCAAGGTTGACGGTTCCGTGATCAATGCCGGCGACGGCGCGCATGAGCATCCCACCCAGGCGCTGCTGGACGCCCTCACCATCCGCCGCAACAAGGGCCGCATCGAGGGCCTCGTGGTCGCAATCTGCGGCGACGTGCTGCATTCGCGCGTCGCCCGCTCCAACATCATCCTGCTCAACACCATGGGCGCCCGCGTCCGCGTCGTCGGCCCCTCCACGCTGCTGCCGCCGGGCATCGAGCGGATGGGTGTCGAGGTCGCGCGCGACATGCGCGAGGGCCTCGAAGGCGCCGACATCGTCATGATGCTGCGGCTCCAGCGCGAGCGCATGAACGGCTCCTTCGTGCCCTCGTCATCCGAATACTTCCATTATTTCGGGCTCGACCAGAAGAAGCTCGCCTACGCCAAGCCGGACGCACTCGTGATGCATCCGGGTCCCATGAACCGCGGCGTGGAGATCGACTCGATCGTGGCCGACGGCGCCCAATCCCTGATCCGCGAACAGGTCGAAATGGGCGTCGCCGTGCGCATGGCCGTGCTGGAAGCGCTCGCCCGCAATCTGCCGAACGCGTGATGCCGATGCTGACCGACCGCCGCCCCATCCTGCTCGCCAACGCCCGCGTCGTCGATCCCAGCAAGGATTTCGACGGCATAGGCGACGTCCTGATCGCCGACGGCACCATCCGCGAGACCCGCCGCGGCATTGGCGCGGCCGGCGTCCCCGAAGGCACCGACATCGTCAACTGCTCCGGCAAGATCGTGGCGCCGGGCCTGATCGACATGCGCGCCTTCGTCGGCGAGCCGGGCCTCAGCCACCGCGAGACCTTCGCGTCGGCGAGCCAGGCCGCCGCAACCGGCGGCATCACCACCATCATCTGCCAGCCCGACACCTCGCCCGTCATCGACAATTCGGCAACGGTCGATTTCGTGATGCGCCGCGCCCGCGACACCGCGATCGTCAACATCCAGCCGATGGCCGCGCTCACAAAGGGGATGCTCGGTGAGGAGATGACCGAGTTCGGCCTCTTGAAAGCGGCCGGCGCGGTCGCCTTCAGCGACGGCGACAAAAGCGTCACCAACGCCCAGGTGATGCGCCGCGCCCTGACCTACGCCCGCGACTTCGACGCGCTGATCGTGCATCACACCGAGGATCCCAACCTCGTCGGCGAAGGCGTGATGAACGAAGGCGAGTTCGCGACCCGGCTCGGTCTGATGGGCATCCCGAATGCCGCCGAAGCCGTGATGCTGGAACGTGACCTGCGCCTCGTCGCGCTCACCGGCGGGCGCTATCACGCGGCCTCGCTGACCTGCATCGACTCCCTCGACATCCTCAAGCGCGCCCGCGATGCCGGGCTCGCCGTCAGCGCCTCGGTCTCGATCAACCACCTTGCGCTGAACGAGAACGACATTGGCCCCTACCGGTCCTTCCTGAAACTGTCGCCGCCGCTGCGCACAGAGGACGATCGCCGCGCGCTGGTCGCCGCGATGGCCTCCGGCCTCGTCGACGTCATCATGTCCGACCACAATCCGCAGGACGTCGAAGTCAAGCGCCTGCCGTTCGCGGAGGCCGCCCCCGGCGCGGTCGGGCTCGAGACCATGCTGCCGGCCGGCCTGCGGCTGGTGCACAATGGCGAAATGGAACTGAAGACGCTGATCCGGGCGATGTCGACCCGGCCGGCCGAGCTGCTTGGGCTCGCGGGCGGAACCCTGCGCGCAGGCAGCCCGGCCGACGTCATCGTGATCGATCCCGATACGCCCTGGGTGGTCGATCCCGCCGACCTCAAATCGCCCTGCAAGAACACCCCGTTCGACGAGGCCCGCTTTACAGGCCGCGTGGTGCGCACCATTGTCGGCGGACGGACGGTGTACGAACATGTCTGACGTGCAGGATCATGCGTGGCGTCTCGGCTCGACCTTAAGATGCAGCCATTGGGGATGCGGCCATGGGCTTTGAAGCATTTTTGCCGGTGGCGCTCGTCATCGGCTACCTCCTCGGCTCGATTCCGTTCGGGCTGATCCTGACCAGGCTTGCGGGCACGCAGGATATCCGCTCGATCGGCTCCGGCAGCATCGGCGCCACCAACGTGCTGCGCACGGGACGCAAGAGCCTTGCCGCGGGCACCTTGCTGTTCGACGCCCTCAAGGGCACCGTGGCTGTGGTGATCGCCGGCTACATCGCAGGCCCCAATGCCGCCATGGTGGCCGGCCTCGGCGCCTTCCTCGGGCACCTGTTTCCGGTCTGGCTGAAGTTCAAAGGCGGCAAGGGCGTCGCCGTCTATATCGGCATCCTGCTTGGCCTGTTCTGGCCAGGCGCGGTCGTGTTCTGCCTGCTCTGGCTGGCGACCGCCTTCACCAGCCGCTACTCCTCGCTTTCCGCGCTGGTGGCGGCGTTCATCACGCCGATGTTCCTGTGGTGGTTCGGGCATCTCGCATTGTCCGCGCTGTTTGCAGTGCTGACGCTGCTGCTGTTCTACGCGCATCGGGAGAACATCAAGCGCCTGCAAGCGGGTAAGGAAAGCCGGATCGGCGAAAAGGCGTAGAGCGTTTTCGAGCGAAGTGGATACCGGTTCGCGTCAAGAAAACGCGTCAAAACAAAATCTGAAGCCGGAAAAAGTACGGATTCCGCCGCGTCCCTTCCGCATTATATGCCAAATCCTGTTCGCAACTTGCGGCCGACTCACGGCTAGAGTGGCGAACAGGCTCCACGCCTGTCATCCTGACAGCGGAAAAGGCGTTACGCGGTTGCTCAGAATGAGCGAGAAGATGGTCGGCACGCATGACGAAGGCGGCTTGCAGGGCACTGCGGCAAGCCGGCTGCTGTCGACGACCAATATCTGGTCCGATGCGCCCGCGCCGCCTCCTGCGCCGAAGCCTGTCCCCGTTCCTCCGCCAGTGCCGCGGCCTGATCCAGTCGCCCGAGCTCCCGTAGCAGTCGAGATCGTACCTACGCCCACGCCTGCTGCTCAGTCACGCTCCGACCATTGGCCGCCGCACAAACTCTCGCTGGCGCTCCAGGGCGGCGGCACCTTTGCCGCCTTCACCTGGGGCGTGCTGGAGCGGCTGCTGGAAGAGCCGTCGATCGCGATCGACACCATCAGCGGCGCCAGCGCCGGCGCCATCAACGCGCTGCTGCTCGCGTCCGGCCTTGCCGAAGGCGGCCGCGAAGCCGCCCGCGGCCGGCTGAACCGGTTCTGGGTCCGCCTGATGCACGAGGCCTCGTTCCGCTCGCTGATGCTGGTCGGCGGATTTTCCCCGGCAGGAAGCTCGGTCGCGTTCGGTCCGACGCTGCGCTCCGGCCAGTTCGATCCGTTCGATCTCGATCCGCTGCGGCAGGCGTTGTCGCGCGACATCAACTTTTCCGTCTTGCGCGACGCGCGGTGCCCGAAGCTGCTGATCGCAGCGACACGGATCCGCGACGGCCAGCAGCAGATCTTCCGCAACGAGTCTGTGACCGCCGACGTCGCGCTGGCCTCGACCTGCCCGCCCCTGGTTCACTGCGCCGTCGAGATCGACGGCGAGGCCTATTGGGACGGCGGCTTTGGCGGCAATCCGCCCATAGTGCGACTGGTCGAGGAAACGAAGGCGACGGACGTGCTGCTGGTGCAGGTCACACCGGCGCGCGACAGCTATGTGCCGATCACGCTTGCCGCGATCGACCGCCGGCTCGACCAGATCGCGGCCAACGCCGCCCTCAATGCCGAGATCGCGGCGCTGGAGTGGGCGCGAGCAACCGCCGCACCCTCGCTGCGGCTGTTCAGGATCGCAGCGGAAGACTCCGTCGACGGGCTGGCGCAACGCTCATCGACCGATCTCGGCCGCGGCTTCATTCGCACGCTTCACCGGAGCGGCCGTGAGGCCACCGAGCGCTGGCTGATGAAGCAAGGTGCAGATAACAGCACAGCGCCCGCCGCATCCGGCCAGCGCACAGCTGCGGTCGAATCTGCACTAGCCTGATTTCGCCAGCGCGTTCTCCAGGAACCAGGCCGCCGCAAGTGCGAGCGGATCGTTGCCGAAGCGCGCGATCACCTGCACACCGATGGGGAGGCCACCGACCTTCAGCACCGGCACGTTGACGCAAGGGTTGCCCATCAGCGTCCAGAGCCGGTTGTAGCGGGGGTCGCCGGTGGTCGCGAGCTCCTTGGCCGGCGGCGTGCCCGGCGCGGAATAGGTCAGGAGCACGTCGAAACCCTCGAACAATTCGCCGAGCTCGCGGCGGCCGCGGCGGCTGATCCGGCGCGCTTCGTCATATTCCTTCGGCGTCAGTCCGACCGTCGCATCGAGGCTGGCGCGCAGCATCGGTGCGATCTCGTCGTGACGTTCCGAAAACTCCCAGGCGAGCGCGCGATGCGCCTCGAAATCCTGGACGATCGGGTGGATGCGCCAAGCCTCCTGCACTGCTTCCGGCAGATCGATGGTCTGCACGCCGGCGCCGGCGCGTTCGGCGGCCTTGATGGCGGCCTGCAAGCCCTCTTCGGCGGCCGGCTCCACGGCGCCGGCAAACTCCTGCCGGACCACGCCGATGCGCGGCGACTTCGCCGGCACGATGCCGGAGAATTCGGTGCGGCCGGTCATTGCCGATAGCCCACGCGCGAGATCCTCCGCGCGCGCGCCGAACAGTCCGACCGTGTCGAGCGCCCACGAATAGCATTTGACGCCGACCGTCGGCAGCATGCGGAACGAGGGCTTGATCGCGGCGGTCCCGCAATAGGCGGCAGGCCGGATCACCGAGCCGCCGGTCTGGGTGCCCAGCGCCAGCGGAATCATGCCGGCGCCAACGGCCGCCGCCGAGCCCGACGACGAGCCGCCCGGCGTATGCCCGAGATTGTGCGGATTGAGCGTCGCCGTCGGATCGCGCGAGGCGAATGCCGTCGTCGTTGTCTTGCCGATGATGGTCGCCCCTGCCTGCTTCAGCATCATCACGACCGGCGCGTCGCTGCGCGGCTGCCAGCCCCGATAGATCTGCGAGCCCATCTCGGTCGGCATGTTGGCGGTGTCGATGATGTCCTTGATCCCGACCGCGATGCCGCGCAGCGGACCGGCGCCTTGCGCTCTTGCCGACTTGTCGTGGCGGACGAAGGCGCGGACGTCCTTCTCTTTGGCCTCGATCGCCGCGTGCGACTGGGCGATGGCGGCATCGGGCGAAAGTTCGCCCGCTTCAATGCGGCGCTGGAGGTCGGCAAGTGAGATCATGGCAAAATCCTTCTTATTGGGATCGCTTTTAGCATCGGGGCGAGGTCGTGCAAGCGCACGCCACTGTTGCCCACGCCCTCAGGTTGTTCCATGCTGCCCCCGCAAGGAGACGCCGTGGACGCCATCAATCCGAGCGTGGAGCTGACCGAGTCCGAGCGGATCGACCGCCTGCGGCTGATCCGCTCCGACAATGTCGGGCCGCGCACCTTCTATTCGCTGGTCGATCATTTCGGCACTGCGCGTGCCGCGCTCGAGCGGCTGCCCGATCTGGCGCGCCGCGGCGGTGCACAGCGATCGGGGCGCATCTGTAGCGCGGACGAGGCGAAGGCCGAGCTTGCCGCAAGCCGCAAGTTCGGCATCGCCTGGCGCGCGCCGGGCGAAGACGGCTATCCGGCCCGTCTCGCAACTCTGGACGATGCGCCGCCGCTGCTTGCCGTCCGCGGCGACACCAAAACCCTGATGCGGCCGATGATCGCGATCGTCGGCTCGCGCAACGCCTCCGGTGCCGGCCTGAAATTCGCCGGCCAGCTCGCGCGCGAACTCGGCGAAGCCGGTTTTGTTGTCATCTCCGGCCTCGCGCGCGGCGTCGACCAGGCCGCGCATCGCACCAGCGTCGAAAGCGGCACGATCGCCGTGCTCGCCGGCGGGCATGATTGCATCTACCCGCCCGAGCATGGCGACCTGCTCGCCGCGATCCTCGACCAGAGCGGCGCGGCGATCTCCGAGATGCCGCTCGGTCACGAGCCACGCGCCCGCGACTTTCCCCGCCGCAACCGGCTGATCTCGGGCGCCTCGCTCGGCGTAGTCGTGGTGGAGGCGGCGCACCGGTCGGGCTCCCTGATCACCGCGCGTATGGCGGCCGAACAGGGCCGCGAGGTGTTCGCGGTCCCGGGGTCACCGCTCGATCCGCGCGCCGCCGGCACCAACGACCTGATCAAGCAGGGCGCAACGCTCGTCACGGAAGCTGCCGACATCATCAACGCTGTCGCACCGATCATGGAGCGGCCGGTCATGCATCCGGCCGGCGAGCCCGACAGCGAGCCGTTCGAGCATGATCCGCAAGGCCACGACCGCGACCAGATCACGGGCCTGCTCGGCCCCGCGCCCATTTCGATCGACGATCTTGTGCGCATGTCCGGCGCCTCGCCCGCGATCGTGCGCACCGTGCTGCTGGAGCTCGAGCTTGCCGGCCGGCTCGAACGCCACGGCGGCGGATTGGTGTCGCTGCTTTAGGGCTCGTTGCGCTCATCGAAGCGCGTGCGTGCCGCCGCGATCTGCTCCTGGTGCGCGATCGCCCACTCCCCGAGCGCCTTCACCGGCTGCTGGAGGCCGCGGCCGAGATCGGTCAGCTCGTAATCCACCCGCGGCGGAATGGTCGGAAAGATCGTGCGCGTGACGAGGCCGTCGCGCTCCAGCCCGCGCAGCGTCAAGGTCAGCATCCGCTGCGAGATGCCGTTGATCATGCGCTTCAGCTCATTGAAGCGCTTTGGCCCGTCACTCAGCATCATGATGACGAACACGCTCCATTTGTCGCCGACCCGAGCGAGGATCGAGGCGACCCCCCGGCAGTCCGCGTGGTTTGGGTCCGGCATCGGGGCGGGCCTTTGATTTGCCCTCGTCGGCGCAGGCAAATCGGTGTTCTCAGGTTTCAATAATGTGCCCATGGCTCAAAAAAGTGCGTTCTTGCGGGGTTTTCGATAGTCACTCATGTAGCGCTGGTTACAAACCTATACCATGGGTGACCCAAATGAAACTCCTTCATATCGACTCCAGCGTTCTCGGCCCCCACTCCGTCAGCCGGCAGGTCTCCGCCGCCATCGTCGACCGCCTGCGGCAGGCGACCCCCGCGCTCGACATCGTCTATCGCGACCTGACCCAGACCCCGCTTGCGCACCTGTCCGGATCGCATCTTGCCGTCGCGCAAGGCGCGCCCGCGCCGGCGGAACTCGCACCCGACCTCGCCGCGAGCGCGGCGGCACTGGACGAGTTCCTGGCGGCCGACGTCGTCGTGATCGGCGCGCCCATGTACAATTTCACCATTCCGAGCCAGCTCAAGGCCTGGATCGACCGCGTCCTCGTGGCTGGCAAGACGTTCAGCTATGGGGCGAACGGCCCGCAGGGGCTCGCCGGCGGCAAGCGCGTGATCGTGGCGATCTCCCGCGGCGGCTATTATGGCGCAGACACCCCGCTCGCCGTGCTTGAGCATCTCGAAACCTATCTGCGCGGCGTATTCGGCTTCATGGGAATCCAGAACCCCGAATTCGTCATCGCCGACGGCATCCAGGTCGGGCCGGAACATCGCGAAAAGGCGATTGCAGGCGCGCTCCAGGCGGCCACCAGCCTGCGCGCAGCTTAAGGTCCCGCGCAAATCATCAGCCGTCGCCGACGACCCGCGGCGGCTGATGCCCGCGCGTGATCTGCGAAGCTAGAACCAGACGCCCTGCATGCCGACGATCACGACAATCAGCGAGACGAGCAGGCCGATTCCGGAAAACAGCGCCACCGCCACGAACTCGGAACTGTCTGAGCGTTTCGCCGGAATGGTGGATCGTTCGGTGTAAATACGTGGCGCTGAAATCGAGGAAAAAAAGCGGGCTGTTTTCGGCATAGTGGACTCCCTTGAAAATGAGTTTTCTCACCCCCCTGCCCGTAAAAATGTCTTTGCAGCTTGCGCGAAGGTACTGCCTCATCACGCAAGGTTCAGAGAATACACCAGTCAAGACGAACGAACCAGCCGGCGCAACCGCTGCGGCTGCGCCGACCGTTTCAATTTTCGTCTGATTTGATCAGCCGCGATAGATCGGCGCGCCGCTCGGCGAGGCCACTGCGCCGCCGTCGACGAAGATCTCCTGGCCCTGCACATGCGCGGAATCATCCGAAGCGAGGAACAGCACCGTCTTCGCGATGTGATCGGGCTCGCCGATGCGGCCGAGCGGCGTCGACAGCGCGATGCGTTGCTCGAACGCCTTCTCGGCTTCGGGCGTTGCGACCGCAGCGCCCCAGATCGGTGTGCGGATCGCGCCGGGCGCCACCACATTGACGCGGATGCCGCGCGGCGACAGTTCCGAGGCCATGATCCGCGCCATCGCGCGCACGCCGGCCTTGGCCGCGCCGTAAGCCGAGTAGCCGGGAATGCCGAGCACGGAGATCACCGAGCCGTTGAGGATGATCGAGGCGTTGTCGTTGAGATAGGGCAGCGCGGACTGAACCGTGAAGAACACGCCGGTCAGGTTCGTGCTGATGACCTTCTCGAACACCTCCAGCGTCGCCGATCCGAGCGGCGTGCCGCCGGGGATGCCGGCGTTGGCGAAGACGATGTCGAGCTTGCCGAACGTCTCGGTGCCCCGCTTGATCGCAGCTTCGGTCGCGGCGATGTCGGTGGCGTCCGCAGCGAGCGCGATCGCGTTCGGCCCGAGTTCCTTCGCGGCGGCCTCCAGCGTCTCCTTGTTGCGCCCGGTGATCACCACTTTGGCGCCCTCGGCCACGAACAGTCTTGCCGTTGCAAGCCCGATGCCGCTGTTGCCGCCGGTGATCAGGGCCGTCTTACCTTGAAGTCTCACGCTCGCCTCCACTAGTTGCATTATGAAACTAGATTGCCATCTAGGCCATTTGGTTTTATGATGCAACCACACAAGCGCGTGATCGCCGCCGAAATCGGGCGAACGCGACAGGACCGGGACAATGGTGAAAAGAACGAGCTTTGAGGGAGACTCCTGCCCTATCGCGCGATCGCTGGAGGCGATCGGCGACTGGTGGTCCCTGTTGATCATCCGCGAGGCGCTGTTCGGCCTGCGCCGCTTCGGCGAATTCCAGAGCAAGCTCGGCATGGCCAGGAACATCTTGTCGGCGCGGCTGCGCGCGCTGGTCGACCACGGCATTCTGGAAACCGCCCCCGCCTCCGACGGCAGCGCGTATCAAGAGTACGTGCTGACGCCGAAGGGCCGCGGTACCTTTCCAATCCTGGTGGCGCTCCGGCAATGGAGCGAGGAGTTCGACGACGCCCCCGAGGAGATCGCGACCATTTTGGTGGACCGCGCCAAGGGCCTCCCGGTGAAGAAGCTCGAAATGCGCGCCGAGGACGGCCGCCTGCTCAGCCCCGCCGATACCATGTTGAAGCCGCGGCCCGCGCCGCGGCGAAGGTCGGCCTGATAGCAACGACCCACCACCACCGTCATTGCCGCGGTTGAGGCAGCGCGCCCAACTCTTTCACCGTCACCCTGAGGTGGCCGCTTCTTCAGCGGCCCTCGAAGGGCGACGGCCCGGCTGCATCAGCGGGGCCGCTCATCCTTCGAGGCTCGGCTTGCGATGCGTTCGCATCTCAAGCCTCACGCCTCAGGATGACGGATCAGATAGAGACGGTACCCTCACGACAGCTTGCGCTTGCTCCGCAGCCGCAGGTGCTCGTCGGCCTCCAGCTTGGTCATGCCCAGGAGATAATGCAGCACGTCGAGCTTGTGGCGCTCGGCGAGCTTGCGCAATGCCCCGGCCTGCTCCGCGATGAAGGCGACCGCCTCGTCCGCGCCGCCCTCCTCCGGTTCCTCGTTGCGCGTCCCCCCTCGCGCGCCAGACGCGGCGCGCGCTCGTTTCTTTCCTGGCCTTGTCACCAGACCCCACCCCGAATCCATGCCCCGCAGGGACATTACGCCGACATCGGCCGCAACTCCAAGGTGGTATTTTGCAACTTTCTCGATATGAAACTTTTCCCATCCTGGCGGCTTTCAACACCCCTCGATTTGACAGCGAGGGCCGCACCACCCATGTTCGGGTCGAAACGGCCGTTCCGAGTCCCTTCGAATTCGGCCTAAGATTTTCCCGTAAGTTACTGGAACTACATGAATATCGTCATTGTGGAGTCGCCGGCGAAAGCCAAGACGATCAACAAATATTTGGGCTCGTCCTATGAGGTTCTGGCGTCGTTCGGCCATGTCCGCGACTTGCCCGCGAAGAACGGCTCCGTCGATCCCGACGCCAATTTCAAGATGATCTGGGAGGTCGACCCCAAGGCCGCCGGCCGGCTCAACGACATCGCCAAATCCCTGAAGGGCGCCGACCGCCTGATTCTCGCCACCGACCCTGATCGCGAGGGCGAGGCCATCTCCTGGCACGTGCTGGAGGTGCTGAAGGAAAAGCGCGCGCTGAAGGACCAGAAGATCGAGCGCGTGGTGTTCAACGCCATCACCAAGCAGGCCGTCTCGGAGGCGATGAAGCATCCGCGCCAGATCGACGGCGCGCTGGTCGATGCCTATATGGCGCGCCGCGCGCTCGATTATCTGGTCGGCTTCACACTCTCCCCCGTGCTGTGGCGCAAGCTGCCCGGCGCCCGCTCGGCCGGCCGGGTGCAGTCGGTGGCGCTGCGCCTCGTCTGCGACCGCGAGCTCGAGATCGAGAAGTTCGTAGCCCGCGAATACTGGTCGCTGGTCGCGACCCTGCTGACACCGCGCGGCGACGCCTTCGAGGCCCGCCTCGTCGGCGCCGACGGCAAGAAGATCCAGCGCCTCGACATCGGCACCGGCGCGGAAGCGGAAGACTTCAAGAAGGCGCTGGAACTCGCGAACTACGCCGTGACCGCGGTCGACGCCAAGCCTGCGCGGCGCAATCCGCAGGCACCCTTCACCACCTCGACGCTGCAGCAGGAAGCCAGCCGCAAATACGGCTTTGCGCCGGCGCACACGATGCGCATCGCCCAGCGCCTCTATGAAGGCATCGACATCGGCGGCGAGACCACCGGACTCATTACTTATATGCGTACCGACGGCGTCCAGATCGCCCCCGAGGCGATCACCCAGGCGCGCAAGGTGATCGGCGAGGATTACGGCAACGCCTATGTGCCGGACGCCCCGCGCCAGTACCAGGCCAAGGCCAAGAACGCGCAGGAAGCGCACGAAGCGATCCGCCCGACCGACATGTCCCGCCGCCCGGACAGCATGAGCCGCAAGCTCGATGCCGATCAGGCCAGACTCTATGAGCTGATCTGGAAGCGCACCATCGCGAGCCAGATGGAAGCGGCCGAGCTCGAGCGCACCACCGTCGACATCACCGCGAAGGCCGGCGGACGTACGCTGGAGCTGCGCGCCACCGGCCAGGTCATCAAGTTCGACGGCTTCCTGGCGCTCTACCAGGAAGGCCGCGACGACGAGGAGGACGAGGACTCCCGCCGCCTGCCCGGCATGAGCGCGGGCGAAGCCTTGAAGCGGCAGTCCCTCGCCGTCACCCAGCATTTCACCGAACCGCCGCCGCGCTTCTCGGAGGCTTCGCTGGTCAAGCGCATGGAAGAGCTCGGCATCGGCCGGCCCTCGACCTATGCCTCGATCCTCCAGGTCCTGAAGGACCGCGGCTACGTCAAGCTGGAGAAGAAGCGCCTGCACGGCGAGGACAAGGGCCGCGTCGTGATCGCGTTCCTGGAAAGCTTCTTCAGCCGTTACGTCGAATACGACTTCACCGCGGGCCTGGAAGAGCAGCTCGACCGCATCTCCAACAACGAGATCTCCTGGCAGCAGGTGCTGAAGGACTTCTGGCGCGACTTCATCGGCGCCGTCGACGACATCAAGGACCTGCGCGTCGCGCAGGTGCTGGACGTGCTCGACGAGATGCTGGGGCCGCACATCTATCCGCCGCGCGCCGATGGCGGCGACGTCCGCCAGTGCCCGAGCTGTGGCACCGGCCGGCTGAATCTGAAGGCCGGCAAGTTCGGCGCCTTCGTCGGCTGCTCGAATTATCCGGAATGCCGCTACACCCGTCAGCTCGCCGCCGACGGCGAGACCACTGCCGACCGTTCGCTCGGCCAGGACCCTGATACGGGTCGCGATGTCTGGGTCAAGGCCGGCCGCTTCGGCCCCTACATCCAGCTCGGCGAGCAGAAGGATTATGAGGAAGGCGAGAAGCCGAAGCGCGCCGGCATCCCGAAGGGCACCTCGCCCGGCGATGTCGACCTCGAGCTCGCGCTGAAGCTGTTGTCGCTGCCGCGCGAGATCGGAAAGCATCCGGAAACCGGTCAGCCGATCACCGCCGGACTCGGCCGCTTCGGGCCGTTCGTCAAGCACGAGAAGACCTATGCCAGCCTCGAGGCCGGCGACGAGGTGTTCGACATCGGCCTCAACCGCGCCGTCACGCTGATTGCGGAGAAGGTCGCCAAGGGCCCGAGCCGCCGCTTCGGCGCCGATCCCGGCAAGGCGATCGGCGATCATCCGACGCTCGGCACCGTCACCGTGAAGAGCGGCCGTTACGGCGCCTATGTCACCGCCGGCGGTGTCAACGCGACGATCCCGGCCGAGTTCGAAAAGGACGCCATCACGCTGCCGCAGGCGATCGCGCTGATCGACGAGCGCGCGGCCAAGGGCGGCGGCAAGACCAAGGCGAAGAAGGCGGCAAAGCCGGCCAAGGCCAAGAAGACTGCGGAGAAGGCCGACGGCGAGGACGCCGCGCCGAAGCCGAAGAAGCCGGCCGCGAAGAAAGCCGCGGCCAAATCGAAAACTGAATCCACCAGCAAGGCGCGCGCCGCCGTGTCGTCGACTGCCAAGACGTCGCCGATCAAGGCAGCCGCCACCAAGAATCCTGCAAATACTCCGGCCAAGAAGAGTGCCGGCAAGAATTAGAGGTTAAGTGAAACGCAAGAATGACCGTGGCTTTCCTGATCGGAGTGCCATCGTCGCCTTCATCAAGGCAAATCCAGGAAAGGTCGGGACCCGCGAAATTGCGCGCGAGTTCGGCCTGAAGAACGCCGATCGCGTCGAGCTCAAGCGCATGCTGCGCGAGCTCGCCGACGACGGGATCATCAAGAAAAAACGCCACAAGGTCTCGGAGCCGGATACGCTGCCGCCGACGCTCCTCGCCGACATCACGGGGCGCGACTCCGACGGTGAACTGATCGCCTCCCCCGCCGAATGGGACGAGGTCGAGAACGGCGAGCCGCCAAAGATCCTCATCGAGATGCCGCGCCGGCCGAAGCCCGGCACCGCCGCCGGCGTCGGCGACCGCGCGCTGCTGCGCGTCGAACGCTCGGACGAGGAAGAAGGTCCCGCCTATCGCGGCCGTATCATCAAGGTCATCGACAAGGCCAAGAGCCGCATCCTCGGCGTGTTCCGCGAGCTTCCCGAAGGCGGCGGCCGGCTCGTCCCCGTCGACAAGAAGTTCGCCGACCGCGAGCTGAACATCGCGAGGGCCGACACGCAGGGCGCGCAGGACGGCGACCTCGTCAGCGTCGACATCGTCCGCTCGCGCGGCTTCGGCCTCGCCTCGGGCCGCGTCAAGGAGAAGCTCGGCTCGGTCAAGTCGGAGAAGGCGATCAGCCTGATCGCGATCTACGCCCACGAGATCCCGCTGCAATTCTCCCCCGCGGCCGAGCGCGAGGCGGAGGCGGCCGAGCCCGCCAATCTCAGGGGGCGCGAGGATTGGCGCGACGTCCCGCTCGTCACCATCGATCCGCCGGATGCGAAGGACCACGACGACGCCGTCCATGCGCAGGCCGATGACGATCCCAACAACAAGGGCGGCTTCATCGTCAACGTCGCCATTGCGGATGTCAGCTTCTACGTGCGGCCGGGCACCGCGCTCGACCGCGACGCGCTCGACCGCGGCAACTCGGTCTATTTCCCCGACCGCGTCGTGCCGATGCTCCCCGAGCGCATCTCCAACAATCTCTGCTCGCTGGTGCCGGGCGAGCCGCGCGGCGCGCTCGCGGTGCGGATGGTGATCGGCCCCGACGGTCGCAAGCGCTCGCATACGTTCCATCGCATCCTGATGCGCTCCGCCGCCAAGCTCAATTACGCGCAGGCGCAGGCCGCGATCGACGGACGGCCGGACGACACCACCGGCCCCCTGCTCGATCCGATCCTGAGGCCGCTCTATGCCGCCTATTCTAGCGTCAAGCGCGCGCGAGACGAGCGCGACCCGCTCAATCTCGATCTGCCCGAGCGCAAGATCCTCCTGAAGAGCGACGGCACGGTCGATCGCGTCGTCGTGCCGGAGCGGCTCGATGCGCACAAGCTGATCGAGGAGTTCATGATCCTCGCCAACGTCGCGGCAGCCGAGACGCTGGAGAAGAGGTCGCTGCCGCTGATCTACCGCGTGCACGACGAGCCGACCTTGGAGAAGGTGCACGCGCTCGCAGAATTCCTGGAGACGCTGGACGTTCCCTTCGCGAAAGCCGGCGCGCTGCGCCCGACGCTGTTCAACCGCGTGCTGGCCCAGCTCGAGGGCCACGACTATTACCCGCTGGTGAGCGAGGTGGTTCTGCGCGCCCAGGCGCAGGCGGAATACTCCTCTGAGAACTACGGGCACTTCGGCCTGAACCTGCGCCGCTACGCGCATTTCACCTCGCCGATCCGCCGCTACGCCGATCTCGTCGTGCATCGCGCGCTGGTCCGCGCGCTCGGTCTCGGCGAAGGCGCCCTGCCCGACAGCGAGACGCCGGAGACCTTAAGCGAAGTCGCCGCGCATATCTCGCTGACCGAGCGGCGCGCGATGAAGGCCGAGCGCGAGACCGTCGACCGCCTGATCGCGCATCACCTCGCCGACCGCATCGGCGCGAGTTTCCAGGGCCGCGTCTCCGGCGTCACGCGCGCCGGCCTGTTCGTCAAGCTCGCCGACACCGGCGCGGACGGCCTGATCCCGATCCGATCCCTTGGCACGGAATATTTCAACTATGACGAGAGCCGCCATGCCCTGGTCGGCACGCGCAGCGGCACCATGTATCAGCTCGGTGACGTCGTCGACGTCCGCCTGATCGAAGCTGCTCCCATTGCAGGCGCGCTGCGCTTCGAGCTGCTGTCGTCGGCCAGCGAGACCTCACCGCGCGAGCGCAGGCCGTTCCGCCCGCAGCGCAAATCGTCCAAGCCGCATCCCGGACGCAGTCCGGAGCGAAAACACAAGCCGGCGAAGCAGAAGTCCGGCAAGGTGAAGAAGGGCAAAGGAAAGAACAAAGGCAAGGGACAGAAGGGCAAAGCGTGGTGACAATGAGCACGGCCCCCAAAATCTGGACGCGCGAGAGCGGCCTCGTCGAGAAGCGCGACGTCTGGGCTGCGATGAAGCGCGGCTTTCGCGGCCGCTGCCCGCGCTGCGGCGAGGGCAAGCTGTTCCGCGCCTTCCTGAAGACGGCGGACAATTGCGCCAGATGCGGCCTCGACTTCACCCCGCATCGTGCCGACGATCTGCCCGCCTATCTCGTGATCGTCATCGTTGGCCACATCGTGGTGCCGGCCATCCTCTGGATCGAGACCAACTACACCACGCCGGTCTGGCTCAGCTTCGTGGCCTATCTGCCCTTCACCTTCGTCGCCTCGCTGGCGCTGCTGCAACCGGTCAAGGGCGCCGTGGTCGGATTGCAATGGGCTCTGCGCATGCACGGGTTTGACGAGAACCCTCCGGATGGTATTCCGCCTGTCTAAGCAAAATAAGCAAAAACGGTTCGGGTGAGGACATGACGGATATCGCGCAGGCAGCGGAGAAGGCGAAGGTCCACGACGAGAAGGAAGCCGATCACCATCCCTATTTCCGCCCCAAGGATGCCGCGACGCTGATCCTGGTCGACCGCAGCGGCACCATTCCAAAGGTCCTGGTCGGCAAGCGCCACGACAAGGTGGTGTTCATGCCCGGAAAGTTCGTCTTCCCCGGCGGCCGCGTCGACAAGGCCGATTATCGCGTGCCCTGTGCAGCCCCCATGACCGCCGAGCTCGAAGCCAATCTCGCCAAGGGCAGCCCGAAGACCCCGGCCTCGCGCGCCAAATCGCTCGCGATTGCCGCGATCCGTGAAGCCTGCGAGGAGACCGGTCTCTGCCTCGGCCGCAGGGCCGATCACAAGGCGAAACTCGAGGGCGCCTGGAAGCCGTTCGCGGATGCTGGCCTGCTGCCCGATCCGTCCGGCCTGTTCCTGATCGCACGCGCCATCACCCCGCCCGGCCGCGTCAAGCGCTTCGACACGCGCTTCTTCACCGCGGATGCCTCCGCGATCACCCACCGTGTCGAAGGCGTCATCCATGCCGATGCGGAGCTCGTCGAGCTGGTCTGGGTCGAGCTCGGCTCGAAGCCGCTCGCCGATCTGCATCCGATGACGCGCAACGTGCTCAACGAGCTCGACACCCGCCTTGCCGCCGGCCCCCTCCGCCACGATGCGCCGGTGCCGTTCTTCCATTTCTACGGCGGCAGGATGCAGAAGGATATTTTGAGCTAAGTCGTCATTCCGGGACGCGATCCTCTCCTCGTCATTCCGGGGCGCGCGCAGCGCGAGCCCGGAATCCATCCCTCTACGGTCTCCGCAGCCTAATGGATTCCGGGCTCGCCGCTCCGCGGCGCCCCGGAATGACGGAAACGTGCTGAGGGCCCACCGAAAAACAAAAGAATCTTCCCTGCCCTGCCAATGGCGGTGTTCCCACTCGTGCCTATGTCTTTCCCCAACGACACCCAACATGGAAGCGGGGCGCGATGGCACAACGGCAACTCAAGCTTGGCGCGTTCATGCGCCCGATCAGCATCCATACCGGCGCCTGGCGCTATCCCGGCGCCTGGCCCGACGCCAATTTCAACTTCGGTCACATCACCACGCTGATCCGAAAGCTCGAGGCCGGCAAGTTCGACGCCTTCTTCATGGCCGATCATCTTGCCGTGCTGAACATGCCGATCAATGCGCTCAAGCGCAGCCACACCGTGACCTCGTTCGAGCCTTTCACGCTGCTGTCGGCGCTCTCGGCGGTCACCGAGCGCATCGGCCTGATCGCCACGGGCTCGACGACGTTCGACGAGCCCTATCACGTCGCGCGCCGCTTCGCCTCGCTCGATCACATCAGCGGTGGCCGCGCGGGCTGGAATATCGTCACCACATCGAACCCGGACGCGGCGCTGAATTTCGGCCTCGACGACCACATGGAGCACGCCGAGCGCTACAAGCGCGCCCGCGAGTTCTACGACGTCGTCACCGGCCTCTGGGATTCCTTCGCCGATGACGCCTTCGTACGCGATGTCGAGGCCGGCCTGTTCTTCGATCCCGCGAAGATGCACACGCTTGACCACAACGGCGAATATCTGAAGGTGCGCGGCCCCCTCAACATCGCCCGCCCCGTGCAGGGCTGGCCGGTGATCGTGCAGGCCGGCGCGTCGGAGGACGGCAGGCAGCTCGCGGCCGAGACGGCGGAAGCCGTGTTCACCGGCGGCGGCAGCCTCGCCGACGGACAAAAGCTCTATGCCGACATCAAGGGCCGCATGGAGAAGGTCGGCCGCGACCCCGAGCATCTCAAGATCCTGCCCGGCGCCTTCGTCGTTGTCGGCGACAGCGTCGACGAGGCCAGGGAGAAACGTGCGCTGCTCGACAGCCGTGTGCACTACGACAGCGCCATCGCCTCGCTGTCCGTCATCCTCGGCACCGATGCCTCCGGCTTCGATCCCGACGGCCCCCTCCCCGACATCCCCGAGACCAATGCCAGCAAGAGCGGCCGCCAGCGCATGGTCGATCTCGCCGCCCGCGAAAAGCTCACCGTGCGTCAGCTCGCCCAGCGCGTCGGCGGCTATGGCGGGCTGTCCTTCATCGGCACAGCCAAAACCATCGCCGACCAGATGGAGGAATGGCTGGTCGGGCGCGGCGCCGACGGCTTCAACATCATGTTCCCGTTCCTGCCCGCCGGCCTCGACGATTTCGTCGACAAGGTGGTGCCGGAGCTGCAGCGGCGCGGGATTTTCCGGAAAGAGTATGAAGGGGCCACTTTGAGGGAGAATCTGGGCCTGCCGCGGCCGAAAAACCGGTTCTTCGAGGGGTAATCGGGCCGATTCGGGGGCTTTTTGTCCCGCAAAACCTTGACATCAGGCGGTTTCTGGCTAGGTTGCCGGCCAACGCGGGCCATTTGGCCGGCTCCAGATTCCCATATTTTCAGAGGTTCTGAACATGGCCAAAGCGGTCACCATCAAGGTCAAGCTCGTGTCCTCGGCTGACACCGGCTTCTACTACGTCGCCAAGAAGAATTCGCGCACCATGACCGACAAGCTGGTCAAGAAGAAGTACGATCCGGTCGCGCGCAAGCACGTCGAATTCCGCGAAGCCAAGATCAAGTAAGATCGCGCAACGCTGCTGAGTTTCTACGGGGCCCATTCGGGCCCCGTTTTCGTTCCGCCTCTTCATGTGTTCCGGACCCCAACGGCAGCGCCTGGGACCCTCGCCTGAGTCCGTTCGAACTCGTGTCGAAACCACTGTTGTCAGATCGCGTTACCCGCTCGGAACTCCGGGGAATATAGGCCGTTTCCCACCTGTTTCGGACCGGGAGACGCGAGCGTGAACCGCCGGCAAGTTCTTCGCGCATCGGCTGCATTTTCAGCTGCCGCTATGTTGTTGCGCGCAGCGCAGGCTCAGACGGGCCCCGCCCCGACATTCAGCCCGTCGTACCTGCGCGAGCTTGCTCGCGCGCTCGCCGCGAAATCATTCGTCCCTCCCGACGAGAAGCTGCCGGATGCACTGAAGAATCTCAACTACGACCAATACCGATCAATTCGTTTCGCGCCTGAGAGGGCGTTGTGGCGCGATGAAAAGCTACCGTTCGAAGTGCAATTTTTCCACCGCGGCTTCTTTTACAAGAACCGGGTCGACATCTTTCAAGTGGTGAACAGGAGCGTCATGCCCGTCCCGTATCGGCGCGACGACTTCTCCTTCGGAGAGGGTCTTGGACAATGGCCTAAGGCCGACCTCGGGTTTGGCGGATTCCGCATTCACGCACCGATGAACAGGCCCGATTACCACGATGAAGTTTGTGTGTTCCTTGGCGCCAGTTACTTCCGAGCAATCGCGAAAGGACAGACCTATGGGCTGTCCGCGCGCGGGCTGGCGATCGATACCGGCGAGAGCAAGGGCGAAGAGTTCCCGGCGTTCAAGGCTTTCTGGCTGGAGAAGCCGGTGCCAAATGCCTCTTCCATCGTTGTGCACGCGCTGTTGGACAGCAAGAGCGCGGCCGCAAGCTACCGATTCACGATCCGGCCGGGCCAAAGCACGGTATTCGACGTCGAGATGGCGCTCTATCCACGGGTCGACATCGAGCATGCCGGGCTCGCCCCTATGACCAGCATGTTCTTCTTCGGGCCGAACGACCGCAGAGATTTTGACGACTTCCGCCCTGCGGTTCACGACTCGGATGGACTTGCGATCTTCAACGGCAGAGGCGAGCAACTCTGGCGCCCCCTGAACAATCCCCGCGATCTCCAGGTCAGCAGCTTTGCCGATGTCAATCCAGGCGGCTTCGGCCTGATGCAGCGGCAGAGGAACTTCCTGGCCTATCAGGATCTCGAATCCAACTTCGAAAAGCGCCCCAGCCTCTGGTGCGAGCCGATCGGCAATTGGGGCGAAGGAGCGGTGAAATTATTCGAGATACCCACCAAGGAGGAGGCCCACGACAACATCGCAGCGCTCTGGCAACCGAAGCAGCCGCTAATTGCGAAGAGCGAGCACATCTTCACTTATCGGCTGCACTGGGGGCCGGACGCCCCCAAACCCGAGGCGCTCGCACGGTTCACACGAACGGGTATCGGTAGCCGGGGAGATGACAGCAAACTGTTTGTGCTGGAACTGATGGGGGACGAACTCAAAGGACTCGATGCCAAGACCGTCAAAGGCGTGGTGACTGCGGCAAAAGCCGAAGTCAGCAACATCGTCACGCAACCTAATCCCATGACGGGCGGATGGCGGCTGAGCTTCCAATGCGCGGTCAAGGGGCAAGCCGCAATCGAACTGCGAGCTTTCCTGGCGCAGAACGAAGCGCCAGTCTCCGAAGTCTGGATCTATCGATGGACACCCTGACGTCGTTACCTACGCCGTCGCCGAATGCTCCTGGTAGCCCATTTCTGCCGCCGGAAAGTCCCCTTCCGATGCTGCCGTGCCGGCTGGATCGTGCGACTGAAGCTAACCGGTCGCCGGTGCATTCGGGTGCCGCTTTGACGGTTCGCCGTCTTTTCATTTTTGTCGGGACGGGGGTGCTGACGCTTGCAGGGGGCTACGGCATGTACGATGTGGTGAACGTCGGCGGTGTAACCTTCCTCGAGGCGGTGCTGCTCGGCCTGTTCCTCGTTCTGCTCGCATGGATCGCGTTCTCCTTCATGACTGCGCTGGCCGGATTTTTCGTGCTGCTCATGCGCAGCAGGTCTTGTCTGCCGATCGATAAGACGGGCTCACTGCCTGGTGTACTCTCGCGCACAGCCATTCTGCTACCGACCTATAATGAGGACCCGCACCAACTCATGGCGCGGTTACGTGCAATGTATGAGTCAGTTCAGGTTACCGGACGAGGAGACCAGTTCGACTGGTTTTTACTGAGCGATACGAGCGACCCGGACATTTGGATTTGTGAAGAGATGACGTTCATTCGGCTGCGCCGCGCCTGCGCCGCCGCTCGGCTGTACTACCGGCATCGCTCCGATAACACGGCGCGGAAGTCCGGCAACATCGCCGACTGGGTCATGAAGTTTGGATCGGCCTATGATCACATGATCGTTCTCGATGCGGACAGCCTGATGGAGGGCGAAACAATAGTTCGCCTTGTGCACACGATGGAGTCCCATCCCGATGCTGCACTGATCCAGACGCAGCCGGTCATCGTCAACGCCTGCACAATTTTCGGGAGGCTGCAGCAATTCGCAGGGCGCGTTTACGGCCCCATCATTGCGGCCGGCAATGCCTGGTGGCACGGTGGCGACAGCAATTACTGGGGCCACAACGCCATCATCAGGGTACGAGCGTTCGCTGCGGAGGCCGGCCTGCCGGAGCTGACCGGTCGTAGGCCTTTCGGGGGCCACATCCTCAGCCATGATTTTGTCGAGGCCGCGTTGATGCGCCGCGCGGGCTGGGCAATCTATCTGGCGCCGGCCCTTGGCGGCAGCTTCGAAGAAGTCCCGCCGTCGATTTTGGACTTTGCGGTGAGAGATCGTCGCTGGTGCCAGGGTAACCTTCAGCACCTCGCCGTCTTGCCCGCGCGCGGGCTACACTGGGTCTCGCGGCTGCATTTGCTTACGGGTATCGCCTCCTATGTCACGGCGCCGCTGTGGCTTCTCTTCCTGGTGCTCGGCCTGCTCATTTCACTGCAGGCGCACTTCATCCGACCGGAATACTTCCCCAAAGGCTTCAGTCTGTTTCCGACCTG
Organism: Bradyrhizobium cajani; assembly: GCF_009759665.1. Lineage (GTDB taxonomy): Bacteria > Pseudomonadota > Alphaproteobacteria > Rhizobiales > Xanthobacteraceae > Bradyrhizobium > Bradyrhizobium cajani. Next base: position 21,690 of record NZ_WQNE01000030.1, read on the forward strand.
GCCGCAACAGGACCCGGTGCTTGCCGCGCAGGTCTTTGCAGCGACAATGGGGCTTCTGATCCTGCCGAAGCTGCTCGCCTATCTGGTGCTGATCGGCAGTCGAAGCGAGCGGACCGGGTTCGGAGGCAGCCCTCGCGTCATGGCCGGAGTCGTTTGCGAGACGCTTATTGCGGCATTGATCGCTCCTTGCATGATGATCTTCCAGACCAAGGCCGTGTTTGAAATTCTCGCCGGCCGGGACGCGGGCTGGCAGGTGCAACGCCGAAGCGGCGGCCAGCTTGCTCGCGGCGAAATCTATCGCAAGCTCGCCGGCCCCACGCTCTGCGGCTTGGCCCTGTCGGTCAGTGCCTGCGCGGTTTCCCTGCCGCTGCTGCTTTGGATGTCGCCGGTCGTGCTGGGTCTTCTGCTTTCAATCCCGTTGGGGCTCATGACCTCTGCACGGCTGAAGACGCCCGGACTCTTTGCCACACCGGAAACCAACAACCCGTCTGCTGTGGTGCTTCGTGCAAACGAACTCGCCGCATCTGGGCCCATCGTAATGGCCGGTGCTCTACACCAACTCAGCCAGGATCCGGAACTGCTAGGCCAGCATTTGGGATCGCTGCCCGTTGCCGGACCGCGCAAATTTGGCTCCGTCGACGTACCTTTGGCGACCGCAACCATCAAGCTCGAGGAATGCGAAAGCCTGGAGGATGCAGCCGCATGGCTCGACAAGCCGGAATTGCGCGCCGTTCTTGGTCATCCCACCCTGCTCCAGCAGGTCCTTCACACGCCTCGCGCAGGTAAGAGTAGGGCTGGTTGAAAACCCCAGCTGAGCCCCGCCGGCGTGGGCGGCTTCAGGCGCTTACCGCGCGGGGACGTCGAGCAGATGCCCGAGCCCTGGCGTCAGGCGACCGGCGTTGTGCCACGTGAACGTGCAGCCGCGCTGCAAGCGAGCGCTGCCGCAACCATCACCGGTCACGAATAGTATGACTTATGCAGGATGCTGGTGCGCGAGGCCGCCGGTAAGCTCACCGCAATTACCCGTGCTTGATCTCGATTAATGGCTCTGTTTGGATCAATTTCGCTCGACAATTCGTATTTCGGATAATCATGGTGACTGAAATAAATGGATACGGTCGTTCATCCGGTGCTCGTTCACGAGAAAGCATCGTGACCGCCCACCACCCGGGCATCGGAAATCGACTCCTTGCGGCGCTGCCGCCGGCAGATCTGGGCTTGCTCACGCCCTACTTCCAGAAGGTCTCGTTCGAAACCGATGCCGTCCTGGTGCGATCGGGTGATGAGCTCGACCCGGTTTATTTTCCCCATAGCGGCGCAATCGCTTTCATGCTCGACATGCCTGACGGGCAATCGGTCGCAACCACCTTGATGGGGCGGGAAGGCGCTTTGGCCTCGTTCTCGGTGCTCGGCCCGTCGCTTTCATCCGTGACCGCGATTGCTCGCGTGGCCGGCACTGCGTCGATGATTTCCGCCGCAAAATTTCGCGCCGCCTATGCGCAAAGCGCGGCCATCAGGAACGTCGTGCAGGTCCATGCCCGCGCGGTGTTATTGCAGCTCCAGCACGTAGCCGCCTGCAACGCGTTGCACCGGGTTGACGGCCGCATGGCGCGGTGGCTCCTGCAGCTTCACGACCGCGTCCCCCATGACCTCCTTCCGGTGACGCAGGAGGCGCTTGCGCAATTGCTTGGGGTGCGGCGGCCGACAGTGACTCTGACGATGAGCAAGCTACGCGAGGCCGGCGCCGTCCCCTCCGACCGACGCGGGTTCATAGAGATCGATCGGGCGCGGCTCGAAAGAGTCGCGTGCGATTGTTATGCGCTCATGCAGCGCAACATCGACCGGATGTACTGCCAGGAATTGTCAGCGCCACAGCCTGCTCATCCGCCGACCCGGCAAAGCCCCATCGTCGCCTCCGACGGCGTGCGAGGTGAATCCAGAGCCGTTTCACGGGCGGAAAAATAGAGAGCAGCGCCTGCCCGGGACACGCCCGGGCATGACGACCGCTTGTGAAGCTCAAATGCGATTGCCCCGCCTGGGCCGTCCGCAACACCGGCGCCGCCTTGCGAGGCTGGCTTTGCGCATTTTCCATCGGGACACATTGCCGAGGCAGACGAAGCTGTCGAGCGAGGACTCGGCAGCTTCTTTTCAGCCATAAGGCGAGAACGTTAGCGCCCGGTTGGATCGTTGCTTCGCCCGGGACGGAGAGTCTGGGGACCACCACCTTGGCCGTCCCCCTGGGCGGCACCCGCGTTAGATCCCGTACCTGCCGCACCAGTGGTGCCTCCAGCGCCCGCGCCGGCGCTCCCCGTTCCCGCGGCACCGCTCGTTCCGCTGCCAGCGGCGCCGGTTCCGCCAGCACTGGCACCCGTTCCGGTTCCTCCAGCACCCGCGCCGCCCGCTCCACCTGCGCCTCCTGCCTGCGCGTGGGCAACACTGACCGACGCGCCGGCAAGCAACGCACACATCATCACTGAGAAAATAGTCTTTCGCATTGTTGAACTCCGGTTGACGATGTCCGGCCAACCAGGGCCGCACGCGGATGTTCCTAAGGATCCGATCGGAAGCCTCGCAAGACACAGTGCTGCTGTGCCCGCTCCGGCTCGATGCTTCGGCCGGCTGGGCTTCAATTGTTTTCAGGATGCTCTATGCTCTCCTAGCTTTGCATGATGGAGGGTCGAATGCGGCTCGCTTTGTTTGTTGTATTCATGCTGGCGGGGCTTTCTACTGACGCAAAAGCCGGGCGCGACTATCCCTGGTGCCTCTTCGGCGGTCAGCTCGGCTATTCCGGCGAGTGCATGTATGAGACGCGAGAGCAGTGCCTGGCATCGGCGTCCGGGCGGTGGAACACCTATTGTGACATCAACCCGCGCGTGAGGTACGGGCAGCAGGCTCCGCGTCGGACGACGTGTGACTCACAGGGACGCCGATGCACGACCAAACCGTGACTCCCATGAGCACGCGCCCTGCTAAGCTGCTCTCAACACCGGCGGCGCGGTCGGTCTGATCAGCGCAAACGCGATCTGGACGATGCCGGCGGCAAGCCCGACCGCGACGCCGATGCGCCAGGCCATGTTGTAGGACCCGAGCGCGTCGTAGATCAGTCCGCCGCCATAGGCGCCGACGAAGCTGCCGACCTGATGGCTCATGAAGGCGAGCCCCTGGATCATCGCCTGCCATTGCAGGCCGAACATCTCGGCGACGGCGCCGGCAACGAGCGGCCCGACGCCGAGCCACAGGAAGCCCATCAGCGCGCCGAACACCAGCGTCGAGGCTTCCGACGGTGCCAGCATGAAGTACCAGGCGAGCACCAGCGAGCGTGCGACGTAGATGCCCCCGAGCAGCGCCAGCTTGTTCCAGCGCTGGCCGGCCCAGCCGAAGAACAGCGAGCCCAGCACGTTGAAGCCGCCGATCACGCCCAGCGTCTTCGCGCTCAGCATCGGGTCCATGCCGCAGATCTGGAGATAGGACGGCAGGTGCGTGGTGATGAAGACGAGCTGCATGCCACAGACGAAATAGGCGGCCGTCATCACCGAGAACGTCAGATTGCCGAATGCGGTCGCCGTCGCGGTCGCTGCCGACACATTGCCGAGCCCGCTCGTCTTCGGCAGCGGAACGCGGTCGATCCGCCCGGCAAACCACGCTGCGGGCAGCATCAGCAACGAGAGCACGACGAAGCCGCCGAGCCCGATGCGCCAGCCATAGCCTTCCGCGAGCACCTGCCCGATCGGCGCCGACAACAATGCGCCGAGCGAGCCCGCCGCCGAGACCATGCCGAGCACCGTCGAGCGCACGCCTTCCGGCGCCGCGCGCGCCGCAACCGACATCGCCATCGCGGCCGCCGTGCAGGCGAGCGAGGTGCCGATCAGAACCCCTGCCCCGATCATCACCGAGATCATGCCGTGCGCACCCGCCATCAGCGCGAGCCCGGCAATGTAGAGCAGCGCGCCAACCATCATGATTGCCCGGAAGCCGTAGCGCACCGTCATCGCGCCGGCGACCGGCTGGAGGAAGCCCCAGGCGAGGTTTTGCACGGCGATCGCCAGCGTGAAGTCGGAGATCGATATCCCGACGTCATGGGTCAGGGGCTGCATGAAGATTCCGAGCGACTGCCTCAGGCCCATGCTGAGCGTGAGCATGATCGAGGCGCCGATCAGAATTGGCAGCGTCGGACGTAGCGCTTGCAGCAGCGGCATGGTTGTTATCCCTTGTTCACGCCCGGGTTGGCGGCCGCCGGCTTGATTACACCGACCTGTGTAATCTAGAATGCAAGCCGGCGCCGATGTCAAGGCGCTCGTTACACAGGTCTGTGTTATGCCGCCTGCCGAAAAATCCGACATGAAAGAGCGGATCCTCGCCACCGCCGACAAGCTGTTCTATCTGCAAGGCATCCGCGCCATCGGCGTCGACACCATCGCGGCCGAGATCGGCATCTCCAAGCGCACGCTCTACAACCACTTCCCCTCCAAGGACGCGCTGATCGCGGCGTACCTCGAGCGTCGCTTCGTAGCTCAGCGCCCCTCCGACAAGCAGCCGGCCGAGCAGATCCTCGCCACCTTCGACTCGCTGGAGCGGCGCTTTGCGGCCAAGGATTTTCGCGGCTGCCCGTTCGTGAATGCGGTCGCCGAGCTCGGGCCTCAGGACCGCGCCGTGAAGAAGATCGCGGTCGCCTTCAAGGAAAGCCGCCGCCTCTGGTTTCGCGATCGCCTGAACGAGCTCGGTGTAGCGAATGCGGACGCGCTCGCAACGCAGCTCGTGCTGCTGGTCGATGGCTCGATCGCGCAGGACCTCGTCCGCGACGACCCCGCGATGGCCAGGGCTGCGAAGGAAGCGGCGAAGGTGCTGCTGCGGAATGCGGGTGTGGATGTGGGTGGTGATGCAACGAAAGCTGCGAAGGGACGCAAGCAGACGCCGCAATAATCAGTGTCGTCCCGGACAAGCGCAGCTCCTGGCAACGCGCAGCGTTGTCCAGAGCGGAGCGCAGATCCGGGACCCATAACCACAGGACAACGTTTGACGGGGACTCGCAGTTACCGGATCGCGCCCCAACCACTCCCTGGGGTTATGGGTCCCTGCCTTCGCGGGGACGACGGCTGAGGATGTAGCGACAGCATTCATCCACGCAGCGCGCGATCCTAACAAAATGCTCCTGTTTTGCCCGACGTGTCAAACTTTGCGGGCTGCCAGCGCACGCCGCTTGACTACTCGCGCAAGCCGTTGATCCAGCTAACGTCGGCTACTGTGCATGGGGTTGTTTCGCGCTTTTTGTGCGCGCGTCCCTCACGCCGCCTGCGATACCACGCGATTGCGGCCATCGTGCTTGGCGCGGTAGAGCGCGGTGTCGGCGCGCTTGAGGACGTCGGCGACCGCCTCGCCCTTCTGCTCCAGCGTGGTCAGACCGATCGAGATCGTGACCTCGATGCGTTTTGCGCCCTTGTGGATCGCGAACGACTCGCCTGCGATCGAGCGGCGCAGGCGCTCGGCGACCATGCCGGCGACGTGGAGATCGGTCTCCGGCATGACGATGACGAACTCCTCGCCGCCGTAGCGGCAGGCCAGGTCGATGCCGCGGATCGACTTGCGCACCCGCACCGCGAACTCGCGCAACACGTCGTCGCCGGCGTCATGGCCGTAATTGTCGTTGATCGACTTGAAGAAGTCGATGTCCAGGATCATCAGCGCCAGCGGCTTGCCGCGGGTCGCGGCCTGCTCGGCCAGCGTCGCCAGATGGCTCTCCATGTAGCGGCGATTGTGCAGGCCGGTGAGCGCATCGGTGATCGCCATCTCGATCGAGTTCTGCACGTTGTCGCGCAGATGATCGGTGTAGCGGCGGCGGCGGATCTGGGTGCGGACGCGCGCCAGGAGCTCGGTCTTGTCGATGGGCCGCAGCAAGTAGTCGTTGACGCCGATCTCGAGGCCGCGGAGCAGCCGGGTCGAGTTCTCGGGGTCCGCAATCGCCAGGATCGGCACGTGGCGCGTGCGCTCCAGCGAGCGCGCCTGGCTGCATAGCCGCAGTCCGTCGAAATTGTTGAGATCGAGCGAGACCATCAGGAGATCGTAATTGCCCTCGGCGGCATGGAACAGCGCTTCCGTGGGGTTCGGCTCGACGTCGATGGTGTGCTCGGCGGCAAGCAGCGTCGCCAGCCGCTCATAAGAAGATTGGCGATCGTCGACCAGGAGGATGCGGCCGCCCTTGCCGGTGTCGGCCACCGCGCTGCGCTCGGGCGCCTGCATGCCGATCTCGAGCGAGGTGATGGCGCGCATGCGCAGCTCATCGGTCATCATCTTCAGCCGCGTCAGCGAGCGCACGCGCGCGATCAGCACCACGTCGGAGACGGGCTTGGTCAGGAAATCGTCGGCGCCGGCTTCCAGGCCGCGGTTACGGTCGGCGGGGCTGTCGAGCGCGGTGACCATCACGACCGGGATGTGATGCGTCGCCGGATCGGTCTTGAGCCGGCGGCAGACCTCGAAGCCGTCCATGTCCGGCATCATCACGTCGAGCAGGATGATGTCGCATTCGGCGCGGCGGGAGATCGCCAGCGCCTCGGTGCCGTTCGAGGCGGTCATCACGTCGAAATATTCGGCGGACAGGCGGGCTTCGAGGAGCTTGACGTTGGCGGGAACGTCATCGACGACCAGGATACGCGCTGACACTTTGAACTCACTTCCTATCCGATGAAACGCCGGACCGTCTCGATGAATTTGCCGACCGAGATCGGCTTGGACAAATAGGCTTCGCAGCCGCCCTCGCGGATGCGCTCTTCGTCGCCCTTCATCGCGAACGCCGTGACCGCGACGACGGGAATGGCGCGCAGCTCCGGATCGTCCTTGATCCAGCGCGTCACCTCCAGCCCCGAGACCTGCGGCAACTGGATATCCATCAGCACGAGGTCGGGCCGCATCTTGCGAACGAGGTCGAGTGCCTCGTAGCCGTTGCTGGTGCCCGAGGTCTGGTAGCCGTGCGCCTCCAACAGGTCGCGGAAGAGCTTCATGTTGAGCTCGTTGTCTTCCACGATCAGGACGGTCTTAGCCATCCCGCCCTCCTGATTGGTCCGATGGACCCATACATGTGACGCCTCAGGCGCCGCTCGCCGGCGCTTCGAAAACTGGATTCAAACTAGCCTCAGATTCGCTCTAGTTTCGTTAAACCCGAGGGCCGACTTTCTGCGATGTGGTTTCCAGATGCTTGTCCGCGGTCGCAAGACTTGATCTCAAGACTCGGGCAGAAGACTCGGGCATGATGACTCCAAAGTAGACACCGAAAGTTAACGGAAAGGCAAATCGGCCCCGTGAAAAAGCCTGTTCACAACCCTCGTGAAGTCGCTGAAATCGTTGCGATTCAGGCCTTGTCCTTTGTCGCGGGCGAGCCCGAGCGGCTGGGCCTGTTCCTGGCCGAGACAGGGGTCGGACCGGAGACCCTGCGCAACGCCGCCTCGGACCCCAATTTCCTGCTCAGCGTGCTCGATTTCGTGCTGCGCGATGACGACACCGTGAAGGCCTTCGCGAAGGCCGCGGAACTGCATCCGACCAACGTCGCCGCAGCGCGGCAGGTGCTGGGCGACGCGCTCGGCGACCCCTCCTGGGAGCGCGACGTGCCGTGAGTACCCCTGACCCGGCCGGGCCCCGCTGCTTCTGCCGGGATTGTCTGGCCGATCTGGGCATGGACGGGCGGCGCTGCGCGGCTTGCGGTTCCCCCCGCCTCGTCCGCCACCGCGCGCTGTCGACCCTGACCATCGCCCATATCGACTGCGACGCCTTCTATGCGACGGTCGAGAAGCGCGACAATCCCGATACTGCGGACAAGCCCGTCATCATCGGCGGGGGCAAGCGCGGCGTGGTATCGGCCGCCTGCTACATCGCGCGCACGTTTGGCGTTCGCTCCGCCATGCCGATGTTCAAGGCATTGGAGGCCTGCCCGCATGCGACCGTGATCCGCCCCGACATGGCCAAATACGTCCGGGTCGGCCGCGAGGTTCGCCAGGCCATGCAGGCGCTGACGCCGCTGGTCGAGCCGCTGTCGATCGACGAGGCCTTCCTCGACCTCTCCGGCACCGAGCGCGTCCACGGCATGATCCCGGCAAAGGTGCTGGCCCGGTTTGCCCGCGACGTCGAGCGCGACATCGGCATCACCGTCTCGGTCGGCCTGTCCTGCAACAAGTTCCTGGCCAAGATCGCCTCCGACCTCGACAAGCCTCGTGGCTTTGCCGCGCTCGACCAGGAGGAGGCCCGCTTGATGCTGGCTTCGAGGCCGGTCGGCTTCATTTTCGGCGTGGGACCCGCGACCCAGGAGCGGCTGGTGCAGCGCGGCTTCCGCATCATCGCCGACCTTCAGAAGGCCGACGAAATCGAGATGATGCGGCAATTTCCGAGCGACGGCCGCCGGCTGTGGCGGCTCGCACGCGGCATCGACGATCGCCGCGTCGAGCCGGATCGGGGCGCCAAGACGATTTCCAGCGAAACCACCTTCGAGACCGACATCCGCGACTTCGCGACGCTGGAGAAGATCCTGTGGCGGCTGTGCGAGAAAACGTCGTCACGCCTCAAGAGCAGCGAGCTCGCCGGCTCGACCGTCACGCTGAAGCTGAAGACCGCCGACTTTCGCCAGCGCACCCGCTCGCAATCGATCACAGCGCCGACGCAGCTCGCCGCCAAGATCTTCTCGATCTGCCGCGAGATGTTGGCGAAGGAGATCGACGGCACCGCCTTCCGCCTGATGGGCGCCGGCGTCAGCGCGCTGCGCGAAGGCTCGCCCGCCGACGACACCGACATGCTCGACCGCCGCGCCGCCCACGCCGAGCGCGCCGTGGACAGTCTGCGCAAGAAGTTCGGCAGCGCCGCGGTGATCCGCGGCATTGCGTATGAGGGGCCGGAGAAGACGCAGGAGTAAACGTTCGGTCGACCCCGCGATTCCCGTCACAACCTGTTCAGCCGGGTCCGCAATTGATCGTCTGTCTCCAAGACCAGATCGAGCAGCCCGCGGTAAGGATCCCCGGCGATCCCGAGCACGGCGGCGAATGCCGGCTCCGTCTTGGCACCATTTGATCTCAGCCGAACCACGGTATTGCGCAGGCGACCATCGTCGAGTGCCAGCAGCCTTCTTTCGATCTCGAAATGCAGCCATCCTTGCTGCTCGTCGACCGGCCGCTCGGCCCCGAAAATCTCGAACGGCCATCCACCCCACGCGAAGCGCGCGATCACCGGACGTCCCGCAGACGTCCACTGATGGAGCAGGAAGTCGTCGCAAGACTGATATCGTCGCCAGATCGCCTCGGCAAAGGTGACGGGATCAAAGGCATGGCAGACGATATCCACATCGCTGCCCGGCACCGAAAGCCCCAGGGGAAGCGTGCCGACGACGCGCGGGTCGAACGCGAGGAGCGACTCCAACACCCCTGAGCTTTCAATCGCGGCTTCGTAGTCCATCGCGGCTCGTATAGCACCGATCACTGCCATGCGCCTGCCGATCTTCCGAGCGGGGTCGGCGGCTATGTTAGCGAAAACCCATCTTGCCGACCGCGTGTGTGAGCTCGATCTCAGCGCTCTGTTGAGGGACATGAAGCCGGACCGTGATGGGGACATCCCGGCGATCCAGTCGAGGAAGACGCGCAGCCGGAGGGCGAGCAGGCGGCCGGATGGACCGCGGGCATGAGACACTAGGGCATTCTCGTGCAGGCAAGCGGCGCCAATCAGCTTCGGCTCGTCACCCATCGCCATATCGACGAGGCGGCGGTGGATCAGACCATCGCTGCCTTCATGGCACTCGGCCGCTAGCGCACGTTGCAAGCTGCACGCAACCTGCTATCGCTCTGGCGATGACACCGAGGAGCTTCGAAGCGCGCAGCCTCCGCCTGCCCGCCACCACCAAGGTGGTGCAGTGGGAGGGCACCTCCGTGTTCAAGGTCGGCGGCAAGATGTTCGCGCTCGGGGGCGGCTTCGCAGCAAGCTCCGGTGGCTACATGTTCAAGGTCTCGGACATGGCCTATGGAATGCTGATCGAGCACGGGCTGGCACGGCCCGCGCCGTATCTCGCGCGCGCCAAATGGGTGCAGCTCGTCAGCAACAACGCGCTGCCGGATGCCGAGCTTACCGCTTATCTTGCACAGGCCCATGCGCTGATCGCTTCAAGGCTCACGCGCAAATCGCGCGAAGCGCTGGGGCTGAATTGAGCGCAAGGGTGAGGCAAGGTGGGGTCTCCCCACAACGTGATGAGATGATCCTCATCTCCCCATTGGAGCAGTGCTGCACCGCAACTAGCTAAACGGAAAGTCCATTCCAGATGGAGATTTTCCATGACCAGTTCCAGCACTGCATCCACGAAGACTCATCGCTACGAACTGGTGCACGGCGAAGGCGCCGACTTCGTTGCCTATCAGCGCCGCCGCGAGGACGGCCTGTGGCAAACCTTCGCGACGTGGATGATTCCGCGGGCGCTCTGCACCTAGATCGGCGCACTCGCCTTTCATATTTGCGCCGGAGGCCACCGGTGAAGTGAGGCCAGCCACTTTCAATTGACCTCCACGAGATATCTGACTAAAGTCAGATATATGCTCAACCCTGTTTCCCGCGTCCGCCGCTTCAACCGCGCCGTCACCTCCGCCGTCGGTGCGCTCGATACCTCGTTCCTCGGGCGCGGGCGGCCGCTGGGTGCGGCGCGCGTGCTCAATGCGATCGGGCACGGGCGCTCGGATGTGGCGGAGATCCGCGACTATCTCGGCCTCGATTCCGGGCTGATGAGCCGGCTGCTGCGCAGCCTCGAGGACGAAGGGCTGGTCGAGACCACGGCGCAGGCCGACGATGCGCGCCGCCGCGTGGCAAAGCTCACACGTGCGGGCCGGCGCGAGTTCGCCGCCTATGAGGCGCTGTCGAACGCACAGGCCGAGGGCTTCCTCGCGCAGCATTCGCAAGCCGACGCGCTGCTGGCGGCGATGGACCTGATCGCCTCGGCGCTGACGCGGGAGCGCGTCACGCTGGACGAGATGGACCCGCAGAGCGAGGAGGCGCGCCATTGCCTTCGCGAGTACTACGCCGAGCTCGGCCGCCGCTTCAAGCAGGGCTTTGACGTCTCGCTGTCGCGCGATCCCGATGCCAAGGACATGCGCCGGCCGCGCGGCACGTTCATCGTGGCAATGTCCGACACGCTGCCGATCGGCTGTGTCGGATTGAAGGGCACCGATCACGGCTATGCCGAGATCAAGCGGCTGTGGGTGGCGCCCGCCGCGCGCGGCTTGCGGCTCGGTCGCCGCCTGATGGACGCCACTGAAGCTGCCGCACGCGAGCTCGGGATCACGCTGCTGCGGCTCGACACCAACAGCGCCCTGCCCGAAGCCGGCCAGCTCTACCGCACCACCGGCTGGAGCGAGATCCCGCGCTTCAACGACGATCCCTATCCCGATCTGTTCTTCGAAAAGCGGCTGTGACGCCGCGGGGCGGATTCGCTTCCTGCTGCGTTGTCCCCGCAGCACAGGAGCTTCACGATGAACAGCGACGATCTCGCCGACCACTATCGCAACTACATCGCCTGCCTGAACCGGCAGGACTGGCCGGCGCTCGGCCAGTTCGTGCATGACGATGTCGTCCACAACGCGCGGCCGCTCGGCCTGTCCGGCTATCGCGCGATGCTGGAGCGGGATTTTCGCGAAATCCCGGATCTGCATTTCAACATCGCGCTGCTGATCTGCGATCCGCCCCGCATCGCCTCTCGGCTCGCATTCGACTGCACGCCGTCCGGATACTTCCTGGGGCTCGATGTGAACGGCAGGCGCGTGTCGTTCTGCGAGAACGTGTTCTACGACTTCCACGACGGAAAGATCCGGCGGGTCTGGTCGGTAATCGACAAGGCGGCGATCGAGGCGCAGCTCTGACGCTGCGCCTCGACGTCGAACTCACGCCGCCACCGGCGCCGCCTCGCCTTGCGGCTTCGCAAATGGCCTGAACATCATCGCCATCAGGAAGGCGCCGAGGCCCATCGCCCAGGAGCCGATATAGAGCCAGGCGTAGCTGGAGAACGCATCGTAGATCAGGCCGCCGGCGAGCGGGCCTGTCGCCATGCCGAGACTGCCGGCCATTGCGGTGCCGCCGATCACGGTGCCCATCATCTTCAGCGGAAAGTTCTCGCGCGCCAGCACGGCATAGAGCGGCATGGTGCCGGCATAGATGAAGCCGAAGATGGCCCCGACCGCGTAGAACGTTGCGAGCTGATTTGCGAAGACGTAAGCGAGCGCGCCGAAGGCCTGCAACAGGAGGCCCGTGACCAGCACGCGCTTGGCGCCGAAACGGTCGCCCATCAGGCCGAAGGCGATGCGGCCGCCCATGCCGGCGAAGCCCTCGACGCTGTAGATCGTCACCGCCGCGATCAGCGGGATGCCGCAGCTCACGGCGTAGCTGACGGTATGGATGATCGGGCCGGAATGGGTGGCGCAGCAGAAGAAATTGGTGGCGAGCAGGATCAGGAATTGCGGCGAGCGCAGCGCCTCGCCCATCGACATGTCCGCCGGCGGCGCCCCCTCGCCCGTCGGTGCCGCCACGGCATGTGCGAGCGCCGGCGGACGGCGCACCAGCAGCGAGGCCGGGATCATGATGGCGGCGACCACCAGCGCCACGATTTGCATCGAGGTGCGCCAGTCATGGCTGGATACGAGCCAGGCGGCCAGCGGCGACATCGTCATCGGCGCCATGCCCATGCCGGCCGAGACCAGCGACACGGCGAGGCTGCGATGGGTCTCAAACCAGCCGGTGACGGTCGCCATCATCGGCGCGAAGATCGCAGCGCAGGAAGCGCCGACCAGCAGGCCGAACACGAACTGGAACACGATCAGCGACGTCGCATGGCTCGCGGCGAACAGGCTGAGCGCCAGCACCGTCGAGCCGGTCAACACCACCGGCAGCGGCCCGAACCGATCCGTCGCCGTGCCCCAGGCCATGCTGGTGAAGGCCATCGCCAGAAAGCCAATCGTCATCGCGCTGGAAATGCCGGTCACCGACCAGCCGGTGTCCTTCGCGATCGGCTGGAGGAACACCGGCAGCGAAAACATACCGCCGATGGCGACGCAGCCGAGCAAGCCGCCGGCGGCGACGATCACCCAGCGGTAGGGGGATTGGGTCATTTTGGTCTCCCGTCAGATCTGTCTTGGGTGGAAGACGAATGGGAACGGGCGGGGCAGACAGGCCGACGCAAATTTTGCGGCACGCTTTTGTGATCTGCCAACAAGAAACGCGAAAACAACCCCATGCACAGTAGCCGGGTGCTGTGGGATCAATGACTTACGGTGCCGGCAACTGACGATGTCGGGAACCGATTTGACTCGTCGGGCAAAACACCGGCACAATGGCATCATCCCACAGAACCTAATCTCGTCCACGATCCCCGATCGTGACCATCGGCCCGGACGCTCGCCGCTCGACGGCGGCATGCAGCCGTGTCCAACGATGTGCTCCGCCATCTGCGCCCTGAATTGCAGGAACATCACCCATGCCGAAGATCGACCTCGCCGCCGTGCCGGCCCGCAAGGGCTCCGGCTATCCGGCTCCCTTCAGCGCCCCCTGTGCCGAGCGCATCCGGCAGCGGCTCGGCAATGCCGCAGGCCTGACGGATTTCGGCGTCAACCTGATGCGGCTGCCGCCGGGCGGCTGGTCGAGCCAGCGCCACTGGCACTCGCACGAGGACGAATTCGTCTATGTGCTGGACGGCGAAGTGACGCTGATCGAGGACGACGGTGAGACCGTGCTGCGCGCGGGCGATTGCGCCGCGTTCCCAAAAGCAAGCGGCAACGGCCATCACATGATCAACAGGTCGAATGCAACGGCGGTCTATCTCGAAGTCGGCTCGCGCTCACAGGACGACCTCATCACCTGCTCCGACATCGACATGATGAGCCCGGCATCCGACGGCCGCTTCCTGCACAAGGACGGCACGCCGTATCCGGACGCGTGATCCGGAAACGGCCAACCCCTTACAGCAGGGCTGTCGCATGTGACGAAAAACTTGGCGAATAGCTCGCCCGCCGCCATCCTTCGAGACGCCCGCCTGCGGCGGGCCCTCAGGATGAGGTCGGTTTTTGCGGCGAAATATCAGACCCTCATGGTGAGGAGCCCGCCAAAGCGGGCGTCTCGAACCATGCAGGCCGAGCTCATCCCACAGCCTCCAACGTCATCTGCGATAGCCCTGCCCCTTACAGGGCTGCGCTGCGCCGCCACGTGCTGACGGTGAGCCAGACCGCCGAGACCAGAAAGTAGAGCGCGCCGACCGCGGCATAGCCCGCGACATTCGCGATCGACGGCACCGCAGGCATCGAGGCCTGAAAGATGAAGAAGCCGCCCGCCAGCGCCGACTGGCCACCGCTGAGCGCCATGGCCCACTGCGCGCCGAAACGCTTCCAGCGCCGCACGGCCGTGCCGAGCTGGAGCAATCCGGACAGGATCGCCCAGGCCCCGAAGATCCCGAGCACCCAGTTCATGCTCACGCGCAAGGCCAGGATGACGGCGATGGTGGTTGCCAGACTGACCAGCGCGTTCAGGCCCTGCGTGCGGTTCTGGTTCAACCCGCCGCTGCAGAGCGCGTCGAGATAATTGGCCGCAGCGTCCCATGCCGGATAGGCGACGAGCAACGTTGCTGCGATCACCGCAGACGACGGCGCGATGGTAAGGGCCGCAATGACCCAGGCGACGGAAAACGCGGCACGAAGGAAGTAGTACTGCTTCAACCATTGCGCCTGGTCGGTGGTCTCCGAAGTCAGCTCACGGTCTCTCATTGCTCTCTCCTTACCTACTAGTTGGTAGTTTTTACGCACGACAGAATGGCCCCGCCGCCTTGCCGGCTTGCAGCATGTGTCGCCCTTGTCCGTCAGTGCCTTATGGAAAGCCGGTCCAGCAGCGGCCGGGTGATGATGCCGAACATCTTCGGATCGCCATAGGCGCGCGCCGACAGCATCGCGCCATGAACGGTCGCCATGAATCCTTCCGCCTCGATCCGGGGTGTGCTGGAGAGATGGAGCCGGCCCTGCCGCTTGCCGCGCTCCATCACGGAGGTCAGCCACGAGGCCAGCGCGCGGAAATGGGCCCGGACCTCGAGCGCCACGTCCTCGGGCAGGATCGGAAGCTCGCTGGCAAGGAGCGCGCAGACGCAGAAGGGAGCCGTCGCGTCCTTGATGCACGCCTCCCAGTAGGCCACATAGCTTCTGAGCTGTTCGGCCGGATCCGAGATGTTGCGTTCGAGCGCCGACAGCCCGGCCTGGGCCTCCTCGCGATAGCGCGACACGAGCGTGCGGACCAGATCGACCTTGCTGGCGAAATGGTGGTGGATGCTGGGCTTGCGGATGCCGACGATCTCGGCCACGTCGGCGTAGCTGAAGCCGTTGTAGCCGCCTGCAATGATCAGCGTGCGTGCGCAGGCGAGAATATCGTCGGCCGTTGATGAAGGACTACTCATGCCAGAGCATCTACCTTCCAGTTGGTAGACAATCAAGATGGGGTGCTTCAATGATCCGTGAGTGGTAGGAGCCTTGAATGACCATCCGCCCCATCCTCCGCTATCCCGACCGCCGGCTCGCAGCCCCTGCCCGCCCCGTGACCGCATTCGACGACGGCTTGCGCGAGCTCGCAGCGGATTTACTGGAGACGATGCGCGCCGCGCCGGGCATCGGCATCACCGCGCCGCATATCGGCGTGCCCTTGCGCGTCGTCGTGCTCGAGCTCGACGCCAAGGAGGGCCCGCAGCCCTACGTCAATCCACAGATCGAATGGGTCTCAAGCGAGATGATCCTGCATCGCGAGGGCAGCGTCTCGATGCCGGGCGTCAACGATGAGGTCCAGCGCCACGCCCGCGTGCGGATCAGCTATCAGGATCTCGATGGCAACACACGAACCGAGGAATCGGACGGCTTGCGCGCGGTGTGCCACCAGCACGAGATCGACCAGCTCGACGGCATGTTCTGGATCCAGCGGCTGTCGCGGCTGAAGCGGGAGCGGCTGGTGAAGAAGTTCGAGAAGATGTCGCGGGATTCGTAGGGTCGGTTAGTTGTTGGGGAGCCACGTCCGAACATAAGGCGCGCAACAAGAACTATAGCAAACGATGATTTCGCCCCTGGCCCTGAACCGACGCCGAGCGAGAGTCTTGGCACTGCCGCTATCGCGGACGGAGAAGACTAAGCATCCGACAGATCCAGACTTCGGCCTTTGACCCGTTGCGGGCGTCAAGAAGATGCGCTCCAGCTGGCCACCGAGTTGCCCGAGCATCGCCAATCAGCAGACTTGATCTCGCGGGTGCACCCGGTGCCTCGCCCAAATCGGTCAGAGCAAAACGCTGCTCCGTTCGCTCGGTAAGGATGCCGAGGCTCGCCAGCGTGCGCATCAGCCTGTGTAACGAGGGCGCACCCAACTCGGACCGCAGGACGGCCGGCCTTAACAACCAACAAAGCCAATTGCTCCAGCGCGGATTCACGGCTAATTTCCTTGTCCTCGTCTGGGCAGATAAGCCGGGGACGAACATGGCACGATTGGGACCAGTCGCTCAGGCGGCAGGTGCACTCACCATAATTCTCGTATGTACGGCGGGCGCGGACGCGCAGATCACCGACAAGCCGCCGTTCTGGGCCTACACTTACAACCCGCCCGACTTCAAGCCGCCGCCCGATGACGGCCAACCTCGCCACGTTCCCGACAGCACGGCGAGCTATACGGTCCCACAAACGCGTAATCGCTTCCTGGCGCCGGATTGGCACCCAGGTGACCATCCGGCGATGCCGGCAGTCGTGGCGAGCGGCCGCCAGCCTGACGTCTACGCCTGCGGCTTCTGCCATCGTGCCTCTGGCACGGGTGGCCCGGAGAACGCTGATATCGCTGGCCTGCCAGTCGCCTATTTTATTCAGCAGATGCAGGACTACAGGAGCGGCAAACGCTCGACAGCACTACCCGACCGCATTCCGCAAGCCTGGATGATCTCGCTCGCGAAGGCTGCGAACGACGACGAGATCAAGGCGGCGGCTGAATATTTTGCCGCCATTAAGCCCAAGAAGTTGGTCGACGTTGTGGAGACTGAGACCGTGCCGAAACCGACGGTCGCCGGCTGGTTCTTCGTCACTAAAAACGATGAACGCGAGCCGATCGGCATGCGCATCATCGAGACGCCTGCGGACGTCGACCGCTTCGCCAATCGCGACTCGCGCGTCCGCTTTATCGCCTATGTGCCGCCCGGTAGCGTCGCTACCGGCCGCGGGCTGGCCGCGAAGCCGGAAATCGCCTGCGCCGCCTGCCATGGCGAGAAACTGACCGGCACCGAGGTCGTGCCGGGCATCGCCGGGCGCTCGCCGACCTACATCTTCCGCCAGCTCTACGAATACCGGCACGGCTTCCGCGCCGGGTCGGAAAGCAAGCCGATGATCGACGTGGTCAAAGCGCTCAACGAGGCAGACTTTTTGGCACTTGCCGCCTATCTCGCCACGCTGGAGCGGTGAAGCGGTGCCGACGGTCACCTGCTGAACTTGTTATGTTTGGGCGGGCGCGGCAATGACGGGATCAGTGCCGAGCCGGAATACTGACGTTTGGTACCCGTCCCAAGAAACTTGCGAGCAGCATGAGAGCGTACTGGCGCGGCCACTAGTCAAGAAACTGGACTACCTTGGTGCCTCTCTGACGTTAAAGTTCTTGCATGAAAGGCTATGGATCATTTTGCCCCGTAGCCAAAGCTGCGGAAATTCTCACGGAGCGGTGGACTCCGCTCGTGCTCCGCGAGCTGTTGCTAGGGTCTCGCCACTTCAACCAGCTTCGCCGCGGCCCCAGATGTCGCCGACCCTCCTCTCCAAGCGCCTTCAAACGCCCGCCTGGTGCACAGCCCGTCACCGGCCCTTTGGCAATCCGTGATTTCTTTGCTGGGCGGGGAAGAAGTGTCAGAAATCACAAGGTTGAGCTGGTCGATGTGTTGTCCATCGGAAACATGCCTATACCACCTCACATTTCACAGCCACGTTAGTGGTGAATGAGAAGCCGGCGCCAATTTCTGGCAGCACCGTGAGACTCCTTGAACGCCAACCCGACGGACAGTGGAAGATCAAGTCTCATATCTTCGTTCGAGAATAAATTCACGGGTGCCACAGCCATCCGGTCAGGCACCCACAAACCAGATGCGGAGTCGCAGGTGGTTATGTTTTTGAGACCGCCCTTGTGTCCCGGAGCTGCCACCGGCCGGGAACTGGCCGCTGGATGTTCCCATTTCTGGCAGCTTGAATGCCGATCACATCGGTTTGAGCAACGGAACATCCGTCGGTCCTCCGTATTCAATCACAGATCACAGAGAAGGGAGCGTTCAATGATGAGATTGAAGATCGCCAGTCTTGCCATTCTCAGCGGTGCGGCCGTTGTCGTCTCCGCGCTCGCGAGCCCAGCGATGGCCGAGGGTAAAATGGCCAAGGGTGGGAAGTACACTCAGGTCCAGACCAAGGGATCTCAAGCATCCGCCAAGGGCCACGTTCAGCGTCACGCGACCTACCGCAACCAGCGGATCCGTAGCGCCAATGCCGCCTTGCCGGACGGGAGAATGTATCGCAGGCCTGCCGGGCCCGGTGAGGTAGCGGGCAATGTCGTGGGCGGCGCGGTCGCGACCGCGGGGGCGATCGCAACTGCACCCTTCCGAGCCTTCGACAACAGTTACAATTATCATGGCTACGGCTATGGCGGCCGCGACTGGAAGACTTACGCCGACCATAACAAGCTTGCCTGCACGCCCGGCACCACGTTCAAGGGTGCGGACGGCCGGCAGCATCCCTGCCAGTAATCTCATTCGACACAAAGAGGAGAAAGGCGGCCGCTCGGGCCGCCTTTCTTTGAGCGCGAGCAAGAGCGAGACTTCGCTCACTCACGCCCGCTTCCGGCCCATCGCGATATTGCGCTGCGCAGCGTCCGCCGGGGTCCTCGCCGGCCTTGATCTCGTCGCCGTTCGCTGCGATCGGCTGATTGTCAAGCGGTTCGAGACGTTGTCGCGGCGGTGAACGTGGCGGGATGGCGCCTTCCACGCGTTCTCAGGCCCTCTTCCCGCCCCGTTTGATCACGGGCGCCTTCCGACGCTCTCGTTTGCCGCGCGCGATCTCCGTCGCCAGCGCGTCCAGCTTCGGCTCCCAAAAACTCCTGAACCGGCCGATCCACGCATCGACCGCCTGAAGCCCCGCAACGTCGACCGAATAGAGCCGTCTCTGCGCCTCCGCCCGGACGATTGCAAAGCCGCTCTCGCGCAGCACCTTGAGGTGCTGCGACACGGCCGCCTGGGTGATTCCGAACTCGGCCCCGATCGCTTCGACGACCTCACCGGACGCCATCTCCCCGGGCGCGAGCAGCTCGAGGATGCGACGGCGTACGGGATCGGCGAGGACCTCGAAGGCGTGCATCAGCTTCCCGTGCCCGGATGTGCGATGTCAGGCGGCATCTCGCCGCGATAGAACGCAATGGTGCGGTCCGAGCGCTCTTTTGCCGAGACAGGATCGACGCCGCTTGCGACGTGCGCCGCGCGCCAATACTCGCCACTTGTCGTCATGAATTCCTTGCCCTCGGGCGAGCCCATCCATGCCTCGGCCGTCTCATGGTCGACGGATGCACCGGTCGCAAGATATCGCTCAAGTCCCGCAAGCGCGAGGTCCCAACCGATGCCCACCGCACCCGGGCCGAACTGATTCCAATGATCCTCGATGATCGCGGTGTGCTCAAGCGTCAAGCGCGCCTGACTTCGTTCGGCTGTCAGCCTGACGTCGATCCAGCTCACGGCTCCGGCGAATTCCCAGGTCGCTGCAAAATGGGTCGGCGGCGCGCACGCCGTGATGGTGCCGCCCGCGTTGCCCTTGAGCTGGTACCTGCCGCCGAGCTGGAGGTCCCCCTCGACCGGCAAAAACCAGCGCGGAATGCGCTCTCTGCTGGTCACGGCGTCCCAGAGATCTTCGACGCTGGTCTCGTAAAGCCGTGTCAATGTCACCGCACTGGCCGCTTTCCCATCTTTGTCGAAGTTCTTCACCGAACGCGTGACAAGCCCCAAAACCCTGGCGACGTCGATCTCCATCTGCGTTCTCCTTGCCATGTCGTGCGAGGATGAATATCGGTCTATACTAATATAAGTCAATCCTTATATTATGGCCCGGGTTGCCCTAGCGAACAGTGCCGATGCCCGCCAGGATGAGATCGACGCCGGCAAGAAACTGCTCGCGGTCATCGTGGTCGCGCAGCCGGGTCGCCATCTGTCGCACGAACGGATATCGCGCGGGATCAAGCGCGGCCCACTGCGCGGCAACGGATGCGAGGAAAGCCGATCGATCCGTATCGGGCGCATGGACGCGGGCGTTCGCGGCGTTCTGGCCGGCGACACCGAGGATGTAGTGCACGAGCGCGGACGCTGCGTCGAATTGCGCAGCGTGGGGCACGCCGAGCGCCTGGAGCCGTCCGCCGACACCCTCGATGATCTCCAGCATCGCGGGTCGCCATGGCTCGCGGAAGAGCTGTGCACCGACCCAGGGATGGACATCGATCGCGTCGAACACGCCGAGGGCCACCGCGCGGATCGCCTCGCGCGGCTCGGCGCCACCGGCCACCTCGCTCATGACGCGCGCGATGATCGCGTCGGTGGCCGCCGCGAGCAGCTCGTTCTTGTCCGCAACGTGCCAGTAGATGGCCCCGCTTCCGGTCGCCAGATGCGCAGCGAGCGCGCGGACGGTCAGCGCGGCCTCGCCGTCGGTGTCGAGGATCTCGATCGCGGCCGCGATGATCCGCTCCCTCGAGAGCGCGTCGGTGCGCCGTTCAATCCGGTGGGTCTTCTTCGCCATAGGGACCATCTTGACATGCATGGAACGCTGCTCCAATACAATGGAACATCGTTCCATAATCCATCGTAAAGGACCCGATGACGTCACCGGTCACGATTGTCGGTGCTGGGCTCGGCGGCCTCACCCTCGCCCGCGTCCTCCACCTTCAGGGCATTCCAGCCACCGTCTACGAGGCCGAGAGCTCGCCGATGGCCCGGGCGCAAGGCGGGATGCTCGACATCCACGACGACAGCGGCCAGCTCGCCCTCAAGGCAGCGGGCCTGTTCGACGAATTCCTGGGGCTGATCCATCCGGGCGGCCAGGCGTCGCGCCTGCTCGACCGGAACGGCAAGGTGCTGCTCGACGAGCCGGACGACGGCACAGGCGGACGACCCGAGGTGCATCGGGGCGCCCTGCGGCGCATCCTTTTGGACTCCCTTCCTGCGGAGACAATTCGATGGGGGAAGAAGCTCGCGAATGTCGTCGCGCGCGGCAACGGGCGGCATGAGCTGATATTCGCCGACGGCTCCAGCGCGAGCACGGAGCTGCTCGTGGGCGCTGACGGAGCCTGGTCGAAGGTGCGGCCACTGCTGTCGGTTGCTGCGCCGGAATATGTCGGCACGTCGTTCATCGAGACTTATCTTCGCGACGCCGACGCGCGGCATTCAGCTGCGGCCGCGGCAGTCGGCGGCGGCGCCCTGTTCGCGAACGCGCCCGGCAAAGGCATTTTTGCGCACCGCGAACCAGACGGCGTGCTTCACGCCTATCTCGCGCTGAACCGTTCCGCCGAATGGTTCGCCGCCATCGACTTCAGCGACGCTCCCGCAGCGATCGCGCGCATCGCGGCCGAGTTCGACGGCTGGGCGGCGGCCCTCACCGCGCTGATCACCGACGCCGATACGCCGCCGGTCCTGCGCATGCTCCATACATTGCCGAGCGACCATCGCTGGGATCGCGTAGCCAGGGTGACCTTGCTCGGCGACGCCGCGCATTTGATGCCGCCGGCCGGCGACGGCGCGAACCTTGCGATGCTCGACGGCGCCGAGCTCGGCGCGGCCATCGCCGCGCGCCCCGACGACATCGAAACAGCGCTTGCGACCTACGAGGCCACGCTGTTTCCCCGCAGCCATTCCGCCGCGGTCGGCGCGCACGAGATGCTGGAGCTTTGTCTGGGCGAGCGCGCGCCGGATAGCCTGGTGGAGTTTTTCACCGGGATGCGCGAGATGGCGCGGGATTTGTAGGGTGGGTTAGCCGAAGGCGTAACCCACCACTATCTCTCTTCGCGGAAGCCACCCTACATGCCCACTATTTCAGCGGCAGAAAAAGCTCCGCGACGGTCTCATGTTCCGGCACCTCTGGGAAGAAGCTGAGCCTCTGGCAATAGATCGGGAAATCGCGCGCTTCCTCGCCGCTGGCCGGAAGCCAGTCGCGATAAAGATAGAGCGCGGCGGGCTCCAGATTGTCGGTGTAGCCGACCACGCGCAGCACGGCGCAGCGTCCGCCGGGGATCTCGCCGGCCTTGATCCCGTCGCCGTTCGCCGCGATCGGCTGGTCGGTCCCGACACAAAGGTCCACGCTGTAATCGGCGGGCGAGGCAGGACGTCGCTCGGATCGCCAGACATTGAAGGTCGGATTTGTGCTGGGGTGCAGGCCAGCGGCCTTGCGCCAGGCGATGAAGCGCCGGATGGTATCGCCGAGCGTCGCCGGGTCGCCACGATGCTCCATGATCGCCACCTTTGTGGTGGGCACATCGCGGATCGTCACATCGTCACTGGTAAAAGTCTTCATGAGCTTGTTCCTCGCATTGTCGAGAGGCCCGAAGGCCGCAAGCCACGGCTCCCAGTCGGGAGACTTCCGGAACGACGACGGCGACTGCCCGAACCGTTGCCGAAAGGCGCGGGCGAAGGCGTCCGGTGCGTCATAACCGGCATCCATCGCGATGTCAGTGACATCAAGGGCGTCACTGTAGGCCAGCTGATGCGACGCGCGCTTCATGCGGGCCAGCTGGACATAGCGATGCACTGATAAGCCGAAGGTCGCCGAAAACTGCCGGTGGAAATGAAACTTCGAGAAGGCCGCAACACCGCTCAGCGTGTCCAGGTCAAGATCATCGTCGAGATGCCGGTCAATATGGTCCAGCACCCGCCGCATCCGCTCCTGATAGTTTTGCAGCGCCGCCTTCATGGTCCCTCCTCCGTGGCGGCTTCAGTTAGGTGCGGATGGCCGTGATGTGCTCGACCGATCTTGCGGTTTGACAGGGGACCCGTAGCCCGGATGGAGCGCAGCGCAATCCGGGATTCGTACCACACAGGCAGTTGCGCGATGCGGTGGGTCTGTCCCGGATTACGCTTTCGCTCCATCCGGGCTACGAAGAGGTCGCGCGTTTACCCGCCGGCCATCAGCTCCTTCGCCAGCGCCATGTAGGCCGGCAGCGTCACGGGATCGTTGGCGGCGTTGCCCGCGACGGGGTGCGAGGCGTAGCGCGCGATCACCATCTCGGCCTTGGGATCGATGTAGATGCCCTGGCCATGGACGCCGCGCGCCATGTAGGCGCCGTGGGCGTTGTGGCTGACCCACCATTGATTGCGGTAGGAGGCGCCCGGCAGCGTGGTGTAGCCGGCGAGCTTGAACTTATCAGGATCGCCGCCGCGCGCAATGTCCTCGACCACGGACGACGGCACGATCTGGCGGCCGTTGAAGCGGCCGTGATTGCGCATGGTCTCGCCGAAGCGGGCGAGATCGCGCAAGCTGGTGGAGAGACCACCACCGCCGCTTTCGGTGCCGATGCGGTCGACATGATAATGCGCGTCCTCCTCGGCACCCATCGGCTGCCAGATGCGCTCGGAGAGCAGATCGGACAGCGTCATGCCGCTGGCGCGGCGACAGATCCAGGCCAGCACGTCGGTGTTGACGGTCTTGTAGGCAAAGGCCTTGCCGTGCTCGCCCTGCTTCTTCTGCGTGACGAGGAAATCGAAGATGGTGGTCGCGCCGTCATAGCCCGGCGGAATCGGCGCCATGCCGTTGGCGCGCCGCAGGCCCCACACGTCCGAATTCTTGTCGGTATAGACCTCGGTGTAGACAAGGCCGGTGGTCATATCCATGACCTCGTGCACGTGCGCGTCGCCGAACGCGCTGGCCTTCAGCTCCGGCACATAGTCCGTCACCGGCGCCTGCGGATCGATCCTGCCCTCGCTGACCAGCATGCCCGCGAGCACGCCGGTGAACGACTTCGTCACCGACATCGCGAGATGCGCCTTGTGCGGCTTCAGCGCACTGAAATAACGCTCATAGATCAGCTTGCCCCGATGCAGCACGGCGATGCCATCGGTGTACGTCTCCTCCAGCATTCTTGCGAAGGTCATGGGCCGCCCGTCCATCGTGGTGGAGGCCACGGCGCCGATGTCATGGTCTTCGCGCGGAAGCACCGATGCGGGCCCTGCCCCGCGCCAGACGTTCACCGTCGGCACCAGCTGGCGGATGTTGCTCCAGGCCCAGCGCAGTTCAGGGAAGCTGCGGAACGAGCCGTCCTGGAAGGTGATGGTGCGGTCGGCGAGCGGCGGAAATCCCTTCATCCAGCCGAGGGTTTCGGGGTCGGTCTCGGAGGCGGTGGCCGATGGTTGGCTGCGGGCGGGAGTGATGGACATGCAAGCAAGCTCCGGAGGCGAACGAAGGATGTCGTTCGTATCATGGCGGCCCCCGGTCAACATCCAGCGTTTGTGCCGAGGTGACCGTCGCCGCGCGCGTGACAATGCGTGTGCTCGCACCGTGTCGATGCCATCTGCGTCAAACTGCGCCGCTGACGCGCTGAACAAACATCGGCTTCAGGCGTCTATCATCCTTCGTCGGTCGACGACTGACGCAAGATGGAAGGGTTGTCATGAAAGTCAGCAAATTCGCGATAGCCGGGGCATCGTTCGAACGCTCGCCTGATCAGGACGGCGACATCTTCGTCGCCAACGCCGTCGACCAGCGCCACGGCGGACCGATCACCATCGGCTTCGGCCGCTATGCGCCGAACCAGAGCCTCGACGAGACGCTCGCCGTCGATGACGTTATGATCGTGCTCGAGGGGAAGCTGTCGGTGTCGAGCGACTCGGACACCGTCACCGCGGGTCCCGGCGAGATCGTCTACATGCCCAAGGGCAAGCAGGTCACCATCCGCTCGCATGAGAAAGGCGCCGTGACGGCCTATGTCACCTATCCGCATTGGCAGGTGGCGCGCCGATGATGCGTCTTGCCGGCGGATGATGCGACTGGCAGTAAGACCGGGTGGAGTAACCCGATGACCGATAGCGCGACGCCCAACCTTCCTTCGAGAGATTTCGGAGCGACGGCGAGGTTTTACGGAGAACTGGGCTTTGAACCGACCTGGCGCGACGGCGAGTGGATGATTCTGAAACGAGGCGATTTGGTGCTGGAGTTCTTCCCGCATCCCGATCTCGACCCTGCGACGAGCTGGTTCAGCTGCTGCCTCCGACTGGATGACGTCGACGCCTTCTTCGCGGCTACCCTCGCCGCCGGCGTACCTGAAACGACGAACGGCTGGCCCCGCGCGCACCGCCCAAAGAAAGAGGCCTGGGGAGGAATTGTGGGTGCCGTCATCGATCCCGACGGAACGCTTGTCAGGATCATTCAGAACGGAAATTGAATGGATTCATTCGCCGGCAGGTCCTTCAAGGCGGCCCCGAGGGACAGCGGCGCGGCTGTCCGGTCCGTTCATCGTCATGCCGGCTGATAGAAGTATGCTCCATCCTTGCGAACCACGCGACCGATGCCTGGCCAGCCGAGGTGCGCGCCGGCGATCCACGTCCCCGCCTCGGCCGCATCATCAAAAACCTTCAGGCGGGTCGTGCGTGCGGTCGCCTGATCGTCGTCATAGCCCCAACTGAGCGTGGAATCGCCGAACTGCGCGGCCGGCACGTGCACGATGTCGCCGAAGAACAGGAAACGGTCCTCGTCCGTGTCGAACGCGTAGCCAGTGTGACCGGGAGCATGACCTGGCAGGGCAACCGCTCTCAATCGCTCAGCCACCTGGTCGCCATTTCGGATGGGCTTCAGCAAGGGCCGGAACCGCGCAAGGTGCCGCTCGGCGAGAAAACTCTCCATGGCCGCCTCGCCAATCATGATCGCCTTCAGGTTCTGAAAGAGCACGCGGCCGTCGGGGGTCAAAAGCCCCTGCACATGATCCTGATGGGTGTGAGTGAGCGCCAAAGCCGTGATCGATGCCGGGTCGATCCCGGCTTCCGCCAGCGTCTGCTCGAGACGCCCGACTGTGGGCATCCAGCCTCCTCCTCCGCTGTCAATCAGGACGCCGTCACCGCCTGGACCTGCGAGGGCGAAGCAGTTGACGGACAGGCGAAGTGCGCTTCCCTGCGCGGCCTGCGGCACCGGGTTATTCTGCGGGTCCCGCAAAAGGTCCGCGGGCATCTCGATATAGCCGTCCGACAGCGACCAGACACGCCAATCGCCTGACGTGCCGCCGAGAACGTTGTTGCTGCGCGATGTCACGATCATGAGGTCAAGCCTAGTCCAGGGTCGTTTATGAGGATAGACCTGTTGTTTGGGATGGTGTCATGAGCATAATTCATAAAGCATGAGAAGCGAACTGAACGAACTCGCCGCATTTGCGATGGTCGCCCGTGAGCGAAGCTTCACCCGGGCCGCGGCAAAGTTGGGGGTGTCTCAGTCTGCGCTGAGCCACACGATCCGGGGGCTCGAGCAGCGGCTCGCGTTGCGGCTTCTCGCCCGGACAACGAAGAGCGTTGCCCCAACCGCTGCAGGGACAGCGCTTTTGAAGGATTTGTCTCCGGCACTCGAACAGATCACGCTTGCCCTCGACAGGGCCCGAAGCCTTCGGCACCGGCCTGCGGGCCGCCTTCGCATTGTGATGTCGCGCTCGGCCGCCGTGATGGTCATGTTGCCGCGGCTCGCGGCATTCGCCGATGCCTACCCCGACATCGTTCTTGACGTTGTCACCGTCACGGGTCCCGTGGACCTCGTCGCAGGCGAGTTCGATGCCGGCATTCAGCTCGGCGAGTACATTCAAAAAGACATGATCGCGGTGCGCGTCACGCCGGACTTGCGATTGGCGGTCGTGGGATCGCCCCGCTATTTCGCGTCACGACGCATCCCGCAAAAGCCGACGGATCTCGGCGACCATCGATGCATCACGCTGCGCCTTCCGGGCGGTCCATATCGATGGGAGTTCGAGCGCGGGCGGAAGTCGGTCACGATCAGCGTGAACGGCCCGCTCGTCATCGACGACACTCACCTGGTGATTGAGGCGGCGCTCGCCGGAGTTGGCCTTGGTCTGGTCTATGAAGAGCAGGTCGCAGGGGACATCGCCAAGCGGCGGCTCGTCCGTGTCCTGGAAGACTGGACGCCGCCAATTCCCGGCTTCTTCATGTACTATCCCAGTCGTCAGCATCAACCTGCTGCACTGTCCGCGCTGGTGAACGCGCTGCGTCTCTCGGGAAAACAGGTTGGGTGCGGGGCTGGCGGCGAATACGAACTGCGGCCCCGCCGACGTGCTGACAAAGGATTGCCGGGCTGCGCTGCATCAGCGGGCCCGTCGTCACCTGTCCTTAACCGAAGCAGGCAGGACAAGTGGCGCGGGCACAGCGGTTGATCTAGGTGAACTGCAGGCGGATGGAGGATGCCGTCCCATCCTGAAGGTTGAAGAGCGACCTTGCAGCAGGCCTGGACCAGTTTCTGGATGAACGTCTCCGCCCTGTTCGAGGCGGCGCTGACGCCGTTCCAGGCCGCGGCGCGACTGGTCGGGCTCAATCCATCGGTCCCCCAGACCTACTTCTTCCTGGTCGCCGCGGGCTTTGCGACCCTGTTGTTCATCCACCTCTATGGAGACATCGTCGTCCTGCGCCGAGGTCGCCGCACCACCGGCACGATCGTCGGCATCGATCCCGGCGACGATTCCCCCGATCGGCCGATCATCCGCTTCAGGGATACATCGGGGCGGGAATTCACCTTCACCTCGGACCTCAGCTGCAACGACACCACGCGCCGGATCGGCGCGACGGTCGAGGTGGACTACGATCCGGCCAAACCCAGCCGGGTGCGCGAAGCCGGCCGTCCCATCGCAAAGCTGCTCTACATCGCGGTGCTGACCTTCATCGCCGGGCTTCCGCTGACCGCAATTTTTGTCGTCAAGTGAGCGGTAGCCCGAGGACGTGCACGCACGAGCGTCAGTGCGGCAGGAAAGGCGCAGCCAGCACTGCGAGCATGCCAAAGGCCGCGACGTTCCAGAACAGAGAGCGGACCAGCGGAACGCCGGACACATAAAGCACGCTATACGCGATGCGCCCGCCGATATAGGCGATCGCCCCCCAATGGGTCAGCTCATTGTGAACGCCGGCCGCCTGCGCAACGAGGACCGCTGCGGCGAAGAACGGAAACGTCTCCATGTAATTGCGGAAGTTGCGGTTGATGCGCCCGGGGATCGGTCTGAGCGGAGGCATCTCGCCATCGCGCGGGCTTGCAGCCCAGCTGAGGCCGTACTGCGCGTTCGCGGCTTGCGCGGCGGCGACGAGTTGAAGGAAGCCCCAAACGGTGGCCGCAGCCAACATCATGAGTTCGAAGCTCATGCGATCTCGTCTCCTCCTTCAAAATGCGAGCGGCCGATCTCAGCAGGCCGCCCCCTTGAGCACGATGGGTTTCGTTGCGCTCTACCCATCGTGCGGGCCACGCTCATTGCTTGAAACAATGCTCGCGGTGCCACTTCAGAAAATGTGGATGCGGCCGATCCGACAGCCTCTTCGGCTCAAGCGCGCGACCGGTCTTGTTGATTATCGATCGGACACCATCCAGATCATTCGTCTGACGCGAGATCAGGATTTCCAAATTGTCCGCCAGGCCAATGAGGCCGCGATCGAACATCCAATGCGCGGTACCTGAAAGAGCGATGCCATTGCTGATGATGTCTGGGCCATTTGCCTCGACCGGCCGTATGTGAGCGGCCGCGACCTCAGCGCGCCCCATCCCATTGATGAGCTTTAGCCCCGTAATTGCGCAGCGCTCATCATAGGCACGGAGCACGATGCGGCGAAACACTCGATCGCGCAAAACTCTCGATACTGTCAGGCTAACACGGTCGCGCTGCTGTTCTAGCCTGAACGGCGCCTGCTCCTCGCCGAGGTCGAGCGATCGGACATCGTCATCGCGCCGCGGAAGCAGCGGCGCATTCTCCGCCAAACCAAGTTCGCATATTCTATTGAAATCGTCGGGAGAGATCGGGCGGACTGACGATTGAGCACGTCCTGAAATTCGTCCCTGCTCATTCAGGACCCCGCGCTCCACGGGACCAGTCGCCCCGTTGAACGGGACCGGGTTGGCAAAATCGAGATAGCTTCCGGGCTCGATCAGAGCGAGGTACATCCCCGACGCGCTTGGGTCCGGAATAACCTGCTGAACCCGAGCCATCGCAAAGTAGCCGCGCGTCTCGGCCACCTTGCTTGGTTCGTAGTAGATTATCCAATCACCGATGCAGGCTTCAACACGGCGGAGATACTGGCGGGGAAATTGATACTGTTCAGCGGGGCTGTCTTCGTAAATCGAATCCAATCGATGGATGAATACCCCCAATCCCATAATTTATGCGACGCCGCCCCTCCGACAAGTCGCCCCCCGATGGAGCGATTCTGAACATCGAGGAGGCACCACCCCCTACTCCCACTCAATCGTCCCCGGCGGCTTGCTCGTCACGTCGTACACCACCCGGTTCACGCCCTTCACCTCGTTGATGATGCGCGTCGCGGTCTCCCCTAAGAACTTCATGTCGAACTGGTAGAAGTCCGCGGTCATGCCGTCGGTGGAGGTGACGGCGCGGAGGCCCACGACGTAGTCGTAGGTGCGGCCGTCGCCCATGACGCCGACGGTCTTGACGGGGAGCAGCACGGCGAAGGCCTGCCAGATCTCGTCGTAGAGGCCGTGCTTGCGGATCTGGTCGATGTAGACGGCGTCGGCCTTGCGCAGGATGTCGAGCTTGTCGCGGGTGATGTCGCCGGGGCAGCGGATGGCGAGGCCCGGGCCCGGGAACGGGTGGCGGCCGACGAAGATTTCGGGAAGGCCGAGCTCGCGCCCTAACTTGCGCACCTCGTCCTTGAACAGCTCGCGCAGGGGCTCGACGAGCTTCATGTTCATGCGCTCGGGCAGTCCGCCGACATTGTGGTGCGACTTGATCGTCACCGAGGGGCCGCCGGTGAAGGAGACGCTCTCGATCACATCGGGATAGAGCGTGCCCTGCGCGAGGAAGTCGGCGCCGCCGATCTTCTTGGCCTCCTGCTCGAACACCTCGATGAAGAGGCGGCCGATGGTCTTGCGCTTGGTTTCGGGATCGGTGACGCCTTCGAGCTCGCCGAGG
Source organism: Bradyrhizobium cajani (assembly GCF_009759665.1). Lineage (GTDB taxonomy): Bacteria > Pseudomonadota > Alphaproteobacteria > Rhizobiales > Xanthobacteraceae > Bradyrhizobium > Bradyrhizobium cajani. The sequence goes on from NZ_WQNE01000030.1 coordinate 51,834, forward strand.
AATTGCTTGGAGGCATCCACGTGCACGAGCGGGATGTTGTAGTGGTGGCGGAACAGGTCGACCACGGTCTTGGCTTCATCGAGGCGGAGCAGACCATGATCGACGAAGACGCAAGTGAGCTGGTCGCCGATGGCTTCGTGGATCAACACGGCGGCGACTGCTGAATCGACGCCGCCGGAGAGGCCGCAGATCACCTTGCCCTTGCCGACCTGCTGGCGGATCTTGGCGATCTCCTCCTCGCGGAAGGCGCGCATGGTCCAGTCGCCGGTGAGGCCTGCGATCTTGCGGACGAAGTTGCGGATCAGCTTGGCGCCGTCGGGCGTGTGCACCACTTCGGGGTGGAACATCAGGCCGTAGTACTTGCGCGTCTCGTCCTGGATGATCGCGAAGGGCGCGTTCGGCGAGGTGCCGGCGACGGAGAAGCCCGGCGGCATTTTCGTGATGCGGTCGCCATGGCTCATCCAGACCTGGTTCTTGCCGCCGAGCGTCCAGACGTCCTCGAACAGCTTGCTCTTTGCCTTCACCTCGACGTCGGCGCGGCCGAATTCGCGGTGATGGCCGCCCTCGACCTCGCCCCCGAGCTGGGCCGCCATGGTCATCTGGCCGTAGCAGATGCCCATCACGGGCACGCCGGAATCGAAGATCGCCTGCGGGGCGCGGGGCGAGCCGGCCTCATGCACCGACTCGGGGCCGCCGGAGAGGATCACCGCTTTCGGCTTCATCTCGTCGAAGGCCGCTTCGGCCTTGTTGAACGGGACGATCTCGCAATAGACGCCGTCCTCACGCACGCGGCGCGCGATCAGCTGCGTCACCTGGCTGCCGAAGTCGACGATGAGAATCTTGTCGTGCGCCGAGGCCACCGAGGGCGTCGACGCGGAGCGGTCGTTCTGTGCTGCTGTCATGGCAAGCAGATACGCGACCATGCCGCGGCCCGCAACCGCGCAGGCTTGCGCGCCCACATTCTTCTTTGGACATGGACAAATGGAATATAGATAAGTATTATTGACCTAATTTAGCCCCTCGCCTGAAACAGGGGCCGATCAGGGGAGAACGCCCCATGTCACAGCATCATCAGCCAGCAGAACTCGCCGCGCTCGGCCGCACCTGGGTCGAGGCCTGGAACGCGCGCGACCTCGAACGTGTGCTCACGCTCTATGACGAGGCGGCCGTGATGACCTCGGACCGTATTCCGCTCCTGGGGTTTGAGGCCAGCGGCACCGTGCGCGGCAAGGACGCGCTTCGCGCCTATTGGGGCAAGGCGCTCGCCCTGGTGCCGAACCTGCACTTCTCGCTGATCGATCTGTTCGTGAGCCCCGACAGCGTCGTGGTGTTCTACGAGAACGAGCGCGGCAAGCGGATTTGCGAATACCTGCGGGTGAATGCCGAGGGAAAGATCGTGCAGGGATCGGCGAATCATCTGGCGCACTAGCCTATCCGCGTCATTGCGAGGAGCTCTTGCGACGAAGCAATCCAGACTGCCGCCGTGGATACAGTTCTGGATTGCTTCGCTGCGCTCGCAATGACGGAGACTGTGGCAAGCGCGTGCGCTAACAACGGCGCTGCCGGCGCCAAGACAGGACATCCCCATGAAACTCCCCGCCTCGCCCTTCACCGTGACCGACTGGAGCAAGGTCACCCCGACCGCGCATCCCGGGGAGACCGGCGAGGCGCTGTGGCGGACGCTGAACATCGGCGATCTTCGGGTGCGGATGGTCGAATATTCGCCGGGCTACCTCGCCGACCATTGGTGCGACCGCGGCCACGTGCTCTACGTGCTGGAGGGCGAGCTCTGCTCCGAGTTGCGCGACGGGCGCAAATTCAAGCTGACGGCGGGGATGAGCTACCAGGTCTCGGATTTCGGCGACGTCGCGCACCGGTCCTCGACAGTGACGGGGGCGACGCTCTTCATCGTCGACTAAGACGCGCGAGAGCGGCAAATTTGCACCGCAAAATAGTAAACCAGCGCGACACTCCGGTCCACGGGTGGTGCCTTGAAGTGGCCCCAATATCTCGCTATATTGTGATCATCGATACTTGGCCGAACGACTGGGCCGCTTCGCTTCGTTGCTGACGGGCGCGCACGCTTCAGATGATTTCCCCAAACATCGACTGATCAGGATCATGGGCGCAATGCTGCGTACCGGTCCGCGTGCGTACTCTCTCTAACAAAGGAAATTCCCATGGCTATGGGCACCGTGAAGTGGTTCAACACCCAAAAGGGTTATGGTTTCATCCAGCCGGATGACGGCCAGAAGGACGTGTTCGTGCACATCAGCGCCGTCGAGCGCGCCGGCCTTTCGACCCTGAACGAGGGTCAGAAGGTCTCGTTCGACGTCGTCGCTGACCGTCGCAGCGGCAAGTCCTCGGCTGACAATCTCCGCGTCGGCTAATCGCCAGCGCACGGCGCTCTGACCACGGACGTACCGGCAGAGCGCAACCAACAAAGGCCCCGCGACCGGGATCCGGTTCGCGGGGCTTTTGTTTTGGGTGTCATTCCGGGGCTCGCGAAGCGAGAACCCGGAATCCATGGAACCCAACGACTGCCGCGCGATGGATTCCGGGCTCACCCTGCGGGCGCCCCGGAATGACGGCGGAGTAATCAGCCCGCCTTCCGCAGGACCGAAACAAAAAATCCATCCGTCCCCGTCCGCCGCGGCGTCATCAGCCAGCCCTCCGGCGATTGCAGCGCCGCGTCGGCGAAGGCCTCCGCCTTGTCCCAGAGCACGCTCGCGGTCTGCTCGGGCGGGACGACTGCGAACTCGCCATGGCGGGCGATGAACGCCCTCACCTGCTCGCCGTTCTCCTCCGCCAGCACCGAGCAGGTGACGTAGGCGATGCGGCCGCCGGCCTTCACCAGCGGCACGGCGCGCTCCAGCACCTCGGCCTGGTCGCGCAGGCGGATCTCCAGCGCGCCCGGCCGCATCCGCCATTTGGCATCGGGGTTGCGGCGCCAGGTTCCGGTTCCCGTGCAGGGCGCGTCGATGACGACCAGATCGGCCGAGGCGCGGATGTCGGAGAGCGGATCGGCCTCGCCCTTGGGCGTGCGGACATCGGCATTGTGGACGCCGGCCCGCGACAGCCGTTCGTGGATGGGAGCCAGTTGCCGCTTGTCGCGGTCGGTGGCGATCAGGCGGCCCTTGCCCTGCATCAGGGCGGCGAGCGCCAGCGTCTTGCCGCCGGCGCCGGCGCAGAGATCGATCACCTGCTCGCCGGGTTTTGCCGCGGTGAATTGGGCCGCAAGCTGCGATCCCTCATCCTGCACTTCAATGGCGCCCTTGATGAAATCCTCTTCGGCCTGGATGCCGGGGTTGCGCGCATCGGCCGAAAGCTCGATGCGGAGACCCGTTGCCGACCACGGCGCAGGCTTCGCATGAAGATGAGCAAGCGCCCGTAGCACCTTGTCGCGATTGGATTTCAGCGTGTTGACGCGCAGATCGAGCGGGGCCCGGCTCGCCATCGCGGCGGCTTCCGCGGCGCGGGTCTCGCCGAACACTTTTGCGAAGTGCGGATCGAGCCATTCCGGATAGTCGCCGGCGACCGCGGCCGGGGCATCGTCGAGCGAACGCGAGGCGAGCGCAGCCTGCTCGGCCTCCGTGAGCGGCGCGGGCGCAAAGCGGCTGCCGTCGAACATCGCGGCCATGGTGGCCGTGTCCATGTCGCGTTCGAGGCGCAGCATGCCGATCAGCCGCGCCCGTGCGGTGTCGGAATCCATCAGGAACGCGCTCGAGGCGTAGCGGCGCAGCACGTCCCAGACCAGGCCCGCGATGGCGGCGCGGTCGCCGGAGCCGGCAAAGCGGTGTGCGGTGCCCCACTCCTTCAGCGCCTTGGCCGCGGGCACGCGGTCCTTCTCGATGGTGTCGATGAGTTCGATGGCTGCGGACAGCCGGGCAGCAGGAGTCATTTCAAATCTTTCAAACCAGCAACAGCATTTTCAACGCGAAGTAGATCCACATCGCCAGCAGCACCAGCACGCCGGCGAGCCAGACCGTGGAGCGCCGGCCGAGATCGTTCGAGGAGACGAAGATTCCGGCATGGGCAAACCGCGTCACCACGAACACCCAGGACATCAGCACGATGAAGAGATCGGCATGGCGCAGCGGCATGGCCAGCGCGATCAGCGCGTAGAACAGCACCGGCAGCTCGTACTGGTTGCGGTAGCAATTGGCGATTTGTGTGGCGCCCTTGGGCCAGTTCGGCTCGCCCAGCGCAATGTCGCGGATTTTCGTCTCGCCCGAGACCAGCGCCTTGCGGCGCGCCAGCACCATGCCGATCAGCAGCGCGAAGGTGAGCCCGACCTGCACGAAGACAGGCAGCAAGACCATTTGAACGGACATCTGAGTTTTCCCATCCGGCAGCAGCCGCCGGACCCGTCCATTAGCCGCCGCTCCTCGTCCTGACAATCAACCAGTTGAACCGGCGTTCCCGATCTCGCGACCAACGCCCGATAGTTAAAGCGATTTTGGCCCTCTCCGGGGCCGGGGCGAGATACCGCCATGAACACCCTGTCCAGCCTTTTGACCTATTCCGCCGATGGTCAGCTCGGCATCCTGATGTCGGCGCTGGCCGGTATCGCCGCCGCGCTAGCGGTCGCGCTGGCGATGACGGTCTACCTCCGCATGAGCTACCGGATGATCTACGTGACCTGGCGCGAGGTCGTCAGGCACGGAATCGCGGCGCTCGCCGCGCTCGTGCTGTTCGCCTTTGCCGCCTACGACATGCGCCACGCCGCCCTGGCCTATCTCGGCCTCAACCCTTCCAAGCCTGCGGTCGAATTCGAGATCCGCATGCCCAGGGAGATGCTGACGGCGGTGTCCGACGCCCAGGTCGAGCTGCATACCGACCGGAACCAGACGCTGGCGCTGGTCGGCGGTGTGCGCGAGGTTCCGGACGGGCGCGCGCTGCTGCGCGGCGCGGTCGCGCTCAACCACCGCACCGCGGACCGCGTGCTGGTGGTGAACCTGCCCGGCAAGGGGACGTTCGAATTCCGCCTCCGCCTGCCGGCCGAGCCGCATCGCGCCGAGCAGTTCGGCCCCTGGCACCTCGCCGACCGCATCGCCTCGCCGCTGGCCGGCAGCGTCGCCCCGCAGGACGCCTACACGATCCGCTATCGCGTGCTTTAAACTTTGTTCGTTGCGATCCATGCCCGCGCCGTCATCGTTCCGACGCGCGCCAGCGCGTAAGATGATCGCATGTCCGAATTTCGCCTCACGCAGATTTCCGACACGCATCTCGGCCGACGCTTCCCCGGCCTGATCGCCAACTTCCACCGCGTCTGCGAGCACATCGACGCTGACAGGCCCGATCTCGTCATCAACACCGGCGACGTCTCTTTCGACGGGCCGACCAGCCGCGACGATGTCGAGTTCGCGAGGAGCCTGCACGACGCCCTCCCCATCGCCTGCCGCTACCTCCCCGGCAACCACGACATCGGCGACAATCCGACCGCGATCGGGCCTGCACCGAAGCCGCCGGTGGAGGAAGCGCACCGCCGGCAGTTCTGCGACATCATCGGCGAAGACCATTGGTCGTTCGAGGCCGCCGGCTGGCGCTTCATCGGCCTCAACTCGCTGGTGCTGAATTCAGGGCTCGCCTTCGAGGCCGAGCAGTTCGACTGGCTGTCCCAGGAGATCGCGCGCATTGACGGCAAGCCGGTTGCGCTATTCCTGCACAAGCCGGTGTTCCTCAACCTGCCCGACGATCCTGAGACGCCGGAGACCTCGATCCGCTACGTGCCGCAGCCGGCGCGCGCGCGATTGATCGAGATGTTTGCGCGCGTCGATCTGCGCCTCATCGCCAGCGGCCACGTGCACCAGCGGCGCGACTTCACCTTTCGCCACACCCGCCACGTCTGGGCGCCGTCGACCGGCTTCAAGATCAACGACCAGCGCCAGGACCGGATCGCGATCAAGGAAGTCGGGCTCGTGGAATATCGCTTCCAGCGCGACGGTTTTGAGGTCCGCCACGTCAAGGCGGCGGGGCAGCGCGATATCGATATTGAGGAGATCCTCGCCCAGATGGGCGAGCACTAGCCCAATCTGTCAGCATCGCCCCCTACCTGAATACCTCATTGCATCAATTTCGCCCCCAAAATGGCTAGAACTCGCTAATGACAACGTTGTCATTACCACTTATCGTTCCTTCAGCGGTCGAGGGCCGCAGACGGAGCAACGATGCAGTTCTTGTCCCGGTGGGATAGCCAACGTCTTTCAACGACCACGCGGGGCATTCCCCTGGTCGATGGCCTATCCGCCGCGGACATCGGCAGCCAGCGCTGGTCACCGGCGCGCGGCGACCTTGCGCTGCCCGCCCTCACCCTCGACGAGACCGCCTTTGCGGCCAACCGCGACCTCTTTCTGGCCTGGTGCGCGAGCGCCAGCGTCGCGGTCGCGCCCCATGCGAAAACCCCGATGTCGCCGGAACTCGCCCGCTCGCTACGTGCAGCCGGCGCCTGGGGCACGACCGTTGCCAACATCCAGCAGGTCGCAGTGCTGCTCGCCGATGGCGAACGCCGCCTGCTGCTGGCCAATGAGATCGGCGGGCTTGCGTCCGGCCGGCGGCTTGGCGCGTTGCTGAGCACCTATCCCGACGTCGAATTTCATGCCTTCGCGGATTCGCCGGCGGCCGTCGCAGCGCTCGTCGAGGCGGCGCGGATTGCGGGGCGCAACGAATTGTCCGTGCTGGTCGAGCTCGGCGCGGGCCGGGCCGGCGCGCGCGACCGTGCCGCGGTCGAAGCGACGATCGCCGCGGTGCTCGCGTCCGACCGGCTCGTGCTCGGCGGCGTCGCCACCTATGAGGGCGCGGCCGCGACAGCCGATACCGATGAGACGATGCGCGCGATCGCCGCGCTGATGGCGCGCACCATCGAAACCTTCGCACTGGTGCGCGCTGCTGCCCCGGGTCGGCCGCTGATCATCAGCGCCGGGGGCTCGGCCTATTTCGATATCGTCACGCGGGCGCTCGCCCCGGTCGCGCAGGCCGACGGCAATGCCACCGTTCTTCTGCGCTCCGGCGCACTGTTCTTCGCCGATCACGGCATCTATGCCCGCGCCTTCGCCGAGCTCGACCGCCGCGGCGGGCTCGTCATCGACGGCGCCCGGCACTCGGCGGCGGACGGTTTCCGGCCCGCGCTCACGCTCTGGGCCGAGGTGCTGTCGCGGCCGGAAGCAGGCCTTGCGATCGCCGGCTTCGGTATGCGCGATGCCTCCTTCGACCAGGGCCTGCCGGTGCCGCTGCGCACCTTCCGCGACGGCGTCGCGCAGCAAGGGCTCGCTGAGACCTTGTCGGTCACCCGTCTCAACGATCAGCATGCGTTCCTGTCGGTTGGACCCGATAGCCCGCTTGCGGTCGGCGACATCATCGCCTTCGGCATCTCGCATCCCTGCACCTGCCTCGACCGCTGGCGCGTGATCCTCGCGCTCGACGCCGACGGCATCGTGACGCGCGCCCTCCCCACGCAGTTCGGCTGAGAGCGGCGCGATGAATTTCCTGCCGCTCTGGCGCTATCAGAACCAGCTCATCGACGGCGCCATCGTCACGCTGGAGCTGACGGTCATCTCGGCGGTATGCGGCCTTCTGATCGGCATTGCCGGCGCGGTCGCGCTGAAGGGCCGCATCACGCAGCTGCGCTGGCTGGTGCGCTTCTACATCGAGCTGTTCCGCAACACGCCGTCGCTGATCCAGATCTTCATCGTCTTCTTCGTGCTGCCGACCTTCGGCCTGAAGCTTCCGGCGTTCGAGGCCGCCTGCGTGGCGTTGTCGCTCTATTTCGGCGCCTATTCGGTCGAGATCATCCGCGCAGGCCTCGATTCCATTCCGCGCAGCCAGGTCGAGGCCGGTGCCTGCCTCGGGCTGTCAGGCTGGCAGGTGTTTCGCCACATCATCCTGCCGCCGGCGCTGCGTAACGCCTATCCGGCCGTGACCAGCCAGTTCGTGCTGCTGCTGCTTGGCACCTCGCTCGCCTCGCAGGTCGCGGCAGACGAGCTGTTCCACGTCGCCGGCTTCATCGAGAGCCGCACCTATCGCAGCTTCGAGGTCTATGCGGTGATCTGCGCCGTCTATTTCGCGATGGCGATGTCGTTCAAGGCGCTGTTCGCCATCATCGGCGCCGTCGCCTTCCGCTGGCCGCGGCGGCGCTGAGGGGCAAGCGATGCGATCCTTCTCCCTCATCGACTTCGTCTCGCTGTTCACTGCGCTACGCTGGACCGTCGCGCTCGTCGTGCTCGCGCGCGCCTTCGGCGCGCCGCTGGCGCTCGGGCTTGCGCTCGGCCGCATCAGCCGCTTTGCCGGGCTGCGCTGGGCAATGGCGGCGTGCATCCAGGTGATCCAGAGCGTGCCGCTGCTCGGCCTGTTGTTCTTCTTCTATTTCGGCATGCCGGTCTTCCTGGGCATCCAGGTCCCCGCGATCATCGCCGTGACCGTCGCCTACACGCTCTACACCGCCGCCTTCCTCGGCGAGATCTGGCGCGGCGGGCTGGAGGCCGTGAAGCAGGCGCAGTGGGAGGCCGGCGCCTGCCTCGGCCTCTCCGCCTGGCAGCAATTCCGCCACATCATCGCGCCGCAGGCACTGCGGCTGTCGCTGCCGCCGACCGTCGGCTTCCTGGTGCAGCTCATCAAGGGCACCTCGCTCGCCTCCATTCTAGGCTTCGTCGAGCTTGCCCGCGCCGGCCAGGTGGTGAGTGCGGCGACGTTCCAGCCGCTGCTCACCTACGCGCTCGTCGCCGCGATCTATTTCGCGCTGTGCCTGCCGCTCACGCTCTGGTCCCGCTCATTGGAGGCCCGCCTCGATGGCTCTCGTTGAAATCCGTGACGTGCACAAGACGTTCGGCAAGGTCGAGGTGCTCAAGGGCGTCTCGCTCGACGTCGAGGAAGGCGAGATCGTCACCATCATCGGCCGCTCGGGCTCGGGCAAGTCGACGCTGCTCCGCTGCATCAATGCGCTGGAGAGCGTCGATTCCGGCGAGATCCGGGTCGAGGGCCAGAAGGTCCACGCTGGGATGCCTGACCTCAAGAAATTCCGTCAGCGCGTCGGCATTGTGTTCCAGGCCTTCAACCTGTTCCCGCACCTGAAGGTCGAGCGCAACATCACGCTGGCCCCGCTCCTCACCGGCCGCATCGAGAAGGCGAAAGCCCGTGCACTCGCCGAGGACGTGCTGACCCGCGTCGGCCTTGCCGACAAGATCGACGCCTGGCCCGAGCAGCTCTCCGGCGGCCAGCAGCAGCGCGTCGCGATCGCGCGATGCCTCGCCATGGCCCCTCACCTGATGCTGTTCGACGAGGTGACCTCTGCGCTCGATCCCGAACTCGTCGGCGAAGTGCTGAAGGTGATGGAGGCGATGGCGAAACAAGGCATGACGATGATCCTCGTCACCCACGAGATGGGTTTTGCCCGCAACGTCGCCAACCGCATCGTCTTCATGCATCAGGGCCGCGTCTGGGAACAGGGACCGCCGGCCAAGCTGTTCGCCAACCCTGAAACACCCGAGCTCGCAAGCTTCATCGCGTCGTCGAAATGAACATCGCCCACCCCATCCGTCACCAGGAGAGAGCCATGAGACAATTGAAGTCCCTCTTTGCGATCGCCGCCACGGCGCTTGCCGTCCTCGCTGCACCGAACCCCGCTCACGCCGACAAGCTCCAGGACGTGCTCGGTTCGGGCAAGCTGCGCGTCGGCATCCTGACCGACGCGGCGCCCTGGGGCTTCAAGGACGACAAGGGCGAGATCGCAGGTCTTGACGCCGATCTCGCGCGGCTGATCGCCGCCGACATGGGCGTGAAGCTCGAGCTGGTGCCGGTGACCGGCGCAGCCCGCATCCCGAGCCTGTTGTCGGACAAGATCGACATGCTGATCGCGGGGCTCGGCGCCACGCCCGAGCGCGCCCAGCAGGTGATGTTCTCGCAGCCCTACGCGGTGGTGAATCTCGGCGTCTACGGCGCCAAGTCGCTGCCTGCCGCGACCGGCAAGAAGCCGGACAATCTCGACGGCCGCAGCGTTGCGGTGGCCAAGGGCTCGACGCTCGACGTCTGGCTCACCGACAACGCCCCGAAGGTGAAGCTGGTGCGTTTCGAGGACACGCCGGCGGCCCTCGCCGCCTATCTCGCCGGCCAGGCCGACACGTTTGCGGAGAACAGCGCGATCGCGCTGAAGGTGCAGGAGCAGAACCCGACCAAGGAGGTCGAGCTGAAATTCCTGATCCGCCAGTCGCCCGCTCATGTCGGCGTGCGCCAGGGCGAGCAGAACCTGCTCAACTGGATCAACACCGACATCTTCACCAACAAGCTCAACGGCAAGCTCGGCGCATTGCAGCTGAAGTGGTTCAAGGAAGAGCAGTCGCTGCCGACGCTGTAAGTTTCAGAGGGCTCCCGTGCCGGTCGCGGGAGCCCCACCTTCACGAGGAGAATCCAACATGATCAAACGTTACGTCGTCGGCTCCCGCATGAGCCAGGCCGTCGCCGCCGGCGGCATGGTGCACATCGCAGGTCAAGTTGCGGATGACCGCAAGGCCGGCATCGTGTCGCAGACCCAGCAGGTGCTCGCCAAGATCGACGCGCTGCTGAAGGAAGCCGGCAGCGATCGCTCCAAACTGATCGCGGTCAACGTCTTCCTGCCGCACATCACCGATTTCGACACCATGAACTCGGTGTACGACGCCTGGATCGATCCGGCCAATCCGCCGGCGCGCGCCTGCGTCGAAGCCCGTCTCGCCGATCCCGACCTGCGCGTCGAGATGACCGCGGTCGCCCTGCTCTGAAGATCGCGTCCTCTTCCAATCTTCGGCCGGCGCCGGCGACGGCGCGGCCCCGAGGCCTCCCATGCATACCGGACTTTTCCACGAGATCGACTTCGAGAAGGACCAGAAATGGTCCGGCCATCTCGGCATTCCCTTCTCGATCGATCGCTCCCCCTACTTCCAGCTCAAGATCCCGATCTTCCGGATCAAGAACGGCGCCGGCCCGAAACTGCTGTTGATGGCCGGCAATCACGGCGACGAATATGAGGGCGAGATCACGCTGACGCGGCTGTATCGCCGGCTCGATGCCGCCGCCGTCAAGGGCGAGATCACCATCCTGCCCTTCGCCAATCTGCCGGCCGTGATGGCGGCGCGCCGCCGTTCGCCACTCGACGAGGGCAACCTAAACCGCGCCTTCCCCGGCGATGCCGGCGGCACGCCGACCTTCCGGCTCGCGCACTTCCTCGAGCACGAGCTGTTTCCGCGGCATGACGTCGTGTTCGACATCCACTCCGGCGGCACCTCGATGGCGCATGTGCCCTGCGCGCTGATCGAGCGGCAGGGACCGCCCGAGATGTTCGGCCATGCGCTGCGCCTGATGGAAGGATTGGGAATGCCCTTCGCCTTCGTCGCCGAGAACGGTGCCACGGCCCCGACCTCGATGGCGGCGGCCGCGCGTGCCGGCGCGATCGGGCTCTCCGGCGAGTTCGGCGGCGGCGGCACCGTCACGCCGCAAACGATGGCGCTGACGGCGCGCGCCGTCGATCGCCTGCTGCTCGCGCTCGGCCTCGTCCAGGCGCCCGTGCTGGGGCCGCATGCTCCGGTCGAGCGCGCCACCGAGCTGCTGGCCTTGCAGAGCCATGCGCAGGCAGTGTTCGCGACACGGCGCGGCTGGTTCGAGCCCGCGGTCATGGTCGGCGCGCGCGTTGCGGCCGGTGACATCGCCGGCTGGTACCATGACTTCGAGCGCCCGGAGCTGCCGGAAGAGGTGCTGCGTTTCCCTGCCGAGGGCATCGTGATCTCGCAGCGCCTGCACACCGACAGCCAGAGCGGCGACTGCCTGGTCCAGGTCGGCCGGGCCTTGAACCGCGAGGAGGTTTTGAAGGCGGACTGAGTTCGATTAGCCTCCTCTTCTTCACCGATCAGGATTCGATGACCGATCCGGCAAAGCCGAGCTATGACGACGTGGTGCGCATACCTGCGCCGCCCGGCCGCGCCAGCGCGAGCGGACGGCCGCCGCGCATCGAGGAGGTGGCGGAGCGCGCGGGCGTTGCACCGATCACGGTGTCGCGGGTGCTGCGTCATCCCGAGAAGGTCAACCGCGAGACCCGCGAGCGCATCCTGGCAGTGATCGAGGCGACCGGCTACGCCTCCAACCCGCATGCACGCGCGTTGCGCTCGGGCCGGTCGAACGTGGTCGTCGCGTTTGTCTCCAACATCCTCAGCCAGCAGTTCGGGCTCGCGGTGCGCAGCCTCGCCGCCACGCTGGAGCCCGAAGGCTTCGAGGTGCTGGTCGGCCAGACCTCCTACTCCTATGCCAAGGAGGTCGCGATGATCCAGTCGCTGCGCGGCATCCGCCCCGCCGCCGTGATGTTCACCGGCGTGATCGAGCTCGAGGAGAATCGCGCCGCGCTGCTCGAACTCGGCATCCCGGTAATCGAGACCTGGGCGTTTCCGCGCGACCCCATCGACATGCTGGTCGGCCTGCCCAATGCGGATGCCGGCGCGATGGCGGCGCGAAGGCTGGCCGCGGCCGGACATCGCCGCGTCGCCTTCGTCGGGCGCAGCAGCGGCCGCGGCGCGCTGCGCCGCGACGGGTTTCGCGCGGCAGCGGCAGAGCTCGGCCTCGAGATCGTCCATGAAATCAGTGTCGGTGAGATCACGGGACTGGCCGACGGTCGCGCCGCCTTCACCACCCTGCTCGAACGCGGCGCCCCAGTCGATGCCGTGTTCTGCGCCAACGATCTGCTCGCGACCGGCGCGCTGATCGAGGCGCGCGCCCGCGGACTTTCCGTGCCGCGCGATCTCGCCGTGCTCGGCTTCGGCGACAATGACGTGGCCGATCAGATCACGCCCGGCCTCACCACCATCTCGTTCGATGCGGCGGCCGTCGGGCGTGTCTCGGGCGAACTGCTGCTGGCGCGCCTATCCGGCACGCCACGAGCTGAAGAGCGGCTCGCGGTCGATCTGTTCCTGGTCGAGCGCGGCAGCGTCTGAGCGTTTCAGCCTACGCTACCCTCTTGAGATCCTGCTGGATCGCGGCGAGCAAGGATTGCAGCGCCTCGCTGTTCACCGGCTTCGCGGCCAGGTCATTGGCAACGGGCTGCTTCGCGGGCTGCCCAGCCTTGACCGGACGCTTCGGGAACGGCGGCGGGGGTGCCGGCATCGAGGGCCTGGCCAAATCGCCCTCGTCCTCGGTGTGGACGAAGTTGCCATGGATGACGTCGTCGCGGCGGCCCATGACGAACATCGCCACCCAATAGCCGGCGGCCAGCAGAATGACGCAGAAAATACCGATCTCTAACATCGCAACACCCAAAATATGCGCGATGATTCAATGCCTTCGTTCAGGCGTCAATGAACCGACGGTCACACCCGCGCCTTTTGCAGGCAGGTGTGGCCGATCGGTGACTCTTTGTTAACCATTGATGTCCGGGGCGTGACGCCCGTGCAACCAGGCCTTCCAACTAAGCCTTGCAACTAGGCCTTGTCTTGCCCGACCCGCACCAGCTGCTTGCCGAAATTGGCGCCCTTCAGCAGGCCCATGAAGGCGCCAGGGGCGCTCTCCAGGCCCTCGGTGACGAACTCCTTGTATTTCACCTTGCCGTCGCGGACCCAGGCCGACATGTCGCGCAGGAAGTCGCCATGGCGGGCGGCGAAATCGGAAACGATGAAGCCGCGGAAGGTCAGCCGCTTGGTGAGGGTCGCGCGCATCATGCTGGCGGCCCATTTCGGCGGCTTGGCCTCGGTGTCGTTGTAATGGGCGATCAGGCCGCAGACCGGCACGCGCGCGAACGGATTGAGCAGCGGGAACACCGCCTCGAACACGGCGCCGCCGACGTTCTCGAAATAGACGTCGATGCCCTTGGGGCAGGCGAACTTCAGCTTGGCCGGAAAATCGGTTTCGCGATGATCGAGACACTCGTCGAAGCCGAGCTCCTTCACCACGTAGTCGCACTTGTCCTTGCCGCCGGCGATACCGACTGCGCGTGCGCCCTTGATCTTGGCGATCTGGCCGACGGCCGAGCCGACCGCGCCGGAGGCGCCGGCGACGACGACGGTCTCGCCTTCCTGCGGCTTGCCGATGTCGAGCAGCCCGGTATAGGCGGTCATGCCGGGCATGCCGAGCACACCGATGGATGTGGAGATCGGACCAAGCTTCGGATCGACCTTGATCAGCCCCTTGCCGCTGGAGATGGCGTGCGTCTGCCAGCCGGATCGGATGCGCACGATGTCGCCCTTGGCAAAGTCCGGATTGTTGGAGGCCGCGACCTCGCTGACCGCCTCGCCTTCCATGACGCCGCCGATCGGCACCGGCGCGGCATAGGACGGCCCCTCGCTCATGCGCCCGCGCATATAGGGATCGAGCGACAGCCAGATCGTGCGCAGCAGGACCTCGCCCTGCCCCGGCGTCGGCACCGTGAATTCCTCGATGCGGAAATCGGACGGCTTGGGCTCGCCGACGGGACGCGCGGCGAGAACGATACGCTTGCCTTGGGACATGATGGCTTCCTCCACTTTTCTGTCATTGCGAGCGAAGCGAAGCAATCCAATCGCGTCAACACAAAAGGACTGGATTGCTGGCAAGCCGGGGCATGACAGCGGTGTGTGGAGCGGACGTAGAAATACACAACGTCATTCCGGGGCGGTCCGCAGGACCGAACCCGGAATCTCGAGATTCCGGGTTGCGCTTCGCGCCCCCGGAATGACGGCGGAAAGGACTAACCCCCGCCCGGATAATTCGGCGCCTCGCGCGTGATCGTCACGTCATGGACGTGGCTTTCGCGCAGGCCCGCGCCGGTGATGCGGACGAACTGGGCCTTCTCATGCAGGTCCTTCAGGTCCTTCGCGCCGACATAGCCCATCGCGGCGCGCAGGCCGCCGGCGAGCTGGTGCATGACGTTGCCGACCGGGCCCTTGTAGGGCACCTGGCCCTCGATGCCCTCAGGCACGAGCTTGAGCGAATCTTTGATGTCCTGCTGGAAGTAGCGGTCGGCCGATCCGCGCGCCATCGCGCCGACCGAGCCCATGCCGCGATAGGCCTTGTAGGAGCGGCCCTGCCACAGGAACACTTCGCCCGGCGTCTCGTCGGTGCCGGCGAGCAGCGAGCCGACCATCGCGATGTCGGCACCGGCGGCGAGCGCTTTCGCAAGGTCGCCGGAGAACTTGATGCCGCCGTCGGCGATGACCGGGATGTCGGACTTCTTCGCCGCCTCCACCGCATCCATGATCGCGGTGAGTTGGGGAACGCCGACGCCGGCGACGATGCGCGTGGTGCAGATCGAGCCCGGGCCGATGCCGACCTTGATGCAGTCCGCGCCCGCATCGATCAGCGCCTGGGCGCCCTCGGCGGTCGCGACGTTACCGGCGACGACCTGCACCGAGTTGGAGAGGCGCTTGATGCGGTTGACCGCATGCAGCACGTGGCGGGAATGGCCGTGCGCGGTGTCGACCACGACGAGGTCGACGCCGGCGTCGATCAGCCGCTCGGTGCGCTCGAAGCCGGTGTCGCCGACCGTGGTGGCGGCGGCAACCCGCAGGCGGCCCTGCGCGTCCTTGCAGGCGAGCGGATGGGCGACCGCCTTCTCCATGTCCTTCACGGTGATGAGGCCGACGCAGCGATATTGGTCGTCGACGACGAGGAGCTTCTCGATGCGGTGCTTGTGCAGCATCCGCCTCGCCTCATCCTGGCTGACATTCTCGCGCACCGTGACGAGGTTCTCGTGCGTCATCAGCTCGGAGATCTTTTGCTGACGGTCGGTCGCAAAGCGCACGTCGCGATTGGTGAGGATGCCGACCAGCTTGCCCGGCGTGGTCTTGCCCGCGCCGGTGACGACGGGAATGCCGGAGATGCCATGATCGCTCATCAGCTTGAGCGCATCGTCGAGCGTCGCCTCCGGGCTGATCGTGAGCGGATTCACCACCATGCCCGACTCGTAGCGCTTGACCTGCCGCACCTGGGCAGCCTGGCCTTCGGGATCGAAATTGCGGTGGATGACGCCGAGGCCGCCGGCCTGCGCCATGGCGATCGCCATGCGGGCCTCGGTGACCGTGTCCATGGCGGACGCCATGATCGGGATGTTGAGCGGAATGGCGCGGGTGACGCGGGAACGGATGTCGACCTCGCCCGGCATGACGTCCGACAGGCCCGGCTTCAACAGCACGTCGTCGAACGTAAAGGCTTCGCGAATGCCTTGTTGCACCGTGGCCATCTGCCAACTCCTTCCTGCGGCCCTGCCGCAAATAGCTATGGATGAGCGCCGCCCTCGGCGTACCTTGCGGCAACGCCGGAGAATCGGAGCCCATCAGTGGGGTTGACGCGGGTCGATAGCACGCCCGCGTGACGAATCAAAGCAATTCGGACCGCTGGCCAGCCATGCACAGGCTTTTTTGGTCAATTCAGCGGGAATAGCTCCCCGACCCGGCCCCCCGCCATTCCGGGGCGCGACGAAGTCGCGCGCGGCCGGAATCCATCCCCCGGGATTTTTGCGGCCCAATGGATTCCGGGCGCGCGCCAAGTGGCGCGCCCCGGAATGACGGAGGAACGGCAGCGAGCGCAACCCAGGAGAGCGGGTCACATCGTTGTTACGCAGGACTTGGGTGCTATGCGTTGATCCGCGATGGTCCCGGCCGGATGGCGGTGTTAAGCCGCAGCTCCAGCCTTCCCTTCCGATTTTCATTACCAGTTCGTCATGGTCGACAAGCAACGCGTCATTCCGCTGATCGTGGCCACCGCGCTCTTCATGGAGAACATGGATTCGACGGTGATCGCGACCTCGCTGCCGGCGATTGCGGCCGACATCGGCACCAGCCCGCTGACGCTGAAGCTCGCCATCACCTCCTACCTGCTGTCGCTGGCGGTGTTCATCCCGGCGAGCGGCTGGACCGCCGACCGCTTCGGCGCGCGCATGGTGTTCGCGATCGCGGTCGGCGTGTTCATGGTCGGCTCGGTCGGCTGCGCGCTCTCGACCTCGGTCACCGATTTCGTGTTCGCGCGCATCCTGCAAGGCATGGGCGGGGCGATGATGACGCCGGTCGGGCGCCTCGTGCTGCTCCGCTCGGTCGACAAAAGCGCGCTGGTCAACGCCATGGCCTGGGTGACGGTGCCTGCCCTCATAGGTCCCGTGATCGGCCCGCCGCTCGGCGGCTTCATCACCACCTATGCGTCCTGGCACTGGATCTTCCTGATCAACATCCCGATCGGGCTGCTCGGCATCTTCATGGCCTTGCGCTTCATCGATCCCATCAAGAGCGAGACGCAGGAGCCGTTCGATCTCTACGGCATGGTGCTCGCGGGCATCGGCCTCGCCGGCATCGCCTTCGGCCTGTCGGTGGCCGGCCTCAACCTGTTGCCGTGGAGCACGGTCGCCGCGCTGGTCGTGGGTGGAGCGATCTCGATGACGCTCTATGTGCTGCACGCGCGGCGGACCGGATCGCCGGTGCTGGACTTTTCGCTCCTGAAGCTGCCGACGCTCCGGGCGGCCATTTTCGGCGGCTTCCTGTTCCGCCTCGGCATCGGCGCGCTGCCGTTCCTGCTCCCGCTCTTGATGCAGATCGGCTTCGGGCTGACGCCGTTCCATTCGGGCCTCGTCACCTTCGCCTCCTCGCTCGGCGCCATGGGCATGAAAACGCTGGCGGCACGGATCATCCGCACCTTCGGCTTCCGCAACCTGATGACGGTGAACGCGGTCATCAGCGCGTTCTTCCTCGGCGTCTGCGCGCTGTTCACGGTGACGACGCCGCTGCTCATCATCATGGTGATCCTGGTGGTCGGCGGCTTCTTCCGCTCGCTGGAGTTCACCGCGATCAACACGGTGGCCTATGCCGAGGTCGAGACCGCGCAGATGAGCCGCGCCACCACGCTGGTCAGCGTCAACCAGCAGCTCGCCGTCTCGGCCGGGGTCGCCGTCGGCGCCGCGTCGGTGGAGACGACGATGTGGCTCAGCCATGTCAGCGAGCTCAACGCCACCGTGTTCGCGCCGGCCTTCGTCGTGGTCGCGCTGACCTCGGCGGCATCGAGCTGGTTCTTCTGGCAGATGCCGGCCGACGCCGGTCACGAAATCTCCGGCCGCAAGGCGGTCGAAGTCGCCAGCCGCAAGGGTGCAGCAAAGAGCGCGGCGACCGCCGCGGTCAAGACCGCGACGGAGAACACCCAGGACGCGCGGGATCAGCGGCTCGGCTAACGCGCGATGAGATCAGGATGAATCGTCATCGCGCTTAAGGTTATTGTTTGAGCATGATCTCCGCGCAAACGCGTTCCGCGTTTGTCGCGAGGGAAAACCGGTGCGCACTTTGCGCTAACGCGGCCCTGCGGGTCCGGATCGTGCTTTAGGGCCTGACCGCCGGCGGCAACACGCGATAGAGCGAGACGCCCAGCCCGAGGCTGTTGTTCGGCAGGGTGAGCCTGCCGCCGGTGACCGTTCCCGGCATCGTGTCCTTCTGAAGATTGGGATCGGGACAAAGAGCCGGGTTGCGCAGGAAAGTGGCCAGATTGCTGGTTCTCTCGTCGATCAAATAGCGTTCGACCGTCACCTCGCCGTTTGCGAAAGGCAGGTTGTCGACCTCGAGCGTGAACCGCTCGCCGGGGTCAGACGTGTCGGTCCCGAACACACGCGCCGGATCATAGTTGTGCACCATGACATTGACGATGGACGCGGCCTGATCCCAGGTCGCGAACGCGCCGAGACTGGAGTCGGAGCCGCCGGGCGCCAGCGTCGCCTGCACGCGTTTGCCCGACATCTTGTTGTACATCTTGAACAGATTCCCCACCGGCTTCGGGTAGTAGACCGGAGGGTTTTTGCCGTTCAGCTGCTTGTACAGCAGGCTCGCCTGGGTGAGGAAGGACGGCACCTTGTCGTCGCCCTGACCGTCGCTGATGATGAGGTAGGATCCGAGCGAGACCTGCTGGCCGACCGCTTCCGGCAGGAACGCCGCCGTCCAGGCAGCGCCCCTGTGCGAGTAGTTGACGTCGGTCCTCTCGTCGGCGGTCGGGCCCCATTCCGACAGGAACAGCTTGACGTCGGGCATGTCGGCATTCTGCTGCCTCAGCGACGCCAGCTTGCTCCTGATCGTGATCATCTCCTGCCGGAAGTTCGCAAACCGCGTCGTGCCGTCGGTCGAGCCATAGAAGTGAAATGAGAAGCGATAGCGATCCTGCGAGGTGTATTTCGCGTAGAACCTGCCGGCATAGGGACTGGCGAGCGGGTTGAAGGTCTGGTTCAGGAATTCCTCTTCCAGCGTCGGATTTGGCGGCACGTCGAACGGATAGTACGTGAAACTCCGGCCCGCGAAGGCCGGGCCGGCGATCTCGATGGTCTTGCCATGATGGTTGCTGTTGCCGGCGAGCTCGGCCTTGACCGTCTTGATGGCATCGGAGAAGAACTTCTGGACCGGCAGAACTGCCCTGCTCAGGCGGCGCGCATCCACCCCATAGGGATAAGACAGGGATTTGTCTTCGGCATTGCTCAGCGAATGGGTCTGAAGCGGCGTCCACTGGTGCAGAACATAGTTCTGCGGATCCATCCACCACAACCAGCGGCCCCATGGCCCCAACGGCTTGAGCGTATAGAGGGACGAGTCGGTGTCGTTCCAGTGTTCTGGCGTGGAGTCGGCGATGTCGAGCTCGTTGCTGACCTCGAGGATGACCGATGGGGCGCCGCCGTCGAAGGACTTGGTCACGATGTAGCGCACGAGCGCTTCTGCGTACTTCCTGAACCTGCTTTCCGCGGCGCTTCCGGTGCCCCAGGTTTCGCCGGCGATGCCCGTCGCCGCGAGACTCGGCGGCATGAAGGATGCGACGGCCACATGCGGGGTGAGCCCGTGATCCAGCGCCCATTGCAGGTGCCAGGCCAGCGGATAGCATTCGCCCGCGTGAAACACGCCGTCCAGCGTGTACCCGAAGACATTCCCCGTCGGATCGAGGTCGCAATAGATGTCGCTCAGCAGCAGGCGCGTCTGCTTCAGACCGGTGTCTGCGATGATCTGATCGAACTGCTCGAACGCAGGCTCCGACGGCATGTTCGCGGCCTGGTAGATCCGCTTGAGATCGCCGAGATCGTCATTGCCGCTGATGCCGGTGTTGAAGGGCACCTGGGTGTCGACCATGATCGACGTTTGCGCGCGCACCGGTGTCGTCGAACCGAAACTCAGCGAGAGCGATACGAGGAAAGAAACCGAGGCAAGAAGACGTCGACGATCGAGACACTGCATGGTCGCTCCACCCGCTTGAATTGCGTTTTCAGGAACTAACACTTGCAGATGTTGTCAGTGTGAACGTGATGTCGTGATCGCGCCGAGCCGCCCGTGTTTCTGACGCGGTTGCGTGCGACTTATTGTCCGCGGAGTATCGGCATATTCGATGTCGTCCCTGCGCGCGCAGGAACGACAGTGGGGATTGGCTTAGGCCACGCCCCGAAACCCCATCGCCAGCGCGTGGCGCGCGAGCGGCAGACGACCACCGGTGATCGCGCATGCGCCGCGCGAGCTAAGTCAGCTCACGCGGCCCGCTCGGGGTTGCGATCGTTGCCCGGATCCGCACCGCCGGACGATCCGCGACCACGATGCGGTCATCGGCGATGATCGGCGCGAGGAGATTGGAAATTGCCGCAGATCCGGGATGCTCGATCGAGAGCCGATCGAGGCGGCAGCCAAGGTCGGTCATGTGCTCGGAGGGATGCGGGCTGGCCGGCCATTCGATGAGCGTCGGGAATGCGCCATCGAACGACATCACACCGTCCGGGCGCACCGAGATCAGCCAGGCGAGAGAGCCGCGCGCGACCGGCACCGGCTCCCCGAAATCCTCGCCGAGGTCGGACAAGGCCTTTCCGAGGTTCGGGACACGGACAACCCAGTTGATCAGCCGCGGCGTCTCCTCGAGGCGTGAGCGCATCGCCGGATTGTCGAGATCGAACCATCGCGTGCGCCGTGGCCGGGTGCGAAGATCGGGCGCAATGATCTCCAGGAATGCTCCGTCGCCGAGTTGCATCAGATGATTGTGCGTTGCCATCAGCGGATGCGAACCGCCCGGCGGCGGGGCCACGCCCAAACAGCGATGAACATGCGCCACGCCCTCCTCGAGCGACAAGGCGGCAACGGTCAGATGGTCGAACGCCGCGCGAGGCGCGATCATGCCGAGACCTAGCGTCCGGATTCCGCTGACCGGCTGCGACTGCGGATGACATTGCAGATCTGGAAGCTGTAGCTGGCGAAGAAGCTCTCGATGCCGCGCCGCTTGGCCTTGACGTGCTCGGGATGGCGGCGCCATGCGTGCAGCGCTTCCTCGGTCTCGAACTCGACGATGGTGACACGCTCTCCGTCCTCGGCCACAAAACCCTTGTGAGCCACGTAACCGGGAATGGTCCGGGCCAGTTCACTCATATGCCTTGCCATCGGGCCGTATTCATCCTGCACATCGGGGTTGAGCCGCGAGCGAAATATGGTGACAATCATGAATGTTTCCTATGCCGTGCGAATGGACGTCGAGCCCGATCCGGCGATCGCACTCCCCTCCTCGCTACGCAAATGGCACAGATACATCAAATGCATAATTACGATTATGATTATGCATGAAGCTATCACAGCCTCGCCTTCACCTCCTCCGCGAGCAGCGCGATGGCCGGATCGAAGCGTCCATGAGCGCTGCGACGGATCAACGCGACGGTCGCCGGCATCGTGAAGTCTGCAACGTCCAGGATCCGCAGCGCGCGGCGGTGAGGGCTATGCTCGAACTGGCGGCGGGGCACCAGGCCCAGACCGCCGCTGTGGGCGAGCAGCGAGAGCTGGAGGTCCTCACCGAAGACCTCGGCCACATGTGGATCGGCAGCTGCAACCGGTCGAATGCCCTGACGAGCGCGGCGCGGCAGCCGCAGCCCGGCGGATTGAGGAACCAGCCTCGCTCGGCGAGATCGCGCAACCGGTACGGACGAGCCTGGCGCTTCGCCCGCGGCTTCTTCGGGCCGACGACAACGACCTGCTCGGCCCCCAAAGTGACACAAGTGATTCCGGCCGGGATCGCGTGGGCGACGGTGAGCAGGCCGATCGCGCAATCGAGCGCACCGCGACGTACCTCCTCGATGAGGTCCGTGCTCCAGTTCGAGCTCACCTGCAGCCTGATCCGCGGGAACGCGCGCCGCAGGGCATCGAGCGGCGTCATCATGACCATTTCGCCGAGACCATGCGCCACCCCCGCCCTCAAGTCGCCGGACGGGTCCGCCGCGCGCGCGGTACAGCCTTCGAGCTCCGCCACGGCAGCCAGAACGCGGCGGCAATGTTCGAGCACGTGGGTCCCCAGCGACGTCAGCACGGCCGGCTTCACCGCGCGGTTGAACAGCGGCGCATGGCCGAACGCCTGCTCGAAGTTCTGGATGCGCCGCGTGGTCGCGGGCTGCGTCAGCCGGAGGCGGATGGCGGCGCGATTGACGGAGCCGGCTTCGGCGACGGCGACGAAGGCTTCGATGTCCTGGAGGTTCATAAACACCAAGCATAATCAAACAATGACTATGCAGGAAGGGCGGATGCCGGGCCGGTGGCGGGTTTACGCGCCGCCCCGAAACCCCGTCGCCAGCACGTAGCGCTCGGACGAGTCCTGCCGGCTCGCCGCCGGCTTGACGTGGCGCACCGTCGCAAAGTCGCGCTTGAGCTGGGCGAGCAGCTCGGCGTCGGCGCCGCTCTGGAACGTCTTGGCGAGGAACGTGCCGCCGGGCTTGAGCACGTCGCAGGCGAACGCCGCCGCGGTCTCGACCAGGCCGACGATGCGGAGCTGGTCGGTCTTGCGGTGACCGGTGGTGTTGGCGGCCATGTCGGACATCACGACATCGGCGCCGCCGCCCAGCATCGCTGTGAGCTTTTCCGGCGCGTCATTGTCCATGAAGTCGAGCTGCGCGAAATCGACGCCGGGAATCTCCGGCATCTCCAACAGATCGATCGCGACGACCTTGCCCTTGCCGTCGACGGAGCCGACGCGCTTGGCCGCGATCTGGCTCCAGCCGCCCGGCGCAGCACCGAGATCGACCACGGCCATGCCGGGCTTGAGCAGGCGAAACTTGTCGTCCATCTCCAAGAGCTTGAACGCCGCGCGAGAGCGATAGCCCGCCGCCTTGGCCTTGGCGACATAGGGATCGTTGAGCTGCCGCTCCAGCCACAGCTTCGACGACAGTTTGCGCTTGCCGCCGGTCTTGACCTGGACATGCAAGCGGCCGGTGGTGTCTTTCGCCATCTCACCAGCTCCTGAGCGCGCCGTCCTCGCGCATCATCTCGACCAGCATGCCTTCGCGCAGGCCCCGGTCGGCGACGCGCAGCCGCGGCAGCGGAAAGGCGCGGCGGATCGCATCGAGGATGGCACAGCCGGCGAGCACGAGATCGGCGCGCTCGACGCTGATGCAGCTGTTGCCGGCGCGCTCCTGGTAGCTCATGCCGAGCAGCTTGTTGATGGTCGCGGTGATGTCGGAATCGTTCATCCAGATGCTGTCGATGCGGCGGCGGTCATAGCGCGCGAGGTTGAGATGGATGCCGGCGAGCGTCGTCACCGTGCCGGAGGTTCCGAGCAGATGCATGTCCGAAAGCTCGCGGCCGTGCTCCTCGGCGAAGGGCGCAACGTGGTTGGCGACCTCCTGCTCCATGGCGGCATAGATCTCCGGCGTCACGTCGCGGCCGCCGAACTGCTCGGCGAGCGTGACGACGCCGAGCGGGATCGACATCCAGGCTTTGATGCGCGGCTGCGGATTTGCGGGGTCGCGCTCGATCCGCACCAACTCGGTCGAGCCGCCGCCGATGTCGAACAGGATCGCCCCCCTGCCCCTGGGATCGACCAGCGGCGAGCAGCCGAGCACGGCGAGCGCCGCCTCGGTCTCGCGGTCGATCACCTCGAGCTCGATGCCGGTCTCGGCGGCGACGCGGCTGCGAAAGCCTTCCGCATTCGAGGCCGCGCGGCAGGCTTCGGTCGCGATCAGCCGCAACCGCCGCGCTTTGCGCAAATTGATCTTGTCGCGGCAGATGCTGAGCGCGGCGATGGCGCGCTCGATCGCGGCTTCGCTGATGCAGCCTGTGGCCGAGACCCCCTCGCCTAGTCGGATGATGCGCGAGAAGGAATCGACCACGCGAAAGCCGTCCTGGGTCGGACACGCAATCAGGAGCCTGCAATTGTTGGTGCCGAGGTCCAGCGCCGCGTAGACGCCGGTTCCCGGCGCCTGTGCGGGGACGGCGGGCTCAGTGGCCAACGCCACCGCCGCCATCGACCCCTCCAGCTCACCGTGCAGCACATGGCCGTCGCGGAGCCGCGTGTGGTCATTCATACAAACGGTCTTTCCACGGCCGTTGGGGCCGATCCGGAATTGCTTTTTCGCCTGAAACATTAGCAGCGCGGCAGGTCTGCGCAACAACGCATCACATGGGACCATGCCCATTCGTGCGTTGTCGTGAACGGGGTGGTGGGTTATCTGAAAGAGGTCCGGTCCCCCGCTGCCGCGAAAATGCGCAAATACCGGCTTTTCAGGTCATTCCCATGCAAGAACACACCAAATCGTCCACGCTCGAAAACGCTATTGCACTGCAAAAATATGGCGTCGGGCAACCGGTCCGCCGCAAGGAGGACGACACGCTGGTGCGCGGCAAGGGCCGCTACACCGACGATTTCAACCTGCCCGGCCAGGCCTATGCCGTGATCGTCCGCTCGACCCATGCCCATGGCATCATCCGCGGCATCAACTTCGACGCCGCCCAGGCGATGCCGGGCGTGCAGGGAGTGTGGACCGGCAAAGACCTCGATGCCGCCGGCTACGGCCCCTTCACCTGCGGCCTGCCGCTGAAGAGCCGCGACGGTTCGCCCCTGCTCCAGACCAACCGCCAGCCGTTGGCGACCGACAAGGTCCGCTTCGTCGGCGATCCCGTCGCCTTCGTCGTCGCCGATACGTTGGCCCAGGCGCGCGATGCCGCTGAAGCGGTCGAGGTCGATATCGAGCCGCTGCCCGCGGTGACGGATCCCGAGGAAGCCGCCAGGCCCGGCGCTCCGCAGCTTTACGACCACATCCCGAACAACGTCGCGCTCGACTATCACTATGGCGACATGGACAAGGTGAACGCTGCCTTCGCCGACGCCGCCCATGTCACCAGGATCGACATCGAGAACACCCGCGTCGCCGTGGTGTCGATGGAGCCGCGCGTGGGCCTTGCCTCCTTTGACAAGAAGACCGAGCGCTACACGCTTCAGGTGCCGACGCAGGGCGTCGCGGGCAACCGTGCCAATCTCGCCAAGAACCTGAAAGTGCCGAACGACAAGGTGCGCATCCTCACCGCCAATGTCGGCGGCTCCTTCGGCATGAAGAACATCAACTATCCCGAATACATGTGCATCCTGTACGCGGCGAAGGCGCTGGGGCGGCCGGTGAAGTGGCTGGACGAGCGCTCCACCAGCTTCCTCTCCGACAGCCACGGCCGCGCACAGAAGATCCATGCTGAGCTCGCGCTCGATGCCGAGGGGCATTTCCTCGCGGCGAAGCTCTCGGGCTACGGCAATCTCGGCGCCTACATCACCGGCGTTGCGCCCGGCCCGCTCTCGCTCAACACCGGCAAGAACTTCTCCAGCGTCTATCGCACGCCGCTGATGGGCATCGACATCAAGACGGTGCTGACCAACACCACGCTGATGGGCGCCTATCGCGGCGCCGGCCGGCCCGAGGCGAATTACTACATGGAACGCCTGATCGACCGCGCCGCCGACGAGATGGGCATCAACCGCCTGACGCTGCGCAAGCGCAACTTCATCAAGCCGAACCAGATGCCGTTCCCGGCCTCCTCCGGCGTCACCTATGACAGCGGCGACTTCCAGGCCGTGTTCAACAAGGCGCTCGAGATCTCCGACCACGAGAATTTCGCCAGGCGCAAGAAGGAGAGCAGGAAGGCCGGCAAGCTGCGCGGCATCGCGGTCGGCTCCTATCTCGAGGTCACCGCGCCGCCGAGCCCCGAGCTCGGCAAGATCGTGTTCGATGCAGATGGCTCCGTGCAGCTGATCACCGGCACGCTCGATTACGGCCAGGGCCACGCGACGCCGTTCGCGCAGGTGCTGTGCGCGCAGCTAGGGGTACCCTTCGAGAGCGTCAAGCTGGTGCAGGGCGACAGCGACATCGTCCACACCGGCAACGGCACCGGTGGCTCGCGCTCGATCACCGCGAGCGGCATGGCGATCGTGGAAGCTTCCAAGCTCGTGATCGAGAAGGGCAAGCGCGCCGCCGCGCACATGCTGGAGGCGTCCGAGGCCGACATCGAGTTCGCCGACGGCAGCTTTACGATCGCCGGCACCGATCGCAGCATCGACATCATGGAGCTCGCCAAGCGCCTGCATGACGGCAAGGTACCGGAGGGCGTGCCCGACAGCCTCGACGTCGACCACACCAGCGAGCCGGTGCCCTCGGCCTTCCCGAACGGCTGCCATGTCGCCGAGGTCGAGATCGATCCGGATACCGGCGTGGTGCAGATCGTGCGCTACAGCGCGGTGAACGATTTCGGCACGGTGATCAACCCGATGCTGGTCGCAGGCCAGCTCCATGGCGGCGTCGTCCAGGGCATCGGCCAGGCGCTGATGGAGCACATCCGCTACGACGAGAGCGGCCAGCCGATCACGGGCTCGCTGATGGACTACGCCCTGCCCCGCGCCGAGGACGTTCCGAACATGACGGTCGGCGACCACCCGGTGCCGGCCACGACCAATCCGCTCGGCAGCAAGGGCTGCGGCGAAGCCGGCTGCGCCGGCAGCCTGTCGACGGTGGTGAACGCGGTGCTCGATGCGCTCTCCGACTACGGCATCAAGCACATCGACATGCCGCTGACGCCGGAGCGTGTGTGGCGCGCGATCCAGGAGGCGAAGGCAAAGGCGGCGTAGGGCCTGCGCTCCGTCGCCATCACAAACTCCGCCGTCATCGCCCGGCTTCACCGGGCGACGCGGCACTCCGCCTGACGGCGGAGTGTGTGGCGGCGCAGCCGCGGGCGCGCCTACCCCTTCTTCTTCACGTCCTTGACGTTGTTGAACTCGATGCCCTCGGCGCGTTCCCTGGTGTAGCCGAGATAGAACTCGTTCCTCGCCAGATACACGGGATCGCCGTCGACATCGTCGGCGATGCTGGAGGTGTTGGCTGCGATGAAGGTGTCGAGCTTCTTGCGGTCCTCCGAAGAGACCCAGCGCGCGAGCTGGAACTCGCTGACCTCGAACTCGACCGGCAGCGAATATTCCGCCTCCAGCCGCGCCTTCAGCACGTCGAGCTGGAGCGCGCCGACCACGCCGACCAGCGCAGGTGCGCCGTCGCGCGGGCGGAACACCTGCACCACGCCCTCTTCCGACATCTGCTGAAGTGCTTCCTTCAGCTTCTTCGCCTTCATCGCGTCGGTGAGACGTACGCGGCGGACGATTTCCGGCGCAAAGCTCGGCACGCCGACGAAGGTGAAATCCTCGCCTTCGGTCAGCGTATCGCCGATGCGCAGCGTGCCGTGATTGGGAATGCCGACGACGTCGCCGGCAAAGGCTTCATCCGCGACCGAACGGTCCTGCGCGAAGAAGAACTGGGGGCTCGACAGCGGCATGCTCTTGCCGGTGCGCACCAGCTTCGCCTTCATGCCGCGGCTGAGCTTTCCTGAGCACAGCCGCGCAAAGGCGATGCGGTCGCGGTGGTTCGGATCCATATTGGCCTGGATCTTGAACACGAAGGCGCTCATGCGCGGGTCGGTCGCCTCGACCTTGCGCTGATCGCTCTCCTGCGCGCGCGGCTCGGGCGCGAACTTGCCGAGGCCCTCCAGGAGGTCGCCGACGCCGAAATTGCGCAGCGCACTGCCGAAATAGACCGGCGTCAGATGGCCCTCGCGGAACGCTTCGAGCTCGAACGGCTTGGAGGCCTCGGTGACGAGCTCGAGCTCGTCCTTCACGGCGGACACGTCGAGATTGGCATTGAGCTTGGCGAGTTCCTCGATCTCGATCTGCTGCGCCGCGCCGGTCTTGGCGCCGCCGCCCTCGAGCAGGCGCACGCCGCCATTGACGACGTCGTAGGTGCCGAGGAAGTCGCGGCCGCGGCCGACCGGCCAGGTCATCGGCGTGGTGTCGAGCGCCAGCGTCTTCTCGATCTCGTCGAGCAGCTCGAAGACGTCGCGGCTCTCGCGGTCCATCTTGTTGATGAAGGTGATGATCGGGATGTCCCGAAGACGGCACACCTCGAAGAGCTTTCGGGTGCGCGCCTCGATGCCCTTGGCGGCGTCGATCACCATGACGGCGGAATCGACCGCCGTGAGCGTGCGGTAGGTGTCTTCCGAGAAGTCCTCGTGGCCCGGCGTGTCCAGGAGGTTGAAGACGAGCCCCTCGAACTCGAAGGTCATGACCGAGGTCACGACCGAGATGCCGCGCTCGCGCTCGATCTTCATCCAGTCCGAGCGCGTGTTGCGCCGCTCGCCCTTGGCCTTGACCTGGCCGGCCAGGTTGATGGCGCCGCCGAACAGCAGCAGTTTTTCGGTCAGCGTGGTCTTGCCGGCGTCGGGATGGGAGATGATCGCAAAGGTCCGCCGCCGCGCCACTTCGGCGGCAAGCGGGGAACGGGCCGGCGATTCGGCTGTGGTGGTGGCGATGTCGGACATGGCGGGAGCGTTTGGCAGGGAAAATGGGCCTGATCAAGCCTCATTTGGTGATTGCAGGGCCGTCCGGCCAGCCCCATATCGGCTTTGGGGAAGGACGGCCTTCCCGGTTCTCAGCACCTCAGCCGCGGGGACGACCCTGCCTTGAACGGAGGGTCGTCATGGCCTGGAGCATCCTGTTCGTCGCCGGACTTCTCGAGATCACGTGGGCGATCGGCCTGAAATACACCGAGGGCTTTACCAGGCTTGTTCCGTCCGTCGTCACGCTCGCGGCCATGGCCGGCAGCGTCATCCTGCTCGGACTCGCGCTCAAATCACTGCCGGTCGGAACCGCCTATGCGGTCTGGACCGGCATCGGCGCGGTCGGCACCGCGACACTGGGCATCTACCTGTTCGGCGAGCCGGCCACCGCGTTCCGCCTTGCCAGCATCGCCCTGATCGTCGCCGGCATTATCGGGCTGAAGCTCGTTACCTGACGAAGATCTGGACCGCCCACCAGGTCAGCGCTGCGACGATCCCCGCGGCCGGGATGGTGATCACCCAGGCATAGACGATCGAGCTTGCGACGTTCCAGCGCACGGCCGAGACCCGGCGGGCCGCGCCGACGCCGACGATGGCACCGGTGATGGTGTGGGTGGTCGAAACGGGAACGCCGAGGAAGGTCGCCATGAACAGGGTCGCAGCGCCGCCGGTCTCGGCGCAAAAGCCCTGCATCGGCGTCAATTTCGTGATCCGCAGGCCCATGGTGCGGACAATGCGCCAGCCGCCCATCAGCGTGCCCAGCGCCATTGCCGCCTGGCAGGACAGCACCACCCAGAACGGCACCGAGAATTCGCTGCCGAGATGGCCCTGCGAATAGAGCAGCACGGCGATGATGCCCATGGTCTTCTGCGCGTCATTGCCGCCATGACCGAGCGAATAGAGCGAGGCGGAGGCAAATTGCAGGATGCGGAAGGCGCGATCGACCGCAAACGGTGTCGAGCGCACCGACGCCCAGGACACGACCGCGACCAGCACCATCGCGAGCAGGAAACCGACCAGCGGCGACAGCACGATCGCCAGCACCGTCTTCGACAACCCGCTCCAGACCGCCGCAGAAATCCCGGCTTTGGCCACGCCGCCGCCGACGAGGCCACCGATCAGCGCATGCGACGACGAGGACGGGATGCCCAGCCCCCAGGTCACGAGGTTCCAGACGATCGCACCGATGAGGGCTGCGAAGATCACCTGGGCGTCGACGATCGAGGGATCGATGATGCCGGTGCCGATGGTCTCGGCGACGTGCAGGCCGAACACCCCGAAGGCAACGAAATTGAAGAACGCGGCCCAGAACACCGCGAATTGCGGCCGCAGCACGCGGGTCGAGACGATGGTCGCGATCGAGTTGGCGGCGTCGTGCAGGCCGTTCAGGAAGTCGAACAGCAGCGCGACGGCGATCAATCCGACCAGGACGGGGAGACCCAACGCAGCATCCACGAGGGCCTGCCCTAAACCTGCTCGATGACGATGCTGTTGATCTCGTTCGCGACGTCGTCGAAGCGGTCCGCCACCTTCTCGAGATGGTCGTAGATCTCGGCGCCGACGACGAAATCCATCGCATTGCCATCGCGATGCTTGAGGAACAGCTCCTTCAGGCCAATGTCGTGGAGATCGTCGACGCGGCCCTCGAGCTTGCCCAGCTCTTCCGTGATCGCGGTGAGCATGGCGACGTTCGGACCGATCGATTGCATCAGCGGCAGCGCGCGGCCGACCAGGTTGGCGCATTCGATCAGCAGCCCGCCGATCTCGCGCATCGGCGGCTCGAAGCTGCGGACCTCGAACAGCATCACGGCCTTTGCCGTCTGCTGCATCTGGTCGATGGCGTCGTCCATCGAGGTGATGAGGTTCTTGATGTCGCCGCGGTCGAACGGGGTGATGAAGGTACGGCGGACTGCCGTCAGCACCTCACGCGTGACGTTGTCGGCATCGTTCTCGAACTGGCTGACGCGCTGGCAATAGACCGGCGTCTCTTCGCCTCCATTGAGCATGCCCTGGAGCGCGATCGCGCCCTGGATCACGGTTTGGGCGTGGCGGTCGAACAGCTCGAAGAAGCGTTCTTCCCTGGGCAGGAAGGCGCGAAACCATCGCATCATGGAATAGGCTACCGGCAGGAAATGGCACGGTCCGAACGGACCGTCATAAAACTGTCATAGACCATTTTTGATCCGCGCGCGCCATCGCACACCCGCGGAGCCGGATCGTCCACCACTTTCGTGCGGCGACGGAACTTAAACTATATCAATGACTTATAGAGACCGCCGGAAGTAATGCGCGATTTCGCCGATAACGCCGCGGCGGAAGGTCAGCACGCAGACCACGAAGATCGAGCCCTGGATCACCGTCACCCACTGGCCGAAACCCGCCAGATATTGCTGCATGGCGATGATCGCGAACGCGCCGACCACCGGGCCGAAGATGGTGCCGAGACCGCCGACCAGCGTCATCAGCACGACTTCGCCCGACATCGTCCAGTGCACGTCGGTGAGCGAGGCGTTCTGCGCCACGAACACCTTCAGCGAACCGGCAAAGCCGGCCAGCGTGCCCGACAGGATGAAAGCCAGGAACTTGTACTGGTCGGTCCGGTAACCAAGCGAGATCGCGCGCTGCTCGTTCTCGCGGATCGACTTCAGCACCTCGCCGAACGGCGAGTTGATGATGCGGAAGATCAGCAGGAAGCCGCCGAGGAAGCCGGCCAGCACGACATAATAGAGCACGGTCGGCTTGGAGAGATCGAACACGCCGAACATGCGCCCTTGCGGGATGCCCTGGATACCGTCCTCGCCGTGGGTGAACGGCGCCTGGAGGTAGATGAAGTACAGGAGCTGCGACAGCGCCAGCGTGATCATCGAGAAATAGATGCCCTGACGGCGAA
Source organism: Bradyrhizobium cajani (assembly GCF_009759665.1). Classification (GTDB taxonomy): domain Bacteria; phylum Pseudomonadota; class Alphaproteobacteria; order Rhizobiales; family Xanthobacteraceae; genus Bradyrhizobium; species Bradyrhizobium cajani. The sequence goes on from NZ_WQNE01000030.1 coordinate 83,292, forward strand.
TCGAGATGTAGCCGGTCACGATCGACAGGACGAACGCCGCGGCGACGCCGACGAGGATGCCGAGCTCGGGCGGTAGCGCCCACACTTTCAGCGCATGCGCGCTGCAATAGCCCGCCGTTCCCAGAAACATCGCGTGGCCGAACGACAACAGACCGCCATAGCCGACCAGCAGGTTGAAGGCGCAGGCGAGCAGCGCAAAACACAACGCCTGCATCACGAAGAACGGATAGACTCCCGTGAATGGCACCGAGGCCAGCAGCAGCGCCATCACTGCGAATACGATCATCTCGTCGCGCATCGCGCGCGGGGTTGTCGGCAGCGTGTCGTCCGTCAGGGTTGTCATAATCAGGCCGCCCTTCCCGTCAATCCCGTTGGCTTCACCAAGAGCACCAGCACCATCAGCACGAAGACGACGGTGTTGGAGGCCTCGGGGTAGAAATATTTGGTCAGGCCCTCAATCACGCCGAGCGCGAATCCGGTGATGATCGAACCCATGATCGATCCCATGCCGCCGATCACGACCACCGCGAACACGACGATGATGAGGTCGGCGCCCATCAGCGGCCGCACCTGGTTGATCGGCGCCGAGAGCACGCCGGCGAGCGCGGCAAGGCCGACGCCGAGACCGTAGGTCAGCGTGATCATGCGCGGCACGTTGATGCCGAAGGCGCGCACCAGCGTCGGATTCTCGGTCGCAGCGCGCAAGTACGCGCCGAGCCGCGTCTTCTCGATCAGGAACCAGGTGGCCAGACACACGATCAGCGAGAACACGACCACCCAGCCGCGGTAGATCGGCAGGAACATGAAGCCGAGATTCATGCCGCCCCTGAGCTGATCCGGAATGGCGTAAGGCAGGCCGGAGGAGCCGAAATAGTTCTGAAACACGCCCTGCACGATCAGCGCGATGCCGAAGGTGAGCAGCAGGCCGTAGAGGTGATCGAGCCCGGTCAGCCATTGCAGCATGGTCCGTTCCAGGATCATGCCGAAGATGCCGACGATGATCGGCGCCAGCAGCAGCGCCCACCAGTAATTGATGCCGCCGAGGTTCAACAGGAAATAGGCGACGAAGGCGCCCATCATGTAGAGCGCGCCATGGGCGAAATTGATGATGTTGAGCATGCCGAAGATCACGGCAAGCCCGAGACTGAGCAGCGCGTAGAACGAGCCGTTGATCAATCCCACAAGTAACTGTGCGTAGAGAGCCTGCATCGATCGATCTCGTACCCGGTCTCGTTATGCCATTTCACTCTGCCGCGCGCCCGCGGGCGCGGCCGATCTCACTTCTTCACCAGAGGACAGGCGCTTTCCGACAGCGGCCGGAAGGCCTGCTCGCCGGGAGTCGTGCCGATCAGCTTGTAATAGTCCCAGGGCCCCTTGGACTCCTCGGGCTTCTTCACCTCGAAGAGATAGGCCGGATGCAGCTTGCGGCCGTCGGCGCGGATCGTACCCTGGCCGAACAGCGCATCGTCCGTCGGCATCTCCTTCATCTTGGCGACGACCTTGGCGCCGTCATGCGGATTGCCGCCCATCGCCTCCAGCGCCTTGAAATAGTGCAGCAGCCCCGAATAGACGCCGGCCTGCACCATCGAGGGCATCGCCTTGTTCTTCATGCGCTCGGAGAAGCGCTTGGAGAACGCGCGCGTACCGTCGTTCATGTCCCAATAGAAGGTCTCGGTGAAGTTCAGGCCCTGCGCCACCTTCAGACCGAGCGCGTGCACGTCGGTGATGAAGAGAAGCAGGCCCGCAAGCTTCTGGCCACCCGAGACGATGCCGAACTCCGCGGCCTGCTTGATGGTGTTGGTGGTGTCGCCGCCGGCATTCGCCATGCCGATGATCTTGGCCTTGGAGGCCTGCGCCTGAAGCAGGAACGACGAGAAGTCGGCGGTATTCAGCGGATGTCTGACATTGCCGATCACCTTGCCGCCCGATTTCACCACGACCGCGGCAGTGTCGCGCTCGAGGGCGTGGCCAAAGGCGTAGTCCGCGGTCAGGAAATACCATGTGTCGCCGCCCGCCTTCACCAGCGCCTGCCCGGTGCTGTTGGCCAGCATGTAGGTATCGTAGACCCAATGAATGGTGTTCGGCGAGCACTGCGCGTTCGTGAGGTCGGACGTCGCCGCGCCCGTATTGATCATGATCGAGTTCTTCTCTTTCACGACGTTGTTGACCGCCAGCGCAACGCCGGAGTTCAGGACGTCCATGAAGATGTCGACCTTCTCGACGTCGATCCATTGTCGAGCAATCGTGGAGCCGATGTCGGGCTTGTTCTGATGGTCGGCCGAGATCAGGTCGAGCTTCCAGCCCTTCGCGGCAAGCCCGGAATCCTCGATAGCCATCTGGGCGGCGACGGTCGAGCCGGGGCCGCCGAGGTCGGCATAGAGTCCCGAATTGTCGGTCAGCACGCCGATCTTGATGTTCTTGTCCTGTGCGACCGCGCCGCCTGCCGCACCGAACGCCAGGGCCGTGCCGAGCAACATTGCCGAAATGCCGTGCTTCATGATCCGCTTCCCCAATATCCCTTTGATGATAGTAGCTCTTGATTGTCCGGCCTGCACAGCTACACGCCGAGATAGGTGTGGAGCTTGTCCATGTTGGCAGCAAGCTCCGCGTTGGAAAATCCGTCAATGATCTTGCCGTGCTCGACCACGTAATAGCGGTCGGCGACGGTCGAGGCGAACCGGAAGTTCTGCTCGACCAGGAGGATCGTGAAACCTTCCTTCTTCAGCCGCGCAATGGTGTGGCCGATCTGCTGGATGATGACCGGGGCGAGGCCTTCGGTCGGCTCGTCCAGCATCAGGAAGCTCGCACCGGTGCGCAGGATGCGCGCGATCGCGAGCATCTGCTGCTCGCCGCCTGACAGCTTGGTGCCCTGGCTGTTGAGCCGCTCCTTCAGGTTCGGAAACAGGTCGAAGATCTGCTCGAGCGGCAAGCCTCCTGCCCGCACCACCGGCGGCAGCAGCAAATTCTCCCGCACATCCAGGCTCGAGAAGATTCCGCGCTCCTCCGGGCAAAAGGCGATGCCCATGCGCGCGATCTTGTCGGAGGTTGCGCGGATGATGTCCTGGTTGTTGAACTTCACCGAGCCGGAACGCTTGCCGATGATGCCCATGATCGACTTCAGCGTGGTGGTCTTGCCGGCGCCGTTACGCCCGAGCAGGGTGACGACCTCGCCGGCATTCACGTCGAAGTTGATCCCGTGCAGGATGTGGGATTCGCCGTACCAGGCTTCCAGGTTGCGGACTTGAAGGATGTTGCCGCCGGTCGCAGCCTTTGCCGGAGCCTCGGCGATTGCAGTCTCAGGCATGACCGGCTCCCAGATAGGCTTCCTTGACGCGCTCGTCCTTGGTGAGCTCGGAGTAATGACCTTGCGCGAGCACCTGCCCGCGCGTCAGCACGGTGATGATGTCGGAGAGATTGGCCACGACGCTCAGGTTATGCTCGACCATCAGAATGGTATATTTCGCGGAGATACGCTTGATCAGCGCCGCGATCTTGTCGATGTCCTCGTGACCCATGCCGGCCATCGGCTCGTCCAGCAGCATCATCTCCGGGTCGAGCGCGAGCGTGGTTGCGATCTCCAGTGCGCGCTTGCGCCCGTAGGGCATCTCGACCGCAGGCGTATTGGCAAACTCGCTGAGGCCGACATCGTTCAACAGTTCGCGCGCGCGATCGTTGAAGTGGTTGAGCACGGACTTGGAGCGCCAGAAATCAAAGGAGCTGCCGTGCTGGCGCTGGAGCGCGACGCGAACGTTCTCCAGCGCGGTGAGATGCGGAAACACGGCCGAAATCTGGAAGGAGCGAACAAGCCCCATGCGGGCCACGTCGGCCGGCGCCATCGCAGTGATATCCTGTCCCTTGTACAGGATTTTCCCGGCGGACGGTTTCAGGAACTTGGTCAAAAGATTGAAGCATGTGGTCTTGCCGGCCCCGTTCGGGCCGATCAACGCATGAATGCTCCCACGGCGAACCTTGAGCGCAACGTCGCGGACGGCGAAGAAGCCCGCGAACTCCTTGGTCAAGCCTTCCGTTTCGAGAATGAACTCATCGGCCAAACAGATTTCCCCCTGCCCGCACGACGCGCTGGCCGCGCGTGGCTGTCCTTGTTTACTTCGGCTTTCCAGAGGCCTTGGAGCCCATCCGGAACGCCGCCTCCGGGCGCGGAATATGCCGGAGGTGACGGGGGTTAGGCAAGGCGGAAAGCTGAGCAGATCAGGCGTCCGACTGGGATACAAATGCTCCCTTAGTCGGAGATGTTTCGACATCGCGCCTGCCCGGCCTCCCGGTTCGCAAGACACCGGTCATCAAGCCGTCGTTAACGGTCTTTCGTCCCGCGCGCCAGCCTTCATAGAAAATTTTCCCGCAAGCCGCATCATGTGCGGGATTTTGATCTGCCGGGAATATTGTTTTGGATTTCGCAAGCGCCGCGCCCTCCGTCGTCAAGTCGATCAGGCAGCGTGATCTCCTGAACACGTGGCTGCGACTTTATGCGCGCCAGCAAGTGGCGCCGGCGATCTGGGAGTACCAGCCTGCGCGGCTCGAGGAAGAGCTGTCGGATCTCATCTACTACACGGCGGACAATTCGACGCCGACACCGCAGCTGACCATCCAGAGCGAAGGCACGCGCATCTCGCGCGCCTATGGACACACCGGCAAGGGCATCCTGCTGCACGACTATGTCGGACCGCGGCTCGCGCCCTTCGTGATGCCCATCTATCATGAATGCGTCGCGCGCGGGCTTCCGGTATACAGCGTTGCCGACGTCGATGACATCTACGGTCGCATCGTCGCCTATGAACGGCTGCTGCTGCCGTTCCTGACCGACGACAAGGTCAGCCACATCATCGCCTCGGTGAAGACCTTCTGCGAAGACGGAGGTTTCGAGATCAAGGATCTGATGCGCGGAAATGACGCGCCGCCGCGTCCCCGGCTGCGCGCCGTGATCGACCGCGACCTCTTTCATCGCGCGCCGGGCCGCATCGCGGCGGCCGATGTGATCGAACTCGCCGACCAGTCCGGCCCGAGCGTCACGACCGAGACCATCGAGCTGAACTAGAGCTTCGGTTCTGATTGGATCAGAACCGAAGCTCTAGAGTCTTATTTTGACGCGTTTCCTTCACGCGAACCGGTATCCACTTCGCTCGAAAACGCTCTAGCGGACCTTGGCTTCAGCTTTTCTTGGACCCGACTTCCTTGGCATAGATCTCCGGCTTGAAGCCGACCAGCAGCTTGCCGCCAATTTCCAGCACCGGACGCTTGATCATCGATGGTTGCGCTAGCAACAGCGCCAGCGCCTTCTTTTCGCTCAAGCCTTCCTTGTCGGCATCAGGCAGCTTCTTGAACGTCGTACCGGCGCGATTGAGCAGCGTCTCCCAGCCGACCTTGTCGCTCCACTGCTTGAGCTTGTCCTTCTCGACGCCCGCCGTCTTGTAGTCATGAAATTCATACGCGACGCCATGGGTGTCGAGCCAGGCGCGCGCCTTCTTCATGGTGTCGCAGTTCTTGATGCCGTAGATGATGTTGGCCAAGGCGTTCCTCGCGCATGCGTCGTATCGTGATACCCGTGGCGTTGTACGAAACTCCGGTTCGCGCGACAATATCGGCAGCGACACCAACTCCCCGAGTGAACATCTCATGCACGTCACCCACGATCCCGCCGCGGCCGCCTCGCCGACCATCGACTTCAATGCCTTCCTCGCCGTCGACATCCGCGTCGGCACCATCGTCGATGCAAAACCGTTTCCCGAGGCGCGCAAGCCGGCCTTTCGGCTGTGGATCGACTTCGGTCCCGCGATCGGTGTGCGCAAGAGCTCGGCGCAGATCACCGAGAATCATCCGATCGAGACGCTGGTGGGGCAACAGGTCGCGGCCGTCGTCAATTTCCCGCCGCGCCAGATCGGGCCGGTCGTCTCGGAAGTGTTGACGCTCGGCTTCCCCGATGCCGAGGGTAAGGTCGTGCTGGTGCAGCCGAGCAAGCCAGTGCCGAACGGCGGACGTCTGTTCTAGCGGCAGGCGATCAGAAGGCCGCCCCATCACCATCACCGCGCGGTGGTTTAATCCTCCGGCCTCCCGGCTCCGGGCTGGCGGGACTTGACCAAAAGCCTCTTTTGCAATAAAACTGACTGACTGGTCGTTTTTTTTAATTGATCGGCTTCCATTGCTGTTCCCCTAGCAAGACTCTAAAACGATCGATTGGTCAGTTATTTACGGACGTCCCCGCATGCCCAAGATCAGCGACAAGCAGCGCGAAAGCCGGCGGCAGCAGATCCTCGAGGCCGCCCTCGCCTGCTTCGCCGAGAACGGTTTTCACCAGACCGGCATGGCCGACATCGTGAAGCGATCCGGGCTGAGCCACGGCGCGGTCTATCTCTACTTCCAGAGCAAGGATGACCTGATCGAGGCGCTCGCCGACGACCGGCATCGCCGCGAGGCCGTGCTCAACTCGGTCGCGCAGGGATCGGGCGATCCGATCGAAGGGCTGCACGCGCTGGTCCGCGTCTACGCGCAATGGCTCACCGATCCCACGGGCGAAGCCCGGCGCCGCGTCGGCATCCATGGCTGGGCCGAAGCCCTGCGCAACCGCCGCGTCCGCGCCAGCGTCGTCGAAGGCATCGACATGCCGCGTGCCCTGATCGTGGCGCTGGTCGAACGCGCCCAGCATGACGGCCTCATCAAGCGCGACCTTGGCGCCGACGCGATCGCGCGCGTGCTGATCGCAATCTTCCAGGGCTTTGTGCTGCAAAAATGCTGGGGTGAGGATTTTGACGTCGAAGCCTGCATGGCGGCCGTGGCGGGCGTGATCGAAGGATTTCGCACGACCAAGCCCGACATCAAGCGACGAACCAGGACGTAAGCGATGAATTGGGTCCACGACCTCCTCGCCGGCGCCGGCGTCGGTCTCGTCGGCGGACTGACATCGGGCTTCATGGGGACGAGCCCGGGTGGCGGCCTCGTCATCTTCACCGTGCTGCTGCTCGGCGCCGAGCAGCACGTCGCCCAGGGCACGTCGCTGATCACACAGGTCCCGCCAACCGGACTCGCCGGCGTGCGCCGCTACTGGCAGGGCGGCAATCGCAGCCCCTTGTCGTGGATCGTCTGGATCGGCATCGGATTTCTCATCGGCGGCGCGGGCGGCGGCTACGCCGCGGCGGCGGTCCCCGATTCGGTTTTGCAATGGACTTATGTCGTCTATCTCGTCGCGCTGATCGCTCTGCTGCTCCTGCGCCGTGATCGCAAGGAGGAGAGCAACGAAGCCTGCGGCCGCGACGATCGGCCCTGGCCGCCCCTGCTCCTCATCGGCATGCTTGCCGGATTTTCCTCCGGCTTCATGGGCATCGGCGGCGGGCTCGCGATCACCGTCGGCCTCGCCGCGGGCCTGCGCGTGCCGCAGCATCAGGCACACCTCGTCAGCCTCATCTTCTCAGTGATCCCGACCAACATTCCGGCGGCCTGGATCTACTGGAGCAAGGGACTCATGGTCGGCTGGCCGGCCATCGTGGGCATTGTCGCCGGTCTCTGGATCGGCACCGATCTCGGCGCGCGCATGGCCAATCGCGTCAGCAAATCGGTGCTGCGCCGGGCCATGATCGCCCTCGTCTCGCTGATGGCGCTCTACATGAGCTACAAGGCGCTGACCTAGTTTTCAGGGTCGCTTCGGAATGTTCAGCCCGCGCTGCACGGCCGGACGCGCCAGCCCGCGCTCGAGCCAGGCACCGACCGACTTGAACCGGCTGAACGCGACGAGATCGCCGGCGCCATAGAAACCGACGAGATTGCGCACCCAGCCGAGCATGGAAATGTCGGCGATGGTGTAGTCGTCATCCATGAACCATTGCCGGCCAGTGAGATGCGTCTCCATCACGCCGAGCAGGCGCTTGGACTCGTCCACGTAGCGTTCGAGCGGACGCTTGTCCTCGTAATCCTTGCCGGCGAATTTGTGGAAGAAGCCGACCTGGCCGAACATCGGCCCTATGCCGCCCATCTGGAAATGCACCCATTGGATGGTCCGGTAGCGGCGCGCCGCGTCCTCCGGCAGCAGCTTGCCGGTCTTCTCCGCGAGATATTGCAGGATCGCTCCGGATTCGAACAGCGGCAGCGGCCTGCTGCCCGGGCCGTTGGGATCGAGGATCGCCGGGATCTTGCCGTTCGGATTGAGCGAAAGAAATTCCGGGCTCTTCTGATCGTCCTTGCCGAAATCGACGAGGTGGACCTCGTAAGGCAATCCGATCTCCTCCAGCATGATCGAGACCTTGACGCCGTTCGGCGTCGGCAGGGAATAGAGCTGAAGCAGTTCGGGATGTTTCGCCGGCCAACGTTTGGTGATGAGAAAGGCGGACAGATCTGACATCGGGACCTTTGGTGCGTGGACTGAGGCGCACCTAATCTAAGCGAGGCACGCAACGGCGCAAGTCACGATCCGTGCGGGCAAGACCTGCGCCTATCGCGCGAGTGTCGCCATCGCTACGATCGGCGTCATTGCCTCATGTTGCAGCCGGTACTCGATGAAGCGTTGGCCCGAGATCATCAGCACGGCGGTAAAGGCGATCGCAAGCATCGCGGTCGCCAATTGGCACACGTCGTACATATGGTTTGTCCCTCAGCATCCGTTGCGTCAACGTCGGCTCAAACGTCATGTTCCGTGCCGGCGAAAAAAGATTGCTACTTTTTCCCGCATTCTACGACGAGGCCATCCCACTGTTCCCTTCCACAGGGACCATTGGCCCTTCTGCGCGTTGTCGCGGGATGAACATTGAGAAGCGCGCCCTGCTCGATCACGCTGAACGCTGTCGCCAGGTCGCCGGCGATCTCGCACATGGCGAAGCCGCGCGGCGATTGAGGTCGATGGCCGAGGCATACGAGCAGAGAGCAGCGAGACTGGACGGCGATGACGTCCGCCTGAAGCAATGCCATCACCGTCGCGTCCAGATGGAAGACGGAAGCGATCGCGAGGGATGACAGGCTTCAGTAGTTGATCTCCATTCTCAGCCCCCGCGGATCGGTCTTCCCGTCACCGACGGATTGCTTGCTGTCGCGCGCCGCGACCGCGCAGGCGCAGGCATCGATGAGATCGTCGCGGCCGATGCCGGTGCCGTGGCGCTGCGTCAGCCATGTCTCGATCTTGGTGAAACCCCGGTCTTTCAGCAGGGCAACACGCTGCACGCGGCCGCGCGGCGACGTCTTCGATTCAAGCCGGACCCGACCTGCGAGATTCCAGAAGATCAATTCCGGATGGGCCTCGCCGATCGTCGCTTGCCGCACCGGCGTCATGATCGCGTCGACCTCCTCGAGCTTGTCCCTGATATTCCAGAGCTGCGCCGACACGCCCCTGCCCTTGCCTTCGCGCTCCCAGTAATAGCGATTGGCCGCTGCCATGTCCGGGAACGTCCAGAGGTCGCGGCGCGCGCCGAGAAACACGGCGGGGCCGATCATGCCGCGCGCACGCAGATCGCAGGTGCGGTAGCCGCTCGGCTCCAGCCCGATCGGCATGTCGATCATCGCGCGCGCATGGGGCATCGCGAGCAGACGCGTCAGGCCAGGCGAATAGTCGAAGCCGTGATCGCCGCGATCGTCGATCCAGGCTGCGACCCAGCCGAAGCGAAATCCGTCGAGGCCGAGATAGTTTGGCAAGCTATCGATCCCGATGTCTGCAAGGCATCTAGGTCTCCCCCGCACCTCGACTGCGCTCGAACAGACGCTGCGCCAGCAGCGCATGGCCGAGCGTGCCGCCGGCGCGCACGGCTGCCGCGATCAGCGCGGCTTCCGCGACCTCCTCGCGCGTGACGCCGGCCTTCGCCGCCTGCGCCGTATGCACGTCGAGGCAATAGGCACACTGCGTGGTGAGCGCGACCGCGAGCGAGATCAGCTCGCGATATTTTGGCGGGATCAATCCATCCTGGCGTTCGACGGCATGATTGAAGGCCAGGAAGGCATTGGCCTCGACCGGCGCCAGCGCCACGAAGGCCGGGATCGACTTCAGATCGTCAGGGCTTTGATAATCGGTCATGTCTCATCTCGTCAGATATTCGCGCATCAGGGCGCGGGCGCGATGCAGGCGGGCCTTCACGGCCTGCCGGGATGCGCCGAGCGCGGCGGCGATGTCGTCGATCGTCATTTCCTTGACGTCGCGCATCAGGGCGACATCGCGATAGTGCGACGGCAGCGCCTCGAAGGCTGCGGCCACGTCGAGCCGCAGATCGGCCTCCGGCCGCGCGAGCAGTGCGGCCTCCATCGCACCGTCGTCGATCGCCGGCGCAAGGCCCGCCTTGCGGGCAAGCCGCAGGCATTCGCGGCGGACCACGGCGAACAGCCACGCGGAAAACGCCAGCAGCGAGCGGACCGTGCCGACATGACGAAACAGGATCCACAGCGCTTCCTGCGTTGCGTCCTCGGCATCCGCCGAGCTGCGGCAGGTCGCACGTGCATAGCGGCGGATGTCCGGCTGCGCCGTCTCCAGTAGCCGCGCGATCGCCTGGGGGTCGCCGAGCCGCGCCGCCTCGAACAGGTTTGACGAGATCGCAGCCGCGCTCACGACGCCCCTCCCTTGCCGATGCCGGCCATCGCGCACATCGGGCAATAACCGACAAGGCCGGTCAGCGCGAAGCCGGCGCCGCCGAACGCAACCAGCCACGCCGTAGCGCCGGCGAGATAGATGAAAGCCGCGACCGCTGCCGCGAGGCCTAACGCAATCCGCACAGCCTGATGCAGGCCGCCGATGTTCTTCCTGTAAAATGCCATCGCATCCTCCGAGATGACCCGAGGCTGATTGCCCCGACCATCAAGAGGAGGCGACGGCCAAAAAGGATTCGCGGCGGCGTGCAATTTTTTCGGGATCAGCCTCCGACCGCCTGATAGGCGAGGCGCTTGAACTCGAAGAAGAAGGGATTCCAGAAGCCCATATGGCGCTGGGCCATCAGCACGCCGGCGGTGTTGGCCTCCGGGCAGATCCACCAATGGGTGCCGGCAAGGCCGCCCCACTGGAATTCGCCGGTCGAGTTCGGGGGATCGAAGGGCATGGGCGCGAAGGTGACGGCGCCGCCGAGGCCAAAACCCTTGCCCGGGATTGGGCCGAGATTGGCGAAGCGGATGGTCTGGCCTGCCGGCAGCTGGTTCGTCATCATCCGCCGCAGCGTCTCCGGCTTCAGCAGCGCGTCCGAGCCGGGCAGCAGCGCGCGCACCAGCGCGAGCATGTCGGACAAGGTCGAGACCAGTCCGCCGCCGCCCGACAGCCGCGGCAGCGGCCGCCGATAGGCCTGCGGATAAGGCAGATGATCGGCCCGCGTCAGGCCCGGCTTCATCGGATCGAGCACGTCGGCGCCAGTGTAGAGCGCGACCAGCCTGCCCTGCTGCGCTTCCGGAACGTGGAAGCCGGTATCTGTCATGCCGAGCGGATCGAAGATGCGCGCCTTGAGGAAGGCATCGAGCGGCTTGCCCGAGACGACCTCGACGACGCGGCCGAGCACGTCGGTGGCGACCGAATATTCCCAAGCCTCGCCGGGATGATAGGACAGCGGCAGACCGGCGAGCTGGTCGATCATGTCGGACAGCGGCGTCAGCGGATTGAGCACGCGCGCTTCGTTATAGGCTTTGAACAGCACCGTGCCGGGATCGAAGATGCCGTAGCTCAGCCCGGAGGTGTGGGTCAGGAGCTGGCGAATCGTGATCGGGCTTCTTGCCGGCTCGACATCGGCAAGGCTCGAAGCGCCCTGCTTCAGCACCTTGCGATTGCCAAGCTGCGGCAGGAATTTCTCGACGGCGTCATCGAGGCCGATGCGGCCTTCCTCGACCAGCAGCATGATCGCGCAGGTGACGACGATCTTGGTATTGGAGAAGGCGCGGAAGATATGGTCGGGGGCAAGTGCGGTGCCAGCCTCGCGGTCGGCGAAGCCGACGCATTGCTGGTCAACGACGTCGCGGCCCCGCAGCACGGCCCAGGATGCGCCCGGAATGATCTCCTGATCGACATAGCGCTGCATCGCCGTCCGCACGGCGGAAAATTCTGGTGTCCTGGCGTCCATGTGCTTCCCCCAACTATGGTTGGAAACGATATAGCGCGAATTTGGCGGATATGAAGCCCGCGGCGCGGCTCATTCCTGCTTCATCAGCGCGGTGACGTGCAGGCGGCGTCGAATCCACATCCCCTGCCGCTGGTACAGCGCAATGGCCGATGAATTGCTGGAGAACACGTGCAGGAACGGAATTTCGCCGCGCGCCTCGATCTGGCGTGCGACGGCCGCGAGCAGCGCCTGCGCGTAGCCGCGGCCCCGATATTCGGGATGGACGCACACGGCGGTCATCTCGGTGAAATTGCCCGGCTTCATCCGTTCGCCGGTCATCGCCACCAGTTCGCCGCCGGCGCGGATGCCGAGAAACGTGCCGAGCTCATGCGTGCGCAGCGCAAATGGACCGGGCTTGGTCAGCGCGGTCAGCGCCATCATCGCGGGAACGTCGGCGGCACCGAGCGTGACGATCTCGGCATCGCGAAGCGGACTGTCGGCGGGCGAGCCGATCATCTGCTCGCCGGTCTCGGCGAGCACGACCTTGAAGCCGGCGGGGACGTCGACGGGCTCCAGTGTGAACAGCGCGGCGACCTCTGAACCTGACAGCAGATCACCGAGCGCGGCAAAGCTTGCTGCGGACATGTCGACCATGTCGGCAAACGGAGTCATGTCCACGGGATAGCGCAGCGCGCGCGGGCCGCCTTCGGCCAGATGCTTCTGGCTCGTCGTCAGAGCGCTCCAGATCGGGCGATCCAGCAGCGTCACATCGCTGTCGGACACCGGCCTAGTCCTTCTCGAAGCTGACGATGACGGCGGCATTGGCAATGAGGATGGGGTCGTTGGCCACTTCCGTGGCCGAAGGAATCTCAAGCCCGCCCTTGACAGCATTGACTGTCACCGTGCCGTACGGAAGCTCCTTGGCAACCGCTTCCTTGTCGACCGCTTCGGGGTTGGGCACCGCGATCGTGACGTCGACGAACATGTCGTTCGCGGTCTTGCCGATCATCCGGAAGAAGCCGAGGCTCGAATGCCTGATGGCATCCGACACCGCCCGCTTCGCCGCTTTGGTGGCGTCCCTGCCGTGGACGTCGACGCCCATGCCCATCTCGGTGACACAACGAACGCGGGTCATTTCATATTCCTGTGGTTGGTTTCATGATTGTGAGTGTCGGCGATCAGAGATCGCGAGACAAGTGCGGTCGTCACAATGGGCCGAGGTCTTAGCCACAAACTCCGTCATTGCGAGCCACCGGGACCGCGCGATGCGCGGCCCGATGACAGGCTCCGCGAAGCAATCCAGGGTCTTTCCGCGGAGGCAGTCTGCATTGCTTCGTCGCTGCGCTCCTCGCAATGACGAGTGTGGCGGGAACATCGAACGATCACGCCTTCGACTTCTCGTGTGCCCGCAATTCGTCGACCAGCACGCGCACATTCTCCGAATAGTCGATCGGGATCGAGACCAGGTGCACGCCGCCTTCCCTGAACGCCGCATCGAGCGTCGGTCCAAAGCTGTCGATGCTCTCGATGCGGTGTCCCTTCGCGCCGTAGGCTCTCGCATACATCGCAAAATCGGGGTTGCCGAAGGTCATGCCATAGTCGGCGAAATGATCGACGGCCTGCTTCCAGCGGATCATGCCGTAGGCGTTGTCCTCCAGCACCAGCACGACCAGATTGAGCTTGAGGCGGACGGCGGTCTCCATCTCCTGGCTGTTCATCATGAAGCCGCCATCGCCGGCGACCGCGAGCACGCGGCGGTCCGGATGGAGCATCGCGGCCATCATCGCCGATGGCAAACCGGCGCCCATCGTCGCCAGCGCATTGTCGAGCAGCAGCGTGTTGGCGACACGGGTGCGGTAGTTGCGCGCGAACCAGATCTTGTACATGCCGTTGTCGAGCGCGACGATGCCGTTCTCCGGGATCACCTGCCGGATGTCGTGCACGATCCGCTGCGGGGTCGGCGGCCAGCGCGCTTCGGTGGCGCGGTCGGCGATGCGCTTGAGGATCTCTTCGCGCAGCGGCAGCAAGGCCGCGGCCTGCGGCAGCTTGCCTTCGAGGCGGTCGGCGAGCAGCTCCAGGCTCGGGCCGACATCGCCGACCAATTCGGCGTCGGGAAAATACACCTGCTCGACGCTCGCCGGCGTGTAGCTCACATGAATGACCTTCGGTCCCGACGGGCCCATGATGAAGGGCGGCTTCTCGATCGGGTCATGTCCGATCGCGATGATCAGGTCGGCAGCGTCGATCGCGTCATGGACGTAGTCGCGCTCCGACAGCGCGGCGGTGCCCATATAGAGATTGGTGCCACCGGGCACGGTGCCCTTCCCCATCTGCGTCGTGAAGAACGGAATGCCGGTCCGCCGCACGAAGCTGACGATGCCGTGGGTCGAGCGCGGCCGGCTGGTCGCAGCGCCCAGCATGATCAGCGGGCGCTTTGCGGCCAAAATCATCCCCGCCGTACGATCGAGCGCGGCGCGATGGGCAACCGGGATCTCGATCGGATGGACCGGGATCGCGGGGACGGCGGGCACCTCATCGCCGGCGATATCTTCGGGCAGTTCGAGATGCACCGGTCCCGGCCGCTCCTCCATCGCCACGCGAAAGGCATCGCGCACCACGGTCGGAATGCTGGAGGCGCTGACGATCTGCCGCGACAGCTTCGTCAACGGCTTCATGGTCGCGACCACATCCACGATCTGAAAGCGCGCCTGCCGGCTGCTCATGATCGGCTTCTGGCCGGTGATCAGAATCATCGGCATCGCGCCGAGATGCGCATAGGCAGCGCCGGTGGACAGGTTGAGGGCGCCGGGTCCGAGGGTCGACAGGCAAACGCCGGGCTTGCCGGTCAGCCGGCCGTGCGTCGCGGCCATGAACGCGGCGGCCTGCTCGTGGCGGGTCAGCACCAGCTCGATCCTGGAGGTGCGCAGCGATTCGACGAGATCGAGATTCTCTTCCCCGGGGATGCCGAAGATGCGATCGACGCCTTCGTTCTCCAGCGCCGCGACGAACAGGTCCGATCCTTTGACTTTGCGTTCCTGCCCGCTCATGGTGCCTCCGCTTGCTGCTGGCTCCCGCGTTGCGGGAACGGGGCGCATGGTAGCGGTCCGCGGCACGGACACAACTCACAAAGAGGCGCACAGCCGCATCAGCAAAAAAGCGTCGGCGTCACTTATGCAGCTTGCATCTTATTTGCAGACACGCTTGCGCATCCTCGCGGCCTGTTCGCCTCCTCTTCCAGGTTGCGGCGATACATACGCCGCTTCCGAATTTCGGTAAAACAGAATGTATTGGACGGCGCGGATTGACCCATGTCTGGCGTGTCTTGCCCGACGGGGAACACAAGGGATGTAGCTCGCCCCTCAGTCGCGTTCGAAGATCCGTGCACCCGGATAGGCGCGCCTGGCATACTGGACGACCAACTGCCGATCCTGGGTTTCCAGAAACGGCGTTCGGATCTGACAGGACCCGACGATGAGGTGCCACAAGCCGTTGAGCTTTCGAATGACGACGTTCATTTGAGCTTCCTCGCAGTGACCCGAGTGGACTCAAATTGTAAGAATCTCCCGCCGTCGCTCAATTGTACCAGTGTAAGATCGGCGCATGAGAAGGATTTGAGGAGATATACAAAGGTATGTTGGCCGAGACCTCAACACCCCCCGGCGCCGATCGCTTCGCGAGGAGTCAAACGGGGGGCCAACCGTGACAGGTGAACGCGATCTCGACGCGCTGCTGAGGAACATGAAGCCGGAGATGCCGGGCGGCACCTTCGTGTTTTGCACGCTCGCGCCGAGCGCGAGCATTCCAGCCACCATCAGCCCGGTGCTGACGTTCCGCGAACGCGAAGGAACGACACTGGTCGTACTGCACGAGGAGGCTGAACGTGCCGAACTGCGCCACGAACTTCCCTCGCGCCTGATCACCCTGACGGTTCACTCCGCACTCGATGCGGTGGGCTTTCTGGCGGCAGTCACGTCACGTCTGGCCGAAGCCGGCATCAGCGTGAATGCGGTTTCGGCCTTCCATCACGATCACCTATTTGTGCCGGCGGACCGAGCCGACGAGGCGATGGCGGTTCTACAAGAGATGGCCAAGCCCAAGTAGACGGGTCCTGTCAGCGTAGCCCGGATGGCGCGCAGCGCGATCCGGGACTATGCATCCTCAATGAAAGGCCTGCCGGATTGCGCTGCGCGCCATCCGGGGCTACCGGTCACCTCAATCCGCGACCGCTACCGCCTCGATCTCGATCAGCCATTCCGGCGCTGCGAGCGCCGAGACGCCGACGAGGGTAGAGGCCGGCGGCTCCATGCCTTCGAAGAAGGCGGAGCGCGCCTTGCCGATGATGGGGCGCAGCTCCGGCTTGTAGTTCACCACGAAGGTCGTGATCTTGACGATGTTGGCGTAGGTCGCGCCGGCCGCTTTCAGCGCGTGGCCGAGATTCTGCATCACCTGCGTCGTCTGCGCGGCGATATCGCCCTCGCCCACGATCCGTCCCTCCTCGTCCACAGACACCTGACCGGAGATGTAGATGGTCCGCGCACCGGAGGCGGTGACGACGTGGGAATAGGCGGGATTGTGATGCAGGCCGCTGGGGCGGAGATGATCGAGCTTGGGCATGGGGCTGGCTCCCGGATGTTTGTGGTTGGCAGGGAGCGTAGCCGGAGAGCGAGCCGAGGGCCAGCCCGTCATTGCGAGGAGCACTTGCGACGAAGCAATCCAGACTGTGTCCACAGAAGCAGGCTGGATTGCTTCGCTGCGCTCGCAATGACGGAGGAGAGAATTGGCAGCGCAACTCTCGCTGTCATTCCGGGGGCGGTCCGCAGGACCCAACTATGGCGCGCACTTGCGCACATGAGAATCCCGAGATTCCGGGTTCTCGCTTCGCGAGCCCCGGAATGACGGCTGAAGCTCAATTGCAGGGCTTGCTGTCCTTCACGTCGAACTTGCCCATCGCGCCGGAGATCACGAAATCGTTGTAATCGAGCACGAGCTGGCGCGAGACGCCGTTCTCGTAGAGCTCGAACGCCATGGCGTAGACCGGCGTCTGCTCGCCCTCCTTCTGCTGGGCGTCGCGGTCGAAATAGCTGACGGTGACGGGCCAGCGCTTGAGCGATTTCATGTGCTCGTCCGACGTCGACGGATCGGACGAGGTGGCGCGGTCGGCCGGGATCGGCTGGCCGATCACGGTCAGCGTGTTGTAGACTTTCTGGCCATCGTCGGAACCGTCATAGACGGAGAGCTCGAGCAGCGACTTGCCGTCCCTGGCGGCGGCGATGATGCGCTGGATCTGCTCGGTCGGGAACACGATCCTGCCGTCGAGCGTGAAGCTCTTCGGCGCCGGCAGCTTCAGCTTGACGTTGATGTGGTCGCCATCGCGCTCCGCCGAGCCGTCGACGCGGCCGGCGTCGGCCTCGTTCATGCGCGTCTCGATCTTGAAGCGATAGCTCTTTCCCGCGGCGTCCTCCCAGGAATTGGAGCGGAGATCGCTGAGCGTGACCTTGCCCTCGCCGCTGTCGAGCTCGGAGACCTGGCGGAACTCGGAGGTGTAGCCCTCGCACGAACTTCCGGTGAAATTGTAGAGGATGCGGCCGCGCGCGCTGTTGACCGAATTCGACCGCGATTTCACCAGGCTGAGGTCATAGAGCGCCTGATGCGCGAGAAACGGACCGTTGGCGGCCAGCACCCCGCCGCCGGAGCCGAAAGCGGCCGCCGCGAGCGCCATCACACCGAGCGAAGTCCGGAAAAGGTGCACCATGTCTATTCCCTGGGGAAGCGCAGATTCGACATTTTAATGACCGTTCCATTGCGTCGCAACTGAGGCCGTTTCACGTAAAGTTGCGGCCCGCGCGCTGAACCGCCTGCCCTGCCTCAACAAAATGCACCCCGCTCGGGTTGCTTGCATGTCACGGCACGATGGGCGAAACAGGGCGCATCCGGCCGCATCTGACGCGCCGGAGCGGATGAAATTCCTGGACATCGAGGTCGAGACATGGCGGGCACGGTCGAGCAGAAACTGGCGGAACAGGGCATCAAGCTGCATGAGGCCCCCACCCCCGTCGCCAATTACGTGCCGTTCGTGCGCACCGGCAATTTGTTGTTCGTCTCCGGCCAGGTCTGCTTCGATCCCGCCGGCAAGCTGATCGCCAAGGGCAAGCTGGGCGCCGGCGTCTCGATCGAGGACGGCGCCGCAGCGGCGCGCGGCTGCGCCGTCAACCTGCTGGCCCAGGTCAAGGCGGCGCTCGGCGACCTCGACAAGGTCGTGCGTGTGGTTCGCCTCGGCGGCTTCATCAACTCGGCCCCGGACTTCCTGGACGGGCCGAAGGTGCTCAACGGCGCCTCCGACCTGATGGTCGCCGCCTTCGGTGACAAGGGCCGCCACGCCCGCACCACGGTCGGCGTCGCCTCGCTGCCCGCGGATGCGGCGGTCGAGGTCGACGGCGTGTTCGAGGTCGCCTGACGCGCATGCGCGCTCCCGATTGGCTGACAGCCCGGCCGGTCGCCCATCGCGGCCTGCATGACATTTCGCGCGGCATCGTCGAGAACATGCCGGGCGCCGTGCAGGCTGCGATTGCGGGTAATTTCTCGATCGAGGTCGACATCCAGCTCTCCGCCGACGGCGAGGCCATGGTGCATCACGACCACGCGCTTGGCCGCCTCACCGAGGAAACCGGCGAAGTGGTCGAGAGAACCGCGGCGGAGCTCAGGGCAGTGAAGTTCAAGGACACGGCCGAGCGGATGATGTCGCTGTCCGACCTCTGCGCGATGGTCGCCGGCCGCGTCCCGCTGGTGATCGAGGTGAAGAGCCATTTTGGCGGCGACCGCAGGCTGGCGAAGCGGATGGCGGAGGTGCTGGCATCCTATGACGGCCCCGCGGTCGGCATGTCCTTCGATCCCGACCAGGTGCTGGCGCTGCGCGAGCTGCTGCCCTCCCGCCCGCGCGGCATCGTCGCGCAGCGGACCTATGAGGACGAGTACTGGGCCAAGCTGACCCAGCAGCAGCGCGACAGCATGCTGTACCTGCGCCACGGTTTTCAGACCCAGCCCCACTTCGTCGCCTTCAAGGTCGATCACCTGCCGGCCCCCGCCCCCTGGATCGCCCGCAATGTGTTCGGCTGCGCACTGCTCGGCTGGACCGTCCGCACGTCCGAGCAGCGAACGCGGGTCGGGCAGTATGCCGATCAGATGATTTTTGAGGGGTTCGTGCCGTAGGGGCGCGGAATGCTCCCTCAACCGTCATTGCGACGGCGGTCGTAACCGCTAGACCGTCAGTTCCCGCCTCTTGAAGTCGCTGCTGCAATGCACGATCTTGGGCACGATGGCATCATCTGAAATCACGCTCGAGGCGGTACCTTCCATTGGCGAGGTATCGCCACAGGATTGGGACGCCTGCGCCAATCCCGGCGGCAAATGTAACGGGCTTGGCGCGGGAACCTCATCCGCCCTTCCAGGCGATTCCCTCGGCCTCTCAAAATCCGACTATAACCCCTTCGTCTCGCACGCATTTCTCTCGGCCGTCGAGACCTCGGGTTCAGCAACCATCCGCACCGGCTGGGGGCCGCGGCATCTCATGGCCAAGCTCGACGGCCGCGTCGCCGGCGTCGTGCCCTGCTATCTGAAATCGCACTCGCAAGGCGAATACGTCTTCGACCGCGGCTGGGCGGATGCCTATGAGCGCGCCGGTGGACGCTACTACCCGAAGCTCCAGGTGTCGGTTCCCTTCACGCCGGCCACGGGGCCCCGGCTGCTGGTCCGCGACGGCGTCGATCGCGGACGCATCATGGACGCGCTCGCAAGCGGGCTGGTGGCGCTGTGCGGCGTCAGCAAGGCCTCCTCGGTGCACGTCACCTTCGCGCGCGAGGCGGAATGGAAGCTGCTCGCCGAGCACGGCTTCCTCCAGCGTACCGACCAGCAGTTCCACTGGCACAACCACGGCTTTGCGACCTTCGACAATTTCCTCGCCACGCTGAACTCGCGCCACCGCAAGTCGATCAAGCGCGAGCGGCGCGATGCGCTCGCCGCGGGCGTCACCATCCATTGGCTGACGGGCGGCGACATCACCGAGGATGCTTGGGACGCCTTCTTCGAATTCTACATGGAGACCGGCTCGCGCAAATGGGGCCGGCCGTATCTGACGCGCGAGTTCTTCTCGCTGATCGGCGAGACCATGAGCGAGGACGTGCTGCTGGTGATGGCTCGCCGCAACGGCCGCTGGATCGCGGGCGCGATCAACTTCATCGGCTCGGATACGCTGTTCGGGCGCAACTGGGGCGCCGTCGAACATCATCCGTTCCTGCATTTCGAGGTCTGCTACTATCAGGCGATCGATTTCGCCATCAATCGTGGCCTCGCGAATGTCGAGGCCGGCGCACAGGGCGAACACAAGATCGCGCGCGGCTACCTGCCGCGCACCACCCATTCCGCCCACTTCATCGCCGATCCGGGCTTGCGCCGCGCCATCGACGATTATCTCAAGCGCGAGCGCGCCTATGTTGCGGAAGCCGGACGGGAGCTGGCCGAGCTCGGCCCGTTCCGCAAAGGCATCGACGAGGCGCCTTGACGCCTCGCCGTCGCTGGTGACAGTAAGCGCAAACTGTTCGAGGAGCCGCCATGACCGCCTACGACACCAACAACATCTTCGCAAAGATCCTGCGCGGCGAGCTACCCTGCTACAAGGTGTACGAGGACGAGCACGTCTTTGCCTTCCTCGACATCATGCCGCGCGTGCCAGGCCACACGCTGGTGATCCCGAAGGCCCCTGCCCGCAACATCCTCGACATCAAGCCTGACGACTATGCCCAAGTCGCCCGCGGCGCGCACAGGATCGCGGCCGCCGCGATGAAGGCGTTCGAGGCCGACGGCATCACCGTGCAGCAGTTCAACGAGCCGGCCGGCGGACAGGTGGTGTTTCACCTGCACATGCACGTGATGCCGCGCCACGACGGCGTCGCCATGTTGCCCCCGGCGAGCCGCAAGGAAGACGCCAAGGTGCTGGAACAGCACACGGCCAAGCTGATCGCGGCGTTGAAGGCGGGCTAGATCTCACCACTCGTCATTGCGAGCGAAGCGGTCGCGGTAGGGACGCTCATTGCTGGGCGCCCCCCGCACAGATCCGTACGTGCGGCTTTCCCGCATACGGCTCCCACCTCGGGTGAGTAGCGGTGAAGCGTGTTCGGGGCCAAGGATGGAGGATTT
>NZ_WQNE01000031.1 GCF_009759665.1 Bradyrhizobium cajani
CCCTGGATCATCATGCCCATGTCGCCGTCGATGAAGCGCTTCAGGTTGGTCGCATAAGGTTGGGCGCCGATGTTGGGATCGCTCCAGTCGGCGATCTTGCGCACCTGCGCGAAGGCAGCCTTGATCTCGGGCCCTTCCAGGGCCTTCTTGTCGAGATTCATGATGGCCGCCCGGTACGCGGCGGGACTGATGCCGGCGAGAGAGGCCTCGAATTTTTGTCCGTCGTCGGGGCGAGTGCCCCCATTGGCGATGGGATAGGTGATGCCGCCCGATTTCATCTTCTCGGCAAGATCGTTGAAGTCGGCCCAGGTGACGGGAGTCTTGTCGGCCTTGGCCTTGTCCATCGCGCGTTTGGAGAGAAACAGCATGTTGGTGCTGTAGATTTGCAACGGCAGTGAAATCCACTTGCCCCCGGGCTTGTGCAATCGCGCAAGGTCTGGAGCGACGACCTTCTCGTAGCCGGCGGCGGCGACGAGGGCGTCGAGATTGACGGTCGGGGCAATCTTCGACCAGGCCGCAATCTCGGGGCCCTTGAGTTGCGAACAGGCCGGTGGATCGCCGGCGATGATCTGCGCACGCAGCTTGTTCATCATCTCGGTGGTGAAGCCGGGGACGGGCGAGTGCTGCCAAACCCCACCTTTCTCCTCGAATTTCTTGCCGAGTGCGGTGATAGCCGCCCCATCGCTGCCTGCGGACCATTGAGAGATCGCGGTCAGGCGCGGCTTGACCGCGCCTTGCGCGCGGGCAAAGGCCGGCAGTGCGAGGGTGGCAACGGATCCAGCGAGCAGACGGCGCCTTGTTGTTGTGATCGGCATGGCAGTTCCTCCCGGTGTGAAGTTCCTTGCGCAGTTCTGTGAGCCGTTCTTGGCGTATCGAGGCCCACGACTCAGGGCATGTCAGGCGGCCTCCGTCGATGTGGCGGGCATGCCGCCGCGGCTGGCCAGACAGAAGGCGGCGAACGCGAGGGCGGCCTGCGGATCGTTGCCGGTCGAAGGTGGTACGAAGGCGATGGACACCTGCGCCAATGTCCGGCCGCCCAGCAGGCAGGCGTCGATGCCCTCGACCACGGCGTTGCGATCGTCATCGGAAAGAAGCGATGGCCAGCCGCTGATCGCGACCCCACCGCATGGTTTCACGTTCAGCGTGTTGCCGATCGCAAGGCCGAGCCGGAACAGCCGCCGCCGCAACTCATGGCGCACGCGCGTCAAGCGCGGGATCGCGTGCACCCATTCGCTGCCGAGCTGGAGCAATTCGGCTTCGGAGACGCCGAGGAGCTCGGCCAAGGCGGGGAGCGAGGTATAGGCCTCGACGCAGCCGTGATGGCCGCAGCGGCAGCGCGGTCCCTCTGGTCCAAATACCATGTGGCCGAGCTCGACCGGCTGGAGCGCATCGGCCTCGGCCGGGTCATCCATCCAGGCGCCGGCAACGCCATGGCTGACAAAGACGAACAGATGCGTGCCGCTGAACGGATAGTTCTGCGTGCGGCAGCGGTGAAACGTGGCGTGCGCCACGACCGAATTGGTGAACTCCAGCGGCACGTCGGCAAACATCTGTTCGGTCATGCCGCTGATACGCCCGACATCGCAGGGAATGATCGGATTGCCGGATACGGTCAACCGGCCAAGGCCCGGAATGGAGATGCCGATCTGTGAGAGCGTGATGCGGCGGCGGCGGGTCCAGTCGCGCAGCAGTGTCAGCGCCTCGCGGAACACGCGGCCGACCGTCTCGACGGTCGGCGCCTTCGGCAACGGCAGACGTTCCGTGTAGTGCAGTTCACCCGACAGGCCGCCGACGCCGACGCTGAGCCATTGAGCGGTCAGCTCGACGGCGGCGAGCGCCACCGAGCCGTCGAGTGTCACGAGGCCCGTCGGGCCGCCGACGTAAGGGGCGGGGCGCCGCACCTCCTCGATCAGGCCTTCGGCCTTCAGGTCGAACAGGATGCGCGACAGGCTCGCCTCGGACAGGCGCACGGCCTTGGCCAGAGGCGGCCGAAACGAGCCGCCCGACTGGAGCAAATGAGTCAAAATGGCAGCGCGCGTCTGCCGCCGACTTCTCGGCTGCTCCGGCATTTCCATCCCTGTCGTCATTCTTACTTAGTGTAAGAATTTGCGCGCGGAGTGTTTCGACTGTCAAGCGCTTGCTGGTCCGATGCGCCGACTTGTTGTGCGCGGCAGCAAGAGCGTCCTGGGGGCCGACGGTTGCGATCGGGACTGCTGACATGACGATGTCAGCAGCAGGTGAGGATATTCGCCTGATGCCCGAGAGAGGCTGTCCAATGACGCGATATCGCCTGTATTGTGTGGGCGCGTCCGGGAATTCGTTCAAGGTCGCGCTGTTTCTCAATTGCGCCGGGCTCGACTGGGAGCCTGTCGGTGTCGACTTCGTTGGCGGTGAGACCCGCGACCCGGTCTGGCGCGCCACGACGAACGAGATGGGGGAAATCCCTGTGCTCGAGGTGGACGGCCGACGCCTGAGCCAGTCAGGTGCGATCCTGGGATGGCTCGCAGAGACCCATGGCATGTTCGGCCCGTCGAGCGCAGCGGAGAGATTCGAGACAGCACGCTGGCTGCTCTTCGACAATCACCGGTTCACCGGAAATTTCGCCGCGCATCGGGTGTTGCAATCCATGATGCCGAAGCCGCCGCACCCGGACGTGCTCGCTTATGTGAGGGCCAGGACGCAGAGCGCATTATCGATCGTCGAAAAGCATCTCGGCAATCACAGCTTCGTGCTGGGTGGCCGGCCGACGATCGTCGACTTCTCGCTAGCAGGATATCTCTACTATCCGACTGAGGAGACTGGATTCGATCTCCGCATGGACTTCCCGGCTATCGATGCCTGGCGCGCACGCATCGCGGCGCTGCCCGGTTGGAAGCCGCCATACGAGATGATGCCGGTGGGGCACTCGCTGCCGGTAGTTCGTTCTGCAACCTCGGTGCTACACATCTAGCGTAGGCGCGCAAGGCGCAGGTTGCCTATCATATCGTTCTTCGTCGTGGAGAGGTGGGGGCACGCCTAGCCTGCAATGTGTCAGCAAAGACGCGGGACGTCGACGATGATCCGTTTGCGGTTGTCCGGGTCCACCAGGACGGGCAACTCGACCCCGGCGGCGGTGCGACTTTCGCGGCTTGCGCTGCTGAATGACATGCGAGTGACGGCCTCCCAGCCCGGTCCGCCGTTCGGGTCGCGCACCCGAACCGCAATGTCCCATGTTCCACCCGGCGCGCTGCTTGGCTGCACCTCGCGCGCGGACAGCACTGTCGCCGTCGTCGGGACCAGACCGAGAGCGGCGGCGCCACCGGCAAGCGCGATCTCGGTCTGCTGCGGCGTAAGGCCGTTGACCAGCGCCGTCGACGAAGTGGCATGCTCCACCTCGCGCCAGAGGCGGGGAACGGCCCGCGAGTGGGGGCGTCGGCCGGCTCTGCGGCGGCTTCCCGCCCGGTCGGCACCAGATCCCATTCGATCCTGAACCGCGTCGGATCAGCTAGGTCAACGGTGACAGGAAGCATCATCATCCCCGGGCGCGGCCATTTCGGTTTGGGCACGTCGTGACCGCTGTACTGCACGGCCGTCGCTTCGATGCGCTCGGCGGTGATCACCCCGTCAATGTCGCATCTGGGAAGAAGCACCATCTCGCCGGCCGCATCGGGGAACGGTGAGCAGGCCACGACCTGCAATCAGCCATCCAACGGGTTCGTGATCTGCATCCGCTCGCCCTAACGCTTTGCTCACTCCTTGATGTCCTGCCAAACAAGAACGGCGCCATCGTGAGATGGCGCCGTCTCGAAAGCCGTTTCGGCTAAAGGCTTACTTGCGATCCTTGATCGGCACGTAGTCGCGCTTGGCGACGCCGGTGTAGAGCTGGCGCGGGCGGCCGATCTTCTGGTGCGGATCCTCGATCATCTCGCTCCACTGGCTGATCCAGCCGACGGTGCGGGCGACCGCGAACAGCACGGTGAACATCGAGACCGGGAAGCCCATCGCCTTCAGCGTGATGCCCGAGTAGAAGTCGACGTTCGGGTAGAGCTTGCGGTCGATGAAGTACTGGTCGCTGAGCGCGATCTTCTCGAGCTCCATCGCCACATTCAGCATCGGATCGTTGCCATGGCCGGTCTCCTTGAGCACGGCGTGACACATCTTCTGCATGATCTTGGCGCGCGGATCGTAGTTCTTGTAGACGCGGTGACCGAAGCCCATCAGGCGGACTTCGCTGTTCTTGTCCTTCACCTTGGCGATGAATTCGGGGATCTTGTCGACCGTGCCGATGTCATAGAGCATGTTGAGCGCAGCTTCGTTGGCGCCGCCATGCGCCGGGCCCCAGAGGCAGGCGATGCCCGCCGCGATGCAGGCGAACGGGTTGGCGCCGGAAGAGCCGGCGATGCGCACCGTCGAGGTCGAGGCGTTCTGCTCGTGGTCGGCGTGCAGGATGAAGATCTTCTCGAGCGCGTCGGCGAGCACGGGGCTCACCTTGTAGTCCTCGCAGGGCACCGCGAAGCACATGTTCAGGAAGTTCTCGGCAAAGCCCAGCGAGTTCTTCGGATAGATGAAGGGCTGGCCGACGGTGTATTTGTAGGCCATCGCCGCCAGCGTCGGGATCTTCGCGATCATGCGCATGGACGCGATCATGCGCTGCTTCGGATCGTTGATGTCGGTGGAGTCGTGGTAGAACGCGGCGAGCGCGCCGACGGCTGCGACCATGATCGCCATCGGATGGGCGTCGCGGCGGAAGCCCTGGAAGAAGCGGGCCATCTGCTCGTGCACCATCGTGTGATGGGTCACGCGGTGGTCGAAATCCTTCTTCTGCGCGGCGGTCGGCAGGTTGCCGTAGAGCAGGAGATAGCAGGTCTCCAGGAAGTCGCCGTGCTCGGCGAGCTGCTCGATCGGGTAGCCGCGGTATTCCAGCACGCCCGCGTCGCCGTCGATATAGGTGATCTTGGACTGGCAGCTCGCGGTCGAGGTGAAGCCCGGATCGTAAGTGAACAGGCCGGACTGGCCGTAGAGCTTGCCGATATCGATGACATCAGGCCCGACGCTGCCGCTGAGGATCGGAAGATCGTAATTCTTGTTTCCAACCGTCAGCGTGGCGGTCTTGTTGCTTGGTTTTGCGTCCATCAGAGGTCCCCGATGTATGGTGAAACGGGCCGGACCCGGAAGGCCCCGATGAGATCGCGGGGCAGGCCGGATGTTCCAGAAGGTACGGGGGAGATGGGTATATTATTGCTGTGTGCGCTGCAAGATCGACGCACGCATGGTCGACTTACGTCGTAGCCTAGTCTTTGGCCTAGTCCTGGGCCTGATCCTGAAGCCGACCCAGACTTTCCTGGCGCCCCAGCACGTCCAAAACCTCAAATATACCAGGCGACGTGGTTCGTCCGGTCAGCGCCGCCCGCAGCGGCTGGGCGACCGCGCCGAGCTTGAGACTATTTTCCTCGGCAAAGGTACGCAGCGCGGCTTCCGTGACGGCGCCGCTCCACGTCTCGACTTTCTCCAGCGCGGAATGAAGCTGGCCGATCAGCTTGCGGTTCTCGCCCGTCAGCAGCGCCTGCGCCTTGGCGTCGAGCTCCAGCGGCCGGTCGGCGAAGATGAAATAGGCGCCGTCGATCAGCTCGATCAGCGTCTTGGCGCGCTCCTTCAGGGCCGGCATGGCCTTGAGAAGCTGCGCGCGCGTGGTGTCGTTTAACTTCGCCTTAAGCTGGTCGCGGCTGGGGACGACGTGATCCAGCACATCCTCGAACATCTTCACAAGCGATTGATCGTCGGCGTGGCGGATATAGTGGCCGTTGAGGTTTTCCAGCTTGGCGAAATCGAAGCGGGCGGCGGCACGGCCGACGCCGGCGAGATCGAACGCGGCGATCATCTCCTCGGTCGAGAAGATCTCCTGGTCGCCGTGGCTCCAGCCGAGGCGGACCAGGTAGTTGCGTAGCGCGGCCGGAAGGTACCCCATGGCGCGGTAGGCATCGACGCCGAGCGCGCCGTGCCGCTTGGAGAGCTTCGAGCCGTCCGGGCCGTGGATCAGGGGGATGTGGGACATGCTCGGCAGCGTCCAGCCCATCGCATCGTAGATCTGCTTCTGGCGCGCAGCGTTGATCAGATGGTCGTCGCCGCGGATCACATGGGTGACGCCCATGTCGTGGTCGTCGACCACCACCGCGAGCATGTAGGTCGGCGTGCCATCGCCACGTAGCAGCACGAGGTCGTCGAGATTCTCGTTCTGCCAGACCACGCGGCCCTGGACCTGATCCTCGATCACGGTCTCGCCGGTCTGCGGCGCGCGCAGCCGGATCGTCGGCTTGACGTCGCCGGGCGCGGTTGCCGGGTCGCGGTCGCGCCACAGGCCGTCATAGAGGCGGGTGCGCCCTTCGGCGCGCGCCTTCTCGCGCATGGCGGCGAGCTCCTCGGCGGTGGCGTAGCAGCGATAGGCCTTGCCGTCGGCGAGGAGCTGCTCGGCGACCTCGCGGTGGCGGGCGGCGCGGCTGAACTGGTAGATGACCTCGCCGTCCCAGCCGAGCTCGAGCCATTTCAAGCCGTCGAGGATGGCGGCGATGGCGGCCTCGGTGGAGCGCTCCCGGTCGGTGTCCTCGATCCGGAGCAGCATCTTGCCGCCGTGCTTCTTGGCGTACAGCCAGTTGAACAGCGCGGTGCGGGCACCCCCGATATGGAGGAAGCCGGTCGGGGATGGAGCGAAGCGCGTGACGACGGAATCGGTCATTCTTGGCAGGGCCTATGCATTGGAGGCGGTGGTATATATCAGGACCGGAGCATAACTAAAGCCCGACAGCGGACGGCTTAAGGCCTTGGCGCGGCCACGCGAATTTGGCAGAAGGACCGCTGATTTCCCTACAGGATTTTCGTAATGACAGAACCGGTGGCGACTGAGGTTGGGCGCGATTTCATTCGTGACATCATCCAAGCCGACCTCGATCAGGGCAAGTACAGGGAGATCGTGACCCGGTTCCCGCCGGAGCCGAACGGCTACCTGCATATCGGCCACGCCAAGTCGATCGCGCTCAATTTCGGCATCGCCCAGGAGTTTCCGGGCCGCTGCCACCTGCGCTTCGACGACACCAACCCGGTCAAGGAAGAGCAGGAATATATCGATTCCATCCAGGCCGACGTGCGCTGGCTCGGCTTCGACTGGGGCAAGAATCTGTTCTTCGCCTCGGACTATTTCGATCGCCTGTATGAATGGGCGGAGCAGCTGATCCGCGACGGGCTCGCCTATGTCGACGACCAGACCCAGGAGGAGATCCGCCTCTCGCGCGGCACGCTGACCGAGCCCGGCAGGAACTCGCCATTCCGCGACCGCACGGTGGAGGAGAATCTCGACCTGTTCCGCCGCATGAAAGCCGGCGAATTCGCGAACGGCGCGCGCGTGCTGCGGGCCAAGATCGACATGGCCGCGGGCAACATCAATCTGCGCGATCCCGTGCTCTACCGCATCCTGCATGCGCACCATCCGCGCACCGGCAACGCTTGGTGCATCTATCCGAGTTACGATTACGCGCACGGCCAGTCGGACGCGATCGAGGGCATCACGCATTCGATCTGCACGCTGGAATTCGAGGACCACCGGCCGCTCTATGACTGGTTCATCGAGAAGCTGCCGGTGCCGTCAGAGCCGCACCAGTACGAGTTCGCGCGGCTGAACCTGACCTACACGCTGCTCTCCAAGCGCGTCTTGACCCAGCTCGTGCGCGAGGGCCATGTCGCGGGCTGGGACGACCCGCGCATGCCGACCATGGCGGGGATGCGCCGCCGCGGCGTGCCGCCGGCCGCGCTGCGCGAATTCGTCAAGCGCATTGGCGTGGCGAAAGCCAACAGCGTGGTCGATGTCGGCATGCTGGAATTCTGCATTCGCGAGGAGTTGAACCGCACCGCGCAGCGCCGCATGGCGGTGCTGAAGCCGCTCAAGGTGGTGATCGAGAACTATCCGGAAGGGCAGACTGAAGAGCTCGAGGCGATCAACCACCCGGACGACGCCTCCGCCGGCACGCGCAAGATCGCGTTCGGCCGCGAGCTCTATATCGAGCGCGACGACTTCATGGAGAACCCGCCCAAGAAGTTCTTCCGCCTGTCGCCGGGCAACGAGGTGCGGCTGCGCTACGCCTATTTCGTCAAATGCACCGGCGTGATCAAGAACGAGGCCGGTGAGGTGGTGGAGCTGCGCTGCACCTACGATCCCGCGACCAAGGGCGGCAACGCCCCCGACGGCCGCAAGGTCAAGGCAACCATGCACTGGGTGCCGGCGGCGACCTCCGTGCCCGCGGAAATCCGCATCTACAACCAGCTGTTTGCCAATCCGAGCCCGGATGCGTCGAACTTCGCCGCCGATCTCAATCCGGAGTCGCTCGAGATCCTCGCCGACGCGCGGGTCGAGCCGTCGGTCGCCGAGAGCAATGCGACGGAGCCGATGCAGTTCGAGCGCCAGGGCTATTTCGTGCGCGACAAGGATTCGACGCCCGGCAAGCCCGTGTTCTCGCGGACCATCGGGCTGCGCGATACTTTTGCGAAGGAAGTCGCGAAGGGCTGACGCATATGAGCAACGAAGCCGACGCCATCGTCTCCGCCATCATCGCGAAATGGCGCGCCGGCTTCACGACGCTCGATGCGGTGGCGCTCGCCTCGCTGTATTCGAAGGACGCGTTCTTTTTCGGCTCCAACCCAAAGCTCTATCGCGGGCGCGATGGCGTTGCGGTCTATTTCAATGACCTGCCGCGCTGGCGCGCTCCGAGCGCGGTGTTTTCCGAGGTGAGGGCGGCGCTGGCCGGCCCTGACATCATCAACATGGCCGCCATCATCTCATTCGACCTCGCCGGTGAACGCCCGCCGCTCGAGGTCAAGATGAGCTGGGTCATCATCCGCGAGGACGGCGACTGGAAGATCGCCAACCACCATGCCTCGTCACCGGAGCCGCTGATCTAGCCGATTTTGCGCCTACCGCCTGTACCACCGCGTTTCGTGACCCATTGCCGTCATTCACGGGAACGCGGACTCATGCGCTCAAGCCATGCGGCGAGCCTTGATCTTTCCCGGACCAAGCCGTGCTGGTTGAAGTGGTGAACACAAAAATGCGCCCATGAATCTTCGAACGCCATCTCCATATCACCCGTGATCGAGGTCGTACCCAGCCCGATCTCGGCATAGGTAAACTCGAAACTGCCACTGGGCCGCGCCAGCGCAATGTGGAATGGTTGACCGTTAAATTCGTTGATCATCGGCCTGCCGATGCTTCGCATGATCCCGGGTATATCTACGCTGGCGGTTCTCAGCTCCAAGTCCGCTTCAAGATGAATCGGCAGGAACAATGTCTCGCAAGAGTCAGAGCATGTCGACGCGAATACGGAGAAGAGATTGCTCAACGGTTCGCATGCGTCGCCTGAAATGATCGCCTCAAGCGCGATCCGTTGAGCTTCATCCGCGCGCTCGTCGATGACTATCTGGCGCCGGCCGCTTCCGTGCTTGATTTCGCCGGGCCACTTGTACAGCGCCGCCCAGTTCAGGCCTGCGATCGGGGTACCGTCGAAGTGGCCTTCAACAATGTTGCCAACGAAAGCCGACTGGCAATAGCCGTGGGTACTCGGCAAATTGAATTGGCAACCACAATTCATAGCGCAATTGCAGTTATCGTAAGTCTCGCTCTTGAATAGCCATTGATCAGCCATCCCTCCGGTCCTCCCCAAATACGACACGATTTGTCGATGTGAGAGGCAGCTCTTCACGATGAGCACCTCGATGTGGCCATCGTGGCTGCTTCATCCGCTCGAATAGGGCCGTCTTTGACCGGCTGCGTCTGCGGCCAGCCTCCGCTCTACGCGCGCTTCGCTCAGGGGAGCGCGCTCCTACCTTGGGTGCGCAATAGACAAAAGCCTAGCAGGGTTGGCATGTGACTTCAACCGGGACCCGGATTCCGGTTATGGCTTTCGGATGGTGCGACGGATGCCTGCGAACGATCGACGCGCCTATTTTGTCGAACAGGTGTGGGCAGACGGTTCAGGTCATGGCGCTAGGCGCGAGACGCCCTGAATGCTGCCATCACCTCGGCCAGCATCCGCTCGGGCTCGCCCGCATAGCGCGGAGAGAAGTGAAAAGGTTCGACGCGGCGTACATTGGCTTGCCGCGCGATTTCTCCGGCAGCCGTGGTTGTAAGATGGGCGCGCTCCCTCGCCAATGCCGCGTCTGCCCCCGCAAACGTCGCCTCGATGAAGAGGATGTCTGCGTTCTGAATCAGCGCCGCGATCGCGGCACGATTGGCCGGCGTGTCGGCGGCATCGGTTACATAGGCAATTTTCTGGCCGGCCGTGACCGTCAAGAGATCGCGCAGGCTCTCGAGCGGAACGAGGCGATCCGACGGTGCCGCTTCGTCGATACGGATCAAGTGATCGTCGGCGCGACGCTCGACGACGGCCTTCTTGAGGGAGTGCAGCCACGAACCGACCGGCAGTCCGCGTTCCAACAGCCGGTTCTTCCATACGTTGACATGTGCCGCCTCCTGCAGCGCGAACGCGAGGCAGGGCGTGCCATGTTCGAGGATCGCGGCTGATACGCGATGGGTCGGTTCATCGCAGAGTACACCGGCAAAGGTCTTGCGAGACACTGGTGCCTCTGCTGCGAAAGCCTTCCTCATTCGGAACCGCGTGGTCGATATGGAATCTGTCGCGCCGAGTTCGCTGACGTCGAAAACAAGATCGCATGGATATTTCTCGACCAGGTTCCAGCGATAGGCCTGAAGCTTGTGAAAGACGCGCTCAGCAAAGCCGGACGGACCGAAGAGCTGTACCGATTTCTCGTGGCCGACAAGCAAACGAAGCAGATGGTCGAAACCAACGAAGTGATCGAGATGGGCATGCGAGACAAAGACCTGGTCGATGCGCCGTATCCTCCGCGGCGACAGTGAAGCAATCTCTCCGATATCGAACAGCAGACTTCGCTTTTCGAACAGCGTTTCCACATAGACCGTTGGGTCGCCGTAGCGACCGTTGACCAGGCTCGGATGGAAGATCGGCCGCATGGCGTACTATTCCGCTGCAATAGCGCCCGATGGAGTCCCTCCATTTGCGCCCTGATCCGAGGCCGGTGCCTTACGATTAGATGCTAGATATCGTAGTAAAGATGAAACTCATAAGGATGCGGGCGCAGCCGGATAGGATCGACCTCTTTCTTTCGCTTGTAGTCGAGCCAGGTTTCGATCACGTCGGCGGTGAAGACATCGCCGCGTTGGAGGAATGCGTGATCGCGCTCGAGCGCGTCAAGTGCCTGATCCAGCGATCCCGGCGTTGACTTCACCTCCTTCGCCTCCGCAGGCGGGAGGTCGTACAGGTTCTTGTCGATCGGGCTGCCCGGATCGATCCGGTTGTCGATGCCGTCAAGGCCGGCCATCAGCATCGCGGCAAAGGCCAGATAGGGATTGCAGGATGGATCTGGCGTACGAAACTCGACGCGCTTTGCGCGTGGGTTTGGCGAATACATCGGAATCCGGCAGCAGGCTGAGCGATTGCGCTGGGAATAGACCAGGTTGATCGGGGCTTCATAGCCCGGAACCAGACGCCGATAGGAGTTCGTGGTGGGGGCGCAAAGCGCGCACAACGCCCAGGCGTGGCTCAATAGCCCGCCGATATAGTAGCGGCCGAGCTGGCTCAACTCGGCGTAATCACCTTTGTCGTAGAACAGATTGGTCTCGCCGTTCCACAGCGATTGGTGAACGTGCATGCCCGAAGCGTTGTCCTCGAACAGCGGCTTCGGCATGAATGTCGCGGTCTTGCCGTACCGATGCGCGGTGTTCTTCACCACGTATTTGTAGATCATCAGATTGTCGGCCATGCGGGTGAGGGTGGTAAAGCGCATGTCGATCTCGTTTTGGCCGCCGGTCGCGACCTCATGGTGATGGGCTTCGATCTGGATCCCCAGGGATTCCATCGTCAGCACCATTTCGGTGCGTAGCGCCTGCATGCTGTCGGTCGGGGGAACGGGAAAGTATCCCTCCTTCGGGCGCGGCTTGTGGCCCAGATTTGGTGCTTCCTCTGCGCCGGTGTTCCAACTGCCTTCGCTGGAGTCGATTTCGTGCATGGCGTAGTTGATGCCCTGTCCGTAGCGGACGTCGTCGAACACGAAGAACTCCGCTTCCGGGCCGAAGTAGCTCGTATCGGCGCGCCCGGTGCCCTTGAGGTAGGTTTCGGCTTTCTGGGCGATGTAGCGGGCATCCCGGCTATAGGATTGGCCGGTCACCGGGTCTCTGATGTTACAGATGAGGACCAGCGTCTTTGCCTGGCTATAGGGGTCGACGAAGGCCGTCGCCGGATCAGCGACAACCAGCATGTCGCTTTCCTGGATCTCCTGGAAGCCGCGGATCGATGAGCCATCGAATCCGATGCCCTCAGCGAGTGCATCCGCATTCACCGCGCTTGGCGGGATAGAGAAATGTTGCCACACCCCCGGCAGGTCGGTGAATCGCAAATCGATCATCTGGACGTTGTCGTCCTTGATTGCCTTTACGAGATCTTCGGCTGTCGCACATTCCGCAACCATGGCTTCGCTCCCAGATCAGCGTCCTGAGATCGCGTTGCCGTTCGGCCGCAACCGAGCGGCTTGCGACGGACGGTGGACCACGTTCGGCGTTGGCGCCGCGTCAGCCTCGATCCGGCATGGCGCGGCACTCGCAGTCAGGCAGTTTCGCGCGCGGCGGCGGCTTCAGCTTTGGTGCGGCCCGCGCATGAGCTTCATGGCGTCTTCGATATGCCGCCAGGTTCGGGCCAATTCGAGCTCGCCCTTTGACTCGAGATCGATGGCATTCTGGGCGGCTTCGGCAATGGCTTTGGGGCCATGTGCTTCCAGCAACTGCCGCGCATAATCGTGGATTTCCATTTCTCGCATGGCGTCATCTCCCTCTTGTTCCGGCGCGAACTGGGTGGGCCGGGAACGGTAGACATTGACACCTGTCAAGCTCCGACAATCTGCATCCTGGTGCGCCGCACTCGCAAGAGCCCTTTCCAGGGCATGGGCCAGGATTGAACGCCGGTTCTGGACCGGCAGTCGCGGCAACACAACGCAGGCCGGACCGGATGGTTCTTCATCTGTGCGCCCCCATATATGAATACGAGAAGGGAGGTGAGCATCATGCGCATCCAACATTGGCAAGACGTTGCCAGCCTGTTGGTGGGCGTGTGGCTGGTCCTGTCGTCCTTCGTCCTGGGCTTATCCGGGGCGGCTGTCTGGATCACAATCGCGCTCGGGCTGGGCGTCATGCTGTTTGCTGTAGAAGGCTTTGTCATCCCGTCCTACCTGGAAGAATGGGGCGAAATGCTGCTGGGCTTGGCCCTGGTGGTGGCCCCTTGGTCCATTGGCTATGAGACCACGTCGGCCACGGTGAGCAGCGCATTGTCGGGCATAGTGGTGATCTTGCTCGCAGGTTGGGAATTGATGACCGATCGCGACTTCACCGCTTGGTGGAACGATCACTGGCATCACCGAGCCGGCTGAGAAGAGAGGTCGCCGGCTCTTCTCCGGCCGCCATCGGTTGGCGGTCGGAGGAGAGGTGATGATGTCACTGAGCGGCTCTGGGCTCGATCGGTTGCCAGATACTGATCTTGCGCGTCTCCGGCATCAGGAAGACGGCGAGCACGAAGCACACCGCAGGCACCACAATCGGGTAGATCAACGCGTAGCCGATGCTCCCGGTCGCCGCGAATGCCGCCGACGTGATGAACGGCACCAATCCACCACCCCAGCCGTTGCCGATGTGGTACGGCACCGACACCGACGTGTACCTGATCCTGCCGGGGAAGAATTCCGCCAGGAATGCGCCGACCGGCCCGTAGACCATCCCGACGTAGCAAACGAGGATGAAGATGATGAAGATCGCAGTCGGATAGTTGATGTTACCGGGCTGCGTGACCGATCCCAGCCATAGATACAGCGGATAGTACGTGATCGCGGCGAGCAGCATGCCGCCCAGGATGACCGGCTTGCGGCCGATCTGATCCGACAGCCAGCCGAAGAAAATCAGGCTCGGTGTGGCGATCAGCAGCGCGGCTCCCACGATGTAGGCGGAGGTCAGCGCGTCCACCTTGGAGACCTGCTGAAGGAAGTACAGCGCCCAGAACTGACCGCTGTACCAGACCACGCCCTGTCCGATCAGGACCACGATGGCGATACCGATGAATTTGACGTTCGAGCTGAGGAAGGCCTCCTTCCACGGATTCGCCGTCATCTGGCCGCGGGCCCTGATCTCCTGGAAGATCGGCGTCTCCTGGAGTTGGAGCCGAATATAGATCGCGATGGCGACCAAGAGGAAGGACACCAGGAACGGAACGCGCCAGGCCCACTCGTCGAAGGCCTGATTGCCGAACCAGGTCCGTGTCAGGATGATCACGGCCAGCGAGACCACGATGCCCAGAGTCGGGGAGGTCTGGAGCCAGCCGGTGTAGTAGCCGCGCTTGTCATCCGGGACATGCTCGGCGACATAAGTGATGGCGCCGCCATACTCGCCGCCCAGGCACAGACCCTGGATCATACGCAAGCCGAATAGAAGGAACGCCGCCGTGAGACCGATGGACTGGTAGGTCGGGATCAACCCGATTGCCCCCGTACCCAGTCCCATTCCGGTCAGCGTGATGAGGAACGTATATTTTCGCCCGACCCGGTCGCCCATCCATCCAAAGAGGAAAGCTCCCAGTGGACGGATCAGGAATCCTGCAGTGAACAGCGCGATCGTGCTGAGGAGGGCTGCAACCGCGTGGGACGGCTCGAAGAACTTGACCGACAGAACCGCGGCCAGGCTGCCAAAGATATAGAAATCATACCATTCGATGACGTTTCCAACCGACGCGGCAACAATCACGCGGCGAAAATCGCTCGGTACTTGAACTGCCATGTGCTGCTCCTATCAAACTCAAACGCTACTCCTGGCGCCTTTCAGCGCTCATTCGCTCGCGGAGTACGCTTGGTGTGCGACGCGACAGGCGAGTATTGCGAGTTGCGTACGCAACGCCGGGTCTCAGGGACGCTTGAGCCACCTGAGAAAGAGCTCCAGCGGTCTCTTCGGTACCGCGAGCTATCACGACCTGCCCGTCTGCCGGGGAGGTATGGAAGCAGTGTAGTCCTGCCGAGGCTGGCGTCTTATGAGACTTTCGGCTCAATCGACCTGAACCGAGGCTGACCGTGCCGAGATGGAACGGTCGCCCATCGCGCCGAGCGGTTTTGTCACGAACGAACGGAAAGGGCTTTCAGGCGTTGTGTTGGGTCCAACAAGGATCCCACCATGCAGAACATCGCAGAGCATATGGAAGTCATCGGCGCCGACGGCGTCCACATCGGCACCGTCGATCGCGTCGAAGGCAATCGCATCAAGCTGACCAAGAAAGACAGCGGTGAGGGCAGCCACAGGGGTCATCACCACTTCATCGACAAGGGCCTCGTCGCCGACGTCGAGGGCAACAAGGTCCGGCTGTCGGCCAAGGCCGCGGTGGCGGTGACGATGGAAGAGGAAAAATAGGTCGAGCTCAGCCCGTTCCTGATCTGTACCGCTATTCGCATCCCTGCACGTTCCGGTAGCCTCCGCGCTCGTCGCGTATCGTCAGGTGCAGGGAATGGCGGAGCCGGGCCGGCCGCAACGTGCCTCGCAGGGGATCGCCAGAACTTGGCCGACAGGCCGAACTGCGGCGGCCGGCGGCTTTGCGCCCGCGGGCCTCGGCGTCTGGCCCACAATTGGCGAGACGCTGCGCGCATGGCTGCGCGCGGAGGCCGGCCCCGGGCGCCTCCTGCCCTGGGTACCCGTGGCCTTCGGCGCCGGCATTGCGGTCTATTTCGCCGCCGACCATGAACCGGTCCTCTGGGTTGCTGCTGCAACCGCGCTGCTGCTCACGCTCGGTGCCGTCCTGTTGCGGCGCAGCCGGCTGTTCGTGCCGGCGCTGCTGATTGCGGCGGTCGCGGCCGGCTTTGCCATGGCGACCTGGAAGACGGCGCGCATCGGTCACACCGTGCTGGCCAAGCCGCTCTATTCGGTATCGCTGTCGGGCTTCGTCGAGACCCGCGACATCCGCGAGCGCACCGATCGTTTCGTGCTCCGTGTCACCGCGATGGAGGCGCAGCGCAGCGACGTCAGGCTTGATCGCGTCCGCCTCTCGGTGCGCAAGGGCACGGCCCCCGAGGTCGGCAGCTTCGTGCAACTCAAGGCGCGGCTGATGCCGCCGATCTCACCGGTGCGTCCCGGCAGCTACGATTTCGCGCGCGATATGTTCTTTCAGGGCATCGGCGCCTCCGGCTTCGTGATGGGGGCGATCACGGCTTCTGTCCCACCCGATGCCGGTGGCCTGCGCCTGCGCTACGCCGCCTTCATGCAGGGCCTGCGCGATGCGATCGACGCGCGCATCCGGGCCACGCTCGAGGGCGACAACCGCGCGATTGCGACCGCGCTGCTGACCGGACGGCGCGATGCCATCACCACGCCTGTCAACGATGCGATGTTCGTCTCCGGCCTCGGCCATGTGCTCTCGATCTCCGGCTACCACATGGCCGTCGTCGCCGGCGTCGTGTTCTTCGCGGTGCGTGCGCTGCTCGCTCTCGTCCCTGGACTTGCGGTCGGCTTTGCAATCAAGAAATGGTCGGCCGCTGCGGCGCTCGTCGCCGCCGCGTTCTACCTGCTGCTCTCGGGCGCCGAGGTCGCGACGCAGAGGTCGTTCTTCATGACCGCGGTGGTGCTGATCGCGGTGATGGTCGATCGCCGCGCCATCACCTTTCGGACGCTGGCGGTGGCCGCGCTGATCGTGCTCGCGGTCGCGCCGGAAGCGCTGGTGCATCCGAGCTTCCAAATGTCGTTCGCCGCGACGCTCGGGCTGGTGGCGCTGGTGCAGATCGGCATGCCGAACCTGTTCGCCTCGCCCGATCATTCCGCGACCGCGCGCATCGCGCTATGGGGGGGCCGCGAGATCGCGATGCTGTTCGGGGCCTCGCTGATCGCGGGGCTTGCGACCACGCCCTATGCCGCATTCCACTTCCACCGCGTCACGCCGTTCGGCGTGCTCGCCAATCTCGCGGCGATGCCGGTGGTCTCCGCCTTGGTGATGCCGGCGGGATTGCTCGGACTGCTCGCCGCGCCGTTCGGGCTCGATGGCGTGTTCTGGTGGCTGATGGGGATCGGCATCGACTGGATGATCGCAGTCTCGCGCTGGGTGGCGGCACTGCCGGGCGCGGTTGGCCGCATCCCGGCTTTCGGCAGTGCGGCGCTCGTCGCGGCGAGCCTCGGGATCATCCTGATGGGCCTGTTGCGCACCCCCTTGCGCTGGTCCGGTGCCCTGGTGCTGCTCGGCGCGATCGCCTGGGGGCTGTCGGTGCGGCAACCCGACATTCTGATTGCCGGGGATGGCGCGAGCGTCGCGGTGCGGGGTGGGGACGGGCGGCTGCATCTGATCCGGGCGACCAAGGACGGTTTCCTGCTCAAGGAGTGGCTCGCGGCCGACGCCGATCCGCGCGATGCCGCCAGCGCCTCGCTCGCCGACGGCGTCTCGTGCGACGAGTCCGGTTGCGTGACGCCGCTCGCCGACGGGCGGCTGGTCGCGCTGGCCTTGCGCATCGACGCGCTGGCCGATGATTGCAGCCGCGCAGCGCTGGTAGTGACCGCAAGGCCCGCGCCGGCCGATTGCGCGGCCATGGTGGTCGACCGGCAGCGCCTCACGAGGCAGGGCGCGCTGGCGCTGACGCGAAACGGCGACGGCTTTGCGGTCCAACCGGTGCGGGCGAGGGGCGCAGACCGGCCGTGGTCGCCGGCTGCCGCCGGCGAAGGAGATTTCGATGGAAGCCTTGCGCCGAAGACGGCCGCGCCCCGCAACCCGGACGCAACGCCGTCAGAGGCCGACTTGCAGGCCGAGGATTGAGCGGTCGGACTACAGGTACCAGGCTAGCACGGCATCCAGCCTGGCATTCCCGATCACCGGCAGGACCACCATTCGGCTTAGTCCGGCCGCGCGGGCTTGTGCGGCCGCGATCGAGCCGTCATGCGCCAGATCGTCGTTGAGCGCGGGCATGCCGGTCGCCCAGGCGCCGCCGATGCTGCCTTCGCCCCTGGCGATCGACTTTGCCGCATAGAGCGCAGCAAGGTCGCTCTGCGCACTGCAATCGCCGGCGTGAAACACCAGTGCGGAACGAGCCTCGTCGGGCATCCAGATCTCGAAGCGCCGCGCAATTGGGGTGGCCTGCGCGGAGAGGAAGGTCAGGACCCAGCTCTTCTCGCCGGTCCGATAGGGCACGCCGACGCCGAGATTGATTCCGACCTCGGCGGCGTCCTCCCAGCGCAAAAAGCTCTTGGCGTTGTGCAGGTCCTTGATGATCAGCGGCAGGCCCGCCTTCCAGGTGCGTCCGGGCAGGCCGAAGCCGCGGGGAAATCTGGTGTGACGCGAGTTGAACTCGAACATGTCCGCGGTGCCGTAATAGCCGTCGACAAGGCCCATCTCGTGGGAGATTTCGGAATCGTTGTGCCAGAGCTCGATCGCGCCGACATGCGCCGCATCGTCGCCGCAGAACAGCACCATCACGCCTTGCAGGAATTCGCCGGCAAAGACCGGCACGGCCACGCCGCAGGTGAGGCCGGCCGCCATCGCCTGATCGGTCCGCTTGAAATAGGAGTTGGCGAATTTGGTGAGGATCACGGGATGGCCGCCGGCCCAGGCCTTGCCGGGAAGTCCCTCGTCATATCCGAAGTGCAGATCTTCGCTTACGGCCTTGAACGCGGACAGCCCTTCGCCGTAGAGGCCGCCGCCGAACTCCAGGCGCATGCGCGTCCGGTCGGGCACCCAGAGTTCAACGACGCGAATGAAGGTGTTCATCGAATGTGTCCGCCGCCTCAAGCTGCACCAGCATCGGCCATTTGGCTGCGGAACGGAGGTTCAAAATTCAGGCAGCGCGGCCCAAACTTCGTGCGACAGACGGTGCGGAGGAGGTCTCGCCCGGTCGAATTGCGAAAGATGCAAACTGCCGATCTCGCCGGCCACGGCCGGCGATGGCACTTTCAATCCTGTCCTCCGACCTTTCGGCCGGGGACGGCTGTGTCAACCGATCGGCAGGCGACGCGTCGTGGTCGGCTGGGTGTCGGCAATGACCTGCGGCTTGTGCTCGCGCTCGCCGGCGGACTGGGTCACCGGCAGTTGCAGCACGGTCGCATGCTGGCCCTCGACGAGCTGGGTCACCAGCACGTACTTGCCGTCGGGAAATTCGATCGCGTCATGATGGCGATCGGGAATGTGCGGGTCGATCTTGCCGAACTTGCCGACGCGCGAGTTGATGGTGCGCGTCCAGATCCAGCGATTGTCGTAGCGGACGTTGTCGGCGAAGGCGAGCTCCGTTCCCGGCAGCAGGCAGACTGCGACGGTTGGATCGGCTGCGGAAGCAAAACCGCGCGTCGAGGTGCCGCGGAACGTTGTCGACACGATCGTCTCGCCGACTTCGGCGGGACGCGATGCAACGGCATGCAGGCTGTAGTCACACATCGGGTGCTCCTCTTTCGAAGATAGCTACCCGTGCCTCTTTCCGAGGCGCAGGCCTCTATCAGAGTGGAGCATACAACGCTCTGCTTGGTTGTGGGCAAATCTGCGGCTGGTGGTCGCGGGGCGCGATCACATTATCTTTTTCAAATGTGCGAGGAACAAAGTCCGCTTCAGTGCATTCGGCCGATGCCAGCGTCAGCGGCCCGCGGGCGCCGACCAGCCGGAATAAGGCCAGCTCGGCTGCGGCCGCTGCTCGACGGTATTTCGGGCATTGCGGAATTGTTCGCTTGTCGTCGCGTGCATCGACTTGCGGGCGGGGTGATGCTGCTGTGCAGCCAACACTTGCGATGCCGATGCTGCGATCAGCACAGTCGCGAAGGCACTCAAAACGATCTTGCGCATGGCTGTCTCCTCGATCTCTGAGGCCGCGAAGCGATGATTGCTTCGGGCGAGATGTGGAGGATGTAACGCCGAGGGAGGGGCCGGATAATCTGCGCAGAACCAGAAAGACTATCCAGCTGGAGCGGACAATCGGTCCGCTCCAATCGGAAGCGTTGGTCTCGAATGACCGCCGGATCTCTCAGTATTTCCGGTACAGCCCGATCAGCTTGCCCTGAATCTTCACCCTGTTGGGCGGCAGGATGCGCACCTCATAGGCCGCATTGGCCGGTTCGAGCGCGATCGAGGCGCCGCGGCGGCGGAAGCGCTTCAGCGTTGCTTCCTCGTCGTCGATCAGCGCCACCACGATGTCGCCGGTATCGGCGCTCTCGTTGCGCTGGATCAGCGCCATGTCGCCGTCGAGGATGCCAGCCTCGACCATGGAATCGCCGCGCACCTCGAGCGCGTAGTGCTCGCCCGAGCCGAGCATGTCCGGCGGTACGCTGATGGTGTGGCTGCGGGTCTGCAACGCCTCGATCGGCGTGCCGGCCGCGATGCGGCCCATCACCGGCACCGCGACGGGGCGCTCGCCCTCGTCCGCGGGCGAGCTGGAGGTCGTGCGCACCTTGCCAAGGTTGCCCTCGATGACGCTCGGCGTGAAGCCGCGGCGGCTGCCAGCGGCGGCCTGAAGCTCCGGCAGCTTGATGACTTCGATAGCGCGTGCGCGGTTCGGAAGGCGGCGAATGAAGCCGCGCTCCTCGAGTGCGGTGATCAGGCGATGGATGCCTGACTTCGAGCGCAGGTCGAGCGCGTCCTTCATCTCGTCGAAGGATGGCGGCACGCCGCTTTCCTTCAGACGTTCGCTGATGAACCGCAGAAGCTCGTATTGTTTGCGCGTTAACATCTCGACCAAAGTCCCCCGGTTGATGTCGTTCGATTCCGAGACGCTGAATTCAGCGGCAAGCCGCTACATGCTCGAAACAAATCATGAACGGACACTATATGTTCGATATGTGTTCCGCAACTGCTTAATTTACCGTGAACGTGACAAAGTTCGCGGAACGCGTGTAGCCGATGCGTTCACGCAGGCAGCCGCAGCACCTCGCAAAGCGCGCCGGCCTCGGCCCGCGGCGCGAACGGCGCGCGCACGAGAAGTGCCTGTGCCGCAGCGAGATTCGCAAGCAGCGAGGAGTCCTGATGATTGACGGGAAAGGCCGTCAGCGTGCCGTCGTCGCGCGTCTCGAGCCGCGCGCGCAGATAGTCCTCGCGCTGGTCGTTGGCGCCGACATCGCGGCCCAGCACTGCGCGCTCGCGGCGGTGATGGATCATCGAACCGCCCGACAAGGCGCGAATCAGCGGCACCAGAAACAAGAAACCGCAAACGTAGGATGACACGGGGTTGCCGGGCAGGCCGATCACGCGCATGGCGCCGAGCCGCCCGTGCATCATCGGCTTGCCCGGCCGCATCGCGATCTTCCAGAATGCCATCGCGATGCCTTCGGCCTTGAGTGCCTGCTGGACCAGATCGTGATCGCCCACCGACGCGCCGCCGGTCGTGACCAGGATGTCGGCGCCGGCCTCGCGCCCGCGGCGGATGCCGGCCGTGGTGGCCTCCAGCGTGTCGGCGGCAATGCCGAGGTCGACGGTCTCGGCGCCTTCGCTGCGGGCGAGCGCGTGCAGCGCGTAGCCGTTGGAATAAACGATCTGGCCGGGGCCGGGCGTGGCGCCCGGCATCACCAGCTCGTCGCCGGTGGCGAGAATTGCGACCATCGGGCGGCGGTGGACAGGAAGGCGAGGGTGGTTCATGCCGGCGGCAAGGGCGAGGTCGCGCTCGGTGAGCCGGGTTCGCGCGCGCAGGAGCACGTCGCCCTCGGAGAAGTCGACGCCGGCGGGGCGAATGTGCCGTCCGGCAATCGCGGCTTCCTTGATCGTGATGCGTTTGCCGTCAGCGACTGTATCCTCCTGGATCACGACCGCGTCGGCGCCATCCGGAACGACGCCGCCGGTGAAGATCCGGACCGCTTCGCCGGCGCCCACCGTCCCCGCAAACGGCCGGCCCGCCGCGACCTCGCCGATCAGGGTCAGCTCGGAATCGATCTTGGCCGCATCGCCCGCCCGCACGGCGTAGCCGTCCATCGCCGACATCGCCGCCGGTGGCTGGGTGCGCCGCGCCGCGACGTCGCGGGCCAGCACGCGATGGAAGGCATCGTCGAGCGCGACCATTTCCTCGGCCAGAGGCTCCGCGCCGGCGAGCACGGAAGCAAGCGCATCGGAAACCGGCATGAGGGCCACGGTGAAAAACTCCTGCTGCGCACGTCGGGCAAATCGGCGGCGGAAGTTCTAGCCGAGTGCGGCCGCAGAGGCAAAACAGTGGCGATAGGAATGGCGCAGCCGGCCCGCTGTGCGTCGACGTGGGTATCAGAGCCGTCGCGGCATGATCCGAAAGGCGAGGCAGACCGGCACGAGGATGGCCATGGCGAGGATGAGAATGACCAGGGCCACGGCCAGCATCGGTCAACTCTGCGTCTGTTTGCCCGGACTGACATCGGGAGCTTTAGGGCCCTGATCCTTGTCCGGCAGGGGATCGGCCTGGGATTTCAGGTCGGCCGCCTTGCTGATCAGCTTGGCGGAGAGATGCGAATCCGACGTGGTTCTGGCGAATTCGAGCAGCAGAGAGGCTTGCTTTGTGAGGTATGATTTGCCCAGCACGAGAATAAGTCCGATGTAGAAGTCCCAACGGACTCATAGAGTCCGGAGGCAGGTATTCCGTTCCAGGAACTTTGTACAAAAATGCACAAAGTGATTTGGTTCCCCATTCCCAGCGAATTGGTCCCCCGGAACCCGAACGGAACTGACCGACTTAGGCGCTCAAATTCCCAATGCCTGCAACGCGTTGCCGACGTCGCGCGGCGAGGTCACGTGGACCGCGGTCAATCCGCGCGCCCGTGCGCCTTCGATGTTCTCGGCAAGATCGTCGAAGAACACGATGCGCTCCGCGGGGACGCCGATCGCCGCCACGACGTGGTCGAAGGCCTCCGCATCCGGTTTGCGCAGGCCGATGCTGGACGACAGGAACACCTCGCGGAAATGGCCGAGCAGGTCGGCATATTCCTTCGAGAAATAGTCCACATGGGGCCGGTTGGTGTTGGAGAAGACATAGAGCGGCATCTGCCTTGCCGCCCTTGGCAACAGCTCGGCGATGTCAGGCATCTCGCCCGCGAAGATCGCGTTCCAGCCCTCCAGGAACTGCGCATCCGAAATGCCGATGCCGAGCGAAGCTCGTAATGAGGCGAAGTAGTCCGCGTCGCTGATCTTCCCCATCTCATGCAGCCGATAGGCCTCACTGTCACGCACGTAGCGCGCGACGATGGATTCGGGCTCGCAGCCCGCATGTCCCGCCCAGCAGGCGATCGCCTTGGAGAAATCGATGTCGAGCACGACGCGCCCGAGATCGAACAGGAGCGCATCTGCGCTGCCGGGGGAGAGCGATGTCATTGCATCCTTTTCACGTCAGTATCGATAAGGCTCGTGGTCGAACAGCGGGAACGCGCTGAATACGCTCGGTGCGTTGGTCGCGGTGGCGGGATGCAGGCAGGACTTGTTGACCTC
The DNA here is from genome assembly GCF_009759665.1 of Bradyrhizobium cajani. Taxonomy (GTDB): domain Bacteria; phylum Pseudomonadota; class Alphaproteobacteria; order Rhizobiales; family Xanthobacteraceae; genus Bradyrhizobium; species Bradyrhizobium cajani. The sequence goes on from NZ_WQNE01000031.1 coordinate 23,457, forward strand.
GGCGAACGAGGTGGCTCCCAGAAGGCCAAGGCAGCGCAGCACCTCGTCCTCCAGTAGCTCCAGCATCCGCGTCACGCCGGCTTCGCCGGCCGCCGCCAGCGCCCAGCATTGCAACCGGCCGATACCGACGAGGTCCGCGCCCGCCGCGATCGCCTTGACGATGTCGGTGCCGCGGCAGAAGCCGCCGTCGACCATGATTTTCGCGCGACCCTTCACCGCGTCGACGATCTCGGGCAGCACGTGCATGGCGCCGCGGCCGTGATCGAGCTGCCGGCCGCCATGGTTGGACACGTAGATCCACTCGACGCCGTGATCGACCGCGATCTGCGCGTCCTCGGCGGTGGCGATGCCCTTGAGGATCAGCGGGATCCTGAACTTGTCCTTGATCATCTTCACGGTCCGCCACTCCAGACCCTTCTGGAAGTCGCCGCCGGTGGCGCGCAGGCGGCTCTCGCGAACGTAGCGCTTGGCGATGTCACGTTCGCGACGGCTGTAATGGGCGGTGTCGACGGTCAGGCAGAAGGCGGCATAGCCGTTCTTCTCGGTCCGGCTGACGACATCGGCGACGAAGGCATCGTCGCCGCGGACATAGAGCTGATAGAGGCGGAGCGCATCGGGGGCGGCCTCGGCGGTCTTTTCCAGGCCGGGCTCCGTCACCGAGCTCAGCATGTGGGCGGCGCCGAACGCGCCGGCGCCGCGCGCTACGCTGGCAGCTCCATTCGGATCGAAGATCTCCAGCGCGCCGACGGGGGCGAGCAGCACTGGCAGGCGCATCCTGCGGCCGAACTGCTCGACGGAGCCGTCGACCGTGCGGACGTCGCGCAGCACGCGCGGGCGGAAGGCGATCTCGTCCAGCGCCATGCGGTTGCGGCGCATCGTGGTCTCGGTCTCGGCGGCGCCGACGATATAGTCCCAGGCATTCTGGTTGAGGTTGGCGCGCGCCTTGCGGATGAATTCGTGCAGATTCTGGAACGGCTCGCTGCTGGCGCCGAGCTCGACGTTCCTTTCCGGCCGGATGCGGGGTGCTTCGTTCATTGTTATCCTCCCGAGAATTTGAAGCCTTATGTCATCGCCTAACCCGTCCAGCCCTCCAAAACCATCCTAAAATCGCATAGCTGCGAAGCTGTGGCCGGCCGACCGATTCCCGCCGAGCGCGAGACGGTTCGGAACGTTGCCAAAAGTTCAGGTCCGGACGAAGGGTTTTTTGCGGAGACCTTGCCGACGCGAGATCCACCCGTGCCGGCCTTGAAGAAACCAGAATGGTATTGTGAGAAGTGGGCTGGATCGCCATTTGCATGGCGCCCGTCACACCCCGAGCAAAGCCCGAAGCAAGAAGGCCAGCCTATCCATGCGGAAAACCCTGCTGTTCCCCCTGGGCGCGCTCACGGGAGCGTGTCTGACCCTTCTGGTAGCCAGTCCCCATGGCGGCGTATGGGCGGCACGGGCGGCAGCGAGCGCGGACGATGCCTATTCCCAGCTCAATTTGTTCGGCACAGTGTTCGAGCGCGTGAAGGCGAGCTATGTCGAGAAGCCCGACAATGCCAAGCTGATCGAAGGCGCGATCACGGGCATGGTGACCTCGCTCGATCCGCACTCGCGCTACATGAACGCCAAGGCCTGGACCGAGATGCAGGAGACCACCTCCGGCGAGTTCGGCGGGCTCGGCATCGAAGTCACGATGGAGGACGGCCTCGTCAAGGTGGTCTCTCCGATCGACGACACGCCGGCCTCGAAGGCCGGCCTCATGTCCGGCGACCTCATCAGCAAGATCGACGGCGAGGCCGTGCAGGGCATGACGCTCGAGCAGGCCGTCAACAAGATGAAGGGGCCGGTCGACACCAAGACCAAGCTCACCATCGTACGCAAGGGCGCCGACGCGCCGCTGGACGTCGCGATCACGCGCGAAATCATCCATGTGCGCCCGGTGCGCTTCCACGTCGAGAACGGCGACATCGGCTATATCCGCATCACCTCGTTCAACGAGCAGACCACCGACGGCCTGAAGAAGGCGATCGCATCGATCTCCAAGGAGATCCCGCCGGAGAAGCTCGCGGGCTACGTGATGGACCTGCGCAACAATCCGGGCGGCCTGCTCGATCAGGCCGTGTCGGTGTCGAGCGCTTTCCTTCAGCGCGGCGAGGTCGTCTCGACCCGCGGCCGCAGTCCGGAAGAGACCCAGCGCTTCACCGCCCATGGCGGCGATCTCACCAAGGGCAAGCCGCTTGTTGTCCTCGTCAATGGCGGTTCAGCCTCGGCCTCGGAGATCGTGGCTGGCGCGCTGCATGACCACAAGCGTGCAACGCTGATCGGCACACGCTCGTTCGGCAAGGGCTCGGTGCAGACCATCATTCCGCTCGGCGCCGGCAATGGCGCGCTGGCGCTGACCACGGCGCGCTACTACACGCCGTCGGGCCGCTCGATCCAGGCCCAGGGCATCGCGCCCGACATTGAGATCCTCCAGGACGTGCCGCCGGAGCTGAAGGGCCGCATGGATACCATGGCGGAGTCCCAGATGCGCGGGCATCTGTCGGCCGCAGATGGCACCGAGCAGACCGGCTCGCAGTCCTACGTCCCGCCGGAAGAGAAGGACGACAAGGCCCTGCATGCCGCTTTCGACTTCCTGCACGGCACGACTGTAAGTGCGGCGGCCGCAAAGCCCACGCCGAAGGCTGCGGTGCCGAACTAACCCTCTGCCCCTAACAAGGCATCGCCCGGGAGTGGATGACCGCTCCCGGGCGAATTCGTGCTTGCGGGCGCTGCCTCAGCTTGGATTCATCGCCGTAAAGGTCGACTCGTAGCGGCCGTCGCGCTCGGCCCATCGCCTCGCGCGGTCGCGTTCGACCAGCACTTCATCGCGCGGATGAACCCGCAGCTCCAGCAAGTGCATGACTTCCGCGATGTAGGCAGGAAGCGGCATCGCGCGCGTGTCGTGCGCCTGCTGGGTGCCGGTGAGCTCGGTCTGCACATAGGGCGGTGCAAGCTCCAGCACCTCGACCGGAATCCTGCGGAGCTGATGGCGCAGCGACTGGAGCCAGGAGTGCAGGAACGCCTTGCTGGCGCAATAGGCCGGGAAGTCGGCGCGCGGCACGAAGGCGAGGTTCGAGCTGGTCGCGATGATCGTCGCGTTCGATTGCCCTTTCAGGATCGGCAGGAGCGCCGCCGTCACGCGCAGCACACCGAGGATGTTGGTCCCGACGATGGCTTCGGCGTCCGTGGCGTCCCAACTGTCTGCGGTCATGTCCTCCGGCCGCGAGATGCCGGCATTGGCGATCAGCACGTTGAGTTCGGGAAAGTCTTCGCGGATTTGAGCCGACAAGCGCGGCAGGCTTGAGGGGGCGCCGAGGTCGAGCGGCATGCCGATCAGGCCAGGGCGTTCAGCGGTGATCCGATCGAGCAGGGCCTGCCGTCGCCCCGTGACGATGACGCGATTGCCGCGGTCGTGGAAGGCCTCGGCCAGCGCGCGGCCGATGCCGCTTGTGCCGCCGGTGATCAGGATCGTGTTGCCAGTCATCTTCATGGGTGCTGCCTTTCGATGTGATTGAGAGCCACGGCAGCCTTGGAAATCCCGGCGGTGAGCCATCCGACAACACGCAAGCATCGCGGCGCGGGCGCCTGAAGTGACGTGTCTTGAATGGGTGATTGTCCGCGAACGGGGAGAGAAGGCATGACCGTGGCGTCTCGTGAATCGAGATCTCCCAGCCGGGATCCTCTCGACAAAGGACGCGTTGGATGACGGTAACGCCTACGGCAGCGGCGTCTTATGCAGCTGCGAGTGCGGAGATACTTTGGCCGGGCGTAACCGTCAAGCGCAACGGGCCGGTCGAGATCTAACTCGCCTCGCGGCGGCGGCTTTCCTCGCCTCTGCGTCGTGCGAGCCGGCTGCGATGGAGCGCGAACAGCTCCAGCATCTTATCGGCGGGCTTCGCGGCGCTGAACAGATAACCCTGCATCTCGGAGCAGCCGAGCGCGCGGAGCAGGCGCTGCTGCTCCTCGGTCTCGACGCCTTCGGCCGTGGTGGTCATCCGGCGGGCGGCCGCTAGGTTGACGACGGCCTGGACGATGCTGGCGGAGCCATCGGGGCCGGCAATGTCGTCGACGAAGCAGCGGTCGATCTTGATCTTGTCGAACGGGAAGCGGTGCAGATAGCTCAGCGAGGAGTAGCCGGTGCCGAAATCGTCGAGCGCGATGCGCACGCCGATGGCGCGGAGCTGGTGCAGGATCGCGAGCGCAGCATCGTCGTCGCGGATCAGCACCGCTTCGGTGATCTCGAGCTCGAGCCGGCTCGCCGGCAGGTTAGAGGCGGCGAGCGCCGCCATGATCTTCAGCGCCAGCGTGCCGCTCTTGAACTGCACCGGCGAGACGTTGACGGCAAGGCGGATGTCGTCGGGCCAGTTTGCGGCGTCCCGGCAGGCGGTCGCCAGCACCCATTCGCCGATCTCGTTGATCAGTCCGGTGTCTTCGGCGATCGGGATGAATTCGGCCGGCGAGACCATGCCGCGCTCGGGATGGCGCCAGCGCACCAGCGCCTCGCAGCCGGTGATGCGGTCGTCCTTCAGGTCGAGGCAGGGCTGGTAATAGACCTCGAGGCCGCCTTCGAGGCCCCCTTGGGCGATGGCGTGGCGAAGGTCGATCTCGAGGTGCCGCCGCTCGCGGATCTTGGCGTCCATCTCCGGTTCGAAGAAGCGATAGGTGCGCCGACCGGCCGATTTGGCGGCGTACATCGCCATGTCCGCGTTCTTCAGGATCTGGTCCAGCGCGGTCCCGTGTCCCGGCGCAAGCGCGATGCCGATGCTGGCGTCGGTGGTAAGATGATGGCCCATGCAGTCGAACGGGCTACGGATGGCCGCAAATACCCGCGCAACGAGATCGTTGACCTGGTCCGGCGACGTCACGGCGCTCTGGACGATCGCAAATTCGTCGCCGCCGAGCCGCGCCACGAAATCCGTCGGGCCCGTGCAGCGGCTGAGGCTGCCTGCGATCGATTTGAGCAGCTCGTCGCCGACGAGATGGCCGAGCGCGTCGTTGACGCCCTTGAACTCGTCGATGTCGATGTAGTGCACCGCGACTTCCTCACCATCGGCGATCGCGGCGAGCTCCTCGCGCAGATGATCGTGAAACATGGCGCGGTTGGGCAGGTCGGTCAGCGCGTCGTAATGGGCGAGGTGGGTGATGCGCTCCTCGATGCGTCGTCGCTCGGTGATGTCCTCGTGGGTCGCGACCCAGCCGCCATCCGCGAGCGGTTCGTTGAGAATGTGGATCGAGCGGCCGTCCGAGGTGTCGACCACCATCGAATTGCGCACATGGATGTCGCGCAGCACGCGCGCGACATAATCGTCGACGTTGCCGGTGAACGAGCCGGTCGCCTTGCGATGGACGATGATGTCGTGGAAGCTCGAGCCCGGTTTCACGGTCTCGGCCGATAGGCCGTACATCTCGATGTAGCGCTGGTTGCACACCACGAGCCGCTGCTCGGCGTCGAACAGCAAAAGGCCCTGCGTCATGTTGTTGACGGCGCGGTCGAGGCGCAGCTTCTCCAGCGTCAGCCGCTCTCGCGAGAGGCGGTGCTGCTCCAGGAGCTTGCGCACGATCGCGATCAAGACGCCGGCAATGGCGAGCGCGCAAGAGGCGGCGACCGAGATCAGGATGCCGATCTGCTCACGCCAGTCGGCCAGGGCAGACGCACGCGTCGTGGTGGCCATCATCAGGATCGGGAAGTGGGGCAGGGCGCGCGAGGAGATCAGCCGGTCCTCGCCGTCGACGGGGCTCATGAAGCGGCCGGAGAATTGGTCGAGCCCGAAGACCTTCTGGTGCTCGAAAGGGCCCGTCTTGAAATTCCGCCCCATCAGCTCGCCTGAATGGGGATAACGGGCGAGCAGCGTGCCGTCGCGATGCAGCATCGAGATCGTCGCGCCCTCGCCGAGCACGACGGAGGCGAAGAATTTCTCGAAACCGGCAGGCTCGATGCCGCGTCCGACGGCGCCCAGGAACTCGCCATTTGGTCCCATGATCTTGCGGACGATCAGGATGGTCCAGGCGCCGGAGATGCGGCTGTGCAGCGGTTCGATCAATACATCAGGCGCGTAGGGATCGTATTTGAAAGTTCGGAAATAGGCACGATCGGCAACGTTCACTTTCGGGGCCGGCCATGCCGTCGACGAATTGATCAGGTCGCCGTCGGCATCGATGATGTTGACCCCGCCCATATAGGGCAGCGCCTCGATCTTCGAACGCAGCATCCGGTGGATGTCCTGGCCGGAGAGACGCTTGCGAAAATCCTCTGCGCTCGCGATGCCGGTCGAACGCACGTGGTCGACGAAGTCCTTCTGAATGACCGCGAAATCCTGCAACTGCTGATCGAAATGATGGGCGAGCAGCAGCACGGTGTTTTCCAGCTCGCGACCGGAGTTGCGCAGCGCGCGCTCGCGGAAATTCTGCGCCATCAGCGTTGCGCCGACGGCGATCGCCGCGATCAGGAGCATGCCGCCCACCACCAGCCAGCGGATCGGTCCGCTGCGCACGAAGGCCTGGTCCAGGAAGCGACTGCGGAATCTCGTCATCATGCTCGATCGTTGCCGTGCACACGTCAGGGTCATTTCTTGGCCCCGTAAACATCCGTTGGTTTACGGGAACGGTGTGGAGGCGAAGTTAGGAAGGTCGGTTAATGCATCATGAAGGAACGCACCCAAATGCAATCGATGCGTGGGGCGCAAGACGTGCGGGAATTGCCGGAAGCCTCCCGCGGAACCGGTCAATTCCTGCCGGTCGCACGCGGATCAATCAAGGCTTAACCGTCTAACCTGTTGGCGATCCTCGCGTCGGCATAGGCACGTGATTTGCGAACAGGACTGTCCACGCCACACAGGGGATACGATGATGAAGAGCAGTCTGAAGAACTTCCTTGCCGACGAGTCCGGCGCGACCGCGATCGAATACGGCCTGATCGCCGCCGGCATCGCGCTTGCGATCATCACCGTCGTGAACGGCATGGGCAGCAAGCTCAACGCAAAGTTCGGATCGATCAGCTCGTCGCTGAAGTAGCGGCGCTCAGGCGCGGTAATGGCCGGACTTGCCGCCGAGCTTCTCGACGAGATGGATGCCCTCGATGCGTACGCCGCGCTCCACCGCCTTGATCATGTCATAGATGGTGAGGCAGGCGACGGAGACCGCCGTGAGCGCCTCCATCTCGACGCCGGTCGGGCCCGTGACCTTCACGCTGGCGCGGACGAGGCAGCCCGGCAGAGTCGCGTCAGGCTCGATCTCGACCGTGACCTTCGACAGCGCGAGCGGATGACAGAGCGGGATCAGCTCCGAGGTGCGCTTCGCCGCCATGATGCCGGCGATCCGCGCGGTCCCGAGCACGTCGCCCTTCTTGGCGTTGCCCGAGACGATCAGATCGAGCGTCGCCGTGGTCATGACCACGCGCCCTTCCGCGACCGCGAGCCGCTCGGTCGCGGGCTTGTCCGACACGTCCACCATCCGGGCCTCGCCGGAAGCGCCGATGTGAGTGAGGGCAGACCCGGCCTTGGACTTGGCGGATACGGCTTTCGACGGCTTGCGCGCCATGTCAGCGCGTGCCCGTCGCGCGCGGGGCAGTCTCACGCGCAAGCAGGGTGCGCGTCGCCGCGGTGACGTCGTCCTGTCGCATCAGGCTCTCGCCGACCAGGAAGGTCGACATGCCGACGCGCTCGAGCCGGGCGAGATCGTCGGCCGTGAAGATGCCGCTCTCGCCGACCATCAGCCGCTCGCGCGGGATCAGCGGCGCCAGCGCCTCGCTGGTCGCGAGCGTGGTCTCGAACGTACGCAGATTGCGGTTGTTGACGCCGATCATCGGCGAACGCAGCTTCAGCGCCCGATCGAGCTCGTCCCGGTCATGGATCTCGATCAGCACGTCCATGCCGTAGGCGAGGGCGGCATCTTCGAGGTCCCTGGCGGTGGCATCGTCAAGCGCGGCCATGATGATCAGGATGCAGTCGGCGCCATGCGCGCGCGCCTCGACCACCTGATAGGTGTCGAACATGAAATCCTTGCGCAGCACCGGCAGCGAGGTAGCCGCGCGCGCGGCCACCATGAAGTCGAGGTGGCCCTGGAACGAGGGCGTGTCGGTCAGCACCGACAGGCAGGCCGCGCCGCCGGCCTCATAGGCCCGGGCGAGAAGCGGTGGATCGAAATCGGCGCGGATCAATCCCTTCGACGGCGAAGCCTTCTTGACCTCCGCGATCAGCGCGAAGTCGCCATCGGCGTGCTTGGCCTTGATTGCGCGCAGGAAGCCGCGCGGTGCGGCTTGCGCCTTGGCCTTTGTCTCGACCGCCGACAGCGGCTGGGCGCGCTTCGCCGCGGCGATCTCCTCGCGCTTGTAGGCTTCGATCTTGGTCAGGATATCCGACATGACAGGCTCAGCCGTTCGAGACCGCGATCAGATGCTTCAGCCGCGCGTTCGCAGCGCCGCTGTCGAGCGATTTTGCCCCGATCGCGACGCCTTCCTTGAGATCCTTGGCGCGACCGGCCACGACCAGGGCGGCGGCGGCATTGATCAGCGCCACGTCGCGGTAAGGGCTCGGCTTGCCGTCGAGCACGCTCTGCAACGCGATCGCGTTGGCGTCGGCGTCACCACCTTTGAGCGCACCGGCCTCGCAACGCGGCAGGCCGGCCTCCTCGGGCGTCACCTCGAAATTCCTGATCTCGCCATTGTGGAGCGCGGAGACGAAGGTCGGGCCGGTGAGGGTGATCTCGTCCAGGCCATCGGAGCCATGCACCACCCAGGCGGAATCGGAGCCGAGGTTCTTCAGCACCTGCGCCAGCGGCTGCACCCATTGCCGCGAGAACACGCCGACCATCTGCCGTTTCACGCCGGCCGGATTGGACAGTGGACCGAGCAGATTGAAGATCGTGCGCGTCGCAAGTTCGACCCGGGTCGGGCCGACGTTCTTCATGGCGGGATGGTGGGCGGGCGCGAACATGAAGCCGATGCCGCATTCGCGGACGCAGCGCCCGACCTGCTCGGGCCTGAGGTCGATCTTCACGCCGAGCGAAGCCAGCACGTCGGCGGCGCCCGAGCGCGACGACAGCGCGCGGTTGCCGTGCTTGGCCACCGGCACGCCTGCGCCGGATACGATGAAGGAGGCGCAGGTCGAGACGTTGACGGAGCCGGAGCCATCGCCGCCGGTGCCGACGATGTCGACGGCGTCGGGCGGCGCCGTCACGGTCAGCATCTTGGAACGCATCGCCGCGACGGCGCCGGTGATCTCGTCCACGGTCTCGCCGCGCACCCTGAGCGCCATCAACAGGCCGCCCATCTGCGAGGGGGTGGCCTCGCCCGACATCATGGCGTCGAAGGCGGAGGCCGCTTCGTCACGCGACAGGCTGGCGCCGGTCGCCACTTTCCCAATGATCGATTTCAGGTCGTCCATCGCGTGCTTTCAACTGCCTTACTGGTTCGCGCCCGTCACCTGCGCGAAGGCGGCCTGATTAATGGTGGTCCCAATGTCGGTTTCAAGCTTGTTGACGTAGGAGGCGACCTGCTCCTCGGTCAGCGCGCGATCGAGGCTGTCCTTCAGCTTCGTGACCGCATCGGAAGCGGCGTCGACCGCGGGTTCGACGATGTCGGTGACGCGGAAGACGATGACTTCGCTGCTGCCGCTCACGGCCGCCTGTCCGACGCCGTCCTTGGCTGTGCGGAAGGCGGCCGACACGACGGTCGCGGGCACGCCGGCGGGCGAGTCATCGCGCCTGAAGCCGGTCGCGGTCTCGACCTTGACGCCGATCGCGGCGGCTTCGTCAGCGAGCTTGCCGCCCTGTTCGAGCTTCTGCACGATCTCGGTCGCCTTGGCCTTCAGCTTGGTCGCGATCTGGTCCTGACGCCAGCGCGCCTCGACCTGGTCGCGGACCTCATCGAGATTGCGGTCGCGTGAGGGCGTGATGGCAAGGACGTCGAACCACACATAGCCACCCTTGAACGAGATCGCGTCATTGTCGACGCCGACATCGGTGTTGAAGGCCTGCGACACGACATCCAGGCCCTGCGGGATGTTGGCGACGGGCTGGCCGTTCGGGGCCCGGCCGGAGCGGTCGACGGCATCGATGGTCACGGCGGTGAGGCCGAGCTTCTGCGCCGCGTCGATCACGCTGGAGCCGCCGCCACGCTCGTCTTCCATCTTGTCGCGGAGATCGGCGACCTTGACGCGCGCGCGCTCGGTGGCGATCTCGCGCTTGATGTCGCCGGCGAGGCTGGCGAAGTTCGCTTCAACACCCGGCTCGATCTTGTTGACCTTGACGATGGACGTGCCGAGACGACCCTGGATCGGCTGGCTGATCTCGCCTGCGGGAAGCGCGAAGGCCGCATCACCAACCGCGGGGTCGAGCGAAGACTTGGTGACGAGGCCGAGATCGACGTCGGACGCGCTCAGCCCGCGCTCCTTGCCCAGATCCTCGAACGACATCCCGCCGACGAGGCGCTCGCGTGCAGCCTGCGCCTCTGCGGCGTTGGGAAACACGATCTGCTGAATCTGGCGCTTCTCCGGCGTGCCGAGCCGGTCCTTGCGCTGGTCGAACACCTTCCTGGCGTCCTCGTCGGAGACTTCGGTCCACTTGCCGATCTCCTCCGGCGAGACCACGACGAAGGCGATCTTGCGATATTCAGGCGCGCGGAACTGGACCTTGTGTTCCTCGAAATAGGCGGCGAGCGCCTCGGGCGAGGGCGCATCGATGGTGCCTGCCTGCGCGGCGTCGAGCCTGACGAACTCGATCGAGCGCTGCTCGTTCTGGAAGCGCGTCAGCATGTCGATCATCGTCTTCGGCGGCTCGAGACCGGCACCGATCGTGCCGGTGATCTGCCGGCGCAGTGACACCTTGCGCTGCTCGGAGACGTAGCGCTGCTCGGTGTAGCCGAAATTGCGGATCACCGCCTGGAAGCGGTTCGGATCGAAGCTGCCGCCGACGCCCTTGAAATTCGGGTCGTTCATGATGACCTGGCGGATCTGGTCGTCGGACTGGCCGAGCCCGAGCCGGCGCGCCTCTTCGTCGAGGGCGGCTTCGGCGATGGTCTGCTGGAGTACCTGGCGGTCGAGGCCGAAGGCGCGTGCCTGGTCGGGCGTCAGCGGACGGCCGAACTGGCGGCCGATCTGCTGGAGGCGATCGGTGTAGATCTGGCGGAACTCGTTCAGCGAAATCTCGGTGCTGCCGATCTTGGCCACCGTGGACTGCCCGAAGCCCTTGAATATGTCGGCGATGCCCCAAATGCCGAAACTGACGATCAACACGCCCATCACCACGGCCATAATGGTCTTGCCGAGCCAGTTTGATGAGGCCTTGCGCATTCCTCGAAGCATTTGGTCCAACTTGTTTGGTCAGGAGGGGAACGGGAGCGCGTCTTAATGCAGATTCCGCAAAAGCGCGTCACCAAATTGATAGATCATCATAAAGTGGCGGCTTTCCCCCCGCAACCTCAGGTCACGCGGTCGCTCGAAGCTGCGGTGAAAAGCCCCAAAGCGTTTTCTAGCGAAGTGGACCCCGGTTCGCGGTAAGAAAACGCGTCAAAACAAGAATCTGGAACTGCCGCGGCAGCTCTGCTAGCGCATGCACAAACCTCATTCTGCTGGAAACTGACATGACCGACGCCATCCGACCGTTGATCGCCGGCAACTGGAAAATGAACGGCCTGAAAGGCTCGACTGCCGAATTCGACGCCATGCTCAAGGGTGCGGCAGATGTGTCCGCCAAGGCTGACCTGCTGGTCTGCCCGCCGGCGACCCTGATTGCGGCTTTTGCCGAGAAGGCAGGCGGCCAGAACGTCGCGGTGGGTGCCCAGGATTGCCATCCCAAAGCCTCGGGCGCCCACACCGGCGATATCGCCGCCGAAATGCTGGCAGATGCCGGCGCGACCGCCATCATTGTCGGCCACTCCGAGCGCCGCGCCGACCACGGCGAGGGCGATGCCTTGGTGCGGCAGAAGGCGGAAGCGGCCTGGCGCGCCGGGGCCACCGCCATCGTCTGTATTGGCGAGACGCAGGCCCAGCGCGATGCCGGCCAGACCCTAGACATCCTGCGCGGCCAGCTCGACGGCTCGCTGCCGGACGGCTCCTCCGCGGCTAATCTGGTCGTGGCCTACGAACCGGTCTGGGCAATCGGCACCGGCCTGACCCCGACAGCCCAGGATGTCGAGCAGATTCATGGGTTTATCCGGGAACTCCTGACCTCCAGGTTCAAGGCTGACGGTAACAAGATGCGCATCCTCTATGGTGGCTCGGTCAAGCCCTCGAACGCGGCCGAGCTGATGGCGGTGAAAAACGTCAACGGTGCGCTGGTCGGCGGCGCCAGCCTGAAAGCGGCCGATTTCCTTGCGATCGCGAAGGGCTGCCCCTAGCTAATTCGGACCCGTTAGTCCCGGCCGATCGGGGGTGGCAATACCCGTTCCGATCGTGTAACACCGCGCAACTTCAGGAAAACCCGCGAAGCGCGATCGGCCGCCGTCAGGCGCCGCCCGCTTGTGACGGAAGGATACTATGCAGACCGTTGTCATCGTCATCCACCTCATGATCGTCGCCGTCATGATCGGCGCCGTCCTGCTCCAGAAGTCGGAAGGCGGCGGCCTCGGCATGGGGGGAGGCGCCGGCTTCATGTCGAGCCGCGGCACCGCGAATCTGCTGACGCGGACGACCGCGATCCTGGCCGTGGGCTTCTTCCTCACCAGCCTGTTCCTGTCCTGGTATGCCGGCTACGACCGCAAGCCATCCTCGATCATCGGCGAGCCGGCATCGCAGGGCCAGCCGGCCGGCGGATCGCCGATCGCGCCGCCGACCTCGGGCGGCATCCTGGATTCGCTGAAAAAAGCCGATGAGCAGCAGCAGGCGCCGGCCCCGAGCGGCCCGCAGGTACCGCGGTCACAATAAAGCAGGGGGGCCATGCAGGGCGGCTTCTACCGTCCTGCATCAGCAATCCCCATCAAGGCACTGTCACCACTCTCAGTTCTGGTTCACCCACAGGCCCGCAAAATCTTTGGGGCGGAATACGAATCGCTTTGGCGAATCGAATTCGAGGGATTAGAGGTTAAGTCCCATGGCGCGGTACATATTCATCACCGGCGGCGTGGTTTCTTCGCTCGGCAAGGGTCTGGCTTCAGCGGCACTCGGTGCCCTGTTGCAAGCCCGGGGCTACAAGGTCCGCCTCCGCAAACTCGACCCCTATCTCAACCTCGATCCCGGAACGATGTCGCCGTATCAGCACGGCGAAGTGTTCGTGACCGATGACGGCGCGGAGACCGATCTCGATCTCGGTCACTACGAGCGCTTCACCGGGCGGCCGGCGACCAAGGCTGACAACATTACCACGGGGCGCATCTATCAGGACATCATCTCGAAGGAGCGCCGCGGCGACTACCTCGGCGCGACCATCCAGGTGGTGCCGCACGTCACCAATGCCATCAAGGAATTCGTCCTCGACGGCAATGACGATTACGACTTCGTGCTGGTCGAGATCGGCGGCACCGTCGGCGACATCGAGGGCCTGCCGTTCTTCGAGGCGATCCGCCAGCTCAAGAACGAGCTGCCGCGCGATCACGCCGTCTATATCCACCTCACGCTGCTGCCCTACATTCCGAGCGCCGGCGAGCTCAAGACCAAGCCGACGCAGCACTCGGTGAAGGAGCTGCGCTCGATCGGCATCCAGCCGGATATCCTGCTGTGCCGTACCGACCGCGAGATCCCGAAGGAGGAGCGGCGCAAGCTCGGGCTGTTCTGCAACGTGCGCGAAAGCGCCGTGATCGAGGCGCGTGACGTCGACAACATCTACGCCGTCCCTGAGGCCTATCATGCCGCCGGCCTCGACGACGAAGTGCTCGCCGCCTTCGGCATCGGCTCGCGGATTCCGCCGGTACTCCAGAGCTGGCAGCAGATCAACGAGCGCATCCGCAATCCCGAGGGCAACGTCACCATCGCCATCGTCGGCAAGTACACCGGCATGAAGGATGCGTACAAGTCGCTGATCGAGGCGCTCTCGCACGGCGGTATCGCCAACAAGGTGAAGGTCAATCTCGACTGGATCGAGAGCGAGATCTTCGAGAAGGAAGATCCCGCGCCGTTCCTCGAGCACGTCAACGGCATTCTGGTGCCCGGCGGCTTCGGCCAGCGCGGCGCCGAAGGCAAGATCAAGGCAGCGCAGTTCGCCCGCGAGCGCGACGTGCCATATTTCGGCATCTGCTTCGGCATGCAGATGGCGGTGATCGAGGCCGCGCGAAACCTCGTCGGCATCGAAGAGGCCAACTCCACCGAGTTCGGCCCGACCAGGGAGCCGCTGGTCGGCCTGATGACGGAATGGCTGCGCGGCAACGAGCTCGAGAAGCGTACGCAGGCCGGCGACCTCGGCGGCACGATGCGGCTTGGCGCCTATCCCGCGGCGCTCAATCGCGGCAGCCGCGTCTCGCAGGTCTATGGCGGCGCGACGGAGATTTCCGAGCGCCACCGCCACCGCTACGAGGTCAACACGGCCTACAAGGATCGCCTCGAGCAGCACGGGCTGAAATTCTCAGGCCTGTCGCCTGATGGCGTGTTGCCGGAGATCGTCGAGTACGAGGACCATCCCTGGTTCATCGGCGTTCAGTTCCACCCCGAGCTGAAGTCGCGCCCGTTCGAACCGCACCCGCTGTTTGCCTCGTTCATTCAGGCGGCGATGGTGCAGAGCCGGCTGGTCTGATCCCGCGCCTTCATTGCGTGGCGACGCTATCGCCGTCGCCAACCGCAAAGCTCCGCGGCGGCTCGCCACGCTGCGCGATGTCCCACATCTGGAAATAGGCCGCCTCGACGTGGCGGCGGAAGCGGTCGGTGTCGAACAGCGGATGTGTCAGGCGGTTGGCGGCTAGCCGATTGCGGAGTTCGGCGAGGCGCGACGGATTGGTGGCGAGCTCCCGGGCGAGCGTCTCGTAGTCTGCGATGCTGTGGGTCACCAACTCGGGCAGCCCGACAGCGTTGAGCAGGCTGGCGCCGACGCGGCCGGAAAAGCCTTCGCCGAGTTGTGTCAGCACGGGCAGGCCGGCCCAGAGCGCATCGCTGGCGGTGGTATGCGCGTTGTAGGGCAGCGTGTCGAGAAACAGGTCGGCCAGGCGATGCCGGGCGAGATGATCTTCGGGCGGCAGGGGCCGGGCGAAGACGAGGCGCGCCGGATCGACGCCGCGCTTTTCGGCCTCGCGGCGAAGATTTTGCATCGTCGGCTCGTGGTCGGCGAAAAGCCACAGCGCGCTGCCCTCGACGGCGCCCAGCAGCCGTATCCACACGTCGAACGTCTCGGGCCCGATCTTCCAGCTCTGATTGAAGCAGCAGAACACGAAGCCCCGCTCGGGAAGGCCGGCGTCCTGCCGCGTCGGCGTGTGCGCGGCGATACTGCGCGTGCTGTCGTTGGCCTGATACGAGTGGGGCAGGTGCACGATCTTTTCGCTATAGAACGCCTGATGCTCGAATGGTGCGACTATCGCGTCGGCAATGACGTAATCGATGAAGTCGGCGCCGGTGCTGCCGGGATAACCGAGATAGCTGACCTGAACGGGGGCGGGGCGATGGGCGAGAACCTCCAGCCGGGCATCCTTGGTGTGGCCCTTGAGGTCGACGGCAATATCGACCTCCATCTCGTGCAGCATGCCGGCGACCGCCGCATCGCTCATCTCGCTGATGTCGCAGAAGCGATCGAAGGCGGCGGTCAGGCGCTGCCGGTAGGCGCTGCCGTCGTCCGGGCCGGATGACACGCCAATGATCTCGAACCGCGCGCGGTCGTGCCGCTCGAACAGTCCGGCCATCAGATGTGCCGTGGCGTGGTTGTGGAAGTCGGCCGACAGATAGGCGATCCGGATGCGATCATGGTGTCGGACTTCGCGGGTCCAAAGCGGAGCCGCTGCCGGCACCAGGTTCCTGGCGCACCGGAGCTGCAGGCCCAGATCGCCGGTATAGCCGAGCAGGGTGAAGGGCATGACGCCCGGCTTGCCGTCCCTGATTCGGGCCATAGCCGCATCGGCAAGGCTGGCCCGGCGGTCCCAGTCGCAGAGCGCGCCGGCGCACAGCATCATGCCGCTCAAGGCATTGGGATGATCCGGCGCCAGCTGATGCGCGCGCTCGAAGTCCTCCAGGGCCCGCTCGCACTGCTTCATCTCCTGGAGCGCGACGCCGCGGCTGTTGAGCGCGTCGACATAGTCGGGCTTGAGCGCGACGGCCCTGTCGAGGCTGACGAGCGCTTGCTTGAACCTCTTCAGCTCCATCAGCACGCAGCCGATGTTGTGATGAGCCTCGACGAAATCGGGCGCGATCGTCACCGCGCGGGTCAGGCTCTTCAGCACTTCGTCGTACCGCCGCATCTGGAGCAGCGCGATGGCGCGGTTGTTGTGGATGTCGGCATGTGCGGGGTGTAATGCGAGCGCGGCGTCGAAGCTCGCGACCGCTTCGTCAAGCCTCCGCAGGCCTTGCAGCGCCACGCCGCGGTAATTGTGCGCCTCAGCGAAATCGGGCGCCAGCGCGATCGCCTTGTCATGGTCGGCCAGGGCCGCTTCGAGCCGTCCCAATTCCTGAAGCGTGACGCCCCGATTGTGGAATGCCTCGGCATAGGCGGGATTGAGCGCCACGGCACGATCGAAGCTCGCGATGGCGCGGTCGAACAGCCGCATCTGCTGCTGAAGGACGCCGCAATTGTTCCAGGCTTCGGCAAATTCCGGCTTGAGCGCCGACGCTCTTTCAAGACTGGCCAGCGCCTCCTCGAACCGGCCGAGCGCCTTCAGGACGAGGCCGCGATTATAGAAGATCTCGGCATGATCGGGCAGCAGCACCAGCGCCTTGTCGTAGCTCGCCAGCGCCTCGTCGTGTCGCGCGAGCTCCTGAAGCGTGGTCGCGTGATAGAGGAAGTAGAGCGGGTCGGTGCGCTTGAGCCTGATCGCCTTGCCGAGCAGGTCGACAGCGAGATCGGCGCGTCCGACCTGTCGTGCGATCAGGCCGAGATGATACAGCGCGTCCGGGTGATTGGGCTGCATGGCGAGCGTGCGCTGATAGCAGGCTTCAGCCTCCGCAAGCCGGCCAGCCTGATGATGCCAGATCCCGGATTCGAACTCTTCGGCGGCATTCGCGTTGTGCACGCTCGTGAAGCTCGCTGCCTGAGCGGGCGAGATCTGCCCGCGTTTGGCCGCAGACCGGCGCTCCCTGCGATTCATCCGGTGTCCCCGTGATGGAATTTTGCGATTTGCCGATGTCGGCGCCGACCTCCCCGCATGTTGAAGACGACCCAAGCCCGGCCTCTTGAGAATATTTTCGATGCGTGTCACGACGGTGACTGATTGGCATTCCGCCTTTCTCGTTCAACCGCCCGGCCGCGCCAGATGGCCGCACGACAAAATCGGGGAGACCACCGATGATCTACGAAATGCGCGTCTATCGCTGCGTGCCCGGCCGCCTGCCGGCTCTGTTGAAGCGGTTCGAGACGGTGACGCTGAAGCTGTGGGAGAAGCACGGCATCCGCCAGGCCGGCTTCTTCACCACGCTGATCGGTGAATCCAACCAGGAGCTGACCTATTTCCTGGCCTGGGACTCGCTCGGCGAGCGCGAGAAGAAGTGGGGCGCATTCATGACCGATCCGGACTGGCTCGAGGCCCGGGCCAAGTCGGAAGCCGACGGCCAGATCGTCGGCAACATCGTCAGCCAGATCCTGGCGCCGACCGCCTTCTCCGCGGTCAAGTAGCGACCCGCGGCGCGGCGCGGCGGGAACCCTGGCGCAACCCTGATATTCGAGCAGCCTGGGCGGAAGAGGGTTGATCCGACCCTCATCGCCGCTATGGTCGCGGCGAAACGAGGGAAATTGCCTTGAGCTCTTCGAATTCAGCCGCACCGGTCGTCAGCATTGGCACGGTCAAGTTCGGCAACGCGCTGCCGGTCGCGATCATCGCCGGGCCGTGTCAGCTCGAAAGCCGCCAGCATGCGCTGGAGGTGGCCTCGGCGCTGAAGGAGATCGCGGCGCGGCTGAAGATAGGCCTCGTCTACAAGACCTCCTTCGACAAGGCCAACCGCACCAGCGCGTCCGCCGCGCGCGGGCTCGGCCTGGCGCAGTCGCTGCCGATCTTCGCCGAAATCCGATCGTCACTCGGTTTGCCCGTGCTGACCGACGTGCACGAGGCCACGCAGTGCGCCGAGGTGGCGCGGGCGGTGGACATCTTGCAGATCCCCGCCTTCCTGTGCCGGCAGACCGATTTGCTGCTGGCGGCGGCTGCGACCGGCAAGGTCGTCAACGTCAAGAAGGGCCAGTTCCTGGCACCGTGGGACATGGCTAATGTCGTGACCAAGATCACCAGCGCCAACAATCCCAACGTGCTCGTCACCGAACGCGGTGCCTCCTTCGGCTACAACACGCTGGTCTCCGACATGCGCGCGCTGCCGATCCTGGCGCGCACCACCGGCGCGCCCGTGATCTTCGATGCCACCCATTCGGTGCAGCAGCCCGGCGGGAAGGGGACTTCGTCGGGCGGTGAGCGTGAATTCGTGCCGGTGCTGGCGCGCGCGGCCGTGGCGGTCGGCGTTGCCGGCGTCTTCATCGAGACTCATCCCGATCCCGACCGCGCGCCTTCTGACGGGCCCAACATGGTACCGCTGCGCGAGTTCGAGAGCCTCATTCGCAGGCTGATGGCGTTCGACGCGCTCGCAAAGAATCCGGGCTGATGCAATCAGGCGAGGCGTGGCCGCACGATCACGGCTTGCCGGCCGCCCTCTACGTGATCTCCGGCGCCAGCTTCGCTGCGGCGCTGTCGGCCCGCGCGCTCGATCCGGTGCTGCCGCACGTCGCCGAGGATTTTGGCGTCAGCATCGCGACCGCGGCCGGCTTTGCCGCGGTGTTCGCGTTCACCTTCTCGATCATTCAGCCGATCGTCGGTGCGGCCGCCGATCTGTTCGGCAAGACGCGGCTGATGATCGGCTGTCTCGCGCTGCTCGGCCTCGCCAACATCCTGGGCGCACTCGCGACCTCGTTCTCATTGCTGTTCGCCACCCGCATCCTCGCCGGCATCGGTTCGGGCGGCGTGTTTCCGGTGGCGCTGAGCCTGACCAGCGATCTTGTCGGCCCGGAGAAGCGCCAGGTCGCGATCAGCCGGACGCTCGCGGGCGCCATGACCGGCAATCTGCTCGGCGCCTCGGCCTCCGGACTGATCGGCGATTTCCTCGGCTGGCGCGGCGTGCTGGCGGTGCTCGGCGTGCTCGTGATCGCCGCCTCGATCGCGGTTGCAGCCGGCTTTCGCGGCGCCAAGGTCAAGCATCCGCCGAAGACGAGCCTGTCGGCGCTGAAGGCCGGCTATCGCACCATCTTCACCAATCCCAATGCTTACGTGTGCTATACGGCCGTGTTCGTCGAAGGCTGCTGTGTGCTCGGCCTGTTTCCCTACATCGCCTCCTTCTTGTTCGAGCTCGGGCAGACCTCGCTGTCGATTGCCGGCATCGTCATCGCGGGCTTTGCGGTCGGCGGCCTGTTCTACACGCTGACGGTGTCGCGCCTGCTGCCGCGGCTCGGCGTCAAGGGCATGATGATCGCGGGCATGACGCTGGTCGCCTCGCAGCTCGTCGCCGTGGCCTTCGGCCCGCGCTGGGAGATCCAGGCGTTGAACCTCATCGTCATGGGCTGGGGCTTCTACATGGCGCATGGCTGCCTCCAGGTGTTTGCCAGCGAGCTGTCGGTCGAGGCGCGCGCCACCGCGCTGTCGCTGCATTCGTTCTTCTTCTTCATGGGGCAGACGGTGGGGCCGCTCGCCTATGGCTTCGGGCTCCAGCATGCCGGCAAGATGCCGACCCTGCTTGTGAGCGCCGCGATCATGGTCGTGCTGGGCCTCGTCTGTGCCAGGCTGCTCAAGCCGCGCGCACCGGCTGATGCGCGCTGAGGTCTGACCGGTCCTTTATCGGGGCGTCTTTGCGCACCATGACACCGTCAGTCCCCGTATACATGGCACGCGGATTGCTTTGAATCTGGGCAAATCGAGGCCTGAAACCGTGGACGCCCAGATCATCCGCTCGCCCACCGCAGCAAGTGCACCCTGCTCGAGCGGATATTCCGCCAGGCCCCCGCTTCGGCGTTTCCTGACTGATTGCCACAAGGAGTTCAAGGTCGATCAATCCGGCAAGCTCGCCGACTACATTCCCGAGCTGACGCGCGCCGACCCCGATCATTTCGGCATCGCGCTCGTCACCATCGACGGCCATGTCTACGAGGTCGGCGACAGCGCCGTGCCGTTCACGATCCAGTCGGTATCGAAGGCCTTCGTGTTCGCGCTGGCGCTGGAGACGGTGGGCGAGGCACGCGTCGCAGCCACGATCGGGGTCGAGCCGAGCGGCGAAGCTTTCAATTCGATCCGGCTCACCAATGACAACCGCCCCTTCAATCCCATGGTCAATGCCGGCGCCATTGCCTGCTCGGGCCTGATCTACGAGGTCGAGGGGAAGGGCGCCTTCGAGCGCGTCCGGGCCAAACTCAGCAAGTTCGCCGGCCGCGAGCTCGACGTTGATGAGGCCGTGCATGCGTCCGAGACGGCGACCGGCAACCGCAACCGGGCGATTGCCTGGCTGCTACGGAATTACGCGGTGCTGCCCGACGACGTCGACGCCGTGCTCGACGTCTACTTCCGCCAGTGCGCGATCCTGGTGACCGCGCGCGATCTCGCGGTGATGGCGGCCACTCTCGCCAACCGCGGTGTCAATCCGGTGACGGGTCTGCAGGTGATCACGCCGCACATCGTCGCGCGCACTTTGTCGGTGATGACGAGCTCGGGCATGTACGATTATGCCGGCGAGTGGACCTATCGCGTCGGCATCCCCGCCAAGAGCGGTGTCGGCGGCGGCATCGTCGCGGCGCTGCCCTCGCAATTGGGGCTCGGGACTTTCTCGCCGCTGCTCGACAACCACTTCAACAGTGTGCGCGGTCTGAAGGTCTGCGAGGCGCTGTCGGCGCGGTTCGACCTGCACATGCTCAACCGCAACGCCGACGTTCGCACCAGCATCATGGCGGATTACGACATCTACGGTATCTCCTCGCGCCGCAGCCGCCAGCCGCACGAGCAGCAGATCCTCGACGAGCGCCACAGCGACATCCGCGTCCTCGAGCTGGTCGGGGCGATGAATTTCGGCACCATCGACTACGTCACGCGAAGACTGACCAGCGAGCCGCCAAATGCGCCGCTGCTCATCATCGATTTCCGCCGCGTTCCCGATATCACCGCGGCCGGCGCTGAGCTTCTGGGCGAAACGCTGACCGCCCTCGGCAATGCCGGTGTCACCGCCATCCTCTCCGGTTTCGAGGAGGCGTCCGCGGTGTGGACCGCGATCACCGCGCGCACGGCGGAGCCACGGCGGCTGCGCCGCTTCGCGCTGCTCGACGATGCCATCGAATGGGCCGAGGACCAGGTGATCTACCGCTTCGGTGGCTTCACCGATGTCAAGGAGAGCGTGCATCTCGGCGATCAGGCACTGCTGGCCGAGCTCGAGGCCGAAGAGATCGCCGCGATCGTCAAACTGTCGACCACGCGCCACTTCGCCGCCGGCCAGCGCATCATCGCGGCCGGCGAGGCCGCCAATTCGCTGTTCTTTCTCCAGAGCGGCATGGTCAGCGTGAAGCTGCCGAGCGGCGTGCGGCTGGCATCCCTCGGCCCCGGCATGGAATTTGGCGAGATGGCGATTCTGGAGCAAAGCCGCAGCGCCGACGTTTTCGCCGATACGCCCGTCGCCTGCCTCGAACTGCCGCTCGACGGATTTGCCGACTACCGCCGTCTGCACCCGGAGACCTCGCTGAAGATCATGCGCAACCTCGCAGCCATTTTGGCGCGGCGGCTGGTAGCAGCGAATGCGAAAGTCGATCTGCTGAGCGCGTACTGATCACCAATGATGGCGGTGCTCGCTCCCCGAATGCGGCGCAGCGCGCCGCGTCCGGGACACGAGAGAATTATCCCCGCCCGCGATAGGGCGCGACGCCTTGCTCCGGCACCCACAGGCCTTTCGGCACGCGGCCGGTCTGCCAGAACACGTCGATCGGGATGCCGCCGCGCGGATACCAATAGCCGCCGATGCGCAGGTATTTCGGCTTGATCTCACGCACGATGCGCTTGCCGATCATCACGGTGCAGTCTTCGTGGAAGGCGCCGTGATTGCGGAAGCTCGCGATGAAGAGTTTCAGCGACTTCGATTCCAGCAGCCACGCACCCGGCGCGTAGTCGATCATCAGATGCGCGAAATCCGGCTGGCCCGTGACCGGGCAGAGCGAGGTGAATTCCGGCACGGTGAAGCGCACCAGATAATCGGTGTCCTTTTGCGGATTGGGCACGCGGTCGAGCTGGGCTTCTTCCGGTGTGTGCGGCCACTCGACCGCGCGGCCGAGCTGGAGGGATTTTTTCGCCATCGTCGTCACATCCTGTTTCGGGGGGCCGGGATGGACGTAAATGGCGCTGCCGTCAACCAGCCGCGATGGTCTGGATCATGACGATCCGGTCGTTGCCGGACTCGCAGCCCCAGAGTTCGCCCGGCCTGCCGTCGAGCTGGCGGACATTGGCGTTCGCCTTGTCGCTGGCGAACACGTTGAATTTCTCGGTCGCAGGATCGAAACGCACGATGGCGTTGGCCGAGAAATCGGTGAGCCAGACCTTGTCCTTGTCGTCGACATAGACGGCGTAGGTGCGGGGGCGATCGCCCGGCAGCTTCCAGGTCTTCCAGGAGCCGTCGGCAGGGTCGTGCACCGAGACATGGCCGCTGTTCCACTCGCTGACCCAGATCCGGCTCTTCGAATCCGACCAGACCCGCCGCGAGCCCGCGCCCGGCGTCGGCGGCTCGACCACGGCGGCATTGCCCGTCGCGCGGTCAATCTTCGCGATGTAGCTGCCGGCGAGCGAGGCGTACCAGATATCGCCCTTGGGCGTGACCGTGATGCCGTAAGGGCCGACGCCCTTGGGCGCCCTGAACACGTCCATGTCGCCCGAGTGCGGCTTGAGCCGGCCGTAATACCCGGACTGGCCGGTGAACCAGTAGATGCCCTCCTTGTCGAACACGCCGGTGTTGAGATTGGCCGAGGCGAATTTCTCGGGCAGACGGAACAGCGCGACCTTGAGGTCGGATGGATCGACCCGCGCGATCGCATTCTGGCCGCCCTCTGTGATCCAGGGGGCGCCGTCAGGGCCGATCGTCACCCCGTGTGGGGCAGCGCCCTGGCCAAGGCGGACCGTCTTGAAAGTGCCATCTCTGGGATCGAGCCTGCCAAGCAGGCCCTTGCCCTGGGCCGTGAACCAGACCGTGCCGTCAGGAGCCGGGGCGAGGTCGTGCAGGCCGATGTCGGCACTGATCTGGAAATATTTTGTCCGGAACGAGGCTTCCTGCGCAAAACTTGGGCGGGCGGCGAGGAGGGCGGTGCTTGAGACAAGAAACTGGCGGCGATTCATGGCGTTACCCCGACTGTTTCAGATTGAGGTTGGACGCGCAGACCAGATGCCGTCGAGCATAATCGGAGCTGCTTCACGCGTCAGTCGAAGCACGCCGCCCAAGCGTTCACATTTGCTTGCGCTCCGTGTAAGACCCGCGGCACCGATCAGCCCTAACGAACGGAAGTGCACATCATGACCGCCATCATCGACATTATCGGCCGCGAAATTCTCGATAGCCGGGGCAATCCCACCGTCGAAGTCGATGTCGTGCTGGAAGACGGCGCGCTGGGCCGCGCCGCGGTGCCGTCGGGTGCCTCCACCGGCGCTCATGAGGCGGTGGAACTGCGCGACGGCGACAAGGCCCGCTATCTCGGCAAGGGCGTCTCCAAGGCAGTCGGCGCCGTCAATGGCGAGATTTTCGAGGCCTTGAGCGGCCTCGACGTCGAGCAGCAGGCCCAGATCGACCAGATCATGATCGACCTCGACGGTACGCCGAACAAGAGCCGGCTCGGCGCCAACGCCATTCTCGGCGTCTCGCTCGCCTGCGCCAAGGCGGCCGCGAACTCGCTCGACATGCCGCTCTACCGTTACGTCGGCGGCACCTCGGCGCGGCTCCTGCCGGTGCCGATGATGAACATCATCAATGGCGGCGTGCACGCCGACAACCCGATCGACTTCCAGGAGTTCATGATCCTGCCGGTCGGCGCGTCGTCCTTCGCCGAGGGCCTGCGCTACGGCGCGGAGGTCTTCCACACACTGAAGTCCGAGTTGAAGAAGGCCGGCCACAACACCAATGTCGGCGACGAGGGCGGCTTCGCCCCGAATCTGCCGTCGGCCGACGCCGCGCTCGACTTCGTCATGAACGCGATCGGCAAGGCCGGCTACAAGGCGGGCACCGACATCGTGATCGGCCTCGACTGCGCCTCGACCGAGTTCTTCAAGGACGGCAAGTATGTCTATGAAGGCGAGGGCAAGACCCGCTCGATCTCCGAGCAGGCCAAGTACCTTGCCGACCTGGTCTCGCGCTATCCGATCGTGACCATCGAGGACGGCATGTCGGAAGACGACATGGACGGCTGGAAGGAGCTGACCGATCTCATCGGCAGGAAGTGCCAGCTGGTCGGCGACGATCTCTTCGTCACCAACGTCAAGCGCCTCGCCGAAGGCATCAAGGCCGGACGCGCCAACTCGATCCTGATCAAGGTCAACCAGATCGGCACGCTGACCGAGACGCTCGCTGCCGTCGAGATGGCGCACAAGGCCGGCTATACCTCCGTGATGTCGCACCGCTCCGGCGAGACCGAGGATTCCACCATCGCCGACCTCGCGGTTGCCACCAACTGCGGTCAGATCAAGACCGGCTCCCTTGCGCGTTCCGACCGCACCGCCAAATACAACCAGCTCCTGCGCATCGAGCAGCAGCTCGGCAAGCAGGCGCTCTATGGCGGCAAGGCGGCACTGAAGGCGCTGGCATAAGCCGGCGCTTTAACAAGAGCAGGGGGAGGATCGACATGAGCGACGGCAACACCGGACTGCAACTGCGTTCGCTGATCAAGAAGAGCGGAGAGCTCGAAATCTCGCTCGTCGACGTGCCGACCCCCGAGCCCGCCGCGGACGAGGTCGTCGTCCGCGTCGAGGCGGCGCCGATCAACCCGTCCGATCTCGGCCTGCTCGTCGGCGCTGCCGATATGGGCACGGCCAAAGCTTCGGGCCCCAAGCAGGCACCCGTCATCACCGCAAAGGTGCCTGACGGTGCCATGCGCGCGATGGCAGCGCGGCTCGACCAGTCCCTGCCGGTCGGCAATGAAGGTGCCGGCGTCGTCATCAAGACCGGCTCATCGGATGCTGCGAAGGCGCTGATGGGCAAGACGGTCGCGATGATCGGCGGCGCGATGTATTCGCAGTATCGCACCGTGAAGGCGCGGGATTGTCAGCCGCTGCCCGAAGGCACGACGGCGGCGGAGGGCGCATCCTGGTTCGTCAATCCGCTCACCGCGCTCGGCATGACCGAGACCATGCGGCGCGAGGGCCACAAGGCGCTGGTGCACACCGCGGCCGCCTCCAATCTAGGCCAGATGCTGAACAAGATCTGCCTTGCCGACGGCATTCCGCTCGTCAACATCGTGCGCAGCAAGGAGCAGGCCGACATCCTGAAGAAGATCGGCGCCAAATACGTCGTCGACGCCAGCGTGCCGGGCTTCCTCGACGATCTCACGGCCGCGCTGGTCGAGACCGGGGCAACCATCGCCTTCGACGCGATCGGCGGCGGCAAGCTTGCCGGCGACATCCTCAATTGCATGGAAGTCGCGATCAACAAGACCGCGAAGGAATACAGCCGCTACGGCTCCAGCGTGCACAAGCAGGTCTATGTCTATGGCGCGCTCGACGTCCGTCCGATCGAGCTGCCGCGCGGCTTCGGCATGGCCTGGGGTGTCGGCGGCTGGCTGCTGACCCCGTTCCTCCAGAAGATCGGGCCGGCCGATATCGGACGGCTGCGTCAGCGGGTCGTGAATGAGTTGAAGACCACCTTCGCCAGCCACTACACCAAGGTGGTGTCGCTTCCCGAGGCGCTCGATCCTGCCAACATCGCGGTCTATGCCAAGCGCGCCACCGGCGAAAAATTCCTCATCAACCCAAATAAATAATCGTGATCTGCGACGGCACGTCACCGAAAGAAGGCCTTGCCTTCTGAGCGAAGCAGGGGATTATTCCCGCCGCCGTTGAAAGCGGAAAATCCGCAGGGCGCTCAGAAGGGGGACCTCTCCATGACTGACTTGACTCGTCGCCATTTGCTGACAGGCGCTGCCGCCATCGGTGCGGCAGCCGTGACCGGACTTCAACCGACCACCGCCAACGCCTCGGTGCCGCCGAGCGGAACGCAGGCGCCGGGCTTCTACCGCTATAAGGTCGGCAGCTACGAGTGCACCTCGATCAATGACGGCGCACGCACCTTCCCGATGCCGGACAAGTTCGTCGTCAACGTTCCGAAGGACGAGGCGCTCGCCGCGGGCGAGGCGGCCTACATGCCGAAGGGCATGGTCACGGTGCCGTTCAACCCGCAGCTCATCAACACCGGCTCCAAGCTCGTTCTGATCGACACCGGCAACGGCGTTGCGAATTTCGAGGCAAGCAAGGGCGCGGTCGGCCGCATGCTGCAGAATCTCCAGGCTGCTGGCGTCGACCCGAAGAACATCGACGTCGTGCTGCTCTCGCATCTGCATCCCGACCACACCAACGGCATCCGCCTCGCCGACGGCGCGCTCGCCTTCCCGAACGCGGAGATCATGGTGCCGGGCAAGGACTGGGAATTCTGGACCAGTGAGGACAATGCCGCCAAGGCCGAGTCCAATCCGATGATGAAGAACTACTTTGCCAACGTGAAGAAGACCTTTGCCGGCCTCGAGTCCAAGGTGACGAAGTACGAGTGGGGCAAGGAAGTCGCGCCGGGCATCACCTCGATCGCGACGCCGGGCCACACGCCTGGTCACACCTCGTTCGCGGTCGCGTCGGGTGATGCCAAGGTGCTGATCCAGTCCGACGTCACCAACATTCCGGAATTCTTCCTGCGCAATCCGGACTGGCACGTGATGTTCGACACCGACGCCGCGATGGCGCAGGCGACCCGCCACAAGTTCTACGACATGGCGGCGGCCGAGAAGGCGACCGTGATTGGCTTCCACTTCACCTTCCCCTCGGTGGGGCATGTCGAGAAGGACGGCGCCAAATATCGCCTGATCCCGTCGGCGTGGAATCCGACGATCTGATTGGAAGCGACCGTTTGCGTAGATGATCGGGCCGCCGCTCGGCGGCCCGATTGTTTTGGGCGAACATCTGCTTTCGCGAAACGCAGCGTTTCCAAATCAGTCCGGTTCATGCACTTGCATCCATCGATCGGGATCGATTAAGTGCCGCCCGGCACTCCCGCTCAAGCCCTCGAGGACACCCCCATGGCCTACAATATCGTCGTGATCGCCGGCAGCCTGCGCAAGGACAGTTTTTCGCTGAAGATCGCCAACGCGCTGGCGAAGCTCGCACCGGCTACTCTCAAGCTCGAGGTCATCACTCCGGCGGGCATCTCGTTCTTCAATCAGGATCTCGAGAGTGCGCCGCCCGCGGACTGGCTGGCCTTCCGCGACAAGCTTCAGAAATCGGACGGTGTCATCTTCATCACCCCTGAATACAACCGCGCGATCCCTGGCGTTCTGAAGAATGCCATCGACGTCGCCTCGCGCCCTTATGGCAAGAGCTCGTTCAACGGCAAGCCGGTCGGCATCATCTCGAACTCGCCGGGTCCGCTCGGCGGCGTCAGCGCCGCCAAGACGCTTCAGAACATCCTGCCGGGCATTTCCGGCCCGATCATGCAGCAGCCGGAGACCTACCTGACTGCAATCGGCGATGCCTTCGATGCCGAGGGCAACTTGACCAAGGACTCCCTGAAGCCCGTGCTCCAGGTCTATATCGACGCGTTCGCTGCCCACGTGGCGAAGCACCACGGCTGAGACTTTCCGCCAAGGCTACCCAACTCTCCGTCATGGCCGGGCTTGTCCCGGCCATCCACGTTTTTGCCCGCGGCCACACCATAAGTTCTCATCCTGAGGACGAGGCCGATCAATGGTCGGCCTCTACGATTGGACCCTCGAGAACGCAAGACTAGCTTGCCATGCGCTGCCTCAGGCTCTGGTAGAACGCCGTCTCGAAGTTCATGTAACCGATGAACGACGTTGGATCACCGAAGGGGAGAATCTGGGTGGCCCAGAACCCGCCGAACCCGTTCTGCCGGTCGATCCAGTAGAACAGGTTGGCAAGGCCGGCCCAGCCAAGCGCGCCGGCGGGACGTCCCGTCGGGGCTTCTTCGTCGTTGATCATAAAGGTCAGCCCCCACGACTTGGACTGGCCCGGGAAGAACTCCGCGTCATTGCACAGCGAGGGAATGACTCCGCTGATCGGCGTCACCTTCTTGTCGCCGAGATGGTTCTTCTCCGCCATGCGCACGGTTTCGGCCTTCAGCACGCGGCCGTACTCGCCCACTCCGTCATTCAGCCACATGCGGATGAAGCGCATGTAGTCGCCGATGGTGCCGTAGAGCCCGTGACCGCCCATATGAACTTCGGGCTTGGCCGGCAGTTCGAAATCCATCGGCGTCAGCGAGCCGTCGGCGTTTCGCGCGTGGATACCGGCCAGCCGTTGGCGCATCGGCTCGGTCAGTTCGAAGGTTATATCCTTGATCCCGAGCGGTTCGAAGATGCGCGCCTTGAAGACGTCACCGAGCCGTCGGTCCGCGATGGCTTCGACGATCTGGCCGCACCAATCGATGTTGGTCCCATAGTCCCACCGCTCGCCCGGATCGAACAAGAGCGGGGTCATCAGGCAGGCTTTGGTCGCGGTGATCACGCTGGGCTGACCCTTTTCCTGGGCGAGCCGATTGTAGGTCTGGTTGATGAAATCGTAGCTCAGTCCTGCTGTGTGAGTCATCAGCATGCGGGTGGTGATATCGCGCTTCGGCGGACGCAGGATCGGCTCGCCCTTGTCGTCAAAACCATCGATCACCTGGAGCTTGCCAATCTCGGGCGCGTAGCGCTGCGCAGGCGCGTCGAGATCGAGCTTGCCATCCTCGACAAGTTGCAGAACCGCCGTACCGGTAATCGCCTTCGTCGTGGAGAAGATGGCAAAGATGCTGTCGGTCGTCACGTCGGCCGCAGAATCGAGACGGCGCTTGCCGGCCGCGCCCTCGTAGATGTTGCGGTAGCGGTTCGTCACCATCGCGACGACGCCCGGTACGCCCGGCGTGGATGCAACGACGCCGTCGAGAACGGCGTCTGCCGTCGCGCCAAAATTCATGATCATGATTGTCCTCCCGTCTGAATTGGAATTGTTCACTCGACATGGCGCTTGGCGCGCGGTCAGTTCATGGCAAAGCCCTGGTAGGCGCTCGCCGCGACCTCGTCGCATTTCTGGCGATAGACACCGACGCCGCCGCAGTAGGAAAGGATGCGGCGCGGCTTGCCTTCGACGTTCGAGCCCAGGTACCAGGAATTGGTCTTCGCGATCAGCGTCGCGTTGGCGATCTCGTCGTGATGCGTCACCCAGCCATCTTCCGCGTCCTTGGTCGGCTCGATCACCTTCAGGTCCTTGGCCCGCATGTACCTGATGCAGTTGTCGATCCATTCGACCTGCTGCTGCAGGCACGTTGTCATGTTGCACAGCGCAGCCGAAGGCGCGAGCGGCACGGCTGTCGTGAACAGGTTGGGGTAGCCGTGAACCTGCAGGCCCATCGTCGTGCGAATATCCCTGGCCCAATCCTCTCTAAGCGATCGTCCGCTCCGCCCCCTGATATCGATGCGGGTCAGGGCGCCAGTACCGGCGTCGAAGCCGGTTGCAAGAATGATGATATCGAGCTCATGGACCGTGCCGTCGGCGGTCTGGATGCCCTTCGGCGTCACGCGTTCGATCGGATTGTTCTTGACGCTGACGATCTCGACATTGGGACGATGGAAGGCCTCGAGGAAGTTCTGCTCGAGCGGCACCCGGTGCGTCCCGAAACCATAGTCCGCGGGGATCAGGAGGTCGCACAGCTTCGGATCCTTGAGCCGCTCACGCATCTTCTCGCGGACGAATTCCGAGATTTCGGCGTTGACCGCCTCTTCGAAGAACAGCTCGGCAAAGGACGAGATCCACAGCTTCAGCGAGCCGTCATTCCAGCAGTCCTCGATCACCTCGCGGCGTTTCTCGGGCGACAGGCCGGCCCACGCATGCTCGAAATCGTATTCGAAACCCGTGAAGGTGTGCGGCAACCGCTGGGTGAAGTGCTCGAACTTGGACTTGTAGGCTTGCGCATCCGCCGCACCGAACTTGGGATTCTTCATCGGGATGATGTATTGGGGCGTGCGGATGAAGACCTTGAGATGGCCGACCTCGCCCGCGATCGTCTGGATGACCTGGATGCCGGTTGCGCCGTTGCCGATGATGCCGACGCGCTTCCCCGCGAGGTCGATCGGCTGCTTCGGCCAGCGTGCTGTGTGGAACAGGCGTCCCTTGAAAGTCTCCTGGCCCGGAAACGACACGTGGGGGGCCGAGAGCATGCCGCAGCAGGTGACCAGGAACTGGGTGTCGATCACATCACCCTTATCGGTCGTGACAAGCCAGCGCTGTGTGGCTTCGTTGAAATGGGCGCTTTTGACCGTTGTGCTGAACTGGATGTCCTTGCGGAGATCGAGACGGTCGGCGACGTAGTTGAGCCAACGTTCGATTTCCGGCTGGCCCGGGAATTTCTCGCTCCAGCTCCATCCCTTATAGAGCTCCTCGGAGAACAGATACTGATAGATATAAGCTTCCGAGTCGAAGCGCGCGCCGGGATAACGATTCCAGTACCAGGTGCCGCCGACGCCGGACGCTGCGTCGATCGCCCTGACCGTCAATCCCTGCTCGCGCAAACGATAGAGCTGATAGAGTCCGGCGACGCCGGCTCCCACCACGACGGCATCGAGCTTTGCCGTCACATGCGCGCCGTTGCTTCCATTGGTCTTGCTTGCGGTTTCCATATTAGTCCCTCCTCACGTTTCCAGAGCGCGCGCGACCTTCCCCCGTCCGTGGTGTCACCGGACGCTGGTGCATCGCGTCATTGTCGGTCCCGGCAGCGCGATAGAATGGGCTCGTTTGGCCCGCGGCTGTTCCGCCGTTTCTCCTGCTCTGCCTGGAACGCGAGAAAGGCTACGAGGCGGCCGGGCTGTGGGGCTTGAACAAAATCGACAATCCTTGGAACGGAGCCCGGCGCCGGACCTCGACACTGTTCGCTTGGCAAACTGCAAAACCGGCTTATGCTGCGCTCCCGCCGTTCGGCCAATGAGAAGCAGCAGCGGTCAACCGCGCTACGGAATCCCAAGGAGGAGGCTCGCGCGATGGGCCAATTCATCACGGTCGAGGAGCTGCCACGTTATGCGCCCGGCGAGCTGATGCTGGACAGTTCGGCTGTGGGCAAATCCGACTTTCGGTTGCGCGTCTTCCGTTATGCGCCATCCGACATCTGGGTCCCGCCGAACGAGAACTTCCTGATCGTCGTCTACCGCGAAGGCACGACGTCGATGAACCGCCGCGTGACCGGGGCCTGGAAGCAGGATCATGTCGGCCGCGGCGTCACAACACTGCTAACGCGTGCGGAGCCTTCGAACTGGCGCTGGAGCCACGACATCGAGGTCAGCCATTTCTACATTTCCCCGAAGGTGATGGCGAAGACAGCGAGCGAAGCGTTCGACCGCGATCCGGAAGGCATCGAGCTTCACGACCTGCTCAGGATCGAGGATCCGGTGCTGACCTGGATCGGCGACCGCATGGTGCAGGAGGTGTCCGAAGGATCTCCCGGCGGGCGGCTTTGCTACGATGCGCTGGCACTCCAGGCGAGCGTGCACCTCCTGCGAAGATATGCCTCCGTGCAATTCAAGATGCCCTGTGCACAGGGGCGCTTCAGGCCGGCCCACGCGCGGCTGATCGAGGACTATATCGAGCAGAACATCTCGAGGAACATCACGCTCGAGGAACTCGCCAATATCTGCAACTGCACGCCGGTGCAGTTTGCGCGCAAATTCCAGGTGCACTACGGCATGCGGCCGCATGCCTATGTACTGAGCCGAAAGGTGGAGCGCGCGTGCCAACACCTGCGCAA
Source organism: Bradyrhizobium cajani (assembly GCF_009759665.1). Taxonomy (GTDB): domain Bacteria; phylum Pseudomonadota; class Alphaproteobacteria; order Rhizobiales; family Xanthobacteraceae; genus Bradyrhizobium; species Bradyrhizobium cajani. Next base: position 55,499 of record NZ_WQNE01000031.1, read on the forward strand.
GGATCGGCTCGCTCTGAAGGAGATTGCGCTCTTGAGCGGATTTTCCGATCAGAGCCATCTCAACCGGATCTTTCGCAGACACCTGAACATCACGCCCGCAGAATATCGCAAGAGCTGCCTGAGTTAGTCCTACTGCGTCACAATCGGCCTCGCTCCCGACCACGAAGGTTGGGTATGCGATGACTTGGAATTAGCGCTCCCTTAACCAATCTGTCCCATCATTTCAGGAATGGTCTCTCGCGCGCGCCTCAAATCGATCCTGACCGGCCTGGCCCTCTACGCGATGGCGGCAGCCATCGTCGGCTATTTCGGCGTCAACGCCTATACCGGCAAATACGGCCTCAACGCCCGCCAGGAACTCGACCAGGAGATCATCGCCCTGACCAGTGAACTGGCGCAGCTCAAGCGCGAGCGCGCCAGAAGCGAGCAGCGGGTCTCGCTGCTGCGCACCTCGCGGATCGATCCGGACATGCTGGACGAGCGGGCGCGTTACCAGCTCGACTACGTCAATCCGCATGATCTGGTTCGGATGATCCCGCAGAAATAGCGCATTCCGCGCCATTCGAAATCGATAGCGAAGGCCGTCGCCGCCGGACCGCCTTGGTGGCACGAAAGTCGTAGGTCCGGAGCGCACCGCCGCCTTGACGGTGGCGCCGGAACAGGCTCATGCCTTCTGTCGCTGTCGCCCGAGGTTGACGCAGATCAATCAGGCCGCGCCGGCACAGCCTAGACTGTCTTCCGGAGGAAACAGTGATGAATGGGTCAATGCCCCAGCATCACGCGGCTCGCGTCGAGGCCGCTATTGCGTCAGGTCAGGCGGCAAGGTCCGCGCTCGTGGCCTCATGGCGCCGTTCATCCCGACTGCATCATCTCGATCCCTCCGGCCGCGGTTCGCCGCACCGGCTGACGGAAGCGGAACTCGGCCAGGCGCGCGAGCGCATCGCGCCGCTCCTGGCCGCCGCGCAAGGTGCGATGGACCGGCTCTACCAGGCGGTCGGTGCCGCCGGCTGCTGCGTGCTGCTCGCCGATGACGACGGCGTGCCGGTCGATCGCAGAGGCACGCCCGCGGATGATGCCACTTTTCAATCCTGGGGCCTGTGGACCGGCGCGCTCTGGAGCGAGGAGCACGAGGGCACCAATGGTATCGGCACCTGCCTCGTCGAACAGCGCCCGCTGACGATCGACCGCGACCAGCATTTCTTCACGCGCAACACGCGCTTGAGCTGCACCGCCGTTCCGATCTACGACCACGAGGCGGCGCTTGCGGGCGTGCTTGACGTCTCGTCCTGCCGCGCCGACCGCACCGACGCCTTCGCCAGCCTGATTGCGCTCGCGGCGGGCGAAGCGGCCAAGCGTATCGAGGCCGATCTGTTTCGCCGGGCCTTCGCCCATGCCCGCATCGTGCTGACGCAGGGCCCGGACGGCCAGTGCGGCGGCCTGATTGCGGTCGACGCGGACGATCTCGTGATCGGCGCAACCCGCTCCGCGCGGCTTGGACTTGGGATCGCACCCGGCCGGGCATTGCAGCCGATACCCGCCGCCGATCTGCTCGGCGGCGATACCGCGCACGACCATCTTGCCGGCGGTCAGCGCGCGGTGTTGCAGCGGGCGCTGCTTCGCGCCGGCGGCAACGTTTCGGCGGCCGCCAAGGCCCTCGGCGTCAGCCGCGCCACGCTGCACAGAAAGCTCAAGCGGTTCGAGCTGAACCACTGAGCCCTGCTGTTTCCTCAGCCGTCATTGCGCGGGTCCGTGCGAAGCGCGGCCCGATGACAGGCTCCGCGAAGCAATCCAGAATTCCTCCGCGGAGACAGTCTGGATTGCTTCGCTGCGCTCGCAATGACGGCGTGGAAGCTGCGAGCCCTCCGTCTTGCATTGCCTCACCGCCGACTGTCGCAGAACTGCGACAGGTCGGCCCGGCCATCGCTCCCGCCTGGGCTGACAGAAAACGCCTCCCGCGACATCGTCGGCGCAAGTCGTGACAACGCGACGAATTGCGCAGACAGCAAACATCGGGAGTGATCAATGAACAAGGTGGAATTCCTCAGCGTCACCAAAGTTCCCTTCGCCGAACGTTATGACAACTTCATCGGCGGTAAATTCGTCGCGCCGATCTCCGGCAAATACTTCGACAACGCCTCGCCGGTGAACGGCCAGATCGTCTGTAAGATCGCACGCTCCGACGCGCAGGACGTCGAAGCAGCTCTCGACGCGGCGCATGCTGCCAAGGGCGCCTGGGGCCGCACCAGCGTGGCTGAGCGCGCCGCGATCCTGAACCGGATCGCCGACCGCATGGAAGAAAATCTCGAGCGTCTCGCCATTGCCGAGACCTGGGACAACGGCAAGCCGATCCGCGAGACTCGCGCTGCCGACCTGCCGCTCGCCATCGATCACTTCCGCTATTTCGCCGGCGTGGTGCGCGCGCAGGAAGGCTCGATCGGCGAGATCGACCACGACACCATCGCCTATCATTTCCACGAGCCGCTCGGCGTGGTCGGCCAGATCATCCCCTGGAACTTCCCGCTGCTGATGGCCTGCTGGAAGCTTGCGCCTGCGCTTGCTGCAGGCAATTGCGTGGTGCTCAAGCCTGCCGAGCAGACCCCGGCCTCGATCATGGTCTGGGCCGAGATCATCGCCGATATCCTGCCGCCCGGCGTCCTCAACATCGTCAACGGTTTTGGTATCGAGGCCGGCAAGCCGCTCGCGTCCAGTCCCCGCATTGCCAAGATCGCCTTCACCGGCGAGACCACGACGGGCCGGCTGATCATGCAGTACGCCAGCCAGAACCTGATCCCGGTCACGCTGGAGCTCGGCGGCAAGTCGCCGAACATCTTCTTCAACGACGTCACCGCCGAGGACGACGATTTCTTCGACAAGGCGATCGAAGGCTTCGTCATGTTCGCGCTGAACCAGGGCGAAGTCTGCACCTGTCCGAGCCGGGCGCTGGTCCACGCCGACATCTATGACCGCTTCATGGAGCGGGCGCTGAAGCGCGTCGCCGCGATCAAGCAGGGCGATCCGCGCGACGCCACCACCATGATCGGCGCGCAGGCCTCGGGCGAGCAGCTGGCCAAGATCCTCTCCTATATCGACATCGGCAAGCAGGAGGGCGCGAAGGTGCTGGCCGGCGGCGGCCGCGCTGAGCTCGCGGGCGATCTTGCCGGCGGCTTCTACGTCCAGCCGACCGTGTTCGAGGGCCACAACAAGATGCGGATCTTCCAGGAGGAGATCTTCGGCCCCGTCGTCTCGGTCACGACCTTCAAGACCGACGAGGAGGCACTCGCGATCGCCAACGACACGCTCTATGGCCTCGGCGCCGGTGTCTGGAGCCTGCGATGCCAATCGCTGCTACCGCTTCGGCCGGGCAATCCAGGCCGGCCGCGTCTGGACGAACTGCTATCATGCCTATCCCGCACATGCGGCCTTCGGCGGCTACAAACAGTCGGGCGTCGGGCGCGAGACCCACAAGATGATGCTCGATCACTACCAGCAGACCAAGAACCTCCTGGTCAGCTACAGCCCGAAGAAGCTCGGCTTCTTCTGATCGGCGGAGGAGAGGGCGGCGCAATCCTGCGCCGCTCTCTTGCCGGCCGGGCCTGCCGTCATCCGTCTGTCAGGGAATTGAGACAAGACGGGAGCGCTGAACTTTATCGGTTCGGCGCGTGTGGCATCGAAGCGATGCCGGGCAAAGACGGAGGCTTGGCGATGCGGGACGGTCCTTCACGACGGAACGCGTGTGTTGGCGCGATGCTGGTCGGTGCGGCGGCTTTGGCCCTGTTGCCGCCATCGATGGCCTTCGCACAAACCGCTGCGGCGCCCGCCGGCGCCAAACCGTTCCTGACCGTTGATGGAAAGGCGCCACTGATCCTCGGACATCGCGGCCTGCCTGGACTGGTCGCTGAAGAGACCGAGCCGTCATATGACCTTGCCGCAGCGCTGGGAACCGACGCGCTCGAAGAGGACCTGCACCTCACCAAGGACTGCGTGCTAGTGGTACGTCACAATCCCTGGCTGAGCGACAACACCAACGTTGCCGAGGTGGCGAAGACCAATGCGGCTGTTGCGGCCCGCAAGCGCACGGTGCCCGGCGTGCGCGTCAAGGCTCCGTCTGCGACCGGCGTGCCCGCCGATTACCTGACGGATCTTACCGATCCAACCGATCCCAAATCAGTGCTGAAATCGCTGATCGTTGACGGTGAAGATCATACCAATGACTGGTCGATCACCGACTTCACCATGGCCGAGCTGAAGCAATGGATCGCCGGCACCACCTATGATGCGGCCAACGAAAGGCCGAAGGTCTTCAACGGCAAGTTCCCGGTCATCAGCTTCCAGGACGTCATCGACATCGCCAAGGCCAAGAGCAGGGCGACGGGGCGTACGATCCTCGTCTATCCCGAAACCAAGAACCCGACCTGGAACAATACCCAGGCGATTGCGAATGGCTGCGGCGCGCCCGGCAGCCATCCGCTTGAGGATGCCCTGATCAAGATCGTCAAGGACAATGATCTCAACACCAAGGATGCGCCCATCCTCGTTCAGAGCTTCGAGCCCGGCAGCCTGAAATATATGCGCAGCCATGGCCTTCAGACGCAGCAGGTGCAGCTCATCGACGGCAACGGGATCGACTTCAAGACCGGCAAGGTCCTCCTCGACAACATCACCAATTCGCGTCCATTCGACTGGACGGTTGCGAGCGACGCCCGCTTGTACGACGCGATGCTGACGCCCGAGGGCCTTGCCGAGATCAAGACCTATGCCGACGGCATCGGCCCGTGGAAGCCCTACATCGTTCCGCTCAAGATTGCGCCGTGGAAGGACCGCAACGCCGACGGCACGCCCTACAAGGGATCGACGCCGGACGCTTCGACGCAGGAGGCGACCAGCCTGATCGCGGACGCGCACAAGCTCGGCCTGTTCGTGCATGTCTTCACCTTCCGGAACGAGAAGAAATATCTGGCCGCCGACTATCGCGGTGATCCAAGCCTTGAATATCTCAAATTTTTCCGACTTGGCGTCGATGGGGTCTTCACCGACTTCACGCATACCGGCGTTGCCGCCCGCGCAGCGTATTTGCGAGAACTCGGCTGGTAGGCGAAACGGCGAATCGGACCGGCGCTCTCGTTTCGGATCTGAACGTAACCGTGTCTGATTTAGCTGCGTCGGCTGCTTGCACCCGCTTCGCTGGTGGGGAGCTAATGTTGCCCAATCAAGCCTAAAGGTTTTGCAAAGTTTCGGCCACGTTGCACTGCGGCATAATGAAAATCGTGCCATGCCGCCGCGGTGCTTTCCAAGGGCGTTTGACTTGGGTTAGAGAGGGCAGAAGTTTTCTCTGACCCGGAATTCCCATGGCCGCACCCAAGAAAGCCGCCGCAGGCGCAGCACAGGACAAGACCAACGGCGGCTCGCCCCCGGAATTCACGAGGGAGCAGGAGCTGAAGGCGCTCCGCGACATGCTCCTGATCCGGCGGTTCGAGGAAAAGGCCGGCCAGCTCTACGGCATGGGCGCGATCGGCGGATTCTGTCATCTCTATATCGGCCAGGAGGCCGTGGTGGTCGGCATGCAGATGGCGCTGAAGCAGGGCGATCAGGTCATCACCGGTTACCGCGATCACGGACACATGCTCGCCACCGGCATGGACGCCAACGGCGTCATGGCCGAGCTCACGGGACGCCGCGGCGGCTATTCCAAGGGCAAGGGCGGCTCCATGCACATGTTCAGCAAGGAGAAGCACTTCTACGGCGGCCACGGCATCGTCGGCGCCCAGGTCTCGCTCGGCACCGGGCTTGCTTTCGCCAATCACTATCGCGGCAACGACAATGTCAGCGTCACCTATTTCGGCGACGGCGCGGCCAACCAGGGCCAGGTCTATGAGAGCTTCAACATGGCGGAGCTCTGGAAGCTGCCGGTGATCTACGTCATCGAGAACAATCGCTACGCCATGGGAACGTCAGTCTCGCGCGCCTCGGCGCAGCAGGATTTTTCCAAGCGTGGCGCGTCCTTCAACATTCCCGGCATGCAGGTCGACGGCATGGACGTCCGCGCCGTGAAGGCCGCGGGCGAGGAGGCGGCGGCCTGGTGCCGCGCCGGCAAGGGCCCCTACATCCTGGAGATGCAGACCTACCGCTATCGCGGTCACTCGATGTCCGACCCTGCAAAATATCGCACGCGCGAGGAGGTCGAGAAGGTCCGCCACGACCAGGACCCGATCGAGCAGGTGCGCAACCGCCTCTTGGCGGCCAAGGTCAGCGAGCAGGATCTGAAGGCGATCGACGCCGAAGTGCGCGACATCGTCAACGCCTCCGCCGATTTCGCCCAGCATGATCCCGAGCCGGATGCCGCCGAGCTCTGGACCGACGTTTATCGCTAAGACGCGCGCAAGCTTTCTTTTGGAGTCGATATGCCAATTCAAGTGCTGATGCCCGCGTTGTCGCCCACGATGGAGAAGGGCAACCTCGCCAAATGGCTGAAAAAAGAGGGCGAGACGATCAAGTCTGGCGATGTCATCGCCGAGATCGAGACCGACAAGGCGACCATGGAGGTCGAGGCGACCGACGAGGGGACGCTCGGCAAGATCCTGATCCCGGAAGGTACGGCCGACGTTGCGGTGAACACGCCGATCGCGACCATTCTCGCCGATGGCGAAAGCGCCGCTGATCTGGCCAAGGCACCTGCGCCCGCGAAGCAGGAGAAGGCCGCGGAGTCCGCGCCGCCTGCCGCCGCGAAGGGCGAGGCGCCTGCGCCCAAGGCCGCGCCTGCGCCGCAAGCCGTTGCCGAGCCCGATCCGGAAGTGCCTGCCGGCACCGAGATGGTGACGCAGACCATCCGCGAAGCCTTGCGCGACGCCATGGCCGAAGAGATGCGCCGCGACGCCGACGTCTTCGTGATGGGCGAAGAGGTTGCGGAATATCAGGGCGCCTACAAGGTCACGCAGGGCCTGCTTCAGGAATTCGGCGCTAAGCGCGTCATCGACACGCCGATCACCGAGCACGGCTTTGCCGGCATCGGCGTCGGCGCCGCGATGACCGGATTGAAGCCGATCGTCGAGTTCATGACCTTCAACTTCGCCATGCAGGCGATCGACCAGATCATCAACTCCGCAGCCAAGACGCTCTACATGTCCGGCGGCCAGATGGGCTGCTCGATCGTGTTCCGCGGGCCCAATGGTGCGGCCGCGCGCGTCGCCGCCCAGCACAGCCAGGATTACTCGGCCTGGTACTCGCACATTCCGGGCCTCAAGGTGGTTGCGCCATATTCTGCCGCCGATGCCAAGGGTCTGCTCAAGGCTGCGATCCGCGATCCCAATCCGGTGATCTTCCTCGAGAACGAGGTGCTCTACGGCCACAGTGGCGAAGTGCCGAAGCTCGACGACTTCGTGATCCCGATCGGCAAGGCCCGCATCGTTCGCTCCGGCAGCCACGTCACCATCATCTCCTGGTCGAACGGCATGACCTATGCGCTGAAGGCCGCCGACGAACTCGCCAAGGACGGCATCGAGGCCGAGGTGATCGACCTGCGCACGCTGCGGCCGTTGGACACCGAAACCATCATCAACTCCGTCAAGAAGACCGGCCGCGCCGTCACGGTGGAAGAGGGCTGGGCGCAGAGCGGCGTCGGCGCCGAGATCGCCGCGCGCATCATGGAGAACGCCTTCGATTATCTGGATGCGCCGGTCGCCCGCGTTTCCGGCAAGGACGTGCCGATGCCCTATGCCGCGAACCTGGAGAAGCTCGCACTGCCGGCGGCGGCGGAAGTCGTCGAGGCCGCCAAAGCCGTCTGCTACAGGTAGACCATGGCGGGCCCGAAGGAGCAGCCACTGCCGCCCGACGTCATGACCCGCGAGGACGCGGTCGAGATCCTGCGCGTGTTCGTGCTGGACGGCGGGTTGTCGATGGCGTTCCAGCGCGCCTTCGAGGAGCCGGACATGTGGGGCCTGCTGCTCGTCGATCTCGCCCGCCACGCCGCGCGCGCCTATGCGCGCGAGAGCGAATATACCGAGGAGGATGCCCTCAACCGGATCCTGGAGATGTTCCAGGCCGAGATCGAGCGTCCCACCGACACCGGCACCACGACGCCGCGCGGCAAGGGGCACTGACAGTGGCGATCGAATCCCATCACTACGACTTCATGCTCGAGGCGATCCGCGAGGCGGAGGCATCGATCGCGCAGGGCGGCCTGCCGATCGGCGCGGTGCTGACCCGCGACAACAAGGTCATCGCCCGTGGCCACAACAACCGCGTGCAGGAGAACAACGTGATCCTGCACGGCGAGATGAGCTGCCTGCGCGAGGCGGGCGCGATCACGTTCCATGACACCGTCATGTACACTACGCTGTCGCCATGCTCGATGTGCGCCGGCGCGCTCGCGCTGTTCAAGGTCAAGCTGGTAGTGATCGGGGAATCCGTCACCTTCGAGGGATCCAAGGACATCCTCGACAAGTTCGGCATCCCCTGGATCGACCTTGCCGACGACCGCTCCATCACCATGATGAAGAATTGGCGTTCCATCCCTGCCAATGAGCGCCTTTGGCAGGGCGACATCGGCAACTAAACCTGGTCTGTTCGTCCTCGCTTTTGGGGACGACGTTTTGAGAAGTTCTTCGTGAGGTCAGCATGCCCATCAACATCCTGATGCCCGCTCTGTCGCCGACGATGGAGAAGGGCAACCTCGCCAAGTGGCTGAAGAAGGAAGGCGACAAGGTCAAGTCCGGCGACGTCATAGCCGAGATCGAGACCGACAAGGCGACCATGGAGGTCGAGGCCATCGACGAAGGCACGATCGCCAAGATCCTGGTGCCCGAGGGCACGCAAGACGTTCCGGTCAATGACGTGATCGCGGTGCTCGCTGGCGAGGGCGAAGATGTGAAGGCGGCAGGTGCTGCGAAGCCGACCGCCTCGGCTGCGCCGCCCAAGGCCGCTGAAGCGCCTGCTGCTGCACCGGCACCTGCTCCGGCCGCACCGAAGGCTGCGCCGGCGCCTGCCGCTGCACCGGCCGCGCAGGCTGCGGCACCCGCTCCGCAGGGCAACGGCCATGGCGGCCGGGTGTTCTCATCGCCGCTGGCGCGCCGCATTGCAAAGGATGCCGGAATCGATGTTGCGATGGTCGCCGGCACCGGCCCGCACGGCCGCGTGGTCGCACGCGACGTCGAGCAGGCCAAGTCCGGCAAGGGACTCAAGGCACCCGCGGCGGCGCCCTCCGGTGCGCCCTCGATCGCGCCGACCATGTCGGACAAGCAGATCCTGTCGCTGCTCGAGCCCGGCTCCTACGACATCGTCCCGCATGACGGCATGCGCCGCACGATCGCCCAACGTCTGACCGCGTCGATCCAGAACGTTCCGCACTTCTATCTCACCATCGACTGCGACATCGGCAAGCTGCTCGCCGCGCGCGAGGAGATCAACGCGGCTGCTCCCAAGGACAAGGAGAAGAAGCCGCTCTACAAGATCTCGGTCAACGACTTCGTCATCAAGGCGATGGCAGTCGCGCTCCAGAAGATCCCGAACTGCAACGTCAGCTGGACCGAAAGCGGCATGGTCAAGCATCACCATTCCGATGTCGGCGTTGCCGTGGCGATGCCCGGTGGCCTGATCACGCCGATCATCCGCAAGGCCGAGACCAAGACGCTCTCGACCATCTCCAACGAGATGAAGGATTTCGCCGCGCGCGCCCGCTCGCGCAAGCTGAAGCCCGAGGAATACCAGGGCGGCACCACGGCGGTCTCCAACCTCGGCATGTACGGCATCAGCCACTTCACCGCCGTGATCAACCCGCCGCACGCGACCATCCTCGCGGTCGGCACCAGCGAGGAGCGTCCCGTCGTGCGCGGCGGCAAGATCGAGATTGCGCACATGATGAGCGTGACCTTGTCATGCGATCACCGCGCCATCGACGGTGCGCTCGGCGCCGAGCTGATCGGCGCGTTCAAGCAGCTGATCGAGAACCCCGTCATGATGATGGTCTGACGCGGCGCGAGGGGACCGGGTTGAATGCGAACGCGCTGGCCCTGGATCGCGATGCTGCTGTCGATCATCGTCCTCATCAGCCCGATCGGCACCGAGGTGCTGCACGATGCGCTCTTCAGCAGCGAGCAGCTCTCGCGCAGCATTGCCCAGCCGATCGCCTTCATCGGCCTTGCGATTCTGATCTCGATCTGCCTGATCGAATGGCTGGTCAGGTCGATCGTTTCAAAACGCCGCGCACACGGCGTCACGTCTTGAGTTGAACGGGAGCCACCATGGCCGATACATCCTTCGACGTCATCATCATCGGCTCCGGCCCCGGCGGCTATGTCACCGCGATCCGGGCCGCGCAGCTTGGCTTCAAGGTCGCGATCGTCGAGAAGTCCTATCTCGGCGGCATCTGTCTGAACTGGGGCTGCATCCCGACCAAGGCGCTGCTGCGCTCGGCCGAGATCTATCACTACATGCAGCACGCCAAGGATTACGGCCTGTCGGCCGAGAAGGTGTCGTTCGACGCCAAGGCCGTGGTGCAGCGCTCGCGCGGAGTCTCCAAGCGGCTGAACGACGGTGTCGGCTTCCTGATGAAGAAGAACAAGGTGAGCGTGATCTGGGGCGCGGCTTCGATCGACGCGCCCGGCAAGGTCACCGTGAAGAAGTCCGACGTCGAGGCGCCGAAGGGCGCGCTGGGCGAGGGGACCTATCAGGCCAAGCACATCATCGTCGCGACCGGCGCTCGGCCGCGCGTGCTGCCGGGGCTCGAGCCCGACAAGAAGCTGGTCTGGACCTATTTCGAGGCGATGGTGCCGGAGCGGATTCCGAAGTCGCTGCTCGTCGTCGGGTCAGGTGCGATCGGCATCGAGTTTGCCTCGTTCTTCCACACCATGGGCTCGGATGTGACCGTGGTCGAGGTGCTGCCGCAGATCCTGCCCGTCGAGGATGCCGAGATCGCGGGCCTTGCGCGAAAGCGCTTCGAGAAGCAGGGCATCAAGATCATGTCCTCGACCAAGGTGACCAAGCTGGAGAAGAAGGCCGACAGCGTCGTCGCCACCATCGACGACGGCAAGGGCAAGCCTGTGACGGCCGAGTTCGAGCGGGTGATCTCCGCCGTCGGCGTGGTCGGCAACATCGAAAATCTCGGCCTCGAAAAGCTCGGCGTCAGAACCGATCGCGGCTGCATCGTCATCGATGGCTACGGCAAGACCAATATTCCCGGAATCTACGCCATCGGCGACGTCGCCGGTCCCCCGATGCTGGCGCACAAGGCCGAGCATGAGGGCGTGATCTGCGTCGAGGCGATCAAGGGCCTGCATCCGCACGCCATGGACAAGGACATGATCCCGGGCTGCACTTATTGCCATCCGCAGGTCGCCTCGGTCGGCCTGACGGAAGCCAGGGCGAAGGAGAACGGCCGCGAGATCCGCGTCGGCCGCTTCCCCTTCGTCGGCAATGGCAAGGCGATTGCGCTCGGCGAGGATCAAGGCCTGGTCAAGGTCATCTTCGACAAGAAGACCGGTCAGCTCCTGGGCGCCCACATGATCGGCGCCGAAGTCACCGAGCTGATCCAAGGCTACGTCGTCGCCATGAACCTGGAAACCACGGAAGAGGAACTCATGCACACAGTGTTCCCGCATCCGACCCTGTCGGAGATGATGAAGGAAGCCGTGCTGGATGCGTATGGACGGGTGCTGAATATATGACATCCGCCGTCATTGCGAGCGAAGCGAAGCAATTCAGAGTGCCTCCGCGGAAATGGTCTGGATTGATTCGTCGCAAGAGCTCCTCGCAATGACGAGTGGAAAGAGCGATTTGAATAAACAAGAAGAAAGAAGCAACATGCACGACAACGACAACCTCACCATCGAACGCCCGACCTTCGTCACCCATCTCGAATGCGCGATGGAAGGCGATCATTACGCTGCCGACCAGGTCCATAATCTCTCCAAGGCCGGCAAGCCGCTCTTGGTGCGCTACGACCTCGCGGGCGTGAAGAAGGCGCTGACCAAGGATGCACTCGCCCAGCGCCCCGCCGACATGTGGCGCTATCGCGAGCTGCTGCCGGTGCGCAAATCCAAGGACATCGTCTCGCTCGGCGAGGTCACGACGCCGCTGATTCGGCTGCCCAAGGTCGGCGCAAAACTTGGCGGTGGCGAGATCATCGTGAAGGACGAGGGGCGGCTGCCGACCGGCTCGTTCAAGGCGCGCGGCCTGGTGATGGCGGTGTCGATGGGCAAGGCGCTCGGCATCAAGCACATGGCGATGCCGACCAACGGCAACGCCGGCGCGGCGCTCGCGGCCTATGCGACCTCCTGCGGCATCAAGACCACGATCTTCTGCCCGGCCGACACGCCGGAGGTGAATGTCAGCGAGATCGAGCTCCAGGGCGCGACCGTCTACCGCGTCAACGGCTATATCGACGATTGCGGCAAGATCGTTGGCGAGGGTAAGGCAAAAGTCGGCTGGTTCGACACCTCGACGCTGAAGGAGCCGTACCGCATCGAGGGCAAGAAGACGATGGGCCTCGAGCTCGCCGAGCAGCTCGGCTGGGACGTGCCGGACGTGATCTTCTATCCGACCGGCGGCGGCACCGGCCTGATCGGCATGTGGAAGGCTTTTGACGAGCTGGAGAAGATCGGCTTCATCGGAAGCAAGCGCCCGCGCATGGTGGCGGTGCAGGCGTCGGGCTGCGCGCCGATGGTGCGCGCCTATGACGCCGGGACCGAGCACGCGACGCGCTGGGAGGACGCCCACACCATCGCCTCCGGCATCCGCGTGCCCCAGGCGATCGGCGACTTCCTCATTCTGCGCGCCGTGCGCGAGAGCAAGGGTTTTGCCATCGCGGTCGATGACGACAAGATCTCGTCGGCGCTGAGCGAGGTTGCGCGCGAGGAGGGGCTGCTGCTCTGCCCCGAGGGTGCCGCCACCTATGCCGCCTACAAGCAGAGCCTCGCCGACGGCCGCGTCGGCAAGTCCGACCGCGTGATGCTGTTCAACTGCGCGACCGGCCTGAAATATCCGCTGCCGCCGGTCACCCGCACGCTCGATCGCCACAAGCCGATCGACTACACGCAGTTCTAGTAATTCTCCCTCGCCCCGCTTGCGGGGAGAGGGTCGGGGTGAGGGGAGTCTCCGCGGGGGCGGTGACAGCCGAATTTGTGGAGGCTCCCCCTCACCCTGAATCTGCGCTACGCGCGAATTCAGGCCTCTCCCCGCAAGCGGGGAGAGGCGAAGAAGAACAAAAACGAAATCGCTGGGGAGAAGACAATGAAGAAGGCCGTCTGGGCTGCGCTGATTGGTATTCTCGCGTTCACGGGTGCCGCGCGCGCCGACGACTATCCTACGCGTCCCATCACCATCATCGTGCCGTTCGCGGCCGGCGGGCCATCGGATGCGATGGCGCGTGTGCTCGCCGAGCGGATGCGGGTGTCGCTTGGTCAGCCCGTGGTGATCGAGAACGTCACCGGCGCGGGTGGCTCGATCGGCGTCGGCCGCGCCGTGCAATCGCCGCCGGACGGCTACACCATCTCCTTCGGCCATCTCGGCACCCATGTTGCCAACGGCGCCGTCTATAAGCTCAAATACGACCTCGTCACCGATCTCGAGCCGGTAGTGCTCTTGCCGAGCAACCCGATGATCGTCGTCAGCAAGAGCGCGGTGCCCGCGACCTCGCTGAAAGAGCTGATCGAATGGCTGAAGTCACGGCCGTCGCCGCCGACCGCCGGCACCGCCGGTGCGGGCTCCGGCAGCCACATCGCCGGTGTCTATTTCGAGAGCGTCTCCGGCATCAAGCTGCAATACGTGCCGTATCGCGGCACCGCGCCCGCGCTGAACGATCTCATTGCCGGCCAGATCGACCTCATAGTCGACCAGACCTCCAACTCCATCAACCAGGTGCGTGCTGGCACCATCCGCGCCTACGCCATCACCGACGACAAGCGCCTGGCCTCGGCGCCGGAGATTCCGACCGCGGAGGAGGCGGGCCTGAAGGGCTTCAACATGACGCTGTGGTCGGGCATGTGGGTGCCGAAGGGCACGCCGAAGGAGATCGTGACGAAGCTCAACGTGGCGGCCGTCGAAGCGTTGAGCGATCCCGGAGTGAAGAAGCAACTCGAGAGCCAGGGCCTGGAGATGACGCCCCGGGACCAGCTTACGCCTGAAGCGCTCGGCACCCGCCAGAAGGCTGAGATCGCAAAATGGTGGCCGATCATCAAGGCGGCAAACATCAAGGTGGATTGAGGCGGGCAGCGCGCGCTTCGCGTATTCGCTGACCGCCGGCAATCACTCGATGGTTTCGTCACCTGCCACCAGCGCCCGCTCCAGGCATTGCATCAGATCCGCGGCGGCGAACGGCTTGCCGAGGAAACAGATTGCCCCGGCCTTGAGCGCACGTGCACGCACGCTCTCATCCGGGAAAGCCGTGATGAAGATGAAGGGCGTGGCTGAACCCTGCGCGCGCATCTGCGTCAGAAGATCGATGCCGGTTGTCAACGGCATCTGTACGTCCGCGATCACGCACGAGGTGTCGTTTGAATCGGTCGACCTCAAGAACTCCTCGGCGGACGCGAATGTGTGGACGATGTATCCGCGCGACTCCAGGAGATTGTTGAGCGCAGCCCGCACGTAAGGGTCATCATCAAGCACCGAAATGACCGAAGCCACTGACAAGACGTCCGCTCCTCGCTCCGGATTGCGCTTGCCGTCGCCACGGCCACACCTAAACACTTAAGGTGGACCTGCCAGTCATCATTGGAAACTCATACTTAGGTTTGTACGTTGGGCTTGCCGGGCCGAATCCCGAGCGCCTCGCTCATTCTCACCAGGTCCGCCAGCGACTTCGCGCCCATTTTCCGCATGATCTGGCCACGATAGATCTTGACGGTGATTTCCGCCAATCCGAGCTGGGCCGCCACTTGCTTGTTCATCAGGCCCGACGTCACCAGTGACAGTACGTCCCGCTCCCGCGGGGATAGGGACTCGAAGCGTGATCTGACGGTCGAGACCGTCCTGTTGAGGTCGCGGCGCTTGCGATCTCGCTCGATCGCGGCCTGGACTGCGTCCAGGATGTCCTGGTCGCGAACCGGCTTGGTCAGGAAGTCGATCGCGCCGCTCTTCATGGCCCGAACGGTCATGGGGATATCACCGTGGCCGGTGATGAAGATGATGGGCGTGTGGATATTTGCCTTGGCGAGATCGGTCTGCAGGTCAAGGCCGCTAACTCCGGGCAGGCGGATGTCGAGCACCAGGCAACTGGGGACTTCCGGCGGCTTGGCCTGCAGGAGTTGCGGCGCCGAGCCGAATGCTTCGACCTTGAGGCCGACCGACTCGAACAGATTGGTGAGCGCACGGCGCATGGACGCGTCGTCGTCGACGATGAAGACGATTGGCTGATCGCCGTCCTCCTGCGGCCGCGAAGGTTCCGCGCGCTCGATCACGATGCTTCCTCTCGATAGAGCGGCAGGGTGATCTGAAAAATTGCGCCGCGCTCCTGGTTCGGAGTGGCGGAAAGTCGTCCGCCATGGGCCTCGACAATGGAGCGGCAGATCGACAGCCCCATGCCCATGCCGGACGCCTTCGTGGTAAAGAACGGCATGAACAGGCGGTCGATTGCCTGTTCGCAGAGGCCGACGCCGCAATCGGCGACGCTCACCAGCGCCGTGTCGTCACCGTTCGCGGCTGAGCGGATTGCCAGTTCGCGCGGGCGATCATGGACACCTTCCATGGCCTCGATCCCGTTCATGATCAGGTTGATCAGGACCTGTTGCAATTGGATTCGATCGCCAAAGATCCTGGGCAGTGCCGACGACAGCTCCATGCGCACCGAGACGGCGTGGCTGGCCATCTCGCGCTGAACGAGTGCGACGGCCTCGCGCACGACCGCGTTGGCGTCGAGCGGAGCCATCTCGATGTCGGTCCGCTTGGCGAGCGCCCGGACGTGGCGGATCACGTCGCTGGCACGCTTGCCGTCCTCGACGATCCACTCCACGGAGCGGCGCGCCGCCTTGAGGTCGGGCGGACTGCGCTGCAGCCAGGCGAGGCAGGCGTCGGCGTTTGCGATCACGGCGGCGAGGGGCTGGTTGATTTCGTGGGCAATTGAAGCCGTCAGCTCGCCCAGTGTCGTGACGCGCGTCACGTGGGCGAGCTCGGCCTGGGCCTTGCGCAGCGCGTCTTCGGCCTGATCGGCCCGGATGGCCGCGGTCACGTCGGTGCAGACGCCACGATAACCGAGAAAAACGCCGTCGGCGTCGAAGAACGGCTTGCCGCTGGTCCGGACGTAGATCGGCTGCCCGTTGCGGTCCTTGCTGCGATACACCAGGTCGCGGAACGGGATGTGGGCGTCGAGCGCCGCCCGATGTTGTCGCCATTTTTCGGGCTCGAGATCGGCGTCCGGCGCAATGTCCCAGCGCGTGAGCCCGATTAGGCCCGCGGGGGCGGTGACGGTATCGGAGTGTTCCGATATCTGGGTCACGCGATGGTCTGGCCCCGTCTCCCAGAACCAGTCGGACGCGGTTTCGGCATAATCGCGAAAGCGCTGCTCGCTCTCGCGGAGCCTTCGCTCTGCCTCTTTGGTCGCCGTGACGTCGGTCACCGATCCGACGAACTCCACGCGACCGCAGGAGTCTCGCATGGCCCGGGCCACCGCCCGGACGTATTTGATGGAGCCGTCGAGCATCACGAGCCGGTACTCGTGATCGTAATCCTTTCCCTCGCGCGCCGCCCGACCCGTGGCCTGCTGCACTGCGAGCCGGTCCTCCGGATGAATCCGCTGGAGCATGAACGGGATCCTTGGCTCGGTTCCCTCGTCGCATTGGAAGATGCGATAGGTCTCTTTGGACCAGGTAATCTCGCCGGTCGCTGACCTCCAGCCGAAACTGCCGGTGTGGCTCAATTCCTGCGCCTGGGCGAGATAAGCCTCGCTCTGTCGCAGTGCATTCTCCGCTTCCTTGCGCTCGGTGATGTTCTCGCAGGCGACCAGCACGATCGGCCCGCCATCGGCCCTCAGCATGGTCTTGGCGTTCTCGCGCACCCATAGCACCGAGCCGTCCTTGCGAACCTTGCGGATTTCCCAGGTGTGTGACTGATCGACGGTCTCAAGGCACAGCGCGACACATGCGCGGACGAAGTCGCGATCTTCCTCGAAGAAGACATCCAGCACCGATCGGCCGATCAACTCCGCGGCCGTATAGCCCAGTTGCGCGGCGCCGAACGTGTTCACGTTGATCACAGTTCCGGTCGGATCGACCATGAAGTACATGACCGGGTTGTGCTCGAAGACTTGCTGCCACTGCTTGACCGCCTCCAGCAAACTGGCGTCACCGGGCTCGGTGCGCGGCTTGGTGGTGACAGTTTGCCTGACGCAGCCGACGAGGAATTGTGCGGCTGACTTCCCGAACGTTGCTGCCCGGCCAGGCTTCATCGCAGACGCTCCCGGCGCTCTCTGCGTGAACACAAGTAGAGCACGTTGCCGCCAGAGGAGCAATTCCGGCCAAAGTCGGATGGGCGGTCACGGCCGCCTTCGAATTGACTGCGCGCACCGCGAGGCAAGTTTCTCGCGGTGGCCGTGCAGCCGGCGCGTCGTGCGCCGTCTCGTTGAACATGAGCCAGCGCGAACGTTCCCCCGGGTGAATACGGGACAAACCTAGGTATAGCTCGTCCATTCCTAGTCATGTCGGCCATTTACCTCCGTACAATTGAGCGCCTTGTGCTCGGCGGACTAGCCTCATGACCATCGGGAGTGTCGACCAGCCAATCGCAGCGATCGCAAGGACGAGGCCGCTGCATTTCTCGACACGCAGCCGCGATCGCGGGCAATTCACGACCCGCGTGAGGTCGAAGGGAACGAACTGGCAAGAGCGCAAGCAACAAAGCGAGACAACCATGTGCGATACAGTGGAACTTCCTGAGCGTCGCCTATTCGAGTCCGAACGTTGCTCTTCAGTCAACGGCTGTGCGGTATGTGGCGGCAAGTTTGGCTTGATCCGCTACTATTCCTGGCGCACCGCGCTCTGCTCCAAGAAGTGCGTCGAACGCTTCCGCACGCGGCGCGAACGCGACCGCCGGTGGCTGTTCCGTGCGCAGGTCGCATGAGGCTGAATTGAGGAGCTGACTTCGTTCAGCAGGTCTGATCCGGGAGCCCGTGCGTTGAACCGCTCATGCAAGCTCTTGTGCTCGATGGTTCTCCTCGGCTCCACGGCCACGGTCCAGGCGCAGGAGGCGGGACACGGTGCCGTTCATCGCCAGCACCCACCCCAGGACCAGGCGCTGCACGAAAAATTCTATTCGACCTGGCACATGCCGGACAATCCGGGCCTCAGTTGCTGCAACAGCTCGGACTGCTATCCGACCGACATCAAGTACATCGACGGCCAGATCTATGCGCGGCGCAGGGAGGACGGGAGATACCTCCTGATCCCACCGCAGAAAGTGGAGCGAAACAGGGATAATCCGGACGGCCGAAACCATCTCTGCGCTCCACCGCCCGCACTGTCTCCGCTCGACAGCGTTTACTGCTTCGCTTTGGGAGGTGCCACATGAGATTCGCGTTCGTACTGGTGAACGGCCGGACCCCGTTCCGGCAGACCTGGTGCATGCAGTGCTGCGAGCCGATCGGCGGCGGCTATCTCCGCGAGATCGCAACCCGTCTGCCTTACTGCGACCATCAGTGCTACGCGCTGTACTGCGAGGCGCTCGCGAAAGATCGCATGAGGGCGGCTTCATGAAATTCGTGGTGGTCAATCACGAGCCCCCGTTGCACGCGGCCACGTGCAGCACATGCGCGCGGTCAATCCGGTCCGGCTATGTCCGGCATGCGCGGACACAGCGTCGTTACTGTGACACCGATTGCTACCGGCGAGGTGAACTCGTGACGCTGTTGATGCAATGGCCGATGCCCGGGCGCGCGGAGCCGGCCGCCGGGAACGTCGAGGTCGCTGCCGGCAACATGATCGAGATGTTGGCGGTCCTGAGTGCCGTCTCGTACTGGAGCTGCACGATACAGTTCTGGACCTTCGCAAGGGCCCTGACCGGCGCCTACCTGGGCAGTCGCGGCCTGATCACGATGGAAGGAGGTGACACCTAGCTGCGCGACTGCACTCGCGTGGAAGCCGCAGCAACGTGACCTCGCAGACGCCGCGTCCAGCCCCGGCGGCGTCGACTAGGGAGCGGGTGCTGCGGCCGCCGCGGGTGCAGTTGCGCTGACCTCGTGTGTGACCACGCGCTCATCGTTCTTGCCGGCGATCATGCCGCTGCCCTCGAACCGCGCGCGATAGACCAGCACGTTCTCTATCACGCGCTGAACGTAGTTGCGCGTCTCCGACAGCGGAATGCGCTCGACCCAGTCGACCGGATCGACATTGGGATCCCTGGGGTCGCCGCGCGCCTGCACCCATTCACGCACCCGGCCGCGGCCGGCATTGTAGCCGGCAAACGTCATGATCTGGTTGCCGCGATATTCGGACAACAGCGCGCTGAGCTCGGCCGCGCCCATCTGCGTGTTGTAGACGGGATCGGAGACCATCCTGTCCCAGTCATAGGTCAGGCCGAAGCGCTTTGCCGTGTCGCGCCCGGCTTCCGGCGTCACCTGCATCAGGCCGACCGCATTGGCGGGCGACTTGTCGCGTTGGTCGAACGAGCTTTCGGTGCGCGCCACCGAATAGATCACGCTGGTCTCGATCGCGGGCGCGACCTGCCTGTGCTCGGGGATGCCGATGGTCGGGAAGGCGTAATGGTCGAGCGCAAGCCCGCGGGCCAGCGCCGACTTGCCGACCTCCAGCATCACGCGGGCATCGTTGCGCCGGCCGGCGAGCTCGCCGAGCGCTTCGAGCGCTGCGACGTCGGTGCTCTCCTTGGCGAAATCCTCGGCATAGTAGAATACCATGTCGCGCTCGCCGATGCCGTAGAGCATGTCAGCGGCGCGGACACGCTCATCCGCGGCCGGCGTGTCGGCGGCGGCCAGCACGGGCGAGGGCGCGCGCAGCTCGATCCGGTCGACGCCGAGCTTCGCACGCGCAAGCTGGCCGTAATAGGCGGTCGGGTAGCGCGCGGCGGCCTTGTAGCTGATGCGCGCGTCGGCCGTTGCCCCCAGTGCCTCGGCGGCGCGGCCGCGCCAGTAATGGGCCCGCGACAGCGCGATCGGATTGGCCGAGCCCTCGTCGATCGCGGCGAAGTGCATCATCGCGGTCTTGGGATCGTGGAGATAGCGCAGGGCGATCCAGCCGCACATGAAGTGGTAGTCGACGCGATAGACCTCCTTCTCCGGCACTGCGGCCATGCGCACGACGTCATAGGCGGTCTTGAATTTGCCCTGGTCGAGCAGCTTGCGCGCAAGCAGGCGGCGCTCGCGCCACCAGGCGTCCGTGTCCTGGGCCGCCATCATGTCGGGCGCGGCGGCCAGGATCACTTCGGCGGCGTCGTCGATGCGGTCCTTTTGGAGGTGCCATTGCGCGCGGCACAGCACATAGCCGAGATCGCGGCGCGCTTCTGCCGACACGTCCTCGAGATAATCCCCGGCCTTGTTGGCCTTGCCGGTGACCGCGGCGCAGGCCTTGACGATCGCGAGCGCGTCCTCGCCGAGCCGCTTGGCTGCGCGCGTTGCGCCGGCATAATCCTTGGCGCCGAGCCGCTTGTCCATGCGGGCGCGATGATCATCCGCGGTCAGGAGCTCGCGGAACGCCTCGTAGGAATCCTCTTCGCTGCGCTCGGACAATTCGTCCGTGCGCCAGGCATCGCGCACCAGACGCGCGGCCCGGTCGTTGTCGCCCTCGGAGATCAGCACGCGTGCGAGCGCGAACTTGCCCTTGGCGCTGGTCGGCCGGTCCATGGTGAATTTGTGCACGGTGGCCGCGTCGCTCTTCTCCTGCCACAGCCGCGCCTCGGCGCGCCGGCGCAAGAGCGCGCTGCTCGGCCAGTCCGGATTGGCGGTGAGGAAGGCGGCGTAACGTTTGAAATTCGCCGTGCTCTCGGAATGGCGCAGCATGAACCAGTCGGCGAGCTTCTGTCCGGCAGGGTCAGCGATGCGGTCGCGCGCGGCGCTCGCGTCATCCGTCTTGCCCCGGCGCGCGAGGTCGATCGCGTTCTTCAGCGCGGCGAGGTCGCCGGTCAGCGGCGGCGGCGCCGGCTTGTCCGACGGCTCGTCTTGCTTCTTCGACTTGCGCCTGGCCTCGGCGTGCTTGCCGTGCCGCGACTTGACCGAGGATTTGGCCGCGGCATGGCGCTGCTTGCCGGCTTTCGCCTCATGCGTCTTCTTCGGTGCGGCTGATTTGTGACTGCTCTTCGCTGCCAGCTCCGTCGGCAGGAGCGCGAAAGTGGCCATGGCAACGACACACGCGAGCGAGCGTAGGCACTGGTTCATTCCATGGTCCCCCTGCGAAACCACTACAAACCAAGGTCCGCGACGACATGCGGCTTGAGAATCAAAGACGACGCCAAGGATGATGGCACGGCATCGTTTCGGATTGGTCACGCTCCCGCAACAATGCGGCAAAAAACGGATAGGAACTCGGGAACTTCCGAAACGCGGAAGGGGTAGGGGCTTTAATCTTTGTTAACGATTGGGACTCGTGCGACGTCGCGCCGGGTTCCCGACGCCGCCAAGGCCCAGATTGCGTGTTCCCGCGGGCAAATCCGGTGTATTGAGTTCCCTGATCCGTCCTTTCAGCCTTTGCCCGCACCAATGCCGATTTTCAACCAGTCGATCCGGCGCAAGATCGTCGGCATCGCCCTCGGACTGATCGTCCTGATGCTGGTCACCTCGATTCTGTCGATGGTGATGTCGAGCCAGGTCGGCGTCCTGCTCGATGAGCTGACCAACCGTTACATCCCGGCCTATGGAGATCTGGCGCGCGCCAACATCCGCTCGCTGGAACGGGCGGTGGCGCTGCGGCGAATGGTCATGACCAGGATGCAGTCGCCATCGGACGAGGAGGCTTACGCGGCGCGCCTTCGTGAATTCGAGGAATCGGACCGGAGGATCGAGGAGGAAGCCGAGCGCGCGCGCAAGCTCATCAACGCGATTATCGACGATCCCAGGACCCCATCGGACAATGCCGCGCTGGCGCGGATCGAGGCCCGCATCGAGACCTCCGTCGCCGAGCTGCGCCGCGATATGAATGAGAACCACGCAAAGCTCGTCAAGCAAGTCGACGCCAAGCAGATAGCGGAGGCCCGCAACACGCTGGAGCATATCGACGCCATACGCGACCAATTCAACCAGAAGATCGATCTGATCCGCGCCGACATGCTGAAGCAGGTTTACGCCAGCACGTCGCAGGTGATCGGCCATCAGCATAAGGCGATCATCGTGTCGGGCATCGTGACCGTGCTCGCAGCGGTCGTCGGGTTTGCCTTTGCGCTGCTGGTCTCCAGCGGTATCACGCGGCCGGTGCGGATGTTGCTCGCCGGCACCCGCGAGGTCGAGGCAGGCCGGTTCGACAAACCCATCACCGTCTCCACGCAGGACG
The DNA here is from genome assembly GCF_009759665.1 of Bradyrhizobium cajani. Taxonomy (GTDB): domain Bacteria; phylum Pseudomonadota; class Alphaproteobacteria; order Rhizobiales; family Xanthobacteraceae; genus Bradyrhizobium; species Bradyrhizobium cajani. The sequence goes on from NZ_WQNE01000031.1 coordinate 77,908, forward strand.
AGATCGGCGAGCTTGCCGCGGCCTTCAACCGCATGATCGAGCAGTTGCGCCACAACGAGCGCATCCGCGAGACCTTTGGCCGCTACATCGACCCCAAGGTCGTGCAGGGCCTGATCGACCGGCCGGAAGTTGCCGTCGACGGCCAGCGCCGGGTGATGACCATCATGTTCTGCGACATGAGCGGTTTCACCTCGATGAGCGAGGGCATGACCCCGCGCGGCCTCGTCAAGGTGATGAACCATTATTTCACCGTGATGTCCGGTCCGATCAGGGACAATCGCGGCGTCATCGACAAATATATCGGTGACGCCATCATGGCCTATTGGGGCCCGCCCTTCATCGAGGAGGGCGAGCAGGGGCGGCTCGCCGGCCTTGCCGCAATCGACATGGCCGAGCAGGTGCCCGCGCTCCAGAAGCAATTGCCGGATCTGCTCGGCATCCGCGCCATGCCGGCGCTGTGCGACTTGCGCATCGGCATCGCCACAGGCGAGGTCCTGACCGGCAGCATCGGCTCCGAGCTGATGATGAGCTTTACCGTGATGGGCGATGCCGTGAACCTCGCCTCGCGGCTCGAGGCCGTCAACAAGGTCTACGGTACCCGCATCCTGATCTCGCAGGCGACGGCGGACGCGATCGGCTCGCACCTCGAACTGCGCGAGATCGATTGTCTCGCGGTCGCCGGCCAGAGCGCGCCGCAGGCCATCTTTGAGGTGATGGGCAGGAGCGGCGCGCTCGCCGCTGCGCAAGCGAGCCTGCGCAAGCACTATGCCGAAGGTCTCGCCGCCTATCGCGCTCGCCGCTTCGACGAGGCTAGCGCCGCGCTCAACGCGGCGCTCGAAGCCGTCCCGGGCGACGGACCATCGCGCACACTGCTCGGCCGCATTGCGCAGTTCGAGACCGATCCGCCGGATGCCAATTGGGACGGCGCCTGGCGGCTGGAGCAGAAATAGCCGGCCGCGCGGAAAAATTGCTTTTACTCGATAACGATGTTCGCCGTGACCTATTTCCTGGGCTTAGGTTGGATGTCCTTGAGGCGTTTGATGGGGACACGCCGATGACAGAGCTTCAGGACAGGCTGGAACGGTTCGAGACGCTCACCGCCGAATGCGAGCTGATCACCAAGCTCGCCACCGACAGCACCAAGCGCGAGTTCTATCTGAATCTGGCGGAGCAGTACCGCCAGGCGGCCGTGGAGACGCGGCAGGCGATCGCGGTGAAGGCTGCGGCCTGAAGCCGGCTGCAATCCGTTCTTAACATTTTGCGCGCAATCTCTGCGACATGCGAGCGTTGTCGATTGGCGATCGCTCGCGGTGGGAAGGCCGGGGTTCGTTGCGATGCAGCGCACCTCGCAGCTGTGTCGTTGCCATGCCTGACAGGCAATCCCATGCGCCTCGTTGCAGTGATCATATTTGCGCTCATGACTGCGGCCTGCGATCAGGAGCAGGATATCACCGGCTCGACGCCGACCTGTCCGATGCGGAACTACAGCTATAACCCCCGCGACATGAACCAGTGCGTCAACGCCTGCAAGTCGTGCGACCGCGGCACCACGGTCACCTGCACGACCTCCTGCAGCCTCAAGGGTGCTCGCTGAGCGGACCGCCCGCTGTCCCTGCAGGGATCGCAACTGCACTATCCTGGGCGACCAGAACTTTGCGGTGCGATGGCACCGGAACGATTCACATGGATCAATCATTGAAGGAAGCGGGCAGGACGCGGAGTCCTATGGAATGGGTATGCTCGATCCCGGTCGGTTCCTGGTGTCGTGCTCGCATTGCGACGCTTGGCCGATGGCTGCCAACGTCAAGCGTTCGAGCTGGTCGGCGTCCCCGCATGAGGTTCGTTTCGTCTGCCCGCGCTGTCGCCGCGAGGAGACCGCGATCGTCTCGGCCTCTGGCGAACTGACGCCGATCAAGCGCATCGACGTTCCCCCACACGACGTCGCGGTCGCCTGGGCCCAGGCCCAGCGCCCGAGAGGACGGACGTAAGCCGCGCCGCGCTCGCGCCGGCCGCCAACGCGATCCCGATCCGGAACGGGTCCCGACCAGTCGATTGACTCCCGCCTTGAACGACCCGTAAATTGGTTGGTGACGGTTCTCCCTCGGGAGATCAAAAGGGAACGTGGTGCGGGAAAGTCCCAACGCCGGGATCTTCTCAATGCCGCGGCTGCCCCCGCAACTGTAAGCGGTGAATCTTTCGTCCTATGCCACTGGGAACCTCGGTCCTGGGAAGGCGACGCAAGGTAACGACCCGCGAGCCAGGAGACCTGCCGTCAGCCGTGGTCACACGCGAAGATGTCGGTCGGGGAGTACAGACATTAGCTTCACCGGAGCAATCGATCGCTCCGCGGTAAAGCCTCGTTCGCTGTGACGTGCCACTGACGTCATACCGAGGTTACACTTGTGTCCCGTATTCTCTTTGCCGCCAGGCGCCTGAGCGCCGGCTTCTTCGCGGCCGCTTTCCTGTATTCGCTCGATCTGTCCATCGCCCGCGCGCAGCAAGCCGTGGGCGAGCAGCTGCCGCCGATAGAGGTCACGAAGTCCGACGATCAGAACCGCACGCGCGCCAGGGCGACGGGCGATGACGATGCGGCCATGCGCCGGGCAGCACCGGATGTCGCCCCAAGTGGAGTGCGGGCCGGTTCATCCGACTCTGTCGGCGGGGCCGCCACTAGCAACGCAGGCATTGTCGGGGCCGCCACCACCGTCATCACGGCCGCGGACATCGCCCATGCGCCGTCGCAGACCCTTGCCGAGATCATCGCGACGCAAGTCCCGGGTGCCCAGATCACGACGCTCTATGGCGGCCAGATCGGCGCGAAGACAGGCGTCGATCTGCGCGGCTTCGGTGCCTTCGCCACCGCCAACACGCTGGTGTTGATCAACGGACGTCGGCTGAACGACGTCGACATGGCGCAGGTGGACCTCTCCACCATCCCGCTCAACGCCATCGAGCGCATCGAGATCACCCGCGGCAATTCCGGTGCGGTGCTCTACGGGGACAATGCGGTCGGTGGCGTCATCAACATCGTCACCAGGAACGGCGTCGGCGGACCGCCAATTGCTGCGCGCATCGAGGCCGGCTTCGGCTCGTTCGACACCAGGCTCGGCAACGTCTCGACGGCGCTCAATTCCGGTCCGTGGTCAACCTCGTTCTACGGCAATGCCGCCAAGACCGACGGCTACCGCGACAACAATCGTTACGTCCAGGAGAACGGCGTCGGCAATCTCAACTACACGACGCCCGGTTTGACCGCTTTCCTGACCGTGACCGGTGACAATCAGGAACTGCGGCTGCCGGGTGGCCGCACTGTCGATCCGTCCATAGGCGTCGACGAACTCGTGACCAACCGAAGGGGGACCAGCACCCCCTTCAACTATGCCAACCAGCAGGGCTTCAGCGCGACGGCGGGCTTGACGAAAACCCTGGCGAACGGCGTCGATCTCATCGTCGACGGCAGCATGCGCGACAAGAAGCAGCAGAGCGTGTTCTTCTCCAGCCCTGCGCCGATTCCCGCCTTCTTCACGTCGACCTTTGTCGACGCCGACCTGACGACCTGGTCGATCACACCGCGGCTCAGCGTGAAGAGCCTGCTGCTCGGACTGCCGTCGCAGCTCTTGACCGGCATCGACTATTACGACGCGAGCTACCGGCAAGACCGCGGCGCCGGCCAGGGTCTCGCCCCCTGGCACAATTACGACCTCAGGCAGCAGACGGTCGCGGGCTATGTCCAGCACACATTGGGTGTGGCGCCGACGACCGACATCTCCTACGGCGCGCGAGTACAGACCATCAGGCTCTCGGCGCGCGACAATTTCGATCTGACAGCTCCGTTCAACGCCGACATAGGCGCGCTTCCGCTGAGGAGCGATGAGACGCAATATGCGCTGCACCTCGGTGCCGAGCATCGCCTCAACGACGTCTTCTCGCTGTTCGGCCGCGCAGCGCGCGCGTTCCGCACGCCTGACGTCGACGAGCGCGTGTCGTCGGGCCCATCTTTCGACCCCTTCTTCAATCCGCTCCCGCAAACGTTCCAGCTCAAGACCCAGACCTCGCAGGATGTCGAGGGTGGGCTGCGCATCAAGGCAGGCGGTCTTCAGATACAGAGCAGTCTCTATCTGATGGACCTCACCAACGAGGTCCATTTCAATCCGATCCTGTTCTACAACACCAATCTCGATCCGACCCGCCGCTACGGCTCGGAGACCACTGTCTCCTATCGCGTCAACGACGCTCTGCTGCTGCGCTCCGGCATGGCCTATACGAGGTCCGTCTTCCGCGAAGGTGTCTGGGCCGGCAACGATGTGCCGCTGGTCTCGCGTTACACCGCGAGTGCGGGCATCACATGGAACATCTGGCAGAACTATGTGGTGCTCGACGCCACCGCGCGATTCTGGAGCGAGCGTCGCATGGACAACGACCAGGCCGGGACCCAGAAGCCGATCCCAGCCAATGGCACGATCGACCTCAAGCTCAGCGGCCAGTACGAGCGCTATTTCTGGTCGCTCAGTGTCAACAATATTCTGAACGCGCTTTACTACGACTATGCGATCGCAAGCACCTTCACCGACGGCCGCTTCAGCGCCTATCCGCTGCCCGGTCGCACCTATCTGCTCAAGGCCGGCGCCACATTCTGATCAAGGCCCTGACCTCGACAGGGCTGTCACAGGCCAGCAAATGGACTAGAATTCGAAGAGAAGGAGATTACCCATGGCCCTCAGCATCCTGCCGTCTCACGCCGACCGCTTCCGCCTTCATTCGGTCGCGCCGCGCCTCGCGCCGATGTTCTGCTGTGCGCTGCTGACGGTGTCATGCGCGCTCGCGAGCTTCGCACTCGCCTGCGCCACGCCCTTTGCGGCCTTCGCGGTGCTCGCGGCGGCAATGCTGCCGCTGCGCCCGGCACTGCTCGTCGTCACCGGTGCCTGGCTCGTGAACCAGACCATCGGCTTCGGCGTGCTGCATTATCCCGTTGACGGCAGCACCGTCGCCTGGGGCTTTGTGATTGGCGCAGCTGCGCTGCTGGCGACCGCCGTTTCGTCCGCCGTGCTCCGCACGCTGCCGCAGGGGCGCACGCCGCTGATGCTGGCGATCACGCTCGTTGCCGCCTACGCGACCTATGAACTCGTGCTGCTTGCCGCAACGCCGGCCCTCGGCGGCGAGGGCGCCTTCACCGCCGCCATCGTGGCGCGCATCGGATTGACCAGCGCCGCCTGGCTCGCCGGCCTCGTCGCCGCCTGCGAGATCGTCCGCCTGATCGATCCGTTCGGACGCGCGATGCGAAACGCCTGAGCACCACCGGCGCATGAGGTCCGGTCACGGCGATGACCGGATCTTGGCCCATCGCCGCAAGGCGACCGCCGTCCGGCACCGGCGGCCCTTAGCTGCGTCCCGTGCGTGGCTTCAACCATCCCATGATCACGGCGGACGGCGTTCGACGGCTGCGTGGCAGCCTGTGCTTTTCGCTCGCATCCCTTGCGAACGTTAGGGCCTGCTGGCTGGATCGCCGCTGCTCGGGCGCGCGCGCCATCCACTCGCGAATGATGGCTCGCCGAATCTTCGATTTCAACATTTGTGGGCCTCCAACGGGCCGGATCAAAAGGGGCAGGATCAAGCCATGCGGCTGGTCCAGCCTCTCCGTGAACGGCAGCGTGCTATGCGGCCTTTTGCATCGGATACGCTTGCGAACGTCGCGCGAGCAGGGCGCTGCCGCACGGATGTTCGGCGCCTTGGAGGACGACGAAACCGCGCTTCGCCACCGCGGCGCGAAGATTGTCCTTCGCTGCCGGCTTCTGCGCGTCGAGCCAGATCACCAGCACGGCACGGGGCCCGAGGAAGCCGTCGATCCAATCCATCGCCGCATCGAGCGCGCTGAGCGGGCGTCGTCGCCAGTCCACGAGAGCTGCGTCGTACTGGGCAGCCGGGAGGCCGCAATTGCCGGCCGATGCGGCCAAAAAATACCCGCGCTTTTGCAGATCCATCATGACAATGCGCTGCCCGGGCGAGCAGCCTGCGAGCGCGATCATCGGTTCAATGATTCTGTCGCTGGCCTCTGAGGTAGACATGAGTTCACCGGTTCGGTTGTTGTTGCCTGGCAGGGCAGGCTGAACCATGCGGGACAGGCCGTGGCGGAATGGCACGTTGTCGCTTGGCTCGCGCTCCCTGCGATCCGTCACGCCGACATGCGTGACCGGCTCGATATGTTGCCGGTCGCGATATGATTTCGAGATGAGCGCGGTCCCGATTGTATAGGTTCGGCATAGGATCGGGCGCACCCACTATGCCATTCCTAGAAACTGGCGGTGCGATCTCCATCGAATTCAAACGTGTCCGGCATCATGTTCTGACGCGTAACGTCCACTTATCTCGGAGGCCAGAATGCCGGCATATCGCGCCTTTGTGGTGGGACGACACAGCGTCCCGATCGGAGTGGTTCAGATGGACTGTATCGACGACGAATCCGCGATCTCTCGCGCCGCGAAACTCGTCGACAGCCACGATGTGGAGCTCTGGCAACGCGATCGGCCGGTCGCGAGATTCGACGTGCAGTCCGGACAGACCCGAAGGAAGTAGGACATTGTCTTTTCCGCGGAGGGATTCTGCATAAGCGCGTTCATGCGCGTTGCAGCGCGTCCGGGACACGAGTGCGAGTTCGCTATGGCGCCAACGAGAGGCGGCGCCGACTCAGGTGCGGTGTGTTGCCGTCGCCCGTGCAAGGTTGGGCGTGCTACGCATGCCACAAAATCTCAAGTTGTGAATTGCTATCTCCGCGAAGGTATTTCAGTAGCCTTATCCGTGTCTTCCCGGTAACGATTGTGCCGTCTGCGCAACACTCACGCCGGATTTAACCCTCATCACCGGCTGTTCGCATCACCGCCGCTTTTTGGCCACACCCGAACATGAATAAAATCGCTCTAATGTTTTAGGAGGCGACGGCAGTCCTCAAGGCGACGGGAAATCCCAAGGTCGATTCAAATCTTGGTTCTGATTTTTCGGGTCTGAAAGGGTTGACCGGGGAAACTGGTTTGCGATGGACGCGAAGACCGACATCAAGCAGAGGCTGCCGAGCCGTCACGTGACGGAAGGCCCTGCGCGCGCGCCGCACCGGTCCTATTTCTACGCGATGGGTCTGACCACCGAGCAGATCCACCAGCCCTTCGTCGGCGTTGCCTCGTGCTGGAACGAGGCCGCGCCTTGCAACATCGCTTTGATGCGCCAGGCGCAGGCAGTGAAGAAGGGCGTCGCGTCGGCCGGCGGTACCCCCCGCGAATTCTGCACCATCACCGTCACCGATGGCATCGCCATGGGCCACGATGGCATGCGCTCCTCGCTGCCGTCGCGCGAATGCATCGCCGACTCGGTCGAGTTGACGGTGCGCGGCCACGCCTATGACGCGCTGGTCGGTCTTGCCGGCTGCGACAAGTCGCTGCCGGGCATGATGATGGCGATGGTCCGCCTCAACGTCCCCTCGATTTTCATCTACGGCGGCTCGATCCTGCCCGGCAACTTCCGCGGGCAGCAGGTCACCGTTCAGGACATGTTCGAGGCGGTCGGCAAGCATTCGGTCGGCGCCATGTCGGACGAGGACCTCGACGAGATCGAGCGGGTGGCGTGCCCCTCGGCGGGCGCCTGCGGCGCGCAGTTCACCGCCAACACCATGGCGACTGTCTCCGAAGCGATCGGGCTCGCACTGCCGTATTCGGCCGGTGCCCCGGCACCGTACGAGATCCGCGACGCGTTCTGCATGACCGCGGGCGAGAAGGTGATGGACCTGATCGCATCCAACCTCCGGCCGCGCGACATCGTCACCCGCAAGGCACTGGAGAATGCCGCCGCCGTTGTCGCCGCCTCGGGCGGCTCGACCAATGCTGCGCTGCACCTGCCGGCGATCGCACACGAGGCCGGAATCAAGTTCGACCTGTTCGACGTCGCCGAAATCTTCAAAAAGACACCATATGTCGCGGATTTGAAGCCGGGCGGCCGTTATGTCGCCAAAGACATGTTTGAAGTAGGTGGCATCCCGCTTCTGATGAAGACGCTGCTCGACAACGGATTTCTCCACGGGGACTGCATTACGGTCACCGGTCGAACGATCGCCGAAAACCTCAAGAGCGTGAAATGGAATCCGCACCAGGACGTGGTGCACCCGGCAGACAAGCCGATTACCGTGACGGGCGGTGTGGTCGGTCTGAAGGGCAATTTGGCGCCAGAAGGTGCGATCGTGAAAGTCGCGGGAATGTCCAACCTCAGGTTTACCGGTCCAGCCAGGTGCTTCGACCGTGAGGAGGATGCTTTCGAGGCGGTCCAGAAGCGCACCTATCGCGAAGGCGAAGTCATCGTGATCCGCTACGAGGGGCCGAAGGGCGGCCCCGGCATGCGGGAGATGCTCCAGACCACCGCAGCGCTGACCGGCCAGGGCATGGGCGGCAAGATCGCGCTCATCACCGACGGCCGTTTCTCCGGGGCCACCCGCGGCTTCTGCATCGGCCATGTCGGGCCCGAGGCGGCGGTCGGCGGCCCGATCGGGCTGCTCGAGGATGGCGACATCATCGAGATCGATGCCGTCGCCGGTACCCTTGACGTAAAATTGAGCGACCAGGAGCTCGCCCAGCGCAAAACCAAATGGAGCGCTCGCGCGACTAACCACACGTCGGGTGCGCTCTGGAAATATGCTCAGCAGGTTGGACCCGCGGTCGGGGGGGCAGTAACCCATCCGGGCGGCGCGCACGAGAAACAGTGCTATGCGGACATCTAGGCGTGCCATAGTTGCGTTTGTGTTGGGGGCAGCCGCGCTGGCCGCACCGGCGCTCGCCTTCGACGGTGCGCCGGTCAATAAGGACGCGACAATCCCCGTCAAGGACGCGACAATCCCCGTCGTGACCACCTTGCCGAGCGCGGCGGGTGCGGTGCGCACCAAGGTTCCGCCGGCAGTCGCAACCCAGGAAGCCTCGCTCAGCGCCCTGCAATATGCCGCCGAGGGCGGCCATCCGATCGCGCAGTGGAAGCTCGGGCGTATGTACGCCAATGGCGACGGCGTGGCCCAGGACGACGTCCGCGCCTTTGAATATTTCAGCCGGATCGCCAACGCGCATGCCGAGGACAGCCCGTCGGCGCCGCAGGCGCAGATCGTGGCCAACGCCTTCGTCGCGCTCGGCCGCTACTATCTCAGCGGCATCCCGAATTCGAAGATCAAGCCGGACCAGGAACGGGCGCGGGAGATGTTCTCCTATGCAGCCTCTTATTTCGGCAATGCGGACGCGCAATACGACCTCGCCCGGCTGTACCTGAAGACGCCGGACGCCTCGCGCGAGGATTTCCGCTATGGCGCGCGCTGGCTCGGCCTTGCCGCGCAGAAGGGCCAGCATGAGGCGCAGGCGCTGCTCGGCCAGATGCTGTTCAACGGCGACCGCCTGCCGCGGCAGGCCGCGCGCGGCCTGATGTGGCTGACCCTGGCGCGCGACAGCGCCGGCGCCGAAGAGACCTGGATCAAGGAAAGCTACAATCGCGCCTTCGCCAAGGCCTCCGACGACGACCGCGCCATGTGCCTGCAAATGCTCGAGCAGTGGGTCCAGGGCCGCCGCGAATAGGCGGGGTCCCCTAGGGTGGGCAAAGCGTAGCGTGCCCACCAAAGCGGCGTAAGTTACGCCGCCTCCAGATCCAGATCCGCCCACACCGGAACGTGGTCCGACGGCTTCTCCCAGCCGCGCACATAGCTGTCGATCCCGACATTGGCGAGCCGGTCGCTGGCCTGCGGCGACAGCAGCAAATGGTCGATCCGCAGGCCCTGGTTCTTCTGCCAGGCCCCGGCCTGATAGTCCCAGAAGGTATACAGCCCCGGCTCGTCCGTCACCGCCCGCAGGGCGTCGGTCAGGCCGAGCCCGAGCAGGGACTGAAAGCTCTCCCGCGTCTCGGCCTTGAACAGGGCGTCCTCAGTCCAGGCGGCCGGGTTGTGCACGTCGCGGGCATGCGGGATGACGTTGAAGTCGCCGGCGAGGATCAGCGGCTCCTCGGTCTTAAGTCGCTCCTTCGAATACTCAAGAAGCCGCGACATCCATTTGAGCTTATAGGGATATTTCTCGGTGCCGACCGGATTGCCATTGGGCAGATAGAGGCAGGCGATCCGCATCACCCCGCGCTTGAGCGTCACCACGCCCTCGAGGAAGCGGGCATGGGCATCCTCGTCGTCACCGGCCAGCCCCGACTTGGTCTCGTCAAACCGGAGCTTGGAGAGCAGGGCGACGCCGTTGAATGTCTTCTGCCCGTGCGTGACCACGTTGTAGCCGAGCGCCTCGATCTACAGCCGCGGAAAGGCCTCGTCGACGCATTTGATCTCCTGGAGGCAGACGATGTCCGGCTGGCATTCCTTCAGCCAGGTCAGCAGGAGGTCGATCCGCTGCCGGACCGAGTTCACGTTCCAGGTAGCAACTCTGATGGGCATTTCGGCGGCTCCGGGCAGGGGCCATGGTTAGAACAAACTGCAAACGCGCCCGTCAAGGACGCCGCAAAATCTCCCACAAAATTAACCCGGCTTAAGCGCGCGATGGGCCATTGAGTCCAAAATGGTTCCACGGATGGGATGGCCCGACAAATCCATGACGCGAACTGAGCCGCGCGACGGCCTGATCGGTGCGTTCCTGTACTGGCTCGGCGGCTTCGAGATCGAGGACGGCCTGACCGCCGATCTCAGCGAGCGCGAGATGCGCCGCATCCGCGCCAAGCAGATCGACGCGGTGACGCGCCTGATCCCGGTGACGATGGCGGTCACCATGCTCAACGTCGCCATCGTGCTGATCCTGTTCTGGGGCAGGGGCTGGAACGACTTCCTCGCGATCTGGGGCATGACCCTCGCCGTCACCGCCTCGCTCGCGGTTCGCGCGTGGCGGCGGTCGCATCGCAGCCCGCCGCTGGAAGCTTCGCCCCGCGCCGCGCGGCAGATGCTGCGGCAGGCGTTTTTCCTCGCCGCGATCTGGGGCACGCTGCCGCTCGCCCTGTTCAGCCGGATCGAGCCGACCAGCCAGCTCATCCTGGCCTGCCTGATGGTCGGCATGATGTCCGGCGGCGCCTTCACGCTGTCGACCTTCCCGCGCGCCGGCCTCGTCTATCTCGCCACCATGACGATCGCCTGCGCCGGCGCCATGCTGCTGTGCGGCACCGGACCCTACCTGGTGACCGCGGTGTTCCTGCTGCTGTTCGCGTTCTTCATGGCGCGCAATATCGTGTTGCAAGGCAATCTGTTCCTCGGCAATCTCAAGGCCCAGCTCGAGCTCGAGCGCCAGACCGAGATCATCTCGCTGCTGCTGAAGGACTTTCAGGAGAACGCCAGCGACTGGCTGTGGCAAACCGATGCCGAAGGGCGTCTTGTCGATGTGCCCGAACGCTTCGCCGACGTCGCGCAGCTACCGCTTCCGCTGCTGAAGGGATCGCACTTCGCCGACGTGCTCGACATGCTCTGCCCCGAGGACAAGACCGCGGCCTACAATGTCGTCGGCCTCATGGAGCATGCCGAACCGCTCCACGAGATGAATCTCAAGGTCGTCGCCGGCGGCGAGGCGCGGCTGTGGTCGCTGACGGCGAAGCCGGCCTATGATCGCGACGGCCAGTTCCTCGGCTATCGCGGCTTCGGCCGCGACGTCACCGAGCGCTGGCGCGCCGAGAAGGCCGAGGCCGAGAGCCGTGCCAAGTCCGACTTTCTGGCCGTGATGAGCCACGAGATCCGCACGCCCATGAACGGCGTGCTTGGGCTTGCCAGCATGCTGCTGGAGACAGAGCTCGATCCGGAGCAGCGCGAGGCCGTCACCACGATCCGCGAGTCCGGCGACAATCTCCAGCGTATCCTCAACGACATCCTCGACCTCTCCAAGCTTGAGGCCGGGCGCTTCGCGTTCGAGGCGATCGACTTCGCGCCGCAGGCGCTGGTCGAGACGGTCGCGACCGTTGCGCGCGCGAGCGCCAAGGGCAAGGGGCTGGCGATCAGGGTCGAGCTCGATCCGAACCTGCCCCCGACGCTGCGCGGCGACGTCGCGCGCATCCGCCAGGTGCTGCTCAACCTCGCCTCCAATGCGGTGAAATTCACCGATCAGGGCGAGGTGACCATATCAGCCGTCTGCCAGGCCCGCCGCGATCTGCTCGCCACCGTCGAATGGACGGTGACCGACAGCGGCATCGGCATCGCTCCCGAAAAGCTCGGCCAGCTCTTCAGCGACTTCGCCCAGGCCGATGCCTCGATCAGCCGCCGTTTCGGCGGCACCGGGCTTGGCCTTGCGATCTCCCGGCGCATCATCGAACAGATGGGCGGGACCATCGGCGTCACCTCGACGCCGGGCGAGGGCTCCACCTTCCGCTTCACGCTGGTGCTGCCCTGGAGCCAGGCGCAGGCATCCGACCAGGCGGCCGGCGGCGACGAGGCCGATGAGCTCAAGGCGCGGATCGCCGAGCTCGACCGGCCGCTGAAGGTGCTGGTCGCGGAGGATGACGCCGTCAACCGCATGGTCGTGAGCAAGATGCTCGGCGCATTCGACGTCGAGCTGCGTGTCGTCACCGACGGCGTCCAGGCCGTCGAGGCGGCCTCGGAAGGTGATTATGATGTCGTCCTGATGGACGTGCGCATGCCGGATATGGACGGGCTTGCCGCGACCCGGGCGATCCGCGCGAGAGGGGGGCGCTTCGGAGCCTTGCCGATCATCGCGCTGACCGCCAACGCATTCCCCGAAGACGTCACGATCTGCCGCGAGGCGGGCATGTCGGACTTCCTGGCAAAGCCGCTGCGCAAACCGGCGCTGGTCGCGGCATTGCTGCACGCGCTGGACGGCCACGTTGGATGGGAGGAAACGCCGCTTCAGCCGGATCTGATGCCGGTCGAGATGGAGTGGACGGACGAGGAAAAGCAGATCGCCGGCGTGTAGCCGGCAATGTCAGACCGAGAAGCTGGTCCCGCAGCCGCAGGAGGCGGTCGCGTTGGGATTGTTGACGCGGAACGAGGCGCCAATCAGATCGTCGACGAAATCGACCTGCGAGCCCGCCAGGAACGGCTGGGAGGCGGAATCGACCAGCACCACCGCATTGTCCTGCTCGATCACGAGATCGTCGTCGGTGCGGGCCCGGTCAATATCGAACTTGTACTGGAAGCCGGAGCAGCCGCCGCCCTCGACGGAGATGCGCAGCATCGCCCCCGAACCTTCGCCCTTGAGGATCTCCCCAATCCGGCGTGCGGCCCGGTCGCTGATGGTCACTTCAGTCGTCATTATTGGTCTCCGATAGTCCCGCGGTCACACAAGAGTCTTGCCCAATTCATTTGGTATCCCGCGTCCGACATAGTTAAGTGCCACCATACGCAGAATCAAATGGATAGGGACTAAATTCGCCGTGTCCGTCGGAATGGCAGCCCCCCGCGCGCCCTATGCCTGCGATCCCGATCGCAGCCGCGGCCGGCTGGTCACCGAGCCCCCGAGCCGGACCCGCAGCCCGTTCCGGCGCGATTGCGACCGGGTGATCCATTCCACCGCGTTCCGCCGCCTGAAGTACAAGACCCAGGTGTTCGTGTTCCACGAGGGTGATCATTACCGCACCCGGCTGACCCATTCGCTGGAAGTGGCGCAGATCGCCCGCGCACTGGTCCGGCAGCTCGGGCTGGACGAGGACCTCACGGAAACGCTGGCGCTTGCCCATGATCTCGGTCACCCGCCGTTTGGGCACGCGGGCGAGCGGGCGCTGGATGCCTGCCTGAAAGAGTTCGGCGGCTTCGACCACAATGCCCAGGCGCTCCGTGTCGTCGCGGCGCTGGAGCACCGCTATCCCGAGTTCGACGGGCTCAACCTGACCTGGGAGTCGCTGGAGGGCATCGTCAAGCACAACGGTCCGCTGACTGACCGCAGCGGCGCGCCGGTCGGGCGCTATCGCGAGCACGGCGTTCCCGTCGGCATTGCCGAGTACAACAAAGCCTACGATCTCGAGCTCTGGAGCTTCGCCTCGCTCGAGGCGCAGGTCGCCGCGATCGCCGACGACATCGCCTATGACGCCCACGACATCGACGATGGCCTGCGCGCCGGCCTGTTCCATCTCGACGATCTGAAGGTGATGCCGCTCACCGCGGAGATCATCGCCGAGACCTCGGCGCATTACCCCGAGCTTGAAGACGTCAGGCGCGGCGCCGAGCTGGTGCGCGAGCTGATCTCGCACCTGATCGGTGCGGTGTTCGCCGAGGCGCAGAAGAGCCTTGCGGCGGTCAAGCCGCAATCGGCCCAGGATGTCCGCCAGCAGAGCCGGGCGCTGATCGCGTTCCCGGCCGATGTCGCGGAGGAGGAGGCCGCCATCAAGCGCTTTCTCTATCAGCACATGTACCGCCACAAGCGGGTGATGCGGGTGATGGCGGAGGCGGAGCAGATCCTGTTCGACCTGTTCGCGAAATACCTGACATCGCCGGACGAGTTGCCGCCCGAATGGCTGGTGGGAGCGGAGGCGGACAATGAGGGCGACCGAGCACGCCGGATCGGCAATTTCATTGCCGGAATGACCGACCGTTTCGCCCTAACCGAGCACCAGCGGCTCTTTGACTCGACCCCGGATTTGCGTTAGGCGGCGGCCATGCCCGACACATCCTCATCCCTGCATCTGTTCGCCGACGTGCTCGCGCGTGTGCACGCCGCCTGCCGCGCGCTCGCGGCGGACGCCAACTGGCCCGAGGGCATTGATTTCTCGCGCGTGGTGGTCGAGCCGCCGCGCGATGCCTCCCATGGCGACATGGCGACCAACGCCGCCATGGTGCTGGCGAAAGAGGCAAAGGCAAAGCCCCGCGACCTCGCCGAGCAGATCGCCGAGCGGCTGCGCGCCGATGCGCTGATCGCCAAGGTCGACGTCGCCGGTCCTGGCTTCATCAATTTGACGCTGAAGCCGGCCGCCTGGGCGGAGGCGCTGCGCACGGTGCTGCGCGAGGGCGCCGATTACGGCCGCCTTCGCGGCGGCTCCAAGGTCAATGTCGAATACGTCTCGGCCAATCCCACCGGTCCGATGCATGTCGGCCATTGCCGCGGCGCCGTGTTCGGCGATGCGCTGGCGAGCCTGCTCGAGTTCGCGGGCCATGACGTCACGCGCGAATATTACATCAATGATGCTGGCGCCCAGGTCGACGTGCTCGCGCGCTCTGCCTTCCTGAGATATCGCGAGGCGCTTGGCGAGGACATCGGCGCGATCCCGGAGGGGCTTTATCCCGGCGATTATCTGAAGCCGGTTGGCACCGCGCTGGCGAAGGAGCATGGCGATAAGCTCCTTGCGCTGAGCGAGGGCGCGTGGCTGCCGACGGTTCGCGCCAAGGCGATCGCGATGATGATGGATGAGATCAAGGACGATCTCGCCGCCCTCAACATCCGCCACGACGTGTTCTTCTCCGAGCGCTCGCTGATCGAGGACGGCAACAACAAGGTGGCCGAGACCATCGATTTCCTGCGCGCCAAGGGCGACATCTATGAGGGGCGCCTGCCGCCGCCGAAGGGTGCGCCGGTCGAGGATTGGGAAGACCGCGAACAGCTGCTGTTCAAGGCGACCGCCTACGGCGACGACGTCGATCGTCCGCTGATCAAGTCGGACAATTCCTACACCTACTTCGCCTCCGACATCGCCTACCACAAGAACAAGTTCGACCGCGGCTTTGCCGAGATGATCGACGTCTGGGGCGCCGATCACGGCGGCTATATCAAGCGCATGCAGGCGGCGGTGAAGGCGACGACCTCCGGCAAGGGGGCGCTCGACGTCAAGATCGTCCAGCTCGTGAAGTTGCTGCGCAACGGCGAGCCGGTGAAAATGTCCAAGCGGAGCGGGGACTTCGTCACCTTGCGTGAGGTGGTGGATGAGGTCGGCCAGGACGCCGTCCGCTTCATGATGCTTTACCGGAAGAACGACGCGGTGCTCGACTTCGACCTCGCCAAGGTCATGGAACAGTCGCGCGACAACCCCGTGTTCTACGTTCAGTACGGTCACGCCCGCGGCCACTCGATCTTCCGCAACGCGCGGGCCGAGGTGTTCCCGGAACTCCCGGAGGATGCCGGCAAGCGCATCGCCTGGCTCAGTGAGTCGGCGGTGGAGCGCCTGTCTGACCCGGTCGAATTCGATCTTCTCAAGCGTCTTGCAATTTATCCGCGGATGCTGGAAGCGGCAGCGGCGGCCCATGAGCCGCACCGAATTGCCTTTTATCTCTATGATTTAGCCAGCGAATTTCACGCACTTTGGACGAAGGGGCGCGATTTGCCCTATTTACGCTTCATTATCAATAATGATGCAGATCTTACAAAGGCGCGGCTGGCAATGGTCCAGGGCGTCGTCTCTGTCTTGGCATCGGGCCTCGCCATCCTCGGCGTCCATGCTCCGGACGAGATGCGGTAGTTTGGGGCGAACTACTTAAGGGGACTTTTGGGGGTAACCGGCAGAAGCCGGATCGCTTAGACTTGGTTGAAAGCCTTGTGGGTTGAAGGCCGCGCCTTGGTCGAGGGGCGCGCGGCTTTCCCGAAGGGACGCATCATCACGATGGCCGAACGATATCAGGACAGACCGTTTCCCTCCGATGACTATGGTCGCGGTAGCGATCAGCATGGGAAGGCGGAAAACGATCCCTTGGCCGAACTCGCCCGCCTGATCGGACAGACCGATCCGTTCGCGGCGCAGGGGCGTCCCACTGCAAAGCCGCCGGCGGCTCCTGCACCGATCCCGAGCTATCAGGAACACGATTATCCGCAGGACGATTATCGGCAGGACTATGCCGAGCAGGCCCCGCCACCACCGCCCGGGCCGCCCTCATGGATGCGGCGCGCCAACGTGCAGCCGCAGCCGGTACCTGCGCCGGAGCCTGACTATCCCGTTACCGTGAGCCCGGTTCATCCGTTGCATCGCTATTCAGCCCAGCCGACCGCGCCTGAGCCTGATGCTCATCAGCCGCAAGCCTATCAGGATCACGCCTATCAAGCTCAGGCCTATCAGGATCAGGCTTACCAGCAGCCCGATCAGGCTTACGAGGAGCAGCCGTACCAGCAGCCCGATCCGTCGCGCTACGATGATGCGCTCTACGGGCGACTGGAGACGGGCGAGCAGGATTACCAGCGCGATCCGGCCTATCCGGATGATCCTTACGCGTTCCAGAGCGACTATCCCGAGGCTGATCTCGACGAGCCGAAGAAGCAGCGCGGCGGCATGATGACGGTCGCGGCGATCCTGGCGCTTGCCGTGGTCGGGACCGGCGCCGCCTTCGCCTACAAGACCTATGTCGGTTCGCCCCGCAGCGGCGAGCCGCCGATCATCAAGGCCGACAACACGCCGACCAAGATCGTGCCGGCGCCGACGGACTCCTCGGCCAAGGTGCCGGATCGCATGGTGAGCGGCGACGGCAGCGAGAAGATCGTGCCGCGCGAGGAGGCGCCCGTCGACGTCGCCGCCAAGGCGGGCGGTCCACGCGTGGTGTTTCCGCCGCTGAACCAGAATGCGAACCCGCCGTCGGTGGCGAGCGTTTCGCCGTCCACGGTGCCGCCGCCGAGCGCGGGTCCGACCCCGAGCAACGGCACGCTGCCAAACAATTCGCCGCGCCCGATCAGGACCGTGGCGGTGAAGGGCGATCAGACCGATAGCGCTGTGCCGCAATCCGCCGCCGCCAAGCCGACAGCTGCGCCGAAGCCTGTTGCGGCGCCGGCTGCACCGATCGCACCGCGCAATCCGCCGACGTCAGCGAATGCCAGCGCCAATCAACCCATGTCGCTCGCGCCGCAATCGTCACCGGCAGCCGAGCCGCCGCAGCGGATGGCTGCGACCAGCCCGACACAGATTGCGCCCGCCAGCAATGGCGGTGGCGGCTACGTCGTGCAGGTTTCTTCGCAGCAGAGCGAGGACAGCGCCGCCGCGTCCTACCGGGTGCTTCAGAGCAAGTATGGCAGCGTGCTCGGCTCGCGCTCGCCAGTGATCAAGCGGGTCGATCTCACCGACAAGGGCAAGGGAGTTGTCTACCGCGCCTTCGCCGGGCCCTACGGTGCGGCCGAGGAAGCGACGCAGGCCTGCAACAGCCTGAAGTCCGCCGGCTTACCGAGCTGCTTCGTCCAGAGGAATTAACGGCCGTTTCCTTGACCCCCTCGCGGGGCAGGGTTAATCGGCCCTTATGAGCACGCGGGCCTTCATTACCGGCGTATCCGGAACGGAACTGACCGCCGCCGAGCGGGAGTTCATCCGTGCCGAACGGCCGTGGGGCTTCATTCTCTTCAAGCGCAATGTCGATACGCCGGCCCAAGTTGCTGCACTGGTTGCGGAATTGCGAGCGGTGGCTGGAGCCGCCGACGCCCCGGTCCTGATCGACCAGGAGGGCGGGCGGGTGCAGCGATTGGGGCCGCCGCACTGGCCGGTCTATCCGCCGGGAGCCGTGTTCGCGACCTTGTACGACACTGATTCGGTTCTGGGGCTGACTGCGGCGCGCCTCAGTGCACGCCTGATCGCGGCCGATCTCGCCGATCTCGGTATCACCGTGGATTGCCTGCCGCTGGCCGACGTGCCGGTGCCGGGCGCCGATGCGGTCATTGGGAACCGGGCCTACGGGACTGAGCCGGGCAAGGTCGCGGCGATTGCCCGTGCGGTCACCGAGGGACTGGAGCAGGGCGGCGTGCTGCCGGTCCTCAAGCACATCCCCGGCCATGGCCGGGCCACCGCGGACACCCATTTCAAGCTGCCGACGGTCGATACGCCCAGGGATCAGCTCGAGCGGACCGACTTCGCCGCGTTCAAGCCGCTGTCGGACTTGCCGATGGCCATGACTGCACATGTTGTGTTTAGCGCCTTCGACCCCGCCCATCCGGCGACGACATCTGCGACAATGATCACTCAGGTGATTCGCGGCGCAATCGGGTTCCAGGGTTTGTTAATGAGTGATGACGTGTCGATGAACGCGCTGGCGGGAGGCATCGCCGAGCGGACCCGCGCCATCTTCGCGGCCGGTTGCGACGTGGCCCTGCATTGCAACGGCAACATCGAGGAGATGCGCGAGGTCGCTGGCCAGACGCCTGAATTGGCGGGCAGGGCGCTGGAGCGGGCGAATGCCGCGCTCGCCGCGCGCAGGGCGCCGCAGCCGTTCGACCGCATCGGCGCGCGCGCCGAACTGGACGCATTGATCGCACGGGCAAACACGGCATCCGCATGACCGCAGAAATCCTATCGTTTGAAACCGGGCGGCCCGCAGAGCTTGCCGAGGGTGAGCCGGCGTTGGTGGTGGACGTCGAGGGGTATGAAGGCCCGCTCGATTTGCTGCTCGCGTTGGCGCGGCAGCAGAAGGTCGATCTGGCCAAGATCTCGATCCTGGCGCTGGCCGACCAGTATCTCCACTTCATCGAAGCTGCGCGAAAGATCAGGCTCGAGCTTGCCGCCGATTATCTCGTGATGGCGGCGTGGCTTGCCTTCCTGAAGTCGCGCCTGCTGCTGCCGGAGCCGCCGAGTGCGGAAGGCCCGAGCGCAGAGCAGATGGCGACCGCGCTCGCCAACCGCCTGCGCCGGCTGGAAGCCATTCGCGAAGCCGCCAACCGGCTGATGAACAGGCCGCAATTGCAGCGCGACATTTTCCCGCGCGGCGAGCCCGAGCAGATCGCCGAGATCAAGCATCCGAAATACACCGCGACGCTGTACGACCTGCTCACCGCCTATGCCGCGCAGCGCCAGTCGCGCGTGCTGGCGAGCGTGCATCTGGCCAAGCGGACGGTGTGGTCGCTCGCGGAGGCGCGCGCCACGCTGGAGCGGCTGGTCGGCAGCATCAGCGAACAGGACGACTGGGGCGTTCTCGACGACTTTCTCATCCGGCATGTCGCCGATCCGACGCAGCGCGCGACGGTGTTCGCTTCGAGCTTCGCCGCCGCGCTCGAACTGGTGCGCGAAGGTCAGCTCGAGCTGAACCAGAAAGAGGCGTTTGCGCCCATCTATTTCCGGAAGGGGCGCCCCAAACCGGTCGTGGACGCAGCTCCTGCGCCCGATGCGCCGGTCGGTTAAGTGCAAGAAGGAGAATCTGCCATGGCAAGCCTGGCTGAAGTGCGGGTAGAAGAGGCCGAGCCGATGGAGAACGAGTCCCAGGCACGTCCCGAGGAATTGCGGCTGCTCGAAGCGCTGCTGTTTGCTTCGAGCGAACCGCTGGATACCGCGACGCTGGCGAAGCGCATGCCGGAGGGTGTGGACGTCAAGGCCGCGCTCGAGCAATTGCAGGCGGACTATGCCTCGCGCGGCGTGAACCTCGTGCGCGTCGCCAACAAATGGACCTTCCGCACTGCCGGCGATCTCGCCTGGTTGATGACGCGGGAGAGCACCGAGACGCGCCGCCTGTCGCGCGCGGCGATCGAGGTGCTGGCGATCATCGCCTATCACCAGCCGGTGACGCGTGCCGAGATCGAGGAGATCCGCGGCGTCGTGACCTCGAAGGGCACGCTCGACGTGCTGCTGGAGACCGGCTGGATCAAGCCGCGCGGTCGTCGCAAGACGCCTGGCCGTCCCCTGACCTTCGGAACCACCGAGGACTTCCTGTCGCAGTTCACGCTGGAACAGCTCGGTGATCTGCCCGGCCTCGAAGAGCTGAAGGGCACCGGCCTCCTGGATTCGCGGCTGCCGACCGGATTCAGCGTGCCGACGCCGTCGGATGATCCGGCACTGCGTGAGGACGAGGATCCGTTGGAACCGGGCGAGGACCTCGATCTCGCGCTGGCGCCTGCGGTCGAGCCCGAGACCCCGGAAGAGGCGCCGGAGGGCGGCAATGAGGGTGGCAGCGAAGGCGGCGCCGAGGACTGACGGTCCGTCCGTTTGCGGGCCCCTGCGACCGGTTAACACTAGCAAGATTACGTAGCGCCAACAGCGAATTGGCGCTGCCTTGGTCCTTGTTTTTGAGACCCGCCAAGCCTAGGTTTCGGTGAAGATCGGCCGGGTCCCCGGCCATGCGCGTTTGGAGGGTTGCAGGATGGGTTCACTCAGCATTTGGCACTGGATCTTGGTGATCGCAGTGGTCCTGCTGCTGTTCGGCCGCGGCAAGATTTCGGATCTGATGGGCGACGTGGCGCAGGGCATCAAGGCGTTCAAGAAGGGCATGCAGGACGACGACAAGGTCGCCGACAAGCCCGAGCCGGCCAAGTCCATCGAGAACAATGCTGCGCCGACCGCGGCACGGTCCGACGTCGGCAGCAAGGCCGTCTGAGCCAGAGAGCACGCGAGACGCGGGTAGCGGCCCCGATCCTGCGCGCAAGGATTGGGCCGGTTACGGCTGGCGTGAACGGAAGACCTCATGTTCGACATCGGGTGGAGTGAACTGGTCCTCATCGGGGTCGTGGCCCTGGTCGCCATCGGCCCGAAAGAGCTGCCGGGCGTGCTGCGCATGGTCGGACAGTGGATGGGCAAGGCCCGCAAGATGGCCGCCGAATTCCAGGGCCAGTTCCAGGAAGCGATGCGCGAAGCCGAGATGGCCGACCTCAAGAAGAGCTTTGATGAGGTCAAGGAAGCCGCCACCGGCTTCAATCCGCTGACCTCACTCCAGAAGGACGTCAGCGACGCACTGCGCGTCGATGCGCTGGACAAGCCGGCCGAGACGTCCACGACGACTGCCGTTGAACCGCCGACGACGCCCACCACGCCGGAAGCCCCGACGCCGGCGACCTTCATGGAAGCAGAGGCGCATGCAGCCGCGAACGAGCCGCTCGCGATCACCCGCGAGGTCGAGCAGGCGCAGGTCACGCAGGACACCGCGCCATCCGAAGCGATCAAGGACGCCAAAGCGTCATGACCGACGCCGATATCGAGGCCAGCAAAGCCCCTCTGATGGACCACCTGATCGAGCTGCGGTCGCGGCTGATCAAGGCGCTACTAGGCTTCGGCGTTGCCTTCATCTTCTGTTTCTTCTTCGCCAAGCAGATCTACAACGTGCTGGTCTGGCCGTTCGTGTGGGTCGCGGGTCCCGAGAACTCCAAGTTCATCTACACCGCGCTGCTGGAGTATTTCATCACCCAGCTCAAACTGGCGCTGTTCGGCGCGGGCTTCATCTCGTTCCCGATCGTCGCGACCCAGATCTACAAGTTCGTGGCGCCGGGGCTCTACAAGCACGAGAAGCAGGCCTTCCTGCCGTATCTGGTCGCCACTCCGTTCTTCTTCGTGCTGGGCGCCGCGCTGGTCTATTTCGTGGTGCTGCCGATGCTGGTCCGCTTCTCGCTCGGCATGCAGCAGGCCGGCAGCGACGAGACCGCGCAAATCCAGCTGCTGCCCAAGGTCGGCGAATATCTGTCGCTGATGATGTCGCTGATCTTCGCCTTCGGCATCGCCTTCCAGCTTCCGGTGATCCTGACGCTGCTCGGCCGCATCGGCATCGTCACCTCGAAAATGCTGCGCGAGAAGCGCCGCTATTTCATCGTGATCGCCTTCGTCATTGCGGCCGTGCTGACGCCGCCTGACGTGCTCAGCCAGTGCTCGCTGGCGATCCCCTTGCTGGCACTGTACGAGGGCTCGATCATCGCGGTGGGGATGGTGGAGAAGAAGGCGGCTGCCGCGCAGGCCGCCACCGGCACCGACGTGTCGTCGCCGGCGAATCCGGCGGAGTAGGGCGCCCCATTCTCCGCCGTCATTCCCCGCGAAGGCGGGGAATCCAGCACGCCGCGGCCTCTCGGAGAATCGCTGCCGTCCCTGGAATACTGGATCACCCGCTTTCGCGGGCGATGACAGCCGTGCTAGGAGACGCGCTGACGTACAACGTTCGCCGTTGTATGTGTACGCGCTGATCCAGGACCACCGCCATGCACGACATCAAATCGATCCGCGACAATCCGCAAGCCTTCGACGCCGGCCTCGCGCGGCGCGGCCTGAAGCCGTTGTCGGCCTCGCTGCTCGCGATCGACGAGATGCGGCGCGCGGCGATCCTGGCCTCCGAGCAGGCGCAGGCACGGCGCAACGCGGCTTCGAAGGAGATCGGCGATGCCAAGAAGGCGAAGGACGAGGCGCGTGCTGCGAAGCTGATGGCTGAGGTGGCCGAGCTGAAGACGACAATGCCGGAGCTCGAAGCGGCCGCGAAGGCCGCCGACGAGGAGCTGACAAAAGAGCTGTCCGCTATCCCGAACATTCCGTTCGACGACGTGCCCGATGGCGTAGACGAGCACGGCAACGTGCAGCACCACGTGTTCGGCACCAAGCGCAACTACAGCTTTGCGCCGAAGCTGCACGACGATCTCGGCACCGCGCTCGGCTACATGGATTTCGAGGCGGCGGCAAAACTCTCCGGCGCGCGCTTCGTCGTGCTGAAGAAGGGGCTGGCGCGGCTCGAACGCGCGATCGGCCAGTTCATGCTCGACCTGCACACCACCGAGCACGGCTACACCGAGATCAACCCGCCGCTTCTGGTGCGCAACGAGGTGATGTTCGGCACCGGGCAGTTGCCGAAATTCGAGGACGATCAGTTCTGGGCGATCAAGGGCGAGCTGCTCGCTGCGCCCGACCATGAACGGCTCAAGACCGAGCGCCTCGGCCTCATCCCGACCGCCGAGGTGTCGCTGACCAACCTCGCGCGCGAATCCATCCTCGACGAGAAGCAATTGCCGATGCGGCTCACCGCGCTGACGCCGTGCTTCCGCGCCGAGGCGGGCGCTGCCGGGCGCGACACGCGCGGCATGATCCGCCAGCACCAGTTCACCAAGGTCGAGCTGGTGTCGATCACGACGCCGGAAACGAGCAAGGACGAGCTGGAGCGGATGCTGGCCTGCGCCGAGGAGGTGCTGCGCCAGCTCGATCTGCACTACCGCGTGATGACGCTCTGCGCAGGCGACATGGGTTTCTCGTCGCAAAAAACCTATGACATCGAGGTCTGGATGCCCGGGCAGGGCGACGGTGGCATGTTCCGTGAGATTTCGAGCTGCTCAGTGTGCGGCGACTTCCAGGCGCGGCGCATGGATGCGCGCTCGCGCGGGCCGGACGGCAAGCCGCGCTTCGTGCACACGCTCAACGGCTCCGGCACAGCGGTCGGCCGCGCTCTGATTGCGGTGATGGAAACCTACCAGCAGGAGGACGGCTCGATCGCGGTCCCCGACGTGCTCCAGCCCTACATGGGCGGGCTGAAGGTGATCGCGCGCGAGTAGGGTTGCGAAGATCGGGCGGCCGGCTATCCTGCCGGCCCGTCCACGCGAACCCCCGCCGTTCATGGCCTTGCACCGCGACATCTTCTGGGTCGGCCGACAATGGGCTGTGACAGGTGCCGGAATCCAGGCCGTGGATCAGCGCCTGCGCGGCGTGCTCGACATCGAGATCGCACGGCTCTGGGACGACGAGCTCGTGCAGAGCCGGCGCGCCAAGCCCGGGGTCAATGCTGCGGATTTCGACAAGGCATTGACGGTGGCGCGGGGCCGCTATCCCAAATCCCCGGTTTCGGCTCCGATCGTGGCGCAGCTGGAAGCGCTTGGCGCGATCGAAGCCTCACCCGCGCTGAGTCCGATGCTGCCGGCGATGAGGCTGCGTGCGGAAGGCCGGCTGGCGCGCTTCCTGCCGCAATGGCGCATCCGCCGCTGAGACGGGGAAGCCCCGGAACCGGCCACCGGGCTGCGGCCGGCCAAGTTTGCCTGATCGGCCATAGCCGGATAAGACGGCTCGGACCCGCTTCAGGAATCGACCCTTCGCATGCGCATTCTCTGCACCAACGACGACGGCATCCACGCCCCCGGCCTCAAGGTGGTCGAGGAGATCGCGCGCGCATTGTCCGATGACGTCTGGGTGGTGGCGCCCGAACTCGACCAGTCCGGCGTGTCGCATTCCCTGTCGCTGAACGATCCCCTGCGCCTGCGCGAGGTCGGCCCGCGGCACTTCGCCGTGCGCGGCACCCCGACCGACTGCGTCATCATGGGCGCGCGTCACATCCTCGGCACCAAGCCGCCGGATCTTGTGCTGTCCGGCGTCAACAAGGGCCGCAACGTCGCCGAAGACGTGGTCTATTCCGGCACGATTGCCGGCGCGCTGGAAGGCACCATCCTGGGCCTGCCGTCATTCGCGCTGTCGCAGGAGTTCAGCGTCGAGACGCGCGAGCGGCTGCCGTGGGATACCGCGCGCAAGTTCGGGCCCGATATCCTACGCAAGGTGATCGCCGCGGGTATCCCGAAGGACACCGTCATCAACGTCAACTTCCCGGCCTGCGCGCCGGAGGATGTGCTCGGCATCCGCGTGACCCGTCAGGGCAAGCGCAATCTCGGCTTTCTCCGGATCGACGAGCGCAAGGACGGCCGCGGCAATCCCTATTTCTGGATCGGCTTCGAGCGCGCGGCGATGATGGACACGCCCGCCGACGGCACGGATCTCGCTGCGCTTCGCGAGCGCTATGTCTCGGTCACGCCGCTCAGGCTCGACCGCACCAACGAAGCGTTCTCCGAAGCGCTGAGCGCGACGTTGAAGTAAGGGACGGCCTGAAAATGGCGGCTAGAGCATGATCCGGAAAAGTGTGAAGCGGTTTTCCGAAAAGATCATGCTCCAACAATAACCTAAAGCGCGATGACGATTCGTCTCAATCTCATCGCGCTTTAGTCTTACTGAGTCAGAAAATCGCAATCCGATCGAACTGAGAATCGAGGTATTAGAGCAGATTCACTCAGATCGAGAGGAACTGAGATGGGTCGCCGAGGGAAAGGAACC
>NZ_WQNE01000032.1 GCF_009759665.1 Bradyrhizobium cajani
CTGTTGGGCAAACCCGGAACCCCGCCCGGACCGACCGGGCCGGGCAGGCCGGGCACGCGCTGCTGCGCCGGCTGTTCGTTGGCGTCGGTGAGCTGGACCGTCCAGGCCCGCTGCTCGCCGGTGTCGACCTCGAAGTAGCCGGTACGGTCGTAGCCGCGCGCCAGGCAATCTTCGGTGCCGCGGATGGTGAATTCCTTGTCACGCGAGCACATGAAGGCCTGGCCCGACCACTCGCCGCCGCGGTCATAGTCGATGGCGTAGATGTAGTAATAGCGGGCGACCAGCGTGCCCCGCAGCAGGGTCTCGCAGGAGCGGGAGGAGATGTTCCACCAGCCCTCGGTGGTCCAGCCTTCGGCGTCCTTGTAGCCGAGCGCAATGCCGACCCGGCTCGAGGTGTTGTTGCAGAGGCGGAAATCGGCGGAGGCCGGGCTGGTCCAGAGGCACAGCAGGCCAACCACCAGCACCGGGACCAACCGGGCAAGCAGGCGGAACGGGGAGCGGGGAGATTCGGCGATCATTGTCGCGGAAGCTATATCAGATCGTTGACGATTTGGCGTAGGGCGGGGAACGCCCCAGGGCCGGGTTTGGGTCCGTTTGCGCCGCGATATGGCAAAATCTGTGACAGGACCCCACCTGATCCCGTAAGGGTGACCGCCATCGGGCTCGGAGCCCAAGTCAAGGATCAGGTCAGGGTCTAAGGAATCCAGTTATGGCAATCGACGACAAAACCAGAACGGAGCTCGAGGCAGCCGCCTTCCGGCGCCTGGTCGATCATCTGCGCAACCGGACCGATGTCCAGAACATCGACCTGATGAATCTGGCGGGCTTCTGCCGCAACTGCCTGTCCAACTGGCTCAAGGACGCCGCCGACGCCCAAGGCGTCGCCCTGAGCAAGGACGAGAGCCGGGAGGCCGTCTACGGCATGCCCTACGAGACCTGGAAGTCGAAATACCAGGGCGCGGCCACGCCCGAGCAACTCGAGGCGATGAAGAAGGTCCATCCCCACGGGCACTGACGGCCCCTGCGCATCACCTGAGTCGCACCACACAACAGCTTTCTTCGACCCGCCGCAGGAAGGTGTGGGCGCGCTGTGGACGAGCGCGATGCTGCCTTGAACGCAGGGAGTACCAACCCTAAGGGTCTATCAGCACGCGCGGTGAGGATGCCGGCGTCACCTCGTTTTGCCAGTTCCATTGGGAGTACCAAGATGGCCACCTCCGCCGCCGTCCGCGACGACGAGCCCGCGACGAAATTTGCCAAGGACCAGCTCAAGTCCATCATCGAGCGCATCGAGCGGCTGGAGGAAGAGAAGAAGGCGATCTCCGACGACATCCGCGACGTCTATGCCGAGAGCAAGGGCAACGGCTACGACGTCAAGGCGCTGCGCACCATCGTGCGCCTGCGCAAGCAGGACCCGAATGAGCGCGCCGAGGCCGAGACCATTCTCGAGACCTACATGCAGGCGCTGGGGATGCTCTGAGGGGCTGCCCGCCGCATCGCGAACCAACGCCTAGCCGGTTGGCTCTATCCGGGCTACAGCTCATCGCGTTGCACTTCGTTTGTGAACGGAGACATCGTGACTGCGCCGCCGCTGCCGCGTGAGGTGAAGGTTGCCTTCGACGCCTATCCGGCGCCGATCCGCCGGCGGCTGCTCCAGGTGCGCAGGCTCATCTTCGCGACGGCCAAAGCGCACGACGCCGTTGGCCGGCTCACCGAGACCTTGAAATGGGGCGAGCCGGCCTACCTCACCGAGGACACGGGAAGCGGCAGCACGATCAGGCTCGGGCGGGGGAAGAACTCCGAGGCGCATGCGGCGGTCCTGTTCAATTGCAAGACCACGCTGGTTGAAACCTTTCGCGAGCGGTTTCCGGATGAGTTCGAGTACCGGCAGAACAGGGAGCTGCTGCTCGAGGTGTCGGGTGCCTTGCCGAAACGGCCCCTGGCGATCTGCCTGTCGCTCGCGCTGACGTATCACCTCGATCGCAAGGCCAAACGATAGAGCGGGCTCAAACCTCGCCCTGTCCGCTGCCGCCAGTACAGGCTGTAGTTGCTGCGCGCCCCGGCATGGACCTGTCCTTGTGCGGCACCAAGGCTGCCGCGGTGGTTGGCACTTGCCGTGCAGCCAGCTTGGGCAAAATCCGCAGGTCTGCTAGACTGCTCGGAGAAGGGACCGAGCAATGGACGTGCCTGGACCAGAGCGCAGGCTCGCCGCGGTCCTCGCCGCTGACATGGTCGGCTTTAGTCGGCTCATGGAGGTCGACGAGGCCGGTACCCTCGCGCGCCTCAAGACCCATCGAATCGAGCTCATCGATCCGGCCATTGCCAAGAATCGCGGCCGCATCATCAAGACGACGGGCGATGGCTTGCTCGTCGAATTCCACAGCGTCGTCGACGCGGTGCTGTGTGCCGCCGAGGTTCAGCGCAGGATGGGGCGGCGCAATGCCGATGTCTCGCCGCCGCGATGGATACAGTTTCGGATCGGGATCAATCTCGGCGACGTGATCGTCGACCAGAACGATATTTTCGGTGACGGCGTCAATGTCGCTGCGCGCCTGGAGGCGCTGGCCGAACCGGGAGGGATCTGCATTTCGGGCGCGGTGCGCGACCAGCTCGGGCAGCGCCTCGACGGCGTTGAATTCGAGGATCTCGGCGAACAGAGCGTCAAGAACATCGTGCGTCCGATCCATGTCTTCCGGATTCGGCTGGATGAGTTGGGTACCTCGGCCGGTTCGGAGAGCGCCATAACGGCGAAGGTTGCTTCGAAGAAACCGTCCATCGCCGTGCTGCCGTTCGCAAACATGAGCGGCGATCCGGAGCAGGAGTTTTTTGCGGACGGAATGACCGAAGACATCATTACCGAGCTGTCGCGCTTCCACGACCTGCTCGTCATCTCCCGCAACTCGACCTTCGTTTACAAAGGCAAGGCGGTCAAAGTGCAGGAGGTCGGCCGCGAATTCGGCGTCGACTACGTGATCGAGGGCAGCGTGCGAAAGGTCGGCGGTCGCGTCCGGGTCACCGTGCAATTGATCGATGCCGAGACCGACCGGCACATCTGGGCCGAACGCTATGATGGCGGGCTCGAGGACATCTTCGCCATTCAGGACGAGATGACCCGAGCCATCGTCGCGACATTGCCCGGCCGCGTCGAGGCCGCCACCCATGACAGGGCCAAGCGCAAGCCGACCGACAATATGGCGGCCTATGAATGCGTGCTGGCGGCAAAGGTGCTGCACCACCGCTCCAATCGCGAGGACAATGCGCAGGCGCAGCTTCTGCTCGATCGGGCGCTGGCCCTCGACGCGAACTATGCGCACGCCCACGCCTGGAAGGCCTGCGTGCTGGGTCAGACCTGGGTTTACGGCTGGTGCGCGGATCGCGACGCCACGTTCCAGCAGGTCGCCGCGGAGCTGGAGATCGCGCTCGCGCTCGATGACAATGACAGCGACGTCCACCGCATCCTCGCGGCGCTCAATCTGAACCGCGAGGACCATGACAGGGCCGCCTACCATCAGGAGCGGGCGCTCGCGCTCAATCCGAACTACGACCTCGTCGTCGTGCAACAGGGCGAATTGCTGACCTGGCTGGGTCGGCCAGAGGAAGGTATCGACTGGATCAAGAAGGCGATGCGGCTCAACCCGTACCATCCGGAACGCTTCTGGAGCCATCTCGGCCGGGCCTATTATTGTGCCGAAAAATACGCCGAAGCTGCTGAATCCTTTTCACGGATATCCCGGCCCGATCACACCCATCATGCCTTCCTGGCGGCGATCTTCGCGCAGATGGGCAATGCGGTCGCCGCCGGCGCGCATGCGGCTGAAGTTCTCAAACGCGAGCCGGGATTTTCGGTGGCCACCTATCTCGTCACCCAGCACTACAGGCGCGAAGGCGACCGTCAGCGTCACGAGGCGGGGCTGCTCAAGGCGGGGTTGCCGGCCTGACTGGTCTTCTGCAAGCCGATAAGGCTTTTCAGCGCAGCGCGGCGGTGCGCATGACGAAGGACATCATCTCGAGCTTCGCGGTCGCGCTGCCCGAGAAGCTGTCGCAGGACAGGCCCTGCATCGGATCGTCGACAAAACTCATCGCGATCACGGCCTGCGGCTTGACGAAATAGGTGCGCATCGCCGCCATATCGAGTTCGCCCATCAGCGTGACCGACATCGCCCGGCTGGCGCTCGGCGACAGCATCACGATCTTGAGCCAGATGCTCTCGCCCTTCGCCGCGGAGAGCCGGGTCGCGGTCGCGATCCTGCCGTCGATGCTCTTGCCGACCACCGTGTTGATCTCGGTCGCCTGCGCAAGGTTGCGCGTTGCGGGACGGGCGGAGCGCGGGAGCGGCGCGGAGGCGGCGACGACGTTGGCGCGGTCGACCGGGGAGGCGGAGGCCGGTGCGTAGGCCAGCGCCTGATAGGCCGCGCTGGAGACGCTCGCGGTCGGCTGCAGGTCGGTGGTGGCGGCGAGCGCCTGGCGCGCCTTCAGCGCCGCGATCTGGGCCGGCGTCGCCTGCTGCGGCGTGGCCGGGACATCATCCCAGAAGCCGCGGGCATTGATGATGTCGGCGGGGGTCTCGAGCTTGCCGGTCGCCGGCTTGTCAGCCACCGGTGCGGGCTTCGGCTTGGGCGGCGCAACGAGCTGCGCATCGGCCGAGGCGAGCTGGAGCGTTGCGGCGATCTGCGGCTTGGCGCGAGGCGTCGGCACCGGTTCGGCGGGCTTGGCTGCGGCAGCGACGACGGTCGGTGCGGTCGGCTTTGCGCTCGGGGCAGGCGCGCCCTCGTCATCCTCGTCGCTGCCGGCGGCCGGGGCCGCGGACTTGCTCTTAAACAGGGCAGCGAAGAAGTTCGGCTTGCTGCCGGAATCGTCGCCGTTGCCGCGCCGCTCGATCTCGGCCTTGGCGAGCTCATAGCCCTTCAGCGGCACGCCGTCGGTCGGCAGATGCACCGTGCGGCCGTCCGGGAAGACGCGGGCGAGCTGGTCATGCGTCATGCGCGGCCAGTGCCGGATGCTGCCAGTGTCCAGATGCACGAAGGGTGAGCCGGAGGTCGGATAGAAGCCGACGCCGCCGCGCTGCAGGCGCAGGCCGGCGAACCGGATCTGCTCCAGCGGTACGCCCGGAATGTAGAAGTCCATCGCATGCCCCAGCATGTGCTGGCTGAAGCGCGCCACACCGGAGGAGCGGCGGCGGAGCATGGCGTTGGTGGCGGGGGAGCGGTAGGAGGAGATGATCTGGATCGGCTGCTTGCCGTCGACGTCGCGATAGACTTCCCAGAGGATGTCGAACAGGCGACGGTCCATCACCGTCTCGTCCTGGGTGCGCCAGTCGCGCAGGAAGTGGTTGAGCTGCTTCAGCGCGGCTTCGTCGTAGCGCCCGTCGCGCTTGAAGGTGACGGTGAGGTCTTCGCCGGAATGGGTGTGGTGGAAGGAGAGCGTCTTGGTTTCGTTCAGCGCGGCGGCGTCATGAACCGAACCGGCGGCAGCAAGCAGCAACACGGACGCGAGGCCGATCCGGGATCCGGCCTTCACGCCCGCATGGGACAACGACAGCACTGCGAA
Source organism: Bradyrhizobium cajani (assembly GCF_009759665.1). Taxonomy (GTDB): domain Bacteria; phylum Pseudomonadota; class Alphaproteobacteria; order Rhizobiales; family Xanthobacteraceae; genus Bradyrhizobium; species Bradyrhizobium cajani. The sequence continues at coordinate 5,548 of NZ_WQNE01000032.1, forward strand.
TTGGCGTGCGAGACCAGTCAGCACGTATGAGCCCACCCAGTCGACGAGCGTTCAAATGGACTCTCCCGCCAACCCCGCTAGCGCGCGAAAGAGGATGAACGCTTTCTTAAAGCGAGAAGGTTAATTTGAGGTTGACCTTCCCGCCCCCAAACCAAGTCAGAATACGATCCTAAGCGGCTGAGTGTGGCGAAAAAACGCCCGCTTCCCGGGCCGAGGCGGAGAATAGTTAACGTTAAGCGACCCCATCCAGGGACGGGGTCGCTGATTTCATTGAATAATTTCTGGAAAAAAAACGGCGCCGAGCCGGGTTCAGCGGGTGAACACCCGCTGTTGCGGCGGCCGGCGGCCGACCGGAGCCGGCGGCGGAGTGGGGGCCCCGAACAGCCGCTCGAAGAAGTTCGGACCGGACGAGCCGAAGCCGCCGCCGTTGTTGGCCACCGCCACGCCCGAGGGCAGGGTCGTCGCCGGGCGCGAATAGCTCGGCTGGGAGTGCGCAACGACGTTCTCGAGGTCCTTGCCGCGGCTGTTCTTCAGGATGTTGATCATGGTCGCGTCGCGGCCATAGACGTCCTTGCGGAATTGCAGCTTGCCGGCATCGTCCACGAACGCAGTCTGGTAGGTGATGTTGACCGGGATCGGCGTCGGGAATTTCAGGTCGATCTCGCTCTTGCCGTACATGCTGCGCACGCGCTCCGGCGTGTACTTCTCGTTCGGCATCGCGATGTTGAGCAGCACGGAGGCGTACTGATCCGGGTTCTGCACGCGCATGCAGCCGTGACTGAACGCGCGATCTTCCCTCGCGAACAGGTTCTTGTCCGGGGTGTCGTGCTGATAGACCAGGAACTTGTTGGGGAAGTTGAAGCGGATGCGGCCGAGCGCGTTGGCTTCACCGGGCGGCTGCGAGATGTGCACCGAGCCGTCGCGGTTCTGTTCGAGCTTGAGGCCCATGCGCTGGAGCACGGTCGGGTCCTGCTGAAGCGCCGGCAGATATTCGTTGTAGACGATCGACGGCGGCACGTTCCAGGTCGGGTTGACCGTGATGTACTTCATGGTCTCGGTGAGCAGCGGCGTCGCATGCGTGCCCGGCTTGCCGGTGACGACACGGGTGGTCCAGACCTGCTGGCCGCGCTGCATCACCTTCAGCGTGTAGTCGGGAATGTTGAGAATGACATAAGCATCGCCCAGCGAGGGCACGCCGAGGTCGCGCGGCAGCCAGCGCCAGCGCTCCATGTTGACCAGCACGACGTCGATCTGCTTGTCGCGCTTCGGCGTGTTGATCGCCTTGACCGTCTTGTCGTCGAGGATGCCGGTTGCCTTCATCTCGGCGCTGCTCTGGAATTTGCGCACGGCTTCGGCGACGGTCGCGTCATAGCGGGTGTCGCTGGCGTTCTCGGCGAGGCCGAGCTTGGCGCGGAGCTGCGGCACGCGCGGATCTTCCACGACGATTTCAGCCTGCTTCTTGCTGGCCGGGGTGTATTTCAGCGCCGGGCCGTCGGCGATCTCGATCACGGGACCGCTGCCCTGACCGCGCAGCTCCGCGAGCTTGGCCTTCAGCTCCTTGTAGAGCTTCTGGGGCGGGTTGTAGCTGTCGAGCGCAGCCGACGCGTCGGCGGCGGTCGTGACCTTGGCGAGCACCTCGTTCGGATCGACCGGATGCTCGGGATAGAGGATGTCACCGCTGACCTGCGACCAGTGCATGCGGCCGCTCTGCGCCTGGCGCGCATAGTCGAACATGCTGGCGGTCAGCTTGAGCTCGGCATCGGCGAGTGCATCGGGCGTCGTCGCGGCGGCGAAATCCGGCACCGGATAGTCGGCCGGATTGAGACCGTCGGAAGCGGCGTCCTTCAGCCGCGCGATCACGCCCTTGGCAGCGGTGGTGAGGCTGCCGCCCTGGGTCCAGACCGGCGCGAAGTCGCGTGCCCCGTAAAACTTCTCGATGGCGGCGCGCTCGTTCTTGCGGTCGAAATGGCGCGAGGTCTTGGCGCCGATGATGTCCTTGAGCCTGTCGGCGACCGGCTGGTCGGCGGCGGGAACGTTGCTCGCGGCCTTCACCGGCTCGGCGGCCGGAGCCGCTGCAGCGGCAGGTGTCGCAGGCGCGGCCGGGGTCGACGTCGCAGTGTCGGCCTTGGCGGGTTCTGTCTTCGCAGGATCCGTCTTCGAAGGTTCTGTCTTTGAAGGTTCTGTCTTGGCCGTCTCGCTCTTCGGCGCCTCCGGGGCGGGCGTGGTGGCGACGTCGGAAGGTTTGGTCTCGACCTTGTCGGGCGCCGGTGCGGTTGCGGCCTTCACGGGCTCCTTCGCGGAGTCCTGAACCGTGGCGGTGGTGTCGAGCTTGATGTCGGATGCGGTCGGGGGCGGGACGTTGGCGGGCTCGGGGCGCGGGATCGCGGCTTCGATCGCGAGCTCCGCGGCGCTGCTGCGCGCCTGATCCTGCGCCAGGGCCGAACTGGCAGACACCGTGAGGAAGGTCGCTGCGACCGTCATCAAGACACGGTCAAAGCCTGCACGGTGGTTCAAACAGTCTCGCATTGTGTCACACCCCTCGGGTGAACTGCCCCTCGTGGAACAGCTTTGTTATCGTCTCAAAACTTCGGCTAAACCGCGCCGGGCTCTCGAAAGTTGCACGCCTGCACGCAACGATTCATACGCAGACGATATACAGGCCCCGATTTTGCAGCCAGCGCTACCCGGGACAACTCACGACAAACTGACTTCAAGGGAGCCTCTTGGCAACGGATTGTGCGCTTGCCCCACGCGCTTTTCCCTATGTCTGTCACTTCCAAGACACGGTTCACGTCGCGGCTGAATTTTGTCGTAATGCGAAGGGCTTGCGGCCACATCGCAGCATCGCACAAACCGCCGTTCACATGCGGCTCAGTGCGTCTCCTCGCCGCTTTTCCCGCCATGGCCGGGAACCCCCGCTTCGTCGAGTTTGCGGTAGAGCGTGGACCGGCCGATTTTGAGGCGGCGGGCCACCTCCGACATCTGGCCGCGATAATGCGAGATCGCGAATCGGATGATCTCGTTCTCCATGTCCTCGAGCGAGCGGACATCACCGGTCGCGGTCAGCATGGGGAGGGTTCCCGCAGCTGGGAGTGGCGCGATCGGTATTTCATTACCCGACACCACGGAGGGCGCTGCAATCGGCTCGAGCATCAGTGGCGCAGTCGGAATCTCCGCTTCCGGATGGGGCTGCGAGGCGAGCAGGGGGAAATCGCCAAGTCCGAGCTGGTCGCCGTCGCTCATCACCACCGCGCGGTAGACCGCGTTTTCGAGCTGGCGGATGTTGCCGGGCCAGTCGAGCTGGGCGAGGTGCGCCACCGCGTCACCGCTGATGCCGGTAATGGAGCGATTCTCCTCGGCGGCAAAGCGCGCCAGGAAATGCCGGAGCAGATGCGGAATGTCCTCGCGCCGGGCCCGCAGCGAAGGGATCGTCAGCGGCAGCACGTGCAGGCGATAGAACAGATCTTCCCGGAAGTGACCCTGCTTCACCCGCTCCAGCAGCTTGCGGTTGGTCGCGGAGATGATGCGCACGTCGACCTTCACGGGCTTGCGGCCGCCTACCGCCTCGACGGCGCCTTCCTGGAGCGCGCGCAGCAGCTTGACCTGCGCGGTCAGCGGCAGCTCGCTGACCTCGTCCAGGAACAGCGTGCCGCCATGGGCCTCGACGAACTTGCCCATGTGCCGCTCGGTGGCACCGGTGAAGGCGCCCTTCTCGTGACCGAACAGGATGGACTCGACGAGGTTGTCGGGGATCGCGCCGCAATTGACCGCAACAAAGGGTTTGGCCTTGCGCTCGCCGCTGCCATGGATGGCGCGCGCGAACATCTCCTTGCCGACGCCGGACTCGCCCTCGATCAGCACGGGAATCGAGGAGTTCGCCGCCTTCTGCGCGGCGCGCATCACGCCAGTCATCGCCTCGGCGCGGGTGATGATGTCGGAGAAGGTCAGCCGGCCTTCGCGGCTGTGACGGATGCGCTGCAGTTCGCCCTTGAGCGCAGAGGCGTTGAGCGCGTTGCGCAGCGAGACCTGAAGTCGCTCCACACCGACCGGCTTGACGACGAAATCGGCCGCGCCCGCGCGCATCGCGGAAATGACGTTGTCGATGCCGCCATGGGCGGTCTGCACGATGACGGGGACGCTGAGGCCGGCTTCGCGGATCTTTGCCAGGACGCCCATGCCATCGAGGCCGGGCATCACGAGATCGAGGATGACGGCGTCGATCGCCGGGGCGTCGGGACCGGTGAGGGCAGCGATCGCAGCGTCGCCGGAATCCACGACGATCGTTTCATAGCCGCATTTCTGCACCATGTTCTCGACCAGCCGGCGGGCTACTGCGTCGTCGTCGGCGATCAAAATACTGGCAGCCATGGTGTTCCCCGCACGCTACTACTATCTGTCTCGAATCGGGGCACTCTGGCCGAAGCCGATTAACGCACTCTTAAACCTTGATGCCCCCGCCCGCCGTCGCGACCGTTGAACACAGGTTTCCCACACAATGAATTCGCGCTCCAGGACTGCTCTCAAAACGTCTGCTCTCAAAACGTCTGCTCTCCGCAAGCCAGCCACCCAAAAGTCCGCCGCCAAGAAATCCGCCAAGGCAAAGCCCTCCAAACCTTCGCTCGCAAAGCCTGCGAGCAAGACCGGCAAGCTTCCGGAGTGGAACCTCGTCGATCTCTATTCCGCGATCGATGCACCGGAAGTGGCGCGGGATCTCGAAAAGATGGATGCCGATTGCGTCGCGTTCGAGACGGACTACAGAGGCAAGCTCGCCACAGGGACAGCAAACGAAGATGGCGGAAAATGGCTCGCGGAGGCAGTGCGACGCTATGAGGCGATCGACGATCTCGCCGGCCGTCTCGGCTCCTACGCCGGTCTCGTGCATGCCGGCGACAGCGTTGATCCCAAGATTTCAAAGTTTTACGGCGACGTGTCCGAGCGCCTGACGGCAGCGTCCACCCATCTTCTGTTCTTCGCGCTCGAGCTCAATCGTATCGATGACGATATTTTGAACCGCGCGATGCAGGTCGCCGAGCTCGCGCATTATCGTCCCTGGATCGAGGACCTGCGCAAGGAGAAGCCGTACCAGCTCGACGACAAGCTCGAGCAGCTTTTCCTGGAAAAGGCGCAGACCGGCTATTCCGCCTTCAACCGGCTGTTCGACCAGACCATCTCCAGCCTGCGCTTCAAGGTCGGCTCCAAGGAGCTGGCGATCGAGCCGACGCTCAATCTGTTGCAGGACCGCGACGGCTCAAAGCGCAAGAGCGCAGCCGAGGCGCTGGCGAAAACCTTCAAGGCCAATGAGCGCACCTTTGCGCTGATCACCAATACGCTCGCCAAGGACAAGGACATCTCCGACCGCTGGCGCGGGTTCAAGGATGTTGCGGATTCACGCCATCTGAACAACCGCGTCGAACGCGAGGTGGTGGATGCGCTGGTCGCCTCGGTGCGCGCGGCCTATCCCAAATTGTCGCATCGCTACTACGCGCTGAAGGCGAAGTGGTTCGGCAAGAAGCGACTGGCTTATTGGGACCGCAACGCGCCGCTGCCCTTTGCCGCAACCGACACCATCGCATGGCCCGATGCACGGAGCATGGTGCTGACGGCCTATCGCGGCTTCTCGCCAAAGATGGCCGATATCGCCGAGCGCTTCTTCACCGACCGCTGGATCGACGCACCGGTGCGTCCGGGCAAGGCGCCGGGCGCGTTCTCGCATCCGACCACGCCCTCGGCGCATCCTTACGTGCTGATGAACTACCAGGGCAAGCCGCGCGACGTCATGACGCTCGCCCATGAGCTCGGCCATGGCGTGCACCAGGTGCTGGCGGCCAAGAACGGCGCGCTGATGGCGCCGACGCCGCTGACGCTGGCGGAGACCGCGAGCGTGTTCGGCGAGATGCTGACCTTCCGGCGGTTGCTGGCGCAGACCAAGAGCGCAAAGCAGCGGCAGGCGCTGCTCGCCGGCAAGGTCGAGGACATGATCAACACCGTGGTCCGGCAGATCGCGTTCTACTCGTTCGAGCGCGCGGTCCACACCGAGCGCAAGAACGGCGAACTCACCGCGACGCGGCTCGGCGAGATCTGGCTGTCGGTGCAGGGCGAGAGCCTGGGGCCCGCGATCGAGATCAAGGCGGGCTACGAGAGCTACTGGATGTACATCCCGCACTTCATCCACTCGCCGTTCTACGTCTACGCCTATGCCTTCGGCGATTGTCTGGTGAACTCGCTCTATGCCGTCTACGAGAATGCGGCCGAGGGCTTTGCCGAACGCTATCTCGACATGCTCGCCGCCGGCGGCACCAAGCACTATTCCGAGCTGCTGCGGCCGTTCGGACTGGACGCCAAGGACCCGAAGTTCTGGGACGGCGGGCTCAGCGTCATCGCCGGGATGATCGACGAGCTCGAGGCGATGGGCTGAGGCACCGCGTGCTTCAGCCCGACTGGCTTGCGCCGCGGCCGAGACTGTTCGGCTCAGCCGCAGGTTGATTCACGTCGACGAAGCCGAGCATCGCGCCGAAACGGTCCGTCGCCGGGGTGTCGAAGCCGACCGCGCCCTTGTTCCAGCCGGCGCATTTCCCCGCGACGTTCGAGACCGGGCTCGAGATCCTGCTCGCGGGCATTGAACGTTCGGCCCAGCGGCGAGACTAACCCTGTAGATACTCGATATATATTGTTCAACTCTCGATTGTCGATTGACCTTTGCCGTTCGGGAGGCCCGCATGCCCGATCAGGGACAGGTTCCGCCACCTGGCGCGCGGAACGCCGCAGCCTTCGACGAGGAAACGCCCTGGTGCGAGAAGCATCAGCAGATCGTCCGCGACGAGATTGCGGCGATCAACACGCGCCGCGGGAAGACGCGGCAACTCGATCCCGAGAGCATGGAAGCCTGCCAGATGCTCGACGTCGTCGGGCTCGCCCTCTCCGGTGGCGGCATCCGTTCCTCGGCCACGTGTCTCGGCGTGCTCCAGGCGCTGAACCACCATGATCTGATCGGACGGATCGATTACCTCTCCACCGTATCGGGCGGCGGCTACATCGGCGCTTCGCTCAGCACGACCATGACCGTGACGGGGCGCTTCGTGTTCGGCCAGCGCCCGGCGGGGGGAACTCCGACCGCCAACGAGATCAGCGATACGCCGTCGGTCGGACATATCAGGAATTATTCCAACTACCTGATCCCGGCCGGCTTCCGCGATGTCCTGACCGGGATTGCGATCGTGGCGCGCGGCCTGATCGCCAATATCGGATTGACGCTGCCGGTCGTGCTGCTGCTCGCGGCCGTCACCATCTGGTCGACGCCGCTGAGGAGCTGCCTGACCGTCGCAAATATCTTCGGTGTCGACCTTACCGACGGCGCCTTGCCGCAGTGTGAACTGCACCATTTCGGCTGGATCGCGGACCGCTACGGCTTCACGGCCATCGGTGCGATCGTCGCGCTGGTGCTGCTTGCCTGCGGCGGCTTTGCCTATTGGATCTCCCGCGCGGAGCGGGGGATCGGCCCGACCATCTTCCTCACCTATGCCGCGGGCATCGCGTTCCTGCTCGGCATCGCGTGTGACTTCGCGCGTGTCCTTCAGATCACGCATTTCGCGCTGACGCTGGCAACCGCGATTATCGGTGTCGGCCTGTTCTTCGGCTGGGCGCTCAAGCAGTCACTCGCGAGCCCCGAAAAACGCCAGGAGTTTCGCTCGCACTGGCCGACCGCCGGCGCGACCTTCCTGATGCTGCTTGCCGCGATCGCGTTCTTCGAGTTTCAGCCGTTCATGCTGTCGCAGATGTTCGATGTCGTCGACAGCAGCGCGATCGGCGGGCCGGTCGGCAGCATCGCGGTCACCTGGATCAAGTCGCTCGCCGCGATTGCCGCGCCGATCGGCGTATTCGTGACTGCGTTCAGGCAGCAATTCGCCGAGCTCCTGAAGGGCAACAGCGTATCCTCGCAATGGGGCTCGACGGTGCTCGCGATCGTCGCCAAGGTCGCGTTGTGGATTGCCGGGTTGGCCCTGCCGCTGATTATCTGGGTTGCCTATCTCTATCTGTCCTACTGGGGCATCGCCAACGATCCGATCGAAAGATGCCAGGCGCCTCTGACCGTCCTTGCGCAGAGGGACTGCCTCGCCGCCACCAGATCGACTGTGCCCGCATCGGGCAACCTGTCGGGCAAGGTCCAGTTCGATGCCGCCGCCGGCACCTTCTCGGCCGAGATCGCGCCAACGGCCGCCACAACGACCGCGACGATGGACTGGTTGACGCCGATATCTCACGTTCCGGCCTGGCTCAGATTCGCCGCCAGCAACGTCGCAAGACAGTTCCATTGGTCGGATGCAGGCTCCGGATACGCGCACAGCCTGCCCGTGGTGATCCTGTATACGCTCGTCGGCATGCTGCTGTTTGCGATCTCCTGGTCGTTGACGCCGAACGCGAACTCGCTTCACCGGCTGTACCGCGATCGGCTGAGCAAGGCTTTCCTGTTCGATCCCGGCCGTTCCGCAGACGGCAATATCGCGCGCGCCGAGGCAAGCCTGGACCAGGGACGCGATTTCAAGCCGCTCGATCGCATGAAGTTGAGCGAGCTCTACGCGGTCGCGAATGACGACGCCATGCGGCCTGCCGCGCCGAGACTGATGGCGCCCTATCATCTCATCAACACGGCGCTCAACATCCAGGGGTCGGACTTCGCCAACAGGCGCGGTCGCAATGCCGACTTCTTCGTCTTCTCCCCGCTCTATGTCGGCAGCGAGGCGACGCGCTACGCCAAGACCCCGGCGGTCGAGCGCCTGGAGCAGACCCTCGACCTCGCCACCGCCATGGCGATCTCCGGCGCGGCGGCGTCGTCGAACATGGGCTCGAACTCGATCAAGGCGCTGACGCCGACGCTCGCGCTGCTGAACGTGCGGCTCGGCTACTGGCTGAGCAACCCGCGCTATGTCGAGTCCACCGTCCGGCCGCAGCGCCGCTCCACGCCGCTGTTCCTGTGGTCGGAAATCTCCGGCCGTCTCTACGAGAACAGCGACGGCGTCTATCTCACCGATGGCGGCCACATCGAAAATCTCGGCGTCTACGAGCTGTTGCGCCGGCGCTGCAAGGTGATCATCGCGGTCGACGCGGAAGCCGACGCGCAGATGAATTTCTCCTCGCTGATGAAACTCCAGCGCTATGCCCGCATCGACCTCGGCGTCCGGATCGATCTGCCCTGGACCCCGATCCGCGACCGCACGCGCGCCATCATGGCCGAGAATGCCGACGGGAAGGCCGCACCGTCAGCCCCCGAAAATCCGGTCGAGGCCCACAAGGACCACGTTCATGTGGCGATCGGCATCATCGACTATGGCGGCGATGACAGGGGCTATCTCGTCTATATCAAGTCCTCGCTCTCCAGCGACGAGAACGACTACATCCGCGACTATGCGCGGCGTAACGATACATTCCCCCACGAGACCACCGGCGATCAGTTCTTCTCGGAGGAGCAGTTCGAGGTCTACCGCGCCCTCGGGTTTCACATGACCCATGGCTTCCTGGCCGGCGACCATCCCGCGGTGGTCGGTCCCGGCACGGCACCGCGCACGGCCCGGTTCACCGAGGCCGGCGAGGAGGCGATCGACGCGGTCCGCGGGGCGCTCGGCCTTGCGGTGCCGCGGCGGCGGACCGCGAGCGTCACTGCCACGATGATCGATCAGGGCTGAGCTGCGCGAGCGGCGGTATCCCGGCAATCGGAATTCCAAATCGGCCGATTTGCGGGAAAACCCAGCATCCGTGCCGTTGCCCTGCCCGAAGGTTTGCGGTATCCCAGCCCAAGAATTCGACTTTCGACTGGGGACATTACATGGCTGACCATAGCGAAGTGGCGTACACCACCGCCGACGGCAACGACTACGTTGCCCACGAGCAGACCTATGAGGGCTTCATCAAGCTGGTGAAGTACGGCACGGCCTCGGTCGCGCTCATCGTGATCCTGATGGCGATCTTCCTGACCTGATCTATCGGCAGCTGCACGCGTCAGCGGCAGCGGCTGCCCACAAAATTTGCATCCAAGCCGGTCCCAAAACCGGTATCGAACGCTGCGGGAGTAACGCTTAGTTTGCGCGCGCGCTGTCCCGCGCCGCCGGAGGACCTATGAAGATCGCCGTTGCCAAGGAAATCGATCCGTTCGAGCCGCGGGTCGCCGCTTCGCCTGATACGGTGAAGAAGTTCAAGGCGCTTGGCGCCGAGATTGTCGTCGAGCCGGGTGCCGGCATCAAGTCGGGTCTACCTGATTCCGAGTTCACGGCGGCCGGCGCGACCGTCAGCGCGGATGCGCTGAAGGATGCCGACATCATCATCAAGGTGAAGCGCCCCGAGGCGTCGGAACTCGGGCAGTACAAGCGCGGCGCGCTCGTCATCGCCATCATGGATCCCTATGGCAACGAGGCCGCGCTGAAGACGATGGCCGATGCCGGCGTCGCCGCCTTCGCGATGGAATTGATGCCGCGCATCACCCGCGCGCAGGTGATGGACGTGCTGTCCTCGCAGGCGAACCTCGCCGGCTACCGCGCCGTGATCGAGGGTGCCGAAGCCTTCGGCCGGGCCTTCCCGATGATGATGACGGCGGCAGGCACGGTGCCCGCGGCCAAGGTGTTCGTGATGGGCGTCGGCGTCGCCGGCCTCCAGGCGATCGCGACCGCACGCCGTCTCGGCGCCGTGGTCACCGCGACCGACGTGCGCCCCGCGACGAAAGAGCAGGTGGAATCGCTCGGCGCGAAATTCCTCGCCGTCGAGGACGAGGAATTCAAGAACGCGCAGACCGCCGGCGGCTACGCCAAGGAAATGTCGAAAGAGTACCAGGCCAAGCAGGCCGCGCTCACCGCCGAGCACATCAAGAAGCAGGACATCGTGATCACGACGGCGCTGATTCCGGGCCGGCCGGCGCCGAAGCTGGTCAGTGCCGACATGGTCAAGTCGATGAAGCCGGGTTCCGTGCTGGTCGACCTCGCCGTCGAGCGCGGCGGCAACGTCGAGGGCGCCAAGGCCGGCGAGGTCGTCGACCTCGATGGCATCAAGATCGTCGGCTACACCAACGTCGCCGGCCGCGTCGCGGCCTCGGCTTCCAGCCTCTACGCGCGCAACCTGTTCTCCTTCATCGAGACCATGGTCGACAAGAAAGAGCAGAAGCTCGCCGTGAACTGGGACGACGAGCTCGTCAAGGCCACGGCGCTGACCAGGGACGGCGCCGTGATCCACCCGAACTTCCAGCCGAAGGCTTAAGGAGATCCGCCATGGAGCATGCTGCACAGGTCGTCGACCCCTTCATCTTCCGGCTGTCGATCTTCGTCCTCGCCGTCTTCGTCGGCTATTTCGTGGTGTGGTCGGTGACGCCCGCGCTGCACACGCCGCTGATGAGCGTCACCAACGCGATCTCCTCGGTGATCGTGGTCGGCGCGCTGCTCGCCGGCGGCGTCGCGAATGTCTCGAGCGGCTCGGGCTGGGCACGCGCCTTCGGCTTCGTCGCGCTGATCTTCGCCTGCGTGAACATTTTTGGCGGCTTCCTTGTCACCCAGCGCATGCTGGCGATGTACAAGAAGAAGTCGAAGTAAGCGGCCACCTCGGGCTGAAGGGATCAATGGGGACCTGAGATGAGCGCCAACCTCTCTGCATTTCTGTATCTCGTGGCGGGAGTGCTGTTCATCCTGTCGCTGCGCGGGTTGTCGAGCCCGGCTTCGTCGCGCCAGGGCAATCTGTTCGGCATGATCGGCATGGCGATCGCCGTCGCCACGACGCTTGCCAACCATCCGCCGGCGGACGGTCTCGCCTGGGTGCTCGTCATCGTCGGCATCGCGATCGGTGCCGCGATCGGCGCGGTGATCGCCCGCCGCGTGCCGATGACCTCGATGCCGGAACTGGTCGCCGCCTTCCACTCGCTGGTCGGCATGGCCGCGGTGCTGGTCGCCGCCGGCGCGTTCTACGCGCCTGAAGCCTTCGACATCGGCACCCCCGGCAACATCCATCCGCAGAGCCTGGTCGAGATGTCGCTCGGCGTCGCCATCGGCGCGCTGACCTTCACCGGCTCGGTGATCGCGTTCCTGAAGCTGTCCGCGCGCATGAGCGGCGCGCCGATCATCCTGCCGTTCCGCCACGGCATCAACATCGCGCTCGCATTGGCGCTGGTGTTCTTCATCGTCCGCCTCGTGCTGACCGGCGGCGCGTTCGACTTCTGGATGATCGTCATCCTGGCGCTGGCGCTCGGCGTGCTCATGATCATCCCGATCGGCGGCGCCGACATGCCGGTCGTGATCTCGATGCTGAACTCCTATTCGGGCTGGGCCGCGGCCGGCATCGGCTTCACGCTCGGCAATTCCGCGCTGATCATCACCGGCGCGCTGGTCGGCTCCTCGGGCGCGATCCTGTCCTACATCATGTGCCACGCGATGAACCGGTCGTTCATCTCGGTCATCCTCGGCGGCTTCGGCGGCGAGACCGCGGCCGCCGGCGGCGGCACGGGCGAGCAGAAGCCGGCCAAGCTGGGCTCGGCCGACGATGCCGCCTTCATCATGAAGAACGCCTCCAAGGTCATCATCGTGCCCGGCTACGGCATGGCGGTGGCGCAGGCCCAGCACGCGCTGCGCGAGATGGCGGACATGCTGAAGAAGGAAGGCGTCGAGGTGAAATACGCCATTCACCCGGTCGCTGGCCGCATGCCCGGCCACATGAACGTGCTGCTCGCCGAAGCCAACGTGCCCTATGACGAGGTGTTCGAGCTCGAGGACATCAACTCCGAGTTCGCGCAGGCCGACATCGCCTTCGTGATCGGCGCCAACGACGTCACCAACCCGGCGGCGGAAGAGGACAAGTCCTCGCCGATCTACGGCATGCCCGTTCTCCAGGTCTGGAAGGCCGGCACCGTGATGTTCATCAAGCGCTCGCTCGCCTCCGGCTATGCCGGCATCGACAATCCGCTGTTCTATCGCGACAACACCATGATGCTGCTCGGCGACGCCAAGAAGGTCACCGAGAACATCGTCAAGGCGATGTAAAAGGCGAGAAGGAAGCGGACCGTGGCCATCAACAGGGAATGGCACCGGTCCCATCGCATGCCACCGAAGGCGACACGCGCGCAACGTGTCGCATGGCACGCCGCCCATGCGGCGGCGTGCGGCTGCCGCGACATTCCGGCGAGCATCCGGCCTGATGTCATGAAATTGCTGCGGAGCCGTCGCAAGCCGTGAGCCGGAAACCGGCCGCGTATCATGACCATCTTCAAGTGGATCGCCATCCTGCTCGTGACCGTCTATTGCACCGGTCTCGTCGTGCTGTATGTCAGGCAGCGCGAGATGCTGTTTCCGATCCCGCCCGTCGGTCGCACCGCGCCGGATGCCGCAGGATTTCCCGAGGCGGAGGAGCATGTCCTGACGACGTCGGACGGCGAGAAGGTCATCGTCTGGCACGTGCCGGCGAAGCCGGGCCGTCCGGTGATCCTGTTTTTTCCGGGCAATGGTGATTTTCTCGCCGGCCGCGTCAGCCGCTTCAAGGCGATGACGGCCGACGGCACCGGTCTCGTCGCGCTGTCCTATCGCGGCTATGCCGGCTCGAGCGGCGCGCCGAGCGAGGAGGGCCTGCTGCGCGATGCCGCGGCCGCCTATGCTTTCACGACCGCGCGCTATGGGGCGGAACGGATCGTCGCCTGGGGCTTTTCGCTCGGGACAGGCGCGGCGGTTGCGCTCGCCTCGGAGCATCGTGTTGGAAAACTCATCCTGGAAGCTCCCTATGCGTCGACGGTCGACATTGCAGCGGCATCGTTCTGGTTCGTTCCGGTGCGGCTACTGATGCGCGATCCGTTTCATTCCGACGAGCGGATCACGCGCGTCACGGTGCCGCTGTTGGTGATGCATGGCACCGATGACCTTGTCATTTCGATCGTGTTCGGGGAACGTCTGTTCGCGCTCGCGCATGAACCGAAGCAGTTCGTTCGCTTCGCGGGCGGCGGACACGACAATCTCGATGCCTTTGGTGCGATCGAGGCGGCGAGGCGCTTCATTGGATCCTAACCGGCTTGTCACATGGCTCCGGAGCCTAGCCCTCGCCGCGATCCTCACGCTATTGCCACAGCACGCATGGGCCGCGACCGGGCTCGACGGTGCCGCGATGCGCTGGCCCTATGCGCTGCCCTTTGCCGGCCTCTTGCTGTCGATTGCGCTGGGGCCGCTGCTGTTTCCAAAATTCTGGCACCATCATTACGGCAAGGTCGCTGCAGCCTGGTCGCTGCTGGCACTCGCCTCGCTCGTCGGTTTCGGCGGCATCATGGCGACGCTGGCGGCGCTGGTCCATGCCATGCTCGCCGAATATCTCGGCTTCATCGTGCTGCTGTTCTCGCTCTATGTCGTGGCCGGTGGCATTCTCGTCACGGGCGACATCAAGGCGACGCCGGCGGCCAATGCCGGCATCCTCGCGCTCGGCACCTTGATGGCGAGCGTCGTCGGCACCACGGGTGCCGCGATGATCCTGATCCGTCCTTTGATCCGCGCCAACCGGCTGCGGCGCCACAACGCCCATGTCGTCATCTTCTTCATCATCCTGGTCGCCAATGTCGGCGGCGCGCTGAGCCCGCTCGGCGATCCCCCGCTGTTCGTCGGCTTCCTGCATGGCGTCGACTTCTTCTGGACCACGCGGACCATCTGGTTACAGACCACGATCGTTGCCGGGCTGCTGCTCGCGATCTTCGTCGTCATCGATGCCTGGCGCTTCCGCAGCGAGCCGCCTCCTGGCGATGCCGGCCCCGCCAGGCCGGTCCGCGTCCGCGGCCTTGTCAATTTGGTGCTGATCGCCGCCATCGTCGCGAGCCTGCTCGCCTCGGCGATGTGGAAGCCGGGCATTGCCTTCGACATCCTCGGCACCAGGTTGGAGCTGGAAGACATCGTGCGCAACGTGGCGCTGCTGGCCATTGCGGCGCTTTCGGTGTGGCTGACGCCCGACGAGCACAGGCAGGCCAATGGCTTCACCTGGGAGCCGATCCGCGAAGTGGCAAAGCTGTTCGCGGGCATCTTTGTCGCCATCATCCCGGTCATTGCGATGCTGTCGGCCGGCCATCACGGCGCGTTCGCGTGGCTGCTGTCGGCGGTGACGGCACCGGACGGCGCGCCGCGCGAGGTCGCCTATTTCTGGTTCACCGGATTGATGTCGGCGTTTCTCGACAACGCGCCGACCTATCTCTTGTTCTTCGAACTCGCCGGCGGCGACCCGCAGGTGCTGATGCATCAGCTCTCGGGCACGCTCGCCTCCATCTCCATGGGCGCCGTCTACATGGGAGCGCTCACCTATATCGGCAACGCGCCGAACTTCATGGTGAGCAGCATCGCCAGCGAGAACGGCATCGAGATGCCGAGCTTCTTCGGCTATCTCCTGCGCGCGGGCGGGGTCCTGATCCCGCTGTTTCTGCTGCTGACCGTGCTGCCGGTCGCACCGATCCTGCACTGGCATTGAATCTGCCGGCCGATTTGCTACTGCTCGCATGCACAATTGGAGCGGGTGGATGAGCGCGCATAGTCCGATGCCACGGTCGGCCTGGATCTTTCCGGCGCTGGCCGTGCTGTTGTTCGCGGCCGTCAGCGTGACGGACTACGTGTTCACGCTGTCGCTGGGCGGGCTCGTCTTCGCCATCGTGCTTCTGGTCATCCTGTTCGGCACGGTGTTTGCCGCCGTTCATCATGCCGAGGTGATCGCGGAGCGGGTCGGTGAGCCCTATGGCACGCTGGTGCTGACGCTCTCGGTGACCATCATCGAGGTGGCGCTGATCACCACGATCATGCTGGGCGAGAAGCCCGCGCCGGAGCTGGCGCGCGACACCGTGTTCGCCGTCGTCATGATCGTCTGCAACGGCCTCGTCGGCCTCTGCGTCTTCATCGGCGGCCTGCGCTACCGCGAGCAGGGCTTCCAGCTCTCGGGCGCGAACGTCTATCTCAGCGTGCTGTTTGCGCTTGCGACCATCACGCTGATCATGCCGAACTACACGACCACGACGCCGGGACCGGTGTTTTCGGCGGCCCAGCTCGGCTTCGTCGACGTGGTCACGCTCGCGCTCTACGGGGTGTTCCTCTACACCCAGACCGTCCTGCACAAGGATTACTTCGTCCACGAGAGCCCGAGTAACGAGGGTGGGGCGGTGCATCTGTCTGGCAGGGTGTTCCTGCTCAGCGTCGTGCTGCTTCTGATCTCGCTCCTGGCGGTGGTGCTGCTGGCGAAAAAGTTCTCGCTCGTCGTCGACGCAGTCGCGGCCAAGATCGGCGCGCCGCCGGCCTTCGCGGGCCTGCTCGTGGCGCTCCTGATCCTGCTCCCGGAGGGCGTGGCGGCGATTTCGGCGGCGCGCAAGAATGATCTCCAGAAGAGCATCAACCTCGCCCTCGGCTCGTCACTGGCAACCATCGGGCTGACGATTCCGGCGGTAGGGGTTGCTACCTATGCGCTCGACAAGGAGCTCGAACTCGGCCTCAATCCGCAGGGGAGCGTCCTTTTGCTCCTGACCTTCTTCCTGAGCATGCTGACCTTCGGCACAGGCAGGACCAACGTGCTGTTCGGACTGGTCCATATGGTGGTATTTGCCGTCTACGTGTTCATGGTTTTCGTGCCCTGAAGCGCGACCGCGCGTCAGGTTGGTGTTCAAGGGGGTCCCGATGCTTGCCGCCAAGTCCGAGGTTCAGGTCGACAACGAGGAGGTCCGGGTGACGGAATGGCGCCTTCCGCCGGGCGGTGCCACCGGGCACCACACCCACGGCATGGACTACGTCATTGTTCCCGTGGTGGCGGGGGAGATGACCATCGTGGCGCCCGGCGGCGAGCGGTCCAAGGCGCAGCTTGCGGCCGGGAAATCCTACTTTCGCAAGGCCGGTGTCCAACACGACGTGCTTAACGAAACCTCAACCGAGATCGTGTTCCTTGAGATCGAGCTGAAGCCGTAAGGCTTACCCTTTGCCATCGATCCGTCGCAGTTGATCCCTTACAATGCCCTAAAGTTCCCGCATCAGATCGCGCGGGGAGTGGCCGAGAAATGCTGAAATACCTCGCTAAAATCTCGATGGATATTTTCCCCTCGGTGCTCGCGACGATCATCGGGGCCTACATCGTTAACCACTACATCAACGCCAAGCCGGCGGCCGATACTCCCGCGGCCGTGGTCGCGCCCGCCCAGGCTGGCAGCGACGGCAAGCCCACGGACACCGCCAACCTTCCCGCGCCCGGCGTCAAGGCCAAGGGCGTCTCTGAGAAGAGCGCTTCCGAGAAGAGCGTGACGGACAAGGCGGCGGCCGAGAAGCCTGCCGACCATCAGCCGGCTGCTGAGACCAAGGCCGCGGACGTGGCTCCCGCCGAGACCAGCCCGCGCGGCCGCACGTCGGCGCGCGAGAAGGCGGTCGCCAAGTCTAATCCGGCGGCCTCTAATCCGGCGGCCACCGCTCCGGCTGCCGCGACTCCCGCCACCGCCCCGGTGGTGGAGGCCAATTCGGCGCCGGCCGCGACCCCCGACGCCAACGATCTCGCGCGCGCCGCCATCGAGCGTCTGCGCAAGTCGCCTGAGGGGAAGGCCGCCGAGGCCAGATCTTCCGAAACCAAGCCGGCCGAGAGGCCGGTGGAGCCTGCGGTGCGGGAAGCCGCCCGCACCCCGGAGGCCCCGCGTGTCATCTCGACGGAGTCGTCCACGGTCCGCCCGTTGCCGCCGCCGATCACGGTGTCCACGCCGTCATCCGAGGCCTATGGCAATGGCAGCTCGTCGCCGGCCAACCCGCCCTACACGGCCTCGGTCGACAACGACCCGAATCGGATGACGCCGCCGGCTGATATTCCGGTGCCGGTGATCGCGCCGCCGCTCGATCTGCGCGCCGACGCCGGTGCGCCCATGCGGCGGCCGAAGACCAATGTCGCCGACGAGATGCTGTCGGGCGTCAAGTCGATGTTCCACGCCGTTCTGCCGAAGAGCAGCACCCCCGACTAAGACGATATTTGAGCCGCGCCGTCAGCCGCCGACGCGGGCGAGGCCGCTGCGGGCGGCATCGTCGCGTGGGCGAAGGGCGACCGCCTTGTTGTAGGATGCCGCCGCCTTGGCCCTGTCGCCCAGCCGCTCATAGGCCTGTCCCCGCGT
Organism: Bradyrhizobium cajani; assembly: GCF_009759665.1. Taxonomy (GTDB): domain Bacteria; phylum Pseudomonadota; class Alphaproteobacteria; order Rhizobiales; family Xanthobacteraceae; genus Bradyrhizobium; species Bradyrhizobium cajani. Next base: position 23,639 of record NZ_WQNE01000032.1, read on the forward strand.
AGTCCAGACCTGGACATTGTGTGGATCGGCCTCGGAGGCCTCATCCAGATCGGCTGCGGCCTCCTTGACCTTGCCGAGCGCGAGATAGCTGGTGGCGCGGCCCAGCAACGGCTCGACCTTCTGCGGGTTGAGCCCGCTTGCAGCGCTGAAATCGGCGATCGCGAAATCGTGCTGGTTGTTGCCCTGATGGATCAGGGCACGGCCATAGAGCGCCTGTGCATTGTAGGGATCGAGCGCGACCGCGCGATTGAACTCGTCGAGCGCTGCGGCGGTCTCGCCTGACTTCGCCAGGGACTGGGCCTTTGCGGTGTGGGCCTGGGCTTCGGTGACGTTGCCGGCGCTGACCGCGCTCTCGGCGGTTGAGGCCGTCTTGGGCGCCTCCTGCGGCTTGTCCTTCTCCGGCGTCAGCGACCCCAGATCGAAGGAGCAGCCGCACAGTGCAATCCCCATCAACGCCAGTGCGATTGGCTGCTGCCAGATCCGGCATCGCCGCGCCAAGCCGCGCTCGGGGAAAGGGGAGGCCATCTACGGTTCGCTCGCGCTGGAGCATGATCCGGAAGCGTGCCGCCGCTTTCCCTCGCGACCAACGCGGAATGCGCTTGCGCGGAGATCATGCTCAAACAACAAACCAAAGCGCGATGACGCTTCAACCGACTTCATCGCGCTTTAGTGCCGCATCGGTAGTGCCCGTCCCAGAAAAGGCACCGCTCACAAAACAATAACGCGGGCCCGGGGCCCGCGTCATCGAAAACTGAAGTCCGGCTAGTTCGGCAAATCAGCGCGGTCCGCGCGGACCTGCACCCGGGCCGCCACGGCCACCACGCTCACCGCCGGGACCTGCGCCGAACACCGGCTTCGGCTTCATCGGCAGCAGGCCTTCACGCTGCAGCTTCTTGCGGGCCAGCTTGCGCGCGCGGCGCACGGCTTCGGCCTTTTCGCGGGCCTTCTTCTCGGAGGGCTTCTCGTAATGGCCGCGGAGCTTCATCTCGCGGAAAATCCCCTCACGCTGCATCTTCTTCTTCAGCGCCTTGAGGGCTTGATCGACATTGTTATCGCGAACGAGAACCTGCACGCGGCATCCTCTTCAGTGGATCGGATTTGAATTCTGGTAAGTCAAAGGGGATGGCAAAAAGCCCGGCGCCCTTAACCTTGAGCGCGCGGATGTACCAGACAAAACCCGCTCTGTCCACCGGCCAAGCGCGTTTTCGGGCCAAGTTCAGCCATTAAATGCGGCGAAAATACCTCTGTGCGGTCCCAATTTGGGTGGTTTGGCGCCAAAAGGCGGGCCGTTTTCCGGAGGTTGATCCGGACTGAAATCAGGGGAGACATTACATGGACATGAAGAAATGCGCTGCCGAGGCCATCGGTACGTTCTGGCTCACATTCGCAGGTTGCGGAAGCGCGGTGATCGCAGCCGGTTTTCCGCAGGTCGGCATCGGCCTGGTTGGCGTGTCCCTGGCCTTCGGGCTCAGCGTGGTGACCATGGCCTATGCGATCGGCCACATCTCGGGTTGCCATCTCAATCCGGCCGTGACGATCGGCCTTGCAGCCGGCGGCCGCTTTCCGGCCGGCCAGATCCTGCCCTACGTGATCGCGCAGGTGGCCGGCGCGATCGTGGCCGCCTGGCTGCTCTATGTCATCGCGAGCGGGGCGCCCGGATTCGATGTCACCAAGGGCTTCGCATCCAACGGCTATGATGCGCATTCGCCCGGCCAGTACAGCATGATGGTGTGCTTCCTGACCGAGGTGGTGATGACCATGATGTTCCTCTTCATCATCATGGGCGCCACCCATGGTCGTGCACCGGCGGGCTTCGCGCCGCTCGCGATCGGGCTTGCGCTCGTGATGATCCATCTCGTCAGCATTCCCGTCACCAACACCTCGGTGAACCCGGCGCGCAGCACCGGCCCCGCGCTGTTCGTCGGCGGCTGGGCGATGGCGCAGCTCTGGATGTTCTGGGTCGCACCACTGATCGGCGGCGCGCTGGGCGGTGTGATCTATCGCTGGCTCAGCGAGGAGCCCACCGGCGTCGTCGCGGGCGCGAAGACGGCCTAGCTGTTTCGAGCGAAGCGGAAACCGTTCGCGTCAAGAAAACGCGTCAAAGCAAAAAAGCGGGATCGCAGCCTTTGCGGCGGTCCCCTCACTTGTCCTTCGCCGGCCGGACTTCGGTGACGTGGCCCATCTTGCGGCCGGGGCGCGGCGTGCCCTTGCCGTAGATGTGCACCGTGGCCCCGGGGACGGTCAGCCAATTGTCGTAGTCTTTGATCTCGTCGCCGATCAGGTTGGTCATGGTGACGATTTCGCCATGGCGCACCGGCTTGCCGAGCGGCCAGCCGGCAATGGCGCGGATGTGCTGCTCGAACTGCGAGACGGATGCGCCATCCAGCGTCCAGTGCCCGGAATTGTGCACGCGCGGGGCGATCTCGTTGACCAGCACCTTCGGCCCGGTGCCATTGGCGAGCACGAACATCTCGACCGCGAGCACGCCGACATAGTCGAGCGCGCTCGCAATCTTGCCGGCGATGCTGCGCGCGTCCTCGGCGAGTGCGTCCGCGATCGGTGCGGGCGCGCGGGATACCTTCAGGATGTGATCGCGGTGCTCGTTCTCGGTGACGTCGAAGCATTCGACCTGGCCCGCGGCCGAGCGTGCGGCGATCACGGAGATCTCGCGCTCGAACGGCACGAAGGCTTCCAGGATCGCCTGCTTGGTGCCGAGACTGGTCCAGACCTTGGCGATGTCGTCGCCCTCGCGGATGATGGCCTGGCCCTTGCCGTCATAGCCGAAGCGGCGGGTCTTCAGCACGGCGGGAAGGCCGATTCTGAGAATCGCTTCGCGCAGCGAGGAGACGGAGGTGACGTCGGCATAGGCCGCAGTGCCGATGCCGAGCCGCGTGATGAAATCCTTCTCGGCGAGCCGGTCCTGGGTGGTCTCGAGGATCTTGCGGTTGGGCAGGACCGGGCGGCGGGCATCCAGCACCATTGCGGCCGCCGCCGGCACGTTCTCGAATTCGTAGGTGATGACGTCAACGTCGCCCGCGAACAGCTCGAGCGCCTCGACGTCCGCATATTCGGCGCAGGTCGCATTCAGCACCACGTCGAAAGCCGGCGAGTCCGGGTCCGGCGAAAACACCTGGCAACGCAGGCCGAGCCGCGCCGCCGCCATCGCCAGCATCCGCCCCAATTGTCCGCCGCCGAGGATTCCGATGGTGTCGCCGGGCTTCAGCTTCACCTGCCTGCTGTCAGTCACGCCTTGTCCTCCGGGCGCTCGGCAACCGCGTCGGTCTGCGCCTTGCGCCAGGCGGCGAGGCGGCCTGACAAGGCCGGGTCGGACAGCGCCAGCACGGAAGCTGCAAGCAGCGCCGCATTGATCGCGCCGGCCTTGCCGATGGCGAGGGTGCCGACCGGGATGCCCGCGGGCATCTGAACGATCGAATAGAGCGAATCGAGGCCCTTGAGCGTCTTCGATTCGACGGGCACGCCGAACACCGGCAGCTCGGTCAGCGCCGCCGCCATGCCGGGCAAATGGGCAGCGCCGCCGGCGCCGGCGATGATGACCTTGTATCCGGCCGCCTTGGCGCCCTTGGCGAAGGCAAACAGGCGGTCGGGGGTGCGGTGCGCCGAAACGATGCGGGTGTCGGCGGCGACGCCGAGCGCGGCAAGCGTATCGGCGGCATGCCGCATCGTGTCCCAATCCGACTGGCTTCCCATGATGATGGCGATCGGCGCGGTCATGACGTCAATTGTGCTCGGGAAAACAGAAACATAGGCCAGATTAACGGTTCCGGCCGGCGGCTCGCAAGGCGGTGGCAAGGAGAAGGGAATGCACTATCCTGTCTTGGTGAATCCCCGCAAGCCTTCATTGAGCAGGATGCCCATGAAGAAATCAAAAAGGGCGAGCGCTGCGAAGGCCAAAAAGGGCCGGAAGACCAGCGTCGGCCGTTCCAGACCTGCCTCCAGACGCCCGGCTGGGCCGGCGCAGCGCGTCGCGTCGGGCGGCGACAGCGCCACGGACTCCTCCAGGGCGACCATCCGTGGCTTGCGGAGCAAGCTCAAGGCGGCGGAGCGACGGGTCGCGGAACTCGAGGCGGCCGCCGACACCGATTTCCTGCTCGAGATTCCGAACCGGCGCGGTTTCGAGCGCGAGCTCACGCGCGCCATCGCCTACATGAAGCGCTACAGCGCCAGCGGCGCGCTGATCGTGCTCGACGTCGATCGGCTGAAGCCGATCAACGATTCCTTCGGACACGCCGCCGGCGACGAGGTGCTCAAGGCGATTGCCTCGACGCTGACGCGGCGGGTCCGCGCCTCGGACGTGGTCGGCCGGCTCGGCGGCGACGAGTTCGCGCTGCTGCTGTGGAATCTCAGCGAGACCGATGCCAAGGCCAAGGCCGCGCTCTTCGAGCAGGCGATCGACGAATTGTCCTTCACCTTTCGCGACCAGCACGTGACTGCCGGCGCTTCCGCCGGCGTCGCGCTGCTGGGGGCGCATTCCGATGCAGGCCGCGCCCTGGAGGAGGCCGATGCCGCCATGTATGTGCGCAAGGCGCACCGGCGCCATGAGCCGCAGATCGGGCTGGTCAGCAGCTAGAGCATGATCCGGAAAAGTGTGCAGCGGTTTTCCCTCGCGACAAACGCGGAACGCGTTTGCGCGGAGATCATGCTCAAACAATAATCCCTTACAGCGTGGCCAGATCGTCCGGCACGTTGCCGAATTTGCGCAGCAGCCGGGCGTCGCCGAATTCGCCGGTCATGGGATCGCCGCTGCGGCTGAAGGCGACCGCGCCGATATGGCCGGCCCCGCGCGCCAGCATCTCGGCACGCCGCAACGCGGCCGACGAGGTCTGGCATTCCTCCGCGGTACCCGCGACAGGCGAGCCGTCGGCATCGATCAGAAAGGGCATTGCAACGTAGTAGGTCACATCGGACATGGCGTTGCTCCAGCTGGAGCATGATCCGGACTCGTAGGGCCGCGTAGCACAAGGTGCGAACCGGCTTTCTGATAGGATCATGCTAAAAACCCAGCGCGATCGCGTCGCGCCTTGGAACTCAAGCGGCGCTGCTCTTGCTCCGCATCTTGCCGCGCGAGGTCTCCGGAATGCAGCCGGCTGATATCGCCGCCTGCAACTCCTCGAGCTCCGCCTCCAGATACTCGTTGGCCATGATCAGCGCCTTGATGGTGCTGCGCAGATTGCCGTCGCACATCGCGATCGCCTGATCGCAGGCCTGTTCATAATGGCTGTTGTCGAAAAGGGCGGTGGTCGACATCTGCGTTGTCCTCAGCTTGTCCTTGGGCAGGTCCGGGGGCGTTGGGGTGCCCGAATGTTCCTATTTTGTTCTTTTTGAGTCAAGCGGATTCAAAGCAGGTCCTGGCCAAGGGCCGGCGCCTGAATCAGGCGATGATGTCGGGCGTGATCTGGTCTTCGATGAACGCGATACGGTCGCGCAACAACAGTTTGCGCTTCTTCAACCGTTGTAACCGCAACAGGTCGGGGGCGGGCGATTGATGCAGTGCATCGATCGCCGCATCGAGATCTCGGTGTTCCTGCTGCAACCGGGCGAGCTCGGCTTCGAGTTCGCGCGCGTCTTCATGGGTCATGTCTGCGGTGGCCGAAAAACCGATAGGCTGAGATCAAGGCTGTGGATGCCCTGTGGAAATTATCGTCCTTGCGCGGCGTGACCGCAAGCGATCTGCGGCAATCGCCCACCGATCTCCCGCAACATATTTCTGCAAATCGCCGCGGCGCTGCGCAAGCGCATTGATATCATGGATTTTTCCTGCGCGGTTCCGTACTCACGCTTCGTTACATATGAATTTTCAAAAATGAAGGAGTGACGACGGATACCCATCGACAGAACGAATCGGTGATGTAGAGTTGCGCGTCCGGATCGAATCCTGAGGTTCAACCCTACCGAGGAGGTTTCGAATGACAATTCAGGCACATCTTGTTGAATTGGAACGGAAGCACAAACTTCTCGAGAACGAATTGCACGAAGCTCTCGTGCACCTTTCAACAGACGACCTGCAAATTGTTGAGTTGAAGCGACGGAAGTTGATGGTCAAGGACCAGATCGAGCGTCTGAAGCAGTCGGGCGACACGCTCCACTAGTAACCCCCGTAACAGTGTAGAGTTGATCTTACCCTTTCACGCAGGGATGAGGGCCTTTGCGCTCGTCCCTGCTGCAAGGTGCCGTGCAATCATGTTGCACGGAGCACAGGCTCCTGCGAGCCTACAATCCTGCGAGCTCGGCGACGTGATCTGCGATCGCGAGCGACGACGTCAGTCCCGGCGATTCAATACCGAACAGGTTGATCAGGCCTGCGACGCCGTGATCGCGCGGGCCCTGCATCAGAAAATCCTGCGTGGCCACCGCCGGCGGCACGATCTTCGGACGAATGCCTGAATAGCTCGGCATCAACGCGCCGTCCGGCAGCGTCGGCCAGTATCGGCGGATCGCCGGATAGAAGCGCTCGGCGCGTGACGGGTCGACCTCGTAATTGATCGTCTCGATCCACTCGACGTCGGGGCCGAAACGCGCCTGGCCTGCCATGTCCAGCGTCAGATGCACGCCGAGGCCGCCGGGCTCGGGCACCGGATAGATCAGGCGCGAGAACGGCGCCTTGGCGCTGCAGCTGAAGTAATTTCCCTTGGCGAGATAGGCCGGCGGAATCCGGTCGACGGGCATGCCGTCGATGTGGCGCGCCACGGTCGTTGCCGAAAGTCCGGCGGCGTTGACCAGGAGATCACATTGCAGCGTCGTCGGCGCTTCGCCGCCGGCCTCGATCTCGATCACGCCGCTGGCCGCCTTGGCGCGGATCAGCGGAGTGTGAAACGCGAAGGCCGTGCCGGCTTCCTCGGCCTCGCCACGCAGCGAGAGCATGTAGGCATGGCTGTCGATGATGCCGGTGGAAGGCGAGAGCAGCGCGGCGTCGCAGGCGAGCGCCGGCTCCAGCGCGCGTGCGGCTTCGCCCGAAAGCAGCTGCATGTCGAGCACGCCATTGGCCTCGGCATGCGCCTTGATCGATTGCAGCTTCTCGGTTTCCTTCGCATTGGTCGCGACGATCAGCTTGCCGCAATTCTTGTGCGGGATGCCGCGCTCGGAGCAGTAGCGATAGAGCGCGTGCTTGCCGCTGACGCACATGCGCGCCATCCAGCTGCCGGCGCGGTAGTAGATGCCGGCATGGATCACCTCGCTGTTGCGCGAGGAGGTGATGGTGCCGATGGCCTCGGCTTCCTCGAGCACGATGACCTCGCGCCCGGTCTGCGCGAGCCTTCGAGCCACCGCGAGCCCGACAACGCCGGCTCCAATGACGACGCAGTCGACCCTATCCATGGTTGAGCGAGCGGTATGCCAAAATCTTCGGCGGCATCAGGCCGGGGGACGACGGCGCGGGGCCGTTTGCCGTTAAGGAAGCATTTATCATGTCAGGGCAATTGCCGTATTTCACGTCACATTTTTCTGTTGCGCGTACAGGCGTTTACCCGATCCAAACCCGTGAAGCCAGACAATCCGACGTTGAAATCGCGGGTGGCTGATGGCTGACAAGAACTGGCACGAGGGCGGCACGCTTCCGATTGCTGTGCAGGCCGTCCTGTGCCTGGCCGGCACGGTCGCGCCTGCGCGTGCCTTTGCGCTGTCGGACAGCCTGGACCCGCCAAGCTATCTCGGCCAGCTTGATCCCAGTGTGATCTGGGAAGCCCTGATCGCAGGCATCGTCTTCTGTGCTTTCCTCGCCGCGATCGCGCTGTGGATCCATTCCTCGCTGCGCCGGACCAGGCGTTTGCAGCTGCGGCGCAATGCCTTCGTCTCCTCCGCCATGAACAATCTCAACCAGGGCGTGGTGATGACGGATGCGCTGCGGCGCGTCATCTTCTGCAACGACCGCTATCTGGAGATCTACGGTCTGACGCGGTCGGATATCCGGGCCGACATGAACGGCCACGAGCTGCTCGAGCTGCGACGCAAGCGCGGCGTGCTCGGCGCCGTGTCGGACCAGGAGTTCTACGAGAAGGCGGCAAGCCCCAACGGTTTGATCACCGAATTGCCGGACGGGCGGGCCATCCTGGTGAAATATTTCGTGCTGCCGAACGGCGGCTCGGTGGCGACACATCTCGACGTCAGCGAGCAGCGCAGGCTGTCGGGTCAGCTCGCCTCCACCAAGCAGTTCCTGGAAACGGTGCTGGACAACGTGCCGGCCTGCGTGGCCGCCAAGAACATCGAGGACGGCTGCTACATCTTCGCCAACAGCGCCTATGAACGCTTCTGGGGCTTCTCGCGCGACTATGTCGTCGGCAAGAATGCGCGCCAGCTGTTTGCGCCGGTCTCGGCGGCCCGCATCGAGGCGACCGACGGGGCGGCGCTCAATTCGCCGGACGGCCAGTTCCGCAACGAGTTCGAGGTCGAGCGTGGCGGGGAGCGGCGCATGGTCGCCTCGATCCGGATCGCGGTCCGCAATGAAAGCAACCGGCCCGGATTCCTGCTGCTGGTGTTCGAGGACATCACCGACCGCCGCTCGCTGTCGCAGGAGCTGGAGAGCACCAAGAAATTCCTCGAGCTCGTGGTCGACAACATCCCGGTGGCGCTGATCGTGGAGCAGGTCAAGGACGGCCGCTATCTGCTTGCCAACCGCAGCGCCGAGACGATCCTCAACCGCCGGCGCGAGGAGGCCACGGGCCTGACCGCGTCCGACATCTTCAATGCCAAGGAAGCCAAGCTGATCATCGCGCGCGACGAGGCCGCGATCAAGAAGCGCGGTATGATCACCGAGGAGCATCCGATCTCCACCAAGGACGGCCTGCGGCTGTTCCTGACCCGCCGCGCCACGGTGCTGAGCGATGCCGGCGAGCCGCAATATCTGATCAAGACCCACGAGGACGTCACCGACCGCCGGCAGACCGAGTCGCGCATGGCGCACATGGCCTATCACGACGGCCTCACCGATCTGCCCAACCGCGCCGCCTTCCTGCAGGCGCTGACCCAGATGATCGAGGCCTGCGAAGGCACCCGCGAGGAGTTCGCGGTCCTCTGCGTCGACCTCGACGGCCTCAAGGAGGTCAACGACGTCTTCGGTCATGCGCTCGGCGACAAGCTCTTGATCGAAGTGGCCCACCGGCTCCAGGATTCCGCGCGCGGCGGCGTGGTGGCGCGCCTGTCCGGCGACGAGTTCGGTCTCATCATCGACGGCAAGCAGCCGGAGGCGGGTCTGGCGCTGGCGCAGCAGATCGGCGATGCCGTCGCACAGGAATTCCAGATCGATGGCCGTGCGGTGCGCGCCGGTGTCACCACCGGCATGTCGATCTTCCCGCACAACGGCGCCGACGGCGCCTCGCTGCTCGCCAATGCCGGGGCGGCGCTGTTCCGCGCCAAGCAGAAGTCGCGCGGAACGATCAGCCTCTACCAGCCGGAGATGGACCAGCAGATCCGCGACCGCCGCGTGCTGCACCAGGACCTGTCGATGGCGATCAAGAACGGCGAGCTCTCGCTCGCCTTCCAGCCGCAGGGGGCCGCCGGTCACAGCGTCGTCGAGAGCGAGATCATCGGCTTCGAGGCGCTGGCGCGCTGGCAGCATCCGGTGCGCGGCCAGGTCTCGCCGGCCGAGTTCATCCCGATCGCGGAGGAGAGCGGCCTGATCGTCGAGATGGGCGAGTGGATCTTGCGCGAGGCCTGCCGCGAGGCGGCGTCGTGGCCAAAGCCGCTCCAGGTCGCGGTCAACCTGTCGCCGGCGCAGTTCATGCACGGCGACGTGGTCGGGCTGGTCCATTCGATCCTGATCGAGACCGGCCTTGCGCCCGGCCGGCTCGAGCTCGAAATCACCGAGGGCGTGCTGATCGAGGATTTTGACCGCGGCCTCGCCCTGCTGCGCCGGCTGAAGGCGCTTGGCGTGCGCATCTCGATGGACGATTTCGGCAGCGGCTATTCCTCGCTGAGCTATCTCCAGGCATTCCCGTTCGACAAGATCAAGATCGACCGCGCCTTCATCATCAATCTCGGCCGCAACCCGCAATCGGCGGCAATCGTCCGCGCGGTGATCGATCTCGGCCACGGCCTCGAAATGTCGATCATCGCCGAGGGCGTCGAGACCGTCGAGCAGCTCGCCTTCCTTGCCAAGGAAGGCTGCGACGGCGTGCAGGGCTATCTGCTCGGCAAGCCCCTCCCGATCGGGAAATACGCCGGCCTCGTCGGCCGCACTGAAGTCATGGAGCTTGCGCTCAAGACCGGCTAGCGCGTTTTCGAGCGAAATGCCGGTTCGCGTCAGGAAAGCACGTCGGAACAAGAATCCAGAGCCCCCGTTTCGATTCCATCGGAACGAAAATGGTTCTAGGGATGATGGGACGCTTTGCTCCCATTCGACGGCTTCATGGCGGATTACGACCTTGCGATCATCGGCGGCGGACTGAACGGTGTCAGCCTCGCCCGCGATGCGGCTGGCCGCGGCCTGCGGGTCATCCTGTTCGAGCAGGGCGATCTTGGCGGCGCGGCGTCGTCGGCGACACCGCGGCTGATCCATGGCGATCTGTCGCTGCTGGAACGCCGCGGGTTCTGGCGGGTGCGCCGAGCCCTCGCCGAGCGGCCGATCTGGCTCCGGATCGCGCCGCATCTGGTCCGGCCGATGCGCTTCGTGATCCCCGCGCATTCCAACGAGCGCCCGCCATGGCTGCTGCGTGCCGGCTTGTATGTGTATGACAGCCTCACGAACCGGGCCGGCCTGCCGGGATCGGCGACCCTCGACATCACGCATCATCCGGTCGGCAATGCGCTGAAGCGCCCGTTCGGCACGGCGTTCGAATATTGGGACTGCGTGGTCGATGATTCCCGCCTGGTGGTGCTCACGGCGCTCGATGCCGCCGAACGCGGCGCTGAGATCCGGACCGGGGCACGTTGCGTCCGTGCGGACCGGGGCGATATCTGGCGGCTCGCGGTGGTCGACCGAGGCCATCGGCACGTGATCACGGCCCGGGCGCTGGCCAATGCCACCGGCGGCTGGACGTCGATGGTCGCAGAGACCGTGCTGCGGCAGCCGCCGCCGGCGACATCGGCCATGCAGATGAGCCAGATCGTCGTGCCGCGGCTGTTCGAGTCCGACAACGTCTACGTCTTCCAGAACGCTGACGGACGTTTGATCTTCGCCCGGCCGTTCGAGCGCGACTTCACACTGATCGGCACGGTCACGCACGCCTTCACCGGCGATCCCGCGATCGTGGCGATGCCGGGGGCTGACGTCAGCTATCTCTGTGAAGCGGCGAGCCGCTATTTCCGCGAGCGCGTCGCGCCGACCGACGTGGTCCACACCGTCTCCGGCGTCAACCTGACGCTGGCGTCCGCACGCCGTCGCGACGGGACGCTGTTCCACGCGCGCCGGCGCAAGGCGCCCTTGATCACCATGTTCGGCGGCGACGTCACGACTTCGCGCCTGCGCGCGGAGCGGGCGATAACGAAGCTGACGCCGTTCTATCCGATGTCGCCGCGCTGGACCGCCGGCGCGGCGCTGCCCGGTGGTGATTTCGCCTGGGATCGTTTCGACACGGAAGTGGACCTCGCCCGCGACCGCTGGCGGTTTCTCTCGGAGCCGGAGGCCCAGCGCCTGGTCGCGGCCTATGGCTCGCGCCTGCCGGCGGTGCTCGGTGAGGCAAAAGCCCGCGACGAGCTCGGCCCGGCCTTCGGCCCCGAACTGACCGGCGCCGAGGTGCGCTACCTCATGAGGCACGAATGGGCGCGCTTTCCCGACGACATCCTGTGGCGCCGCTCCAAGCTCGGCCTGACCATGCCGGCGGTGGACCGCGACGCGCTGGCCGCCTTCATGGCGGGCACCAGCTAGACGGAGTCACGCTTGCCGGGCATCCCGCCGGGATCGCGAGCGCCATGACGGATGGCGTGGATGATGATCTCCTGGCTCCCAATCTCGTAGAAGACGAGAAATGGGTAGGGCGTTGTCGTCAGCCTTCGGATATCCGGATCATCAGTCCGCAGACCGATCTCCGGATGCGCTGGCAACAGACCGATCACGTCCTGAATGCGCTTTTGGACGCGTGCGGCTCCCCGAGGAGACGCTTCTGCAACGTAAGTCAGGATGGAATCGAGGTCGGCGAGCGCCGGAAGCGTGTAGCGAATAATCACAAGCCGTGCTTGGCCCAAGTCGCACGGACTTGAGCCTCAGTCGCGAATTCGCCCCGCGCGGCAGCCTTCCTGGATGCGGCAATTGCCGACCTCTCGTCATCCGAGAGGATGACGGGATCGGCTGCTTCTGCGCCGGCGAGCTGGAGTACGATCCGGGCAATGTCATCCTGCGCGTCGGCCGGCAGACTGCGCGCGATCTCCAGGGCCTGATCCAGCAACTTGGTCATGCCTACACCATACGTCTTTTGGTGTCCGTCATGAAGGCCAATTTGGGAGGATCCTCCCGAACCGGTTGAGCTAGGGCCAATCGGCCGCTAGCGTGCGGCGGAATCGGGGTTGGCAGGGACCATGACTGACGAGTTGCCCAGAACGGACGCCGCGGCCAATGCGGCCGGCGGCGATGCTCATCCGGCAGCGGGCCAGCCGCTGCTGCGCATCGAGGGCGTTGCCAAGACGTTCGGGACGTTCCGGGCCGTGGACGGCGTCTCGCTCGACATCAAGGCCGGCGAGTTCTTCGCGCTGCTTGGCCCCAGCGGCTGCGGCAAGACCACGCTGCTCCGCATGCTCGCCGGCTTCGAGGCGCCGGACGAGGGGCGCATCCTGCTCGGCGGCAAGGACATCGCGCAGGCGCTGCCGCATGAGCGCCCGATCAACATGATGTTCCAGAACTACGCGCTGTTTCCGCATCTGTCGGTACGCGACAACATCGCCTTCGGCCTGAAGCGCGCCGGCATGGCGCGCGCCGACATCGCCATGCGCGTGGCGGAGATGGTTGCGCTGGTGAAGCTCGAAGGCCTGGAGAAGCGCAAGCCCGACCAGCTCTCCGGCGGTCAGCGCCAGCGCGTGGCGCTGGCGCGGGCATTGGCGCGGCGGCCGCAGCTCCTGCTGCTCGACGAGCCGCTCGCAGCGCTGGACAAGAAGCTGCGCGAGAGTACGCAAGGAGAGCTGATGGAGCTCCAGCGCCGGCTTGGCATGACCTTCATCGTCGTCACCCACGACCAGGAGGAGGCGATGACGATGGCGAGCCGGATCGGCGTGATGAAGGCCGGCAAGCTCGCCCAGGTCGCGAGTCCCCGCGAGCTCTACGAGGCGCCGCGCTCGCGGTGGATCGCGGAGTTCGTCGGCGACATCAATCTGTTCGACGGCGAGTCAAAATTGCGTGACGGTCACCGCCTGATCATCGGTACGCGTGATGCGGGTACGCTGGTGGTGGCCGAGCCGCGCGAGCCGATCGGAGCGGGAAGATTTGCGGTCGCGATCCGCCCCGAAAAGATCAAGCTCTCGCGCCGCGCCCCGGTGTCTGAAGCCGGTCGTGAAACGGCGATCAACAGTCTGGACGGCGTGATCGCCGACATCTGCTATCTCGGCGGCACCACCACCTACAAGGTGAAGCTCGACGCCGGCGGAATGGTGCAGGCGTCGGTGGCCAACAGCGTGCGCCTCGACGTCCACGCCTACAGCCTGAACCAGCATGTCGTCGCCTGGTTCACGCCCGACGATTGCGTGGTGCTGCCGTCATGAGCGGGCGCCGCATCTTCGCGCGACCGGCGCGCTTCGCCGCGATCGCGCCCTATCTCTGGATGGTGCTGTTCTTCCTGGTGCCGTTCGCCTTCGTGCTGAAGATCAGCCTGTCGCAGACGGCGATCGCGCAGCCGCCTTACGTGCCGCTGTTCGACCTGACGGCGGGTTGGGAGGCGCTCAGGGCTGCCTTTGCCGCGCTGTCGCCCGACAATTTCAAGCTGCTCGGCTCCGACGACATCTACGTGTTCGCCTATGTGCGCAGCCTCACCGTCGCCGTCACGGCGACCGCGCTGCTGCTGCTGATCGGCTATCCCGTCGCCTATGGCATGGCGCGGCTGCCGACGCGCTGGCAGGCGGTGGCGATGGTGCTGGTGATCGTGCCGTTCTGGACCTCGTTCCTGATCCGCATCTATGCCTGGATCAACATCCTCCAGCATGATGGCCTGCTCAATCAGATCCTGCTCGCGCTGCACCTGGTCAGCCAGCCGGTGGTATGGCTCTCCACCGACACCGCGATGTATATCGGCATCGTCTATTCGTATCTGCCGTTCATGATCCTGCCGCTCTACGCCACGCTTGCGAAGATGGAGCCGGCGCTGGAGGAGGCTGCCTCCGATCTCGGCGCGCCGCCCTGGCAGGTGTTCTGGCTCGTCACCTTCCCGCTGTCGCTGCCCGGCGTCGGTGCCGGCGTGCTCTTGTGCTTCATCCCGATCGTCGGCGAATTCGTCATTCCGGACCTCCTGGCCGGGTCGAATTCGCTGATGATCGGCCAGACCCTGTGGCTCGAATTCTTCACCAACAAGGACTGGCCGGTCGCATCCGCTGCGGCGATCGTGCTGCTCATGGTGCTGCTGGTGCCGCTTCTGCTGTACGAACGGGTGCAGAAGCGGCAGCTGGAACAGGGGCGGTGACGCCATGCGCAAGGTCTCCCGCCTGTCCCGCTTCAACATCGCTTCGCTGGCGCTGGGGCTGGCCTTCCTTTACTTGCCGATCCTGATCCTCGTCATCTATTCCTTCAACGCCTCGCGGCTGGTGACGGTGTGGGGCGGCTGGTCGCTGCGCTGGTATCACGAGTTCTTCAATGACCGCGCCATGATCGAGGCGGCCTGGATGAGCCTGCGGGTCGCGGTCTCGTCCGCGACCATCGCGACGCTGCTCGGCACGCTCGCGGCTGTCGCCCTGTCGCGTGGTGAGCGCTTCCGCGGCCGCACGCTGTTCTCCGGCATGCTCTATGCGCCGCTGGTGATGCCGGAGGTGATCACCGGATTGTCGCTGCTGCTGTTGTTCGTGGCGCTGAACGCCGAGCGCGGCTTCTGGACCGTGACGATCGCCCACACCACGCTGACGATGTGCTTCGTCGCCGTGGTCGTGCAGTCCCGCCTCGGTTCGCTCGATCGTTCGCTGGAGGAGGCGGCGATGGACCTCGGCTGCGATCCCGTCCGCGCGTTCGTCGCCGTGACGCTGCCGCTGATCGCGCCCGCGATCGTCGCCGGCTGGATGCTGGCCTTCACGCTGTCGCTCGACGACCTCGTGATCGCGAGCTTCACCACCGGCCCGGGCTCGGCGCCACTGCCGATCCGGATCTATTCGGAGGTGCGGCTCGGCGTGAAGCCCGAGATCAACGCGATCTGCACGCTGGTGATCGCCCTGATCGCGGTCGTCATCGTCATCGCCTCGCTCGCCTCGAAACTGACGAGCTCGCAGGGCGAGAGCGCGGCGCCGTTGTAAGCCCTGCTGTCATTGCGAGGAGCTCTTGCGACGAAGCAATCCAGTCTGCTTCTGCAAAGGTAGTCTGGATTGCTTCGCGGAGCCTGTCATCGGGCCGCGCTTCGCGCGGACCCGTTGGCTCGCAATGACAGGATGAAGCCTTACGACTTCACCGCGCCTGCCGTGAGCCCGCCCACCATGTAGCGGCGGAAGGCATAGTAGATCGCGGCCGGCGGCAGCGCGTAGATGAAGCCGGTCGTCATCAACAACTCCCACGGCGAATCGTCGGCGGCGAGGAAGTTGCCGAGCGCGACGGGGAGGGTGATCTCGCGGTCGTTCGAGAGCAGCAGGAACGCGTAGAGATATTCGTTCCAGGCCAGCAGCACCGCATAGGTGCCGATCGCGACCAGCGACGGCATCATCAGCGGCAGATAGACCAGGCGGAAGATCTGTAGCGTGGTGGCGCCGTCCATGACGGCGGCTTCATCGAGCTCGACGGGGAGCTTGTCGGAGGCCTGCTTCAGCACCCAGATCGCATAAGGGCTGGCGATCGTCACCATGGCGAGGATCAGCGACCAGTGATTGTTGAGCAGGCCGTAATTGCCCATGGTGCGGTACATCGGCACGGCGAGGAACGCCGCTGGGATGAAATAGGTGAAGAGCGCGAGGTTCATCACGACGCGCCCGCCGGGCACGCGCAGCCGCGAGATCGAGAACGCCGCGGCGGTCGCGATGAACAGCGTCAGCACGCCGACGGAGACGGCGATCACCGTCGAATTCCAGAACTGGATGTAGAAGTCGCGCAGGAAGTAGTGCTGCTGCTTGAACACGATCTCGAAGTTGTGCAGCGTCGGATGGTCCGGCCACAGCTTGCCCGAGAACGCGTCCTCCTTCGGGGAGATCGCGAACAGGAACATGTGATAGATCGGGATCATCGTCCACAGGAAGACGGGAATGCCGATCAGCAGGAGCCGCGCTTCGGTCCCGACTTCGCGCAAGGTGGGGAGCTTCATCGCGACAACCGTTTCATCATGAAATACACGAGCGGCAGGACGAACGGCATCGCACAGACGATGGAGGCCATCGCAAGCGAGAGCTGGTCGAGCCGGAGATAGCGGATGCCCAGCGTCGCCAGCACGTGTGTCAGGTCCGCCGGGCCGCCGCCAGTGAGCAGATAGACGCTGTTGAAGTCGCCGAGCGTCCAGATCATCGAGAGCAGCGTGCAAGTGATGTAGAGCGTCTGCATCGACGGCCAGGTGATGTAGCGGAACTTCTGCCACCAGCTGGCGCCGTCGACCTCGGCGGCCTCGAACAGATCATGCGAGATCGCAAGGCGGCCGGTGATCAGGATCAGCGTCCAGAACGGCAGCGACTTCCAGATGTGCACGGCGATCGCCATGGTCAGCGCCACCGTCGGATCGTTCAGCCAGTTCGGGCCGTCGTCGCCGGTGAAGGAGAAGATGAAGTGGTTGATCATGCCCCATTCGGGATTGAGCATGAACCGCACCGACAGGATGGTCGGGATCGACGGCACCGCCCAGGGCAGGATGAAGATCACCGACAGCCATTTGATCCAGGTCCGCTGCTGCGCGAAGAAGCCGGACAGGAACAGCGCGATCAGCATCTTGATGTTGATGCCGATGACCAGGAAGATCAGCGTGTTGACCGCGGCGCGCGCGAAGATCGGGTCGTTGTAGAGGGCGACGTAGTTCGCCGGAGCGCGCGCCAGCCACAGTCCGTAGCCGACGGGATAGACGACGAAGGCGAGGAAGACGAGCAGATAGGGCGCGAGCAGGATGATGCCCCAGACCTGCGCCGGGGTCAGCCGCGACGACAGGGGTGGCCCGGGCATTGCCTGATCGCCAGAGAGCGTGATCGCCATTCTTTTCGGACTCTTCCTTTTCGGACACTTCAAAGAGAAGCCGGCCGCGAAACGCGGCCGGTGTTGTTCTTACACCTCTCCCCGCAAAGCGGGGAGAGGGAAGGATGATTTAACCCGCGACCTGCTTGATCCGGGCGATCAGTTCGTCGACGGCCTTGTCAACCGGAACCTTCTCGCTCACCACCCGGTTCATCGCCTTCGCCCACACGTTCTCGTTGTTGAGGATCGTGAACTTCCAGTTCTTGGTGAAGTCGAACGCGGCGGTGCCGCCCTTGAACTGCGCGTAGACCGCCTTGCGGTGCTTGTCGGCCTGCCAGAACGGGCTTTCCTGGCTTTCCTTCGTCACCGGGAACCAGCGGCCAAGCGCACCCTCGATGTAGGGACGGACGTTCTCTTCCTGGAGCAGGAAGCTGATGAACTGCTTGGCCTCCGGCTTGTTCTTGGCCGCGGTGAAGACCAGTCCGGTCTTGACGTCGGAGCGATAGCGGATGGTGGAGCCGTCCGGAGCCTTCGGGAAGGACGCCGTGACGATGTCCTGCTCATAGGCCTTCTTGCCGGCGTCGCGCTGCTCCTGGGTCAGGGCCTGGTTGGTCGAGTCCTCGAACCACTTCGCCGCGATCGAGATCGTGAAGTTGTGGGTCATCACGATGGTCTTGTTGTGGAAGGCGACGTTGTTGTCCGGATCCTTCCAGGTCGTCGAGGAGGGCGGCGTGCAGCCCTTGATGTAGGTGTCGGTGTAGTCCTTCATCGCCTTGATCAGGTTCTCGCGGACCTTGGGATCATCGACCAGCAGCTTGCCGTCGTCGTCGACCAGCTTGACGTGGTAGGCGTCCATGAAGGTGTAGAACGACTGGAAGGCGTCGGTGGATTCCACGCCCATCGGCTGGCCGACGGCATAGATGCGCTGGCCGGTCGCCTTGCGGATCGCCGGCTGCACCTTGTCGCACCAGAACGTCCAGTAGCCCGTCCAGTCGGTCGGAATGTCGGCGAGCTTGAAGCCGGCCTTCTCCAGCATGTCGTTCCAGATCTGGACGTGCATGCTCTGCTGCTTCAGCGGGAAGCCGTAATAGGCCTTCTTCTTGGTGACGTCGTTGTAGAGGATCGAGGCGTCCAGCGTGTTCTGCACGAACCGGCCCTTGATCGGCTCCATGACGTCCGTGAGGTCCTCGAGCTTGCCCTCATAGGCCCACTTGCCCTGCGCCTGCACGTCATAGGAATCGGAATAGGCGACATCGGGCACGGTGCCGGCATCGAGCGCGGCGACCGTCTTCGGAATCATGTCCTGGATCGCGTATTGCGACAATTCGACCTTGATGCCGGTCTTGGCTTCGAATTTCTTGATCGTATCGATCAGCGCGTCATCTTCGGACCGGTAGAAGCCCTTGCCCCACCAGACCGTGATCGTCTTCTGCTGCGCAAACGCGGGTGCAGTGGCCGCAAAAAGCCCAACCGCAGCGACCGCCAATGATACTGCGCCAATAACCTTGGATCTCACGTTTTTCTCCCTCAAACGGCCGGTGTTTTTAACCGGTCGTATAAAACACTAGCGCATGGCCGTCAGCCGATCTAGCGGCATCTTGTCAGACCTATGTCGTGGGTGAGGGGCTGGAGGAGATGCTCAACGCGTGCATCGATCCAATCGCCGCATCAATTCGCCCCGATTAATTCGCGACGATCATGCGGCGGCCGATGGAACGCCGTCAGTTCGACTTCTGGTTCTCTTTGGCATTCTCCGCCGTCGGCGATTCTGCCGGTGCGGAGCGCTTTCCGCTGCCGGTGATCCGCTCGATCGCCGAGCGCACGGCATCGCCGCCCTTGCGGTCCTTCAGCATGTCGAGCAGCGGCGCGGAGGCCGGCGAGCGGCGGATCAGGCTCTCGGGGTCGGGGAAGATCAGCGGATCGTCCCAGGGGCCCTGCACCACGAAGGGCAATTCGAAGCCCGAGGCGGTGTTGAGGCTCGCCACGCCCTTCATGTCGTATTCGCGCGTCGGCACTGACGCGGTGCCGGTCATCGTGATCTTGGCCGCCGGCCCCTCGACGCGGATGTCCTCGGCGGTCGCGACCCCGTCGGCGAACTTCACCGCGATGGTGAGATTGTTGTAGGGCGTCGAGCCGTTGCGGAAATTGCCGCCGCCTGACAGCGGCCGCCGCTCCAGCCGCTTCAGCAGCTGCTCGGCATTGAAGCCTGCGATCGCGCCGTCATGCCCGGTCACCGTGGCGGTGCCGTCGAGCGACTGCACGAGGCCGAACGGGCTCGAGCCGGAGGCGAGGAGCGAGACGTTGATGTTGCCGCGGCCGGACAGCTTGTTGATGCCGAACAGCTCGGAGGCGCAGGCCTGGAGATCGACATCGGTGAACTGGAATTGCGCCTTGACGTCGGCGACGGTGTCGGAGCGCGCGATGCCGAACGAGCCCTTGGCGATGCCGCCATAGACCTGCGCTTCTCCGACCGAGAGCGCCAGCGTGCCGTTGCGCAGGTTCGCTCCGACGGCGGTGCGGCCGAACTTCGAGGGGCCGACCGTCAGCTTGGCGGCCGACAGGCGCATATCGAGGTCGGTGGTCGAAAGCCCGTTGAGATCGAACAGCTGCCTGTTCCAGTCGCGCGCGCCGCTCGCGAGCAGTCGGAAGGTCGAGATATAGGGCGTGAAGTCGAGCGCGTCGGCGGCGAGCGTCGCCTGCAGCGTCTGCCGGCCGTTATTGGCGTAGGTCATCACGCCCTCGGCGGTATTGCCGTCGAGCTCGACATTGACGTTGGTGAGCGCGATCGAGGCGCCGACGACGTTGGCGCGCGCCTTCAGCGCGAAGCGGCCGAAGCCGCCGCTGCCGGGCTGCGGCTGTCCGGTCCAGCGCAGCGCGTTGCGCAAGGACGGGCTGTCGATGGTGAGCGTGCCTTCCATCATCGGGCTGGTGCGGTTGGCGACGCTGCCGTCGAAGGCGAGCTTGAGCGGGGCGCTGGCGATCCGCGCCTTCAGTCCCGAGCGTTCGCCGGAAAGGGCGGCGACGAAATCGGCGAAGCTGATGGAGCCGTCGACGCGCTCGCCGCGCCAGTCGAACTGCCCGGTCGCGGCGAAGGAGCGCGAGATCGAGGGCCAGGCCAGCGACAGGTCGATGTCCTCGAACTTCTCCGAGGCGTGCGCGGTGGCGTCCTGGAAATCGAGCACGCCGTCCTGGATCCTGATCTCGGAGAACGAGACCTGGTTGTCGGCGCCGGGCTTCATCGTGCGCGCGATGGTCTGGATGAAGGGCGTCCAGTTGCTCTCGCCATCCGCCTTCAGGCTGACATGGATGTGCGGCCGCAGCAGCGTCAGGTCGGAGATCTCGAACCGTTGCAGCAGGAGCGGCAGCAGCCGCAGATTGGCGGTGAGCACGTCGACATGGAGCGCGGGGTCGCTGGTGCCGCCGCCTTTCAGGCCGACATCGTGGAAGGAGATGTAGCTCGCCGGCAGCACCGAAATGTCGATGCTCCCCGCGACACTGAGCTCGAGCCCGGTAACGTCACGGATCTGTGCTTCCACCGCCTTGCGCAGCGCGTCACGGTTGATGAGCCAGGAGGTCGCGATCAGGGCGATCAGCGCGACACCGAGCAGCGCCGCGATCGGCGTCCCGAGGCGCTTCATTCCTTGGGCCATGGTCAATGGCATGTCCTGAACGGGTTGGTCGTTGGAGCCAGAAGGGCGGGCCGGGAAACCTGCGTGCCCACGCCCAACCCCCGCAACTTGATGGGTTTTCTTGTCGCTTTCAAGGCCGCGGGCGGTTCTGCCCACGGCGTGGGCAGCTTCTACCACTCGCCGGCGGAGCGGAGAACCCCGTATCATTGACGGCTTCGGAGGAATTCGCCTAATAATCGCCGCCAATAAGGCGCGACGGCCTGCAAGCCGAAGGTTCACTCGAAGGTTATTTGCATGAACAAGGTCTATCCCGACGCCAAATCGGCTCTCGAGGGCGTTCTCAAGGACGGCATGATGATCATGTCGGGCGGCTTCGGCCTCTGCGGCATCGCCGAGGAGTTGTCGGATGCGATCCGCGAGTCCGGCGTCAAGGGCCTGACGGTGGTCTCCAACAACGCCGGCGTCGACGGCATCGGGCTCAGCCGCCTGCTAGAAACCCGCCAGATCAAGAAGATGATCTCGTCCTATGTCGGCGAGAACAAGCTGTTCGCGCAGCAATTCCTCGCTGGCGAGCTGGAACTCGAATTCAATCCGCAGGGCACGCTCGCCGAGCGCATCCGCGCCGGCGGCGCCGGCATTCCGGCCTTCTACACCAAGACCGGCGTCGGCACGCTGATCGCCGAAGGCAAGGAAGTGAAGGAGTTCGACGGCGAGAAGTATCTGATGGAGCGCGGCCTGTTCGCCGACCTCGCCATCGTGCACGCCTGGAAGGGCGACACCGCCGGCAACCTCATCTACCGCAAGACCGCGCGCAACTTTAACCCGATGATGGCGACCGCCGCCAGGATCACGGTGGCCGAGGTCGAGCATCTGGTTCCGGCCGGTGAGCTCAATCCCGACCACATCCACACGCCCGGCATTTTCGTGAAGCGCATCGTCGAGGTCGGCACGGCCAAGAAGCGCATCGAATTCCGCAACACCCGCCCGCGGCCTGCGGCTTAAGCGCGACACAGGAGAACTGATATGGCCTGGACCCGTGAACAGATGGCCGCGCGCGCCGCGAAGGAATTGCGCGACGGCTACTACGTCAATCTCGGCATCGGCATCCCGACGCTGGTCTCGAACTACATCCCCGACGGCATGGACGTCAGCCTCCAGAGCGAGAACGGCATGCTCGGCATGGGCCCGTTCCCTTATGAAGACGAGGTGGACGCGGACCTCATCAACGCCGGCAAGCAGACGGTGAGCGAGCTGCCCTCGACGTCCTATTTCTCGAGCGCCGATTCCTTCGGCATGATCCGCGGCGGCCATATGGATCTGTCGATCCTCGGCGCCATGCAGGTGGCCCAGAACGGCGATCTCGCCAACTGGATGATCCCCGGCAAGATGGTCAAGGGCATGGGCGGCGCGATGGATCTCGTTGCCGGCGTCAAGCGCGTCGTCGTGGTGATGGAGCATTCCGCCAAGGACGGCCCGAAGCTGCTGAAGCAGTGCAACCTGCCGCTGACCGGTGAGCGCGTGGTCGACATGGTCGTCACCGATCTGGCCGTCTTCACCATCGACAAGCACGGCGACGGCGGCATGGCGCTGATCGAGCTCGCCGACGGCGTCTCGCTCGACGAGGTCAAGGCCAAGACCGAGGCCGAATTCCGCATCGCGCTGAAGAACACGTAAGCGAGGAACGCTGGGGCGCGCATCGCGACGGTCTGTGCGTCCTCACGATCCTGGCTGAGCGCTGCCATTCCTCGTGAAGGCGGACGATGGTGGCCGCTCGATCAATCACGAATATCTCTGAAGTCCCGGATCGCGCGATCAGGTCGGGCGATGAGGACTCGATTGGTCGAAGCGCCGGGAATGTGCGGACGATGCGGCCATGCCCTCAAGCGGGGCCGCTCGGTACCTCGGAGAACCGGGTCAGCCAGGCAACCGGGCCGATGCTGGCGGCGACGATCAGGAGGGCCGCGAGCGCGCCGTCCTCGAAATTGCCGCGGCTCGCGAACTGGTAGATCGACGTCGACAGTGTTTCGACGTTGAGCGGCCGCAACAGCAGCGTTGCCGGGAGCTCCTTCAGGCAGTCGACGAACATGATGATGATTGCGCCAAGCATCGCGGGCCGGAGCAACGGCAGATAGATCTGCCACAACACGACCGCCTGGCCAGCGCCGACCGTCCGCGCGCTCTCGTCATAGTCGCGCGGAATGCTGTCGAACCCGGCCTTGATCATGCCGACCGGCACGGCCAGAAAACGGATCGCATAGGCGATGACGACGGCCGTCCCAGAGCCGACCAGGATCAGCCCGGGGAGGGAGCTTCCGATCGAGGTGGCGACCGCGCTCATCGCGTTATCGACCGCCAGTACGGGAGTCAGAAGGCCGAGGGCAATCACGAGACCCGGCAGCGCATATCCGGTCTGCGCGATGCTCATCGCCAGATATCGCAGCGGATCCGGCCGAAAGCGGTGCGCGATCGTTGTGGCGAGCGCAAGCATCAGCGCCAGGAGCGTCGCGAGCGCCGCAAAGGCGAACGAATGGAAGGTGTGGCGCCACAGGAGCGGGTCGAAATTTGCAAGCAGTCCGCGACCGAGAGCCTGATGCGCCAGATAGGACAGCGGCACGGCGAAGCCCATCAGCACCGGCAGCACGCAGACCGCGAACGCGATCCACGCTCTTGCGCCTGAAAGCCGGGTCCGCTGCCTCACATGTGGGCTTTCGGCCGAGAATTCGGTGTTGGCGTTGCGGCGGCCGTAACGCTCCATCGCGATCAGGCCGGCGACGATCGCAAGCATCAGGCATGCGAGTTGCGCCGCACCTGCAAGGCTGCCGCGGTTGAGCCAGGTGGTGAAGATCGAGACCGTCAGCGTGCGGATGCCGAGATATTCGCTGGCGCCGATGTCGTTGAGCGTTTCCAGCGCGACCAGCGCAACGCCGACCGCGAGCGCCGGCCGCGCCATCGGCAGTGAGACGCGCCAGAAAACGGTCCATCGGCCGGCGCCCAGAGTCTTGGCCGCCTCGGCGAATTCGGCAGACTGAACCTGGAACGTCGCGCGGGCCGACAGATAGACGTAAGGGTAGAGCACGAGCCCGATCACGAAGATGGCGCCCGGCAGCGAGCGCAGGTTGGGGAGATGGCCCAGGGCATCGCGCACTGGCATCCAGACCGCCAGGGTGCGATGCACCAGGCCGAGCGGTTCGAACAGGTCGGCATAGACGTAAGCCGCAAGATAGGTCGGAATCGCCAGCGGCAGCGGCATCAGCCACAGGAGCATGCCCCGGCCGGGAAAGTCGTGGCGCGACATCACCCATGCTGTGCCGGCGCCGATCAGGAGTGTGAGCGCGCCGACCCCGACGAGCAGAAGGGCGGTATCCAGGAGGGCGGCCGGCAGCACGTAGTTGACCAGGTCGTGCCACACATCGGCCGCCGGCTGCAAAGCCAGCGAAACGATCGAGATCACGGGCGCCGCGACCAGGATCGCGGTTGCGATCGCGATGGCGGTTGCGGCGCGTCCGGCGTGAGCACGACCTCTTGAGCGAGGCCGTGCGCCCGTAGCTTCTGACAGTTTGAGAGACGAGGGCCGCCAGAGATCAGTTGTCAAAGCCGGCCTTGTCCACCAGCGAGGCCGCAGCCTTGCGGTTGGCGGCGATCTTTGCGATCGGCAACGGATCTGGGCCGAGTTTGCCGTAGCCTGCGATGGTCGAGTTGATGGCGACACCGGCGCGAACCGGATATTCGTAGTTCTGGTCGGCATACATCTGCTGCGCCTGCTCGCTCACGAGCCACTCGATCAGCTTGACGCCGTTGGCCTTGTTGGGCGCGTGCTTGGCGAGCAGCACGCCGGAGAGGTTGACGTGGGTGCCGCCGCCTTCGAAGGTCGGCAGGATGACGCGGGTCGCCTCCGCCCACGGTTTCTTCTCGGGATCGTTGTTCATCATCAGCGCCCAGTAATAGGTGTTGCCGATGCCGATGTCGCACTTGCCGGCGGCAACGTCACGCGCGGCTTCGCGATCGCCGCCCGACGGCTTCTGCGCGAGGTTGGCCTTTACGCCGCGCAGCCATTCCTCGGCCTTGGCCTCGCCGTACTTGGCCGTGTAGGCCGCGAACAGCGCGTTGTTGTAGATGTGCTGGCCCGAGCGAATGCAGATCTTGCCCTTCCACTTGGGATCGGCGAGCTCCTCATAGGTGATCTTGTCCTGCTTGACGCGATCCTTCGAGGCATAGATCACGCGCGCGCGCATGGAGATGCCGGCCCAGTGTCCGTCCGGATCGCGATACTGCGCCGGCACGACCTTGTCGACGGCCTCCGACTTGATCGGCTGGGTGACGCCGGCCTGCACGGCCTCGTCGATGCGGCCGATGTCCACCGTCAGCAGCACGTCGGCCGGACTGTTGGCGCCTTCCGCCTTCATGCGCTGCTCAAGACCGGAGCTTGCGGAGACGACATTGACCTTGATGCCCGTATCCTTGGTGAAGGCGTCGAACAGCGGCTGGATCAGCTTGGTCTCGCGATAGGTATAGACGTTGACCTCGCCATTGGCGGCTGCTTCCGACACGAAGGATAAGGTCAGGCTCAATACCGCCGCAGACACGGCGAGGACGCGAAGATGGATCATAAGGGCTGCTCCCAGGCGCGCGATCGAAGGCCCGATTGAGTAGCAGCAGGCGATGCGACAAGTCAGCGACGCGATGTCGCGCGGGACATGACTTAGAGGGATTCCAAACTTGCTTTTAGATTGATTCTAATTGGTGAGCCGAGACGATGGTGGGAAGACAATGCGCGCCGCTATGATCTTGCCGGCCACGTCTTACTCAGGCGCTGCGACAGACTGACCAGCCACGACGTCTTCTCGCGGACCAGGCGGAAGCCGAGATTGGCGGGCGGCACGCCTTGCGCGCAGCCGCCGGCGCGGGCGTCGCGGATGAAATCGGTGACATAGGCGCGATGGGCCCCTTCCGCGACGCGCACACCGCAATTCACGGTCGGGCGGATCGCATGGCCGGTCTCGTCGACCCGCGAGCGCACGAAGCAGGTCGAGGTCCACTCCCAGACATTGCCGGAGAGATCTTCGATGCCGTGCTCGTTCATGCCAAACCTGCCGAACGGATAGGCCGTCGTGTCGGTGAGGTCGCGCTCTGATTCCCGCTCGTAGCGGCTGATCCAGCGCTTCGAAGGATCGTTGGCGTCGACCGGCACACCGTCGTCCTTGAATCGGCTGCCGGCGGCAAAGGCCCATTCTTCGTCGCTCGGCAGGCGATAAGGCTTGCCGGTCTTGCGCGACAGCCAGCCCGCATAGGCTTCGGCGTCATACCAGCTCACCTGGACCGCAGGGCGATCAGGCGCGACCACGACGTCGCGGCCCAGGGCGCGGCAGGCGCCATCCTGCACGCAGAGCTGGAAGTCGGCGGAGGAGACCTGCTCTCGCATGATGTGAAGCGGTCTGTTGAACCGCAGGGTTCGCAGCGGCGCTTCGGCCTGCTGCCCGGCGTGCGTGAAATCGCCGGCCTCGCGATATACGAAGCTGCCGGCAGCGATCTCGACGATCGCCGGCTCCCCTTGCGCGCCGTGCGTCGTCAGCTCGGAGACCAGGGGCGCGACGGCCAGTGGTCCGGCAAGCCCGGCCACGCAGGCGAGCGCCAGCTTGAGCTTGAATGCGATCAGCATGGTGATCCCCCGAAAGAAAAAGGGGCCGGCGATTTGCCGGCCCCTTTGCTTGTCAGTTGGTCTTGCGGCCGGTCTCCAGGGCGCCTTGTGTCTGCGGCGGGATCTCCGCAGGGGCCTTCACCTGGGTCATCAGATCGTCGTTCCACTTGCCTTCGACCTTGAAGTGCGCGGTGGCGCCGAGATCTGCGGCCTCGATCAGGTTATGCGTGACATAGGCGTAGATGCCGGGTTGCAGGAACTTGTACAGCGCCGCTCCTGCCGAGCCGCCGCGGATGAACCAGGTCTCGAGCCCGACCTCGGGTGCATTGCCGAACTTGCCGGTCTCCCAGACATAATCGCCATGGCCGCCGATCAGGTGCGGACGGCTGTCGCGATTGGCCTGCGAGTGGACGATCAGCACGTTCTCGCCGACATTGGCGGTGAGTGCGCTCTTGCCGGTCAGCGCGCCGGCCTTGCCGTTGAACACGACATGGGTCGGCGTGAGCTTCTTCATCACCTCTTCAGTTTCGGTGAAGGCTTCGCCCGGGGACTCGTAGGACTTGAAATTGCCCTTCTCGTCGCGCGGCACGTACATGTCCTGCTCGCCGATGTAGTAGACCTTGTCGTATTTCAGCGCGTGGCCCTTGCCGTCGTTGAGGCCGTCACGCGGCAGCACCATCACGGCGCCGTTCATGCCGGAGACGACGTGCCAGGGGATCATCGGGCCGCCCGGCGCGCAGTGGTAGACGAACACGCCGGTCTTGGTCGCCTTCCAGCGCAGCACGACCTGCTCGCCGGGATTGATCAGGGTGAGCGCGCCGCCGCCGAGCGCGCCGGTCGCGGAATGGAAGTCGATATTGTGCGGCATGGTGTTGGTCGCGGGATTGACCAGCGTCGTTTCGACGTAGTCGCCCTCATGCACGACCATCAGCGGGCCCGGCATCGAGCCGTTGAAGGTCATCGCCTGGAAGGTCGTGCCCTTCTCGTCGATGACGACCTTCTTCTCCTCGATCGTGAGCTTGAACTCGATGATCTTGGGGCCCTGCTTGGTCGCCTGTTCGTGCGCATGCACGAAGGGAGGAGCAACCAGCTCCACCTTCTGACGCGGCAGCTTGAGATCATCGGCGGCGAGAGCGGGGGTCGCCAGCATCAGGGCGGTAGCGGCAGCGCTGATCAATGCGGCTCTGCGGGTGAACATCGGAAGCATCCTTCATCTGAAATGGTCTTGATGACGGGATGCAGTGTGCGCCTATCGCTGCAAGAGTGTTTGCGCTGCGACAAGCTTTTGCCTGATTTGCTTCCGCTGCAGTACATAGGTGGTTTACCGGAGCAGAATTGGTGACACGACGTTCACCGCGTCCGAGGACGTGATGCGGATGTCGAGGCCGAGCGACCAGCGGCCGGGCAGCGGTGCCGACATCCTGACCCGCCACTGATCGTTGCCGACGCGCTCGGCGTTTGCCGTCACCGGCGCCACGCCGTGCTCGGGATTGGTGAGCGTGACAGCCACCGCTTCGGCGCTCAGCGGCAACTCGTTCGCATCTTCGAGCTGGATCGCGATCTCGACCGGTCCGGCGCGGCCGGGCGACACCGTGACGTTCGCCATCGCCTTTTCGGCGTGGAGATGCGTGAAGAAGCTCTCGTCCGCCTCGGAGGTCGTTGCCGGCGAAACGGGCGTCGCATGCTCCGCGCGGCGAAAGGGCTCCGCAGTCTCCGTCCTTGCCGGCGCCTGCGCGCCGATGGCCTGGACGTCGAGCGTAACTTTCACCTCGCCGGCATGCTCGAACGAGAGCGTCACCGGGACCTGCTCGCCGACGCGCAGCGGTGCATCGAGGCCGATGAACATCAAATGTCCGCCGCCGGGTGCAAGCGTGACGGATTGTCCGGGGGCGATGACGAGACCGTCGTCCAGCGGGCGCATGGTCATGACGCCGGCGCTGATGGCCATCTCGTGAATCTCGGTCTTGAGCGCATGCGCGGTCGAGGCGGTCTTCAACCGCTCCGGCCTGCGCCCCCTGTTCTCGATCGTGAGATAGCCGCCGGCCACCTTGGCGCCGCCGGGCGTCGCCCGGCTCCAGGCCCTGGTGACGACGAGATCGCCGCTGGTGGTATCGGCGGCGAAAGCGGGCAGCCAGACCAGGCACGACAGGGCGACTGCGCCCGCGAAAGTTTGCTTGGATGGGATCATGACGAGGGCTTTCGCGACGACGCGGCTAGAAGATGTTGACGGCAAGCCAGACCGTCGTCCAGACCGCCAGCGCGAGCACGATGAAGACCGCGATCGCCGCCGCCACAGCCCGCACGGCGCCGCCCGGGGCCGGCGCCGCCGGTGCCGGCCGGAAGTCGTCGAAGCGCGGGATATGGCCGCGAACGTCGAGCAGGGAGAGAATCAGTTCGAGTGCGAGAAACCTCATGGCAGGACGCTCCAAATGGCCGCGCGATTGATCGCGACCATGACGCGGAACCCGCTGGACCGCTTTGCGCGAGCGCAAGGTTTCCGCTGCTGCCCCTGGCCGACTTTGCGCGAGCGCAAGGTCGCTCTCGCCGATCCGGGTTAGCTGAATGCACTCCGTGATTTGCCGCGATGCCTTTACGCGGCCGAAATTTACGAATGGGTAAGATATGAGAGTCGATCTCGCAGCGAGCTATGGCGAAGAACGTCTGCCGCGCTACACCAGCTACCCGACCGCGCCGCATTTTTCGGCTGCGATCGGCGCAAAGACCTACGCTGGGTGGCTCGCCCAGCTCCCGGCTGGAGCCAGCGCGTCACTCTACCTGCATGTGCCGTTCTGTCGCGAGATGTGCTGGTATTGCGGCTGCCATACCCAGATCGTCCGCCGCGACGAGTTGATCGCGGCCTATCAGCGGACGCTGCGCAGCGAGATCGCACTGGTCGCCGATACCATCGGCCGCCGCATCAAGGTCGAACACATCCATTTCGGCGGCGGCACACCGACGATCATGGCGCCGGAGGCGTTTGCCGAGTTGGTGGCGGAGATGCGCCACGCGTTCTTCGTGCTGCCGTCGGCCGAGATCGCCGTCGAGATCGATCCCCGGACATTGACCGCCGACATGGTCGAAGCCATGCGGCTCTCGGGCGTCAACCGCGCGAGCCTCGGGGTGCAGAGCTTTGATCCCGTCGTGCAGCGCGCGATCAACCGCGTTCAGAGCTTCGAGCAGACGGCGTCCGTCGTCGACATGCTGAGGCGCGCCGGCATCAACGGCATCAACTTCGACCTGATCTACGGGCTGCCGCACCAGACCGTCGCCTCGTGCCTGGATACGGTCCGGCGCAGCCTCTCGCTCGCGCCTGACCGCTTCTCGGTGTTCGGCTACGCTCATGTGCCCGAATTCAAGAAGCACCAGCGCATGATCAACGAGAGCGTCCTGCCCGATGGCCTTGCGCGTCACGACCAGGCCTGCGCGATCGCGAATGCGCTGAAGGAGGCCGGTTACGTGCAGATCGGGCTCGATCATTTCGCGCGACCCGACGATTCGATGGCGGTGGCCTTCAAGGAGCGGACGCTGCGACGTAATTTCCAGGGCTATACCACCGACCAGGGCGAGGTTCTGCTCGGTTTCGGCGCAAGTGCGATCGGGCATCTCCCGCAGGGCTATATCCAGAACGAGGTGCAGATCGGCGCTTATGCGCAGGGCATCACCGCCGGCCGTCTCGCGACCGCGAAGGGCTATGGTCTCACCGACGACGACCGGCTGCGCGCCGACATCATCGAGCGCATCATGTGCGAGTTCGGTGTCGATCTCGGCGACATCTGCGCGCGCCATGGCGCGGAGCCCGAGGCGATGCTGAAGTCGGCGTCGCGTCTGAAGCCGCTGATCTCGGATGGCGTCGTCAGGCTGGACGGCGACCGGCTCGCGGTCGCAAAGGACTCGCGCTTCCTGGTCCGCAGCGTCGCGGCCGCGTTCGACGCGCATCTGGATCCGGGAAAGCAGCTGCACAGCCGGGCTGTGTGAGCTCTCTCCTTCCGTCATTCCGGGGCGCGCCTCTTTGGCGCGAACCCGGAATCCATTTCACCGCATGACTTGCTGCCCGATGGATTCCGGGTTCGCGCTGCGCGCGCCCCGGAATGACAACTGTGCTTGCGCTCCAACAAAGAACCCCCGCCGCTCGCCGCTATCGTCGTTTCGGAACGGAGTTGTCCATGCCTTTCCGATCCGACGATCTGGTCGATGACATCATGCGTTCGGCGCCGCACACGATCCGCGTGTTTCTCGCCTTCAGGATGGCCTGTGTCGGCTGTCCGATCGCAACCTTCCACACGGTGGATGACGCCTGCCGCGAGCATGGCATCGATCGCGAGAAATTCCTCGCCGCGCTATGCGACTGCGTGCCGGCGTGAAGCGGTCCGGAATTCGCGCGGGTCGCGCGCGGATTCCCGGGTGAGGAGGCGCTTTCGCCGTAAGCGGAGCGCCTCTCACCCCGATCTTCAGGGAAAACGTCCTGGCGCTGCTCTCACGCCGCGCCGCTGTCGGGGCTCTGCTCCGCCAGCACGACGATCCTGTGCGGTTCGCGCAGGATGATGCGCTGACGGCCACTCTCGACGAGGCCCTGGCTCTCCCAGCCGCTCAGGATGCGGCTGACGGTGTGCAGCGTGGTGCCGGTCATCTGTGCGATGTCCTGGCGGCTGATCGGGAAGTCGATCTCGATGCCGTGGTCGAGTTTCTTGCCGGACTGCTTGGCGAGGCGGAGCAGGGCGTGTGCGACGCGCTGCTCGACCTGTTGGGTCGATATCTCCAGGATACGGGTGTGGCTTTCCTGAAGCCGCGTGCCGACGGTCTGGAGGGTGTTGGCGGCGAGCGCGGGGAACCGTTCGACCAGGCGCGGCCAGGCCGAAGTCGGCCAGATCAGCACCACGCTGTCGTCGACCGCGATCGCGGTCGCCGGATAGCGCGCCGCTCCGATCGCCATTGCGAGGCCGAAGGTCTCGCCGGGGGCGACATAGCGCACCACGATCTGCTCGCCGGTCGGCGTGGTCTTGGCCGCGCGGACATGGCCGTGCAGCAGCAGGAAGAAGGATTGCGCGTCTGCGCCCTGCTCGAAGATGGCGCTGTTCCTGGGATAGCGCGCCGAGCGGGCCTCGCGCAGGATCTCGTCGAGGGCGTCCGGGCTGACCCCGGCAAACAGCGGCAAATGCGCAACCAGCGATGTGTCGACCTTGGCCATTTTGCCTCCTTGGCGCTCGGGAGTGTGATGGCACCTGCAATCGTCGGGGTGTTTGCGATAGCGCAAAACCAGCCGGCCGGAGCGGCAGTATTTTTCCAGACATGGTCTGAAATTTACTGGAGTCCCCCCATGGCTGGTGCCCGATCCCGTAATCCGAAGGGCTGGCCGCTGTTTGCCAACAGCTTCCGGCCCTTCTTCCTGCTGGGCGCGATTCAGGCCGGGCTATCGATCCTGGCCTGGCTGCCGATGTTTTACGGTGAATTGTCGGTGAGCTCGGCGTTCGCGCCGCGCGACTGGCACGTCCACGAGATGCTTTATGGCTTCCTCCCGGCGGTGATCACGGGCTTCCTGTTCACGGCGATCCCGAACTGGACCGGGCGGCTGCCGATCCAGGGCACGTCGCTGGGCGCGCTGCTGGTGGTCTGGCTCGGCGGGCGCGTCGCAGTGACGCTGTCCGCAGACACCGGCTGGGCGTTGGCACTGGTCGTCGATGCCGCTTTCCTGGCGCTGGTCGTCGCCGCTGCGACGCGCGAGATCATCGCGGGCGGCAACTGGCGCAACCTGCCGGTGGTGATGCTGGTGCTGATGCTGCTCGCCGGCAATGTCGGCTTTCATCTCGAAGCGCATTACCAGGGCGCGGCCGATATCAGCATCCGCGTCGGCGTCAGTGTGGTCGTGCTGCTGATCGCGCTGATCGGCGGCCGCATCATTCCGAGCTTCACCCGTAACTGGCTGGTCAAGTTCAATCCCGGCCGCCTGCCGGTGCCGTTCGGTCGGTTCGACGGCGCGGTGATCGGATGCAGTGCGCTGGCGCTGATCGCGTGGATCGCGTCGCCCCTGAGCACGATCACCGGCGTTGCGATGGCTTTGGTCGGCGCGCTGCATCTGGTGCGACTCGCACGCTGGGCCGGCGA
Source organism: Bradyrhizobium cajani (assembly GCF_009759665.1). Lineage (GTDB taxonomy): Bacteria > Pseudomonadota > Alphaproteobacteria > Rhizobiales > Xanthobacteraceae > Bradyrhizobium > Bradyrhizobium cajani. The sequence continues at coordinate 56,205 of NZ_WQNE01000032.1, forward strand.
CCGTACCTTCCGCGAGCGGCTGCTCCTGATCCTCCATGTCGGCTACCTCTTCGTGCCGCTCGGTTTCCTGCTGCATGCCATGGCCGTATTCGGCGCGCTGCCGCCGAGCGCGGGCCTTCACGCCTGGATGGCGGGCGCGGCCGGCACCATGACGCTCGCGGTGATGACGCGCGCGAGCCTCGGCCATACCGGACAGGCCCTGACGGCCTCACCGGCGACGCAGGGAATCTATGTCGCGGTCATCGTCGCGGCGCTGGCGCGGGTCGCTGCCGTGGTGCTGCCGGCGCATAGCGATGCGCTGCTGCACATCGCCGCCTGCGGCTGGGTCATCGCGTTCCTCGGCTTTGCGATTGCGTTCGGTCCGCTGCTCGCCGGCGCCCGCATGCGCGCACTGGCCATCATCGGCGTGCCGGCTCCGGCACGCTGACCTCAGGCGGCCGACGCCGAAGGGATTTCGGCCGGCTTCGCCAGCGGTCGCACGCCCTTGCGCCATTCGGTGATGGAGCAGCCGAAGCGGCCGCGGAACCAGCGCGCCATGGCGCTCTGGGCGGAGAAGCCGAGCTGCACGGCGATGTCGGCCAGCGGCCGGCCGGGATCGTCGATCAACTGCGTCACGAGATCGGCGCGCTGCGCATCGAGGATGGCCGAGAAGCTGGTGCCTGATGCGGCGAGGTGGCGGTGGACGGTGCGGCGGGTGCAGGCGAGATGCTCGGCCACGCGCTCGACCGTGCAGTCACCGCTGGCGAGCAGGATGCGCACGACCTCGTCGACCTTTGCCTCCCAGCTTGCGGGCCGCGTCTCGATCGCCTCGATCCGCTTGCGCAGATAGCTCGCGATCAGCGGATGCGCGCTCGGGATCCGGCGCGCCATGTCGTGCGCCGACAGCACGATCGAATCGTCGTCGGCATTGAAGGTCACGCGGCAGCCGAAGAATTCGCGATAGCGCTTGCAGTCGTGCGGCGGCGGATAATGCAGATGCACCTCCTGCGGCCGCCAATCGCTGCTGAACAGGGACTGGATGATGCGGTGGACGCTGCCGAGCGCCATGTCGATCGCCTGGCGCGGCGCGGTCGGCCGCCGGCCGCGCAGATGCAGCGCAATGGTCACGGTGTGCTTGTCATGCGAGACGCCCAGCCGCATGCCGTCGTGATGGACATGAATGAAGCGTGAGAATGCTTCGATAGCTTCGCCGACGGTCGCCTGTTCGCGCACGATCAAACCAACCGCGCCGAAATTGGTCAGCCCGCCGCGCTCGGCGAGGCGCAAGCCGAAATCTTCGGCGCCGGACGCCTCTGCCGACAATTCGAGCAGACGGCGCAGGCCCGCGACGGCGATGGGCGTGTCGGGCTTGTCGAGGCAGGCCAGCGGCAGCCTGACCTTGCGCATCATCTGCCGGGGGTCGAGCCCGACCGACCGGGCGACTTCCGGGTAATAGCTCAAGCCTGCGCTGCGAATGAGGTCGGTCATGCGAGCCGGTCCTGCCAGCCATTCCCGCAGATGTCCCGAAATGTAAAGTTTCTGTCCCGATCCGTCAAATCCGGGAACAGAGTGGAACATACATAAGGGAAACCGAAGCACTGGCGCCAATGCCGTGCTCACGACGGCGCGGCTGGGTGAAGCGGGCCCGCTGCCGTCTCGGGCCATTTGACCAAGACATTGCTGGATCGGGATTATGCCTGGGAACACGCTTTCCAAGGGTGAGGTATTCGTCATTGAAACTGACGCGACCTCGCGCGAACAACTTTCCGCCGCGCTCCAACAGAGCGCCTATGACGTGATCTGCTTTGCCGACGGCGCCTCGCTGCTGTCGGAGACGAGAGCGCGGATGCCGGCCTGCGTGCTGCTGGAGATGCCGCCGGATCGCTCCGGCCTCGACGTGCTCAGGCGGCTGCGCGAGGAAAATTGCATGGCGCCGGTGCTGGTGACCTCGGCGAACGGCAGCATCGCCATGGCAGTCGACGCCATCAAGAGCGGCGCGGCCGACTTCATCGAAAAGCCGTTCCGTAGCCATGACATCATCGGCCGGATCGATGCGGCCATCGACGAATTCGCGCAGCCCGGTTCAAACCGCCAGCGCTGGCTGCCCGGCTGCGAACCCCTGACGCCGCGCGAAGGCGACGTGCTCGAGCATCTCGCCGCCGGCCTCACCAACAAGGAGATCGCCCGGCGCATGCATTTGAGCGCACGGACGATCGAGGGTTATCGCGCCAGCGTCCTGCGGAAGGGCGGCGCCCGCAACGTAACCGATCTGCTCCGCCGCATCTTCGGTCAGGGCTCACCCGCCTAAAGCATGATCCGGAAAAGCGCGCAGCGGTTTTCCGAAAAGATCATGCTCAAACAACAACCTAAAGCGCGATGACGATTCATCGCAATCTCATCGCGCTTTAGGTCTGAGGCGCGGCTCGCCGCGCCGTGCGTTCCGCGGCCATGGTGCGGCCACCGCGCCGCCCCACGGAAACCCCAATCGAACCGGTTCCTTCCCTGCCGCGTCTCATCACGATGGCGAGGCATTTGATCGCGCGCGTCCGGTTGGCGGCGCGGCGATACCGGCAGGAGGGACTTTATGCGCATCACCGCAAGATATTTGGCAACGACGAGCCTGGTCCTGGTGACCATGGCCACGGCGGCACCATCATGGGCCGCCGATGTGGACGCGACGTCGGCCATCGACGCCGTCACCGTCTATCCCGACGGCGCCACCGTGACCCGCGTCATTTCGTTGGATCTCGCCTCCGGGGACTCGACGCTGGTCGCCAGGGATTTTCCACTCTCGCTCGATCCGTCCTCCCTTCGCGTCGAAGGCGAGGGGGGCGCCAAGCTCACCATCGGCACCATCGATGCGCGGCCGCCCCGTGCGGCGTCCCCGGTCAACCTGCCCGAGCTCGACAAGCGCATCGAGGTGCTCAAGGACGAGCGCTCAGATCTGCAAGGCGCAATCGAGGCGGCGGTGGCGCGGCGCAAATTCGCCCTGCGGTTTGCTGAAGTGTCCCCTGCGGGTCTCGGCGACAAGGGCGAGGCCCGGCCGATCACCGAATGGCGCGCGGCCTTTGGCGCGGTCGGCGAGGAGATCGCGACCGCAGACACCGCGATCCGCGAGGCCACACGAAAGCAGCGCGAGATCGACCGCCAGATCGCACAGCTCGAAGCCGAGCGCTCGGCCAAGCCGCCGAGCAAGCTGGAGGTACGGATCGACGTCGCCTCGGCCGCGGCGACCAAGGCGACGCTGCGGGTGACCTACGCCGTGCGCAACGCGCGCTGGGTGCCGCTCTATGACGCCCGGCTCGACACCGGCGCCAAGGATCGCAAGCCGCAACTCGAGCTGGTCCGCCGCGCCGAGGTCACACAGTCGACCGGCGAGGACTGGTCCAACGTCACGCTCGGCGTCTCCACGGTGCGCATCGGCCGCGGCGGTAGCGCGCCGGAGCTGAACTCGCTGGTCGCGCAATATCCGCAAGTGCCGAAGCCGCAGGCGCTTGGCGCGGCCTCGGACCTAGCGCGGCCTGCGCCAGCCATACGAGAGCGTTCCGCGCAACTTATGCCATTGTCCAAGGCCCCCGAAGCCGAGCCGCGCGAGCGCGCTGACGAGCAGCAGGCAATTGCCGAGATCGGTGATTTCCAGGCCACCTTCAGGATTCCCGGCCGCGTCAGCCTCGGCGCCGACGAGGGCGCCAAGAGCCTGCGCGTCGCTTCGATGACCGTGCTCGCCGAGCTCGCGGTGCGGGCGGCACCGGTGATGGACCCGACCGCCTACCTCGAAGCCAGCTTCAAGCAGACCGACGACACGACATTGCTGCCGGGCAAGGTCGCGATCTATCGCGACGGCGTCTTCGTCGGCCGCGGCAAGATTACGGCGTCCGCCAAGGACGACATCGTGCGGCTTGGTTTCGGCGCCGACGACAAGGTGAAGATCGAGCGCGCAGTGCTCAAGCGCAACGAAGGTTCGGCCGGTCTCCTGATCGCGACATCGAAGACCGACGAGCGTTCGTTCAAGACCACCGTCCGCAACGGACACGATTTCCCGATCAAGGTCGCGATCGAGGACCAGCTGCCGGTCAGCGAGAACGAGGACATCGTGGTCGAGATGCTGCCTGCGACCACGCCGCCCACCGCGAGCAACATCCGCGACAGGCGCGGCGTGCTGGAATGGTCGTTCGACGCCAAACCCGGTGAGATCAGGGACATCAACTTCGTCTGGCGCATCCGCTGGCCGAAGGACAAGGGCATGGTGATCGTTCCGGCGGGATAGGCGGTGTCTCTTCACCTCTCCCGTAGGGAGAGGTCGGATCGCATCGAAAGATGCGAGCCGGGTGAGGGGGTCTCGCTAAACGCCGCGGCCCCTCACCCGGATTGCTACGCAATCCGACCTCTCCCCGTTGGGGAGAGGTGTGGCATCACCGCCCGCATCGACTGCGGCAGCACGTAAGGCACGCCGTCGTCGCCCCGATGGACGACGGCGTCGATCTCGAAAATGTCGCGGATGGTCTCGCGCGTGACGACATCGGCCCGCGGGCCGTCGGCGGCGAGCTTGCCGCCGTTCAGCACGACGAGGCGGTCGGCGAAGCGGATTGCGAGATTGAGGTCGTGCAGGATGGCGATCACGGCCGTGCCGCCTGCTGCGCGGCGGCGGGCCGCTTCGACGAGGTCGATCTGGTGGCGCAGGTCGAGGCTCGAGGTCGGCTCGTCCAGCAGCAGAAGTCCCGGTCCATGCGCGGCCTCGCCGCAGGCGAGCTGCACCAATACGCGGGCGAAATGGGTGCGCTGCTGCTCGCCGCCCGATAGCGTCGGCAATTGCCGCGCGCGGAAATGCGAAAGGCCGACCTCGTCGAGCGCGGCCTCGACGAGGGGGCCGGCGTCGCGCATGCTGCGATCGCCCGCGCCCATCAGCACGATCTCCTCGACGGTGAAGGGGAAGGTGACATTGATGTGCTGGGACAGCATGGCACGGCGCGCGGCTAGCTCGCGCGGCGTGAAGCTGCTGATGTCGCGCTGATTGAGGCGCACCTCGCCTTCGCTCGGGCGGAGATCGCCGGACAGGAGCCGCAGCAGGGTCGACTTGCCGGCACCGTTCGGGCCGATGATGGCGACCATCTCGCCGGCTGCAACCGTCAGGCCGACGCCATCGAGCAGGGTCGCGCGGCCGGCGCGCTTGCCCAGGGATCGCGCCTCGATCACGGCGCTCATAGCACGGTGAGCCCGCGCTGCCGCAGTAGGATGCCGAGGAAGACCGGCGCGCCGACGGCTGCCGTCAGGATCCCGATCGGCATCTCCGCCGGCGCCACGATGGTGCGCGCCAGCGTGTCGGCGCCGACCATCAGGATCGCGCCGAGCAGCACCGAGGCCGGCAACAGCAGGCGATGCGCCGGCCCGATGATAAGGCGGAGCAGATGCGGCACCACGATGCCGACGAAGCCGATGACACCGCTGACCGACACCGCGACGCCGGTCATGGCGGAGACCATGACGATCGAGATCCGCTTCAGGCGCTCGACATCGACGCCACCATGAAAGGCGTCGGCCTCGCCGAGCACCAGCAGATCGAGGCCGCGGGCGATGAGGGTGCAGGCGGCAAGCCCGATGATGAGGATCGGCGCGAGCACGGCGGCCTTGGTCCAGGTCGCGCCGCTCATCGAGCCCAGCAGCCAGAATGTAATGTCGCGAAGCTGGCGATCGTCAGCGATAAACACCAGCAGGCCGATGCCGGCATTGGCGATGGCGGTGATGGCGACGCCGGCGAGCAGGAAGATCGCGATCGACGTCCGCCCGGCGCGGCTGGAGATGCCGTAGAGGATCGCCGTCGTTGCCAGCGAGCCGGCGAAGGCTGCGAGCGGCAACAGCTCGGTCTGGAGGAAGCGGAACGCCTCGCCGAAGCGTGAATCGGTGAAGACGATCGCGCTGGCGGCCGCGAGCGCGCCACCGCTGGAAACGCCGACCAGCGCGGGATCGGCGAGCGGATTGCGAAACAGTCCCTGCATGATCGCGCCGGCTGCGGCGAGCAGGCCACCGACCATCGCGGTCGCTGCGATCCGGGGAATACGGATCGACCACAGCACGAGCTGGTCGCGCGCCGTCACCGCATCGGTGGTCGTGTTGCCGGCAAGGCCGAGGGCGGTGGGCAGCCGGGAGAGCGGAATGCCGGCAGCGCCGACGGTCAGCGCGACGATCGCGGTCGCCGCCAGCGCTGCGAGGAGCAGGGGAATGGCAACCGATGCGGATCGCCGTCCCGTGCCGGCGTGTCGTCGCGGACTTCGCGTATCCGTCCCGATCGTCACGCTCATTGCCGGCAATTCGCCGCCGACAAGGCCGACGTGAACGTGCTGCTTTCGGCCAATGCCGGATAGAGCTTGACCGAGAGATCGCGCGCCGCCGCCGCCGTGCGCGGCCCGAAGCCAAGCAGATAGAGCCCATCCATCGTGATGAAGCTCTTGTTGGCCGCAACCGGCGTCAGTGCAAAGCCGGGATGGGTATACACCGCCTCGGCCTGGAGCGAGTCCTTGCCGCGCTCGATCGACAGCACGACGTCGGGCTTGGCCGCGACGATCGCCTCGTCGCCGATGATCTTGTAGCCGTCGTAATCGTCGACGGCATTGGCGGCGCCGGCGAGCTGGATGACCTCGTCGGCCGCGGTCTTGTGACCGGCGACCATGGCTCGCCCGTTCTGAAGCGACATCACGAACATCACGCGCACCGGCTTGGTCACCTTGGCGCGCAGTGCGCGGAGCTGTGCGAGATCGGCGCCGACCGCGGTGCTCAGGCATTCGGCGCGCGCGTCGACGCCCATGGCGTGGCCGACCAGCTTGATCTTCTCGATCAGGCCGTCCTCGGAAAAGGTCTCGGGCACCAGCACCAGCGGCACCTTTGCGGTCTCCAGGATGTCCATGGTCTCGCGCGGGCCAGATCCCTGGATCGCCAGGATCAGCGTGGGATTGAGGCCCAATACGCCCTCAGCCGAGATCTGGCGCATGTAGCCGACATTGGGTTTGTCGTGCAGCGCCGCTGCCGGATAGAGGCTCGTGGTGTCGACGCCGACCAGCCGGCTCTCGAGCCCGAGCGCATACAGGATCTCGGTGATGGCGCCGCCGATCGAGACCGTGCGCGCGAAGTCGGCAACAGTGACATCACGGTTGCGGGCGTCATGCACCGTGATGCCGGCGGCGTGCGCGGTGGACGCGAGCGCGATCGTGCCGGAAAGCAGGAGACCTGGGAGGGTGCGACAAAATGTCATTGCGGTTCACTTCGTCAGGATCAGCTTGTTTTGCGACGTCAGGCGCAGGCGATAGGCGTCCTCGCCATGCGCGATGATGATCTCGCGCTCGGCCGCGAACAGCTCGCGGCTGTCGATCCGGCTCCCTCGCATGGTGAGGGTTCTCGTTGTTGCAGAAGGGCTTCCTGCCGGCCCTGCCGCGCCGTCGCTACTGTCTCCGGACGTTGCTGACATTGTTGGTGTGATGCGCTTTCAAGATTTCAGATGCGTCCTGCTTGTATAAGCGCCGCGAAGGGCATTCCAACGGCGGCAATTTACAATCGATATAAACTGCAACCTTGTGACATTGACCGTCAGAGTGTTGCCACGTAACCAATTGTGGCAGCGGGGTGACTTGCCCGCGTGTTGAGATAATCAGCCAGCCAGTCGTTCGCGTTGCGAACGCACGCCAGCCAAACGACTCCAAGAACTGAAGTGAAGTGCAGGCTGGGGCTGATATGGCTGACGGGGCTAGGTATTCGCGCGCCCTGATTTTAGGCGCGTCGGTGGTTTCAATCGCGTCGTTGATGACGGAGAGCGGTGTTGCGCAGACCGCCGATCAAGCCGCGCAGTCGGTCAAGCCGGTACAGCCTCCCAAGCAGGCCAAGCGCAATCCGGCCAAGCCGCAGGCCAATCAACCGCAGGCCGGCGCCAGCGTGTGGGATGCGCGTGCGCAGGCGATCGTCGGCGTCCAGTCGCTCGACACCATCACGGCTGCAGCCTCCAAGACCGATGAGCGTGCGGTCGACGCGCTCGCGCCGGTCAGCGTCGTGACGTCGGCGCAAATCGAGGCTCGTCAGGCCAGCACCGTTGGCGATCTCATTTATAATGTGCCGGGCGTGTGGGTTCAGAATCGCGGCGATGAGCCGTCGACCTCGATCAATATCCGCGGCTTGCAGGATTTCGGCCGTGTCGCCGTCATCGTCGACGGAGCGCGGCAGAACTATCAGCGCACGGGTCACTTCGCCAACGGCTCGTTCTTCCTCAATCCCGAACTGATCAGCGGCATCGACATCGTCCGCGGTCCGACCGCCAATATCTACGGCTCCGGTGCGATCGGCGGCGTGGCATCGTTCCGCACCAAGGATATCGAGGACGTCGTCCGCGCGGGCGAGCGCTGGGGCGTCGACGTCAAGACCATCCTCGGCAGCAACTACGGACGCGCGCTCGGCTCGGCCTTCGGCGGCGTTCACGTCAACCCGAACGTCGACGTGTTTGCGGGCGGCACCTACTCGACGCAGGAGAACTACAAGGACGGCACCGGCTTCGAGGTCGCCAACACCGGCAACCGGCTCACCAGCGGCATCGCCAAGCTGACGGTGCGGCCGGCGGACGGGCACGAGGTCAAGCTCGGCACCATCTTCCAGGAAGACATCTACAGCGTGGGCCAGCCGCCGCGACGTGCCGGCGATCCCAATTCGACCAACGCGAACGGCACCAACAATCTGAGCGGCACGTCGATCTACGCGTCCAACGTCAAGAACTACACCACGACGCTCGGCTGGAAATATTCGCAGCCGGATGATCAATGGTTCGACTGGGATGCAAAAGTCTACTGGAACCGGACCGAGAACGACCAGATCAAGACGGCACATACCAGCACGACGCCGTCGGTCTTTTGCGGTGGAGTGCCCGGCAACGCCGTGTCCGGCTGTATCGGCAGCAATCGCGGATATCTGCTCGATACGATCGGCGTCGACGTGCACAACACGACGCGGTTCGAGACCGGAAGCTGGCGCCACGCGGTGACCTACGGTCTCGATGCCTTCCAGGACAAGGTGTCGACGCAGGACAGGACCGGCACCTCGGAAGTCACGACTCCCGGCGGAAAGCGCACCGTGTCCGGCGGCTTCGTGCAATGGAAGGCGGACTACACCTCGATGCTCGAGGTGATCGGCGCGCTCCGTTACGACAATTATCAGCTGTCCTCGGCCTCCGCGTCGTCCGGCGGCGACCGCCTGTCGCCGAAGATCACGGTCGCTCTCGTTCCCACTGCGTTCGTGACGCCCTATGCCAGCTACGCCGAAGGCTATCGGGCGCCCTCGATCACGGAGACGCTGGTCAGCGGCCCGCATTCGGGCGCGACGATCAACGACTCGTTCTTCCGCTGTCCGTCGGGTACGCCGGGGCCGGGCGCAGATTCGACGTTCTGCTTCGTGCCGAATCCGAACCTGCGGCCCGAGGTCGGCAAGAACAAGGAGATCGGCTTCAACATCAAGAAGAACGACCTCTTTACGGCGGGTGATACGCTGCGCGGCAAGATCAACTTCTTCCGCAACGACATCACCGACTTCATCGACCAGGTCGCCTACGGAAATCCGCTGGTGGTTCCGACCGGGCCGCCGCCGGCGCCCAGCATCACGGTGCTGCCGTTCCTGCAGTATCAGAACGTCGCCTCCGCGCGCATCCAGGGTTTCGAAGCCGAGACGATGTACGACGCGAACACCTGGTTCTTCGGCCTCTCCGGGACCTATCAGAACGGCAAGAACCTCCAGACCGGATTTGGCCTCTACAGCATTCCGCCGCAGAAGATCACCACGACTGCGGGCGTGCGTCTGCTCGACAGGACGCTGATCCTCTCGGTGATGTGGACCTCGGCGATCGCGAATTACGATATCCCGCGGACCTACACGCCGGCAACGTCGTTCGATCTCGTGAATTTCTACGCCCAGTATCAGCCGCGGCCGGATCTCACGCTCAACTTCTCGGTCGAGAATCTCCTCAACCAGTACTACCGCCCCTACGCCATTCCGGTCGGCAGTACGGGCGATACGCAAAACGACGTGAAATGGGCGAGCGCCGGGGCGGGGCTCGTGGTCAAGGGAGGCCTGAAGTACCACTTCGGCGGCATCTAGAGCATGATCCGGAAAAGTGTGAAGCGGTTTTCCGAAAGGATCATGCTCAAGCAATAACCTGAAGCGCGATGACGATTCATCCCAATCTCATCGCGCTTTAGGGCCGACGATCCAAGCGGGACGCCGTATTGACCGCCAGAGCCACGCTGACGTCCCAGCGTGGCTTCGGCGCGTTCTGAAACATCCGGTCGGCATGCGCCGATCGACAGTCTGACAGGAGAAGATCGAATGTTTATCGCGATGAACAGGTTCCAGGTGAAGCTCGGCTCGGAAGCCGCGTTCGAGACCGTCTGGCGCACCCGCGAATCCTATCTCGGCAGCATGGCCGGGTTCGTCGAATTCCATCTGCTCAAGGGACCGGTGCTCGAGGACCACACGCTGTATTCCTCGCACACGGTGTGGGTCGACAAGGCCGCCTTCGAGGCCTGGACGCGCTCGGAAGAATTCCGTCGCGCTCACGCACGCGCCGACAACAAGACCGGAGAAAGCCTCTATCTCGGCCATCCCAAGTTCGAAGGGTTCGAGGTCATCATGACCGAGCGCAAGGCGAACGCGGCGGCCTGACGCGGCCCGCGGAGGAGCAGGACATGCTGAGCAAGGATCTCGCCGATCTCAAAGCCTACATGGCCGACAATCCCGGCGCGGTGATCGAGGACGTCGCGCGCGAGCGCAAGGTCACCCCGCGCGCGGTGATCGAGGCGCTGCCGCCGTCCATGGTCCGCATCGGCGCCGGCGACCATTTCGCTGCCGCCATGCAGGACATCGCCGAATGGGGCGAGGTCACCCTGATCGTGCACACGGAGGATGCGATCTTCGAGTTCACCGGCGCCATTCCCGCTGGCGAGATCGGCCGTGGCTATTTCAACCTGATGCAGCCGAAGGGATTGCACGGCCATCTCCGCCATGCGCGCTGCGCGGCCGTCTCCTTCGTCGAGCGTCCCTTCATGGGCAAGATTTCGGCCTTCGTCGCCTTCGTCAATGCGGATGGCGGCATCATGTTCAAGGTCTTCGTCGGTCGTGACGAGACCCGGGCGCTGCGTGCCGACCAGCTTGCGCGGTTCCGGCAGCTTGCGGACCGGATTGCGGCGTAGCTTCCTCTATCCGTCGGGAGATCAGGATGCAGGGCATTTCCAGACTTCGGCACATGATCGTCACGATCGTGTTCGCGCTCGCGCCGACACGGGCTTTTGCGATCGACGGGGTGCTGCTGCCGCGCAATCTGTCGCCCTGGGGCATGTTCGTCAGCGCGGACATCGTCGTGAAGACGGTGATGGTCGGGCTCGCCGTCGCCTCGCTGGTGACGTGGACGGTGTGGCTCGCCAAGACCATCGAGCTCCGCCGCAAGGGCGCGCTCGCCTTGAAGCGGACGCGCGCGCTCGAAGGCAACATGACGCTGGCGCAGGCGTCGGCCCGGGCCGGCGACGCCCACGATGCCGTTGCCCAGCTCATCCAGTCCTGCGCCAAGGAGGCGGAGCTCTCCGGCGGCGTGCTCGATGACGGTCTTCAGGAGCGGGTTGCGCTGCGGCTGGAACGGGTCGAGGCCGCGATGTCCAGGCAGATCGCGCGCGGCACCGGCGTGCTCGCGACCATCGGGGCCATCGCGCCGTTCGTCGGCCTGTTCGGCACCGTCTGGGGCATCATGAATTCCTTCATCGGCATTTCCGAGAGCCACACCACGAGTCTTGCGGTGGTCGCGCCCGGCATTGCGGAAGCGCTGCTCGCGACCGCTCTCGGGCTCGTCGCTGCGATCCCGGCGGTCGTGATCTACAATCATCTGGTCCGCAGCATCGCCAATTACCGCGCGCTGCTGGGGGATGCCTCGGCGCAGCTCATGCTGCTGGTCAGCCGCCAGCGCGATCATCGCGAGTTCCGCCTGGCGCGGGCGGCGGAGTAGGCCATGGCTGCGAAGCTCGGCGCGCGGTCGGGATCGCCGCTCAAGCGCGGCGACGCCGGTGATCTCGACATTACTCATGAGATCAACGTCACGCCGTTCATCGACGTGATGCTGGTGCTGCTGATCATCTTCATGGTGGCGGCCCCGCTCGCCACCGTCGACATCGGCGTCGATCTGCCGGCGACCGCGGCCGAACCGGCGCCGCGGCCCGACAAGCCGGTCTTCGTCACCGTCAAACCGGACCTCTCGCTCGCGGTCGGCGAAGATGCCGTCGGCCGCGACGCGCTCGGCACTTCGCTCGATGTCGCCACCAAGGGCCGCAAGGAGGAGCGCATCTATCTGCGCGCCGACAAGGCCGTCTCCTACGGCGACCTGATGGAGGTGATGAACACCTTGCGCAATGCCGGCTATCTCAAGGTCGCACTCGTCGGCCTCGACGGACGCAGCTGATGACCGCGAACGCTTTTGCGTTGCACGAGCCGCTCGGCGAGCGCGAGGCCGCGCGCTGGGGCGTATCGGCGGTGCTGATTATGGCGCTGCATGTCGGTGCAGTGACGCTGGCGCTGAACTGGTTGAGCCGTCCGGCTGAGCAGGGCGTCAGCCTGCCGGCGATCATGGTCGACATGGCGCCGGTGACGTCGGCGCCGCAATCGACGCACGACGACGTCGCGCCGGGGCCGGTCATGCAGGAGGCCGACGCTTCGCCGCCCGAGCCCGTGCAGCGGCAGGCGGTCGAGGAGACCATCGCGCCGACACCGCCGCAGGAGAAGCCGGAGGTCGTGGCGCCGCCGGAGCAGAAGCCGGAGCCGACACCGGCCAGGCCTGAGCCGGCGAAGATCGTGCCGCAAGAGACGCCGGCGCCCGAAAAGCCAAAGGTGGTCCGCCGCGAGGCCAGGAAGCCGTCGGAGGCGCTGCCCGCGCCGCGCACCAGCGCACCGCCCCGCGCCGAGCGCGAGGCGCCGGCGGCGTCCGCCATGAGTGCGGGCGCGATCGCGTCGCTGGTTGCGACCTACAATCAGCGCGTCCGCGCGCATCTGATGCGCTTTCATTCCTATCCGTCCGGCGGCAACGGTCAGCGCGGGCTGGTCCGGGTGAATTTCACGATCGGCCGCAGCGGCCAGATCGTGTCCAGCCGCGTCAGCTCGTCCGGCGTTGCCGCGTTCGACGCCAAGGCGACGTCGATGATCCAGCAGGCCTCGCCGTTCCCGCCGATCCCGGCGGAAATCAAGAACGGCACGATGAGCTTTTCGGTCCCGGTGGAGTTTGTCGTGCGGTAGTGGGCTGTTGCCACAGACCCAGCTGTCGTCCCGGACAAGCGCAAGCGCAGATCCGGGACCCCCGCGCGAGCGCTTGCGCTCGTCGCGATAACCACAGGGGAGATATTTGGCGAAGGCTCGGAGTTACCCGCTCGCGCCACACTACTCCCTGTGGTTATGGGTCCCCGCGTTCGCGGGGACGACAGCAGGGGTTGTGGCGGCTGAGGATAGGCTGAAGAAACTACTTCGCCTTCAGGAAGTCCGCGACCTCGAGCAGCATGAACTCGTCGTCGTCGGCCTTGTTGGGATCGCGGCTGGACGAGAACGGCAGATTGTTGTCGTTGCCGACGATGATGTGGGTGTCGTCGACGCGATCGACGTTCTCGATGGTGAAGAACGGGAAGGTGTAGACGCCGTCATTGAGCGGCTTGCGAGCCTTCTTGTTCGGATCCTGGATCTTCATCAGGTCGATATAGCCGATCTTGCGCACGGGCTTCCCGACATTGGCGTCGGTGAGCTCGATCTTGTAGATGCGCTTGAACTTGGCGAGATCAGGAAAGCAGTTCTCGCCGCGCTGGCCTTGCGGGCAGGCCTTGTCGGCAGTGCCTTCGCCGTTGTCGCGCTCGATGATGAGACCGGTGGCCTGATCGATCATGTTGAAGTCGCCGATGGCGTTGCCGTTCTGCTCGAACACATACTGCCAGTAGCGGCCCGTGAACTTCTCGGCAGCGACGTCGAATTCGAGGATGCGGGAGGCTTCCTTGCCGTCGACCTTCTCCCAGTCCTTCTTGTCGGCGTCCCACAGCGGGCCCTCGAGCAGGCCGTAGAGGAACTTGCCGTCCTTCGAGGACGCAAAGCCCTCATAGCCTTTGGAGCGGCGGAGATTGACGTTGGTGTAGGTCGCGCCCGGCGCGCCCGGCGTCGCCACCGCCCAGTTGTCGGGTGAGCGCACCGGCTTGCCGTCGGCAACGGTGTCGAACACGGCCAGGATCTTGCCTGTCTTGTCGGCCTTGAGGATGTAGGGGCCGAACTCGTCGCCGATCCAGATGGTATCGCCGATGATCTGGAAGCCCTCGGTGTCGAAGTCCGAGCCGGTGAGGTAGCGCTTCTGGGTGTCCTCATGCACGATGCGGAACGGCACCTTCTTGTCGGGATCGTGCAGGAAGATGGTCTCCTGGCGCTCGATCTTGCCGCTGGCCCAATCCATCTTGTAGCGGTTCAAATACAGCATCGAGTCCGGCGAGTTGGCGCGCGCGCCCATGCCGTTGTCGGTGATGACCCAGAAGGTGCCGTCGCCCATCGACTTGATGCCGGAATGACCCTGAAGCGGCTGGCCCTTGAACGGCAGCGACACGCCGGTCGGGCGATCCGCGGACTTGCCCATCACGGTGCCGAGCGCGTCGACGCGCTTGCCGGTGGTGTATTTGCCGGAGGTCTTGAGATCGGCCGGCGCATCCGCCGGGGCGTCGATGAAGGACTCCGCCGGCATCACCGCGTGGCCGGCGAGCTTGGCCGGGAATTCACCTTCGTTCTGCGCGAGCGCGGTGCTTGCGGTGAGAATGATCGTTGCGACGGAGGCGAGAAAGGTCGCGCGCATGTGCGTCTCCTGTTGCGGGAGGACGTCTTATGCGGACCGCATGTTGCACTTTTGTGAAGCCGGGCCAAACGCCGCAGCAGCCGTTTACTCCTTTACCGCGCCCGTCAGCGAGGACACGTAGTAGTCCACGAACAGCGAGTAGAAGATCGCAACCGGCAGCGAGCCGAGCAGCGAGCCCGCCATCAGTGCGCCCCACTGGTAGACGTCGCCGGTGACGAGCTCGGTCAGGATCGCGACCGGCACGGTCTTGTTGGCGCCGCTCTGGATGAAGGCGAGCGCGTAGATGAACTCGTTCCAGGACAGCGTGAAGGAGAAGATGCCGGCCGAGATCAGGCCGGGCACGGCGAGTGGCAGCGTGATCCGCCGCAGGATCTGAAGCCGTGTGGCGCCGTCCACCAGTGCGCATTCCTCGAGCTCGTAGGGGATCGACTTGAAATAGCCGATCAGGAGCCAGGTGCAGAACGGCACCAGGAAGGTCGGATAGACCAGGATCAGCGCCAACGGACTGTCGAACAGGCCGAACTGCACCACGACGGTGGCGAGCGGGATGAACAGGATCGACGGCGGCACCAGATAGGCCAGATAGATGCCGAGGCCGACATAGGGGCTGCCGCGGAAGCGCAGGCGTTCGATGGCATAGGCGGCCAGCGTGCTCGCAATCAGCGACAGCGTGGTCGACCCGATGGCCACGAGCATCGTCGTCCACAGCCAGCGCGGATAGGCCGTGTTGAACAGCAGGTGATTGATGTGCGCCAGCGTCGGCGAGGAGATCCAGAACGGATTGTGCGCCTTGTAGTTCATCAGCTCCGCGTTCGGCTTGAACGAGGTGATCGCCATCCAGTAGAACGGAAACAGCAGGATCAGCACGAAGCAGCCGAGCGGCAAATAGATCATCATCAGCCGCCGCAGCCCGGAATCCCAGGCCATGGTGTCGGGTGCCGCTTTCGCGTCGGCGACGGCTTGTTGCGCGACAGTATCAGTCATTGCTCTCTCCCTGCTGCCATTTGCGGCGCGCCAGGCCGAAATAGGAGAACAGCGTCGCGAACACCAGGAACGGGATCATCGACACCGCGATCGCGGCACCTTCGCCGAGCTCGCCGCCGGCGATGCCGCGCTGGAACGCGAGCGTCGCCAGCAGATGGGTCGAGTTGCCGGGCCCGCCACGGGTGATGGCGTAGACCAGCTGGAAGTCGGTGAAGGTGAAGATGATCGAGAAGGTCATGACGATGGCGAGGATCGGCATCATCATCGGGAAGGTGATGTAGCGGAAACGCTGCCAGGCGCTGGCCCCGTCCAGCATCGCAGCCTCGTAGAGCGAGGGCGAGATGGTCTGGAGGCCCGCGAGCAGCGAGATCGCGACGAAGGGGATGCCGCGCCAGATATTGGCGGCGATCAGAGAGAAGCGCGCCGGCCAGGGCGAGCCGAGGAAGTCGACATTGCTGTCGCGCCAGTGCAGCACGTCGACCAGCAGGTAGGAGATGATCGAGAACTGCGGATCGTAGATCCACCAGAACGCCAGCGCCGACAGCACGGTCGGCACGATCCAGGGCAGCAGGATGATCGCACGCAGCACGCTCTTGAAAGGAAAATGGTTGTTGAGCAGCAGCGCGAGCCAGAAGCCGAGTGCGAATTTCCCGAACGTCGCGATGCCGGTGTAGACCACGCTGTAGAACACCGCGTTCCACCACAGGGAATCGGTGAGCAGATACTGGAAATTCTCGAAGCCGACGTAGATGCCGCGCCGGCCGATCGTGGTGTCGGTGAAGGCGAGCCAGACGCCGAGGCCGAGCGGATAGGTCAGGAAGACCGCGAGCAGCCCGATCGCAGGGGCCAGACACATCACGATCAGGAACGGCTTGTAGTCGAACAGGCGTACGATCCAGTTCGGCTGCCGCTGCGCCAGTGCGGGGGAGGAAAATGTCGTCACGGACATCAGTTCGTTGTCCTGTCTGTGAAAGTCACCACATCGTCATTGCGAGCGAAGCGAAGCAATCCAGTCTGCTTCTGAGGTGGCAGTCTGGATTGCTTCGTCGCTTCGCTCCTCGCAATGACGGCCGCTTTGTCGTCGGCCGTTACTTCTGCCGCCGGAAGTACCGCTTGCAGCGCTGCTCGGCTTCCGCGGCCGCGGCCTCCGGCGTGGCCGCGCCGGTCGCAACGGCCGAGAACATCTGGATCAGCACGTAGTCGGCGCTGACGGCACCCGTCGCCGTCGAGATCGGGCCCTTGTAGCCGTCATAATAGGTGCTGTTCATCGTGTCCTTGAACAGCTTCACCTTGGGGTCCTGCGACCACACGGCGGCCTCGGCATAGGCGGCCAGCGGCTGTGACCAATAGCCGGAGTTGGCATTGAGCCACGGCTCGTACTGATCCTTCTCCAGCATGTATTGCAGGAAGGCCTTTGCGGCGTTGGGGTACTGGCTGTGCTTGAACACCATGGCGTTCAGCGTCAGGCCCGCCATCGGCGAGACCTTGGCCAGGCCCTTCGGCAGCAACTGATGCTCGCTGTCGTCGGCGATCGCCTTGGTCGCCGGATCGTTCTTCAACGAGAAGTACAGCGAGACGCCGTTGGCGGTCAGGGAAATCTCCTGCGAGGAGTAGGCGCGGTTGTTGCTGACGTCGTTCCACGATGTCGTGCCGGCGATGAAGGTCGGGTAGATCTGCTTGACCCAGTTCAGCGCGGCGATGGTCTCCTTGCTGTTGATGGTGACGTTGCCCTCTTCGTCGAGCAGGGACCCGTTGTGCGACCACAGCGCCCAGTTCGCAAAACCGTTGCCGTCGCCCTTGGCATTGCCGAGTGCGAAGCCGGCCGGCTTGCCGGCCTTGTGCAGCTTCTGGCACAGGTCGAGAATTCCGGCGTGGTCTTCCGGCACCTTGTCGAAGCCGACCGATTGCAGGATCGATTTGCGGTAGATCAGGGGACCGGCGGTGGCGCCGAACGGCAGTCCGATCCAGGCGTCGCTCTTGTTCTTCTTGCCGTAGCGCTGCGCCAGTGGCAGCCAGCCGCCATACCGCTTGCCGACGTAGTCGGCGACGTCCGTCAGCTCGATCAGCTTGTCGATATAGATGTGCGGCGCATCGGAGAAGCCGATGATGATGTCGGGGCCGGCGCCGGAATTGGCGGTCACCGCGGTCTGTTGGTTGATATCTTCCCAGCCGACGAAGTCGACCTTGACCTCGACACCGGTCTCCTTGGTGAATTTTGCCGCATTGGCGCGGAACACGTCCTCGTCGGCCTGGACGAAGCGCACCGGGCGCAGCATGCGCAGGGATGCGCCCTTCTCGATGTCGCGCTTGGGCACCGCCACATCGGCGGCCTTGATGTTGGATGGCGATGTTTGCGCTGCAGCACCGGTGGTGGCGAGTGCCGCAGCAGACAAGCCCAGCGCCAATGCATCACGACGCGTGAGGTCGTTCCTCATCAGTTCCTCCCTTGTTGTCTCCCTTCCCGGCGTTGATCGCCGGTGAAGGGTCTTCTCGGTTTCCGGGCGCGTTCTGCGCCGGCCGCCTAGCTGTTCGGCCCGCGATCCATGCTGACCGGTTGCCAGCGGCGGAGCGCGGTGTTTTGCAGCACCGACGGATTGACACAGCTTACCGGCCACATGCCCTGAAGCACCAGTGACAATTCGTAGCCCACGCGGCGCTTGCGCGCCTCGTCGAACCGTGCCGAGGCGGAAGCGACATGGGCGGTCAGGGTCACGTTCTCCATGCCGAGCAGCGGATTGTTGTGCGAGGGCGGTTCCTTCTCCAGCACGTCGAGAGCGGCATGCGCGATCCAGCCCTCTTGCAGCGCCTTGATCAGGCTCTCCTCGTCCACCGTGGCGCCGCGCCCGGTGTTGATGAAGATCGAGCCCTTCTTCATCTGCCGGAAGTGCTTTTCGGTCAGCATGTGATGAACCTCGGGCCTTGCCGGCGCGTGCATCGAGACGAAGTCGGATTGCGAGAGCACCTCGTTCAGCGTCGCCGGAACGACGCCGTGGTCGTACATCAGCGTTTCCTGGATGAAGGGATCGTAGGCCATCATGCGCAGGCCGAAGGGCGCGGCGCGCTTCGCAACCGCGCGGGCCACGCGGCCGAACGAGATGAAGCCGAGCGTCTGACCCATCAGCCGCGGGACTTTGAGCAATGCCGGCCGGCCCTCGGCCCAGCGGCCGTCGCGCACCATGCGGTCCTGCTCGACCAGGCGGCGGAAGCCCGCGAGCAGCAGCATCATGGCGTGGTCGGCGACTTCCTCGATGAAGGTGTCGGGGATGTTGGTGACGGGAATGCCGCGCGCGGTGGCGGCCTTGACGTCGACGCTGTCGACGCCGACCGAGCCGAGCGTGATGACCTTGCAGTCCTGCAGGCTGTCGATGATGGTCTTGGTGATCGGGATGCCCTTGGCATAGATGGCGTCGGCGTGCTTCGCGGCGGCGATGAATTCGGCCTCGTTCGCGGGGGCCTCGACGATCTCGGCATCGATCGGATCGAGCGCCTCGCGCTCGTAGGAATAGTCGCTGCCCGCGACCGTGAAGCTCGCGCCCTTCGGCGTCACCACCCTGTATTTCGGCATTTTCTGCTCCCGATTTTGTTTTGTCGGTTTCTTGTCGTGACCCGCGCCTGTGAGCGGGCCTTTGCGTCTTTTACGCGAAATCGGCGCGAAGGCGTACAATTCCCGGTTGTCGGCCTGGAGATAAATTGCCGGTTTTCGCGGCGGATTCCGGGCTTCTACGGAGGCGCGTAAGTAACTTGCTAAGGGCTCTCACACTAAAAGTTGATTCGATTTTGATCGATTTGGTCGCGTGCCCGTATCCCTTATTGCCGGAGCCATCCCGTGAAGTTGAGCAATCTGAAGATCGCCCCCAAGCTTGGCATCCTTGTCGGCGTCACCTTGTTCGGCCTGTGCGTCTCCGGTGTCCTCGCCGGTTACCTGATGAAGCAGGAGATGGTGAGCGCGCGCATCGACCAGACCAAGGCGATCGTGGAAATGGCCCGCAACTACGCGGCCACGCTGATGAAGCGGGTCAATGCCGGCGAGATGACGAAGGAGGCCGCGCTGGCGGAA
The DNA here is from genome assembly GCF_009759665.1 of Bradyrhizobium cajani. Lineage (GTDB taxonomy): Bacteria > Pseudomonadota > Alphaproteobacteria > Rhizobiales > Xanthobacteraceae > Bradyrhizobium > Bradyrhizobium cajani. The sequence continues at coordinate 76,088 of NZ_WQNE01000032.1, forward strand.
CTCCGCCGCTACGGCAACGCCATGACCTACGACAAGGGTTCCGGCTATCTGTTCGGCACCACCTATGACGGCATCACGCAGCTCGCGCCCGATCCGAAGGTGATCGGTGCCAACCGCATGGAGGTCGAGACCAACGGGCGGAAGCTGTCCCGCGAGATCATGGACGGCGTCAAGGCGAACGGCGAGATCCTGCTGTTCTACGAATACATGAAGCCCGGCCAGGAGAAGCCGATCCGCAAGCTCGGCTACGCCGTCGCCGTCCCCGGCTTCGACATGTATCTCGGCACCGGCGCCTATCTCGAGGACATCGACCAGAAGATGGGCCCGGTCTACTGGCTGCTCGCCGTTGCCATGCTCGGCATCGTCATTGTTGCTGGCAGTGTCGCCTGGCTGATCGGCCGCAGCATCAGCCGGCCGCTCGCGCTGCTCGGCACCCGCATGAAGGAGCTTGCCGATGGCAGGCTCGAGGGTGATATCCCCGGCGTCGGCCGCGGTGACGAGATCGGCGCGATGGCTTCGACCGTCCAGATCTTCAAGGACAACGCGGTTCGCATCCGCGACCTGGAGAAGACCGAGGCCGATGCCACGGAGCGTGCCGCGGCGGAACGTCGCAGTGCGATGGAGGGCATCGCCAGCGACTTCGAACGCAGCGTCAACGGCATCGTCCGCTCGGTCTCCTCGGCTGCGGCCGGCATGCAGACCACGGCGCAGTCGATGACCGCGACCGCCAGCGACGCCAGCGCGCGCGCCGCCACCGTCGGCGCCGCCTCGCAAAAGGCTTCCGGCAATGTCGGCACGGTTGCCGCGGCCGCCGAAGAGCTGTCGAGCTCGGTTGCGGAAATCTCCCGCCAGGTGACGCGCTCGACGGAAGTCGCGAGCCGCGCCGTCAACGACGCCGAGCGCACCAATGCCACGGTGCAGGAGCTCTCCACCGGGGCCGAGAAGATCGGCGAGGTGGTCAAGCTCATTCATTCGATCGCGGCGCAGACCAACCTGCTGGCGCTCAACGCCACCATCGAGGCGGCGCGGGCCGGCGAGTCCGGCCGCGGCTTCGCCGTCGTCGCCTCCGAGGTCAAGGCACTGGCCAACCAGACCGCCAAGGCGACCGAGGAAATCTCGGCCCAGGTCGCGGCGATGCAGACCTCGACCAGCGATGCGGTCGCGGCGATCGGCGGCATCACCCAGACGATTGCGGAGATGAGCGAGATCACCGCGGGCATTTCCGCCTCGATCGAGCAGCAGGGCGAGGCCACGCGCGAGATCGCCCGCAACATCCAGTCGGTCGCGGCCGGCTCCAGCGAGATCAATGCGCACATCGGCAGCGTCACCTCCGCTGCGGAGGCAACCGGCACTGCCGCCTCGGACGTGCTCACCAATGCCCGCGAGCTGGACAACCAGTCCGGCGCACTGCGCAGCGCCGTCGACGGCTTCCTCGCCAAAGTGCGCGCGGCGTAAATTCTTGCGCTGAACTCGTAGGGTGGGCAAAGGCGCGTAAGCGCCGTGCCCACCTTTCTTCCGTATCCGTCGAGAACGTTGGTGGGCACGCTACGCTTTGCCCACCCTACGAGCTGAAATGTCGGTGGGCGCGCTCGCTTTGCCGACCCTGCGAAAGCTTGGGGCAGTCATTCCGGGGCGATGCGAAGCATCGAACCCGGAATCTCGAGATTCCGGGTTCGCGCTATGCGCGCCCCGGAATGACAGAGTTCACTGCTTCTCGATCTTCGCGTTCGTGATCAGCTTCTCCCACAGCACCAGCTGCTCGTTCACGAAGGTGCCGAGTTCCTCCGGCGTGCCGGAGAAGGCATCCATGCCGAGCGTGGCGAGCTGGGCCTTGATCTCCGGCTTCTCGACGATCTTCCGGATCTCGGCGTTGAGCCGCGTCACGATGTCCTTGGGCATGCCGGCCGGGCCGAAATAGCCCTGCCACGAGGAGATGTCGAAATCCGGCACGCCGGCCTCCTGCATCGAGGGCAGGTTGGGCATCAGTGGCGTGCGGTTCTTGGTGGTGACGGCGAGCGCGCGCAGCGCGTTGCCGTTGACATGCGGCAGGCCCGTCAGGATGTCCACGAACATCATCGAGACGCGCCCGCCCATGACATCGTTGAGCGCCGGCGGCGAGCTCTTGTAGGGCACGTGCAGGAGGTCGAGGCCCGCATTGTGCGCGAAGGTCGCACCCGACACGATCGCCGAGGACGAGCCCGAGGCGTAGCTCAGCTTGCCGGGATTGGCTTTGCCATAGGCGACGAGCTCGGCGACGGTCTTGGCCGGCACTTCGGGGTGAATGACCAGCATGAACGGCAAATCGCCGGTGCGCGCGATCGGGGTGAAATCCTTGACCGGATCGTAGGTCAGGCTCTTGAGCAGATAGGGATTGGCCGAATGCGTGGTGTTGGTGGTCACGAGCAGCGTGTAGCCGTCGGGTGCGGCGCGCGCGACATAGGTCGCGGCGATCATGCCATTGGCGCCGGCCTTGTTCTCGATCACGATGCCGACGCCGAGCGCCTGCGACAAATGCTGCGAGATCAGCCGCGTCGTGGTGTCGGTGCCGCTGCCGGCCGCGAACGGCAGTACGAGGGTGATGTTGCGGCTGGGGTAATTGTCGGCCTGTGCGGCGGTTGAGGCGGCGAGGCAGAGCGCGGCCGTGCCGATGCTGCGCAGGTTTCGAATCAACGCTGAAAGCATGTCTGGACGTTCCCTCTTTTTCGTTGGCCGGGAACCTAGCTGCTCTTCGCTAAAATCGGAAGACGGGAGTTGGTCGCCCGCTCTGCGGAATTACTTCACCGCGGAGCCCTGGCGTGATGCGATCACGACGCCGGCGAGCACCAGCGCGTAGCCGATCAGGTGAAACGGCTGGAGCTTTTCGCCGAGCAGCAGGATCGCCATCGCCGAGCCGAACACCGGCACCAGATGGAAGAACGGCGCGGCCCGGTTCGGCCCGATCAGCGCCACGCCGCGGTTGAAGAAGAGATAGGCGAGCGTGGAGGGGAAGATCAGGATGTAGCCCAGCGTCGCCAGCGTGACCGTGTCGAAGTGCAGCACGCTGCCGCTCCAGGCCTCCCAGATCGCGGTGGGCAGCAGCATCATCGCGCCGCAGCAGGTGGTGAAGGAGAGGAAGGAGAGCTGATGGATCTTCGGCCGGCGCGGAATGAAAGCCGAATAGAGCCCGAACGCCACCAGCGAGGAGGCGAACATGATGTCGCCCCTGTTGAAGCTGATGCTCGCGAGCGCGGCAAGATCGCCGCGCAGGATGATGATCAGCACGCCGAGAAGCGAGATCGCGATACCGGCGAGCTGCGCGGCCGTCAGCCGCACCCCGAACAGCACCAGCGACCACAACGCCACGAACAGCGGTCCGGCCGACTGGATCAGGAGCGCGTTGAGCGCCTCCGTGTATTGCAGCGCCCAGTACGAGATCGCGTTGTTGAAGGCAAAGCCCACCAGCGACAGGAACAGCATCAGCGGCAGGCTCCTGCGCAAGGCGGGCCAGTCGCGTTTCAGATGCGGCCAGGCGAACGGCAGGAGGATCAGGAATACGCCGAACCAGCGGATCGTGGTCACCGTCAGCGGCGGCACATGCGCGCCGACATGGCGCGCGATCACGATGTTGCCGGCCCAGAACAGCGAGCTCAGGCTCAGCAGCAGATAGGGCTGGTTGTTGAGCCAACTGGCCGGATTGGAGGCCGGTGGCGCGGGCGAAGCGATCGTCATTGGCGTCGGATACGAGCTTGCGCCGGATTCACGTTGCGGCACAAGCCACGCCGCCGCAATGCTACAATGCAGGCATGACCTGAGGAGGCGTCATTGGCGGTTAATATGTTGAACGCATTCCTCACATGTGGCGCGCTCTTCCCCTCTCCCCCTGTGGCAGAGGGTGGCTCGCCGCGTAGCGGCGAGACGGGTGAGGGGTCTCTCTCCGCGAGTTCGATTGTCATTAAGGCGTGCGGATAGATACCCCTCATCCGGCGCCATAGCCGAAGCTTCGCTTCGGCGTTCTTAAGAACGGCGGCCAAAGGCCGCCTATCCACCTTCTCCCGCAAGGGGAGAAGACCTAACTCGCCTGCTTTCTCGACGCCGCGAACACCCCTGACAGCACCAATGCAAAACCGATGAAGTGGAAGGCCTGCGGGCGCTCGCCGAGGAACGCCATCGCCATGATCGAGCCGAACACCGGCACGACGTGGAAGAACGGCGCGGCGCGGTTGGCGCCGATCAGCCGCACGCCGCGATTGAAGCAGAGATAGGCGAGTGTCGAGGGAAACACTGCCACATAGAACAGGGTCAGCAGGTTCGGCCCGTCGAGCGTCATCACGGGACGGGCGGACAATTCCCAGATCTCCAGCGGGATGAGACATGCGGCGCCGGCGCCGAAGGTGAAGGCGAGGAAGGACAGGCCGTGCATCGGCGGCCGCTTCAGCGACAGCACCGAATAGAGCGCGAAGATCAACAGCGCGACCATGAAGATGAGGTCGCCCTTGTTGAACTCGATGTTCGACAGCGTGGTGAAGTCGCCATGCAGCAGGATCGTCAGCACGCCGCACATCGACAGCAGCACGCCGAAGGCCTGTGCCGCGGTGAGTCGGATGCCGAGGATGACCAGCGACCACAGCGCCACCAGCAGCGGCGCAGCCGACTGCAGCAGCAGCGTGTTGAGCGCCTGGGTATGCTCCAGCGCCCAGTACTGCATCGTGTTGAACGCGCCGATGCCGGTGATCGAGAGCGTGATCATCAGGCCGAGCCTGCCGCGGATGGCGGGCCAGTCCTGCACGAGGTGCTTCCAGGCGAACGGCAGCACCAGCAGGAAGGCGAAGAACCAGCGCAGGAAGGACAGCGTGACTGGCGGGATGTGGCCGGCGGCGAGCCGGCCGACGATGGCGTTGCCGGCCCAGCACAGCGCGGTGATGCTGAGCAGCAGATAGGGCTGGTTGGCGATCCAGCTGTGACCGGATGTCTCGGTGCTCGTGGTCTGGCCGGTGGCGGACATCGTGATTGTTATGGCCCCGCGTCATGCGCCGCAGCCCCGGGCCCGGCGAGGTCCGGGCCGGCTCATAACCCGGCAGAGCTCAAAGACACGGAAATCGAGACTGCATCAACGGGGGGCGGACGCATCGCGACCATGCAGCGGCGGATATGGAGTCTCCTTGGGGTCTCACGCTTTGGTCGAAGCCGGTTCGCCGGCTGCGAACCTTTCAGGATTTTAAGGGGATATCAAAGGCTTGGGACGGGCTTTGGACCTCGAAAAAGCCGCGTTCTTGCTTGCCTAGAGGGGCTGCTTCCTTTATCCGGTTGGCTGCCTTGCGTGCGGGCGGCTTCGGCCGCCGATTGGGCTGGGCGCAGGCATGATCCCGGAAAAGTGGGCACCGGTTTTCCGCGAGGATCATGCCACTTAGAGACAGATTGCATAGGGATTACCCGCGAATGGCCAATGTTGTCGTCGTCGGCGCCCAGTGGGGCGACGAAGGGAAGGGCAAGATCGTCGACTGGTTGTCGGAGCAGGCGGACATCGTCGTCCGCTTCCAGGGCGGCCATAACGCCGGCCACACGCTGGTCATCAACGGCAAGACCTACAAGCTCGCGCTGCTGCCCTCCGGCGTGCTGCGCGATGGCAAGCTGTCGGTGATCGGCAATGGCGTGGTGTTCGATCCCGCCGCCTTCCTCGACGAGGTCACCAAGCTCAAGGCGCAGGGCGTCGATATCAGCCCTGACAACCTGCGCGTCGCGGAAAACGTCACCTTGATCCTGCCGCTGCACCGCGAGCTCGACGCGCACCGCGAATCCGCCAGCGCGGCGACCGCGATCGGCACGACGCGCCGCGGCATCGGCCCTGCCTATGAGGACAAGGTCGGTCGCCGCGCCATCCGCCTGATGGATCTTGCCGATCATCAGACGCTGCCGCACAAGATCGACCGCCTGCTGGCGCACCACAACGCGCTGCGCCGCGGCCTCAACCTGCCGGAATTCGACAGCGCGGTGATCCTGAAGGAGCTGATGGCGATGGCGCCGCAGCTTTTGCCCTATGCCGAAACGGTCTGGCGGCTGCTCGACATCAAGCGGCGTGAAGGCAAGCGCATGCTGTTCGAGGGCGCGCAGGGCGCGTTGCTCGATGTCGACCACGGCACTTACCCCTACGTCACCTCCTCCAACACGGTGGCGGCGCAGGCGGCGACCGGCGCGGGCCTCGGCCCCGGCGCGATCGGCTATGTGCTGGGCCTGTGCAAGGCCTATACGACCCGCGTCGGCCAGGGCCCGTTCCCGACCGAGCAGGACAACGACATCGGCCGCAAGATCGGCGAGCGCGGCCGCGAGTTCGGCACCAACACCGGCCGTCCGCGCCGCTGCGGCTGGTTCGATGCCGTCCTCGTCCGCCAGGCCGTTCGGACCTGCGGTATCAACGGGCTGGCACTCACGAAACTCGACATTCTCGACGGTTTCGATTCGATCGAGGTCTGCACCGGCTACAAGCTCGACGGCAAGGAGATCGACCATTTCCCGGCGGGCGAGGGCGCGCAAGGCCGGGTCGAGCCGATCTACGAGACCATCGAGGGCTGGAAGGAGCCGACCGCCAATGCACGGTCCTGGGCCGACCTGCCGGCCCAGGCCATCAAATATGTCCGCCGGATCGAGGAATTGGTGGGGTGCCCGGTCGCGCTGCTTTCCACCAGCCCCGAACGCGAAGATACTATCCTGGTGCAAAATCCGTTTGAGGCTTAACGATATCTTACCGGGACGCGCGTATAGTTGAGTAGAAATGGCTGATTACTATCCGCTGATCGCCCGCGCTATTGCCGCCCTGGACCCCAACGCTCCCGGCGAAAGCCGTCGCGCGCTCTATGAGCGGGCGCGCACGGCGCTGATCGCGCAGCTGCGCAGCGTGCAGCCGCCGCTCTCCGAATCCGAGATCACCCGCGAACGGCTGTCGCTGGAAGAGGCCGTCCGCAAGGTCGAATCCGAGGCCGCCCAGCGCGCCCGCGAGGCCGCGCGCCCCGGCGGGGGCGGGCGCAGCAGCGGCAGCGGCGATGCCTTCCGCCGGGCCAGCACCCGCGCCGCCGAGGGCAACGCGCCCGCATCTCAGACGGCTGCCCCGCTGCGCACGCGTCCGGCTCCGACGCCGCCGCGGGCCGACCGTCCGTCCCTTGGCGCCGAGGACCAGGGCGAGGCCCAGCGTCCGCCGCGCGCGCCGCGCTTCGACGCCCCGCGTCAGCCCGGCCCGTCCGCTCCGCCGCCCATGCCGGAGCCGCCGGCTGCACCAGCCGGACGCGCCGGCGCACGCCGTCCGCCGGATATCGGACCGCCGCCGCCGCTGCCGCCGGCGCCGGGCGTGCGCGGCTTCCGCGACATCACGGCGGATGCCAACGATCTCGGCGGCGCCGCCGCGCAGGCCAATCGTGCCGCGCGCCGCACCTATGCCAACGTGCCCTCGCCCTCGCCGGAATTCGACCGGCTGGAGCCGAGCTTGGAAAACCGCGTCGGCGAGCAGGACGCGCCCTATTCCTACGACGAGTCGATCGAGGAGGCCGAGCGTTACACGCCGCAGCCGCCCTCGCCGCGTCCGCGCATCGCGCCCGAGCGCGAGGCCAAGAAGCGCGCCCGCACCGGCTCCATGTTCCCGTTCAAGAGCGCGATCGCCGTCGGCATCGTGCTGATCCTGGTCGGCGCCGGTATTCTCTGGGGCAAGCAGCTGGTCCAGATCGTGAGCGGCCTGATCAAGTCATCGCCGACCCAGGTGGTGGAGGCGCCGAAGGATCCGGCCCAGCCGCAGAGCAAGCCGAAGATTCCCGATCGCGTCGGCCAGCCCTCGGCCAGCGACCAGCCGGTCGCGCCGGTGGCGCAGAAGGTCGTGCTCTATGACGAGGATCCGTCCGCCCCGAAGGGCAAGCAATATGTCGGCTCGGTGGTGTGGCGGCTCGAGCCGATCAAGGCGTCGGGCAACCAGAAGGCCGACGTCGCGGTGCGCGCCGACATCGAGATCCCCGACCGCAAGTTCAAGATGACGATGTCGTTCCGCCGCAACACCGAATCCTCGCTGCCGGCGAGCCACACCGCGGAGCTGACCTTCATCCTCCCGCCGGATTTTCCGGGCGGCAGCGTCTCCAACGTGCCGGGCATCCTGATGAAGTCGAACGAGCAGGCGCGCGGCACGCCGCTCGCTGGCCTCGCGGTCAAGGTCACCGACGGCTTCTTCCTGGTCGGCCTCTCCAATGTCGACGCCGACCGTGCCCGCAACGTCCAGCTCCTGAAGGAGCGCTCGTGGTTCGACGTGCCGCTGGTCTACGCCAACCAGCGCCGCGCCATCATCGCCATCGAGAAGGGCGCTCCGGGCGAGCGCGCCTTCAACGACGCGTTCGCCCAGTGGGGCGACTAAAGCCAAACGCTTCCGTCATTCCGGGGCGCGCGTAGCGCGAGCCCGGAATCCATTTCTCCTCATCACGCGTTGCGCGATGGATTCCGGGCTCGACGCTACGCGTCGCCCCGGAATGACATCCAGATGCGCCCCTACTGAGCGGCGGCTTCCCGCTTGCGCGCGGCGGCGGCCTCGCGATCCATCACCGCACGGCAGCCGGGGCTGACATGCGCCTTGTGTCGCACCATGCAGGCGGTGATCCGCGGGATGTCGGGAATCTCGCTGGAGCACAGCCGCATCGCATCGGCCGAGCACATCTGCTGTGCTTCGGACGTGAAGGCGAGGCCGGGCGATGTCTGGAATGCAATGGCGGTGGTGACGGCGAAAAGCGTTACGATGGTTTTGTAGCGTGTCATGCGGAATGGGTCCCCGAGTTCCATGGGCTTGAGCCACTTGATTTTGGGGCGCCGCACGCGGCTTGATCTGCCGCATGTCACAGCCTTCACGTCGGGAACTTTGGTCCCGCATGTGGTCGCTCGATTTCCTGATGTCCGAATCGAAAGTGCTGCGCCGCCCGAGCGAAGTATGCGCCATTGTCGAGCGGCTGCAATGGTCAGCATGAAGGAATTTGCAGGAATTTGCAGCTGTTGCGCGCACGTCACGCAAAAAGCAGGCGCGCGCGATCAGATCAGCCGATCGGAAGCTGCGCTCGCCTGTTCCTCATCGCTCGCGCCGAGCGCTGCAGCGTGTTCCTCGACGGCGGTGACGCCCTTTGCGGTGAGCTCGAACAGATCGCCGTCCTTCATCACGTAGCCTTCGGCGATCAATTGTCCCACCTTGCCTTGCCGATCGTCGGCGAAGGCCACGGACTGGCTGATGTCCCGCAGGATCGAGAGCTGTTCGTCGCGCAGCATGGCCTGGTCTCCGCTCGCCGGGGAGCCGTCCCCGTTCTCACATGCCGTGGCTTGCAAAGACCTTGCTGCAAGCCTTCGACAACTTGGCCCGGTTGGCTTGCAGGCAGCTCTGCACCGCCCCGTCATTGCCGAGTTCCTTGCGGCATAGCCGCGAGGCATCCCGCGAGCAGGCGTTCTGCTCCTGCGGCGTACCCTTGTGGCCTTGCGCGAGAGCCGGTGTGGTCGACAGGCCGCTCAGGGCTGTCAGGACCAGCGCCGCCAGAACGACGGATTTGCGGGACATCGAAACGACTCCAATCTGACTTCGGCGATCAATTTCAGGTTCAGTCAGAACTCGTCGCTGTGCCGGTTGTTCCCGTTCCGTCTTGGACCCGCTATCCAAGCTTGCTGCCGCGCTGCTATAGAAGTGGCGAAATCCGAGGGAAATTGATGAAACGCTACCTGGTGTTTGCGCTGGTCGGTCCATTCGTCGGCGGGTTCCTGCTGCTGCTGACCACGACCTACCAGTCCGGCTACTGGGCCCAGACCAGTCTTGGCGAGATCGGCAAGCTGTTCGCGGTGTTCTTCAAGACCCTGCAATACAGCTATCTCTTCGGCTTCCTGCCCGCGCTGATGATCGGCGCGGTCGACGACATCCTGCTCCATGTCAGGCGGATCGGTCCGGTGCTGCGGATGCTCCTGGTCGGCCTGTTCGCCTTCATCCTGGCCTCGCTGACCTACAGCTCGCGCGGGCCGGATTCGGGGGTGCTGCAGTTCGTCCTGTACGGCCTCGTCGGCTTCGTGCCGGCGGTGATTTCATCCTGGCTCGTGCATAGATATGTCGAGGAGCCGCGGCCGGCGGCGGCATCGACCTGAGCGCGCGACGTTCGGGCGCGGTGCGGCAACCTCCGCCGCGTTGGCGCGTTTTCCCTGAGGTCATGACCATGTCCGACGACGATATTCTTGCGCCCCATAGATCCCGTTCCGGGAGCCGTTCGCGCCCGGGCGGTGAAGCCCGTGGGCCGATCATCGACCAGGACGGACATGAGATCCGCCCGGAGACGCTCGACCAGGGCTTCCGCGAGTTTGCCTTCGAGTTCGGCAGGGACAATTCGTTCGCCGGCAACCCATTCGGCAATCTGACGCGCGAGCAGCGGATCGCGCGGATCGAGGCGATCGCCAAACTGCTCGACGTCGCCTTCATCCTGCCCGGCACCAACATCCGCTACGGCATCGACGGGCTGATCGGGCTGATCCCCGTCATCGGCGACATCATCACCACCGCGATTTCGCTATGGCTGGTGCGGGAGGCGAGGGCGCTCGGCGCGCCCTGGTACATCACCGCGCGCATGCTCGGCAACGTCGCCGTCGACGGCGTGGTCGGTCTGGTGCCGTTCGCGGGCGATGCCTTCGACGTCATGTTCCGCGCCAACATGCGCAACGTGCGCCTGCTCCGCCGCTGGCTCGACAAGCAGCCGCGGATCTGAGGCGTCTTTCTTCGCCTCTCCCCGCGTGCGGGGAGAGGCCGGCACGCGCAGCGTGGCGGGTGAGGGGGGTCTCCGCGAGACTTACTCTCACTTTGATTGCGGAGACCGACCCTCTCCCCGTAAGAACGGGGAGAGGGAGAAGAGACAGCACCCCCAAACGCAAAAAGCGCGACGGCCTTTCGGCCATCGCGCTTTCAGCGCACATCGGAGGCTTGCGCGGAAACTTATGCCGCGTCGGCGTCGGTGTTCGCGGCCGGCTCCGCCTTGCGGCGGCGAGGCAGCGGGAAGGCTTCGCTCTCATAGAGTGAGCGGATGCCGTTCTGGTCGAAGCGCGCTTCCTCGACCTGGAGATAGGCGCCGTTCAGCGAGTCCGTCGGCAACTGCTCCATCGCGAACTGCACGGCTTCGGCCGCGGTGCCGAACCGGCGATAGGTGAAGCCTGCGCGCTTCTTCTTGCGGATCGCGGCGGGAAACAGTTCGGCAGAGGTGTTGAAGTTGAACGGACGCAGTGGACGCATGGTCAAAGACCTCGTGATCTTCTCTGGGGCTTTAAGCGCGTGGGGTTTGGGGAGGGCAGAGGCCGCAATCGAGCGGGCCCGCCACACATGTCATTTTCGTCCTCTAATATAGGCCGTTTTGACAAAATTGCGACCCCCGCGATGCGAGATGATGAATCCGCGCATGGCAGCCCCGCGAGCCAAATAAACTAAGTAAAATCAATATCTTGTATGGCTTATAGCTTGCCGAGAAGCAGCAGCACGATCAGCACCACCAGCACGACGCCGCCGATCCCCATGCCGGAATGGCCCATCCCGTAGCCATAGCCGCCGATCCGGCCGGACAAGCCGCCGAGCAGATAGATGATCACCAGGATGATCAGGATGGTCCCGAGCGACATGGGCTCCTCCCTGATGGCCGCCAAATGCAACGATTGGCGCCGCCGCCAGCAGAGAAAAGCACATCGCGCCGCCGGGTTCCACGACGGAACCCGGCGGCGCCTGGCGTTTATTTAGGCTCGAGCTTCAGCGCCGCCGAGTTGATGCAGTAGCGCAGGCCCGTTGGCCCGGGGCCGTCGGGGAAGACATGGCCGAGATGGCCGCTGCACTTGGCGCAGAGCACCTCGGTGCGGACCATGCCGTGGCTGGTGTCCCGCTCCTCGTCGATATGGCTCTCGACGGCGGGCTGGGTGAAGCTCGGCCAGCCGCAGCCGGAATCGAACTTGGCGTCGGACTCGAACAGCACATTGCCGCAGCCGGCGCAGACGTAGGTGCCGGCGCGATGGTCGTGCTCATATTCGCCGGAGAAGGGACGCTCGGTCGCCTTCTCGCGCAGCACCGCGTACTGCATCGGCGTCAGTTCGCGCCGCCATTGCTCTTCGCTCTTGAGGACCTTGTCGTCGGTGGTCTTGGTATCGGGCATGGGTCTCCCGTTCTTTCGATGATCTCGCGATCAGTTGGTGGCCTTGCTGGCACTCACCAGCGTCGGCTTCTCGATGTAGTTATCCGCGAACAGTTTTTTCAGGTTCTCGACCTTCGGGATATCGTTGTAGGCGATGTAGGGCTGGTTCGGGTGCAGCGTCAGATAGTCCTGGTGATAGGCCTCCGCCGGATAGAACGCTTCCAGCGCTCCGACCTTGGTCACGATCGGCTTCTTGAAGACCTGGGCCGCGTTGAGCTGGGCGATATAGGCGTCCGCGACCTTCTTCTGCTCGTCGGAAGTGGTGAAGATCGCCGAGCGATATTGCGTGCCGACATCGGGGCCCTGGCGGTTGAGCTGGGTCGGATCGTGCACCACCGAGAAGTAGATCTGGAGGATCTTGCCGTAGGAGATCTTCTTCGGGTCGTACTTGATCTCGACGGATTCGGCGTGGCCGGTGCGGCCGCTCGAGACCGTCTGGTAGTCGGCCGTCGCCTTGGTGCCGCCGGCATAGCCGGAGACCGCATTGACGACCCCTGCGGTGTGCTGGAATACGCCCTGCACGCCCCAGAAGCAGCCGCCGGCGACGACGGCGGTCTGGATACCGCTCGCGGGCGCCGCGTCCATGGCGGGGGCGGGGATCACGACCGCGTCCTCCGCGGCCCGGGATGGCACGGCAAAGGCCAGCGACAATGCGGCGGTGGCGGCGAGCAGCGACAGGAGAGCGGGGCGGCGCATGGCGGATCCTCTTTCGGAAGGCCTGACAGTCTAGGGCGGTTGGCGCCGGGCGAACAGTCGGCCCCGCCGCGTTTTCGTATCGTCCGAGATACGGACGGAGGCGGCGATTGTTACGGCGGGACGGACACGAGTCTGTGAAAATAAGTCGCAGGACAGCCCCGCCGCCGCGCCGCTTGGCGGGATCAGGATGATCGACATAAAGTGGTGGCTGGAGCTGATCTGACAACATGCTGCGCGTCGTTTTCCCGGTCCTCGCCGCCATGCTCGCCGTCCTGGCTGTCTGCACCTCGTTCGCCGCGGCCGAGCCGCAAGCCGGCGACGACCTCGCCATTTGCCGTGATCGCCAGGCGGATGCGCAGGCTCGCGCGATCGCCTGCGACAATTTGTTGAAGGCCGACAAGGTCATCGGCAAGGACAAGGCGATCGCGCTGTCCGTGCGCGGCAACACCCTGATCACCAAGCGCGACTACGTCCACGCCATCGAGACCTTGTCCATGGCTGTCGACCTCGATCCGGACTACGTCATTGCGCTCAACCTGCGCGGCCTCGCCCATGAGCGCAGGGGCGAGGACGACCTCGCGATGGCCGACTACAACCTCGCGCTCCAGAAGCGCCCGACCTACGGTGTCCCCTACAACAATCGCGGCGTCATCCAGGCGCGCCGGGGCGCGCTGCAAAGTGCACTCGACGATTTCAACCTCTCGATCAAATACACGCCGAAATTCCTGCTCGGCTGGACCAACCGCGCCCGCCTGCGCACGCTGACGAAGGATTTCAACGGCGCGCTCGCCGACTTCGCCGAAGCCGAGAAGATCGATCCGACCGCGCCGCAGATCGCCAGCAATCGCTGCATCACCTACGGCATGATGGGCAAGTACGACCAGGCCTTTGCCGACTGCAACGGCCTGATCGAGAAGCAGCCGAAGAACGTGTACGCGATCAACAATCGCGCCGACGTCAACATGATGAAGGGCGATCTCGACGCCGCGTTGAAGGACTACAACACGGCCATCCAGATCAACCCGAACAATGTCCGCGCCCATTCCGGTCGCGGCCAGATCTACGAGCGCAGGAAGGATCTCGCCCAGGCCCGCGCCGATTATCGCGCCGCGGCCTACTCGCTGACGAAGTTCGACGAGACCGACGTCGCGCGCGCCCGCGCCATCGCGCAGGAGCGGCTCGCCGCGCTGACGCCGCAGGCGGCGGCGACCGGCCGCCGCATCGCGCTGGTGATCGGCAACGGCGCCTACAAGAACGTGCACGCTCTGCCCAATCCGCCGCGCGACTCGAAATTGATCGCCGGCGTGCTGCACGATGTCGGCTTCCAGACCGTGATATCCGTCAGCGATCTCACCCGCGACAAATTCTTCGAAGCGTTGCAGACGTTCGCGGCCGAAGCGGAGAAGGCGGACTGGGCGGTGGTCTATTACGCCGGCCACGGTTTCGAGATCGGCGGGGTGAACTATCTCGTTCCCGTCGACGCCAGGCTTGCCGCCGACCGGGATGCCGAAACTCAGGCCATCGCGCTGGAGCAGGTGATCGCCGCGGTCGGCGCCGCGCGAAAGGTGCGTCTCGTGGTCCTCGATGCCTGCCGCGACAATCCGTTCGCGCCGACCATGCAGCGCACGCTGTCGCTGAAACTGGTCGACAAGGGCTTTTCCAACATCGAGCCCGGTGCCGGTTTCATGGTGGTCTACGCCGCCAAGCACGGCGAGACCGCGATGGATGGCGACGGCAGCGCCAACAGCCCGTTCGCCACCGCGCTTGCCCGCGAGATCAAGCAGCCGCGCGTCGAGATCCGAAAGCTGTTCGACATCGTCCGCGACGACGTCTGGGCCGCCACCAAGCACGAGCAGCAGCCGTTCACATACGGCTCGCCGCCGGGACGTGAGGATTTTTATTTTGTCGCGGGGAAGTGAGGGCTGCGTGTAGGACGTGATGGCGTTGCCTCAATCTCCGCTGTCGTCGCCGCGAACGCGGGGACCCATAACCCCGGGGAGACGTGTGGGGCAAAGCTCCCACTCCGAGTCTTCGCCAAACATCTCCCTGTGGGTATGGGTTCCGGATCTGCGCTTCGCTTGTCCGGGACGACGGTGGGGTGTAGCCCGCATGAGCGAAGCGACATGCGGGGCCTAATATCCCGGATATCGCTTGCGCTCATCCGGGCTACAGCAGTCTCACACGACGATACTCAACCGTTTCGCCGCGCGCGTGATCCCCGTGTACAGCCAGCGTGCCCTGGAATCCTGAAACGCAAAGCTCTCGTCGAACAGCACGACGTCGTCCCATTGCGAGCCCTGCGATTTGTGTACGGTCAGCACGTAGCCGTAGTCGAACTCGTCATAGGGCTTGCGCTGCTCCCAGGCGATCTGCTCGACGCCGCCCTCGAAGCAGTCGGCGCGCACGGAGACCTTGGTCACCTTGTGGCCGAAATCCTCGTCCGGCGACAGCCGCATGGAGAGGATGCGCGATTTCGAGCGCGAGGTGTTGCGCGACTTCACGCGCCACAGGCCGCCGTTGAACAGGCCCTTCTTGCGGTTGTTGCGCAGGCATACCAGCTTGTCGCCGGCGACCGGAAAGGCGTCCTCGATGTTCTGGCGCTGGCGCACGCGCATGTTGTAGGCGCGTCGGGTGTTGTTGCGGCCGACCAGGACCTGGTCGGCGCCCATGACGCGGTCGGGGTCGAGCTCCTTGCGCGACACCACCTCGCTCTCGCCGTAGCGGCCGATGTCGAGCTCGCGTCCCTCGCGGACGTCCATCGACATCCGCACGATCGGGTCGTCCTGGGCCTGGCGGTGCACCTCGGTCAGCATCGCGTCGGGCTCGGTGTTGGTGAAGAAGCCGCCGCCCTGGATCGGCGGCAACTGGGCGGGGTCGCCGAGCACCAGCAGCGGGCAATCGAACGACATCAGGTCGCGGCCGAGCTCCGCGTCGACCATCGAGCATTCGTCGATCACGATCAGCTTGGCCTTGGAGGCCGGTGCGTCGTCCCACAGTTCGAAGCTCGGCTGCTCCTCGCCGGATTCGCGGGCGCGGTAGATCAGGGAATGGATGGTCGAGGCCTCGTCGCAGCCCTTGTTGCGCATGACCAGCGCGGCCTTGCCGGTAAAGGCGGCGAATTTCACCTCGCCGTCGACGCCCTCGGCGATGTGCCGCGCCAGCGTGGTCTTGCCGGTGCCGGCAAAGCCGAACAGGCGGAAGATCGGCGGCGTGCCGCCTCGTCCGGGTTTTGCTTTCAGCCAGTCGCCAACGGCCTTGAGCGCGGCGTCCTGATGCGGGGTGAACGTGGCCATGTCTGTCTTGAGAGGTGCGAAACGAAACGATTCGCCATCCCCCAAAACTAACCATTCGCCCCGCCGGTTCAAGCGCAGGGCAATCGCATTTGCAGGCCATTTCCCTGCGGCCCATCCTTCGAGACGCCCGCCTTCGGCGGGCCCTCAGGATGAGCGGAGTGCGCGGGAGCAATTTCGGCGAGCAAGGGTGCCAGTCAGCCTCATCCTGAGGAGGCTGCGAAGCAGCCGTCTCGAAGGACGAGGCGTTTGCTCAGACCCCGCCAAATGCAGGCCACCCTACTGCCAGCCGGGAACGCCGCGCATGTCGGGCAATTGGTGGGCGATGCCCTTGTGGCAGTCGATGCAGGTCTTTTCCTTGGTGAACAGGAAGCGCTGGTGCGCCACCGCGGCCCGCGGTGACTGCTTGGTGATGTCCATGGAATCGGCGCTGTGGCAGTTGCGGCATTCCAGCGAATCGTTGGCCTTGAAGCGCGCCCATTCGTGCGCCGCCAGCTCGAGCCGGTGATCGAGGAATTTCTCCCTTGTGTCGATCGTGCCGAAGATCTTGCCCCAGACCTCCTTGGAGGCCTGCATCTTGCGCGCGATCTTGTCGGTCCAGTTGTGCGGCACGTGGCAATCCGGGCAGGTGGCGCGCACGCCGGAGCGGTTGGTGAAGTGGATGGTCGACTTCAGCTCGGCGTAGACGTTGTCCTTCATCTCGTGGCAGCCGGTGCAGAATTTTTCGGTGTTGGTGATCTCCAGCGCGGTGTTGAAACCGCCCCAGAAGATCACGCCGGCTATGAAGCCAGCGAGCACCAGTGTGCCCAATGCGAACACCGAGCTCGGCCGCGTCAGCACGCCCCAAAGCTCGAGCGCGAAGTCCCAGCTTCGCGCGATGAAGCCGCGCTTGGCCTTCTTCTGCTCCAGCTTTTCATTGGGCCCGTCAGCAGTCGTCGTCATCGGCGGCCACCGGGACTTGCGCGCGAGAGCAGCGTGTCGATGTCGGTGAAGTCGTTGCTGACGGGCGGATTGGCGGTGTTCTGCGGCACGTGGCATTCCGTGCAGAAGAAGCGGCGCGGCGAGATCGAGGCCAGGAACTGGCCATCGCGGTCCATGAAGTGCGTGATCGAGACCATCGGCGCCTGCGATTCCGCGGTGCGCGCCCGCGCGTGGCAGGACAGGCATTTGTTGCCGTTGAGGTCGATCTGATAACCGTCGATCGTATGCGGGATCACCGGCGGCTGCTCCGGATAGTTGCGCACTTCCTTCTCGGAGGTGTTGCGGTTCGGCAGCATCGGCGGCGCCGGGCCCTCGTCATTGAGCGGCGCCGGGCCGCGCAGGCCCGAAGTGATCGTCTGCGCGGTCAGCGAGCTCGCACCCGCGGCGATCGCGAAGGCGAGCAGGACGATTGCGGATCGTTTCATCATGACAGGCTCACCCGCTCGATGCGCACGGCGCACTTCTTGAAGTCGGTTTGCAGCGAGATCGGATCGGTGGCGTCCAGCGTCACCTTGTTGATCAGCTTGGATTCGTCGAACCACGGCACGAACACGAGGCCGCGCGGCGGCCGGTCGCGGCCGCGCGTCTCGACGCGGGCGCGGATGAAGCCGCGGCGCGACACCACCTTCACCTCGTCGCCGCGGCGAAGCTTCGCTTCCTGCGCATCGTCCGGATGCATGAAGCAGACGGCTTCCGGAAACGCCCTGTAGAGCTCGGGGACGCGGCGCGTCATGGTGCCGGAATGCCAGTGCTCCAGCACGCGGCCGGTCGAGAGCCAGAGCGGATATTCGTTGTCGGGCGATTCCGCCGGCGGCTCGTAGGGCAGCGCGAAGATGCGCGCCTTGCCGTCGGGGTAGCCGTAGAACTGCACGTCGGTGCCCTGCTTGACGTAGGGATCGCTGCCTTCGCGGAAACGCCATTTCGTCTCCTGGCCGTTGACCACCGGCCAGCGCAGGCCGCGCTCGCGGTGATAGCTTTCGAACGGCGCGAGGTCGTGGCCATGGCCGCGGCCGAACGAGGCGTATTCCTCGAACAGCCCCTTCTGCACGTAGAAGCCGAACGCCTTGGATTCCTCGTTGGCGTAGCCTGCCTCGATCTCCGTGGTCGGGAATTTGTCGACCTGGCCATTCTTGTAGAGCACGTCGAACAGGGTCTTGCCGCGAACCTCCGGCTTCTTGGCGATCAGCTCTTCCGGCCACACCTCCTCGATCTTGAAGCGTTTTGAAAATTCCATGAGCTGCCACAGGTCGGACTTCGCTTCGCCCGGGGCAGTCACAAGCTGGTGCCAGAACTGCGTGCGCCGCTCGGCATTGCCATAGGCGCCTTCCTTCTCCACCCACATCGCGGTCGGCAGGATCAAATCGGCGGCGAGCGCCGTCACCGTCGGATAGGCATCCGAGACCACGATGAAATTGTCGGGGTTGCGGAAGCCCGGATAGGTCTCTTCGTTGACGTTCGGGCCGGCCTGGAGGTTGTTGTTGACCTGCACCCAATAGGCGTTGATCAGGCCGTCCTTCAGCATCCGGCTTTGCAGCACGGCGTGTGCGCCGTTCTTGTCGGGGATGGTGCCTTCGGGCAGCTTCCAGATGTGCTCGGCGTGGTCGCGATGCGCCTTGTTGGTCACGACCATGTCGGCGGGGAGGCGGTGCGAGAAGGTGCCGACCTCGCGCGCGGTGCCGCAGGCCGAAGGCTGGCCGGTCAGCGAGAACGGGCTGTTGCCCGGCGCGGAGATCTTCCCGGTCAGAAGATGGATGTTGTAGACGAGGTTGTTGCACCAGACGCCGCGGGTGTGCTGGTTGAAGCCCATGGTCCAGAACGAGACCACCTTGGTCTTGGGATCGGCATAGAGCTCGGCGAGCGCCTCCAGCCGGTTGAGCGGCACGCCGGACATCTCGGCCGCCTTCTCCAGCGTGTACTCCGACACGAACTTGACGAACTCGTCATAGCTCATGTCGGTGGAGTCGTTGGGCTTCGCCGCGCCCGTCGCCTTCTTCTGCAGCGGATGCTCGGGTCTGAGGCCATAACCGATGTCGGTCTGGCCGCGCTTGAACACGGTATGGGCGGCGACGAAGTCCTTGTTGACCCGGCCGGTCTTGATGATGTGGTTGGCGATGGCGTTGAGGATGTAGAGATCGGTCTGCGGCTTGAACACCATGCCGATGTCGGCAAGGTCGAAGGAGCGGTGCTCGAAGGTCGAGAGCACGGCGACGCGGACGTGCGGCGCGGACAGCCGTCGGTCGGCGAGGCGGGTCCACAGGATGGGATGCATCTCCGCCATGTTGGAGCCCCACAGCACGAAGGCATCGGTGGCCTCGATGTCGTCATAGCAGCCGGCCGGCTCGTCGATGCCGAAGGTGCGCATCATGCCGGCGACGGCGGACGCCATGCAGTGCCGCGCATTGGGATCGATGTTGTTGGTGCGGAATCCGGCCTTGAACAGCTTCGAGGCCGCATAGCCTTCCCAGATCGTCCACTGGCCGGAGCCGAACATGGCGACGCCGTTCGGCCCGCGCTTCTTCATCGCCTCCTTCCACTTCAGCTCCATGATGTCGAAGGCTTCGGTCCAGGACACCGGCGTGAAGTCGCCGTTCTTGTCGTATTTGCCGTTCGACTTGCGCAGCATCGGCTGCGTCAGGCGGTCGTGGCCGTACATGATCTTGGAGAGGAAGTAGCCCTTGACGCAGTTGAGGCCGCGATTGACCTCGGCCTTGATGTCGCCATGGGTGGCGACGACCCGATTGTCCTTGGTCGCGACCATCACCGAGCAGCCGGTGCCGCAGAAGCGGCAGGCGGCCTTGTCCCACTTCATTTCGCTGTTGTCGCGTTCGGTGACGAGATTGGCGGCGAGCGCTGGTGCCGACATGCCCGCGGCAGCCGCCGCGATGGCGGCGGCCTCGAGCTTCAGCATCTGGCGGCGGTCGAGCTTTGGCGAGGTCATGATGGCTCTTCCTGACTCAGGCGGTTTCGATGGCATGGAAGACGAGTGCTGCCGAATAGACGTCCGGCAGCGACTGGATGGTGTTGAGCATGGTGCCGAGGCTGCCGGCGTCAGGCGCTTCGGTGACGACGACGAGCTTGCCGCGCGCATCGCGGCCGTGAATCTCGCAGCCGGGCAGCGCGGTGATCTCGGCTTCGACCTCGGCAAGCCGCTCGGGGCGCGCCTGCACGATGATGCTGGCGATTTCGCAGCCCGGTGGCGGCACGATGCGGTCGGTGCTGAGCACCCGGCCGGTGATCAAGGCGCGGCGGTTGAGTGTGGCTTGAGACATGATGCCTGTCTTTCGCTGTTCGAGATCAATGCGGGG
>NZ_WQNE01000033.1 GCF_009759665.1 Bradyrhizobium cajani
GGGTGTAGATCAGCACCATGATGACCGACACCACGCTGCCGAACACGAAGGTCGGGTATTTGCCGAACGCGTCGCTGGCACGGCCGACCAGCGGTCCCGTGACGATGCTGAACAGGCCGGAGACGAGGTAGATCGTCGGCAGATGCGTGATGTCGATGCCGAGATTGTGCACGGTGAAGGCGCTGGAGAACGGCATCAGCATGTACCCGCCGGTCGCCAGCAGCGTCGTGACCGCGAAGGCCAGCGTGTAGCGTGGCTCTCCGACCGTCGCGATCAGATGGTGGAACGGGTTTCTGTCCTGCTTCAGTTTCAGATGCGCGTCGACCGGCTCCATCGCAAAGGCGATGATTGCGATCGCTGCGATCGACAGGACGACGATCGCGACGAAGCAGACATGCCAGTTCCAGTGATTGGCGAGAAACAGCCCCGCGGGAATGCCGAGCACCTGGCTCGCGGCGAACGCCGTCTGGATGAAGCCCATCACGCGGCCGCGCAGATGCAGCGGGAACAGGTCGGTGGTGATGGCCAGCACGATCGAGCCGATCACGCCGCCGAACAATCCGGTCACGATCCGGCCGAGCAGCAGCACATGGTAGTCCTGCGCCGCGGCGCAGAGCATGGTTCCGAGCGTGAAGCCGACATAGAAGAACAGCAGCAGGCGCTTGCGATCGAAGCGATCGGCAAAGCCGGCGGCGAGGATTCCCGATAGTCCCGCGCTGAACGCGTAGGCCGACACCGCGACGCCGAATTGCCCGGCCGTGATGTTGAGCGAGGGCATCAGGATGGCGCCGAGCGGCGACATGATGATGAAGTCGAGAATGATCGTGAACTGCGTGAACGCGAGCAGCGCGATGAGGAGCGCCTGGTAGCGCGAGAAGCCGCGTTGGCGTTCCTGTTGATCGTCGATCGGCGCAGCCAACGTCTGTTCGGTCATGGCACCTGATTCATGGTGAGCGGGCAAGGGAGCGCGAAACTGGCAAATGGGGTGGGCCGGGACGATTTGCACGTGGCCCATGGCGTCAGTTTCGCCGGAATTGCGAAGCTCGCGCCGGGTTGTGGGATCCATGCAACAGCGGCCGGCGCGTCGCTGACCGGCAGCATCCGACCAAGCGTCATCGCTGCCACGGCCGGCGCTTGCGCGGCCTGCCGCCAGTGGCTACATCGCAAGGCAATCCGATTAACCTGTTACGCCGACGCAACCGATTCGATTGAGGTTTTGAAACGCCATGACCGTACGCCTGCACCGCGGTGACCTGCCCGACCTGTCCCGCTACACCGGAGCGGTGGCGATCGACACCGAGACCATGGGGCTGAACCCGCACCGCGACCGGCTCTGCGTGGTGCAGCTCTCGCCCGGCGACGGCAGCGCCGACGTGGTGCAGATCCCCAAGGGCCACACCGATGCGCCGAACCTGAAGGCCCTGCTGGTCAATCCCGCCATCACCAAGATCTTCCACTTCGCGCGGTTCGACGTTGCGGTGCTGTACCAGACCTTCGGCGTCATGACCGGGCCGATCTACTGCACCAAGATCGCCTCCCGCCTGACGCGCACCTATACCGATCGCCACGGCCTCAAGGACCTCGTGCGCGAGGTGCTCAACATCGACCTTTCCAAGCAGCAGCAGTCGAGCGACTGGGGGTCGGACAGCCTGTCCGAGCCGCAGCTCGCCTATGCCGCCTCCGACGTGCTGCATCTGCACGGCTTGCGCGAGCGGCTCGATGCCATGCTGGTGCGGGAAGGCCGCACCCAGCTGGCTCAGGCCTGCTTCGACTTCCTGCCGACCCGCGCTTTGCTCGACCTCCAGGGCTGGGGCGAGGAGGACATTTTCGCGCATTCCTGAAGTGCCCGGAGGACGTTAGGCTCGGGCATGATCCGGAAAAGTGTGAAGCGGTTTTCCGAAAAGATCATGCTCAAACAATAACCTAAAGCGCGATGGCGCTTTAGCGCTGCCGCCCCGTTTCGGACACTTTCCTGCGGCCTGTCGCGGGCTGCATATTGTGGCGCCGCCGGGTACAATGGTGCGTCCCAAAACCGGACAGGGCGCGCGACGCCCTCGGGAGCTCAGGTGAATTCGGCCCAGAATCCAACCTACGACGCCGCGCTTGCGGCGAAGTTTGCCAGCGCGGCGCGCCACAGCCGCCTGGTGCGGATTCTGCGCATCGCGGTACCGGTGACGGTGGTGGTGTCGATGGCCTCGGTCGTCGCCATTTCGACGTTCCTCAATCCGTTCCAGATCCCCGTGAAGCTCGACTCCGGAAACCTCGTGGTGACGGGCACCAAGATCACGATGGAGACGCCGCATCTGTCCGGCTTCACGCCGGACCAGCGGCCCTACGAGCTCTGGGCCAAGACCGCGACACAGGACATCACCGACCCCGACCATGTCGATCTCAATGACCTGCGCGCGAAGGTGCTGATGGAAGACAAGTCCACCCTGCTGCTCGATGCCCGCACCGGCCGCTTCGACAACAAGCAGCAGCAACTCGATTTGCACAAGGACATCTTCCTGCGCACCTCGACCGGCTACGAGGCGCGACTGAACTCGGCCTTCGTCGACATGGGCAAGGGCACGGTCTCGTCGGATGAGCATGTCGACGTCAAGCTGAACAACGGCACGCTGACCGCGGATCGCTTACGAATCACGGAAGGCGGCGACGTCATCCGCTTCGAGGGCAATGTCGTGATGCATCTGGACAAGCTGGACGATCCCGCCGCGGCGCAGCCTGCGCCTCCGGCCGAGCCTGCGCCGCCGGCAAAGACGCGAACGCCTCAGAACAAGTCCGCCAATTCAAGATGATTTTCATGCTCAGTTTTCTTTCGCGCAACGAAGGCCAGCGCAGCGCCATCCTCAATGCGGCCGCGCTGGCCGTCGGCGTTGCGCTGATTGCAACGGGTGCTGCCGCACAGAGCACGATGCAGGGCGTGCCCAACGCAATGCAGGGCTTCTCGCAGAACCGCGATCAGCCGATCCAGATCGAGGCCGCCGCGCTCGAGATGCGCGACAAGAAGAAGGAAGCGACCTTCTCCGGCAATGTGAAGGTCATCCAGGGCGACACCACCATGACCTCGAAGACGCTGGTGGTGTTTTACGAATCCGGCGGCGGCGACAAGCCGGCCGCGCCGCAACCGGCAGCGCCCGCAGCGAAGGGCGCCAAGGGCGCGCCGATGCAGTCGGCAACGCCCGGCCCTGGCGGCAGCTCCTCGATCAAGCGGCTGGAGGCGCGCGGCAATGTCGTCGTCACCCAGAAGGACCAGGTGGTGACAGGCGAGACCGCCGTGTTCGACACCAAGACCAACCTCATCACTATGTTCGGCGGCGGCGCGGGCCAGGTGGTCATGACGCAGTGCAAGAATGTGATGCGCGGCGACCGGCTGACGGTGGACATGACGACCGGCGTGTCGCGCGTGGAGTCCGACAGCGGCCGGGTTCAGGTCCTGCTGCCGCAGGGCGCCGGCAGTGATTGCGCGCCGGGCAACCAGGGGACCAAGCCCGCCCCGGCCCCGCCTCTGCAATTGCCCGGTGCAGGTAAACAAAAGTAAATTCCAAAAACAAGTTCAACAGCTTGGCCCGGATGCACCCGATCCGAGGTTGAAGCTTGCGCGGCGAGACTGTATCTAGCGCGAAGGGCTTTTAAAGCGGGGCCGCCGCTTTTCGGGCGTGTTTCACTGGGCATGAGACATCCCTTCACCCATGCTGCGTCGGCGAATCGATAGCGCCAGCGCGGCAGATCGCGCGAGTACCGCGAAAAGCTAGAAGGCGGGGATGGTCGATCTTTTCAGCATGTTCCGTCGGCGCCCCGCCAAACGCGGCCGGCCAGGATTTGCGCGTGACATCACCGCGCTCGGTGACAGCGTCGGCGGTCTCGTGCCCAGCCCGGTGCGCGACGCCCGCGACCAGCCGATGCATGCGCCCGATCAGTTTCAAGGCGACTATCAGGCCGAGCCGCCGCGTGCCCAGGCGGTTCACCCGGTCAGGGCTGCCAGCCGGCCGAACGGAGCCGGTGGCCCGCAGCTGCTGAAGCGGCCGGGCTTCCTGGCTGTGCATAGCGTGGAAAAGGCCTTCGGCAGCCGTCAGGTCGTGCGCGGCGTCAGCATCTATGTGCGCCGCGGCGAAGCGGTCGGCCTGCTCGGCCCGAACGGCGCCGGCAAGACCACCGTGTTCTACATGATCACCGGCCTGATCAAGGCCGACCGGGGCGCGATCGAGCTCGACGGCCACGACGTCACCAAGCTCCCGATGTACCAGCGCGCGCGGCTCGGCATCGGCTATCTGCCGCAGGAAGCCTCGATCTTCCGCGGCCTCACGGTCGAGCAGAACATCCGCGCCGTGCTCGAAGTGGTCGAGCCCTCGCGCAAGAAGCGCGAGCAGCAGCTCGACTCGCTGCTCGACGAGTTCAACATCACGCGCCTGCGCAAATCGCCGTCGATCGCGCTATCCGGCGGCGAGCGGCGCCGCGTCGAGATCGCGCGGGCGCTGGCAACGCGGCCGAACTACATGCTGCTCGACGAGCCCTTCGCCGGCATCGATCCGATCGCGGTCGGCGACATCCAGGATCTGGTCCGCCATCTCACCAATCGCGGCATCGGCGTGCTCATCACCGACCACAATGTCCGCGAGACGCTCGGCCTCACCGATCGCGCCTATATCGTCTATGCCGGTGAAATCCTGACCGAGGGGACCCCGGATGAAATCGTCGCCGATCCGGACGTTCGCCGGCTTTACCTTGGCGAGGAATTCCGCCTCTAGCCCTTTTTTCCCATTCGTCAAGGCGTATACATCGGGCTCGGACTAGGATAAGCAAAAATCGGACCAATTTTTTGGGAACGGTTCTTGCTTCATGGCGCTCACGCAGAGATTAGAGTTCCGGCAATCGCAGTCGCTGGTCATGACGCCGCAGTTGATGCAGGCGATCAAGCTGCTGCAATTGTCCAATCTCGATCTCACGACGTTCGTGGAAGAGGAACTCGAGCGCAATCCGCTGCTGGAACGGGCCAGCGACGAGGCTCCGGGCGAAGCCCCGGCCGAGGCCGGCCAGTTCGGCGACGGCGACGAGGCTGGCGGCAGTGACGAGCCCGGTGGCGGCGCCGGCGAGGCCTTCGAGCCCGGCCAGGAAGAATGGATGAGCAAGGATCTTGGCACCCGCGCCGAGATCGAGCAGACCCTGGACACGGGCCTGGACAACGTCTTCTCCGAGGAGCCGGCCGAGGCGGCCGCGCGCAACGCCCAGGATGCCGCGCCGACCACCTACACCGAATGGGGCGGCGGCGCCTCGGGTGAGGAAGACTACAATCTGGAAGCTTTTGTCGCGGCGGAGACCACGCTGTCGGACCATCTGGCCGAGCAGCTCTCGGTCGCCTTCACCGCACCCGCGCAGCGCATGATCGGTCAGTACCTGATCGACCTCGTCGACGAGGCCGGCTATCTGCCGCCCGATCTCGGCCAGGCCGCCGAGCGGCTCGGTGCGTCGCAACAGGAGGTCGAAGGCGTCCTTGCCGTGCTGCAAAAATTCGATCCGCCCGGCGTCTGCGCGCGCAATCTGAGCGAATGCCTGGCGATCCAGCTCCGCGAGCTCGACCGCTACGACCCGGCGATGCAGGCCCTGGTCGAGCATCTCGATCTCCTCGCCAAACGCGACATCGCCGCCTTGCGCAAGCTCTGCGGCGTCGACGACGAGGACATTGCCGACATGATCGGCGAGATCCGCCGCCTCAATCCCAAGCCCGGCATGAAGTTCGGCTCGGCCCGTTTGCAGACCATGGTGCCGGACGTCTATGTCCGCCCGGGTCCTGACGGCGGCTGGCATGTCGAGCTCAACAGCGACACCTTGCCGCGTGTGCTGGTGAACCAGACCTACTATTCCGAGCTGTCGAAGAAGATCGGCAAGGACGGCGACAAGTCCTATTTCACCGATGCGCTCCAGAACGCGACCTGGCTGGTGCGCGCGCTCGACCAGCGCGCCCGCACCATCCTGAAAGTTGCAACCGAGATCGTGCGCCAGCAGGACGGCTTCTTCACTCATGGCGTGGCGCACTTGAGGCCGCTGAATCTGAAGGCGGTCGCCGACGCCATCCAGATGCATGAATCCACGGTGTCGCGCGTCACCGCCAACAAATACATGGCGACAAATCGCGGCACATTCGAATTGAAATATTTCTTCACGGCGTCGATCGCCTCGGCCGACGGCGGCGAGGCGCATTCGGCCGAAGCCGTTCGCCACCACATCAAGCAGCTGATCGATTCGGAGGCGCCCTCCGCGATCCTGTCGGATGACACCATCGTGGAACGCTTGCGCGCCTCGGGCATTGATATTGCCCGCCGCACGGTCGCGAAGTACCGCGAAGCCATGCGCATTCCCTCCTCGGTGCAACGTCGCCGCGACAAGCAGAGCGCTCTTGGTAACGTCCTCTCCACCGCACTGTCAGATCGCTCCCGCAACACCGAGCCGGCCTGATTGCGCTGGCGCCAAATCGCGCTACTCTCAATCCCCCATCGCGACCGATCCCAAGCTGGGCAAGCAAACCAAGCGAGGCATCACATGACTCTCCGGATTTCGGGAAAGAGCATCAGCGTCGGCGAGGCCCTGCGCGGCCGCGTTGCCGACCGCACCGACGAGGTGCTGCGCAAGTATTTCGACGGCAATTATTCCGGCCACATCACGCTGAGCAAGGACGGCTTCGGCTTCCGCACCGATTGCGCCCTGCATCTGGATACGGGGATCACGCTGGAGGCCGATTCGAATGCGCCGGATGCCTATGCCAGCGCCGACCAGGCGCTGCTGATGATCGAGACGCGGCTGCGCCGCTACAAGAACCGGCTCAAGGACCGTTCCGCCCGCAAGGCCCATGCCGCCTCGCAGGCGTTGGCCGCGCTCGATGCCACGGCTTACGTGCTGGAGGCGCCGGAGGGCGAAGACGAGGTCACCGGCTACAGCCCCGTGATCATCGCGGAGGCCACCACCTCGCTGAAGCCGCTGTCGGTCAGCGAGGCCGTCATGGAACTCGACCTCAGCGGGGCACCCTGCCTGGTATTCCAGCACGGCTCCAGCGGCCGGGTGAACATCATTTATCGCCGGGCCGACGGCAATGTCGGCTGGATCGACCCGCCCGGCGGAAAGCCGGACGGCAAGTCGGGCGGTTAGGCCGGAATCCGGGGCCCGTAGCATCCGCAGCCCTTAACAATGTCCGGGGCAAAGCCCTACGCGGGAGTTGGCACCGGGATTGCGTTGGAGTAGAAGCGCCCCACATCAGGACCGGGGCTAAGTCCCCCTCCTGCTTCATGTTATTGACGCCGGCTCAGCTTGGTCCTCCAAGATGGCCAAATCGGAACCTGACGGTTTAATTCACCTCGGAAAGCTTCCATGCCGATTACCGATCTGGTCGCACCCGAGGCGATTCTCCCGGCATTGAAAGTCAACAGCAAGAAGCAGGCCTTGCAGGAGCTCGCGGCCAAGGCCGCCGAGCTGACCGGGCAGAACGAACGCTCCGTGTTCGAGGTGCTGTTGCAACGGGAGAAGCTCGGCACCACCGCGGTCGGCTACGGCGTTGCGATTCCGCACGGCAAGCTGCCCAAGCTCGAAAAGATCTTTGGCCTGTTCGCGCGGCTCGATCGCCCGATCGATTTCGAGGCGATGGACGGCCAGCCGGTCGATCTCGTCTTCCTGCTGCTGGCGCCCGAAGGTGCCGGCGCCGATCATCTCAAGGCGCTCGCCCGCATCGCCCGCCTGCTCCGCGACCAGGACATCGCCAAGAAGCTGCGCGCCTCGCGCGACGCCCAGGCGATCTACTCGGTGCTCGCCCTGCCGCCGGCGACGGCGGCCTGATCTTCATTGCAAGCGTAGCTCTCTCAACACCGTCATTGCGAGGAGCCCTCGCGACGAAGCAATCCAGAGTCCCTCCGCGGAGCGATTCTGGATTGCTTCGCTGCGCTCGCAATGACGATGCGGAGACACTTCATCTCCTCATCTCCCCCAAAATGAAACGGGCACGTCTTCGCGCGAAGGCATGCCCGTTTGAAAATACTGCGTGCGGAAAACGCGCGCGCATTGGCGGCGCTGCGAAAGGAACGCTGCGGCACTGTGACGCTAAGCTCAGTGCGCCGTCTTCAAGCTCGACGCGCCATACAGCGGCGCCTTGAGTTCAGTTTTGAAACTGCATTTCTGAAAGTGTCTGACTGTTGCTGGCTGAATACAGCGCGAGTCGGCCGAGCGATGTACTCTGTCAAAAATTTCTATTGCTGATTGTTTGGGGGAATGACGATGAAACGACTGCTTCTGGCGACGTCGGCACTGATTGTCGCAGGCTCCGCTCAGGCCGCGGATTTGGGGGCGCGTCCCTACACGAAAGCGCCGGTCGTGGCGGCCATACCTTTCAGCTGGAGCGGCTGTTACATCGGCGGCCATGTCGGCGGGGGTGCGAGCAGGACGGGCTTCACGGATCCGGGCGTTTCGACGCCGACCTTCGGCGGTCCGGTGATGACGACCGGCCTGGTGCCGGGCGACCGGATCGGCGTGAACGGAGACGTCGGCATCGTCGGCGGCGCACAAGTGGGCTGCGACTACCAGTTCTCGAGCAATTGGGTCATCGGCATCGCCGGTGATTTCACCGCAACCGATATCCATGGCGTTGCGAACGACCCGTTCTTCGGCGGCAAAGCCGGAAATCCGGCAACGCTCTCGAGCCGAACGGATTGGGTCGCCAGTGTCACGGGACGTGTGGGCTACACCTGGGATCGATTCCTCGTCTACGGCAAGGGCGGCGTCGGCTTCGCGCATGACCGCTATAGCCTGAACAACTTCACGGCGATTGGCGGCTTCGCCTGTCCCGGCGTCGGATTCCTCGTTTTTGAGCCCTGTAATTCAAGCGCCAGCACCGATCGTATCGGCTGGGTGGCAGGTGCCGGTATCGAATGGGCCTTCGCTCCCAACTGGTCGGCCTTGATCGAGTACAATCACTACGGCTTCGACAGCAAGCGCGTGGGATTCACCAATCAATCTGTCGGTACCACCGCGTTGCTCGACATCCGTCAGGACATCGACATCGTGAAGGTGGGCATCAACTACCGGTTCGGCGGATCGCCGGTCGTCGCGAAGTACTGATTGATTTTGCATAGGGAGCGGCGGCCGGGCTCAGCCCCGCGCCGCTTCCATGCGATTGGCGATCCGCTGCCCGATCGGGCTCTTCAGCCAGGCCTGAAAACCCGGCCGGTCCCACGTCATCCGGCGCAGGACCAGCAGCGATCCGTCGGTGTGCGACCGCACCGGCTTTTCGGGATCAGGCTCGAGCGTCCATCCGAGCTTCGACAGATATTGAATGGTCGTCTGGTTTCGTTCCAGCACGAAAGCGCGGATGCGGCCGAGCTTGAGATCGTCGAACACGAACTTGAGCAGCGGGATGAAGGTGTTCACCGTTGCGCCCGCATTGCGGTGTTCCTTTTCACCGATCACGGCGCTGACGAGCGCCTCGCTCGCCGCCGCGTTGATGTCGAGGCGGATGAAGCCGACATGCGCGCGGCTGCCGCGCTCGAAGATCCCGAGCAGGAGTCGTTCGCGCTGATCGAAGGACTTGATGTAGTCGGCGATCTCCGCCTTGGTCATCGCGCGCGGCGACGTGTTGAGGACGTGCACCGTCCAGGGGTCGGACAACCAGTCCGCCCAGCGCTGCGAGGCATCGTCACGCTTGATGGTGCGCAGGAAATAGCGTCCGGCCGGAAACCACAATTGCTGCTTGGCGAGACGTTCCACTTTCGGCGGCATGCCGCATCTAAGCAGCTTCGAGTTCAGCGATCAATTTGGATGGACAAGCGAGCCCCAGCTCGGTGTGCTCAGAAACGCAAACCGGGCACGCCTTCGCGTGAAGGCGTGCCCGTTGAAACTCTGTTCGTGGACGCCGCTT
Source organism: Bradyrhizobium cajani (assembly GCF_009759665.1). GTDB lineage: Bacteria > Pseudomonadota > Alphaproteobacteria > Rhizobiales > Xanthobacteraceae > Bradyrhizobium > Bradyrhizobium cajani. The sequence goes on from NZ_WQNE01000033.1 coordinate 9,893, forward strand.
GTGCGCTTCAGCAGACCGTCGGCAGCAGACGCCGGACTTCGTCGAGCAGTTCGGGAATCGCCGCCTTGTCACCCGCGAGGTGCTTGAGCAGCGCACTCTGGAATAGACCGTCGAACAGTGCATAAAGCGCAGCCGGCGACGACGCCGGCCGCTTGCCGCCGAACTCGGCGTAGCGGGAGGCGATGCGCCAGATCATCGCTTCCAAGCTCTTGTCGATCTCGAGCACATCCTTGCGAAACGCCGCCTCGAACATCGCCTGCGAGCGCAAGTCGTACCAGAGACGGTGCATACGGGCTTCGTTCTGCAGCGTTGCTGCGAGCCTGGCGAGGAAACCCTCCGTCAATTCGTCGCGGCTCGTTGCTGTCACGACGACATCGTCATACCGCGTCACGCACTTCGCCTTGTAGTGGCGGACGCAGCAGCAGATCAGGTCGAGCTTGTCGCTGAAATAATAGTGGAACACGCCGTGCGTGAATGCCGAGTTTTGCGCGATCTCGCGCAGGCTGGTGCGTGCGAAGCCGAGCTCGCCCAGCGTTTCGAGCGCGGCCTCGGCAAGCTCGATGCGCCGCGCGTTGAACTTCTCGTCCCGCACGACCTCCGCCACGGCCTCGCGCTTCGCCGCTCCTGTCGCTTGCCGCGCCATTGTCGCGCCGTCTCCCGTCTCTTCGTCACGACGATCACATCGTTCGCCATCGTCTACAGACCACCCTCTTTGACAACTGTCAAATTTTTACCTTGACAACTGTCAAGCTCCGGGAGGAGTGTGCGCGCCAAGAATTTGGACAGTCGTCAAGACGCCAGCAAAGGGAGGAAATGCACCCACCGGCGCCATGCCGCCGGAACGGACTCGCATGCCGTTGCGCCACTGCGCCGGCACCGTGCTGCCGATCGCAGCATGCACCGATCATCAGCAAAGAGATCAGCAAAGGGAGGACGTGCAATGAGTGAGAAGAGTCTTGATGGCCGCAAAGCCCTGATCACCGGCGGAGCTCGCGGGATAGGAGCCGCTATCGCAGACGCACTGGCGCGCTCCGGCGCGGCGGTCATGATCGGCGACATCCTCGATGACCTCGGCAAGGACAGCGCCGGCCAGATCGCCAAGCTCGGTGTGAAGACCGGCTTCGTGCATCTCGACGTCACCGACGATGCGCAGTGGGAGAAAGCGGCCGCTGCGACGATCGCGACGCTCGGCGGCTACGACATCCTCATCAACAACGCCGGCATCGAGATCACCTCGCTGATTTCAGAGGTCAAGGCCGAGGACGCGCGGCGGATGTGCGACGTCAACATCGTCGGCACGGTGCTCGGCATGAAGCACGCGTTCCGCGCGATGCGCCCGGGCGGGCCGGCGGGCAAGGGCGGCGCCGTCGTCAACATCGCTTCGGTCGCTGCGACGATCGCCTTCCCGAGCATCGCGGTCTATTCGGGCACCAAATCCGCGGTCGATCGTATGACGCGCATCGGCGCGATGGAAGCCGGCAAGCTCGGCTTCGGCGTACGCGTGAACTGCATCTATCCGGGCCTGATCCCGACCGACATGGGCATGCAGCTCGCTAATGACATCGTCAAGGTCGGGCTCGCGACCGACGTCAACGCGGCGGTCGGCTCCGTCGTCGAGCAGACCCCGCTCGGCCGTCTCGCCGAGGTCACCGACATCGGCAATGCCGCGGTGTTCCTTTGCTCGGACCAGGCGCGCTTCATCACCGGCGTCGGCCTGCCGGTCGATGGCGGCATGGGCATGTAGCAACAACGCCGACAACAAGCATTTCGGAGGAGCGCAATGAGCGAGAAGAAGCCCGTCATCGTCTATGGCGCGTCCGGCTACACCGGCCGGCTGGTCTGCGAATACTTACGCGAGTACAACATCCCCTTCATCGCCGCCGGCCGCAGCGCCGAGAAGCTCAACGCAGCGATGAAGTCGAATGTAGCCGGCATCGAGACCGCCGACTACGAGGTGGTGACGGTGCCGCACACCGTGGCCGCGCTGACTGAATTGTTCAAGGGCGCCTCGGTGGTGCTCAACACCGTGGGCCCCTTCGCCAAGTTCGGCACGGACGTGGTGCAGGCTTGCCTTGCTGCCAAGTGCCATTACACCGACACCACCGGCGAACAGGATTGGCTGATCACGCTCGATCAGGAGTTTGGCGCGAAGTTCGCCAATGCCGGCCTGCTGCTGGCGCCGGGTATCGCGCAGATGTACACGACCGGCGAGATCGCAGCCCAGCTGTGCCTGGAGACACCAGGCCTCGATACGCTCGATATCGCCGTGTTCTGGGGCGGCAGCCCGACCATCGCCTCGACGCAGACCATCCTGGTCAACGCCGCGATGGCCAAGGCCTACTATCTGGAGCAAAACAAGTACGTCGAGCATCAGCCCGATGCCGGCCTCTACAACCTCGCCATCCCCGGCCAGCACGAGCTGGCGCTGGCGCTGCCCTGGGGCGGCACCTCGCACCCGGTGTGGTTCAAGCGCGATCCGCGCGTGGCCAACGTGAAGGTGCTTGGCGGCGTGTTCAACCGCGCGCTGATGCTGGGCGTGCCGCAGATCGTCGCCGGCGCGCTGGAGGCGACCAAGAACATGAACCCCGACGACCGCTACGCCGCGTTGGCGCAGACCGCCGCCGGCGTGATGAACACCATGCCGCCGCGGGAGAACCCGCGCGTCAACAAGTCGCTGGATTCGGTGCATGCCTCCGGCCCGTTGGGGCGCGCGCACTGCATCATCTATGGCAACAGCAACTACAAGCAGACCGGCTTGCTGCAGGCCTATGCCGCGGCGCACCTGCTGCAGCAGCCGCCGAAACGAGTAGGCTTCGCCTCGGGCTGCCAGGCGTTCGGCCATCACGAACTGCTCGGGCAATTGCGCAGTTTCGGACTCGTCAGCAAGCCGATTCTGACCGTGAACGATTAAGTCAATCGCGGGTGACGCGGTCCTCCGCGTCACCCGCTGCCGCTTCGGGTGTTGATCATGCGCTTCATCGATTACCTGGACAAAGGCGCCTCGCTCGGCGCTGATGCGCCGTGCCTGACCATGGACGGGCACGATCTCAGCTATCGCGAGGTGCAGTTGCTGAGCTACCGCGTCGCGCGCGGGCTCGCGCGATCGGGTATTGCCGCCGGCGAAAAGGTCGCAATTCTCTCCGGCAACGATCCGGTCGCCTTCGCCTGTGTGTTCGGCATCTCGCGCGCCGGCGCGGTCTGGTGCCCGATCAATCCGCGCAATGAAGCGGCCGAGAACAAGTTCATCCTCGACGGGTTCGATTGCAGCCTGCTGCTGTTCCATTCGAGCTTTGCGCCGATGGTCGAGGCGGTGCGGCCCGAGCTGCCGAAGTTGCGCGCACTCGTTTGCCTCGACGCCGAACTGCCTTTCGCGCCATCGTTCGACAACTGGCTCGCCGGTCTCGACGACGACCCTTATCAGCGCGAGACGATCGACGATCTCGCGATGATCCCGGGCACCGGCGGCACCACCGGCAAGCCCAAGGGGGTGATGCTGTCGGGCCGCAACATCGAGACCATGACTGCGCTGACCTTGATGGGCTATCCGTTCAGGGGGCGCCCGGTCTATCTCGCGCTGGCACCGCTGACGCATGCCGCCGGCGTGCTGTGTTTCCCGATCATGACGCTTGGCGGCCGCATCGTGATCATGCACCACCCCGACATCGGCGAGTTCCTCGATCTGATCGCGCGCTACCAGGTCACGCACACTTTCCTGCCGCCGACCGTGATCTACATGCTGCTCGATCATCCCAAGCTTGATCGCGACAAGCTCGGCTCGTTGCAATGTTTCTGGTACGGCGCCGCGCCGATCTCGGCATCGCGGCTCGCGGAGGCGCTCCAGCGGATCGGGCCGATGGCGCAGTTGTTCGGTCAGACCGAAGCGCCGATGATGATCTCGATGATGGCACCTGGCGAGCATTACAACGCCGACGGCACCATCGCGATGGAGCGTCTCGCCTCGGCCGGCCGGATCAGCCCGCTGGTGCAGGCCGGCATCATGGATGACGATGGGCATCTATTGCCATCGGGCGCACGCGGCGAGATCGTTGTGCGCGGCTCGCTGGTAATGGATGGCTACTACAAGAATCCGCAAGCCACCGCCGAAGCATCGGCACATGGCTGGCACCACACCGGCGACATCGGCTACATCGACGATGAGGGCTACCTCTATATCGTCGATCGCGCCAAGGACATGATCATCACCGGCGGGTTCAACGTCTATTCGATCGAGGTCGAGAATGCGCTGCGGGCGCACGAGGCGGTGCAGGATTGCGCCGTGATCGGGCTGGCGGACGAGAAATGGGGGGAGCGGATCGTCGCCGTGGTCCAGCCCCGCGCCGGCCAGCAAATCGATTCAGCGGCGCTCGCCGCCTTCGTCAAGGCGCAGATCGGCAGCGTCAAGACGCCGAAGCAGATCGAGGTCTGGGACGATCTGCCGCGCTCCAAAGTGGGCAAGGTGCTGAAGCCGGACATTCGCGCGCGGCTGTCAGATCGCTCAGGCGACTAGCAAAGAAAAGCGCGGGCCGCCGTGAGGCATGCCCGCGCTTTGAATCCGTGGATGTTTTGCTTCAGACCGGCGTCAGTGCACGCTGACGGCTTGCAGCTCGTTGCTCCAGGCGTTGGCGATCGCGGCTTCGCGGCTGTCGGTCAGCATGATCGGCGTGCCGTCGGCGGCGTGGAGCGCGAAGAGCTTGAGGCCCGGCGCGATTTTCGGCGCCTCCGGAAACAGCCCCGGCACGTCCTCGGAGCGGATCTGCTTCACATAGGCGATATGGCCTTCGCCGAGGGTTGCCAGCGTCTCCGGAGAGACGTTCTTGGCTTCGTATTCGAACGCAACGTGACCTTCACTCATGGTCTCGACTCCTCTGGAACACTAAGCGGTCGAGTCCGCTACTCGTTCCATTATTCGTGCTCATTGATAGCGATTGTCTTAACGATCCTCTCCGGTTCAGGCCGGGCAAGATCGATCGACAACAACCCGTTCTTCAGATCCGCACCCAGCACCAGCATCCCCTCCGCCAGCACGAAGGTGCGCTGGAAGTGGCGCGCGGCGATGCCGCGATGGATGTATTGCCGGGTCTTGTCGTCCTGCTGCCGCCCGCGGATCACGAGCTGGTTTTCCTCAATGGTTACATCGAGTTGATCGCGGGTGAATCCGGCGACCGCCAGCGTGATGCGCAAGCGCTCGGGCTGGCCGTCCGACCGTTCGCACCTCTCGATGTTGTAGGGAGGGTAACCGTCGGCGCCTTTGACGACGCGATCGAGCACGCGCTCAATCTCGTCAAAGCCCAGCAGAAAAGGACTGGAGAGCGTGGGAACACGAGACATAGTTTACAAAGTCCTCTCGAAGCGACTTTGGTGTTTCGGGGCCCGGAAGTGGCACCCCTTGGTCAGCAATATGGTCATAAGCCCGTGTCGGTTCAAGCAGGTAGCCCGGGACCTGTGGATGGGGCATGTCCGCCCGAAAGCAAGGTTCGCCATCGTGCGGATGCCTGGCATTTGGCAGGCGATTTATCTCAACGAAAACAAGCCCCCTCTACTGTGCATGGGGTTGTTTTCGCGGTTTTCATCGACAGCCGCTGGAACCGCTCAGGCCTCGATCCGCTTGCGGCCATCGCCGCTGAACAGATGCAGCTTCGCCCGCACCGCCGCGACGCGGATGGTCTGGCCGATGCCTGGGGCCTCGGTTCCGGGGATGCGGACGATGACCTCGCCGGGCGGCAGCTCGCCGGGCGTGGCGGCGACGCGCTGCTCCTCCTGCTGACGCGAGCCGTAGACGAAGGTCTCGGCGCCGACACGCTCGATCGCCTCGACAATCAGCGAAAGGGCGACGCCGCCCGCGGGGGTCTGGTCGGTGATGACGAAATCCTCCGGACGGATGCCGAGGATGCCGGCCTCGCCGGCGCTGCCGAGCTGCGACTTGATCTCGTCGGGGCGCGTCGACATAAGATTCATCGGCGGCGCGCCGATGAAGGAGGCGACGAAGGTCGTCGCCGGCTTCTCGTAGATCGCAAGCGGGTTGCCGACCTGCTCGACCTGGCCGCCATTCATCACGACGAGAATATCGGCGAGCGTCATCGCCTCGAGCTGGTCGTGGGTGACGTAGATCGACGTCGTGTTGAGCCGGCGCTGCAATTTGCGGATCTCGACCCGCATCGCGATGCGCAGCTTGGCATCGAGGTTCGACAGCGGCTCGTCGAACAGGAACACCTTCGGCTGCCGCACGATGGCACGGCCCATGGCGACGCGCTGGCGTTGGCCGCCGGAGAGCTGGCGCGGCTTGCGCTCCAGCATCGGCGCGAGCTCGAGGACGCGCGCGGCTTCCTCGACGCGGGTCTTGATCTCTGCTTCAGCCATGCCGCGGTTGCGCAGGCCGTAGGCCATGTTGTTGTAGACGCTCATATGCGGATAGAGCGCGTAGTTCTGGAACACCATCGCGATGTCGCGATCGGCGGGCTCGACCTGGTTGACGACGCGGCCGCCGATGTCGATCTCGCCGCCGGTGACGGTCTCCAGCCCCGCGACCATGCGCAGCAAGGTCGACTTGCCGCAGCCGCTGGGTCCGACCAGCACGCAGAACTGTCCGTCGCCGACATCGACGTCGACGCCCTTGATGGCCTCGAAGCCGCCGGGATAGGTCTTGCGGACGCTGCGCAGGGTGACGTTAGCCATTGCTCGCTCCGCTCGCGCGAGTGGCGAATAGTGAGTGGCGAGTAGTGGAGCTGTGTGGAATGCAACAGCCACTCGATCGTCGGCGTACCATTCGCCATTCGCTATTCGCCATTCGCCTTCTCATTTTTCCGTCTCGACCAGGCCGCGCACGAACAGTTTCTGCATGGCGATGACGACGAACACCGGCGGCAGCATGGCGAGCATGGCGGTTGCCATCACGATCGGCCATTCGGTCAGTGCGTCGGTGGTGGTGATCATCTTGCGGATGCCGATCTGGATGGTCTGCATGTCGTCGCGCGTGGTGATGAGCAGCGGCCAGAGATATTGATTCCAGCCGAGGATGAACAGGATCACGAACAGCGCCGCCATGTTGGTGCGCGACAGCGGCAGCAGCGTATCCCAAAAGAAGCGGAAGGGACCGGCGCCGTCGATGCGCGAGGCTTCCAGCAGCTCGTCCGGCACCGTCATGAAGAACTGGCGGAACAGCAGCGTCGCGGTGGCCGACGCGATCAGCGGCAGCGACAGGCCGGCATAGCTGTCGAGCATGTGCAGGTCGGCGACGATCTTGTAGGTCGGATAGATGCGCACCTCGACCGGCAGCATCAATGTGATGAAGATAATCCAGAAGATCGGCATCCGGAACGGAAAGCGGAAATACACGATCGCATAGGCCGAGATGATCGAGATCGCGATTTTGCCGAGCGCGATCAATAGCGCCATGATCAGCGAATTGAGCATCATGTTGCCGACTGGTTCGCGGGTCGAGCCGCTCGTGCCGACGAAGATCGTCTGATAGTAGGTCTGGAAGAAATGCCCGCCCGGCAGCAGCGACATCTGCCCATTGGCGATGACGGCGTTGTCCTGGGTTGAGGCGACGAAGGCGAGATAGACCGGGAAGGCGACGATCGCGATTCCGATCCATAGGATGATGTGGGCGACGTAGCGCCGGAAGCCCTCCTCCTCGACCATCAGTAGGTCACCTTGCGTTCGACGAAGCGGAACTGGATTCCGGTCAGCACGATGACCATGATCATCAGGATCACCGATTGCGCCGCGGAGCTGCCGAGATTCCCGCCGAGCAGGCCGTCGGTATAGACCTTGTAGACCAGCGTCTCCGTCGACTTGCCGGGGCCGCCGCGGGTCATGGTGTCGATGATGCCGAAGGTGTCGAAGAAGGCGTAGACGATGTTGACGACCAGAAGGAAGAAGATGGTCGGCGACAGCAGCGGGAAGGTCACGGTCCAGAACCGCCGCATCGGGCGGGCGCCGTCGATCGCCGCGGCCTCGAGCACGCTTCGGGGGATACTCTGGAGGCCGGCGAGGAAGAACAGGAAATTATAGGAGATCTGCTTCCAGGCGGCAGCGAGGATGATCAAGCTGGCGGCCTGGTTGCCGTCGAGCAGCGGATTCCAGTCGATGCCCATGTTGCGCAGATAGCGCGAGAGCACGCCGAGCGAGGGGTGCAGCATGAAGATCCAGAGCACGCCGACCACGGGCGGCGCCACCGCATAGGGCCAGATCAGCAGCGTGCGATAGAGCGTCGAGCCGCGCAGCGGCTTGTCCGCCATCACGGCCAGCAGCAGCGCAAACGACAGCGAAGACACCGCGATGGCGAAGGAGAAGAAGAAGGTCCGGACGATCGCCTCGAAATAGGCGCGCTCCTTGAACAGGTCGAGATAGTTCTCGAACCAGACGAAGCTGGTCGAGAGGCCGAAGGCGTCCTGGAGCAGGAAGGACTGGATCACCGCCTGCAAGGCCGGCCAGTAGAAGAAAATCAGCACGATCGCGAGTTGCGGGGCAACCAGCGCGTAGGGCAATAGCTTCGACTGGAAAATGGCTTGCTTTTGCATGATGTCCGCAGAAGCGGCAGGCCGGGCTACCGGCCTGCCGCCGATCGCCTCACTTGACGGCGGTCTTTTCGAACTGGCGCAGCATGGTGTTGCCGCGCTCGACGGCGGCATCGAGCGCCTGCTTGGCGGTCTTCTTGCCGGCCAGCGCCTGCTCGATCTCTTCCGACCAGACGTCACGGAGCTGCACCATGTTGCCGAGGCGCAGGCCGCGGGAATTCTCGGTCGGCTCCTTGTTGGTCAGCTCGAGCAGCGGGGTCTCGAGATAGGGCTGATCCTTGTAGAAGCCCTCGGCTTTGGCCTTCTCATAGGCCGCCTTGGTGATCGGCAGATAGCCCGAAGCCTTGTGGATGTAGACCTGACGGTCGGTGTCCGAGAGGAAGGTCAGGAACTTCGCGACGCCCTTGTACTCGTCGGCCGACTTGCCGCCCATGACCCAGAGCGAGGCGCCGCCGATGATCGAGTTCTGCGGTGCGCCCTTGGCGTCCGGATAATAGGGCATCGGCACGGCGGTGAAGGCGAACTTGGCCTGCGCCTTGACGTTGCCGAAGAACGCCGACGAGGTCAGGTAGATCGGGCACTCGCCGGAGGTGAAGCGGCCTTCGCCGGTGTTGGTGCGGCCGGCATAGTCGTAGGTCTTGTCCTTCTGGAGCTCGACCAGGTTCTCGAGATGCTTGACCTGGAGCGGCCCGTTGAACTCGAGCACGGTGTCGAAGCCGTCGAGGCCGTTGGCCTTGCTGGCGAGCGGCACGTTGTGCCAGGCGGAGAGCTGCTCGAGATTGACCCAGGTGACCCAGGAGCCGGAGAAGCCGCAGGTGGCGTGGCCGGCGGCCTTCAGCTTCTTGGCCGCGTCGAACACCTCAGGCCAGGTCTTCGGAATCTCGACGTTCGCCTTCTTGAGCTCGTCGAGATTGACCCACATCACGGTCGACGACGAGTTGAAGGGGAAGGACAGCATCTCGCCCTTCGAGGTCGAGTAGTAGCCGGTGATCGCGGGCAGGTAGGCCTTCGGATCGAACTTCTCGCCGGTCTCGCCCATCAGCTTGTAGACCGGCTTCACGGCGCCGGTCGCGGCCATCATGGTCGCGGTGCCGACTTCGAACACCTGCATGATGTGCGGAGCGTTGCCGGCGCGGAATGCGGCGATGCCGGCGTTCATCGTATCGGCATAGTTGCCCTTGTAGGTCGGGATCACCTTGTAGTCGGTCTGCGACGCGTTGAAGTCGGTCGCCAGCTTGACGATGACGTCGTTGTTGGCGCCGGTCATCGCGTGCCACCACTGGATTTCGGTCACGGCCAGGGCCGGCGAGGCGCCGAGACCAACGGTGAGTGCGACAGCGGCAGCCGCGCCAAAGTGTCGAAGAGCCATCAAGAAAACCTCCCTTGCCCGTCACTAAAGAAGCGCTTGCGCTAGCAGCGCCATATGACGTTCACATGACTGTGTAAGCGGCCGAAACGAAAGCGGCAAGCGCTCGAAAAGGGAAGCCATCAAATAGGCGAAGACGCCGCGGGCAGCGGTATCGGTTCGCAGTGCATATGCGTGCGTCGCGCCGCAGTGCGGCATTGCTTGGATCAGTATTGAGTGCCGTCGGCCGGATTGGCGTTACGTAGAACCAATGCAGCTCCGGGCTCCCTTAACCTCTCCCGCTTGCGGGAGAGGTCGGCGCGCAGCGCCGGGTGAGGGCTCTATCCTCTGGGGGATTGTCCCGTTGCGGAGGCACCCTCTCCCCGACCCTCCCCCGCAAGCGGGCAGGGCTATCGCGTATGCTGCCAATTTCTTTGTGGCCATCCTTCGAGACGCCCGCCGTTGGCGGGCCCTCAGGATGAGGACCGAGTGCGTGGCAGCAGTTTCGACGAGCGCACATGCCGCTTAGCCTCATCCTGAGGAGACCGCGAAGCGGTCGTCTCGAAGGACGAGGCGCGCGCTCAAGTCACGCAAAATGCCATAGCCGATAGCCCTGCGCATGCGGGGGAGGGAGCGCACTGTCGTTGCGGTGCGCTCTTTCTCCTATCGCAACCCTAGCGCTTGCGCTCGGGGCCGCAGACGGTGCCCTTCTCGACCATTGCCTCGATCTCCGCCTGGGAGTAGCCGAACTCGCCCAGCACCTCCGCCGAGTGCTGGCTGAACTTCGGCGGCAGGCGGCGCAAGCTCGGCTTGCTGCGGTCGAGCCGGATCGGCGAGGCCACGCCCTTGTACCAGTCCTTCTCGATGACATCGCCGCGCGCGATCGTGTGCGGGTTGGTCAGCGCCTGATCGATCTTCTGCACGGGGCCGGCGGGCAGGCCGGCCGCGAGCAGGCGATTGCACAGCGGCTCGGCCTCGTGCTGGCTGAACACGGCGGCAAGCTCGGCGCGCAGCGCCTCGCGGTTGGCGATGCGGTCCTTGTTGCGGGCAAAGCGCGGATCGGTGCCGAGCTCGGGCTTGCCGATCTCCTTGGCGAGCTTGCGGAACGTGCCGTCATTGCCGACGCCGATGAAGATGTTGTCGGTCTTGGTCGGAAAGATCGCGTAAGGCACGAGGTTGGGATGCTCGTTGCCGGTGAGGCCAGGGGGCTTGCCATGCATGAAATAATTCGCGGTGTGCGGATGCATGATGGCAAGGCCGGTCTCGTACAGCGTCGTCTCCAGGAACTGGCCCTTGCCGGAGCGCTGCCGCTCCGACAGCGCCATCAGGATGCCGATCGCGGCGTAAAGGCCGGTGGTGATGTCGACCAGCGGCACGCCGATCCGCATCGGCCCGCTCTCGGGCGAGCCGGTCGCCGCGATCATGCCGGTCATGGCCTGGATGATGGCGTCATAGCCGGGATTGCCGCCGCGCGGGCCGTCGGCGCCGAAGCCGCAGATCCGGCAGTGCACGAGGCGCGGGAATTTGTCGCGCAGCACCTCGTTGCCGATGCCCCATTTCTCCAGCGTGCCCGGCTTGAAATTCTCGATCAGGACGTCGGCCGTCTCCAGCATCTTGAGCAGCACGATCCGGCCGCCCTCGGAGGCGAGGTCGAGGCCGATCGAGCGCTTGTTGCGGTTGATGCCGATGAAATACGCCGCGTCCTCATCGTGGAAGGGAGGGCCCCAGTCGCGCACCTCGTCGCCGGCAGGCGGCTCGACCTTGATCACGTCGGCGCCGTGGTCGGCGAGAATCTGGGTGCAGTAAGGGCCGCCGAGCACGCGCGTGAGATCGATGACGCGCAGTCCGCTCATTGCGCCCAATGCTGCTTCGGTCATGCCTTCGCTTCCCCTGTGTCGAGCTTTGATCACAGGCCTAGCGAGGTTTGTTTGCGTCAGCAATGGGCCCTCGCGTAGGGCCGCATGCACCGCCGCGCGTCAATCCCGCGGCGTGGTAAATCAACAAAAGCGGCCGGCCCGAGGGGGATCCCGGGCCAGCCAATTCACCTTCCGATCAGACGATCGTCAGGCGAACGTCGATATTCCCGCGCGTGGCATTGGAGTAGGGGCACACCTGGTGCGCCTTCTCGACCAGCGCCTCGGCCTCGGCACGGGCAAGGCCCGGCAGCGAGACGGCGAGATCGATGTCGAGACCGAAGCCGCCCGCCGAGCGCGGGCCGATGCCGACGGTCGAGGTGACGGAGGCGTCGGCGGGGACCTTCGGTCCGCCCTGCGAGGCCACGAACTTCATCGCGCCGATGAAGCAGGCGGCATAGCCGGCCGCGAACAGCTGTTCGGGATTGTTGCCGGCGCCGCCGCCGCCGCCGAGCTCCTTCGGCGTGGTCAGCTTGACGTCGAGCGCGCCGTCGAGGGTTGCAGCATGGCCGTCGCGGCCGCCGGTCGCCTTGGCGCTGGTCTTGTAGAGGACGTTCACGGACATTTTGATCTCCCTGGGGGTTCGGGTGGGCGCGATCTGTATCGCAGACAATTAGATTGCGCGCAATTGAAATTGTAGGGTCTCACATTTAATTGTTCGCAATTGAATGTGCCGCCGGCCGGGCCCAGAATGGAAGCAGTTCCAGTGAGATTCTTCATGCCCCGGAAACCATCGGCAGCGGACGCGCCGCTGCGGCTCGACAACCAGATCTGCTTTGCGGTCTATTCGGCCGCGCACGCCTTCAACCGTGTCTACAAGCCGCTGCTCGACCGGCTCGGCCTGACCTACCCGCAATATCTGGTGATGCTGGTGCTGTGGGAGCGCGACGACGTGCCGGTCAAGGACATCGGCGAAAAGCTGTTCCTCGATTCCGGCACGCTGACGCCGCTGCTCAAGCGGCTCGAGGCAGCTCATCTCGTCAAGCGCACCCGCTCGAGCGAGGACGAGCGTCAGGTGCTGATCGCGCTGACGCCGCAGGGCCACGCCTTGAAGGACAAGGCGCGCAGCGTGCCGCAGTCGATCCTGGCGGCCTCGGACTGCTCGGTCTCGGAGCTGGTTGCGATGAAGGACGAGATCGTCGCGCTGCGCGACCGGCTCAATGCGGTGATCGGGGAGTAGGGGAGTTCGTCAAAGCCCGCCCTGCGGGCTTCGCCGGACACCACGCTTCACCCTTCGGGCCCTGCGCGGCTGCGCCACGCGTAGCCCGAAGGGTGAAGCGTGGTGGAGCCAGGCGGGATCGAACCGCCGACCTCTTGCATGCCATGCAAGCGCTCTCCCAGCTGAGCTATGGCCCCTTAAGTCTTCCAATTGGGAGGACCCTGGGGGATCCGTCCCGGCCGGCGAGCCCTGGCGACTCGCGCGGTGCACCCTTTTTCACAGATCAGGGCTGATCTCAAGTCTCTTCATCACCTCCGACATCACCAATGATGTCGGTCACGTCCTCATCGCCCTCTTCCTCGTCGGCAATGAAGGTCGAATCATCGTCATCGTCGTCGTCGAGGGTCTCGTCGACCTCGATATCGTCCTCGGATTCGGGCACGGCGGCCTTGACCTTGCCGGTGTTCTCCTCGGCGTCGGCCTCCTCGAGCGAGACCTCCTCGACCTCCGCCGGCTCCGGCGCGGTGTCCTGGGCCATGCTGCGGGCTTCGGCCCCGCCACGGGTCGCACGCGCAGGGGCCACCGGAGCGATCGGCACCACCTCACCGGTATAGGGCGAGATCACCGGACTCTTGTTGAGGTCATAGAATTTCTTGCCCGTGGTCGGGCAAATACGTTTGGTTCCGAGTTCGGACTTGGCCACGGCAGGAATCCTGGGAATGTCTGAAAAGCGGTGCTTCACTTGGCTAGTTGGCGGCCCGCTGTCAATAGCGCATTACGGAAGAACGACATGCCCGTGACGGGGCGCTGACCATGTGGTACCTGCCCCCAAGCCGCGAGGGCGTATCCAAGGACACAATCTTGACCCATTCCGACCAACCGAGGCCGCTTCAGTCGCGCGCCGGCGGGCCCCTGACCGGGAAAGTACGGGTGCCTGGGGACAAGTCGATTTCTCACCGCGCCCTGATCCTGGGCGCGCTCGCGGTCGGCGAGACCCGGATTTCGGGCTTGCTCGAGGGCGAGGACGTCCTCAACACCGCCAAATCCATGCAGGCGCTGGGCGCCAGGGTCGAGCGCACAGGCAATTTTGCCTGGAAGGTCCACGGCGTCGGGGTTGCCGGCTTTGCCGAGCCCAAGACAGCGCTGGATTTCGGCAACTCCGGCACCGGGTGCCGGCTGGTCATGGGGGCGGTGGCGGGATGTCCGATCTCGGCGGTATTCGACGGTGACGCCTCGCTGCGCAGCCGCCCCATGCGCCGGATCCTCGATCCGCTCGAAAAGATGGGCGCCAGGGTCGTGTCCGGGGGCGAGGGCGGCCGTCTGCCGCTGACCCTCCAGGGCGCGCGCGATCCGCTGCCGATCACCTACAAGACCCCGGTCGCCTCGGCCCAGATCAAGTCGGCGGTGCTGCTCGCGGGGCTCGCCGCACCCGGCACCACCACCGTGATCGAGACCGAGGCCAGTCGCGACCACACCGAGCTGATGCTCAGGCACTTCGGCGCCGACATCACTTCGGCGCGGGAAGGCCAGCACGGCCGCCGCATCACGCTGGTGGGCCAGGGCGAGTTGCACGGCGCCAGCGTCGTCGTGCCCGCCGATCCCTCTTCGGCGGCCTTCCCGGTCGTCGCGGCGCTCATCGCCGAAGGCTCAGATGTCGTCCTGTCGGATGTCATGACCAATCCGCTGCGCACCGGTCTGTTCACCACGCTGCGCGAAATGGGCGCCTCGATTGAAGAGAGCGAGGTGCGCGGTGACGCCGGCGAGCCGATGGCGCAACTGCGCGTGCGCGCGTCAAAACTGCGCGGCGTCGAAGTGCCGCCGGAGCGCGCACCCTCGATGATCGACGAATATCTGGTGCTGGCGGTGGCGGCCTCCTTCGCCGAAGGCACCACCGTCATGCGCGGCCTGCACGAGCTGCGGGTCAAGGAATCCGACCGGCTAGAGGCCACCGCCGACATGCTCCGCGTCAACGGAGTCAAGGTGGAGGTCTCCGGCGATGATCTGATCGTCGAGGGCCGTGGCCACGTTCCCGGCGGCGGCCTCGTTGCCACCCATATGGACCATCGCATCGCGATGTCCGCGCTGGTGATGGGCTGCGCCTCCGACCAGCCGGTGCGCGTCGACGACACCACCTTCATCGCCACCAGCTTTCCGGATTTCATTCCGATGATGCGTGCGCTGGGGGCCGAGTTTTCATGATCATCGCCATCGATGGGCCCGCGGCGTCGGGGAAAGGGACGCTGGGCAAGCGCCTCGCCCACCACTACGGCTATCGTCATCTCGATACCGGTGTGATCTATCGCGCGGTGGCTTACGCGCTGATGCAGTCCGGCCACGATCTCCGGGACGAGGCGGCCGCGGTCGCGGCGGCGCTGGAACTCGATCCCGAAAAGTTCGGCAATCCCGCGCTAAAGACCCAGACGGTCGGCGAGGGCGCCTCCATCGTCTCGGCGATCCCGGCGGTCCGCGAGGCCCTGGTCAATTTCCAGCGGCAATTCGCCGCCGATCCACCCGGCGCCGTGCTCGATGGCCGGGATATTGGAACCGTGATCTGCCCCCACGCCGACGTGAAGATCTTCGTCGTCGCCGATCCCAGGGTCCGGGCGCGCCGCCGGACCATGGAGGCCAAGGCGCGGGGCGAGGACGCCGACGAGGCGGCCGTGCTCGCGGACATCATCCAGCGCGACGAGCGCGACAAGAACCGCCCGATTGCACCTCTAAAACCAGCCACCGATGCTTACTTGCTAGACAACTCCCAACTGGATATAGAAGGCGGCGTCCGGGCCGCCATCGACATTATCGAGGCCGTCCGAGCGGGCCGGTCGCGGGGTTAAGCCGCAGCCGTCATTGGAGGAAGCGCCCGCTCCCGCTCTTTGAGGTCGATACCTTCGGTCCTTCGGTTTCAGGACCGGCGCGATCCAGGCTCCGGACAACAGATTTCAACGTATCGAACGCGCGGGCCTCAGCCGGCCCGCTTCCGCTGTTCCGGTCTTTGGGCCGGGGCAACGAGCGGTCGCTCGAAGGTCTTGCGGACCTTCCGACACTGCGCGCGCGATGCGCCCATGAACCCAACGGCCGGCAAGACATCCGCAACTGGAGAACAAATGGCTTCGACTTCTGCTGATACCTACAGCCCCTCGCGCGACGATTTCGCCGCGATGCTCGACGAGTCCTTCGCAGGTGGCAACCTGCAGGAAAGCTCCGTCGTCAAGGGCAAGGTGGTTGCAATTGAAAAGGACATGGCCGTCATCGACGTCGGCCTGAAGACCGAGGGCCGCGTCGCGCTGCGCGAATTTTCCGGCCCCGGCCGTGACAGCGACCTCAAGGTCGGCGACGAGGTGGAAGTGTTCCTCGATCGCATCGAAAACGCCCTCGGCGAAGCCGTGCTGTCGCGCGACAAGGCGCGCCGCGAAGAGAGCTGGGGCAAGCTCGAGAAGGCGTTCCAGAACAACGAGAAGGTCAACGGCGTCATCTTCAACCAGGTCAAGGGCGGCTTCACCGTCGACCTCGACGGTGCCGTGGCCTTCCTGCCGCGCTCGCAGGTCGACATCCGTCCGATCCGCGACGTCGCGCCGCTGATGAACAACTCGCAGCCGTTCCAGATCCTGAAGATGGATCGCCGCCGCGGCAACATCGTCGTCTCCCGCCGCACCGTGCTGGAAGAGACCCGCGCCGAGCAGCGCCAGGAGCTGGTGCAGAACCTCGAAGAGGGTCAGGTCATCGACGGCGTGGTCAAGAACATCACCGACTACGGTGCGTTCGTTGACCTCGGTGGCATCGACGGCCTGCTGCACGTCACCGACATCGCGTGGCGCCGCGTCAACCACCCGACCGAGGTGCTCTCGATCGGCCAGACCGTGAAGGTCAAGATCATCAAGATCAACCACGAGACGCACCGCATCTCGCTGGGCATGAAGCAGCTGCTGGACGATCCGTGGCAGGGTATCGAAGCCAAGTACCCGCTGGGTGCCCGCTTCACCGGCCGCGTCACCAACATCACCGACTACGGTGCTTTCGTCGAGCTCGAGCCGGGCATCGAAGGCCTGATCCACGTCTCCGAGATGTCGTGGACCAAGAAGAACATGCACCCCGGCAAGATCGTCTCGACCTCGCAGGAAGTCGAAGTGCAGGTGCTGGAAGTCGATTCCGTCAAGCGCCGCATCTCGCTCGGCCTCAAGCAGACCATGCGCAACCCCTGGGAGGTCTTCGTCGAAGGTCACCCGACCGGTTCGGTGGTCGAGGGCGAGGTCAAGAACAAGACCGAGTTCGGTCTGTTCCTGGGCCTCGAGGGCGACGTCGACGGCATGGTCCACCTCTCCGACCTCGACTGGAAGCTTCCGGGCGAGCAGGTGATCGACAACTACAAGAAGGGCGACATGGTGAAGGCCGTGGTGCTCGACGTGGACGTCGAGAAGGAGCGCATCTCGCTCGGCATCAAGCAGCTTGAAGGCGACCCCTTCGCCGAGCCGGGCGATGTCAAGAAGGGCGCGGTCGTGACCTGCGAAGTGCTCGAAGTGAAGGAGAGCGGTATCGAGGTGAAGATCGCCGGTACCGACTTCACCACCTTCATCAAGCGCTCGGAGCTTGCCCGTGACCGCAACGACCAGCGCGCCGAACGCTTCGCTGTCGGCGAGAAGGTCGATGCCCGCGTGATCCAGTTCGACAAGAAGGCCCGCAAGGTCCAGGTGTCGATCAAGGCGCTCGAAGTTGCCGAAGAGAAGGAAGCCATCGCACAGTACGGCTCCTCCGATTCGGGAGCGACGCTCGGCGACATCCTCGGCACCGCGCTCAAGAACCGCGACAGCAAGTAAGCGAGACGTCCGTTTTCGCTGCATCAAAGCCCCGGCGCGAGCCGGGGCTTTTTTGTGCGCGCTCGTAGCCCGGATGGAGCGCAGTGAAATCCGGGAAGGTCTTTCGGCAAGGTGACAACCCCGGATTGCGCTGCGCTCCATCCGGGCTACGCCGCGGGCCTTGTTTTCTTCAAAATGCGCCGCAATTGATGTATCCAGACAGGCCAATGGTCACGCTGTGACGGCACAACACGCCTGGCCCTTTCATTTGGAGATATTCCGATGTCGCTCGATTCTGACATCATCGTCGATCGCCGCAGGATTCGCCGCAAGCTGACGTTCTGGCGCGTCATGGCCGCGCTGATCGCGATCGCGGCGATCGCCGGCTTCGCGCTGGTCGCGACCCCCGGTGCGCGCGGCACGTTCGCATCCGCCGGCTCGATCGCGCGGGTTCAGATCGACGGCCTGATCCGCAGCGATTCCGATCGCACCCAGGCGCTGGAGCGGCTGGAGAACTCGCAGGCCGCCGCCGTCATCGTTCACATCAACTCGCCGGGCGGCACCACCGCCGGCTCCGAGCAACTCTACGATTCGCTCGTCCGATTGAAGGCGAAGAAGCCGCTCGTCGTCGTGGTCGAGGGTCTCGCCGCCTCCGGCGGCTACATCACGGCAATCGCGAGCGACCACATCATCGCCCAGCAGAGCTCGCTGGTCGGCTCGATCGGCGTGCTGTTCCAGTACCCGAATGTCGCCGAGCTGTTGAAGACCATCGGCGTCAAGGTCGAGGAGGTCAAATCCTCGCCGCTGAAGGCCGCACCCAACGGTTTTGAGCCGACCAGCCCGGAAGCACGCGCCGCGCTCGATGCGCTGGTGAAGGATTCTTATGCCTGGTTCAGGGGTCTGGTGAAGGAGCGGCGTGGCATGGATGACACGCTGATCGAGAAAGTGGCCGATGGCCGTGTCTTCACCGGGCGTCAGGCGGTCGATCTCAAGCTGATCGACCAGATCGGTGACGAGAAGACAGCGGTGACCTGGCTCGTCGAGCAGAAGGGCGTCAAGAAGGGACTTCCCGTACGCGATTACAAGCTCCAGCCCCGCTTTGGCGACCTGCCGTTCCTCAAGACGGCCGCCGCCGTCACCCTGGAAGCGCTTGGTTTAGGCTCGATTGCCCATCAAATCGGGCAAACCGGCGTTGTCCAGGCGGTCGACCGCTTCGGAATGGATGGAATGTTGGCCCTGTGGCAACCCGCCGCGTCAAACTGACTGGAACCGGGCGAGCCTTCGAGGCTTTTCCCGTCCGGCGGGTGCCGGGGCAGTCCGCTTTTTCGGCATTTGTCACGTATTTTCACGACGCTCAACCTTGATTTAGCGTCTTGACAGATCACAGTATTTTCACGGAAATGGTCATCCGCACGCTTCCGGGTCCTATCTCTCGATGATCAAATCCGAACTTGTTCAGCGTATCGCCGAGCACAACCCGCATCTGTACCAGCGGGATGTCGAGAACATTGTGAATGCGATTCTCGAAGAGATCGTAGCGGCCCTCGCGCGCGGTGATCGCGTCGAGTTGCGCGGCTTCGGTGCCTTCTCGGTCAAGCATCGCCCGGCACGCGCCGGGCGTAATCCGCGCACCGGCGCCCATGTGCCCGTCGACCAGAAGAGCGTTCCGTTCTTCAAGACCGGCAAGGAAATGCGCGAGCGGCTGAACCGCGACCATCCGGATCCCGGCGCGCCGGATTAAGGATTAACGTTGTCGTCCGGGCTTAACCGAACGGCCGCATGATGCGGCAGCAAGCTTGATTCAAGACGAGCGATCGCGATGCGAAAGTTCCTCACCGCGCTGATCGTGATTCCGCTGGGACTGATCCTGGTGACCTTCGCCGTCGCCAACCGGCATTTCGTCACGGTCTCGCTCGATCCCTTCCTGGCGGATGATCCGTCGCTGTCGGTCACGCTGCCGCTGTTCCTGCTCCTGATCCTGGTCGCCGCCCTCGGCGTCCTGGCGGGTGGATGCGCCGTCTGGTTCGGCCAGCGGCGCTGGCGGCGCGCGGCGCGGCGGAACGAGGCGGATGCACGCGGCGCCAGGGGCGAACTGGCTGACCTGCGGGCCCAGGTGGCCGCAGCAAGGACCGATCCGCAGCGCCTTCCCGCCCCTGCCGGGGTAGGCCTCTACGGGCCCATCGGGCGAGACAAGCAGCGCGCGACGTTGTAGAAGCGGCCGCAACCGAAAACCCCGTTTTCCGGCCGCGGGCCCTGCGGCCTCCATTTGCTTTGAGACCATGTCCCTGCTCGTCAAGATCTGTGGCCTGTCCACGCCCGAGACGCTCGAAACGGCGCTCGAGGCGGGTGCCGACATGGTGGGGTTCGTGTTCTTTCCGCCGTCACCGCGGCACCTGTCGCTGGAAGCGGGCCGCGATCTCGGCCGCCAGGTCAAGCGGCGCGCGCTCAAGGTCGCGCTCACGGTCGATGCCGACGACGCCACGCTCGACAACATCATGGACGCGCTGGCGCCGGACATTCTCCAGCTCCATGGCAAGGAGAGCGTGGCGCGGCTGCGCGACATCAAGCAGCGGTTCGGCCGCCCGGTGATGAAGGCGGTGCCGGTCGCAACATCCGTCGATCTCGCCGTGCTGCCCGGCTACGCCGCAATCGCCGACCGCATCCTGTTCGATGCGCGTGCGCCGAAGGATGCGACGCGGCCCGGTGGCTTAGGAGAGCCGTTCGACTGGCATCTCCTGGAAAATCTCGATCTGAACGTCCCCTACATGGTCTCGGGCGGACTTGACGCCGACAATGTTGCGGAAGCCCTCCGCGTCACCGGCGCCGGCGGCGTCGATGTGTCCTCCGGCGTCGAGAGCGCTCCCGGCGTCAAGGATTCCGAGATGATCAAGGCCTTCATTCGCGCCGCGCGCGCCACTCAAGAGTTGAGCGTCCGATGACCATCGCCAAACCCAATTCCTATCGCAGCGGCCCCGACGAGCGCGGCCATTTCGGCATTTTCGGCGGCCGCTTCGTCGCCGAGACGCTGATGCCGCTGATCCTCGATCTGGAGAAGGCCTACACCGCGGCCAAGGCCGATCCGGCGTTCCAGGCCGAGATGAACGGCTATCTCAAGGACTATGTCGGCCGGCCCTCGCCGCTCTATTTCGCCGAGCGCCTCACCGAGCATCTCGGCGGCGCGAAGATCTACCTCAAGCGCGAGGAGCTCAACCACACCGGCTCGCACAAGGTGAACAACGTGCTCGGCCAGATCATGCTGGCGCGGCGCATGGGCAAGAAGCGCATCATCGCCGAGACCGGCGCCGGCCAGCACGGTGTCGCCACCGCGACGCTGTGCGCGCGCTTCGGTCTCGAATGCGTGGTCTATATGGGTGCCGTCGACGTCGAGCGGCAGCAGCCCAACGTGATCCGCATGGAGATGCTGGGCGCCAAGGTGTTCCCGGTGCAGTCGGGCACGCGCACGCTGAAGGACGCGATGAACGAGGCGCTGCGCGACTGGGTCACCAACGTGCACAACACCTTCTACTGCATCGGCACGGTCGCGGGTCCGCATCCCTATCCGACGCTGGTGCGCGATTTCCAGTCGATCATCGGCAACGAGACCAAGGCGCAGGTGCAGGAGGTCGAAGGACGCCTGCCGGACTCGCTGGTCGCCTGCATCGGCGGCGGCTCGAACGCGATGGGGCTGTTCCATCCCTTCCTCGACGATCCCAGCGTTGAAATCTTCGGCGTCGAAGCCGCAGGCCACGGGCTCACGCAGCTGCACGCCGCTTCGATCGCGGGCGGCCGTCCCGGCGTGCTCCACGGCAACCGCACCTATCTGCTGATGGACGCCGACGGCCAGATCCAGGACGCGCATTCGATCTCGGCCGGCCTCGACTATCCCGGCATCGGCCCCGAGCATTCCTGGCTGCACGAGATCGGCCGCGTGAACTATCTCTCCGCGACCGATGATGAGGCGCTCGCCGCGTTCCAGCTGTTGTCGCGGCTCGAAGGCATCATCCCCGCGCTCGAGCCGGCGCATGCCATCGCCAAGGTGATGGAGCTCGCGCCGAAGCGGCCCCGGGATCACCTGATGGTCGTCAATCTTTCCGGCCGCGGCGACAAGGACGTCCCGCAGGTCGGCGACATCCTGAGGGGCAAGAGCAAGTGACCACGCGTATCGACACCCGTTTTGCCGAGCTTGCGGAGCAAGGCCGCTCGGCCTTCGTGACCTTCCTGATGGCCGGCGACCCCGATCCGGCGACGTCGCTCGAGATCATCAAGGCGCTGCCGAAGTCGGGCGCCGACGTGATCGAGATCGGCATGCCCTTCACCGATCCGATGGCCGATGGTCCGTCGATCCAGGCCGCGGGTCTGCGCGCGCTCAAGGCCGGCATGACGCTGAAGAAGACGCTCGACCTGGTGCGCGGCTTCCGCAAGGACGACGATGCGACGCCGATCGTGCTGATGGGCTACTACAATCCGATCTACATCTACGGCGTCGACAAGTTCTTAGGTGATGCGAAGAGCGCCGGCGTCGACGGCCTCATCATCGTCGACCTGCCGCCGGAAGAGGACGACGAGCTCTGCCTGCCCGCGATGAAGGCCGGCCTCAACTTCATTCGCCTGGCGACGCCGACCACCGACGACAAGCGCCTGCCGGCCGTGCTCGCCAACACTTCGGGCTTCGTCTACTACGTCTCGATCACCGGCATCACCGGTGCTGCGGCCGCGGACTCCTCGGCGGTGAGCGAAGCAGTCGCCCGCATCAAGCGGCATACAAAACTGCCGGTCTGCGTCGGCTTCGGCATCCGCACGCCGGAGACTGCGCGCGCCATTGCCTCGCATGCCAATGGCGCCGTGGTCGGCACCGCGCTGGTCGATGCGCTCAGGAACAGCCTCGATGCCGAGGGGCGGGCGACCGGCAAGACCGTCAGCGCCGTCGCCGAGCTGACGGCGGCCCTGGCCCAGGGCGTCAAGGGTGCGCGAGCGGTGGCCGAATAGGCCATAATTCCGCTCTCCGGGCGGGCGACACGGCGGCTTGCCGGGGCAGGATCCGGCGGCCATATATCCTTCAGGCGATCCCGGAGCGGATTCGCACATCGGAGCAAACCATGAACTGGCTTACCAATGTGGTCCGGCCGAAGATCCGCAACATGCTGCGGCGGGAGACGCCGGAGAATCTGTGGATCAAGTGTCCGGATTCCGGGCAGCTCGTGTTCTACAAGGACGTCGAGGCCAACCAGTTCGTCATCCCCGGCTCGAACTACCACATGCGCATGGGCGCGGTGGCGCGTCTGAAGTCGATCTTCGACAACGAGACCTGGTTCGACGTCGCGTTGCCCGAGGTGACGCCCGATCCGCTCAAGTTCCGCGATGAGAAGAAATACGTCGATCGCGTCAAGGACGCGCGCGCGCGGACCAATTTGAACGACGCGATCAAAGTCGGTTACGGCAAGCTCGAAGGCTCCGCCGTCGTCGTCGCCGTGCAGGATTTCGATTTCATGGGCGGCTCGCTCGGCATGGCCGCAGGCGAGGCCATCGTGCGCGGGCTCGAGCTCGCCGTCGAGAAAAAGTCGCCGTTCATCGTGTTTGCCGCTTCAGGCGGCGCGCGCATGCAGGAAGGTATCCTGTCCTTGATGCAGATGCCGCGCACCACGGTCGCCGTGCAGATGCTGCGTGAAGCAAAACTGCCTTATATCGTCGTACTCACCAATCCGACCACCGGCGGCGTCACCGCGTCCTACGCGATGCTCGGCGACGTTCAGATCGCCGAGCCCGGTGCGCTGATCGGCTTTGCCGGCGCGCGCGTGATCGAGCAGACCATCCGCGAGAAGCTGCCTGAAGGTTTCCAGCGCGCCGAATATTTGAAGGAGCACGGCATGGTCGACATGGTCGTGCATCGCCATGACCTGCGTCCGACTCTGGCGCGGCTCTGCCGCCTTCTGACCAAGGCTCCGGCGCTGGAGAGCGCATCGAAACCGGTGCAGCCGGTCGCGAGCCCGGCGCAGATCGTATCGGCCGCCGAGACGGCGCCGGCCGCGCCCCACGCGTGAACGCGTCCCCGGACAGCACAAGGACGCCGCTCGGCGAACTGATCGGGCGGCTGTCGGCCCTGCATCAGAAGCGCATCGATCTCGGGCTGGAGCGGATGCACCGCCTGCTCGCACGGCTCGGCCATCCCGAACGCAAGCTGCCGCCGGTGATTCACATCGCCGGCACCAACGGCAAGGGCTCGACACTCGCTTATCTGCGCGCGACGCTCGAAGCTTCGGGCCTGCGCGTCCACGCCTATACCTCACCTTACCTCGTCCGCATCAACGAATGTTTCCGGCTCGGCCGCACCGGTGGCGGCGTGCTGGTCGGCGACGATGAATTGCGCGCGGCGCTGGAAGAGGTCGAGCGCGTCAACGCCGGCGAGGCGGCGACCGTGTTCGAGTTGAAGACCGCCGCCGCCTTCCATCTCTTTGCACAGAACCCGGCCGATGCGGCGTTGCTCGAGGTCGGGCTCGGCGGCCGGCTCGATTCGACCAATGTGGTCGACACGCCGGCGGCCTGCGTGATCACGCCGATCAGCATGGACCACATGGATTTTCTCGGGCCGACCCTGACATCGATCGCCGGCGAGAAGGCCGCCATCATCAAGCGCGGCGTGCCGGTGATCTCGGCGGAGCAGACGGGCGAGGCGATGGCTGTGATCGAGGCCGAGGCCAGGCGCATGCGCGCGCCGCTGTTTGCTGCGAACGAAAGCTGGCACGTCAATGTCGAGCACGGGCGCCTCGTCTATTCCGACGAGCGTGGCCTGATGGATCTTACCGCGCCGCGCCTGTTCGGGCGACACCAGTTCGACAATGCCGGCCTTGCGATCGCGACGCTCCGTGCGGTCCCGGCGTTCAAGATCAGCCATGCGGCGTTCGAGGCCGGCATCGTCGGCGCCGAATGGCCGGCGCGGATGCAGCGTATCTCCTCGGGCGAGTTGCTCGGTTGGGGGCCGCAGGGCTCCGAGATCTGGCTCGATGGCGGGCACAATGCCGAGGGCGGACGTGTGGCAGCGGCCGCGCTCGGCGACCTCGAAGAGCGGGTGTCGCGGCCGCTGGTGGTGATCGCGGGCATGATGGCCAACAAGGACGCGCAGGGCTTTCTTGCCAATTTCGCCGGCCTCACCCGTCACATCATTGCGGTGCCTATCCCCGACACCGAAAACGCGATGCCGGTCGACCGTCTCGCGGACGCGGCGCGCAGCCTCGGCATGCGCGTCGAGCCCGCGCCCGGCATCGAAGCCGCGCTGCGCGCATTGGCGAAGCTCGCCTACGAAGTGCCGCCACGCATCCTGATCACCGGCTCGCTCTATCTCGCCGGCCACGTGCTGGCGATCAACGGCACGCCTCCTGCATAGGGTTGCGCAGCCCGGATTACGCTTCGCTCCTCCGGGCTATGATACTGAGTGACCAACGATGCGCTTTGCCGCGATTGCCGACGTCCACGGAAACTATCTCGCGCTGGAAGCTGTGCTCGCCGACATCGGCGCGCAAGGCATCGCCGACATCGTCAATCTCGGCGACATGCTGAGCGGTCCGCTCGATGCGCGGCGGACGATCGATATTTTGATGAAGCTCGACGCCGTGCACGTGCTCGGCAATCACGACCGCTATCTGCTCGACCGTCCGCCGGAGAAGATGGGCTCGTGGGATCGTCCCGCCCATGCGCAGCTTGATGCCGCGCAACTCGACTGGCTGCGTGCGCAGCCGATGACGCGGGTGTTCCGCGACCAGGTCTTCCTCTGCCATGCGACACCCGGCAACGACGAGGTCTATTGGCTCGATACCGTGCATCCCGACGGCACGGTGGCGCTATCCCCGCTCGACCGCATCGAGCAACTCGCGCGAGGCATCACGCAATCCCTGATCCTCTGCGCCCACACCCATCTCGCCCGTGCCGTGCGCCTGCGCGACGGCCGGCTGATCGTCAATCCCGGCAGCGTCGGCAGCCCCGGCTATCGTGATAAGCATCCGTTCCCGCATGTGGTCGAAGCCGGCACGCCGCACGCGCGCTATGTGATCCTCGAACTGACCGATGGCGCCTGGCAGGTGACGTTCCGCCGTGTCACGTACGATCACGAGGCGATGGCCGCGCTCGCTCGGCGCAACGATCAGCCGGAATTGGCGAACGCGCTGGCGACGGGGTGGATCAAGTAGCCGTCGCACCGTAGCCCGGATTGCGCTGCGCTCCATCCGGGCTACGCTCACTTCGACAGCTTCATCGGATCGGCCACCTTCTGCTTCAGTTGCTCGAAGCGGCATTGCCGCGGCGCCTTGTCGGGACGCCAGCGCAGGATCGAGGTGCCGTGGCGAAAGCGCGCGCCGCTGAAATGGTCGTAGCAGACCTCGATCACCAGCTTCGACTTGAGCGGGCACCATTTTGCCGAGCGCTCGGTCGACCAGCGGCTGGGCCCGCCCGGCGCGTTGCCGGTGAAGCCGGGCCCCCCGATCAGCGCCTCCAATCGGTCGGTCAGACCAGGTTTCTCTTCGGCCTTGATCGCCGAGGTGAAGCCGACATGGTGCAGCAGGCCCTCATCGTCATAGAGCCCGAGCAGCAGCGAGCCGACCACCTTGCGGCCGGCCAGCCTGTTGGTGGCATAGCGGAAGCCTCCGACGACGCAGTCGGCGCTGCGAAACTTCTTGATCTTCTGCATGCCGTCGCGCGTTCCGGCCTGGTAGGGCAGGTCGATGCGCTTGGCGATGACGCCATCCGATCCGCCGCCGGACTGTGCCAGCCATTTCTTCGCGGTGGCGTAGCTCGACGTCACCGGAGACAGGCGGAACGTGCCGCCTTTCAGGTTGACCTTCGCAAAGGCCTCCAGTGCCGGCCGTCGCTCGCTCAGCGGCCTCCTGGCAAGCTGCTTCTCCTTCGCCGACGCAAGCAGGTCGAAGGTGAGATAGAGCGCCGGCGTCTCCTGCGAAAGCTTGTTCACGCGGCTTGCCGCCGGGTGAATCCGCTGCAGGAGCGCGTCGAAGGAAAAGCCCTTGCCGTGCGGCACGACGATCTCCCCGTCGAGCGTGAACCGATCCGTCTTGAGCTTCAACGCAGCGGTGACGATCTCGGGGAAATAGCGCGAAAGATCCTCGCCGGATTTGGAGCGAAGATCGACGCGGTTGCCGTCGCGTGACAGCAGGCAACGAAAGCCATCCCATTTCGGCTCGTACTGCCACATCTCGCCGCGCGGAATCGCCTCGACGGAGCGCGCCTCCATCGCGGCAGGCGCGGCACTTTTTCGGTGGGATTTTGAGGGAGGAGCAGGCACGGCGCGAAGCTCTTCAGCGATGAGGCTTATCATCTCAACGCGGCCGGCTGCCGAATGCTCCGTTGGCTCGACCGGCTTGACAGCCATATGCGCGCCCACGGTAAGCATCTCCCATCAACAGGAGGCGTGAGCCATGAATCGCGAAGAATCCTGGCAGGGGCAATACGCGATCGAGACGTCCGCAACCGTGGACGCCATCTGGCGCATTTTCCGCGATGTCGCTGGCTGGAAAGCCTGGAACGCAGGCATCGAGCAGATCGACATTGAAGGACCGTTCTCCGCCGGGACTTGGTTCACGATGAAGCCTCCCGGTGAGGAAACGTTGCGCTCGCAACTGGTCGAGGTCCGCGAGAACGAGTGCTTCGTGGACGAAACACGGCTCGGGAGTCTCGTCATCACCGTCGCCCACCAAATCGAGCGGCTCGGGCCGACGCGTACGCGCATAATTTACGCCGTCGATGCCCGCGGACCCCAGGCGTCCGAGATCGGTCCCGCTGTTGCGTCAGACTTTCCCGATGTTCTCGCCAGTCTCGCTAATCTCGCTGAAGCCCACGACAAATGAAAACGGCCGGCGAAGCGCCGGCCGTTGTCGAAAAAATCCTAACTCAACGGATCAGACCGCGGAGGTGATCCACTGCTGCAGCTTCGCCTTCGGCGCCGCGCCGACCTGGCGGGAGGCCATCTCGCCGCCCTTGAAGATCATCAGGGTCGGGATCGACATCACACCGTACTTCGACGCGGTCTTCGGGCTCTCGTCGACGTTGAGCTTCACGATCTTGACCTTGTCGCCCATCGCGCCGGCGATCTCGTCGAGGGCGGGGGCGATCATGCGGCAGGGGCCGCACCATTCGGCCCAGAAATCGACGACCACGGGGCCGTTCGCCTTGAGCACTTCGGCTTCGAAATCGGCGTCGGAAACCTTGCTAACGGCCATTGGAGTACCTCACTCGGTTGAAAGAGAATCGGCGCGACCTGGAATCGCGCCCGGGATCATGGCGTCAACCTATGAACGGCCCCTTGCCGGGTCAAGGACGCTCACACTGAGATGAAGGGATGCCAGCGCCGCGTCCAGCGCGGGGGCTGAAATCTCCATATATTCAAGGGTCTCGGTCCAGAGCAGCACGGCCCGGACCGGCTTTTGGGGATAAAGGCGCGATAGCACCGCCCGGTACAGCGCAAGCTGGCGGACATAGGTGGCGGGCGCCTCGGCGGCGCTCCTGGGCGCCGCCTGGTTGGTCTTGAAATCGACGATCAGAACCTCATCCGGACGAACGACGAGCCGGTCGATCTGCCCGGAAACCAGCGCCGGGGTGCGGCCCGGCCGCTCCAGCCTGCCGGCGATCGCGACCTCGGCCCGGCTGCCGGCTGCAAAGACCGCTGCGAAGCGCGGCTCGCTGATCAAGGCGAGCACCTTGTCGGCCAGGGCGGTGCGATCGACCTCCGGCCAGTCCGAGGCATTGCGCGTCATGAAGCCGAGCGCGGCCTCGCGCCGGCGCTCGGTGGGGATGTCGGGGAGAGATTGCAGCAGCCGGTGCACCAGCGTGCCGCGTTGCAGTGCGAGGGCGCGGGACTGGACCGATTCGCCCGTTCGGACCGCGCGGCGGCCTTCTTCGGCCGACTGGCCGGAGGGACGCACCGGATCGTCGTCCATGGTCTCGCGCGGCGCCGGAGTCCGCAGCCAGTCGGGCAGGGTAACCGTCTGATCCACGGATCTGGCGGGCGTACCGAGCGCTGCGACATCCTCGGGCCGGGCGAACCGCGTCACCTTGCCGAGCGGCGTCTCGATGATCTGCTTGTCCAGGCCCGAGCCGGCGAGCCCGGTGTCGACGAGGTCGTACCAGCTCTGCTTGCGGACGGTTTTCATGTTGCCGGGCATGCAGCCGCCGACGACCAGCCGGTCGGCGGCGCGCGTCATCGCGACATAGAGCAGGCGGCGGTATTCGTCCTCGGTCTCCTCCAGCATCGCCTTGCGTGCCTCGATCACGGGCGTTGGATCGTCCGCCTTGCGGCCGGCCCAGACCACCACCTCGCCGCCATTGCCGCGCGGGACGTGGATCAAGCGCAGCCGCTGCGAGTCCGCGGGCGATGACGTGGTGTCGACCATGAACACGACCGACGCCTCCAGGCCCTTGGCGCCGTGCACGGTCATCACCCGCACCTCGTCGCGCGAGATCTCCATGTCGCGCTTCACCTCGGTGTCGGCCGAGCGCAGCCAGGCCATGAAGCCTTGCAGCGAAGCCGGCGCCTTGCGTTCGTAGTTCAGCGCCAGCTCCAGGAACTCGTCGAGCGCGTCGTTGGCCTCGTGGCCGAGGCGGCGCAGGATGCGCGCGCGGCCGCCGTCGCCGCCGAGTAGCCAGGCATAGAACGCGAACGGCGTCTCCTCGCGCGCCCGCATCTCGCAGGCTTCCAGGCGGCGCAATGCCGTGGCGAACTTCTCGCTTGTGGACGCATGCTCGCCGAGCGCACGGCGCAGCGATCCCTTGCGACCATGAGCAAGCTGGAACAGGTCGTCGTCATCGAGCCCGAACAGCGGGCTCTTCAGTGCCACCGCGAGCGCGAGATCGTCCTGCGGCAGCAGCAGCGCATCGGCGAGATTCATCAGGTCGATGATGCCGATGTGCTCGGTGAGCTTGAGGCGGTCGGCGCCGGCCACCGGCACGTTGGCGTGCTTCAGCGCCTGGATCACGGCGTCGAAGGCATTGCCGCGCCGGCGCACCAGGATCAGCATGTCGCCATAGCGCAGCGGCCGGCGCTCGCCCGCGTGCCCCGTCAGCGTGCCGATCTCCACCAGCCGCTTGATCTCGGTCTGGATGCGGCGGGCGAGCTTGACCTCCGGACTGGTCGCGGCAACGCCGTCGAACGGCGCGCGCCAGCCTTCGATCTCCTGCCGGTCGTCAGCTTCCGCAAGATCCCACAGCTCGATCACGCTGGGACCGGCATCGGCGAGCGCGTTGTGCAGGGGATGGCCGATGTCGATCGAATGGATGCTCTTGTAGATCTGGGGATCGCGGAAGACGTGGTCGACCGAGTGCAGGATCGCCGCGCCCGAGCGGAACGAATAGGTGAAGGCGACCGGATCGAACTTCAGCCCGGCCGCGGTGAACTTGCGGTCTAGCTCCCGCTTGCGCGCGTCGAATTCGTGCGGGTCAGCGCCCTGGAACGAGAAGATCGACTGCTTCTCGTCGCCCACCGCGAAGACGGTGCGGTTCAGCCCCTCGCGCGCGCCTTCGCCGGCCGTGAACTCCGAGATGATGTGCGCGACGATGTCCCATTGCCGCGGGCTCGTATCCTGGGCCTCGTCGATCAGGACGTGATCGACGCCACGGTCGAGCTTGTAATGCACCCAGCCCGAGGAGACGCGGTTGAGCATCGCCAGCGTCTTGTCGATGAGATCGTCGTAGTCGAGCAGGCCGCGTTCCTGCTTCTCGCGGCGGTAGTTCGTGGCGGCAGCGGTGGCGATATGCAGCAGGGCCGCGGTGCGATCACGGACCGTCACCGCGCGACGCTTTTCGATCAGCTCCGCGAGGCGCTGCGCCTCGGCCTCGAACAGGCGCGCAACGGACGGATTATGATCGCAAAACTTCCTGGTCAGCACCGCCTTGCGCGGCAGCTTGTCGTCGGTGAGGAAGACGCCGAGATAGGCATCGACCTGGTCGCTGCCGGAAAACACCTTCGCGGCGCGCAGGCGCCCCGCCTGGTCGTTGTCCGACTTGCTGCCGTCCTCCAGCGCAAAGGCGATATCGTCCCAGCGCGATCGTGGCAGGAAGGGGCCGTCGAGAATCGCGTTCTCGACATCCTCGATGCGGTCGCCCGCGTCCACGCCCAACACAGACGCCATCTGTTCGACCGCCGCCCCGGCGTTGCCGGCTTCGTCGGTCCACGCCATGAAATGGTCGCGGCTCAGGCACGCCTCACGCACGACCTCCTTGAAGGTGACGTCGGCGGCGCTGGCCATCGCGGTCAGCAGCGCGCGCCCCGTGACGCTCTCCGGATCGCGCGCGGCGTCCAGCAGCACCTTCAGATTGGCGCGCTCCATCATGTCGGTCTGGTCGCGCTCGTCGATCACGGCGAAGCGCGCGGGCACGTTGGCCTCGAACGGAAATTGCTGGAGCAGGCGGGTGCACAGCGCATGGATGGTCTGCACCTTGAGCCCGCCCGGTGTCTCCAGCGCACAGGCGAACAGCTTTCGCGCCTCGCGCCGCAGCTTTGCGCCGGGATGCGGGATGCCGACCGCGCGGATCGCGGCATCGAGCCCGGTATCGTCGAGCGTGACCCAATGACCGAGCGTGGTGAACACGCGTTCGGCCATGTTGGCGGCGGCGGCCTTGGTGAAGGTGATGCAGAGGATCTTTTCCGGCGGCACCCCCGACAGCAGCAGGCGGATCACGCGCTGCACCAGCACATGGGTCTTGCCTGAGCCGGCATTGGCCGACACGAAGGCCGACGCAGTCGGATCCGACGCGCGGGCCTGCCGCGCGCGCACCTCGTCGGGGATGGGGCGCGGCAGCTTCACCATTCCTCGATCCCCAAACCGCCGGCCGCCGACCATTCCTTGATCCGGGCGAGATCGTCATAGGCACCGTAGCGGTTCGTCCACATCGGCAGGTTCAGCGAGGTATAGGGTTGATTCTCGTCCTCGAAGGCGCGGATCAGTGCCTCCAGCTTGGCTCTCGCTTCGGCGGCCGCCGTGTCGGGCGGCTGTGCCGCGTCGCTCGGCCTGACCTTGAGCTCGAGGATGCGCTCCTCGCCCGGCGGATTGTTGCCGCTGAGGCGGACATAGACGAGCTGGCTCACGGACGTGCCGGCGTCGATATCGGGAAAGCCCCCCTCGCGCAGGATCGCGGCTTCCAGCGTGAGCTGCGGCGACAGGCCCATGCGGACCTGCTTGCCGGTCGGCGGCTGCCCGGTCTTGTAGTCGAGGATGGCATAGCTGCCGCCCTGGCGCCGCTCGATGCGGTCGGCGCGCGCTGAGAGATAGAAAGTGCGCGCATTGTCGAGGGGGATCGAGATCTCGCCGCGGGTCTCCGCGGTGATCGCCTCGATCACATCGCGCCGCGCCGTCTCCCATTCGCCGAACCAGCGCGCGATGCGCTGGAAGCGCGGCCACCACAGCGCTCGCGCCTCGGGACGCTCCATCAGCGGCGCAAAATACTTTTCGCCGATCGCGCGCAGGACGCGCGCGGGATCGTCGGGCAGATGCGTCGCATAGGTCTCAGTGAATTCACCGAGCGCATCATGGATCGCCGAGCCGCGATCGGCGGCCGAGAGCGGCATGTCGACGGGATCGAGCGCATCGAGCCGCAAAATATGTTTGGCGTAGATCGTGTAGGGATCGCGCAGCCAGTCCTCGATCGCGGTGACGGACATCTTGAGCGGCCGCGTCGCGCGCGGCGGCCGCGGCTCCGGCTGCTTGATCGGCCTGACTTCGTCGGGCTGGTCCAGCGCGCCGGCGAACTGCACGTATTTCTCGCCGGCGCGCTTTGCGGCCTTCCAGTGATCGTCGCCAGCAACAGCCTCCAACCGGTGCAGGAAACGCGAAGCCACCGCTGGCGCGCCGCCGGCTTTGGCGGAATGGGTGAGGATGACCTCGCCGCCGCCGAGCAGTTGCGCGAAGTCGTGCGCGGAGAGGCCGATGCGGCGTTCCGGCAGATCGAGGCCGAGTTCGTGCCGCATCGGCCGGCTGAGCCAGGGATCGATGCGCGGCGCCGGCGGCCAGACGCCCTCGATCAAGCCGCCGACAATGATACGGTCGGCCTGCATCAGGCGCGATTCCAGCGGGCCGTAGATCTGGAGCCGTGCACCGGGCTTGTCCGGCCGGCGTACCGCGCGATCGCTGAACGCGGTCTGGAAGACGTCGGGATAGTCGGGCAGCGGCACCATCAATCCGCTGGTCGTGCCGCCGCGCAGGAGGTCATCGAAGGCGCTGGCGAGTGCGAGGCCTTCGCGTTCCTCGAAGGCGAGCGAGATACCCTGCTCGTCGCGCGACAGCTCGATCATGGTCTCGCGATGCCGGTGCGCGAGCTCGGCAAAGTCATAAGGCTTTGAAGAGGCCAGGCTCTCGATCGGCGCCAAGGCTTGTCGCAAGGCATCGATCAGCGCCTGGATGCGATCGAGATCCTCAGCCTTCAGGCGCGCGCGTGGCTCGGCCTTATGGAGCGCCGAGACCTCGTTGCGCCACAGCTTCGCCAGCTCCTCGCGAAAGCGATTGAATTCGCGCAAGAGGCCGGCCGTGCCTGCGGGTGGACGTGTGCCGCGCAAGACCGCGAGCTCGAGTCCCTCGATCGCCGCCTTCCATGCGCCAGGCGGCCGGCCGAGCCGGCACAGCGGGTGTTTCAGCATCGCCAAGAGCGTCGGCGGTTCCAGGCCCTTGGTCGCAGCCTCGGCGGCGAGGCGCGCAAAGACGCCGGCAGAGGTTTCCATCAGGACGTCGCCGCCGGAATCGTCGAACGCGAGATCCCATCGGGTCAGCGCAGCCATCACCCGCCGCGCCAGCGCGCGGTCCGGCGTCACCAGCGCCGCCGACTTGTCGAGATGCCGCGCTTCGCGCATCGCAATGGCGATCGCGAGCGCTTCCATTTCGGGGTTGGGGGCTTCGACGACGGCGAGATTGTTCATGCCGCCCGCGATCTTCGCGGCGACATCCGGCTGCTTCAGACGGTCGTACCAAACTTCCGTCTTGGCCGAGGGCCGCATCGATTCGGACGCGAGCAGATCGCGACCGCCTCCCGCCGGCGGCTGGAGGATGTCGACGTCGCTGCGCTTGATGCCAAAGCGATCCAGCAGCGCATGCATGGCATATTGCGGATGGTTCGATGCCGGATGCTCTACGAATTTGCCGAGCGAATCGCGGACGCCGCCGATCGTGCGCCAGGCGTCCTCGTCGAGATCGGTGTCGAGCCCCGGCAGCACGACGGCGCCATGCGGCAGCGCGGCGACAGCATGGAGGAATTTTGCGGTGGCCGGCATCGAGCCGGTCGAGCCGGCCGCGATCACCGGGCCGTGGGGGTGCGCGGTCAGGCGCCTGGCTTCCGCCGCGATCAGGAGATCGCGCCGTGCCGCGGGCTCGATCCGGTTGATCTCGGCGAGATGGCCCGGCCAGGCGATGCGGGCGATGCGCAGGAATTCGAGCGAGTGCTGCCAGTAGCGGTCGAGCTGGTCCGGCACGAGCCCATCGAGCGCGCTCCAGTCGACACCGCGCGTGACCATGTCGTCGATCAGGCGGGCGAGATCGGAAGCCAGGGCCAGCGTCGAAGCGGGGCCGCCGACCACCAGCGGGGACAGCACCGGGCCCTTGGCCCAGGCGGCGACGAGCTGCGCCAGCGTCAGCCGCCGTTCGAGCTCGCCGAGCCGTGGCGGAATGTCGAGCGGCGTTGCGCCGGAGAACTGCTCACCCTCGTCGGCGAAGGCGAGCTCATCCTCGTCGATGTCGCCGAGCGCGACGATGCGCGGCAGCACCACCGCATCCGCCTGCATCTCATCGAGGAAAATCTCGCGAACCATGCGCATCGCGCGTCGGGTCGGCAGGTACAGCGTCGCGTCCGCAAGCCGCGCCGGTTCCTTGCGCGCCTCGAACCCGTCGACGAGCCGGCCATCGAGCAGGCTCGAGACCACCGTGCGCAGGAACGGAACTGAGATCGGAACGCTGAAAACGCGCATGGGCTGCCTGATTCGGGAATCAGGGCAATATAGGCAGGCGGACTCAAATGGTCATGTGGCGGGACGGGGTCTTCCCCGCTGTTCGTCACCCTACGGCACCGTTCGCCAGGCCGGACAGGTGTCATCATCCGCGAAGGCGGATGATCCAGTATTCCAGAGGCGGTCGTTGTCTAACCGAGAGGCTGCGGCGTACTGGATGCCCCGCCTTCGCGGGGCATGACACCGGTGCGGGTGGCCAAGTCCCTACGCCACGCTCTCCAGGAATGCCTCTTCCGCCGCGTGCACGGCGTCGGGGGTGCCGACATGCATCCAGACACCATCGAGGCGCAGGCCGAACAGGCGCTCCTGCTCGTTGGCGCGGTCGAACATCCTGGTCAGCGAGAACTCGCCCTTCGGTGCGTCCGCAAAGATCGACGGCGACATGATCGCCGCACCCGCATAGACGAACGGAACGACCTCCTTCTCCTTGCGCTTGCGCAAGGCGCCGTCGGGCGTCATGCCGTAATCGCCGCGGCCGCCATAGCCGATGCTGGTCGCGGTCGGCGCCATCAGGAGCAGGATGTCCATCCGCGCGGGATCGAAGTTCTCGGCAAGCCGCGCCAGGTTCGAACGCACGCCGTCGATCCACAGCGTGTCGGAATTGACGTGGAAGAACGGCGCGTTGCCGAGCAGCGGCAGTGCCTTGACCACGCCGCCGCCGGTGCCGAGCACCTGGTCGCGCTCGTCCGAGATGGTCACGTGCGGCCGCTGACGATTGGCGACGTGATCGATGATCTGGTCCGGCAGATAATGCACGTTGACCACCGCCTCGGCCACGCCGGCTTCGCCGAGCTTGTCGAGCACATGGTCGAGCAGCGGCTGACCGGCCACCGGCACCAGGGGCTTCGGCATCTTGTCCGTCAACGGACGCATGCGCAGGCCGAATCCTGCGGCGAGCACCATGGCTTTGGTCGGCTTGACGGACATCCTTGCCTTCTCGGACCTATTGATTTCGTGTTTGCAGCAATCCTAGCACGGGAGCTGGCCACCCGCACTGCATCTTAACCGCCTTAACCACCCGCCGTGACGTTTGTGCGACGGGTGTTGCCGTCATGCTCCGACAGGTGTGGAACGCGCCTTTTTCTTGTCGCCGGGCTTGAGGAAATTGACGCCGATCTGATCGCCATTGACCCAGGCCAGCTCGCAGCGTCGGTACGCCAAACCGGTGGACGACAGCAGGAGAAAAAATTCCTTCAGATGGAGACCCTCGACCGAGCCGTCGATGGTCAGCTTGGCGCCGCTCTCAGAGACGTCCTCCATGGTGCAGTCGCGCCGCCAGGTACCGTCGATCCCCATCATCTGGGCCGGAATCCCGCGTTCGAAAACCACCCGGCTGTTGCCGCGCTGGTCCGTCTTCACCGCCATCTGCCCTTGCTCCAGCACCGTGATCATCCGGCTGCCTTGCCGCCAGAATACCGACATCTTGGCTAACAGCCGGTAAATCGGTCAGCCTTGAGGGGGTGGGACGTTGGCGAGATACCACTCGCGCAGAGAGCCAAGCGCGGGATGCGCCAGCGAGCGCTGGAGATAGGTCCAGATCCGCGGCTGGTGGCGAAGGTAGTGCGGCTTGCCATCGCGGCGGTTGAGCCGCGCGAAGGTGCCGAGCAGGCGCGTGTTGCGCTGCGCCGACATGATGGCATAGAGCTCGGCGAAGCCGGCCGGATCGAAGCTGGCATCGCTGGCCCGGCGCGCCTTGATGTAGCGCGACAGCAGGGTCAGCTCGAGACTTTCGGGCACGTCGATGCGGGCGTCCTGGAGCAGCGACACGACGTCGTAGGATTGCGGTCCGAGCACGGTGTCCTGGAAATCGATCACGCCGATGCGCGCGGTGCCGGTGCGATCCCCGAGCCAGATCAGGTTGGGCGAGTGATAGTCGCGGATGATCCACGTCCGCGGCGACGCCAGCGGCTTCTTGAGTAGCTCGCGCCACATCGCGAAGAATTCCGCGCGCGTCGCCTCGCTCAGCGGCGCGTTGCGGTCGGGCAGATACCATTCCGGCATCAATCCGATCTCGATCAGGAGCGCGTCGCTATCGAAGACCGGAATGTCGTAGGTCTGCCCGTCCAGCGGCAGCGTCTCCGGCAGGGTCTTGCCGTGCAGCGCGGCCAGCACATCGGTCGCGGTCTCGTAGCGCTCTGCGATCGGGCGCGGCGGATCGCCCTCGATCACGCCTTCGCTGCCGAAATCTTCGGTGATCAGGAAACCATGGTCGAGATCGGAATGGTGAATCGCGGGCGCGGAGATGCCTTGCGCGCGCAGACCTTCGTCGAGGGCGACGAAGGGTTTGACATTCTCGGCGAGATGCACCGCTGCGCTGTAGGATTTTCCGTCGTACATCGCGGCGCCGTCGGGCCGCTGCGGAAAGTTCATGAGGATGACGATCTCGTCGTCGCGCATCAGCCGCGCATAGGAGCGCGTCGAGGCATCGCCCGCCATGCGCCTGCGCGTCGCATCGATATAACCGGCGGCGTCGAGGAATTCGCGCAGTGCCTTCAGCCGTGCGACCTGTGCTGCGCCCTTGCCGTAGCCGGTGATGTCGGCGGCGCGCGCATTCGAGCCCAGCGCGGGCCGATGCGTCAGCGCGACGTCGATGCGGTCTTGCGGCATCGCCGACGGCGCGCGCTCGGGCCATTCGATCAGGACGAGGTTTGCATCGGGGAGCGGCGACAGCCCGATCTCCTCGAGCTCGCTCTCGTCCTCGACGCGATAGAGATCGGCATGCATGACAGGGAAGGGCGGCAGCTCATAGCCCTGCACCAGCGTGAACGTCGGGCTCGGCACTTCCAGCATCTCGTCGTCGGCGAGATAACGGATCATGGCGCGGGCGGCCGCGGTCTTGCCGGCGCCGAGATCGCCGGTGAGCGTGATGACGTCGCCGGGGCCGACCAGCAACGCAAGGTCGGCCATCAGCTGCGCGGTGGCTGTCTCGTTGTGGAGCGCGACGGAGAATGTGATGGGTTCTGTCATTCGGCGGCGTCGCGATGCGCCGCCTGGTCGGTCGGGAAGTCGCAGATCACGACCGTGCCCCGGCCGACGATCGAATCCACCCGCACCTTGCCGCCATGCAGCTCGACAAAGGAGCGCACCAGCGACAGGCCGAGCCCGGCGCCGCGGTGACGCGACCCTTGCGAGCGGCTTTCGAACCAGTTGAACACCTTGTCCTTCATGTCGGCAGGTATTCCAGGTCCCGAATCTGTCACAGTGAAGACCACGCTGCGTTCGGTGCGTCGCGCGCTGATCCCGACGGTGGAATCCTGTGGAGAAAACCCGACGGCGTTGGCGAGGAGGTTATAAAGCACCTGCACCACGCGCTTCTCGTCGCCGATGAAGCTGCCGACGTCGGGCGCGATCTCGACCTTGAGGCGGATCCGGTCGGTCGCCAGCCGGTCCTGGATGCCCTCGGCGGCGAGCTCGATGGTCTTGCTGACATCGACCGGGCCGAGTTCCAGCTTCATGGCGCCGGCGTCGATGGTGGCGAGATCGAGGATGTTGTTGGTGAGCGCCAGCAGCGCGTTGGTCGATTTGGTGACGTAATCGAGATATTCGGCCTGTTTCGGCGTCAGCGGCCCGGTCGAGGGATCGCTGAGGAAATGCGCGAAGCCGATGATGGTGGTGAGCGGCGAGCGCAGCTCGTAGGAGACGTGGTGGACGAAATCCACCTTCATCTGGTCGGCGGCCTCCAGCGCCTCGTTGCGCTCGCGCAGCGCACGCTCGACATTCTCGGTGTCGGTGATGTCCTGGAACGTCAGCATGGTCGCGCCGTCATGCAGCGGGCGGATCATGCCGTCGAGCACGCTGCCGTCCTTGCGTTCCAGCTTCAGCGGAACGTCGGCGCGGTTCTCGATCGAGGTGATGGCCTCGCGGATCTGGCGCCAGACCACGGGGTCGTCGAACAGCTGATGGCACCAGCCTTCGACGGTCTGGATATGCGGCTCGTCGCGCATGGCATCACTCGACAGCTTCCACATCCGCACGAAGGCCGGGTTGAACAGCTGCGCCTTGCCGTTGCTGCCGAACACTGCGACGCCCTCGGCCAGGCTGTCCAGCGTCTCGCGCTGGACGCGGATCATGCCGTCGAAGCGACGGGCGAGCTCGAGGCTCTCGGTGACGTCGTCGAACAGATAGGTGACGCCGCCTTCCGGGTTCGGCGTGGTGACGACGGAGAGCGCGCGGCCGTCGGGCAGGTACCAGGTGTCCTTGGCGGTCTCGACCGCGCGGTAGGCCTCGTGCAGCTTGGCCTTCCAGGCGCGGAAGTCCGGCTGCTCCGGCAGCTTGCGTGCGGCGCGGAGCTGGTCGAGCACGCTGGAATCATCAGGATCGGCGTCGAGGAAGGTGCGGTCGAGGTCCCACAGCCGCCGGTAGGAATCATTGTAGAAGGCGAGGCGGCGGTGGCCGTCGAACACGGCAACGCCGGAGGAGAGCTGGTCGAGCGTGCGGCGATGCGCCTCGGCCATCCGCACCAGCGCCGAGCTGAGCGCATCCGCTTCGCTCGCATCGATGGCCACGCCGACGCTGCCGCTGCCGACATTGACGGCGCGCACGTCGTACATGCGCCGCTCGCCGCCGATCACGATCGGCAGCCGCGAGGTGAAGCCGGCGGCCTCCTTCAGGCCGCGATCCATCGCGGTGCGGTCGGCGCTGTCGAGCAGCTCCAGCCTGCGCTCCTGCGCGTCAGTGATGCTGGCCGCCTCGGTCGCGCGCACATAGGCCGGATTGGCATAGGTCAGCGCACCGTTCTCGCTCTTGGCCCAGATCGGCCAGGGTGCGGCGGCGGCGAAGCCACGCAGCATCTCGGTCTCGTCGGAGAGCGCCTTGTAGCGCAGATTGGTCTCGGCCAGATCGCGGCGGAGCCCCGAGAGTTCGCGGATCCTGACAATGGCCTGGCCGCCGATGGCGCGGCCGATGGCCTCCAGCGTGTGGCCATGCGCGGTGGTCAGCGTGAGCTGGAACCCGTCGCCGCGGTCGCGGAGCGCGTCGACGGCATGATCCATCTGGAGCGCGGGTTCCGGCGGCAGCCAGGTTCCGAACGCGATCACGCGCTGCGGCGAGGAATCGCGCGGCAGCACCATGGAGATGTCGCCGGAGATCTGTGCGCGATTGTCGCCGGCCGGCCAGGAGATCAGGATCTGCGGCTCGGCGAACAGCAACGCGCCAAAGCGGTCGGCCTGGAGTTGCAGTTCCCCGATTCGGGCGTGCAGCCGCGCTTCGTTGTTGGCCGTGCGCACGCGCGTGCGCATCAGCAGGATCGCGGCCACCACGGAAAAGCCGAGCAGGGCCAACGCGGTGGCCAGCACCGCGAGTTCCTGCCGGTTGAAATCCAGCATGATGGAGAGGGTGTCGACGAGATCGGCGGCCTCAGCCGGCGCAGCCGGCAGCAGCGCCGCGAGAGCGCCGCCCAACAAGCCGTTGCGCGCCAACGATGTGCACGACAGCAGCGTCCGACGCATCGACACGATCACGCCTGACATAGTTGCCCCAAGATCGCACGGATTTGCGCGCGGCGACCCCCGTCGCGCGCGAATCAAACGACAATACCCTCACCGCGACTCCGCCGGTAAGAGTCCAGATCGTGAACGCAAAGGCGGTCCCACAAAAATGCCGGGCAGAGAGTTCCACGGCACGTAATTCTTCGGGTGATTCGGCTGAAGTTTTCGTGTGTTAGCGCGCCATGCGCATCGTCTGCCATGATGACGGTGCGCTCGCTCCCCCGCTTGCGGGGGAGGGTTGGGGAGAGGGTGTCTCCGCAATGGGACAATCCCCTAGAGAAAGAACCCTCGCCCGCGCCTTCGGCGCGACCTCTCCCGCATGCGGGAGAGGTGTACCCAACATTCAGCTCAGTCAGCGGCCGGTCGAGCCGAAGCCGCCGGCGCCGCGATCGGTCGCGGACAATGTCACCACGGGAACCAGCGCGGCCTGCTCCACGGGCGCGATCACCATCTGCGCGATGCGCTCGCCGCGCTTGATCACGAAGGCGGCTTGGCCGTGATTGATCAGGATCACCTTGATCTCGCCGCGGTAATCCGCGTCGATCGTGCCGGGCGAGTTCAGCACGGTGACGCCGTGCTTGGCCGCAAGCCCCGAGCGAGGCCGCACCTGGGCCTCGTGGCCCGGCGGCAACGCGATCGCAAGACCCGTCGGCACCAGCATATATTGGCCGGGCGCGAGCGTCAGCGGCTCGTCCTCCGGAACCGCAGCCATCAGGTCGAGACCGGCGGCCTCCGCCGTTTGATAGGCCGGCAGCGGCAGGCCCTCGGCATGGGCAAGGCGTTGCAGTTCGACGGTGACCTTCGTGCTCAAGATGCCGGCTCCAGGGGTTTTTCGGTCGCACTTCTTGCGATATGCGCCACCAGCTCGATGGCGACTTGTTCCTTGGTCATCACCGGCCAGGAATCAACCGCGATCTCACCGTCCTTGCGGCTGATGAGATGCACGGTGTTGCGGTCGCCGCCCATCACGCCGGTTGCGGGCGAGACGTCGTTGGCGACGATCCAGTCGCAGCCCTTGCGCGCGAGTTTTGACTTGGCGTTGTCGATGAGGTGCTCGGTCTCGGCGGCGAAGCCGATCACCAGCGGCGGGCGCTTGTCGGTCAGCTTCGAGATCGTGGCGAGGATGTCGGGGTTTTCCACGAGCTGAAGCGGCGGCATGCCGGCCGAGGTCTTCTTCAGCTTCTGGTCGCCCTCATTGGCGACGCGCCAATCGGCGACCGCGGCGGCGAAGATCGCGATATCGGCGGGGAGCGCGGCCTGGACCTGCTCCAGCATCTGCCGCGCCGATTCGACATGCTTCACCGTGACCCCCTGGGGATCATCAAGATCGACCGGGCCGCTGACCAGAATCACTTCGGCGCCCGCGGCCTGCGCGGCCGCGGCAATGGCAAAGCCCTGCTTGCCGGAGGAGCGGTTGGCGATGTAGCGCACCGGATCGATCGGCTCGTGCGTGGGACCCGCGGTGATCAATACGCGCTTGCCGGCGAGCGGGCGCGGCACCGGCGGCCGCAGCAGCCGCTCGGCGGCGTTGGCGATCTCGATCGCTTCCGACATGCGGCCGATTCCGGCTTCGCCCGCCTCGGCCATCTCGCCGGAGTTCGGCCCGATCAGCGCCACGCCGTCGCGCTGGAGCTGCGCGAGATTGCGGCGCGTCGCCGCGTTGTTCCACATCAGCGGATTCATCGCCGGCGCCAGCAGCACCTTGCGATTGGTCGCGAGCAGGATGGCGCTGGCGAGATCGTCGGCATGGCCGTTGGCCATCTTGGCCATGAGGTCGGCGGTCGCAGGCGCCACCACGACCAGGTCGCAGTCGCGCGCGAGACGAATGTGGCCGGCGTCGAACTCGCTCTGGGGATCGAACAGGTCAGTGTAGACGCGCTCATGCGACAGCGCGCTCACGGCCAGTGGCGTGACGAACTGCTGCGCCGCCTTGGTCAGCACGCAGCGGACCTCGACGCGGCGCTCCTTCAGCCTGCGGATCAGATCGAGTGATTTATAGGCCGCGATCCCGCCGCCGATGATCAGGGTGACGCTGGCCTCGGGAGGCGCGCCGGTGCGCTGGGGCGTTGGGGCGGTGGATGCCGCAGGCGGCACCGCAAACGGCGTCAGCGGCTCCTCGCGGCCCTCGATCAGCTCCCGCAGGATGACCCGGACCTCCTCCTCGACCGATCTGCGATTCTTCGCCGACCGCAGTCGCAGATAGGTTTTGACGTTGTCGTCGAGCTTGCGGATGGTCAGGCTCGCCATGAC
Organism: Bradyrhizobium cajani; assembly: GCF_009759665.1. Classification (GTDB taxonomy): domain Bacteria; phylum Pseudomonadota; class Alphaproteobacteria; order Rhizobiales; family Xanthobacteraceae; genus Bradyrhizobium; species Bradyrhizobium cajani. Next base: position 52,333 of record NZ_WQNE01000033.1, read on the forward strand.
GCCCTCCAGCACGGAATGATAGCGATGCTATCATCCGCGTGATTGCAGTGCAATCACAGATTCCGGACGGCGATCAGGATGCCGATGAAGGTCGCGGCGATGATCCAGAGCGCGACGGTGCGCCAGCGATTCTTGCGGCCCTCGCTGCGGCCCATCGCTGCGATGCTCTCCGGCGAGAGTTTCAGGCCCTCGCGGGTCATGGTCTCGAGCTGCTCGATCACCTTGACCGACCGCTCGGCGATCTCCGGCAGGCGCATCAGCACACGCGCGATGTCCCCGGTCCCCGCAAGTGCGCCCTGCACCCGGCCGATCGGTCCGAGATTGCGCTCGATCCATTCGCGCACCACGGGGTCGGCGATCTTCCAGATGTCGAGCTTGGGATCGAAGCCGCGCGCGACGCCCTCGACCACGACCATGGTCTTCTGGAGCAGGATCAGCTCGGGCCGCGTCGTCATGTCGAACAGGCCGGTGACCTCGAGCAGCAGCGTCAGCAGCCGCGCCATCGAGATCTCCTCGGCGGTGCGGTTGTGGATCGGCTCGCCGATGGCGCGGATGGCCTGCGCAAAATTCTCGACCGAATGGTGTGCGGGCACGTAGCCCGCCTCGAAATGCACCTCCGCCACGCGGCGATAGTCGCGGGTGATGAAGCCGAGCAGGATCTCGGCGAGGAAGCGCCGTTCCTTCATGCCCAATCGGCCCATGATGCCGAAATCGACCGCGACGAGACGGCCGGCCTCGTCGAGGAACAGGTTGCCCGGATGCATGTCGGCGTGGAAGAAGCCGTCGCGCAGCGCGTGCCGCAAAAAGCTCTGGATCACCTTGCGGCCGAGATCGGGCAAATCGACCTGCGCCTCTGCGAGGCGCTTGTGGTCGTTCAGCGCGATGCCGTCGATCCACTCCATCGTCAACACGTTGTGCGTGGTGCGATCCCAGTCGACGGTCGGCACGCGGAAGTCGGGATCGTCCTGCGTGTTCTCCGCCATCTCCGACAGCGCGGCGGCCTCCAGCCGCAGGTCCATCTCCATCGCGACCGAGCGCGACATGGTGTTGATGACCTCGATGAGGCGCAGGCGCCGCGCCTCGGCCGAATAGGCTTCGGCCTTGTGCGCGACGAAGAAGAAATCGGAGAGGTCGCGGCGGAAGCGCGCGGCGACGTGCGGCCGGAGCACCTTGATCGCGACCGGCCTGCGGATGCTGTCGCGCAACACCTCACCGCGATGCACCTGTGCGATCGAGGCGGCAGCCACCGGCGGGCCGAAGCTCGCGAACACGTCCTTCAGCGGCCGCTCCAGCGAGTTTGCGATCGCAGCTTCCGCTTCGGCCTGCGGGAACGGCGGCAGCCGGTCCTGGAGACTTTCGAGGTCGCGCGCCATGATGACACCGACGACGTCGGGGCGCGTCGCCAGGAATTGCCCGAGCTTGAGATAGGCCGGGCCCATCCGCGTCAGTGCGCGCGATATCCGCGGTCCATGCTTGACGCCGCGACGCTCGACGAGTCGCGCCAGCTTGAGCGCGAGCTGTCCCGGCGGCGGCACCAGGCTTGGATCGACCGAGCCGAACACGCCCTCGCGCGCAAAGACGAACGCGGCGCGGATCAGGCGCACAATGTGGGTGAACGCAGAGATCACAAACGCCAGCCCGAATGCAGTGCGACGATGCCGCCGGAGAGGGTCTGCCAGCTCACGCGGGAAAAGCCGGCTTCGCGGATCATGTCGGCGAAGACGCCGGGTTTTGGAAACTTGCGGATCGATTCGACGAGATATCGGTAGGACTCGGCGTCACCCGTGACCATGCGGCCGAGCGGCGGAATCACATTGAACGAGAACAGGTCGTAGAGGCGATCGAGCCCGGGCACTTCGACGGTGGAGAATTCCAGGCACAGGAATCGGCTGCCGGGCCGCAGCACGCGATAGGCTTCGCGCAGCGCAAGGTCGATCTGCGGCACGTTGCGAATGCCGAAAGCGATCGTATATGCGTCGAAGCTGCGATCGGCGAAGGCCAGCGCTTCGGCGTTGCCTTCGACGAAATCGACCTGGGTCTCGAGATGCCGCTTGGCGGCGCGCTCGCGGCCCACGGCCAGCATGTTGGCGTTGATGTCGCAGACGGTGGCATGGAAGCCCGGGCCTGCCGCCTTGGCGGCGCGGAACGAGATGTCGCCGGTGCCGCCGGCGACGTCGAGCAGCGCGAACGGCCGGTCGCTCCTCGGCGGGTCGAGCGCGTTGATCATGATGTCCTTCCAGACCCGGTGCAGGCCACCGGACATCAGGTCGTTCATCAAGTCATAGCGCGACGCCACGCTGTGAAACACATCGTTCACCAGCGTCTGCTTGTCCCCCAGGGGAACGTCCCTGAAGCCAAAATGCGTGGTTTCGCCCGGCCGATCCATTACTCTACTCCACGAGGCGGACCATAGCGCGCCCGCCGCAATGGCGCTATCACACCGCCCTCATAAGGTGAATGCCTGACCATGCCTGAATTGCCCGAAGTCGAGACCGTCCGCCGCGGCCTTCAGCCCGTCATGGAGGGCGCGAAAATCCTCACCGCGGAGGCCCGCCGGCCGGATCTGCGTTTTCCCTTCCAGCCGGACTTCGTGGCCCGGCTGAAGGGGCAGATCGTCACGGGGCTCGGCCGCCGGGCAAAATATCTCATGGCCGATCTCGCCTCCGGCGACGTGCTCTTGATGCATCTGGGTATGTCAGGCTCGTTTCGCGTCATCAAGCCGGACAACCATGCCGTTCCCGGCGAGTTTCATTACCCGCGGGCCAAGGACTCCGCGCACGATCACGTGCTGTTTCGGATGTCCTCGGGCGCCGATATCGTCTTCAACGATCCGCGCCGTTTCGGTTACATGAAGGTGATTGCGCGGAGTGCGCTTGAGGAAGAGCCGTTGCTGCGCGGGCTCGGTCCCGAGCCGCTCGGCAACGAATTCGATGCCGCGATGCTGGCGCGGTCCTGCGCCGGCAAGACCACAAGCCTGAAGGCCGCGCTGCTCGACCAGCGCGTGGTGGCGGGGCTGGGCAACATCTATGTCTGCGAAGCCCTCCACCGCTCGCACCTGTCGCCGCGCCGGATCGCCGCGACGCTGTCGACGAAGAAGGGTGAGGCAACGGATCAAGCCAGGCGGCTGGTCAGTGCGATCCACACCGTGCTGAACGACGCCATCAAGGCCGGCGGCTCCAGCTTGCGCGACCATCGCCAGACGACGGGCGAGCTCGGCTATTTCCAGCATTCGTTCAGGGTGTACGACCGCGAAGGCGAGAAATGCACGACGCCGGGCTGCGGCGGCACGATCAAGCGGTTTACGCAGAACGGCCGGTCGACCTTCTGGTGCCCGAAATGTCAGAAGTAGGGATCAGGCTCGCAGCGAGGAAGCCGTGAGCCTCGGCGAAGCCAACCACGAGCGTCATTGCGAGCGCAGCGAAGCAATCCAGAATCTTTCCGCGGAGGCAGCCTGGATTGGTTCGTCGCAAGGGCTCCTCGCAATGACGGCGTGGATGGAGCCTTCCGAAAAACGCGAAGCGAAGCAATCCGGCCGGGCTGGTGGCCGGATTGCATCGTCGCTTGGGCTCTTCGACCGGATGGCGAAGGGCCCGTCTGGCGCCCGAGCGATCGCCCCGCTCAGGGCGCCAGTGTCGTGGTCTCGTCTGCCGAAAGCTCGCTGGTCGCGTGCAGCATGCCGTCCGCAGCCGACACCAACTGGTCGATCGGAAGATGGGGCGTGGCGGAGAGCTCGAGACGCGTCTCGATCCACCGCCAGAGGCCACGGATCTCGTCCGCCGACTTGCCGTTCGGCGCGAATTCGCTGACCGCGAGGCCGCTCGCAAGCGAGTCCTGATGGTCGTTGCGCATCGCGATCAGCGGGCGCGCCAGCACCTCGGCGAGATCGAGTGCGGCTTCCTCGGCGAGCGTGTCGGCAGCATTGTCGATGCGCTGGCCACGGATCGGCGTCTGGTTCAGCACGAAGCCAAAGGGCCGCTTCCAGGCGCGCGCGACGCTGAGCGTCGAAGCGGTCGCCTCGATGTCGGCGACGCTCGGGCGGGCCGGGATCAGGCAGAGATCGGAATGGCGGATCGCGGCGGTGGTGGCGGCGCTGAGACCGGCCGCAGTATCGACGATTGCGAGCTGGAGGCCGCTATCGGCCAGCATCTTCAGGCGCGGCGCGATGTCGGCGGCATGGTAGATCGGCTCGACGACGAGATCCTCGCTGGTGCGGCGACGCTGCCAGCTCGACAGGGTGCCCTGCGGGTCGGTCTCGATCAGGCGAACAGTGAAGCCGGCCTGCCTGGCCGCCAGCGCGAGGCCGATGGCGAGCGTGCTCTTGCCGCTGCCACCCTTTTGGGTGGCCAGTACGATCGTGTGCATTGAAAGATCATTCCTTTGGAGTTGCCTGGGTCAGGAATACGCCACGCGAACGTGCATCGCTTCGCGATGCTGAGCGCTTCTCGCTCAGGACGTGCCGGCCCGATCCAAAGGGGATCGCGGAGGTCCGAATCAACGGTAACGATGATGGCGGAATAGGGATTTCCAGCTAATCCGTACGATTACCGGAACCGTAGTCGTACGTGGGGCGTGCTCGCCACTACCCCAAGGTGCAGGGATTAGGGATCCTTGCCCTGGCTCACTTGCGCACGCAGATCACGCGCACGACGGCGCCTCTTGCATCGGTCGACGTGCCGTTCGCCGTGACATCGTTCGCCTTCAGGAAATCGCGCACAGTCTCCGCGGAAACCATCACCGCTTGCGACGCCGGCACCGATGTCGCAGGTCCAGCGACCATCGCCGGCTTCAACAGCGCGACGCCGGCAAACCTGCCGTCGCCATCGATGGCCGGGCTGCCGGAAAATCCGACCCCCGGCGGCGGAGACAGCGCGAAATCGCTGCTCGTGACCGGCGCCAGCGCGCCTTTGACGCTCGACACGCCGGCCGCGCCGCCCTGGCTCTGCGGATCGGCGATGCCGACGACATCGACGCTCGCACTTGGCCCGCTGCCGGCGAGGCTGAGCGGCTTCAGGCCGCGCGCCCCACAGATGTGCAGGAGCGCAAGATCGTGCTCCTTGTCCTCGGCGAGACGGTCCGCGCTGCCGTAGCCGCCGATCGTGATCGCAAGACAGCCGTCGGTGACGAGGCGGTCGGTGACAATGGCGCCGTCGTCGCTGACGACGATGCCGGTGGCGTATTCGACGGTCTTGCGCGGCGGTGGTCCAGCCATGGGGCTCGAAGGGAACGCATTGAACGCGCTCGACATTGCGATCACGACCGGCTCGACCGTGTTCTCGGTCGCTTGATCGTAGAGGATCGTCATGATCCGCACTTCATCGCCCTTGAAGGTGCCGCGCACGTAGAACTTCTTCAGGCCCTGCAATCCCGACAGCACGAAGAAGTCCGGCTTCACCACGGTGTAGTCGACCTTGCGCCCGGCCGGCTCCTTCTTCTCCGCTTCGGCGAGCTTTGCCGTGGTCGGGTTCGCCTCCTTGCGGCGGCTGAGCAGCACCTGCACCGTTCCGGTCGGCGAGGTCCATTTCGAGCCGTTGGCGTCGCTCACCTGCTGCGGTACCAGCTTGCCGGGAATGCCGAGCCGCGCACCACTGGTCGGCTCCATCACGATCTTCCAGCCGACGCTCTCCTGCTTCCGCCGCGCCGTCTCCGCGAGCGCGGCGCGCTCCTGCGGATTGAGCACGCCGGTCGGCTTGCCGCCCTTGGCCTTCTGGTACTCCTTCACGGCGTTGACCATGCGCTCGCTGATGTCGCCGGTGATAGCGCCGTTATATTGGCCGACCCAGGCGAGGTCGGACTGGAGCGACAGCCGCTCGGCCTGCGCCATCGCATCTGCCGTTTCCGACGCCGTCTGCAACGCGGGCGGGCGGACCGGAACGGTCTGGACCGGCTTCGGCCTGGTGCCGGGGATCTGCGGCGCCGTCATCTGGGCGTTCGCGCCTGTGGCAGCCGCAAACATCAAGGTTGCCGCAAGCATCGATCTCATGACAAATCCAGCCAGCCCATTGAACGCGATGCCATTGAAGCACATCTCGTTGGTCGCGAACAATGTTGGGGTGGTTCAGGCGTTGACCCTCATCCTGAGGAGCCGCGTAAGCGGCGTCTCGAAGGATGCAGGCCGAGCCGCCGCAGCGGGGGCCTTCATGGTTCGAGACGGCGCTTTGCGCCTCCTCACCATGAGGGTTGAGAGGAACGAAGGACGATGCTGAGCCCGGACGAACTCGAACGCTATGCCCGCCACATCGTGCTGCGCGACGTCGGCGGTCCCGGCCAGGCTGCGCTGAAGCGGGCCTCCGTGCTGGTGATCGGCGCCGGCGGGCTCGGCGCGCCCGCGCTGATGTATCTGGCCGCCGCCGGCGTCGGCACGCTCGGCGTGGTCGACGACGACGTGGTGTCGCTGTCCAACCTTCAGCGCCAGGTGATCCATACGACGCCGGATATCGGCCGGCACAAGGTCGAGAGCGCAGCGGAACGGATCGCCGCGCTCAACCCGCATGTCCGCTTCGTCGGCCACGCCACCTGGCTCAACGCCGACAACGCGCTCAGCCTGATCGGCGACTACGATCTCGTGCTCGACGGCTCCGACAATTTCTCGACGCGTTATCTGGCTTCGGACGCCTGCTTCTTTGCGAAGAGGCCGCTGATCACCGCGGCGCTCGGCACCTTCGACGGCTCGCTCACCACCATCCGCGCGCATGAGACGAACGAGCAGGGCGAATTCAATCCGACCTATCGCTGCCTGTTTCCGGAGGCGCCGCCGCCCGGCACTGTGCCGGCCTGCGCCGAGGCCGGCGTCATGGGTGCGCTCGCCGGCGTGCTCGGCTCGATGATGGCGCTGGAGGCGATCCGCGAGATCGTCGGTTTCGGCGACGGCCTGGTCGGCCGCCTCCTGATGATCGATGCGCGGGCGATGCGCTTCGAAACGCTGCGCTACGCCCGCGATCCCGCCAATCCGCTCAACGGCGACGGGCCCGTGATCACCGATCTCAGCGCCCATCGCACCTGATCGCAGCCGTTACGTCGTCGCCGGCTTCTCGCTGTCGAGATGCGCCATCTGCTCGGCTGCGTAACGCGTGCCGGAGGCAACGTCCGGTGGAAACGCCTTTGCCAGCGCGGCAAGATGCGCCGGCGTCAGCGTGACCCTGGCCGCGCCGAGTGCTTCGGTGAGACGGGTGCGGGTGCGGGCGCCGACCAGCGGCACGATCGCCTTACCCTGCGCGGCCACCCAGGCGATCGCGACCTGCGCCGGCGTTGCGCCAACCTCGTCCGCAATCGCACGCAGTCTGTCCACCAGGGCGAGATTGGCGTCGAGATTTGCGCCCTGGAAACGCGGCGTCATCAGCCGGTAGTCCTTGCCGGCCTTGCCGGAATCCTTTGACCAATGGCCGCTGATCAGACCGCGCGCCAGCACGCCGTAAGCGGTGATGGCGATGCCGAGCTCGCGGCAGGTCTTGAGGATGTCGCGTTCGATGCCGCGCTCGATCAGCGAATACTCGATCTGGAGATCGGCGATCGGATGCACGGCGTGCGCGCGGCGGATGGTATCGGAGCCGACCTCGGACAGGCCGATATGCCTGATATAGCCGGCCTTCACCATGTCGGCGAGGCCGCCGATGGTCTCCTCGATGGGAACGTTGGGATCGAGCCGTGCCGGGCGATAGACGTCGATGTAATCGGTGTCGAGCCGCTGGAGCGAATAGGCCAGGAAATTCCTGATCGCCGCCGGCCGGCAATCCATGCCGGCGAATTCGCCGGCCGGACCGCGCAGCGCGCCGAATTTGACGCTGAGCTGTACCTTGTCGCGTGACATATCCTTCAGCGCGTCGCGGACCAGCATCTCGTTGTGGCCCATGGCGTAGAAATCGCCGGTGTCGAGCAGCGTGATGCCGGCATCGAGCGCGGCATGGACGGTGGCGATGGCCTCGCCGCGATCGGCGGGACCGTAGGCGTCGGACATGGCCATGCAGCCAAGACCGAGGGCGGAGACGGTGGGACCGGTTGAACCGAGTTTGCGCTGTTCCATGATGGCTCTCCTCGAAGGGCGGCAGGCTGATTGCGCCGCGTGACGCGGCTGGATATGCGCCCGCTCGATTGCGCCGATAAGCTGGACAATCCAGAATGGCTTGTTCACATTGTCGAACAATGGCCGAGCCCGACCTGCGTGATCTCGATGTCTTCATGGCGGTCGCCCGCACCCGCAATTTCCGGCGTGCGGCGGTCGAAATTCGCGTGTCGGTGTCGAGCCTTAGCCAGCGGCTGCGGGATCTGGAGGAGCGCCTCGGGGTCCGCCTGATGAACCGCACCACCCGCAGCGTCGCCCTGACCGAGGCGGGCGAGCTGCTGCTGTCGCGGGTGGCGCCGGCGCTGCGCGACGTCGGCGATGCCCTGGATCAGGTCCGGGGCCTGCGCGAGGTCGCCTCGGGGCGCCTGCGCATCAACGCGCCGCCGCCGGCGGTCGACCTCGTGCTGGCGCCGATGGTCGGGCCGTTTCTTGGCCTCCATCCGCAGGTCGATCTCGACATCGTCTCGGAGAGCGGGTTCGTCGACATCGTCAGCGCCGGTTTCGATGCCGGCGTGCGTTACGGTGAGCATCTCGCGCAGGACATGGTGGCGATCCCTCTGAGCGGTCCGCAACGCTATGTCGTCGTCGCCTCGCCTGCTTACCTCGCGCGCCGCGGCAAGCCGAAGCATCCGAAGGACCTGCTCGACCACGATTGCATCCGCGCGCGCTATTCGAGCGGCGTCATGCATGATCTGGAGTTCGAAAAGGCCGGCCAGCTCGTGAAGGTGGATCCGCCCGCCAAGCTGATCTCGACCAATATGAACCTTGCGATGCGTGCCGCGCTCGACGGTGCCGGCGTCTGGGCCACGATCGATGGCTATGTCGGCGAAGCCCTGAAGTCCGGCGCGCTGGTCAGCCTGATGGAGGATTGGTGCGAGCCGTTCCCCGGACCGTTCCTGTATTATCCGAGCCGCCGCCAGGTGCCGCCGGCGCTGCGCGCCTTCATCGATTTCGTCGCGGTCTGGCGCAAGCGCGAGACGCGCTGAAGCTGGACCTCATGGTGAGGAGCGCGCACTTGCGCGCGTCTCCGGACGATGCTTCGTATCGCCGGGCGAACCATGCAGGCCCGGCTCTCGCCCGTGGCCATCCTTCGAGACGCCGCTGCGCGGCTCCTCAGGATGAGGGCTGAGAGCTTGTCGCGCAGTTGGGCTGCGGAATCAGAGCATGCTCGGCAGCACGCGATCCGGCGGCTTGTGGGCGTCGAGGAAGGTGCGGATGTTGATGATCACCTTCTCGCCCATCTCGACGCGGCCTTCGATCGTGGCCGAGCCCATGTGCGGCAGCAGCGTCACCTTGCCGGCCTTGGCGAGCCGCACCAGTTTTGGATTCACTGCGGGCTCGTGCTCGTAGACGTCGAGGCCGGCGCCGCCGATCTCGCCGCCTTCGATCAGCTTGATCAGCGTGTCCTCGTCGGTGACCTCGCCGCGCGCGGTGTTGACGATGTAGGCGTCTTTCCGGATCAGCTTCAGTCGCCGCGCCGAGAGCAGATGATAGGTCGCCGGCGTGTGCGGACAATTCACCGAGATGATGTCCATCCGCGCCAGCATCTGGTCGAGGCTTTCCCAATAGGTCGCGCCAAGTTCTTCGGCGATCTTCGGGGCGACGGGACGGCGGTTGTGATAGTGGATCTGCAAGCCGAAGGCGCGGGCGCGGCGCGCCACCGCCTGGCCGATCCGGCCCATGCCGATGATGCCGAGGCGTTTGCCGCCGATGCGGTGGCCGAGCATCCAGGTCGGCGACCAGCCCGGCCAGGATTTTCCTTCCGTCAGGATCGAGGCGCCTTCGATCATCCGGCGCGGCACAGCCAGGATCAGCGCCATGGTCATGTCGGCGGTGTCCTCGGTCAGAACCTTCGGCGTGTTGGTGACGGTGATGCCGCGGGCATGCGCGGCCTCGACATCGATATTGTCGACGCCGTTGCCGAAATTGGCGATCAGGCGCAGCTTGCAGTCGGGCTGGTTGACGACCTCGGCGGTGATGTGATCGGTCACCGTCGGAACCAGCACGTCGGCGGTCCGCGCGGCTTCGGCGATCTGCTCGGGCGTCATCGGCGTGTCGTCGAGATTGATCCGCGCGTCGAACAGCTCGCGCATCCGCGTCTCGATCGAATCCGGCAGCTTGCGCGTCACCACGACGAGGGGCTTTTTCTTCACCGACATGTCCTGCTCTCATGAGGCGTCGCAAGCCGCCTCTGTCGCCAAAGGCCGGTCGTTCAGGCCTCATTAACCCGGTTGTTCGACACTGCCCTTGCCGTGTCGTCCCCGGCGTTTCCTTCAAGCTCTCCCGACATTTCCGGCTGGAAAATCGGGGCAAACTGGTTGTTCAAGCGTCCGTCCTCTCTAGCAGAAGGCCGGGCCAAGACAAGAACCACGGGTCAGGGCTTGGCGGAACACCCGCGTGGGGCGGGGTCAGGGGCTTGTGCGGCGGGTTTTGGAATTTGGGGTGAGGACCTGATACGGCCGGGTCTTCGACAGGAGACGGGTTTGATGGCGTTGGGGCGTTTTTGTGCGGTGATGGCGCTCGTCTGCGGTTGGCTGAGCGCCTCGGTCGGCCCCTCGCATTCGGCGAAGGACAACACGCCGCAGTCCGCCAGCGGCCTTCCGGTGCCGCGCTATGTCAGCCTCAAATCGGATCACGTCAACGTCCGCGCCGGCCCGACCAAGGACAATGACGTCGCCTGGGTCTATACCCGCGCCGGCCTGCCGGTCGAAATCACCGCCGAGTTCGAGAACTGGCGCCGGGTCCGCGATTCCGAAGGTGCCGAAGGCTGGGTCTATCACTCGCTGCTGTCGGGCCGCCGCACCGCGGTCGTCACCATGAAGCACAAGGACGACCTCGCGCCGATCTACGACCGGGCCGATCCTGACAGCGCGGTTGCGGCCAGGCTCCAGGCCGGCGTCGTCACGCAGGTGAAGAAGTGCACCGCAAACTGGTGCCACGTCGCCGGCAACGGCTTTGACGGCTGGATCCAGCAGGAGCGCCTCTGGGGCGTCTATTCGGACGAACAGGTGAACTGACGCCGCAGGCGTCATCCCGGGGCGATGCGTAGCATCGAGCCCGGGATCTCGAGATTCCGGGTTCGGTGCTGCGCACCCCCCCCCGGAATGACTGCGCAAAACGACAATGGCCGGGACATAGGCGGAGCGCAAGCGACGCCGTCCTTCGGACGGCTATGCCCGGCCATGACGATCTCAGTTCGATTTCAGTAGATCTCAGCGCTTCTTGCGCAGGCGCACGACCATGTCGATGCGCGAGATTTCGTAGCCCTCGGGCACCTCGGGCATCTTGGACAGCGCCAGATGCGGATCCTCGATATCGACCAGCTCATGGCTGTTCTCGAGGTAGTAGTGGTGGTGGGTGGTGACGTTGGTGTCGAAATAGGTCTTGGTGCCGTCGACGCTGACCTGGCGGAGCAGCCCGGCGTCGGTGAGCTGGTTCAGCGTGTTGTAGACGGTTGCCAGCGAGACCGGAACCTTGGCCAGCGTCGCTTCCTCGTACAGCATTTCAGCCGTAAGGTGGCGCGCCCCCTTGCCGAACAGCAGCCAGCCCAGCGCCATGCGCTGGCGCGTCGGACGCAGCCCAGCGGACTGGAGCATTTCGTTGACGTCGTGCCACGGGCAGCCGGTCAGAGCCGGCTGGCGGCCGGACAGGAGGGCCGCGGAATGGGCCTCGTCGTCGTGATGGGGCGCGGTATTCTCGCTCATTTCCAGATTTTCAGGCACGCGTGAACAATATCTCTCTGCAATATAAGAACAGAAAGATGCAGATGCAAGTTTCTCGCAACTAGAGAGGTTCTAATCGGGTCTGGAACTGGGCGAGGACCCCGTCATTTTACCTTCATGAGAGCGCTTTGCCACCGAAATGGCCTGTGTTAGAGAGCGCGCGGTTCCGCTAAGCCGATTTTGGCGCGGCCAGGCACGAGAGGCCCGGTCCGCAGTCCATCCGGGGCTTGCGGGAGCCGCGCCCGACGATGGCAATTGGCGTTGCTCTCCGACCGAGACGGGGCCCATTTTCGCCAAAGAACGCCGCTCAATCGGGATTTGAACAGAGGCACGTGCATGCTGAACAGGCGCAACGGTTACGAATACGAAGATTTGCTGGCATGTGCCCGCGGTGAGATGTTCGGTCCGGGCAATGCCCAACTGCCGCTGCCGCCGATGCTCATGTTCGACCGCATCACTGAAATTACCGACAATGGCGGCGAGTTCGGCAAGGGACTGGTGCGCGCCGAACTCGACGTGAAGCCCGATCTCTGGTTCTTCGGCTGCCACTTCAAGAACGATCCCGTGATGCCCGGCTGCCTCGGTCTCGACGCGCTGTGGCAGATGGTCGGATTCTACCTGGGCTGGGTCGGTGGCGAGGGCCGCGGCCGCGCGCTTGGCCTCAGCGAATTGAAGTTCGGCGGCCAGGTTCTGCCCGAGGCCCGCAAGGTTGTGTACAACGTCGACATGAAGCGCGTGATGCGTTCAAAGCTCGTGCTCGGTATCGCCGACGGGTGGCTTTCGGTCGATGACCAGATTATCTATCGCGCCAAGGACCTAAAGGTCGGCCTGTTCAAGCAGGGCACGAGCCTGGGCTAACGCGCATCACCAAGAAGACAACGATTGAGGCGAGGCTGTCATGAGGCGGGTTGTGGTCACCGGGATGGGCATTGTCTCGTCCATCGGAAACAACACCCAGGAAGTGCTTGCGAGCCTTCACGAGGCGAAGTCGGGCATTTCGCGGGCTGAGAAATATGCCGAGCTCGGCTTCCGTTCGCAGGTGCAAGGTGAGCCGACGCTCGATCCTGCGACGGTGGTCGACCGCCGCGCGATGCGTTTCCTCGGTCAGGGCGCCGCGTGGAATCACGTCGCGATGGAGCAGGCGATCCAAGATTCCGGTCTATCGCCCGAAGAAGTCTCCAACATCCGCACCGGCATCATCATGGGATCCGGTGGCCCCTCGGCGCGCACCATCGTCGAATCCGCCGACATCACCCGCACCAAGGGACCGAAGCGCGTCGGCCCGTTCGCGGTGCCGAAGGCGATGTCCTCCACGGCCTCCGCGACGCTTGCGACCTGGTTCAAGATCAAGGGCGTGAACTATTCGATCTCGTCGGCCTGCGCGACGTCGAACCACTGTGTCGGCAACGCCTATGAGACGATCCAGATCGGCAAGCAGGACGTCATCTTCGCCGGCGGCTGCGAGGAGCTGGACTGGTCGCTGTCGGTGCTGTTCGACGCCATGGGCGCGATGTCCTCGAAATACAACGACACGCCCGCCACGGCCTCGCGTCCCTACGACGTCAATCGCGACGGCTTCGTCATCGCCGGCGGCGCCGGCGTGCTGGTGCTGGAAGAGCTCGAGCATGCCAAGGCGCGCGGCGCGCGCATCTATGGCGAGATCGTCGGCTATGGCGCGACATCGGACGGCCACGACATGGTCGCGCCCTCGGGCGAGGGCGCCGAGCGCTGCATGCGCATGGCGATGTCGACGGTGAAGACCAAGGTCGACTACATCAATCCGCACGCCACCTCGACGCCGGCCGGCGATCCGCCGGAGATCGAGGCGATCCGCAGGGTGTTCGGCGTCGGCGAGAAGTGCCCGCCGATCTCGGCGACCAAGGCGCTGACCGGCCACTCGCTGGGCGCCACCGGCGTGCAGGAGGCGATCTATTCGCTGCTGATGATGAACAACGGCTTCGTCTGCGAGAGCGCGCACATCCAGGAGCTCGATCCGGTGTTCGCCGACATGCCGATCGTCCGCAAGCGCATCGACAACGTCAAGATCGGCACCGTACTGTCGAACTCCTTCGGCTTCGGCGGCACCAACGCCACGCTGGTGTTCAGCCGGCTGGATGTGTGACGTCTGACTTTGTCATGCCCCGCGAAGGCGGGGCATCCAGTACGCCGCGGCTTCTCTATTTATCACGACGGTCTCTGGAATACTGGATCGCCCGCCCCAGTGCGAAGCGCGCACAACGCGGGCGATGACGTCGAAAATAGGAGCGACGGCTGCAATGGAAGGTCTGATGAAAGGCAAGCGCGGTCTGATCATGGGCATCGCCAATGATCATTCGATCGCCTGGGGCATGGCGAAGACGCTGCATGCCCATGGCGCCGAGCTCGCCTTCACCTTCCAGGGCGAAGCCCTCGGCAAACGCGTCAAGCCGCTGGCCGAGCAGCTCGGCGTCGATCTGGTGCTGCCGTGCGACGTCGAGGACATCGCCAGCGTCGATGCGACTTTCGCCGTGCTTCGTGAAAAATGGGGCAAGCTCGACTTCGTGATCCACGCCATCGGCTTTGCCGACAAGAACGAGCTGAAGGGACGCTACGCCGACACCAGCCGCGAGAACTTTTCGCGCACCATGGTGATCTCCTGCTTCTCGTTCACGGAGGTCGCAAAACGCGCCGCCGAGCTGATGACCGATGGCGGCAGCATGATCACGCTGACCTTCGGCGCCTCGGAGCGCGCGATGCCGAACTACAACGTGATGGGCGTCGCCAAGGCGGCGCTGGAAGCCTCGGTGCGCTACCTCGCCTCCGATTTCGGACCGCGCGGCATCCGCGTCAACGCGATCTCCGCCGGGCCCATCCGCACGCTCGCCGGCTCCGGCATCGGCGAGGCGCGCGCAATGTTCGCCTACATGCAGAAGCATGCGCCCCTTCGCCGCGGCGTCACGCTCGACGAACTCGGTGGCTCGGCGCTGTATCTGTTGTCGGATCTCTCCGGCGGCGTGACCGGCGAGATCCACTATGTCGATTCCGGCTACAACATCGTCCTGATGCCAAGGCCGGACGATTTGAAAACGCCGGACTAAAGCATGATCCGGAAAAGTGCGCAGCGGTTTTCCGAAAAGATCATGCTCAAACAACAGCCTAAAGCGCGATGACGATTCATCCTAATCTCATCGCGCTTTAGCCCGCTGCGATCTTCTCGGCGCGCTGGAATGCCGGGCGCGCCAGGCAGCGCGTGAGATAGGCATCGAAGGCTGGTCGCGATGGCACCATCTTGAACAGGCGCACCGCGTAGTTCAGGCCCGAGCCGATGGTGATGTCGGCGGCGGAAAACTCCTCGCCCAAAATCCACGGCCCCTTGGCGAGCGCAGCTTCCAGCACGTCGAAGACCTGCGTCGCGCTGCCCCAGGCCGCCGTCGAGGTCGGGATCTCGATCTTGGTGAAGATCTGGATGATGGCGGGCTCGATGCAACTCGGCGAGAAGAACAGCCATTGCAGATAGCGCGCGCGGCGTGGATCGGTCACAGCGGGTGCGAGCCTAGTCTCGGGATAGCGATCGGCAATGTACGCGCAGATCGCGGCGGCTTCGCCGAGCGCGGCGCCGCCGTCGCTGAGCGCCGGCACCTTGCCCATCGGGTTGATCTTCAAATAGTCCGGCGCCTTCTGCGCGCCCGTTGAAATGTCGGTCAGCACGCGCTCGTAGGGCAGACCGCTTTCCTCCATCAGCCAGAGCGTCGAGAACGAGCGCGAGCGGGGCGACCAATAAAGCTTGATCATGGCGCGTTTCCTTTGTTCTTCCACCGATAGTATTTCATCACGAACCCGTTCGACGGCTCGATCTCTTCCTTCTCGAACTCGAAACCTTCGCGCTCGTACCACCGCCAGGCCTTTTCGTTCTCGCGCACGCAGCGCAGGTACATCGCATCAGGCAGTTGCGTGCGGGTGAAGGCGAGCAATTGCCGGCCGAGCGACCGGCCCTGATAGGCAGGGGCGACGAAAAGCATGTCGAGATAGAGTTTCGGCACGTGCAGCGCCAGCATTGCGGCGATCGTGCCGTTGTCGTCGGCGACGAACAGGCTCCAGCCGTGCTCGATCTCGCGTCGCACGCGTGCGCGCAGATTTGCCAGCATGAAGTCGCTGGCCTCTGCGAGCCCGGTCGAGACCCAGCTCTCCATCCAGACGCGGGCGATCTCGTCATATTCGTCGGCGCGGGCCGGGCGGATGACGGGATAGGGCATTGGGCCTCAGGTTCACTGATTGCGCGCGGATGGCCGCGCGCGCTCCTTGCCGGCCGACAGGCAGACCACCTCGGAAATTTGCAGCAACTGCCGCGCCAGCGGGCTGGTCTTGCGCCAGACCATGCCGATGGTGCGCGAGGGCTCCGGATCGCGGAAGCGCGCCACCGAGACCGAGGCCGATCGCGTCTCCACCGGCACGGCCATCTCCGGGATCAGCGTGACGCCGATGCCGGCGCTGACCATCTGGACCAGCGTCGAGAGCGAGTTCGCGTCCAGCATCTCGCGCGGCGGCGCCGACTGCATGTTGCAGAAGGACAGCGCCTGATCGCGGAAGCAGTGGCCCTCCTCCAGCAGCAACAGCCGCATCTCGCGCATCATCTCGCGCGACGGCACCGGCGTTCCCTCATCCGCGCCCGGTCGCACCAGCAGAAATTTCTCGTCGAACAGCGCCACTTCGGTGAGCGACGGCTCGGATACCGGCAGCGCCACGATGGCGGTGTCGAGCCGGCCCTCGACGAGCTCCTGGATCAACCGCGGCGTCATCGTCTCGCGCACGCGGATGTCGAGCTCCGGATGCATGCGAGTGAGATTCTTGGTGATCTTGGGCAGCAGATAAGGCGCGATGGTCGGGATCATGCCGATCCTCAGGCGGCCGGCAAAGCGGTCCTGCGACGCCCGGGCGAAATCGCCGAGCTCATCGATCGAGCGCAAAATGTCGTGGACACGTTGCGCCAGCTCCTCGCCGAACCGGGTCAGCGCGACCTGCCGTGCGCTGCGCTCCAGCAGCAGGCCGCCGAGCGCTTCCTCCAACTCCTTGATCTGCATCGACAAGGCCGGTTGCGAGATCGAGCAGGCCTCCGCCGCGCGGCCAAAATGACCGTGGCGCGCCAATGCATCGAAATACCGGAGCTGGCGCAGCGTCAGGTTTATCATCAGAAAATCCTATCGCAGCGATCATTAAAGTCAACTTCCCCTGATGGGACGTGACGCTTAGAGTGGTTCTACCTGGTCAAAGGGCGCCGTCGGACGCCACCAGAGGAGGTAATCATGGATGACACTTCGAAGTGCCCGTTTTCGGGCGGAAAACCCACGCGCGTGAACCGCGACTGGTGGCCAACCCAGCTCAGCATCGAGATGCTGCACAAGAATTCCGACCTGTCCGATCCGATGGGCAAGGAGTTCGACTATGCCAAGGAGTTCAAGTCGCTCGACCTGAACGCGGTCATCAAGGACCTGACGGCCCTGATGACGGACTCGCAGGAGTGGTGGCCCGCCGACTTCGGCCATTATGGCGGCCTGATGATCCGCATGGCCTGGCACAGCGCGGGCACCTACCGCATCACCGACGGCCGCGGTGGCGCCGGTGCCGGTCAGCAGCGTTTCGCCCCGCTCAACAGCTGGCCCGACAACGCCAATCTCGACAAGGCGCGCCGTCTGCTCTGGCCGATCAAGCAGAAATACGGCCGCAAGATTTCCTGGGCCGATTTGATGGTGCTCGCCGGCAACGTCGCGCTGGAATCGATGGGCTTCAAGACCTTCGGCTTCGCCGGTGGCCGCGCCGATGTCTGGGAGCCGGAAGAGCTCTATTGGGGTCCTGAAGGCACCTGGCTTGGCGATGAGCGCTATAGCGGTGAGCGCCAGCTCGCCGAACCGCTCGGCGCGGTGCAGATGGGTCTCATCTACGTCAATCCGGAAGGCCCGAACGGAAAGCCGGATCCGGTCGCCGCGGCCAAGGACATCCGCGAGACCTTTGCCCGCATGGCGATGAACGACGAGGAAACCGTCGCGCTGATCGCCGGCGGCCACAGCTTCGGCAAGACCCATGGTGCAGGTGATCCCTCGCTGGTCGGTCCGGAGCCGGAGGCCGGCGCGCTGGAGGATCAGGGCCTCGGCTGGAAGAGCAAGCACGCATCGGGCCTGGCTGGCGATTCCATCACCAGCGGTCTCGAGGTGACGTGGACGACGACGCCGACGAAGTGGAGCAACAACTTCTTCGAGAACCTGTTCAAGTACGAATGGGAGCTGACGAAGAGCCCGGGCGGTGCGAACCAGTGGACGGCCAAGGGCGCCGACGCGATCATTCCCGATGCCTTCGACAAGTCGAAGAAGCATCGGCCGACGATGCTGACGACCGACCTCTCGCTGCGCCTCGATCCGGCCTACGAGAAGATCTCGCGTCGCTTCCTGGAGAACCCGGCTCAGTTCGCGGACGCCTTTGCCCGCGCCTGGTTCAAGCTCACCCACCGCGACATGGGCCCGATCCAGCGCTATCTCGGCCCGCTGGTGCCGAAGGAGACGCTGATCTGGCAGGATCCGATTCCGGCCGTGAATCACGAGCTGGTCAGCGATCAGGACATCGCCGCGCTGAAGACCAAGATCCTGGCGTCGGGCCTCTCAGTGTCCGAGCTGGTCTCGACCGCCTGGGCGTCGGCCTCGACGTTCCGCGGCTCGGACAAGCGCGGCGGCGCCAACGGTGCGCGCATCCGTCTTGCCCCGCAGAAGGATTGGGAGGTGAACCAGCCGGCTCAGCTCTCCAAGGTCCTCGGCAAGCTCGAAGCGATCCAGAAGGATTTCAACGCGTCGTCCGGCGCGAAGAAGGTCTCGCTCGCCGACCTGATCGTGCTCGGCGGCACCGCCGGGGTCGAGAAGGCGGCGAAGGATGGCGGCGTCGACGTCAAGGTCGCCTTCACGCCGGGCCGCATGGATGCCTCGCAGGAGCAGACCGACGCGGAGTCCTTCGCACCGCTCGAGCCGCGAGCCGATGGCTTCCGCAACTACATCGGCAAGAAGCATCAGTTCCTGCAGCAGGAAGAAGCTCTCGTCGATCGCGCGCAGCTTCTGAAGCTCACCGGGCCCGAGCTGACGGCGCTGGTCGGCGGCCTACGCGTGCTCGGCGCCAATGCGAACGGTTCGAAGCACGGCGTCCTCACCGCGAAGGTGGGCACGCTCTCCAACGACTTCTTCGTCAACCTGCTCGACATGAGCACGCAGTGGACGCCGGCGGCTGACGGCAGCTACGAGGCCCGCGACCGCAAGACCAACGCGGTGAAGTGGACCGGCACGCGCGCCGACCTCATCTTCGGCGCGCACTCGCAGCTCCGCGCCTTCGCCGAGGTCTATGCCACCTCGGACTCGAAGGAGATGTTCGTGAAGGACTTCGCCAAGGCCTGGACCAAGGTGATGAACCTCGACCGGTACGACATCGCGGCGTGAGCTGTTGCTTCACCTCTCCCGCTTGCGGGAGAGGTCGGTGCGAAGCACCGGGTGAGGGTTCTCTCCACACGGGGCAATCCCGATGTGGAGGCACCCTCTCCCCAACCTTCTCCCGCAAGCGGGAGAGGGGGGCGCATATCGACCGTAGCAGGCACAAACAACACAAACAAAAAGGGCGGCCTTTCGGCCGCCCTTCGTGTTTCTGATGCAGCAGCGACTTACTCGCCGGCCGCCTCGCGCGGGGCCTTCTCGCCCTCGGCGGCCTTCTCCTTGGCCTCGAGGTCCTCGCCGGTGGTCTGGTCGACCACCTTCATCGACAGGCGGGTCTTGCCGCGATCGTCGAAGCCGAGCAGCTTGACCTTGACCTTGTCGCCTTCCTTGACGACGTCGGTGGTCTTCTGCACGCGGCTCGCCGCAAGCTGGCTGATGTGGACGAGGCCGTCCTTGGAGCCGAAGAAGTTCACGAAGGCGCCGAACTCCATCACCTTGACGACGGTGCCGTCATAGATCTGGCCGACTTCCGGCTCGGACGCGATCGACTTGATCCACTTGATCGCAGCCTTCATCGCCTCGCCGTCGCTGGAAGCGACCTTCACGGTGCCGTCGTCCTCGATGTTGACCTTGGCGCCGGTCTTCTCGACGATCTCGCGGATCACCTTGCCGCCGGTGCCGATCACTTCGCGGATCTTGTCGGTCGGGATCTTGAAGGTCTCGATGCGCGGCGCGTATTCGCCGAGCTCGGCGCGGGCCGCGGTGAGCGCCTTGGCCATCTCGCCGAGGATGTGGATGCGCCCGTCCTTGGCCTGGCCAAGCGCGACGCGCATGATCTCCTCGGTGATGCCCTCGATCTTGATGTCCATCTGGAGCGAGGTGATGCCTTGCTCGGTCCCGGCGACCTTGAAGTCCATGTCGCCGAGATGGTCCTCGTCACCGAGGATGTCCGAGAGAACCGCGAAGCGCTTGTCCTCGAGGATCAGGCCCATCGCGATGCCCGCGGTCGGCCGCTTCAGCGGCACGCCGGCATCCATCAGCGCCAGCGAGGCGCCGCAGACCGAAGCCATCGAGGAGGAGCCGTTGGACTCGGTGATCTCCGACACCACGCGCGTGGTGTAGGGGAACTCGTGGTGCGGCGGCAGCACCGGATGGATCGCGCGCCAGGCGAGCTTGCCGTGGCCGATCTCGCGGCGCTTGGTGCCGCCGAGGCGGCCGGTCTCGCCGACCGAGTAGGGCGGGAAGTTGTAGTGCAGCAGGAACGTTT
This sequence comes from Bradyrhizobium cajani, assembly GCF_009759665.1. Lineage (GTDB taxonomy): Bacteria > Pseudomonadota > Alphaproteobacteria > Rhizobiales > Xanthobacteraceae > Bradyrhizobium > Bradyrhizobium cajani. The sequence goes on from NZ_WQNE01000033.1 coordinate 72,814, forward strand.
CCTTGTACGTTCCCGACAGCGCGTCGATGTACTGCTCGTCCTCGCCGGTGCCGAGCGTGGTCACGACCATCGCCTGGGTCTCGCCGCGGGTGAACAGCGCCGAGCCGTGAGCGCGGGGCAGCACGCCGACTTCGGCGACGATGTTGCGCACGGTCTTGACGTCGCGGCCGTCGATGCGCTTGCCGGTGTCGAGGATGTTCCAGCGAACGATCTTGGCCTCGAGCTCCTTGAACACGCCGGCGACACGGAGCTTGTCGTATTTCGGCTCCTGCCCTTCCGGGAAGTAGTGGGCCATCACCTTTTCCTTGGCGACGCCGACGGCGGCATAGCGCTCCTGCTTCACGGGAATCGCATAGGCGGCGCGCAGCTCCTGCTCGATCAGGCCGAGCATTTCCTTTTCGATCGCCGAATTGTCGATCACGGTGACTTCGCGCGGCTCCTTCGCGGCCTTCTCGGCGAGGTCGATGATCGCGTTGATGACCGGCTGGAAGTGGCGGTGACCGAACATCACGGCGCCGAGCATCACGTCTTCGTTGAGCTCCTTGGCTTCCGATTCCACCATCAGCACGGCGTCGGCGGTGCCGGCGACGACGAGGTCGAGCTGGGTGTCGACCATCTCGTCGAGCGTCGGGTTGAGAACGAACTCGTCATTGGCAAAGCCGACGCGGGCGGCGCCGATCGGGCCCTTGAAGGGCGCACCGGACAGCGTCAGCGCGGCCGAGGCCGCGACCATCGCCACGATGTCGGGATCGTTCTCCATGTCGTGCGAGAGCACGGTGACGATCACCTGGGTCTCGTTGCGCCAGCCGTCGACGAACAGCGGACGGATCGGACGGTCGATGAGGCGGGAGACCAGCGTCTCCTTCTCGGTCGGACGTCCCTCGCGCTTGAAATAGCCGCCGGGAATGCGGCCCGCGGCGTAGGTCTTCTCCTGGTAGTCGACGGTCAGCGGCAGGAAGTCGACGCCTTCGCGCGGCGCCTTCGCCGCGACGACGGTGGCGAGCACCACGGTCTCGCCATAGGTGGCGATGACGGCGCCGTCGGCCTGACGGGCGATCTTGCCGGTTTCGAGCTTGAGAGGGCGTCCGCCCCAGTCGATCTCGACTGAATGCTTATTGAACATAGAGGTCTTCTTTCATGGGTTCTCGAAAGAAGGGTGGCCCCGAAAAACAAAAACCATGCGCAAGATTGCGGGACGCTGATCGGTGCGATGACCAGCGTCCTGCGATCCTGCCATGGTTTTTGGATTTCGGATGGCGTCCATCCTTTCGGGTCATACGGGCGCCTTGCCCGTTGTGCCCAGCCGCCGGATTGCTGCTGGACTGTCAGTCGGCATGAGCGCGAACACCAAACCGCGGTCTTCGCCCTTCATGCCTCGGATACCAGCCGTCAACGGCTCGCATCCGACGTGCACGCAGCCTCGATCAAAAACCTTTAAGGAAGCGCTTTCGTTCGAAACCACGCGCAAAAACGCGCGCCAGTGGCGCGCGCAGGAACACTTAACGACGAATGTTGTGCTTCTCGAGCAGCGCCTTGTAGCGCGCCTCGTCCTTCTTCTTGAGGTAGTCGAGGAGCGAGCGGCGGGTCGAGACCAGCTTCAAGAGACCGCGGCGCGAATGGTTGTCCTTCACGTGCGTCTTGAAATGGTTGGTGAGGTTGTTGATGCGTTCCGACAGGATCGCGACCTGAACCTCGGGCGAGCCGGTGTCGCCGGCCTTGGTGGCATTCGTCTTGATGACTTCCGCTTTGCGTTCTGCGGCAATCGACATCGTCAATTTCTCTCGTTGCGACCGGGGCTGGCAGTCAGGCCGGTCAGGTTGAACACACGCTTGGGGATGATTTCGCCATTGCCGACTTCAGCAAGCGCCAAAAGACGGCCTGCCACCGTGACATAGACTGTGCCGCTACAAGTGGGCGCATCCCGTCCGCGCAACAAAACGGCCTGGCCCCGATGGAGCCTTGCCGCATCAGCCCGAGTGACGGCCAGTGCCGGGATGTCGTCCAGCGCGGTCTCAACGGGCATAAGCGCGTCGGCGAGGCTGCCCTCGCCGGACGCGGCTCTATGGCACAAAGCCTCCAACTGATCCAGCGGAATCATGTCGTTTTCGCCAAATGGGCCGACCAGGGTCCGCCGCAGCGCGCAGATATGGCCGTAAGTCCCGAGAATCCGGCCCATATCGCGGGCGAGCGCACGGACATAGGTGCCCTTGCCGCACTCGGCCTCGAATACCGCCCTGTCGTTATCCGGTTGATCCACAAGGGATAAATGGTGAATCTCGACCGGGCGGGGGGCCAGCTCCACGACCTCGCCGTCGCGGGCGAGGTCATAGGCGCGCTCGCCCTGGACCTTGATCGCGGAATAGCGCGGCGGGACCTGCTCGATCACCCCGGTGAAGCGGGGCAAGAGCGCCAGGATGGCCTCCCGGGTCGGCCGCTGGTCGGAGGTCGCGGTGACCCGACCCTCGATGTCGTCGGTGTCGCGCTCCTCGCCCCAGCACACGGTGAAGCGGTAGCGCTTGCGGCCGTCCATCACGAAGGGAACCGTCTTGGTGGCTTCGCCGAGCGCGATCGGCAGGCCGCCGGAGGCGAGCGGATCGAGCGTGCCGGCATGGCCGGCGCGCTTGGCGTTGAACAGACGCTTGAGCACGGCAACCGCCTGCGTCGAGGTCATGCCGATCGGCTTGTCGAGCACGACCCAGCCGTGGACGTCGCGGCGGTCGCGGCGCGGCTGGTTGCCCTTCTGCCTGCTCGCGCGCGGATCGTTGTTGACGCGGCGCGGCTCCTGATGCGGCCGGGCATCGCTGCCTGCGTCCGAAAAATTATTTTTCTGCACGTCGCGCTGATCGGCCTGTTCGTCGCCGATCGTGCTGTGAGCCGGGTCCATCGTCATTGCTCTTCTTCCCGATCCGAATCCGGATCCTGTTCCAGGTCCTTCTGCACCGCAGGTGTTCGCAAAAGCTTCTCGATCCGTTCCGCTTCGTCGAATCGTTCGTCGACGCGGAAGCGAATATCAGGTGCAAATTTCAGGTTAACGCGCCGCGCGACCTCGCCGCGCAGGAATTTCTTGTTGCGCTCGAGCGCAGCGATGACGAGCTCGGTGTCGCGGCCACCGAGCGGCATCACGTAGATTGTTGCGAGCTTCAGGTCGGGCGACATCCGTACCTCCGGCACGGTGATGATGTGGCCTTCGAGGTCCGCATCATGCACGTTGCCTTGCGCCAGAATCTCGGCCATCGCATGGCGAACCTGCTCGCCGACGCGCAACTGACGCTGCGAGCCGCCGGGGGCGGAACTCTTCTTCTGATGATGGCGGGGCATGGTTCGAAAATCACCTCGTCATGCGCGTGCATGGGACACGAGCATTGTCATTTGTCCTGTTGAAACGAATGAGGCGTGGATGGCCGGAAAAATCCGGCCATCGCACTCCCGCAATTTCAGCTCAAAAAGATCCGGGCGCTTCGGTAAGATTTGGACTTACAGGGAGCGCTGGATCGTCTCCACGCGATAACACTCGATCACGTCACCGGCGCGCATGTCGTGATAGCTCTCGAAGGCCATGCCGCATTCCTGGCCGGACTGGACTTCCTTCACTTCGTCCTTGAAGCGCTTGAGCGTCGACAGCTTGCCTTCGTGCACGACGACGTTGTCGCGGATCAGGCGCACATTGGCGCCGCGTTCCACGGTGCCGTCGGTGACGCGGCAGCCGGCGACCTTGCCGACCTTGGAGATGTTGAAGATCTCCAGGATCTCGGCATTGCCCAGCATGGTTTCGCGCAGGGTCGGCGCGAGCAGGCCGCTCATCGCCTTCTTCACGTCGTCCACGAGGTCGTAGATGATGTTGTAGTAACGGATCTCGATGCCGTTGCGCTTGGCGGCCGCTGCGGCCTCCTTGTTGGCGCGAACCGAGAAGCCGATGATCGCGGCGTTGAAGCCTTCCGCGAGCGTCACGTCGGATTCCGAGATGCCGCCGACGCCGGCATGCAGGATGCGGGCGGCGACTTCGTCGGTGCCGAGCTTCTCCAGCGAGCCGAGGATCGCTTCCAGCGAGCCCTGCACGTCGGCCTTGACGATCAGCGGGAATTCCTTGCGGCCCGCCGTCTTCAACTGCGACATCATCTGCTCGAGCGAACCGCGCATGCCGGAGATCGAGGCTGCCGCGTTCTCGCGCTTCTGGTGCGCGCGGTAGCTGGTGATCTGGCGGGCGCGGGCTTCGTTCTCGACCACGGCGAGGCGATCGCCGGCCTCCGGCGGACCGTTGAAGCCGAGCACCTCGACCGGCACGGAGGGACCGGCTTCCTGCACGGTTTCGCCCTGATCGGAGATCAGCGCGCGGACGCGGCCCATCTCGGCGCCGGCAACGATGATGTCGCCGACCCGGAGCGTGCCGCGCTGGACCAGCACGGTGGCGACCGGACCACGGCCGCGATCGAGCTTGGCTTCGATCACGGTGCCTTCGGCCGGACGCTCCGAATTGGTCTTCAGGTCGAGGATTTCGGCCTGCAGCGCGATCATCTCGAGCAGCTTGTCGAGATTGGTCTTGTTCTTGGCGGACACCTCGACGTCGACGACTTCGCCGCCGAAGGATTCGACCTGAACCTCGTGCTGGAGCAGCTCGGTGCGCACGCGCTCGGGCTTGGCATCGGGCTTGTCGATCTTGTTGATGGCAACGATGATCGGCACGCCCGCCGCCTTGGCGTGATTGATGGCTTCGACCGTCTGCGGCATCACGCCGTCATCGGCCGCGACCACCAGCACGACGATGTCGGTGACCTTGGCGCCGCGGGCGCGCATCGCCGTGAACGCGGCGTGGCCGGGCGTGTCGATGAAGGTGATCTTCTTGCCGCTCTCGGGCGACAGCACCTGATAGGCGCCGATATGCTGGGTGATGCCGCCGGCTTCGCCGGAGACCACGTTGGCATGACGGAGCGCGTCGAGCAGCGAGGTCTTGCCGTGGTCGACGTGACCCATCACGGTCACCACGGGCGAACGCGTCTCGGTGTCGGTGGAATCGTCGACCTGGTCGAACAGACCTTCTTCGACGTCCGACGCGGCGACGCGCTTGACGGTGTGACCGAGCTCTTCGGCGATCAACTGCGCGGTGTCGGCGTCGATCACGTCGGTGATCTTGTGCATCGCGCCCTGCTTCATCAGCATGCGGATGACGTCGACCGCGCGCTCGGACATGCGGTTGGCGAGTTCCTGGATGGTGATCGCTTCCGGAATGACCACCTCGCGGATGAGCTTTTCCTTCGGCTCGTTGGAGGCATGGCCCTTCAGGCGCTGGGTACGGCGGCGGAACGAGGCGATCGAGCGCTCGCGTACTTCGTCGGCATTGAGAGCGGTCACGACCGTCAGGCGGCCGCGCTCCTTCTGGGGGCCGGGCTTGTGGGTGGGCTTGGGGGCCACCACAGGACGCGCAGCGCCGCCGGGACCGCGACGGACCTGGCGCGGACCATCGTCCTCGTCCGGTCCGGCCGCAACCGCGGGAGCGCGACCCAGCGGGCCGCCTGTCGGCCGTGCGGTGGTCGTTCCGGGGCGTGCGGTCGTTGTTCCCGGGCGTGCCGTGGTGGTGGCGCCGGGACGCGCTGCGGGCGCGCCGGGACGCGGCGCGGGAGCGGCCGGGGCCGCCGCTGCAGTGGGACGGGGAGCGGAGGGCTGTTCGCCTTCGCCAAAACGCTTCTTGGCTTCGGTCTCGGCCTTGCGCTTGGCCTCGTCCTCGTGACGGTGACGCTCTTCTTCGGCCTTGCGGCGGGATTCGGCTGCTTCGCGCTCGGCGCGTTCGGCGGCCTCGCGGACGGCGCGGCGCTGGGCCTCTTCCTCGGCCTGGCGGCGCTCTTCGACTTCGCGCACCTTGGCGTCGGCCAGCGCGCTGGCACGGGCGGAACGCTCGTCCTCGGTCAGGGTGCGCAGCACCACGCCGGAACCGGCATTGCGCGGCGGAGCAGGGGGCGGAGCGGGGCGCGACGGCGCGGGCGCGGCCGGTGCCGGCTTCGCAGCAACCTCAGGCGCGTGCGGCTCAGGGGCGCCGTCGATACGGCGCTTGCCGCGCTTCTCGACCACGACCTGCTTGCTGCGGCCATGGCTGAAGCTCTGGCGCACAGTGCCCGTTTCGACGCGCGGCTTGAGCGATAGCGTCTTGCTCGGAACGCTCAGCTTCTTGTCGCCAGGGGTCTTGGTATCAACCATTCAGTAGTCCTAATCCTGATTTATCAGTGTTGTGCGTTGCCGCACCGTCATATCGGGTCGTCGTTGTCTCTCAGAAATCCTGGCCGTGCTTTTCGGCAGTCTTGTCATCGTCCGCCATCCGGTATCGGACCAGCATCTGGCTACGTGACAGGAATGACCTGCTCGCCGGGCCCGCGAGCAGCGCAGCATGTATCACATTTGACCGGGTCAGTGCCAAATCCAATTCTATCGATTTCAATGCGGTGACGACGGGAATCTGCGGCTTGGCGCCGCGATTTCCGGCATTTTGACGCGCCAGCATGTCCAATTTGCGGATTCCGTCCGCGGCCCCGTCGCTGGCGTGGATCAGGACCTCGACCGTGCCTTCCCTCAGGGCGCTCTCGACCTTGCCGAAGCCGGCCACGATCTGGCCTGCCTTGGCGGCGATCCCAAGGGCTTCCGTGACGCTCCGGACCAGGAGCGCCTCGATATCGGCGGGAAGCGTCGGAGGAATGCGCAGGTCGCGCTTGAAGGCCCTGCTGAAATGGTGACGACGCACGGCTTCCGCAACCGCCTGCCGCGAGGCGGAGATCCACATGCCGCGTCCGGGCAGCTTGCGCTTGAGATCGGGAACTATGTCGCCTTGCGGCGAGACGACGAAGCGGATCAGCTCGTCGATCGGCCGGACCTCGCGACTGACCGCGCACATCCGCATGGTCGCGGACCTTTCGGTCCGCGGGCCATGATCGAGATCGTGGTCAGTGTCTGCGAGCATTCCGGCGACATTCTCCGTTGCCCTTAAGCCGGCTGATCTTCGGTCGCCTCGGCCTCCTCGGCCGGCTTGGCGAGATCGGCCTCGGTGATCCAGCCGGCCTTGACGCGGGCCTGCATGATCATCGCCTCGGCATCGTCACGGGAGATGTCGATGCCGTCGAGCGCACCGGCGTGCTTGGTCGGCTCGCTGCCTTCCTTGCGCTCGGTCCAGCCGACCAGATCGTCGGTGGCGCAGCCGGCGAGGTCGTCGACCGTCTTGATGTCGTTCTCGCCGAACTTCACCAGCATTTTCGAGGTGACGCCGGGCACGTCCTTCAGGGCGTCCTCGACACCGAGCTCCTTGCGCTTGGCCTCGAGCTCGGCTTCCTGCTGCTCGAGATATTCGCGGGCGCGGTTCTGGAGCTCCTGCGCGGTCTCCTCGTCAAAGCCCTCGATGCCGGCGAGTTCCTTGACGTCCACCATGGCGAGTTCCTCGACCGAGGTGAAGCCTTCGGATGCCAGCAACTGGCCGACCACCTCGTCGACGTTGAGCGATTCCATGAAGACGCGGGTGGAGTTCTCGAAGTCGGCCTGGCGGCGCTCCGATTCCTCCTGCTCGGTCAGGATGTCGATGTCCCAGCCGGTGAGCTGCGAGGCCAGACGCACGTTCTGGCCGCGGCGGCCGATCGCCAGCGAGAGCTGGTTGTTGGTGTCGGGCACCACGACCTCGATGCGCTCGCGATCTTCGTCGATGACGACCTTGGAGACTTCCGCCGGCGCCAGCGCGTTGACCACGAAGGTCGCGATGTCGGGCGACCAGGGAATGATGTCGATCTTCTCGCCCTGCAATTCGTTCACCACCGCCTGCACGCGCGAGCCGCGCATGCCGACGCAGGCACCGACCGGATCGACCGAGGAATCCCGGGAAATCACGCCGATTTTCGCGCGCGAGCCCGGGTCGCGGGCCACCGCCTTGATCTCGACGATGCCGTCATAGATCTCCGGCACTTCCTGCGCGAACAGTTTTGCCATGAACTGCGGATGGGTGCGGGAGAGGAAGATCTGCGGGCCTCTCGTCTCGCGGCGGACGTCGAAGATATAGGCGCGGACGCGGTCGCCGTTGCGGAACACTTCGCGCGGCAGCATCTCGTCGCGGCGGATGATGGCTTCGCCACGTCCGAGGTCGACGATCACGCTGCCATATTCGACGCGCTTGACGACGCCGTTGACGATGTCGCCGATGCGGTCCTTGAATTCCTGGTATTGCCGGTCGCGCTCGGCTTCGCGCACCTTCTGCACGATCACCTGCTTGGCCGACTGCGCGGCGATGCGGCCGTATTCCAGCGGCGGCAGGGTGTCGGCGATGGTGTCGCCGACCTGCGCGCCGGGATTGGCGCGCTGCGCATCCACCAGCGAGATCTGGTTGGAGTGGTTTTCGACCTTCTCGACTACCAGCATGTGGCGCGACAGCCGCAGCTCGCCCTTCTTCGGGTCGATCTCGGCATGAACGTCAGTCTCGCTGCCGTAACGTGCGCGCGCCGCCTTGGCGATGGCGTCCTCCATCGCCGCGATGACGATGCCGCGGTCGATCGATTTCTCCCGTGCAACGGCGTCCGCAATCTGGAGCAACTCAAGTCGATTGGCGCTGACTGCCATGGCTAGTCTCCTTCGTCAGGCTCGATCTCGCCGCGCCGCGCGCGTTCGGCGGCAAGGCGATGTTTCTTCGTATTGGTCGGGGCCGGCTTCTTCTTTTTCGGCTTACTGTTCTTGGTGGTCTTCTCGCTGATCTTGACGTGCGGCGCCTGCGGCGGCTCGAGGCCGAGATCGCGGCGCATTTGGCGCTCCTCGGCCTTGCCGCGGCGCATGGATTCCGCGATCAGTTCGTCGGTCAGCACGAGCCGTGCCTCGCCGATATCCTCCATCGTCAGGAGAACGTCGGCATCGTCGCCCGCCTTGACGTCGTCGCGATGCAGATGCACGCGGTCGCCTTCGACGGCGCCGAGCGTGCCGCGGAACCGCTTCCGCCCCTCATGGGCGACCGCCATCTCGATCTTCACCAGATGCCCGGAATAACGCTCGAAATCGGAGCGGCGCACCAGCGGACGGTCGATCCCCGGCGAGGAGATTTCCAGCCGGTAGGCGCGATCGATGGGGTCGGCGACGTCGAGCACGGGTGACAGCGCCCGCGAGATCGCCTCGCAATCCTCGAGCTGCATCGAGCCGTCCGGCCGCTCGGCCATGATCTGCACGGTGCAGCCGGCTTCCCCGGAAATGCGGATCCGCACCAGGCGATAGCCCATGCCCTGGAGCACCGGTGCTGCGACCGCGGACACACGTGCCGCGACGCCCGGCTCGACCACGAGCCTCGGCTCGGCCAGCAACTCGGCATCCGTGGAACCAGTGTTCGGTTCGATCATGGCAGGGGTCAAAGGCGCTCGATGGTTAAGGCTTGGTTACGATTTCAAAGCCCGCTTCGGAACTCTCCCGACGGCTGGTCGGGCCGCATCTTCCGCAAAGCCGCGCTCAGGTAATAAAAAAGAGCGGGTCCTTTCGGGCCCACTCTCACTACGCGGTTCGTATGAGAAGATGAATTGGCGTTGATATAGCCCTTTCCACCCGCCCGGACAAGGCCCATCGCAGGGCGGGGGCGGCTTTTTGGGCCCGATTCGCGGGCCCCCAGCGCAACGCTTCTTTCATCAAGCAGGCCTAGATTCCCTGATTGTGGGGCGGCTTAGACCAAGGGCGCACCCGCGGCGTGCCCTGTTCGAGTTGCGTTTTCATGACCGTTGCCACGTCGCTCATTCCCGGACTGGACGATATCGTCAAACGCGGCGATCCGCGGCGACGCGGCGAGATCGCGCGCGCCATCGCCCAATTGTTCTTCCAGGATGCCGACAAGCTCCGTCCGGAGCTCATCGATCTCTTCGACAATCTCCTGATCGATCTCGTCCCGCATGCCGAGCTTGCCTCGCGTATCGACCTCGCCGAGCGCTTCTCGCGCCTGAACAACGCGCCGCCGCATCTGGTGGGGCAGTTTGCCCGCGAGAACGAAATCATGGTGGCGGGCCCCGTGCTGCGCCGCTCGCCCGTGCTCGACGACGCCGCCCTGATCGAGATCGCGCGGCTGAAGGGCCAGGGCCATCTGCTGGCGATGACGGAGCGCGCTGCCTTGTCGGCTGACATCACCGATGTGCTGGTCGAGCGTGGCGATCGAGACGTGGTGCGTCGCGCCGCGGGCAATGCCGGCGCGGTGTTCTCGCCCGGCAGCTATTCCGAGCTGATCAAGCGCGCGGCGCAGGACGGCGTGCTAACGCTCAAGATCGGCCAGCGCAACGATCTTTCGGGCGAGCACCTGAAAGAACTTCTCGACGGCACGCTCGACGTCATTCGCCGCCGCCTTTCCAGCGTGGTCAATCCCGCGCGCCAGCTTGAGATCAAGCGGGCGATGGCGGCCATCGAGGAGGCCGCGCTGCCGCCGGGCCCGCGCCGCGATTTCTCGGCGGCGCAGCGCACGGTGCTCGCCTTGTATCGCGAGGGCCATCTCGGCGAGAGTGCGCTGCTCGGCTTCGCCAAGGCGCAAAAATACGAGGAATCGATCGCTTCGCTCTCGGCGATGTCCGGCATCCGCCTTTCGATCCTCAGCCGCCTGGTCGCGGGCGACCGTTACGATCCGATTCTGATCCTGGGGCGCGTGCTGAACCTCGGCTGGCCCACGGTGCGCGCGCTGATCCTGCTCTGGTACGGCCCGCACCGCGCGCCGGCCGATGCCGACATCGAGGCCGCACGCATGAACTTCACGCGCCTGATGCCGACGACCGCCGAGCGCGTCGTGAATTTCTGGCGCAACCGGCAGACGATTTAGCTTCGCACTCCGTCATTGCGAGCCAACGGGTCCGCGCGAAGCGCGGCCCGATGACAGGCTCCGCGAAGCTATCCAGAAATCTCTCCGCGGGAGCACTCTGGATTGCTTCGTCGCTTCGCTCCTCGCAATGACGGTTAACCGACCCGCCTGAAGCGCAGATATGCCGCCTTGCGGCCTTCGCGCGCGGCCTTCCGGCCGTAGCGCGTCATGGTGTAGCCCGCCCATGGCTGCCGGAAATCGTCGGCGCGTTCGGCCAGCCAGAGGAAATCCGGCGAGCGCGCAAGATGCGACAGCGTCCAGGCGCAGTAATCGTCGATGTCGCAGACGAAACGGAATTCGCCGCCAGACTTCAGCACGCGCGCCATCGCGGCGATGGTCCGGTCCTGGACGAAACGCCGCTTCCAGTGCCGCCGTTTCGGCCAGGGATCGGGATGGATCAGGTCGATCCGCGACAGCGATGCCTTGGGCAGCCAGGCCAGGAGCTCGGCGGCATCGCCGGCGAACAGGCGGATGTTGCCGATATTGCCGGCCTCGATCTGCGCGAGGATTTTTGCCATGCCGTTGACATAGGGCTCGCAGCCGATGAAGCCGGTCGCGGGAAAGCTCTGCGCTTCGGCCGTGAGATGCTCACCACCGCCGAAGCCGATCTCGAGCCGCACATCGTTTGCCGCGGGATCGAAGATCGCGCACGCATCCGCCGGCGGCTCGCCGTCGATGTCGAGCGCGAGATGCGGCAGCAGCTGATCGATCAGCTCGGCCTGGTGCTGCCTCAGCTTGTGGCCCTTGCGGCGCCCGAAGAAGGCGCGCTCGCTGTCATCGCGATCGGGATCTGACTTGCGCTCGCTCATCGCAGCGTCTGATACAGGCGATGCAGCAGCCGCGCGCGCGGTTCGAGCGACGAGACGTAGAGCTGCTCATAATGTGTGTGTGCGCCCTTGCCGTCGACGCCGAGCCCGTCGAGCGTCGCGGTATGCGCGGCGGTGAAATTGCCGTCCGAGCCGCCGCCGGTGTGGGAGTCGATCAGCTCGAAGCCGATCTCCGTGGCGAGCGTCCTTGCATGCTCGTACAGCGCGGCGCCCGCATTGCTCTTCTCGTAGGGCGGCCGATTGAGCTCGCCCGTGACCTTGACGGTGACGCCCTCGGTCTTCGATGTCAGTCCGAGGATCCTGCCGACGAATTCTTCAGCGTCGGCAAAGCTCGGCACGCGCAGGTCGACTTCGGCATGAGCTTCTTCCGGCGTCACGTTCGGACGCGTGCCGCCGTGCACCACGCCGACATTGACGGTGACGCCGTGCTTCAGATCGTTCATCCCTTCCAGCGTCTGGATGACGTTGGCGAGCTCGCGGATCGCGCTGCGGCCGTCCTGGGGCCGCGTGCCGGCATGCGCGGGCACGCCGGTGATGAAGACTTCAAATCGTCCGACGCCCTTGCGGCCGGTGACGATCTTGCCGCCGTCGCGCGCCGGCTCCGTCACCAGCACGTATTTGGCCTTGCGTCCTTCCTTCTCGATCAGCGCACGCGAGGTGGGGCTGCCGATCTCCTCGTCGGAGGTGAACATGTGGGTGATGCCGAGCGGCGAACGATCGCCGGCGGTACAGAGCGCGCGGAAGGCGTGATGTGCGATGTAGGCGCCGCCCTTCATGTCGTAGATGCCGGGGCCGAACGCACTGTCGCCTTCGATCTTGAACGGCAGACGCTCGATGAATCCCATCGGATGAACGGTATCGAGATGGCTGAGGATGAGGATGCCCGGCTCGTCCTGGCCCCAGGCCGAACGCGCGATGAGATGGTCGCCGCAGCCGTCCACCCCGGCGACGCGCTCGAGCGCAACGGGCAGATCGCGATAATGATCCGCGACCAGCGACACCAGCCTGTTGACCTGTGCGGGCGCGTCCGTCGGCGTCTCGATCTCCACCCAGCGGCGGATGCCATCGAGAATGGTTTGGGAATCGAACCAAGTGGGACTGATCATGGATGCATCTGTGCCTTCGAATCGCATCATTGCGCAGAACGCGCATCAAGGCGCGGCCGCAAATGACGACATAGGCCAGATTTGGCGCAGCCTCAAATCGGAATGAGATCGCGCGTCAGCGCTTGTCGGGGCCCTCGCGGGCCGCGATCTGCTCGACGAGATCGACGATCGAGCGCCGCATCTTCGAATCGGTGATTCGCGTGAACGCCTTGGTCAGCGCGAGACCTTCGGACGTCGCGAGGAAGTCGGACACATACGAGGGCGAAGCGCCTTCGCTGAAGCCGTCCGGCCCGGCAACGCCGCTCGGGCCGCCCTCGAACAGGAACGACACCGGCACCTGCAGGATCTCGGCGATCTGCTGGATGCGGCTCGCTCCGACGCGGTTCGTGCCCTTCTCGTACTTCTGAATCTGCTGGAAAGTCAGGCCCAAAGCTTCACCGAGCTTTTCCTGACTCATGCCCAACATGATGCGGCGCATGCGCACGCGGCTGCCGACATATTTGTCAACAGGGTTGGGCGCTTTCGACATTTCCTCAGCCTCCAAACACCACCTTCAGCGCAATCAGCGAGATGCCTCAGGTGCCAGCATCGTCAAATCAAACCCTGTTATTGGGAAACATTGCGGAGAAATTTAGCAATGCCCACTGTCTTTTGCAGCGGATGCAGAATGAGGAGGCTGTGTGCAGTCTGTCAACCGTGGGACTACGGTTGTCAAAGGATTCCGGTCGCTGCGCTGGCGAGGGCGGGATCAGGGGTACCGTTTGGCAACACGTCGCCGTACCGCCACAATCACACCCAACGCGACGAGCATGGCTGCGGGGATGTCGCCGACCCTCGCATAGATGGTCGGCGGGATTGCGGCGGGCAGACTTGCATCCAAAATGCCTTCGACCCCGAGACCGAGGCTGGCGATGGTTCGTCCCATCGGATCGATCACTGCGGAGACGCCGGTATTGGCGGAGCGGACCAGCGGCAATCCAAGCTCGATCGCGCGCATCCGCGCCTGCTCCAGATGCTGATAGGGTCCGGTCGAGATGCCGAACCAGCCGTCATTGGTGAGGTTCACGATCCAGCCCGGACGTTCGTCGCGGCCAGCCACTTCGCCGGGAAAGATCGCTTCGTAGCAGATCAGCGGTAGCGCGGGCGGCGCGCCGGGCACCGGCAGTGCATGCCGCACGGTGCCCGGAATGAAGCCGCCGCGCACACGTGTCAGTTGCTCGAAACCGAGCTTCTCCATCAGGTTCTGGTACGGAAGGAATTCGCCGAACGGCACCAGATGCAGCTTGTCGTACACCGCGAGCACGCTGCCGTCGTGATCGATCGTGTAGATCGAATTGTAGGCGCGGGTGATCGGCGTACCCCGCGGCAGATCGGGTGCGCGGACCGAACCCGTGATCAGCACCGTGCCCTTCGGCAGAAGCTCGGCGATTTGCGCCATCGCGTCGGGTTCGCGCGTGAGGAAGAAGGGAAAGGCGGACTCCGGCCAGATCAGGATGGTGGCATCGCGCACGCCGGTCGACTGGGGTCCGGAGGCGCGGTCCGACAGGGCGAGGTATTTCTTCATCACCTCCGCCTTGGCGGCGTAGTTGAATTTCGCGTCCTGCTGGAGGTTCGGCTGCATCAGACGCAGCTTGGCGCCCGCGACCATCGTGGTCGGATGCAGCGACAGCCGGATCGCGCCGAAGATGCCCATGACGATCAGAAGCGCGATGGCTGCGGCCGGGGCGCGCCACGCCAGGCGGCGATCGGGCGTGCGGTCGATCAGTGTCGCCGGGCTCGCGAAGATCGCAACCGTCAGGAATGTCATGCCCCACAGGCCGATCAGCGAAGCCGTCTGCGCCAGCGGCAGCGGCTCCGACAGCGCATAGCCAAACGCGTTCCAGGGAAAGCCGGTCAACGCGTGACCGCGCAGCCATTCGCTGATGGTGAGGCTTGCGGCGAGCGCGAGCACGCGCGTGGCGTTCTTGGTCCAGAGCAGGCGGGCGAGCGCAAAGCCGATCGCCGTGAAGATCGAGAGATAGGCGGGCAGGCCCAGCACGGCGAACGGTGTCAGCCAGGCGAACACATCGGCTTCGACGAAGAAGGCGTAGCCGATCCAGTAGAGGCCGGGCACGAAATAGCCGAGCCCGAACCAGTAGCCGGTCAACGCCGCGGCGGGAACGCCGCCATATCGTCCGCCGGCGCCGTCGATCAGCCAGACCAGCACCGGAAAAGTGACGAACAGCACCGGAAAGGCGTTGAACGGCGCCAGCGCCAGCACCGACAGCGCGCCGCACAACATCGCGATGAGAGCGCGCTTCCACCCCCAGGTCAGAATAATGGCAAGCGCAATCTGCCGAAGTCGCTGGAATGGGCTCACTGCGGGCCGGCCCCGTCGCTTGGCGGCGGGGTCTGCGTGTCACTGGCCGGCGGCTGACCGCTCTCCGGCGTAGCCTCGCGGCGTCGGCTCTCGCGCTGGGGGCGCGGCGCCGGGCGTTCCTTCCGCGTCGAGATGCGCAGCCGCTTGACGCGGCGCGGATCGGCATCGAGCACCTCGACCTCGTAATTGCCGGGGCCCGAGATCACTTCGCCGCGCACCGGCAGGCGCCCGACGAAGCTGACGAGATAGCCGCCCAGCGTCTGCACTTCCTCGCCGGCCTCGCCGGTGACGAAGTCCTCGCCGATCACCGAGCGGACGTCGTCCAGGCTGGCGCGGGCATCGGCGATGAAGGCGTTGTCGGGCAGGCGCACGATCGAGGGCGGCTCGTCGCTGTCGTGCTCGTCGTCGATCTCGCCGACGATCTGCTCGACGATATCCTCGAGCGAAACCAGCCCGTCGCTGCCGCCATATTCGTCGACAACCAGTGCGAGGTGAATGCGCGTGGCCTGCATCTGCGCGAGCAGGTCGATCGCCCGCATCGAGGGCGGCACGTAGAGCAGCTTGCGGATGATGCGCGCATCCTCCAGCGGCAGCGCGAGATCGACGGCGCGCAGGTCGAGCCCGGCCGGCAGCGGCTTCTTGCGCTTGGTCTTCGCAGCCTCGGACACGCGCGCACGCGCGGTCATGAAGGCGAGCAGGTCGCGGATGTGGACGATGCCGACGGGATCGTCGAGCGTCTCGTTGTAGACGACGAGGCGCGAATGGCCCGCGCTCTCGAAGCGGTCCATCAATTCGCCGAGCGGAATGTCGCGCTTCACCGCGACGATATCGGCGCGGTGAACCATGACGTCGGCGATGCGGCGCTCGTGCAGGCCGAGGATGTTGCGCAGCATGGTGCGCTCGACCGCCGAGAAGCCGGTATCGTCAGGCGTCGTCGCATCGAGCACGACCTGGAGGTCGTCGCGCACCGATCCGGCCTTCCAGCCGAACAGCGTGCGGATGGCGCGCAGCAGCCAGCCTTCCGCGGTCGGGCGCATCACCTCGCCGGGCGCCACCACGGCCGGCAAATTGGCTGTGTTGCGCGGATTGTCGTGAATTGGGTCGGAATCCGGCATCTCAATGCGTTCCCGCGCGGTCGGCATAGGGATCGGGAATGCCGAGATGGGCGAGGATCTGCGTTTCCAGCGCTTCCATCTCCTCGGCGTCGTCGTCGTTCTCGTGGTCGTAGCCGATCAGGTGCAGGAAACCGTGCACCGCGAGATGACTCAAATGGTGGTCGAACGGTTTGTGTTCCTCGTCGGCCTCGCGCCGCATGGTCTCGTAGGCGATCGCGATGTCGCCGAGCATGCGCGGCGCATCGCCCGGCTTCCATTCGCCCTCCGGCTGGAGCGCGGGAAACGACAGCACGTTGGTCGGCTTGTCGATGCCGCGCCAGTTGCTGTTGAGGGTGCGGATGCCGGCGTCATCGGTCAGCATCACGGCCACTTCTGCGTCGGCGACGTCTTCGTCGACGCTCTCGGCGGCGGCGGCAACCGCGCGCTGGATCACGGCTTCGGAGTCGGGCTCACGCTGCCAGCAATCGGCGACGACGAGGACCTCGGTCATGGGAAGGTTCGGGTGTGACATTGTGTTGTCTGGGACGAGAGGGCGCGGCGTCCGCGCTCCTGGGGTCCGGCTGTGCCTCGTCAGGATTTACCGGCGGCCGGCCGCTGCGGCGAACCTTCGTAGGCGGCGACGATCCGCGCCACGAGTTCATGGCGAATCACGTCCTCGGCTTTGAAATGAACCTGGGCAATGCCCTCGACGCCGTCCAGGAGGCGGGTCGCTTCGGCCAGACCCGAGGTCTGGCCGTTCGGCAGGTCGATCTGCGAGGGATCGCCGGTCACGATCATGCGGCTGTTCTCGCCGAGACGGGTCAGGAACATCTTCATCTGCATCGACGTGGTGTTCTGCGCCTCGTCCAGGATGATGGCGGCGTTGGTGAGCGTGCGGCCGCGCATGAAGGCGAGCGGCGCGATCTCGATCTCGCCGGTCTGGAGCGCGCGCTCGACGATGCGCGCATCCATGAGGTCATAGAGCGCGTCGTAGATCGGGCGCAGATAGGGATCGACCTTCTCGCGGAGATCGCCGGGCAGGAAGCCGAGCCGCTCGCCGGCCTCCACCGCCGGACGCGACAGGATGATCTTGTCGACTTCCTTGCGCTCGAACAGTTGTGCGGCATGCGCGACCGCGAGCCAGGTCTTGCCGGTGCCGGCGGGGCCGATGCCGAACACCAGCTCGTGGCGCTTCAATGCGCGGATATAGGAGTCCTGCGCGGCGGTGCGCGCGCGCACCGGGCGTTTGCGCAGGTTGATGCTGTCGAAGGTCGACTTCGCCGACTTGGCGTCGAACTCGAACAGCGAGCCCTGCGCGATCACGGCGCGGATCGCGCCTTCGACCTCGCCCTGGTCGAGATCCTGTCCCTTCACCGCCTGGGCGTAGAGCATCTCCAGCACGCGGCGTGCGGCGTCGCAGCCGTCGCGCGTGCCGCCGATGGTGATGTGGTTGCCCTTGGAGTCCACGACGACGCCGAGGCGTCGCTCGATCTGGGCGAGGTTCTGGCCATAGGGGCCGACCAGTGCGGATGCGGCGCGGTTGTCGTCGAAGTCGATGACGACCTGGGTCTCGGGCGGAACTTGCATGTCGCGGTCAAATTTGCGGCTGGGAGCGAACGAAGACGAATCCGATGCGCTTTTGGGCAAGGGTTCAGGCTCCAGTGGCGATTTGCGATAAAGCGGGCTCGCGCGCGACGCGGGGCGTCACGAGCTCGCCGAGGAAACTGTAGCGCTCGAGGCTGTCGATCCGGACCGGCAGGATCTGTCCGATGATGTCGGGCGAGGCCATGACATGTGCAGGCTGGAGGTAAGCGGTGCGGCCGACGATCTGACCATCCTTGCGCGCCGGCCGCTCGAACAGCACGTCGACCGTTGAGCCAACCGCAGCCTTGTTGAAGGCCGATTGCTGGCTGTCGATCAGTTCCTGGAGCCGCTCCAATCGCTGGTCCATTTCGGCGGGGGACACCGTCTCCTGCATGTCCGCGGCCGGCGTTCCCGGCCGGGCGGAGTATTTGAACGAATATGCGGCAGCGTATCCGATTTGCGTGACAAGCGCGAGGGTGGCGAGAAAATCTTGCTCGCTCTCACCGGGGAAGCCCACGATAAAATCTGATGAAAAAGCAATGTCTTGGCGCGCGGTGCGGAAACGATCGACGACACGCCGGTAATCATCGGCGGTATGTTTCCGGTTCATGGCCGCGAGAATCCGGTCCGAGCCCGACTGCACCGGCAGGTGCACGAACGGCATCAGGGCTTCGAGATCGCGATGGGCCACGATCAAACTGTCATCGACGTCGCGCGGATGGCTGGTCGAATAGCGCAGCCGCGCGATGCCGGGAATCGCCGCCAGATGTTCGAGCAATCGGCCCAGCGGCCAGCTCGTCCCGTCCGGTCCGTCGCCATGATAGGCGTTGACGTTCTGCCCGATCAGCGTGAGCTCGCGCACGCCGTTGTCGGCGAGCCGCTTCACGTCGTCGACGATTTTTGCCACCGGGCGCGAGACTTCGGCGCCGCGCGTGTAGGGCACGACGCAGAAGGTGCAGAACTTGTCGCAGCCTTCCTGCACCGTGACGAAGGCGGAGATGCCGCGCGCGCGGATCGCGTCGGGCTTGGGCTGGGCCAGGAAGCCGAACTTGTCGGCCGCGGGAAACTCAGTCTCGATCGCGCGGCCTTCGGCGTCGGCGCGCTTCAGCAGCGCGGGCAGATGGTGATAGCTCTGCGGGCCGACCACGACGTCGACGACGGGCGCGCGGCGCACGATCTCCTCGCCCTCGGCCTGCGCCACGCAGCCCGCGACCGCGATTTGCATCGCGCGGCCCTCGCGCGCCGCCTCGTCCTTGGCGACGCGCAGCCGGCCGAGCTCGGAATAGACCTTTTCCGAGGCCTTCTCGCGGATGTGGCAGGTGTTGAGGATGACGAGGTCGGCGTCCTCGGCGTTGGCCGTCTCCACGAATCCTTCCGGTGCCAGCGTGTCCACCATGCGCTGGGCATCGTAGACGTTCATCTGGCAGCCATATGATTTGATGTGCAGCTTGCGCGGCGGCGTCATGGAACCCGGAATGGTGATGGAGGACGGCCCTCAGATATAGGCTGGAGGGGCGAAAATCCAGCGATAGCGACCCCAACGAGGTCATTCCGGGGCGCTCGCAAAGCGAGCGATCCCGGAATCCAGAGGTTTTGGCGCGAGATTCCGGGTTCACGCGCTGTGCGCGTGCCCCGGAATGACGGCAATCAGCCGAAACTCAGCCTGCCAGGGCGTCCGTCTCGACCCGCCGGACCAGGTCCGGCAGCTGATGCATGTCGGCAAAGGTCAGGTCGGCGCCGGCCTGGCGCAGGGTCTCGGCATGGCCGTTCCCGCAATGACTGCCGCCGCAGAAGCCGAACACGGTCATGCCGGCCGCCCGCGCGCCGGCAATGCCGGCCAGGCTGTCCTCGATCACGACGCAGCGCTCCGGCGGCACGCCCATTTCCTTCGCCGCGAACAGGAACAGGTCCGGCGCCGGCTTGCCGTTCTTCACCTGCGAGGCCGAAAAAATGTTCGGCGCCAGGCGCTCATAGAGCCCCGTGCTTCCGAGGCTCACGCGCATGCGCTGGTGCGAACCGCTCGAAGCGACGCAGACGCGCTGGGTCACGACATCGAGCACGTCATGGATGCCGCGGATCGCTTCGAGGTCGGCTTCGAACGAGCGGAACAGCTCGTCCTGCAAGTCGCCGTGATAGGCGTCGGGCAGCTTGCGACCGAGCTCGGTCTCGATCTCCAGATTGGCCTGCCGCGTCGAGCGGCCGAGAAAGCGCTCGAATACCTGATCCGATGTGATCGGATAGCCGTGCCGCGTCAGCACATCCGCATGCGCGCGACAGGAGATCACCTCGCTGTCCACGAGCACGCCGTCGCAGTCGAAAATGATGAGATCTACTGGCACCAAATCAGGACGTCGGCTTGTCGTCGTCGAGCGGGACGCAATAGAGCTCGAGCCGGTGATCGACCAGCTTGTAGCCGAGCTTGCGGGCGATCTCCGCCTGGAGTTTCTCGATCTCCTCGGAGGTGAACTCGATCACCTTGCCGTCGCGCAGGTTGATGAGGTGGTCGTGATGGCTGTCGCGCATCGTCTCGTAACGTGCGCGGCCCTCGCGGAAATCGTGGCGTTCGATGATACCGGCATCCTCGAACAGCTTCACGGTCCGGTAGACCGTCGAGATCGAGATCTTGTCGTCGACGGCGACGCAGCGCCGGTACAGTTCCTCGACATCGGGATGATCGACCGATTCCGCCAGCACGCGGGCGATGACGCGGCGCTGCTCGGTCATGCGCATGCCGGTGGCGGCACAGCGTGCCTCGATGCCGGTCGCCTTGGATGCGGAGGAAGGTTTAAGTCCAGTCATAGGGTGTCCGCCTGAGGGGGCGCTTTCTGCCATCAATGTTACGACAAGTCACGTCGCATCAGAAGGGCGTTCAATTGTTCCCCGTCCGGCTGCTTATAGTAGCGTTCGCGGCGTCCGACCACCATGAATCCGGCCCGGTCGTAGAGCCGCCGTGCGGGTTGATTATTTTCCTCGACTTCGAGAAATATTGTGCGCACGCCGCGCCCTGCGAGGTGGCCGAGATGGGTCATCAGCAGCGTGCGGGAGAGGCCACGTCCGCGATGGGCCTGGTCGACCGCGATCGAGAGGATTTCCGCTTCGTCCGCGCCGATCCGCGAGACCGCAAAGCCGATCGTCTTGTGGCCGAGGCGCAACCGGTGCACGAGCGTGTTGCGCTCACTGAGCATGCTCTCGAACTCGCTTTCGCCCCAGCCGCGCGCGAAGGAGGCGCCGTGAAGCTGCGCCAGCCGCGCGGCATCGCGCACGGAAGCAGGCTCGACGGCGGCAGTGCCGGCGCGCCACCATCCCGACAACCATCCCATCATGCGCTTGCGGCTCGTGTTGCGAGCGGCGGCAGTGCGGCCGGCTTTGCATCGGGCGCGCGCAGATAGAACGGCCGCGCCGGATTCGTCTCGGGGTCGGCGGCCGCGCCGAGCCACGCGACCCAGCCGATGTCGGGCGCGGGCTGCGCGTCGACCGCAACGGGTTGCGGCGCATCCTTCGGCCAGCGCGCGGCGAGGATATTTGCGGCATTGCCGACCAGATGCGGTGCGCCGAATTGCGAAGCCGCGATCGCCTCGTCGATGCCGGCGACGTTCGGCCGCACCAGCTGGCTACCGTCGCCGGCGACGATCTGGAAATAGACGTGATCGTGCCGCGCATCGATCGCCGAAATCACCGGCGCCGTTCCGCTCTGGCCGACAATGGCAGCGGCATAGGCCGACAGCGTCGTCAGCCCGACGGCCGGTCGCTTCGCCGCGAGCGCAAGTCCCCGCGCCGCCGAAATGCCGACGCGCAGGCCCGTGAAGCTTCCCGGGCCGACCGTGACCGCGATGCGGTCGAGCGAGGTGAAAGCGAGATTGGCGGA
The DNA here is from genome assembly GCF_009759665.1 of Bradyrhizobium cajani. Taxonomy (GTDB): domain Bacteria; phylum Pseudomonadota; class Alphaproteobacteria; order Rhizobiales; family Xanthobacteraceae; genus Bradyrhizobium; species Bradyrhizobium cajani. The sequence continues at coordinate 94,468 of NZ_WQNE01000033.1, forward strand.
ATGCATCACGCGCGCGATCATCGGCATCAGCGCTTCGGCATGACCGCGCTTCATGAGCAGCTGCTCCTGCGCAAGCAGCTGGCCCGCGTCGGTATCGAGCACCGCGGCCGCGCACGCCTCCAGCGCAGTATCGATGGCAAGGATCAGCATGGAAGTGCGAATGGCGAGTGGCGAATAGCGAACAGTCTAGCCGATCGGAATGCCATTCGCCATTCGCTGCTCACCATTCGCCCACCGCTCACATCGGCCGGACTTCGACCACGTCCGGGACGAAATGCTTCAGCAGGTTCTGGATACCGTGCTGGAGCGTCGCGGTCGATGACGGGCAGCCGGAGCAGGCGCCCTTCATATTGAGATAGACGATGCCGTCCTTGAAGCCGCGGAAGGTGATGTCGCCGCCGTCATTGGCGACCGCCGGCCGCACCCGGGTCTCGATCAGGTCCTTGATCATATCGACCGTCTCGGCATCCGCCTCGTCGAAGAACTCGTCCTCGTCGTCGAGATCGACATCGCCTTGCGCCGTGCCGTCGGCGAGCAGCGGCGCGCCGGACATGTAGTGCTCCATGATGGCGCCGAGGATCGCGGGCTTGAGCTGCTGCCATTCACCGCTCGCCTTGGTCACGGTGATGAAATCCGATCCGTAGAACACGCCGGTGACGCCGGGCACCTCGAACAGCTTTTCGGCCAGCGGCGAGCGGCCTGCGGCTTCGCGGCTCGCAAACTCCATCGGGCTGCCGTCGACCACGACGCGGCCGGGAATGAACTTCAGCGTGGCAGGATTGGGGGTGGCTTCGGTTTGAATGAACATGGTTTTCTCCAGACGTCGCCGGTTCAAGGCCGGCGCGTGCTCTATCCACTAGCAGATGGCGACGGGGAACGCACGGTCAAGGGGTGAGGCGGGCGTTTCGTTGTTATATCAGCGGGTTAGGTGCTAACTTCTCCCTCTCCCCGCTTGCGGGGAGAGGGTTGGGG
>NZ_WQNE01000034.1 GCF_009759665.1 Bradyrhizobium cajani
CGCTACACCATCATGTGAGGGACGACCGCTTGCCTTCCAATCAAGCCGCGCGACGCGCGCTATCAAATAGTGCCGTAGCTAGCGCGGCTGGTTGGAAGGCCTCAGCGGAGCCCGTTACCCCATCTACGAGCTTCACCGCGACAGCCCGGCCAAGAACCCCGTCAGGTCATCCGTGACGTGATCGACATGGGCCGCGCCCCGGCCCTCCAGCTCCCAATCCTCGCGCACCACTTCCTTGGTGCCGTCGGGCACCACCAGCACGGTGGTCATGCCGAGTTCGTGCGGGACGGTGAGATTGCGCGCGAGATCCTCGAACATGGCGGCCCTGGTCGGATCGACCGCATGGTCGGCAAGAAATCTTTGATAGGTCTGTCGCGCCGGCTTCGGCTCGAAATTGGCGGCGATGATGTCGAACACGCCGTCGAAATGCGTGGCGAGGCCAAGCCGCGCCAGCACCGCGTCGACATGGTCGACCGAGCCGTTGGTCAGGATCAGCTTGCGCCCCGGCAGGCTCGCGATGGCTGTGCCGAGCGCCGGGTTCGGCTCCAGCGGCGAATGGTCGATCTTGTGGACGTAGGCGAGATAGTCGTCGGCGGAGACGCCATGCAGGGTCATCATGCCGCGCATGGTGGTGCCGAACCGCAGGTAATAGTCCTTCTGGATCCTGCGCGCTTCCTCGGGCGTCACGTTCAGCCAGCTCGACACGAACTCGCCGATCCGCGCATCGACCTGCTGCCACAGATTGACGTGATGCGGATAGAGCGTGTTGTCGAGGTCGAACACCCAGGTGTCGATGTGGGTGAAGGCGCGGGGAGATTTCATTGCGGCTCTCTCAACTCGTCACTCCGGACAAGCGCAGCTCCTGGCAACGCGCAGCGTTGTCCGGAGCGGAGCGCAGATCCGGGACCCATAACCACAGGGAGTGGTTTGGCGAGGATTCGGAGTTGCCACTTCGCGCCACAACCTCTCCCTGTGGTTATGGGTCCCCGCGTTCGCGGGGATGACGGCGGAGTGCGAGGCGCCATCATCATCACATCACGGCATCGCAAAGCGCAGCGTCTTGCCGCCGCTCGCTACATCCACCACACCAAAACCCGTCAGCGCAAATCCGCGTGCCGCGCAATCGGTCTGCTCGTTGGTCTCGAACTTGGTCTCGCGCGTGCAGAGCTGCTTCTCGCCGCCCCAGTTCAGCGGCCTGTCCTTCAGCTTGATAACGCGGTTGTCGGCGTCGATGGCTTCCGCGAAGCTGAAGATCTGCTTCGGCTGGCCGGTCACATCAGGATGCAGGCAGGTCTTGGGATCGATGCGATACCAGCCGCGGCTCGTCACCGATTTGCCGTCGTCTGTCGCGACTGCCGCCATTACCTTGTGCGGCGTGTCGTTGCACCAGGTCAGGCCGTTTGGAGACGGCGCCTGAGCCGCATCGACCATGGTCTTGAAGAGGTTCGGCGAGGAGATGACGTCGGACGACAGCCCGCGGCTCTTCAGGAAGGCGGCCAGCGCGCCTTGCGTCTTCGGCCCGTCGACGCCGTCGATCGCGCCGACGTCGTAACCCGCGATCACCAGCAGCCGCTGGATGCCGGCGAGGCGGGCCTGCTCGTCGTCATATTCGGAGTCCTCGGCGAGATAGGCGACCAAATTGCCGTCGGCGCCTTGCGTCGGCGTCACTTGCGTGAAAGCGGCCTGGGTCTGGCCGCTGCGGCACTGCCGCGCCGCCGCGATGACGAAATTGTCCTGCGCCACGCACAGCATGTCGCGGCCGTTCTGCGGGATCGGGGAGGCGCCATAGACGCCGAGCGCGCGGGCGTTGAGCAGGATGCGGTCGGCGGTCAGCGTGCCCTGCACCACCACGCGGCAGGTGGCGGGGTCGATCCGGAACCAGCCGCGCGTCGCGGTGGCCGCCTTGTCGTCGATGCCGATCGCGGCCTCGACGACATAGGACATGCGGTTGCAGATCTTGAGGTCGGCGAAGGCCGGCGCGGCGGAGAAGAAGAACGAGACGACGGCTGCCGGCAGCGTCATCAGGAAACGGGTGAGGGGGGAGCGGCGTGGGCGCTGCTGTTTCAGCCCGTCATGGCCGGGCTTGACCCGGCCATCCACGTGCGGCCGAGCATGCGGATCGGCGTGGATGCCCGGGTCAAGCCCGGGCATGACGACCTTCTTCCGCTGCTCGCGTTCGCTCATCACTTGTGGATCAGCGTTCCCGTGCCCTGGTTGGTGAAGAGCTCGAGCAGCACCGCGTGCTGCATCTTGCCGTCGATGATGACGACGCCCTCGACGCCCTGTTCGAGCGCGTAGATGCAGGTCTCGACCTTCGGGATCATGCCGCCGGAAATGGTGCCATCGGCGATCAGCTTGCGCGCGTCCTTGACCGAGAGCTGCGGGATCAGCTTCTTCGACTTGTCGAGCACGCCCGGCACGTCGGTGAGCAGCAGCAGGCGCTTGGCCTTCAGCGCGCCGGCAACCGCACCGGCAAAGGTGTCGGCGTTGACGTTCAGCGTCTGGCCTTCCCTGGAGGTCGCGAGCGGCGCCAGCACCGGGATCAGCTCGTAGCCGATCAGCTGGTTGAGCAGCGTGAGGTCGACCTTCTCGGGGTCGCCGACGAAGCCGAGATCGACCGCCTTCTCGATATGCGAGTCCGGATCGATGATGGTCCGCGTCGTCTTCGACGCCTTCACCATGTTGCCGTCCTTGCCGGACAGCCCCACGGCCTTGCCGCCGGCTTCGTTGATGTAGCCGACGATCTGCTTGTTGACGGAGCCGGCCAGCACCATCTCGACGATCTCGATGGTCGCGGCATCGGTGATGCGCAGCCCTGCGGCGAATTCCGAGACGATGCCGAGGCGCTTGAGCATGGTCGCGATCTGCGGCCCGCCGCCATGCACCACCACCGGATTGATCGCGGTCTGCTCGAGCAGCACGATGTCACGGGCAAAATTCTTCGCGGTCTCCTCGTCGCCCATGGCATGGCCGCCATATTTGATGACGATGGTTTCCTCGTCATACTGCTGCATGTGCGGCAGCGCTTCGGACAGGATGCGGGCCTGGTCGAGCGGGGAGATGTCGGTCATGAGGCGGATCTCGCTGGCGGGATACTCGGCCGCGTTCTATCCGATTGGCGGGCGAGGCGCAAAGCGTTGGTGGCATGCCGCGGCGTATCCCGGTGCTTTCGTAGCCCGGATGGAGCCTACGGGTCAGCGCTTCGCCACCATCGCCGCGACACTCACCGCCAGCCAGCCCAGGATCATCACCGTTCCGCCGGTCGGTGCCGCGTATGGAAACAGCGAGTGCCCGGCAAATTGCCGCAAGGTGAGGTCGCCCGCGAACAGCGCGGCCCCCACAACGAAGCCGGATGCGGCGATCATGCCAATTCCGCCGTGCAGAAGTCCGCGCGCGAGCAGGGCGACGGCCGCAAGTATGGCGGTTGCATGAAACAGCAGCATGGCGCTCGCGGAGGCAAGCCGACTCGCATCGGCGCCATGGGCGGAGGCGGCGGCCAGCGCGACGCCGGCGGCGCCCATCAAACCGGCAAGCCCGATCAGCAGGCGAGCCATCATGCGCTCCGCTCTTCCAGCAGCTTCGCCATCGCGGCGCGCAGCTCGGCCATGCCGGTCGAGCTGCGCGACGAGGTCGCCAGCACGTGCGGGAAGGCGGCCGGATGCTTGGCCAGCGCAGCCTCGGTCTCGGCAATGCGCGACTGAAGCTCGGCAGCCTTCACCTGGTCCGCCTTGGTCAGCACGACCTGGTAGCTGACGGCGGCGCGGTCCAGCGTCTTCAGGATCTCGAGGTCGACGTCCTTCAGCCCGTGCCGTGCGTCGATCAGCACGTAGATGCGCGCGAGGCTGGCGCGTCCCAGCAGGAATTTGTGGATCAGCTCGGTCCAGGACGCGACCTGGCTCTTCGGCGCCTTGGCGTAGCCATAGCCGGGCATGTCGACGAGACGCAGGTCGGTTTTGCCGGGGACCTCGAAGAAGATCAGCTCCTGGGTGCGGCCCGGCGTATGCGAGGTGCGCGCCAGCGCGTTGCGCCCCGTGAGCGCGTTGATCAGGCTGGACTTGCCGACATTGGAGCGCCCGGCGAAGGCGATCTCGAGGCCCGCCATCGGCGGCAGCGTCTGGATCGAGGGCGAGGCCCAGATGAACTGCCAGTCGCGCGCGAACAGCTTTCGCCCGGCCTCGATCAGCTTCGCATCTTTGTTGTCGGTCATGCGAAGCTCTTTGCTTGCTGTCATTCCGGGATGGTCCGAAGGACCAGACCCGGAATCTCGAGATTCCGGGTTCGATGCTGCGCATCGCCCCGGAATGACGGACACTTACGTCGCCTTCCGCGCGAACGTCGCCTTGAGATTGTCGAACAGCTCCACCTTCACGCCGTTGCGGCGCATGATGTAGCTCTGCTGAATCACCGAGAGCAGATTGTTCCAGGCCCAGTAGATCACGAGGCCTGCCGGGAAGCCGGCCAGCATGAAGGTGAAGATCAGCGGCATCCAGTTGAAGATCATCTGCTGCGTCGGATCCGGCGGCGTCGGGTTCAGCTTCATCTGGAACCACATCGTGATGCCCATGATGATCGGCCAGATGCCGAGCGCGAGATAGTGGCCGAACACCGGGATCGTGGTCGGATCGAACGGGATCAGGCCGAACAGGTTGAAGAGATTGGTCGGATCCGGCGCGGAGAGGTCCTTGATCCAGCCGTAGAACGGCGCGTGCCGCATCTCGATGGTGACGAACAGCACCTTGTAGAGCGAGAAGAACACGGGGATCTGGATCACCACGGGAAGACAGCCGGCGACCGGATTGATCTTCTCCTTGCGGTAGATCTCCATCATCTCCTGCTGCTGCTTCACCTTGTCGTCGGGATAGCGCTCCTTCAGCGCCTGAAGCTGCGGCTGGATCGACTTCATCTTCGCCATCGAGGCGTAGGACTTGTTCGCCAGCGGGAAGAACAGCAGCTTCACGATCACGGTGACGAGCAGGATCGAGATGCCGAAATTACCGAAGAAGCGGTAGAAGAAGTCGAGGCCGAGGAACATCGGCTTGGTGATGAAGTAGAACCAGCCCCAGTCGATCAGCAGATCGAAATGGTTGAGGCCGAGCTCCTTGTTGTAGCCGCCGAGGCCGGCGAACGGGAACACGCCGACGACGCCGGCTTCCTTGGCGCCGGCGAACAGCCGCGCATTCGCGGTGGCGGTGCCGCCGATCGCGACGGTGACGGGATCGAGCAGGTAATCGGTCTGGTAGGTGTGGAGGTTGCCGGCCGGGTTCGAGGAGAAGCGTGCCTGCAGCTTGGCATTGGTGTCGGGCAGCAGCGCCGAGGCCCAGTACTTGTCGGTGATGCCGAGCCAGCCGTTGGTGACATTGTTGAAGTTCACCTGCTTGGCTTCGTCGACCTTCTTGTAGGCGTATTCCTGCAAGCCCTGGTCGCCGAGATAGCCGATCAGGCCTTCATGCAGGATGTAATAGCCCGAAACCTGCGGCGCGCCGTGGCGCGAGATCAGCGCGAACGGATAGAGCGTAACAGGCGCATTGCCGACATTGCTCACCTCATCCTTGACGGTGAAGAGATAATGGTCGTCGACCGCAATGGTGCGGCGGAAGGTGAGGCCGTCGCCATTGTCCCATTTCAGCACCACAGGCGTCGTCGGCGTCAGGCTGCCGCTGCCGTCCTGCTGCCAGACGGTCTGGGCGTCAGGCATCTTCGCCGTCACGCCCGTCGCCGCCACCCAGCCGAATTCGGCGTAATAGGGCTCCGCGGTGCCCGAGGGGGAATAGAGGATGATCGGCGGCGATTTCGGGTCGACGGTTTCTCGGAATTGCACCAGCGCGATGTCGTCGATGCGGCCGCCCTTCAGCGAAATGCTGCCGACAATCCGCGGCGTCTCGATCTTCACGCGCGGGCTGGCTGCAATGGCGGTCTCGCGGGCAACGACCGGCTGAGCCTGGTTCGCGGCCGGCGTCGACGGTTGAGCCGCGCCGCCGGGCTGCGGCGCGCTGCCCGGTGTCGCGGTGGCGGTCGGCTGCGGCGTGGTCTTCTGGAGCTCGGTCTGCGCCTGCTGCTGGGCGCGCTGCTTCTCCATCTGCGGCACGTTGTAGAAATATTGCCAGGCGATCAGCACCAGGCCGGACAGAATGACGGCGAGGATGGTATTGCGATTGTCGGTCATCTCTATTGTCTCGTCATCAATCCGGTTTGCGGCTGGCAGGGCCGGGCCGCGGGCCATGCCCTTTGCCCGGTGCCTTGCCCGGACCCTTGGCCGTATGCCGCGCGGGCTTCGTGAACGCTATGCGCAGATCGTCGAGCATGGTCGCGAAGGGGCGCGAGAGCGCGTCCCTTCGGCCGACCAACACATAATCATGATGGGGCTGCATCGACACCGGATCGAGCCGCTTCACCAATTCGCGAAGCCGGCGCCGGATGCGATTGCGCTCGGGGGCGTTGCCGTTCTTTTTGGTAACGGTGAAGCCGATCCGGATCGGGCCGCTGTCGTCGCGGTGGCGGCTTTGCAGGATGAACGCGGGACTATTCACCCGCGCGCCATTGGCAACGGCGAGGAAATCCGCCCGCTGCCTCAGCCGATCCATGATGAAATCCCAAAAAGGGGGTCCGGCTCAGGCGCTCAGACGCTTGCGGCCGCGGGCGCGGCGGGCGGCGAGGACCTTGCGGCCGCCGGCAGTGGCGAGGCGGGCACGGAAGCCGTGACGGCGCTTGCGCACCAGTTTGCTGGGTTGATAAGTCCGCTTCACGGGTTTTTCTCCGCTGACCGGGCAATTTGCCTGTAGAATTGATGGTAAAGTCCGGAAGATGCGGCCCAAAACGGGCCCTTTTCGGCCCCAAGAGAGCCGCTCCCGGCGTCACACCGGGTTCATCGCGGACAATTCGCGCGGCTTATAAGGGAGCGTCTTGTTTTCGTCAACGCCGCACAAGGGCGCGATTCCGGTGAATATCGCTGTTTGTGCGGGGTTTTTAACCCTTGAGGTAGCGACTCGCCGCTTCAGCGCTTACATCCCACCTTGGCAGATTAGCGATCCGTAATTTGACCGGGCCGGGGGCGGATCGCATCCTTCATAAGCCAAGGTAGCGGCAGGGTAGCAAGCAAGGCACCGAGGGCGGATTTCGTGGCAGCGACAGACCTCCAGCCGATCCAGGATGCGGATCAGCCGGACCAGCCGGCGATGCGGCCCCGTGGGACGCGCGGGCTCGGCCTGTCCGGCAAGCTGCTGCTGCTCACCGTCCCCCTGGTGATGATCGCGGCCGTCCTGCTCTATGTACCCGCCATCGCCAATTTCTGGGTCAACCGGCTCAACGACCGCGTCGCGGCGGCCAACACCGCGGCACTGGTGCTGGATGCGGCGCCGCTCGGCATGGTCCCCGATTCGCTGTCGCGCCAGATCCTGAAGAGCATCAATGCCCGCGCCGTCGCCATCAAGATGGGCCAGCAGCGCCGGCTGCTCGCCAGCGACAATCTGCCGACCGCCATCGAGCACGATATCGACCTGCGCGACATGACGGCGTGGGAGGCGATCACCGGCTCGTTCCGGATGATGCTGGAGACAGGCAACCAGGCCATCCGCATCGTCGGGCCCGGGGTCGGCAATGCCCAGTTCATCGAGATCGTGACCGACGAATTGCCGCTGCGGCAATCGATGTACCGCTTCTCCCGCAACGTCGTGGTGGTCGCGCTGATCATCGCGGTCTTGACCGCGGGCCTCGTCTATCTCGCCCTGCATTATCTCTTCGTGCGGCCGATGCGGCGGCTGACCGCGAGTCTGGTCGGTTTCCACGAAAACCCCGAGAGCTCGGCGGGGATCATCGTGCCGAGCCAGCGCAGCGACGAGATCGGGGTTGCCGAGCGCGAATTGTCGGACATGCAGCGCGATCTGATGTCGATGCTGCATCAGAAGAGCCGGCTCGCCGCCCTCGGCCTCGCCGTCTCCAAGATCAACCACGATCTGCGCAATCTGCTCGCTTCGGCGCAGCTCCTGTCGGACCAGCTCGCCAGCGTGCCCGATCCGCGGGTGCAGCGCTTCGCGCCGAAGCTGGTTCGCTCGCTCGAGCGCGCCATCGCCTTCTGCCAGTCGACGTTGTCCTACGGCCGCGCCCAGGAGGCCGCGCCCGACCGCCGCATGATCCTGATCGAGCCGGTCGTGCTCGAGGTGCGCGAGACCGCAGGGCTCGCCTCCGACGCCTCGATCGCCTGGGTCGCCGCGATCGAGCGCGGCCTCGCCATCGACGCCGATCCCGACCAGCTGTTCCGCGTGCTGCTCAACCTCGTCCGCAACGCCGCCCAGGCGCTGGAAACCCATGCCTCGTCCGGCGATGGCGGCGTGCAGCAGATCCGGATCACCGGCAAACGCGAGGGCGCGGTCGCCATCCTGGAGGTCTCCGACACCGGCCCCGGCGTGCCGCAGAAGACCCGCGACCATCTGTTCGAGGCGTTCCAGACCTCCGGCCGGCCCGGCGGCAGCGGCCTTGGCCTCGCCATCGCCGCCGAGCTGGTCCGCGCCCATGGCGGCGAGATCCACCTCGTCGAAGGCACCATCGGCGCCACCTTCCGCATCGTCATCCCCGACCGCCCCGTGGAACTCCTTTCCATCCGCAACGAGCGGGCACGGGCGTAAGTCGGCCAGCGGCCGAGTGCGGACGCTTCAGGGGCGCAATCTCCATTGGTTTCGTCATTCCGGGGCGCGACGAAGTCGCGAGCCCGGAATCCATAACCACCAGCCGGGGTTATGGATTCCGGGCCTGGCCCTTCGGGCCATCCCGGAATGACGACTGAAACCGTCATCTCCCTGCAAAATCTCCCCATCCCGGACCTTGCCAATCGGGGCAAGAGCGGTTAGTCAAAGCGCTCTTTCGCACCCCTCTGGCGCTGTCCGGAGGCTGCGTGTGGGCTAAAGCCCGCACTGTTCGCGAAAAACGCGCCCGTAGCTCAGCTGGATAGAGCATCAGACTACGAATCTGAGGGTCGGACGTTCGAATCGTTCCGGGCGCGCCATTTCGGTCCAAAATTGGTCACTTCAAAAACTGCCAATTCCGCGCCGGGCGAGATCGTCGCACCGCTGCTTGTTATTCGTCACCGCATAAGCCGGGAGCAGGTAACAGCCTTTCCGGCCGGCCTCGGCGCCGCGAAAATCGCATGGCATCTCGCGGCCGGAGCGCCCGGTCGCAGCATCATGGCACCTGAGCGAAGCCGTCGTGCGCAGCTTTATCGGCCGTGTTGTGCCGGCTAGATTGAGCCTCGCCAGAGACGCCTGACATGTCGGTGAATATGGAGATGACCCATGAAACTCGCGCATGACGGCATCCAGCTCTCCTTCGACATCGCCGGGGCGGGACCGCTTCAATTCCTGTTCGTCCATGGCCTCGGTGGGGATCGCACGCATTTCGCGCCGCAGATGGAGTATTTCGCCCGTCAAGGCCGGGCGTTGAATGCCGAGCTGCGGGGGCATGGTGAGAGCGACAAGCCGCAACAGGCGTATTCCATCGAAGGCTTCGCCGACGATCTCGTCTTCCTGTGCAACAGACAGCAGATCACAAAGCCGGTCATCGTGGGTCAAAGCATGGGTGGCAACATGGCGCTCGAAATCGCCGCCCGCTATCCGGACTTTCCTGCAGGCCTGGTGCTGCTCGATTCAGGGGTGCTCTTCCCTGCCTCGGCAGGGACGGTGTTCGCCGGGTATCTGGAGGGTCTAAAGGGCGCGAATTTTGCGGACGAGGTACGGAAAATCGTGGCGGACTCCTGTCTGCCGACCGACCGATGCCGCGCGCATGTCGAACAGACCTTTCTGGCGACGCCACAGCACGTGCTGGTGTCCACGTTTACAAGTCTGTTTCCCTGGGATGTGCATCGGGCGCGTGAGTGCGCCCAGGCGTGCCGGGTCCCGGTGCTCTACATCGAAGCGGCCCACCGGCTCGCGGATCTCGATCGTTTCGCGGAGCTGTGCCCGCAACTGGTCACGGCCAAGGCCGTCGGCTCCGGGCATTTCCTGTCGCTGGAAGTGCCGGAGCAGATCAACCCCATGATCGACCGGTTTATCTCGCTTTACGTGCGAAGACCCGGGTAAGCTTCGTCGCGGCGGGATAGCCGTGCGCGGATCCGCAAGATTCATCATAGCGCCACGGCAAAGCAATAGTGCCCATCTTCATCGACGGTGGTGCGCCATTTTGGTAGTAAGTTTGTCTCATGCGCACTATCGATCGTCTGCTCTCCCGCCTCCTTCTCTTCCTTGCATTCACAGCCGCCCCGGTGCTTCCCGTGCGCGCGGCCGAAACCTGCCCGTTCATCAGCGCCCAGCAGCTCGCCGGCGCGATGCCGGCGCTCAAATGGTCACTGATTTCAAATCAGGACGGCCGCGGCTGCATCTACCAGGGCGGGCGCGGTGACACGATGATGCTGACCGTGTTCCGCAATCCCGACAAGGACCGCGCCAGGGAGTTGTACGCGACCTTCGTCAAGACGCTTGGCGAGCGCATGCCGCTGAGCGCAGTCGCGGGGATCGGCGAGGAAGGCCAGGGCGGAACGAGCGCCGCCGGCGCGGAGCGCCCGGAAGCCTCGGTCGTCGCCTTGTCCGGCGATTACATCCTGCAGATCACCGTCCATCCGATCGGCCGGCGTGCCGACGATGCGCTGCTCGGACCGCTCACCGAAGCCGCGCGCGTTGCCATCGCCAACGTGAGCAAGAGCAGCGAGCGGTTTGGCGATTGCGAGTGGCTCACGGCCGCGGATGCCGACGGCTTTCTCGAGAAGAGCACGCTGACGGTCCAGCGCACCGGCGCGGGCAGCTGCATGATGTTCGATCGCGAGGCCAATGCCATGACCGTCGCGGTGATCGCGACCTCGCGCGACACCGCCATCGGCATGATGAAACGTGCAGGCCCGTGCAAACATTTGGCGATACCCGAGCTCGGCCGTGAAGCGTTCGGCGAGCATTCCTGCACCAAGGGCAACGGCAACGCCGTCAACATCTATGTCTGGAAGAACGGCAGGCAGGCTTCGATCCTGTTCGCGCCGGTCAAGCCGCATCCCGAGTCCGGCTCGGTCGAGCGCCTGAAGGCGGTCGCCGCGCGCGTCTATGGAAAATTGTAACGGCGCCGCGTGACAGCAATCGCTGCAGATCGTCTTGGGGATGGAAGCATTTTGAATCGCGTCGCGTCATGCCTGCTGCGAAGCCGGCATCAGGTGATCCCGTGTTGCTTCAGGACGGCCTGCTCATCTCCCGATATCCAGCCAAAGATCTTTGGCCCGTCCTCGAGCTGCTGCACCAGGTAGTGGACCTCGAAATCAATGGACACATCCGGTTCGCCGCCTCGGTCGTAGACGGCGGTCCAGGCGACATGCGCGAGGCAATGGTGCTCGTCGATGGGTGCGATGCGGACATGGCGAAGTCGCATGTCCTTCGTGCCTAGTCGACGATTGCGTTCGAATCCCTGCTGCATCACCCGCTTAAGCTGCTCGTCGTTCCGGCCGACACTGACGCCGGCCGGAGACGCGGCCACGAACGCAGCGGCGTATGAAGATGCCACCTCGTCCATGTCCACCTCGTCCTCAAGCGCCATCCGGAACAGCTTCCCATAGCGCTCGAACAATTCCCTGACGCTGCTTTCCATCAGGCGCCTCCCTTCTGGGTCACGGCGGCGCGCGTGACACGACAGGCACGGCCCCGGCAGCCTCTCTCACTTCACGCGTCCGACAGCCGCATGAACAGTCAGATGCCGGGAGCGGCCCTCGTCGACGAGTTCTCGACGCGCGCTGATCCCGGGCCCGCGTTCAGCTGCGGCGCGCCGAAGACGCCACGGTACCAGATCTTTGCGCAATGCGTCCCGATGAGCTCGATTTCCTCGCCGCTCGGTGCTCTCGCGGCCAGATCAAGCTTGATGTAGGCGATCTGCTCCATCATGCCGCCGAGCGCCTCGGCGGCTGTCTCCGGCTCGAGTTCCTTGTCGATCTCGCCCAGGCTCTGCAGGCGTGTGAGCCACGTCGCCGTGCGCCTCAGGAAGCGGCTCCGCTCGCTTTGATAGAGCGCGAAGAACGTCGATTTTTCGCCGCGAGCGGCAGCCTCGCGCATGAGGCGCAACAATTTCCGGTGCCTGGCGTAAGCCTTCAAATACGCGATCGTGTTCTCGACGAACTCTGCTTCCGTGGCCCGGAACGAGCTGCCGTCGCCGCGCCTGCTCGCGAAGTAGAGTTCATCCACGAGCGGCTGCAACACCGCAAGCAGCACTTCGTCCTTGTTGCGGAAGTGCCGGTAGAAGTTTCCGTAAGAGGTCTTGGCGGCCCTGACGATGTCCTCCACGCGGGTGGATTCGTATCCCTTGCGGCCAAACACGGCGCTGGCTGCCGTCAGCAGTCGTTCGCGCATGGCTGCCCCCTTGGCCGTCGCCGGAATCATGGGCTCCGGCATCTGTTTGTGCGCGTTCGACATCCTGCTGCTCACCAGTGAGGGCTTGACCTGAGGGCGACCTTCGATAATGTGACGTCACTGTCATTAATTCGGCGGCTGACGGGGTCGACCCGACTGCGGGTCATTTCGTAAGCCATTGAAAAATTATAGCAAATAAGCGGGTGGCTTGTCATCTGGCTCCTCTCCCAGCACGACGAATTATCGCTGCGAGATGGTCAATTTGATGAGCGTGCGGACGATCGCTGCCGATCGAAAGCGGCCTCGGCATGCCCTGGGGTTACCCGCATCGGGAGAAGGTCTGCTCGTGGCTCCAGGCCTCGAGCGGAATCATCAAAACAAGAAGAGAAGTCCAAGGGAGGTCGAAAATGTCCATGAGGATCAGCGGCGCGATCGCCGTAGCGGCCGTCGTCACCTTCAACGCGGGCGCGGCGCTTGCGCAAAAGAAGTACGACACCGGCGCGAGCGACACGGAGATCAAGGTCGGCAATCTCATGCCGTACAGTGGGCCAGGCTCCGCCTATGGGGTCATCGGCCAGCTGCAGGCCGCATACTTCAGGATGATCAACGACAAGGGCGGCATCAACGGCCGCAAGATCAATTTCATCAGCTATGACGATGCGTACTCGCCGCCCAAGGCCGTGGAGCAGGTCCGCAAGCTGGTCGAGAGCGATGAAGTCCTGCTCGTGTTCGATCCGCTGGGGACGGCCAACAACACCGCCATCCAGAAATACCTGAACGCCAGGAAGATCCCGCAGCTTTTCGTCGCGGCAGGCGCCACCAAGTTCAACGATCCCAGGAACTTTCCCTGGACCACGGGTTGGCAGCCTTCCTACCAGAGCGAGGCGCACGCTTACGCGAAGTACATCCTGAAGGAAAAGCCGAACGCCAGGGTTGCCGTGTTCTTCCAGAACGACGACCTCGGAAAGGACTACCTGAAGGGGCTCAAGGACAGGCTTGGCGCAAGGATTGTCGCCGAGGAAAGCTACGAGACGAGCGAGCCGACGATCGACAGCCACATCGTCAAGCTGAAGGCGACCGGTGCCGATACGCTGGTCAACATCAGCTCTCCCAAGTTCGCGGCGCAGGCGATCAAGAGGGTCGCCGAAGTCGACTGGAAGCCTCTGCACATCCTGAGCAACGTCTCGGCGTCCGTCGGCAGCGTGATCAAGCCTGCCGGTTTCGAGAACGCGCAAGGCATCGTTTCCGCGACCTATCTGAAGGATCCGGCCGATCCGCAGTGGGACAATGATCCCGGAATGAAGGAATTTCAGGGCTTTCTGACCAAGTACTATCCGGAAGGCAACAAGCGTGACATCCTGCTGATCACCGGCTACGCGCTGGCGGAGACGCTGGCGCAGACCTTGAAACAGTGCGGCGATGATCTCACCCGCGAGAGCGTCATGAAGCAGGCTGCCAACCTGAAGGACTGGCGCACCGAGGCGCTTCTGCCGGGCATCTACGTCAACACCTCGCCGACCGATTTCGCGCCGATCACACAGCTCCGACTGATGCGCTTCAGCGGCGAGAAGTGGGAGCTGTTCGGGGACGTGATCAACGGCGACGCAACCGATTGATCCGTTCGCGGCGCCCCGCATGGAGCGCTCGCCCGAGAGGACTTCATGAGAGCAGTTGTCGTCGAAAATTACGATCGTATCGAAAATATCGCCATCAAGGACGTGGCCAAGCCGGACATCTCGGCAGGCATGGTGCGGGTTCGCATCCAGGCCGCGGCCGTCGGCTTCGTCGACGGTTTGAAGGTGCAGGGCCTGTACCAGACCAAGGATCCCTTGCCGTTCACGCCGGGCTCGGAGTTTGCGGGCGTCGTCGACGAGGCTGCCTCCGATGTCAGTGGCTTCGCACCGGGCACCCCGGTCCTCGGGATGGTCAGAAATGGCGGCCTCGCGCAGTATGTTTGCGCCCCGGCCGCGGACCTTTTCGCGACGCCGGATGGCATCGCACCCGAGGTGGGGGCGTCGTTCTTCGCCAACTATCTGACGGCACTCTACGCGCTCAGCGCGCGGGCAAAGCTGCGGAGTGGTGAGACGCTTCTGGTCCTGGGCGCTGCCGGCGGAGTTGGAATAGCAGCCGTTCAGGTTGGAAAGCTGCTGGGCGCACGCGTCATCGCGGCGGCGTCGACGGAGGAGAAGCGGCAGTTTGCAACGAAGTTCGGCGCGGATTCGAGCCTGGACTACACGCGCGAAGGGTGGCGTGACGAACTCAAGGAGCTTACGGGCGGCGAGGGCGCGGACGTGATCTTTGATCCCGTCGGCGGCGAGTTGAGTCTGCAAGCGTTCCGTTCGATCGCATGGAATGGCCGGCACCTCGTGGTCGGCTTTGCGTCAGGAACCATTCCGGCGCTGAAGTTCAATCTGCCCCTTCTCAAGGGAGGCGCCCTCCTGGGCGTCGATCTGGCCCAGATCGGCCGTCGTGAGCCGGAGGTGCGGGCCGAGGTGATTGCTCAACTCTTCACCTGGCTGAGCGAGAAGACGCTTGTCCCTGTCGTCGGAAGGGTTTTCCCGTTCGAGCGATTCCACGAGGCCTTCGCCGCGATGGCCACGCGCTCGGCGCTCGGCAAGATGGTGGTTCGGATCGATTGAATTCGGGGAGCCGTTACACCGGCGTTTACCAATTCTGGCAAGCAAATCGTAGCGGGGGCTTGGTATAGGGCGTGCGACCGGATGGGAGTCATGCCGCTACTCGACGTTCCGACAATCTACGTGCTGATGCTGTCCGTCATGGTGCTGCTCGGGGCGCTGACCCTGTTCGCCTGGCTGCAAAATCGCGCGGTCCGCGCGCTTGCCTGGTGGGGCGGCGCAGTGCTCGTGATGGCGGTCGCACTTGGCCTGCTCTGCTTGCGCGGCACGATCCCGGACGCCTGTTCGGTCGACCTCGCCTACGTGGTGCTGTTCACCGCCTGCGCGCTGATGCTGGAAGGCGCGCGCTGCTTCGAAGGCAGGCGGGCGAGCCCCGTCCTCCTGCTCGCCGGCGCGGTGGTCTGGATCGCGGCCTGCCAAGTCCCCGCGCTGTACGAGTCCGCCACGGCGCGCATGATCATCGTCTCACTCGCCGTGGGGCTCTATTCGCTCGGCTGCGCCTACGTGCTGTGGCGCGGCCGCGCCGAACCGCTGTTGTCGCGCTGGCCATTGATCGTGTTGACCGCGCTCGGCGGCGGGCTGTTTCTCCTGCGAATTCCGCTCGCCGTGGTTTATCCGCTCGCGGAGGCGCCGGTCGCGAGCTTCGACGCACTGCGGTCGCTCTGGTTCGCCGTGGTGAGCGCGTTCACGCTGCTTTACTTCATCGCCATCAACTATCTCTTCCTCGCACTCACCAAGGAGCGGAGCGAGCTCGCGCACAAGCGCGCCGCGATGACGGATGCGCTGACCGGCCTCGCCAACCGTCGCGCCTTCATGGAATTCGCCGAGCAACGCTTGAACGCGCGCGCGAGCGGGACGGTCGCGTTCCTCCTGTTCGATCTCGACCGGTTCAAGTCGATCAACGACGGTCATGGGCATGCGATGGGCGACCGCGTGCTGCGGCTGTTCGCGCAGACGCTGTCCGCAACCTTGCCGCGGGGCAGCATCGCGGGCCGGATTGGGGGCGAGGAGTTCGCCGCGATCGTCACCGGGCCGGACCAAAAGGCGACGCTTGCGGCGGCCGAGCACGTGCGCGAGAGTTTTGCGGTGGTGGCGGGCGTCGTCGACGGTGTCCTGGTCGCAGCCACCGTCAGCGTCGGGCTCGCGCATGCGGACAGCGGGCCCGCGGGTATCGAGACCCTGTGCGAGCGCGCCGACAAGGCGCTTTACACGGCGAAGGCGCTTGGCCGCAATCGCGTCGAATGCGCCGTGGATGGATTTGTCCCGCTCGTGCCTGACGCCGCTGCCGACCTGCTGCTACCGGCTTCCGGCCAGACACAGCGTGCGACGAAGCGGGCGGCGGCCTGACCGCGTCAGAGCAGCGCCGGAGGGCGATGACGGCACGAATCGCGCGCACGTCCAGACTGATCGCAATGACCGAAGTGTCATCGGGCGGCCCGGGCATCATCGAACTGTCGTCGTTCCGTCATTCGCGCTCTATCGATCGCTGCTCCCTTCGCGGCGCATCGTGGAGACTGATATGCATCCGACTGAGACAATGTCGTCCGACCGCCGGTCGATCCTGAAGGGCCTTGCGGCCGCGGCCGTCGCGTCGCTGGCGGCGCCGGCCGTCGCGGCCGAAAGCCTGCCGGCGCAGCCGACTGGACCCGCGGCCGCAATCGCCACCGACAATGCCTATTGGACGGCCGTGAAAGGGCTCTATGCCGTGACGTCGGATGTCGTCAATCTGGAGAACGGCTTTTGGGGCATCATGGCCGAGCCGGTGAGGCGCGAGTTCATTCGCCAGACCGACATGGTCAATTATCAGAATTCCTACTACGCGCGGCAGCGCGCGGGGGCGGATTTCGAGGCCGTGCGCGTCAAAGTGGCCGAGGCGGTCGGCGCCGCGCCCGAGGAGATCGCGCTCACCCGTGGCGCAACCGAAGCTTTGCAGCTCCTCATCAGCGGTTACAACAGGCTGAAGCCGGGCGACAGCGTGCTCTACGCCGACCTCGACTACGATTCGATGCAGTACGCGATGAACGCGCTGAAGGCGCGCCGCGGTGTCGACGTGGTCAGGTTCGATGTGCCGGAGCCGGCCAGTCGCCAGGCCGTGCTCGACGCCTATGCCCGCGCCCTCGATGCCAATCCGAAGACCAGGCTGCTGCTCCTCACCCATGTCAGCCATCGCACCGGCCTCGTCATGCCGGTCGCCGAGATCGCCCGCATGGCCAGGGCCAAGGGCATCGACATCATCCTCGACGCGGCCCATTCCTGGGGGCAGATCGACTTCAGGGTGGGTGAACTCGACGTCGATTTCGTCGGCTTCAACCTGCACAAATGGATCGGCGCGCCGGTCGGCGTGGGCTTCCTCTACATCCGGAAGGACCGCCTCGCCGCCATCGACCGCGACATGGGCGACGAGGATTTTCCCGAGACCGACATCCGCTCGCGCGTGCACACCGGCACGGTCAATTTCGCGACGGTGCTGACCGTGCCGGCGGCCGTGTCGCTGCATCAAGAGATCGGCGCGGCGGCGAAGCAGGCCCGCCTGCGATATTTGCGCGACTACTGGGTCAGCCGCGTGCGGGGCTTCAAGGATATTGAGATCCTGACGCCGGACGAGCCGGGCCTGTATGGCGCGCTCACGTCCTTCCGCCTTGCCGGCAGGACGAGCAAGGCCGACAACGACGCCACCGTGGCGAAGCTCAGGGACGGCCACAAGATCCTGACGGTGCGCCGCGCCGGCGTCGCCAAGGGCCAGTGCATCCGGGTGACGCCGGCGCTCTACACCGACGAGTCCGATCTCGACCGCTTCGTCGAGGCGCTCGCCGTCATCACGGGGACGAAGACCGGGTAAAGCTTGGCGCAGGGCGGGTGCAGATCGCGGTCTGCCTCACCGCCACCCCAGCGCCGGCGCGACATGCGTCAGGATCGCCTCGATCGCATGCGCGCAGTAGGCGACGCCGAGCTGGTTGGGAATGGTCAACAGCAGCGTATCGGCCTCCGCAATCGCCTCGTCCTGGCGCAGCTGCTCGATCAGCACATCGGGCTCCGCGGCATAGCTCCGTCCGAAGATCGCCCGTGTGCGCGGGTCGATGAAGCCGATCTGGTCTTCGCCTCCGCGCTCCCCGCCAAAATAGGCGCGGTCGCGATCGTTCATCAGCGCGAAGATGCTGCGGCTGACGGAGACGCGGGGCTCGCGGCTGTGGCCGGCTTCCGTCCACGCCGCGCGAAAGCTACGGATCTGTGCGGCCTGCTGCACGTGAAAGGCTTCGCCGGTCTCGTCGTTCTTCAGCGTCGAGCTCTGCAAATTCATGCCGAGCCTCGCCGCCCACACCGCGGTGGCGTTCGAGCCGGCGCCCCACCAGATCCGTTCGCGCAAGCCCTGCGCATGCGGCTCGAGGCGCAGAAGCCCCGGCGGGTTTGGAAACATCGGCTGCGGATTGGGCTCGGCAAAACCTTCGCCGCGGAGCAGGTCCAAAAAGACCTCGGCGTGGCGCCGGCCCATGTCGGCGTCGCTCTGGCCCTCGGCCGGCCGATAGCCAAAATAGCGCCAGCCGTCGATCACCTGCTCGGGCGAGCCGCGGCTGATGCCGAGCTGAAGCCGCCCGCCGGCGATGAGGTCGGCGGAGCCTGCGTCCTCCACCATGTAGAGCGGGTTCTCGTAGCGCATGTCGATCACGGCCGTGCCGATCTCGATCCTGCTGGTCTTCGCGCCGACGGCCGCAAGCAGCGGAAAGGGCGAAGCCAGCTGGCGCGCGAAGTGGTGCACGCGGAAATAGGCGCCGTCCGCCCCCAGCTGTTCCGCCGCGACGGCAAGCTCGATCGATTGCAGCAGCGTGTCCGCCGCCGAGCGGGTCTGCGACTGCGGGGAGGGGGTCCAGTGTCCGAAGGAGAGGAATCCGATCTTTTTCATGAGGGCAACATATGGCTGATCGGAAGAGTTTGCGAGACGCCGGCCGGAGGAAAGATGGCAACAACCCAAGTGGAAGTGATCAAGCAACTACCGATGGGGGTTAGCAGGGCAGCGACGGCGGGGCACCGGCAAGTTCGCAGAGCAGAGCCTTCGCATCCCGCAGCTCCGGCGTCTCGAGGCCCTCTGTAAACGAGCCGTAGACAGGAACAAGGATTTCCTGGGCTTTGCATCGCTCGGCCTTCCCGCTCCAAAGCCGTGCGAGGGCGGTCGCGGCGCGTAGCTCCCAAAGCCTGGCCCGCTGATCGCGGGCAACGTCAAACGCACGCAGCAAGCAGGTCTCGGCCTTGTCAGGAGCAGACAGGGCAAGGAGCAGTTCGCCCTTGCAAAAATGCAACGCTGCTTCGTTCCATCGCTCGTTGGTTTCGGTGATCAATGCGAAGGCTTCGTCGATAGTGTCGAGAGACGCCTGTAGCTGGCCGAGGCTACCAAGTGCATTCGCACGCAGGAGGAGCCAGTGGGTCACTACAGATTTTGCATCGCCCCGCCAAGCCGCTATCCCCTCTCGGAGGTGAGCCAGCCCGCGATCAGCCTCGCCAGCCCGGACCATCAGCCAGCCCTTGATGATCGTGCCTGCAGCTCGCCACAGAAAGAAATCATGCTCGGTGCAGACCGCGATAAGCTCATCGACAATGTTCTCGTCCACTCCGACGTGTCCATCAAGTGTGTAAGCCCCTGCGTCACGCTCAAAGGTGCAGAACAGAGAGGCGTGAAATAGGCCGAACGCGATCGAGGGATTATGCCTTTGTGCCCGTATTTCCCCCATCAGTTGATCGAATGTCTGCTGGGCCTGATTCAGATAGCCCAACGGAACGAGGGCGTGTGTGAGATAGGAAAGGATCGCGATACGGGGCTCGTAACCGAACCGGTAAGCCAGGGTCGCGTTTGGATCACACAACGCAAGCGCCTCCGCCAAGTGCGTGCGACCTCCGTCAAATTTTCCGCAATGGACCAGCGCAGCCCCGACACCTCGGTGGGCCATCATCATAGCAATTGAGTCTCGCTCGCGCTCTGCCCGGCCAAGCATGGCAGTTGCAGTGGCGAGCGCAGCTTCTGCTTGGCCACGCAGAAGGAATACAAGGTATCTGCCGTAGTCGGCGATGCTACGCTGCAATGGGTCATCAACCCGCTCGCATAGTTCTTCTGCCCGCGCGAATGCCGCCACTGTGGCGGGGGATGACCAGCCTTTGGCGGCCATGCAGGCTGCACCCATGGCCACCTGCATATCGAGCTCAAGACGGACGTGCTCGGGGTCATCGGGCAGCGTCTGCAACAAACTCAGCCCATTTTGCAAATGGGCGATCGACTCCAGGGTCCCGGAGCGTTGATTCGCCAATTGCGCAGCTTGCCACCAGTATCGGATGGCCCGTTCGGCGAGACCTGCCTCGGTGCAGTGATGAGCGATGATTTCCGGCAGAGCCTCGGCGTTCCCGGCCAGCCGCGCTTCAAGGACCTCCGCGATGCGAGCGTGCAATTGCTGCCGCCGAGGGCGCAGCAAGGTGCTGTAGGCGGCGTCCTGCACCAGCGCGTGCTTGAAGGCGTATGTGGCATCCGGCGGCGTCCCGCGCCGGAACACCAACTCCGCGTGGATGAGCTGCTCCAAGCCCGCCTCGAGCTGCGGTCGCGACATGCCGGCAACGGCGGTGATCAGGTCGTGGGAAAACTGACGCCCGAGCGTCGCTGCAATCTGCGCCACCTCCCGAGTTGGCGCCAGCCGATCGAGCCGGGCCAGAAGTGAGGCCTGTAGCGTCGTTGGGATTGCCAAAGGAACCACCGTTCCGGTCACCGAGTAATGGTCTCCGGCATCGGTTATCCATCCGCTCTCGACGACGGATTTGGTCAGCTCCTCGACGAACAACGGCACCCCGTCGGTGCGATCGATGATCTGATCGGCAATCTCTTTAGGCAATGCCTTGCCACCGGTTACATGCGCGATCATCTCGGCGCGGTGGCGAGGCGGTAGGCGGCTGAGACTGAGCAATGTCACGTGCGGTCGGCCGATCCACGGTGGAGTAAACTCCGGTCGAAATGTGAGTATGACCAAGACCCGCAGCGTCGCGGCTCGGTCTATAAGCAGATCCAGCGACTCCAGAGTGGTGGGGTCGCTCCAATGGATGTCTTCCCACAGCATCAGTAGCGGCTGCTGCGCTGCGAGGCCCTCCACCTGGGCCACTTGCGCCTGAAGCGTTTTCTCTTTGCGGCTGTGCGGCGTCAAATTGAGCGGCGGGTAGCGATCGCCGATCGGTATCGACAGCAACTCCGCCAATAGAGGAACGGCTTCGCCCAGCTCTTGGTTGGCGAGAGCCAGTATCGCCACTAGCTTGTCCAAGCGGGTCTCGGCCGTATCCTCGCGGCGAAATCCGGCCGCCTGCTCGAGTTGGGCGATGCTGGGATACAGCGCGCTGTGCTGATGATGTGGCGAGCAGAAAAAACGTAAACGGATATGCGGCTCCTCGCTCACCTGCTCCAGCAGTGTTTGGGCGATGCGCGACTTGCCGATGCCCGGCTCGCCCGCGATTAGAACGACGGAACCGTCGCCGGCTTTTGCCCGCTCCCAGCGGCGCCTCAACAACGCGATCTCTTCCTCACGACCAATCAGCGGCGTGCTGGCGGTCCGTAGAGCCTCGAACCGACTGCCGACCAGACTCACGCCCAAGACCCGCCAGACGTGCACCGGATAGTCAATGCCCGCGACCGCCCTTTTTCCGAGATCGCCATATTCGAACAGGCCGCCCAGCATGCGACGTGTGTTGTCTGCGATGACCACGGTGTTCGGTTCGGCCAATCCCTGAAGACGTGCCGCAAGATTAGGGGTCTCACCGATGACCGCTTGTTCCTTGGCGGCGCCTTCCCCGAGCAGATCGCCGACGACGACAAGGCCTGTGGCTATACCGATACGCACACGCAACGTGGCTGCGTTGCCTGCATCTAGTTTGGCCAAGGCTTCGATCAAGGCGAGACCCGCGCGCACCGCCTGTTCGGCGTCCTCCTCATGGGCCTGCGGGTAGCCGAAATAAGCCAGCACGCCGTCACCGAGATATTTGGCAACAAAGCCTCCCGAGCTGGTGATCACCTCGGCGCAACGACGGTGATAAGCGCCGATGATGTCGCGCAGCTCCTCCGGATCGAGCCGCGCCGACAATGCCGTGGATCCCACGAGGTCGGCGAACATGACCGTGAGTTGGCGGCGTTCGGCCTCGGGAGCCTTGCCGGCAGGGCGGTCGGGCTCGACCTCGATCGTGTCGCGAAATGTTGCGGCGCCTAACGCGGCGATCGCATCGAGGAGAATACGGCGATGGCCAACCGCCGTCACGCCGAGATCTCTGAGGTCGTCGGCAGTCAGCTTGGGCAGGATTGCCTCATCGATCGCGTTCTCCCGGAACGCCTGCTCGTAGCGTTCCAGGCCGAGTCCGCGCAGCCAGGCACTGGTCTTCATGGCGTTCACACGCACACTTGGCACTGGCAAGAGCCGCCGGGTCCGTCGCTGCCTTAGCCGTGCACCGATCGAGCCGCTCGCGGACCGGCCGCCATACCAGAAGACGTAGCCAGCTTATCCCACCGCGTGGGGCGAAACACGCTTTTTTGGCGCGTGAAGTCGAACGATCTGAGTTCGTGGTCCGCTGCGGGGCAGATCTGCCACGCCCAGGAGCGTCCTCAGATTTCGCAACCGGTCAAATTCAATGCCTTGCGCAAGCCACCAAACGCCTTGAGCCGACAGGGCTCGGTGCCGCTGGGGGCCTTTGAGCGCTGCAAATTGGCCGTTCGCTTGACAACGGTTGCCTTTGGTTTCGGCTTGGGACGTTCAGCGCTCGCGATCTTCTTCGGGTTGTGCCGATGACGGACGATCGGCTCCGGCTTGGACGAACCGATACGGATGTCTTCTGGCGGAGCGACGCGGTCTTCGACCGAAGCAGCCTGTGTCGGCATCTCGCTGCTCACAGCGACGACGTCAAGGCGATCGGCCTTCGCCAAGGCGTCATGTGAAGCAGGGATGCCTGCGTTTTGCTCGGCAGGCGGCTGGACGATCGCGACTGCGCGACGCGGTGGCGCTCTCAGCTCCATTGCTGACAGCACTCCTACACTCAACAGGATAAGGAGGCCCAACAACGCCATTCTCAGCATAATGCGCCTCTAACCTGGGTTAGTGCCGCTGAAAATTCTCCGCGCCAATGAGGCAACTTGTCGGCGGCCGCCGACCTACGACGAATCATTTGCCGACAGGGTTAACGTCGGTGATGCTCTCCACACGTACCGGGAAGTAGGTGAAACTCGCGAAGTTTGCCCGCCATGGCGAACCAAATCCGCCGCCGTACCGACCAATCAAAGCACCCGAGAGGACGCTCCTGACGAGGATGCGATGAACCTGCAGAAGATCCTTTTCAGCTTCGACGGCCGGATCGGCCGCCGTACCTATTGGCTGGCGATCCTCGCCCTGATCGTCGCGGTGCCGGTCTTGACCTTCGCCCCCTTTCTCCTCGGAAGCGAAGAGTGGGCCGTCCTGATCGTCGCCCTGACCTCGCAATTCATATGGCTCTTGAGCCTGTGGCCGATACTGGCCGTGGGCAGCAAGCGATTGCACGACCGCAACAAGAACGGATGGTGGCTGCTGGCCTTCTGGCTGCTCCCCTTCGCCCTGTTCGCTGGCGGCCTCGGCATCGTCTTGTTTGACGATCCCAGAACCGGCCGGAGCGGAGATTTCGCGACCGGCTCGGTCCTGCTTCTTGCGAGCCTTCCGCCCGCGCTGTGGGGCATCGTCGAGCTCGGCATTCTGCCCGGCACCAAGGGGCCGAACCCGTACGGCGCCGACCCGGCGCAACAGCCGACTTGAAAGCCGCTATGCGTGCCGCGCTGGAGCTGATCGCTCTTGCAGAGTTTGAACCATCTGACCTGCCAGCGGCCTGTCTCTACGTCTGCTGTTCGGGGCAGACAGCAAAATGACAGGTCAACCTCAAACTGGCGCTCTTGACCGTTGCCGAAGTCACAACCTTTCCAAGGTATCTTTTGGATGTGATAGCTCTAGCGAACTATGTTCAAATGGCTCAAACCGCTTCTTTTTGGGATTTGGGGGCTTCTGCTGATCCCCCTGATCGGCACGACTCTTGAAAGATGGTTCAGGGAAAACATCTTCTCCGAGCCGAACGCTGTGGCCACGGCGATTTCCAATAACCTCGTCGCAGTGAGCCAACTTCGTTGGTTTAATTTTGCGTTGGTCTTTATGACCGGAATCGTGATTGGCGTCTCGTTGGAATCGTCAAAGCGGAAGTCAGGCGAGCGAAAAGCTTTCGAGCTCCGAAGCCTCGGTTATAGGTTTCGCAGTCTTTCAGATAACATCAAGCTTCGGACCGCATCGCCAGGATGGCCGGACAATGCGCGCGATCTGAGGCCTGCAATCCTGTCTGCATTTGTCTCCGCCAGGAAGTTTGACGTGTGGGTGCCTGACGAGCGCATGTACGAACTGCCGGACGCGTCATTCCTGTGTGAATACTTCAGATCCGTCGGAATGCTTTTGGAGGATGGCCATTTGGACGACGCCAGCCGGGAGGCGCTGTCCTGGAAACCATTTCTCGATAGAGGAAAGCCGTCTTAGGTTTTCCCGACGCCAAGTCAATGCGAGAGTGCACTCGCAGTCCGCCCTGCGGCATGGAGCCTACACGAAATCGATGTGTTTGCTCAGCGGCAATTCGCGGATGCGTTTGCCGGTGGCGGCGAAGATGGCGTTGGCGAGCGCGGGCGCGGCGGGCGGAACCGGAGGCTCGCCGATGCCGCGGATGGCGCTGCCGCTGTCGGTCGCGCGTACCTCGATCACCGGCGTCTGGTAGAGACGCAGGGTTTCGTAGGCATCGAAGTTCGTCTGCTCAGGCACGCCGTCCCTATAGGTCAATTCGCAATTGATGGCGTGACCGAGTCCCCAGACGACGCCGCCCTGGACCTGGTTCTCGAAATTCTCGGGGTCGAGCACTTTGCCCACATCGGCCGCGACGAACACCCTGTCGATCTTGATGCCGCGCGGCGTGTTGGTGACTTCCACGACTTCCGCGACGGGCACGCCGAACGACAGCGTGAACGCGATGCCGCGCCCGCGGTCCTTGCCGGGGTCGCTACCCCATCCCGACATCTCGCCGACCGTTTCCAGCACCTTGCGCGACGGCTCGTGCCAGCAGAGCCGGATCAATTCCTTCAGGGGATCGGCGCCCGCTGCGCGGATCAACTCGTCGAGGAAGCAGTCGTGCAGAAAGCCGTTGCCGGACGCGCCGACCGAGCGCCATGAGCTGACCGGCACCATTTCCGGCACGCGATAGCCGGTGACGCGATAATGAGGAATCCGGAGCGGCTGATCCCAGGCACCCGCGACGATGGCAGTGTCGGGGCCGAAGGTCGGGATGCCCAGCCGGCCGAACCACGAGGCGGTCACCGAAGGGCAAGCGAGCTTGAGATCATAGGCCTCGACCTTGCCATCCTTGACCGCACCGCGCATGCGCGCCATGCCGAGCGGGCGCGGGAAGTCGTGACTCATGTCCTCTTCTCGCGTCCAGGTCATCTTGATCGGGCGCCCCGGATGCGCCTTCGCCAATTCGACCGCTTGGCGGACATAGTCGTGTTCGAGGCGCCGGCCAAAACTGCCGCCGGAAAACTGGGAATGCAGGTGGATGTTCTCGGCGCGGAGCCCCGTGACCTCGGCGGCCATTGCAACCACGAACAGCGGAATCTGCGTCCCCGTCCAGATGTCGAGCCGGCCGTCCTTCAACTGGACCACGGCATTCATCGGCTCGAGCGGCGCGTGCGCGAGGTATGGCACTTTATACTCTGCCTCGAGCACGCCAGCACCCTGCAGCGCCGCCTCCGCATCGCCGTCATCCTTGAGCCGGCTGTCCTGGCGTTCCGCCGTGAAGGACGCAGCGACCGTCTGGAACATGGCCGCGCTGGATGGTGGATAGGGCGATGGCCCCCAATCGCACTTGATCAGGTTCGCCGCCTTGAACGCGCGCCAGGTATTGTCGGCGATCACGCCGACGCCGCCAGTGATCGGTACGATCGCGATGACGCCTCTCGACTTCTCGGCTGCGCTGGCATCAAAACTCTTGATACCGCCGCCGATCCTCGGATTGGTGCGCACCGTGGCGTAGACCATGCCGGGCATCTTGATGTCGATTCCAAATGTCGCCGTCCCCGTTGATTTTGCGACGATGTCGATGCGCTGCATCGTTTTGCCGAGATAGCGCCACTCCGCTTCCGGCTTGAGCCGGACATCTCTGGGCGGATCAATCCGGGCGGCGTCCGCGGCCAGCGAGGCGTAGCTGAGCGCTTCGCCGCGTGGCGTGATCACGCTGCCGTTGCTGGTCTTCAGCTCCTCCTTGGCAATGCCGGTCCGCTTTGCGGCAGCCTGCAGCAAGACGTCCCTCGCGACCGCGCCGGCGACGCGCATCTTCTCATAGGCGTCGGGGACGGTCGACGATCCCCCGGTGATCTGCAGGCTCAGGAACTTGCTCACGGCATCGCCCACGACGCGCGCCTGGCGAGCAATCAGACCGTCGTTGGTCGCGGCAAATGGCAGCCCTTCCGCCGTCACCGCACCGTTGTAGTAGGCGGCACTCGGCGGCCCAAAATCGATTCTGATGTCGTTCCAGGCGACATCGAGTTCTTCCGCAACCAGCGCCGCGAGCACCGACGCGACGCCTTGCCCGACATCGGCGCGCGGCGTGATGACGGTCACGCCGGTCTGGTCGATGCGCACGTAGGGCGTAAGCGCGACCTGCCCATCGCCGAGCTGCCTCGACAGCGGATTCTCAGGCTCGCGCTTGTACGCGTAAACACCGAACGCGACGCCGCCTGCGATCGCCGCGGAGCCGATCAGGAATGTGCGTCGCGCGATAGTGCCGAGCCTGCTCATGTCGCGCGTCCCTTGAGTTCGCGCGCCGCGGTCCTGATCGCGGCGCGGATACGCGGATAAGTGCCGCAGCGGCACAGATTGCCCGACATCGTCTGGTCGATGTCGTCGTCGCTCGGGTTGGGATTGTCTCTCAACAGCGCGGCGGCCGACATCATCTGGCCGGACTGGCAATAGCCGCATTGTGCGACCTGGTGCTTTATCCAGGCCTTCTGCACGACATGCATCGCCTCCGGCGTGCCCAATCCCTCGATCGTGGTGATGTCGGCTTTGACGTCCGCAGCCGGCAGCGAGCAGGATCGCACCGGCTCGCCGCCGACATGCACCGTGCATGCGCCGCACATCGCGACGCCGCAGCCATATTTCGGTCCGGTGATGCCAAGTACGTCACGCAGGACCCATAGCAGAGGCATCTCGTCTTCGACGTCAACCTGATGCGTCTTGCCGTTGACGGTGAGCTGCATGTGACCTCCGAAGCTGCTCGGAGCGTAACGGTCCTTGACCGCGCCCGCATTGGTTCTGCCCGTCACGTGAGAGGTGCGGCAACCTACGCCAAAGTCTTGGCGCTGTCATGAAGATCACGAAGACTTGCAAGATGATCTTGAATTGAATCGATGCGATCGCGGCATCCAGGCGTTGTTGTGTCGCGATCGCCGGCTATGGACGACGCATCCGACCCATGACCGCTCCTTGCCCTTGGCTGAACACCGCGAGAGCCATTGCCATGTCTGCTGTCTGAGGATGGCCGGACGTCGCCGGACTGATGGGCGGACCGCTGCTTTTGACCCGAAGCAGACTCGGCGTTGATGGCTTCTTCGCCCTCGCCTGCTGCGCGAACGGCATCACCCACCGCAGCGACCGCTGTGCTATTCTGCGCAGAGGATAGAGCGTGGCCTTGGGCCTCAGTGGGAGGCAGATGAGGCGGCGCGCGTTCGTTGATGTGTTGGGTGGCGCGGCGGCGCCATGGCGCGAAACTCCGGATTTGTATAGGATTAAGCATCGTTCTGACCCACCCGGGGGGAGCGAAATGCGGCGACGCGGCGGAAGCGAACATCCGATCAAGGGTCGGCGCGCGAGCGGGCGCAAAGCGCCCAAACCGTCGACCGCAGCCCCATCCATTGCCGAACTGCAAAAGCAGGTAGGCACTCTCACCCGCGAGCTGAAAGAGGCGAACGAGCGGCAGACCGCGACCGCTGAGGTGTTGCAGGTCATCAACCGCTCGCCCGGCGAGCTAGAGCCCGTGTTCCAAGCCATGCTGGCAAGTGCGATGCGGATTTGCGATGCGAACTTCGGGATCCTGTTTGAGTATACCGACGGGACGTTTCGCGCGCTGTCGTCACTCGGCGTGCCGAAGGCGTTTGACGAGCACTGCCGACAAGCGCGGGTTTGGGGACCACATACGGGCCTTGGTCAGATCGTCGGTACCAAGCAACCGGTGCATATCCTCGATGTTCGCGAGCAACGCGCCTATGCCGACAAGGACCCCAACCGCATCGCGGCCGTGGAAATGAGCGGAATGCGCACGATCGTCGTCGTGCCGATGCTCAAAGGAGGCGAACTGGTGGGCGCCTTCAGCATCTTCCGTCAGGAGGTGCGCGCGTTCACCGACCGACAAATCGAACTGGTGGGCAACTTCGCAGTGCAGGCGGTGATCGCGATCGAGAATGCGCGTCTGCTCAACGAACTGCGCGAACGAACTGAGGAAGTCGTCAAACTAAACCAACAACTCGAACGGCGCGTAGCCGACCAGGTAGGCGAAATCGAGCGTATGAGCAGGCTGAGGCGCTTCTTGCCGCCGCAAGTGGCTGATCTGATCGTCGCGTCCGGTTCGGAGAAACAACTCGAAAGCCATCGTCGAGAGATTACCGCGCTCTTCTGTGATCTGCGTGGCTTCACCGGATTTACTGAGAGTGCCGACGCGGAAGACGTAATTGCGCTGTTGCGCGAATACCACGCTGCCATTGGCGAGAAGATCATCAAATACAGCGGCACTCTGGAACGCTATGCGGGCGACGGCGTGATGGTCGTCTTTAATGATCCTGTTCCTGTGGAGAACCCAGCGCTTCAAGCGGTGCTCATGGCGCTCGAAATGCGAGACGCCATCGTTGCGTTGACTGAGACTTGGCATCGGTTGGGGCAGGACATCGGCTTCGGCATCGGGATTGCGCACGGCTTTGCTACGCTTGGCACAATCGGCTTTGAAGGACGGTTCGACTATGCCGCCATTGGCACGGTATCCAACGTCGCCTCTCGGCTGTGCGATGAGGCCAAACCGGGTCAAATTCTCATCAGCCCGCGAGTGTTGATGAAGGTCGAGAACGCCGTGACTGTCGAGCCAGTGGATGAGTTCGCGCTCAAGGGTATCCGACGTCCGCTGGCTGCGTACAACGTCGTCTCGGTCAAAACGGTAAATTGAAGGAGACCGGAATGAATGTCCGAGTGTGGCCCTGAGCTGACGTGTAGCGGAAGCTCTGGCATGTCCGCTTTCGGAGACAGAGCGGATCGAGCCTCGGGCAGCCCCAACATTGCATTGAATCATTGGAGGCAGCCAAACTCGCGGCCACCAAAAACCACTCGCGTGCAGGATCACACCTGCCGCTGCGGCAAGCGGCGCAAGGAAGGGGATGGCCTGCCGCCAGGACCCGTCGAACGGCCAGGTACCGAGCGCGATGGGTTTGCCTGACGACGCGCCGGCCTGCGGCCCGGAAGGGAGAGGTCGATCCCGGAACGCTCTCCACCTGGCTTCGATGGATGCGTGAAAGTCCTCAGGAGCGACAGCGAGTTCAGGACTGCTCAGAACCACTTGCATCATCGCGCCACTGGGCTGGAACATCAGTCTGGAGCCTGGGGGCGCAAGGAAGCTCCGTTTGGGGGCGATGTCGCGCTCGTAGAACGTGTTGGTCACCACCACAACGATCGCGTCCGGACCTGTCGAGACGTAGCGCCCGTAGACAGGTTTGGTCGCCCGCTCGACGATCGGGTCCGGAGGCAACAAACCTCCGGAATGTGAGTCGTCGAGCCGACGCACCTCCTGAACGTCCTGCCACGGAACGAACAGCCTTAGCCAGGGTCTGTTGAACGAGATACCCGATTGCGACAGCTGGATGATGGGTCTTTCGGGACAGTAGTGGCGGAAGAGCGCATAGGCGATGTAGCCACATCCGAGATAGATCGCCATCCAGCCGAAAACATTCAGCTGCTGGTCGATCAATGGCCTGACGACTGACGCGATGCCCCAAATGCCAAGAGCGAGAAACACCCCAATAACAGTCGCCCCGTTTATGCGCACATTAATACGGGAGCCCCAACGGATGATCAGGAGCGTAGCTGCCAGGCCCGCACCCCCCAGCCCCAGCATGGCCAAACCGACAAGGGCCCGAGAAGCGCCATTCGCACCGCCGGAGTGAAGGACGGCGGCAAGTCCACCGACGCAAGACCACATGGCCTAAGGCACCCTGTCGAACACAAATTTGTTCCGTCTGTACTCGACC
This sequence comes from Bradyrhizobium cajani, assembly GCF_009759665.1. Taxonomy (GTDB): domain Bacteria; phylum Pseudomonadota; class Alphaproteobacteria; order Rhizobiales; family Xanthobacteraceae; genus Bradyrhizobium; species Bradyrhizobium cajani. Next base: position 30,327 of record NZ_WQNE01000034.1, read on the forward strand.
GGTGACGAAACATCCGCGCTCGGGTCGCTCATGGATATCTCCCGTCGGCCAGAGTGCGAAGGGACCTGGCGACGCAATATTCGCCTTGCGACACAACGATGTCGAGCATTCCAGCATTCGGCTGAGCGAATGCGCGGCGCGGTCGCGGCGCGCGCCGACCTTGACCGCATTTGGCCCTTTGCCGACTCGCAGGGGCGAAACGGCTTTGTTCGGTTTTGAAGGCAGAACGGCCGGGGCCTATTTCGCGGGCTAATAGCGCATCCGGCTTTCGCATCGATGCCCGGACGTGTTGACGAAGCCGTGACGCCTCAGGCGTAGGCCACCCAGCCGCGGAAGGCGAAGCCGGTGTAGAACAGGGTCGGATCGGAGAAGCCGGCCTCGCGCAGAATGGCTTCATCCTGCGCGGGCGCGAGAATGTTCAGATGGTTGGTGACGGCGTCCCGCGCGGCCGCCGCCTTGTCGGGCTCCACGCCCGACGCGGCCAGGAACGCGGAGTACCGCGACAGCCATAGCGGGCGTTCCTCGTCGCCGTCGGGAGCGCTCAGATGCGCGACCACGAAGGGTGCGCGCGGCTTGAGACGGCGGTGGACTTCCGAGGCGATACGGCGCCGCTCCGCGACATCGATGAAGTGCAGGATCAAAAGGCAGCTGGCGCCGTCGAACGGCCCGTCCGGCGCGTCGTCGATATAGCCCTGGTGAAGACGCGCGCGCGGCGCGAGCGATCCCAGCGTTTGCCTCGCGAGTCCCAGCATCGGCGCGGACGGGTCCACCCCATCGAAGCTCCAGCCGTGTTGCGCCTGCGCAAAAGCCTTCAGCTCCAGGCCGCCGCCGGCGCCGAGGACGAGGATCCGCGCATCGTCACGCGCGCGCTCGGCCAGAAGGATCGCGGCCATGGACAGCATCGCGTTGTAGCCGGGAACGAAGCGCGGCGGTCCATCGGTGTAGTTCGCCACCATTTGCGGATCGGAGAACATGTCTTGAATGCCGGTCATGATGTTGCCTTGCTGGATGGAGCCGATCACGCGCCATGCGCGCGCATGCCCTGAAGCTTTCGGGATCCGAGCCGTTTGCGAAAGTCGTCGCCCAGCATCGCCAGCGTCACCTCGCCGAGGCGCGACAGCAGCAGCGCCTCCGCATCGTGGAAGGCCTGATCGAGCGCGGCATTGACGGCCTGCTCGACGAGGCAGCCGGGCGCCTCCGTCCGGTTGCCCATGGCCAGCAGCGCGGGACTGCCGAGCGCGGTGTAGACGTCGCGCAGCGTCACCTTCGAGAGGTCGCAGGCAAGCCGCCAGCCGCCGCCATGCCCCTTCTCGGATCTGACGTAACCGAGGTCCCGCAGCCCCGCCATGATGCGCCGGATCACCACCGGGTTCGTGTCCATGGCCTTCGCCAGGGTCTCGGACGTGAACGGACCAGGCTGCTGCGCCATGTGCAGCAGGACGTGCAGCACGCCGGATAATCGGCTGTCTCGTTTCATGTAACGTTATATGTTGCATATCTGGGTCGAAGTCAACGGCTGACCGTGCCGCACCGGTCAACCTACGGCGAGGCCGTAGGGCAGGGGAGAAGTCTTGGATTGTCGGGACAGGCGCAGCCGGAAAAGCGCAGCAGACGTTGCGTTACGCGTCGCAAAGTGGACGCGCTCACCATGCGTCCGATGATGTTATCATGCGCCTGTGTTGCCCGACGGCGCAACGCCTTTCTGCCCGACGGGTCAATGTCTGCGCAATCCGCCTAAGTCATTGATCCCACGAGTGCCGGCTACTGTGCATGGGGTTGTTTTCGCACTTTTTGTTTCTGCGGGCCCAAAGGAACCGAGGTCGCCATGCTGATTTGTCACGGTGACGGCGCCGCGCACGAAGACAACAATCGGCCGGGGCGACCGTATGGACGTTTCGTCCATGCTCGAGCGGCTTCCCACATTCTTCAGTCCATTTTCAGGAGGCGCATCATGCAGGTTTATAATGTGGTCAAGTTCAAGGTGAAGGCCGGTGAGGATGCCGCCTTCCTCGACGCGCACCGCAACGGCAAGGCCAAATGGCCGGGCCTGGAGCACGGCGTCATTATCAAGACCGGCGAGCAGACGTTTTGTCTCATCGGCACGTGGTCCAGTCAGGAGGCGATGGTCGCGGCACGACCGGCGATGATCAAGACCCTCGACAGTTTCAGGTCCGTGCTCGAGGACCAGGGCAACGGACGCGGTGTAACGGATGCCGTTTCGGGGACGGTCGTGCTCGATCTCTAGAGCATGATCCGGAAAAGTGTGCAGCGGTTTTCCGAAAAGATCATGCTCAAACAAAAGAGCTAAAGCGCGATGACGATCCTCCAGATCTCATCGCGCTTTGGGCGAGCGGCGGTCCGCTACTTCATCACCCGCAAGCCCTTGGTCGTGAACCGCTGCGTCTTGCCACCCGGCCGCAACGGCCGCTTGGTGCCGGCGGCCTTGCCGGTGCCGGGCGGCTGGTGCGCGGGGACGAGCTGGTCGGGACGCGAGCCGATCAGATCGGCGCGGCCCATCTCCTTCAGGGCCTCGCGCAGCACCGGCCAGTTGTCGGGGTCGTGATAGCGCAGGAAGGCCTTGTGCAGGCGGCGCTGGCGCAGGCCCTTGATCGCCTCGACCTTGTCGCTGCCGCCGTGGCGCACGCCGCGCAGCGGGTTGACGCCGGTGTGGTACATCGCCGTGGCCGTCGCCATCGGCGAGGGCAGGAAGGTCTGCACCTGATCGGCGCGGTAGCGGTTCTTCTTGAGCCACAGCGCGAGGTTCATCATGTCCTCGTCGGTCGTGCCCGGATGCGCCGCGATGAAATAGGGGATCAGGTAGTATTTCTTGCCGGCCTGCTCGGCCGCGGCATCGAACATCCGCTTGAAGCGGTTATAGGCGCCGATGCCCGGCTTCATCATCTTGTCGAGCGGGCCGCGCTCGGTATGCTCCGGGGCGATCTTCAGGTATCCGCCGACGTGATGGGTGACGAGCTCCTTGATGTATTCGGGGCTCTCGACCGCGAGGTCGTAGCGCACGCCGGAGGCCACCATCACCTTCTTGATGCCCTTGGTCTCGCGCACCTTGCGATAGAGCCGGATCAGATCGTCATGCGAGGTGTTGAGGTTCGGGCAGATCTCGGGGAAGACGCAGGACGGCCGCCGGCACGCGGCCTCGACCTTCGGGTCCTTGCACGCCATCCGGTACATGTTGGCGGTGGGGCCGCCGATATCGGAGATCACGCCGGTGAAGCCCGGCGTCTTGTCGCGGATCTTCTCGATCTCGCGCAGGATCGAGCCCTCCGAGCGGTTCTGGATGATGCGGCCCTCATGCTCGGTGATCGAGCAGAAGGTGCAGCCGCCGAAGCAACCGCGCATGATCGTCACCGAGAACTTAATCATGTCCCAGGCGGGAATCTTGGCGTCGCCATAGGACGGATGCGGCGCGCGCGCGTAAGGAAGATCGTAGACCGCGTCCATCTCGTCGCTGGTCAGCGGGATCGGCGGCGGGTTGAGCCAGAGATCGCGATCGCCGTGCCGCTGCACCAGCGGGCGCGCATTGCCGGGATTGCTTTCCCGGTGCAGCACGCGTGACGCGCGGGCGTAGGCTTCCTTGTCCTGCTCGACCTGCTCCAGCGCCGGCAGCCGGATCACGGTCGCGCCTTTCTGGCGCGTTGCGCCCTCGTCGGCGGAGTCGAGATCGTCGGCGTGCAGCTCCGCATAGTCCGCAGGGACCTTGCGGAACAGCGCAACGCCCCTGATGTCGTCGAGCTCGCGCGGGGCTTCGCCGGCGGCGAGGCGCTGCGCCACCTCGACCACGGCGCGCTCGGCATTGCCGTAGAGCAGCAGGTCCGCCTTGGCGTCGGCCAGCACCGAGCGGCGCACCTTGTCGGACCAGTAGTCGTAATGGGCGATCCGGCGCAGCGAGGCCTCGATGCCGCCGAGCACGATCGGGGTGTCCTTGAACGCCTCGCGGCAGCGCTGCGCGTAGACGATGGTGCAGCGATCCGGCCGCTTGCCGCCTTCGCCGCCCGCCGTATAGGCGTCGTCATGGCGCAGGCGGCGGTCCGCGGTGTAGCGGTTCACCATCGAGTCCATGTTGCCGCCGGTGACGCCGAAGAACACCTTTGGCTTGCCCAGCGCCTTGAACGGCTCGGCCGAATGCCAGTCCGGCTGCGCGATGATGCCGACGCGAAAACCCTGCGCCTCCAGCAGGCGGCCGATGATCGCCATGCCGAAGCTCGGATGGTCGACATAGGCGTCCCCGGTCACCAGCACGATGTCGCAGGCGTCCCAGCCGAGCGCATCCATCTCGGCGCGGCTCATCGGCAGGAACGGGGCCGGCTTGCGCGGGCGCGCCTGCGCCATCAGGGGCTTTTCGGCGGTGATGATCTGGGTGTCCATGGGGCCTACCGATAAGACCCCGCGCCTGCGAATTCAACCGACGGGCGCGTGAAAGATTGTGGTTCCGCCGGGAGCAATCCGGGTCCGCGGGCGCAGCAATCGCCGCATATGCTCATCAGCAAGCCGTCTGCCGGGTTCTCATCGTGACCCGCATCGGATATCCGGTTGCGCCATGGGCAAGGGAACATCTGAAGGCGGCACCGAAGCGCTTGCCGGCACGGCGCCGTCTGCCGCCGGCTGGCTCGGCGCGATCGCGCTGATCGGCTTCATCCTGGTGGCGACCGCGCAGGCCTGCATCGCGGTTCATTCGCAGGAACCAACCGCCTCCGCGAACATTCTGACTTGAGGGACCGGCGCGAGCCCGGCTCGCGCGTGTCTCGACAATCTCGGCGCCAGTGCCGTAACCGGATTTTTGCCTCGATGCTTGCTTCGAAGGCGAGGGGGATTTGTGAGTACGGTCATAGAGAACTTGCTGGCGCGGAAGCAGAAGCTCGTCGAGGACCTCGAGAAGGCGCAAGCCGTAGAGGATCGCGACCGGATCGAGCACCAGCTCGAACAGATCAACACCGCGCTGGACTTTCTGGACAGGCCGGGATCGAAGGACGGGCGGTAGACGCGCTCAACCCACCTTCAGCGCTTCCACTTTCAGGGCCTTGGCATAGACCACGCCGGAATTGGTGATGTGGGTGGTCATCAGCTGTTCGAAAGCTGCAAACTCTCCGCGCCCGAACAAATCGAGCAGCTTGCGGTGCTCGTCGAACGACGTGCGGGTCCGCACGTCGATCGGCGAGGTCAAATTGGTGCGGAGCGCGGCGACGCGGCCGGAGACGAGCTGATAGGATTCGGCGAGGTAACGATTGCCGCAATGGGCGAACAGCGCCTCGTGAAACGCGGCATCGGCGCGGCCATAGGCGATGTTGTCTCGTGCCGCGACCGCCGGCTCCATCGCCGCGATCGCCTCACTCATCGTCGCCACTGCACCGTCGCGATCATGACGGTAGGCGAGCTCGGCGGCCCTGGGTTCGAGCGCGATGCGGAAGGTGCAGAGCGCCGTGATGTCCTCGGCGCTCGGCGTGAACACGAAGCTGCCGACCTGCGGCCGGATCACCACGAGCCCCTGCGCCTGCAGCTGGCCCATCGCCTCGCGCACCGGTGTGCGGCTGACGCCGAATGAGTTTGCCACCATCTCCTCGGAAATGGCAGCGCCGAACGCGAACTCGCCGTCGATGATGGCCTGGCGCAGCCGCTGCATCACCCGCTGCGACAGCGATTTCGGCGTATCGAGCTTGAGCGATCGCATGGTGCTCTCAGATCACCTTGCCGGGATTGAGCAGATGATCGGGATCGAGCGCCGCCTTCAGCGTTCGCATCAGCGCGATCTCGGCCTCGCTCCGGGCGTGGCCCAGCCACATCTTCTTCAGCGTGCCGATGCCGTGCTCGGCGGAGACGCTGCCGCCCATCTCGCGCACGAGGCCGTAGATGATCGCGTCCATCTCTTCCTTCGGCTGCTGCGCGACGGTGAGGCCGCTGACCCAGGAGACGAGATGCAGATTGCCGTCGCCGATATGGCCGTAATAGACGCTCTCGCAGCCCTTGATGCCGGAGGCCAGCGCGGCCTTGCAGCGCGTGGCGAACTCGTCCATGCGCGCGACCGCAAGACCGATGTCGTAGGAGATGTGCGGGCCCAGCACCTGGCCGAACTCGGCGCAGATGTCGCGCACGCGCCAGAAGGCCTGCGTCTGCGCCAGCGATTGCGCCACGGCGGCGTCCGCAAGCAGCCCGCGCTCCATCAGCTCCTCGAGCCAGCTCTGGAAACGCGGCGCATCGAGGCTTTCGTCGGTACCCTGCGCCTCCACCAGCACGTAGAGGCCGTGGCCGGCGGCGACCGGCGGCTTCACGCCGGCGCGCGTCGTGATCACGTCCCAATAGTCCGGCCACATCACCTCGAAGGCCGACAGCAGCGGGCCGAGACCGCTGCGTGCCGCGTCGAGCAGCGCGATCACCGCGGCATAGTCCTGCAGCGCGCAGAGTGCCGCCATGGTCGAGCGCGGTTTCGGGAACAGCCGCAGCACCACGCGGGTGATGATGCCGAGCGTGCCTTCCGAACCGATGAAGAGATGCTTCAAATCGTAGCCGGCATTGTTCTTCATCAACTTGTTGAGACTGGTGATGATGGTGCCGTCCGGCAGCACCACCTCCAGGCCGAGCACCAGCTCGCGTGTCATGCCGTAGCGGATGACGCGGTTGCCGCCGGCATTGGTCGAGAGGTTGCCGCCGATCGCGCAGGAGCCGCGCGAGCCGAGGTCGAGCGGAAAGAAGAAGCCGGCTTCATCGGCGGCCTTCTGGATCGTCTCCAGCGGCGTGCCGGCCTTGACCGTCATGGTTGCCGAGGCGCGGTCGATCTCCTCGATGCCGGTCATGCGCTCCAGTGAGATCGCGACCCAGCCCGCCTCAGGCGAGGCGCCGCGGCACAACCCGGTCAATCCGCCCTGCGGCACGAAGGGCAGCCGCGCCTGCCGGCAGGTCGCAATCGCATCGGCAACACCCTGCGCATCGAGCGGGCGGATCACCGCGCGCGGTGTCTGCGGCAGACTCGCGCTCCAGTCATTGCAATTGCGGGCGGGCACGTCGGTGCCGGTCAGCACCGCGGCCGCGCCGAGCCGGTCGCGCAAGGCGCCGAGCAATTGGTCGGGATGCTCATTGGGGGTCACCATGTCCATGCGAGACCTCCTTGGGGATCTGGTCGTGCGCCGTGACGGCGGAAAGCATTTGCGTCCTTCTTGTATGTAAGGTACAACTTAAAAAGTAAAGTAAAAACAAGCCTCACGAGGCCGCCCCGGGATGGCTCGGGGATCAGGGGCCTGGTCCGAGGCGACAGCAAAGGGTGGTGTGATGACGGAGGCAATTCGCGGGTTCTGGGTGGCATCGGCGACGCCGCTGGCGACGGACGGCAGCGTGGACTCCGCCAAGCTCGCGGCTCACGCCAAGCAATTGTTCGGCAAGGGCGTCGACGGCGTCGTGCTGTTCGGCACCACCGGCGAGGGCACCTCCTTCAATGTCCCCGAGCGCGTCGCGACCATCGAAGCCGTGCTCAAGGCCGGCGTCGCGCCGGAACGCATCGGCATCGGCGGCGGCTTCCCCGCCATCGCCGACAGCATCGCACTCTCGCGCGCCGTGCTCGGCCTCGGCCTGCGTCACGTGCTGCTGCTGCCGCCCTATTTCGACCGCAGCGTCACGCCCGAGGGCATCGAGGATGCCTTCGCCGCGATCATCGACGGCGTCGCCGACGACCGCCTGCGCGCCTATCTCTATCACATCCCGCAGGTCTCGGGCGTTGCGATCCCGACCAGCGCCGCCGCAAGCCTGCGCAAGCGTTACGGCAAGGTGGTCGCGGGCCTGAAGGACTCCAGCGGCGACTTCAAGCAGTTCCAGGCGTTCCGCGCCGCCGCGCCGGAGCTCGCCATCACCGTCGGCAACGAAGCCGACATTACCCGCGCGATCGCCGCCGGCGGCGCCGGCACCATCTGCGGCATGGCCAATGTCGTGCCGGAGCTAGTCAAGGGCATGCTCGACGGCAAGGATGTCGAAGCGCGCATGCAGGCTGCGATCGACGTCGTGGTGAAGACGCCATCCTTCCTTGCGACGCTGAAGGCGATCCTCGCGGCACAGACGGGCGATGCAGGCTGGCTGCGCGTGCGCCCGCCGCTTCGCGCATTGTCCGACGGCGCTGCGTTCAAGCGACAGCTCGACGAATTGATGGCGCCTGCGATCGCATGAGATCTCACAACGTCGCGACATGTTGCCGTGAATTCGCGTGCAGCGTGTCGCCATCGCTGCCGGATCAATCGGTGATTGACGTTTGGCGCCGCTCAACGCTTAGAACGATTCAACACTAGAGCGATTCAAGTCCGGCTACGGTTCTCTTCGATCCCGGCGGCTGTTACAGGCGCACACTTCAATGCTCTTGACTTGAAGTGGAATGAAAGTGCGTGCCCCCGTGGATGGCCAGCATGACAGCGGCCATCATCGTGCTGCCGGCAAGAGCCGTGCAGGCCTTCTCATTGGAGCAGCCGTGCTGCTCGCCGAATCTGCCTCCAACACAACGACCGCGCGGGCGCAATCGGCGCTGCCGCCTGTGACGGTGGATGCGCCGGCGCAGCGGCCGAAGCCGGTGCGTGCCTCGCAACAGTCCCCGCGCCGCGCGCAAACCGCTGCTCGTAATCCTGCACCCGCAGCGCCAACACTCTCGGAACGCGCCGCCGCTGCGGCCGCCGCCCAACAGGCCGCCAAGCTCGGCTACCGCGCGATGCCGAGCGCCACCACGCTGCGCAGCGGTGCCTCGCCGCTCGACACTTCGCAGGCCGTCAACGTCGTGCCCGAGCAGGTGTTGAAGGACCAGCTCCCACGCAACATCGACGATGCGCTCATCAACGTTTCCGGCATCACCCAGACCAATACGCTGGCGGGCAGCCAGGACGCCGTGATCCGCCGTGGCTTCGGCGACAACCGCGATGGCTCGATCATGCGCAACGGCATGCCGCTGGTGCAGGGACGCAGCTTCAATCCCGCGGTCGAAAGCGTCGAGGTGCTCAAGGGCCCGGCCTCGCTGCTCTACGGCATCATGGATCCCGGCGGCATCGTCAACACCATCAGCAAACGGCCGGAGCTCTATCAGCACGGCTCGGTCACGCTGCTCGGTTCCGCCTTCAGCGCCTCGAAGACCGGCGCCGACGGTCTCCTCGACATCACAGGCCCCATTGGCGACCAGGGCCTTGCCTATCGCTTCATCGGTTATGGCGTCAGCGAAGACTACTGGCGCAATTTCGGCCGTCACCGCGAGATGCTGGTGGCGCCGTCACTGGCCTGGTACGGCCAGGACACCACGGTCCAGCTCAACTACGAGCATCGCGAATTCATCTATCCGTTCGATCGCGGCACGGCGTTCAATCCGGTGACCAAGGCGCCGCTGGCGGTACCCGCCACGCGCCGGCTCGACGAACCCTTCAACAACACCTGGGGCACGTCGGACCTGATCCAGGCTTCGGTCGAGCACCGCTTCAATCAGGATTGGAAGCTCTACGCCGGCTACAGCTACAACACCGAAACCTTCAGCGCCAACCAGCTACGGATCACAGGCATCAACTTCACAACCGGCGCAGAGACGCGCAGCAATGACGGCACGCAGGGTTCGCTCAGCAATGTCAGCTACGGAACGTCCTACGTCTCCGGCGGCTTCTGGCTCGGCAACATGCGCAACGAGGTGCTGTTTGGCGGTGACGGCCAGTATCGCACCATCTACCGTGACAATCTGATCCGGCAGGCGACGCCCGCCATCAATATCTACAATCCCGTCTACGGCTTGATCGGACCTGGTACCACCGTCTCGAACTCCGACAGCGCCCAGACCGACAAGCTCGGTCAGTGGTCGCTGTTCTTCCAGGACACGCTGCATCTGACTGAACGCTTCGCGCTGGTCGGTGGCGTGCGTTACATGGATTACGACCAGATCGCCGGACGCGGCAAGCCGTTCGTCACCAACACCAACGTGTCCCAGGACAAGGTGCTTCCGCTCGGCGGCGCCATCTTCAAGCTGACCGACCAGATCTCGCTGTATGCAAGCTACACTGAATCGCTGAAGCCGAATTCGACCATCGCGCCGATCGGCATCGTGATCGACTCGAATGTCGCTCCGGAGGAAGGCGTGTCATACGAGACCGGCGTCAAGTTCGATCTGAACAAGCGCATCTCCGGTACGCTTGCGCTCTACGATCTCGACAAGAAGAACGTGCAGACGACGAAGACGAACAGCGCAGGCGTCGTGGAGCTCCACACCGTCGGCCGCGCCCGCTCGCGCGGCGTCGAGTTGGACGTCACCGGCAGGCTCACCGACAGCTGGGCCCTGATCGGGAGCTATGGCTATACCGACGCCCGCGTGACGGCGTCCGAGGATCTGACGTTGCTCGGCAAGAAGCTGCAAAACGTCGCTTTGAACACAGCCTCGCTCTATCTGGTCTATGACTTCGGCACCGCATTGCCGGGCCAGCTTCGTCTCGGCGGCGGCGCGCGCTACGTCGGCGATCGTCCCGGCGATTCCATCAATTCCTTCTTCTTGCCGTCCTATGTGGTCGCCGATATCTTCGCGACCTATGAGACGAAACACCAGAACACGCCGGTGATCTATCAGCTCAATGTCAAGAACCTGTTCGACACCGTCTACTATCCCTCCGCTGTCAACAATCTGAACGTCGCGATCGGTGATGCGCGGCGCGTCTCGCTGTCGGCAACGGTGAAGTTCTAGGGTTGGCCGTGCGGCACACCCACACGGAATTACTGATCGGGCGGGTCATGGAGCCCGGCTTCGATGAGTAGGGTAGGGCACAAGATCAAGGCGGCTCTGCTTCAGGTCCACTCCATCGCGGGCCTCATCCTCGCGCTGCTGCTTGCCCTGATCGCGCTGACCGGCGCGATCATGAGTTTCGAGGACGAGATCGTCGATCATCTCAACGCCGACATCATGCATGTCGCGCCGCGGACCGCGCCGGTGCTGATGCCCGACGAACTGGTCGCCCGGTTGAAGGCAGCGCAGGATTTCGGCAAGGTCTCGGCCGTCACGCTGTCGAGCGATCCGTCGGCGACGGTGCGTGTCCGCTTCGCCCGCGACGAGCAGGGCGCGCGGCCGATGTCGCTCTATGTCGATCCCCATGACGCGCGCGTGCTGGGCTCGCCGCGCGGCGAAGAGTTCTTCGCGACCGTGCGCAGGCTGCATCGCTGGCTGCTGATCCCCGGCGACGCCAAGGGCTGGGGACGCCAGATCACCGGCGTCGCCGCGCTCGGCCTGATCGTCATGCTGGTCTCGGGCCTCGTGCTGCGCTGGCCGCGGCGCGCCGGCAGCGTGAAGATGTGGTTGAAGCCGAATCTCGGAATCGGTGGCCGTGCGCTGCATCGATCGCTGCATGCGGTGATCGGAACCTGGGTTCTGCCGGTCTATCTGGTGATGACGCTGACCGGGCTGTGGTACTCGTTCGACTGGTACAAGGACGGTGTCGTCTGGCTGTTGTCGCGCCCGCACGTCGCCGCCGCAAAAATGGAGACGAAGGCGCCACGCGCGCCCGGCCGAGCCGAGCCGGTTCAGCCGATCGGATTCGATCAGGCATGGACGACGTTCCGGCGCGAGGAGGGCGAGCGATTCTCCAGGGCCTTGCTGACGCTGCCGGCCGGTTCAGGCACAGTGATCCGGATTCGGTCGTGGGGGAAGGATTCGACGCTCGACACCACGCGCGACGAATTCCGCATCGATGCCGTCACCGGTCAGCTGGTCTCCGCGGAGCGCTACGCCGACAAGACGCTCGGCGAGAAGATCATCGCGAACGTGCTCGACATCCATCGGGGTGCGGTGCTGGGCTGGCCCGGCAAGCTTGTGTTCATGATTGCCGCGGCGCTGATGCCGCTGTTCTCGGTCACCGGCATCCTGCTCTATTTGTCGCGCCGAAAGCTGCGGCGTCCTGCGCAGCCGCCGCTCGGGCGGCTCGTTCCGGGCGAGTGAGCGGCTGCCGGAAAGGCTAGCCAACACCTCGACAATCGTTCAAAAGCTCCAGGCCGTCTTGTCAGGGTCCGTGCCATGAAGCTCCCCGCCGCCACTCCAGCCGATATTCGCCGTGCGCTGCTCCTGCGTGAGGAGATCGCACTGCTCGATCTCAGGCATGAAGCGGCCTTCGCGACCGGCCATCCGCTGTTTGCCGCCAACATGGCCGCCGGCCGGATCGAGATCGAGGCCGAGCTGCGGCTGCCGCGCAAGGACGTGCCAATCGTGCTCTATGATGACGGCGAGGGGCTGGTCGCGGCCAGCGCCGAACGCCTTGCCGCGCTCGGCTACAGCAATATCAGTGCCCTCGACGGCGGGCTGAAGGCCTGGCGCGCGGCGGGCTATCAGGTGTTCGAGGACGTCAACTCCTATTCCAAGGCGTTTGGCGAGTTGGTCGAGGCGCGCAGGCATACACCCTCACTCAGCGCCGACGAGGTGGCAAAGCTGATCGCTGACAAGGCGAACATCGCCATTCTCGACGTCCGTCGTTTCGACGAATATGCGACCATGAACATTCCGGGCTCGGTCAGCGTGCCCGGCGCGGAGCTGGTCCTGCGGGCAGGCAGCGCGGCGCCCGATCGCGACACCACCATCATCGTCAACTGTGCCGGCCGCACGCGCTCGATCATCGGCACGCAGTCGCTGATCAATGCAGGCGTGCCCAACAAGGTTCGCGCGCTGCGCAACGGCACCATTGGCTGGACGCTGGCGCGGCATGCGCTCAACCACGGTGCTGACCGGCGCGGCACGATCGGGCCGTTCGAGGGCGGCCCGGCCAATGCCCGCGACGTCGCCTATCGCGCCGGCGTTCGACATATCGGGGTCGGCGAGATGTTGGCGCTGCTCGCGCACACCGATCGGACGCTCTATCGCTTCGACGTGCGCGACGCCGAGGAATATGCGGCCGGCCATCTCCCGGGCTTCCGTCACTATCCGGGCGGTCAGCTCGTCCAGGAGACCGACATGGCCGCGCCCGTGCGCGGCGCGCGCATCCTCCTGACCGACGACAAGGGCGTCCGCGCCGACATGACGGCGTCGTGGCTCGCGCAGATGGGCTGGGAGGTCTATGTGCTCGAAGGCGGCTATGATGGCGCGCTCGATGTCGGTCCGCCGCGCGTGCTGCCCAAGCCCGACCCGGCGCATCGCTACCGCCGGCCCTATGAGGGCACCGATGTCGCCGAACGCGCGATGCAGGCCTATCTCGATTGGGAGTACGGCCTGGTCGAGCAGCTCCGCCTTGACGGCACGCACGGGTTCTACGTGATCTGACCGGGCGGGCTCGCCGCGAGCCGTACACCATCACCGTCACCCCCGCGCAACGGCGAAGCCGTTGTCGCTGAGGTGGCCGCTTCTTAGCGGCCCTCGAAGGGCGACGGCCCGGCTGGGCCGTTCATCCTTCGAGGCTCACCCTGCGGTGCATTCGCACCGCAGAGCTCGCGCCTCAGGATGACGGAGTTGCTGATACAAGCGTGGAGGGAGGCGCCATCTTCTCCCCGTATCCAAGCCCTATTGTGCTGCGCGTCGTCCGCGGTCTATGAGCTGCGGGCAAAGCTGCCACTTACGGAGACACCATGTCAGCCTCAGGCCAATCCCCCGAGCGGAACGCGAAGGCGCTGCTGCTTGAAGGCGTCAATGACAGCGCCGTGGACCTGTTCAGGAGCGCGGGCTTCACCAATGTCGAGCGGCTGACCAAAGCGCTCGACGGCGAGGATCTGCGGCGGGCGCTCAAGGGCGTGTCGCTGCTCGGCATCCGCTCGCGCACCCAGATCACCGATGAGGTGCTTGGGGCCGCCGACCAGCTCCTCGCGGTCGGCTGCTTCAGCGTCGGCACCAACCAGGTCGATCTCTTGGCGGCGCGCAAGCGCGGCATTCCCGTGTTCAATGCGCCGTTCTCCAACACGCGCAGCGTCGCCGAGCTCGTGATCGGCGAAATCGTGATGCTGCTGCGGCGGATCTTTCCGCGCTCGGTGTCGGCGCATGAGGGCGGCTGGGACAAGTCGGCGACCGGCAGCCGCGAGGTGCGCGGCCGCACGCTCGGCATCGTCGGCTACGGCAATATCGGCTCGCAGCTCTCGACGCTGGCCGAAGCCATGGGCATGCGCGTGATCTATTTCGATCGCACCGACAAGCTCCGCCACGGCAACACCGAACCGGTCGAGAAACTGGAGGAGCTGCTGGCGCAGAGCGACGTCGTCAGCCTGCACGTGCCGGAGACGCCGGAGACCGCCGGCATGATCGGCGAGCAGGAGCTGCGGGCGATGAAGCCGGGCTCGTTCCTGATCAACAACAGCCGCGGCACCGTGGTCGATCTCGATGCGCTGGCGCGCGCCTTGCGCGACGGCCATCTCGCCGGTGCGGCCATCGACGTGTTCCCGATCGAGCCGTCCTCGAACGCGGATCGCTTCAACAGCCCGGTGCAGGGTCTCGAGAACGTCATCCTCACCCCGCATATCGGCGGCTCGACCGAGGAGGCGCAGGAGCGGATCGGCGGCGAGGTGGCGCGCAAGCTGGTCGACTATTTCATCACCGGCTCGACCATGGGGGCGGTGAACTTCCCGGAGGTGCAGCTGCATCTGCGCCCCTCCGGCGCGCGCTTCAGCCACGTCCATCGCAACGTGCCGGGCATGCTGCGGCGGCTGAACGAGGTCTTCCTCCAGCGCGACATCAACATCGCCGCGCAATATCTGGAGACCGCCGGCGACCTCGGCTACGTCGTGCTCGATGCCGACCTCGGCGGCGAGGATTCCGGAACCCTGCTCCAGCAGATCCGCAGCCTCGAAGGCACGGTCGGCGCAAGGCTGGTATTCGAGCACTAGAGCATTATCGGTTCTGATTGAATCAGAACCGAAGCTCTAGATTCTTGTTTTGACGCGTTTTCTTCACGCGAACCGGTATCCACTTCGCTCGAAAACGCTCTAGGCACCCACGTTCTGGTTGCAATGATCGGCCGCGGCTCTCTACACTGTCGTCATCCTCGGCGTGTTACAAATCGCGTCGAATTTGAGCTTCAGTTGCGTCGGTGCCGCGATGGAACGGGACGCCGTGCTGATCGATCTTGCACTTCAGGGCGGCGGTTCGCACGGCGCCTTCGCCTGGGGCGTGCTTGATCGCCTGCTGGAGGAAAAGTGGCTCACCATTGCCGCGATCTCCGGAACGTCGGCAGGCGCGATGAATGCAGCGGTGCTGGCGGACGGCTGGACGGCCGGCGGCGCCGAGGGCGCGCGTGAGGCGCTTGCACAATATTGGCGCCGTGTCTCGAAGGCCGCGGCATTCAGTCCGCTCCAGCGCTCGCCGCTCGACCGGCTGATGGGACGTTGGACGCTCGATACATCGCCCTTCTACATCTTCACCGACCTGATGTCGCGGGTGCTCTCGCCCTACGATCTCAATCCAGTTGGCTACAACCCGCTGCGCGCGGTGCTCGCAGAGAGCATCGACTTCGAGCGGCTGGCGCGCTCGCCGATCATGCTGTTCATCACCGCGACGCGGGTGCGAACCGGGCGTGGACGCATCTTCCGCAATGCGGAGATCACGGCCGACGTTCTGCTCGCATCGGCCTGCCTGCCGACCATGTTCCGCGCCGTCGAGATCGACGGCGAGCCTTATTGGGACGGCGGCTTCGCCGGCAATCCGACGATCACGCCGCTGGTCCGCGAAAGCGACGCGCACGACACCATTCTGGTCCAGATCAATCCGACGGAGCGCCTGGAGGAGCCGCGGACGGCCGCGGAGATCCTCAACCGGCTCAACGAGATCTCCTTCAACTCGCCGCTGATGAAGGAGCTGCGCATGATCGCGCTGCTGCGCCAGGCCGCCGATCCCGGCAGCGGCGAGGGGGCGCGCTGGGCGAAGATGCGGACGCATCGGATCAAGAGCGACATGCTGGCGAAGTTCGGCGCGTCGTCCAAGCTCAACGCGGAGTGGGAGTTCATCTCGATGCTGCGTGCCGAGGGACGCCTCGCCGCGGAGGCGTTTCTCGGCGAGCATGGAGCGGATATCGGCAGGCAATCGACGGCCGATCTCGACGTGCTCCTGTCGGAGTGCTGAGGCATGGGTCTTCTCGGCCTCCTCGTCGGCCTCGGCCTGCTCGTCCTGTTTGCGTTTCGCGGGTGGAGCGTGCTCCTGCTCGCGCCGTTCGCCGCACTCGTGGCTGCGCTGTTCGGCGGCGAGCCGCTGCTTGCCAACCTCACCCAGGTCTTCATGGTGAATGCAGCCGGATTTCTGGCGCAGTTCTTCCTGATCTTCCTGCTTGGCGCCGTCTTCGGCAAGCTGATGGACGACAGCGGCGCGGTCACGTCGGTTGCCGCCTTCATGGCCGAGCGCCTTGGCGAACGCCGCGTGGTCCTTGCGGTGGTGCTGGCTGGTGCGCTGGTCACCTATGGCGGCGTCAGCCTGTTCGTCGCGTTCTTCGTCATCGTCCCGATGGCCCGTTCGCTGTTTCGTGCCGCGGCAATCCCGCGCCGCCTGATCCCGCCTGCAATCGTGCTGGGGACGTCGACCTTCACCATGTCGGCGCTACCGGGCACGCCGTCGATCCAGAATGCGATCCCGATGCCGTTTTTCGGCACGACACCGTTTGCCGCGCCGGGCCTCGGCATCATCGCCTCCCTCATCATGCTCGGCGCGGGATTGTGGTGGCTGCGACGCGCCGAAGCCGCCGCCCGGCTCGCCGGGGAGGGCTATGGCGATGACGTCGAGGATATGACCGAGCGCGCAGCCGCCGACGAGCTCGTGCGCGAACGGGCGACGACGGCGCGGGAGTTCGATCCGGCGGAGATGAAGCACGGGCAGCGCAGCAGCGCGCCGGCGCCTGTGGTGACCGCGATCCTGCCGCTGGCCGTCGTCGTCGCGGTCAATCTCATGATGTCGCTCCTCGTCCTGCCGCGCCTCGATGTCTCCTATCTCGCCGAGCAGCGCTTTGGCAGCACGTCGCTCGCCGCGGTCGCGGGCGTGTGGTCGGTCGCGGTCGCGCTGGCTGCGGCCATCGCCACCACCATCGCGCTGAACTGGACGCGCCTGCCGGCATTGCGGCAGACCATGGACGCGGGGGCCAATGCGTCGGTCCTGCCTGCATTCAGCGTCGCCAGTCTCGTCGGCTTCGGTGCGGTCGTCGCCTCGCTGCCGGGATTCATCGTCGTGCGCGACTGGGTGCTCGCGATCGAAGGCGGTCCGCTGGTCTCGCTTGCAGTCTCGACCAACATTCTCGCCGCCCTGACCGGGTCGGCGTCAGGCGGACTGACCATCGCCCTCGATGCCCTCGGCCAGACCTATGTCGAGCTCGCCGAGCGGGCCGGCATCGACCTCGCGTTGATGCATCGCGTCGCGGTGATCGGCTCGGGAACGCTGGATATCCTGCCGCACAATGGTGCGGTGGTCAGCCTGCTCGCGATCTGCGGCCTGACGCATCGCGACAGCTATTTCGATATCGCGATGGTGGGCATCGTGACGTCGCTCCTGGCGCTGGTGGCCGTGATCGCTCTGGGAAGCGCGTTCGGCTCGTTCTGAACGAACGTGCCGGTTGCCTAGGCGGCGAGCCGGTCGAGCAGAGCCAGCATGACCGGTGCGTCGGGCATCGGCAGCACGGCGTCGATCCGTTCGAGCAGGCGCGACTGCAACAGCGCATTGCGCGCCTTGCCGATGGTGCCGAGCGGGCCGCGGAAGCCATGGTCCTCCCAGGCCATTTCGAGCAGGCTCTCGCTCGTCAGGGCATCGATGAGGTCGTCGGCCTGGCGCTCGATGCTGATCAGCGGATGGGCCGAGAACACCGTCGGCTGCGGATAGAGGATGACGGGCTTGGCCGGCGCATTGGCCTCGAGGCGCTTCCAGCGCTCCGCATCCTGGAGCACCCATTCGACCAGCTGATTCTCGTAGCCGACGATCAGCGGCTGTGCGCCCGCGCCGCCGGCGACATAATCGTCGAACAGCTTGCCCGAGGACGGCGGCTTGAAGCCCATGCGGCGGAACACGGTGGCGACGTCACCGTCGATCCTGCTCAGCGTGTCAGGCATCACGACGTCGCCGGACAGAAGGCTCGCCGCAAGGCCGGCGAACATGAAACCGGAGTTGGACTTGTTCGGATCGGTGCAAACTACGCGGGCGCGCCCGAACAGGTCGGCGACGCCGATTGCCGACCAGTTCTCGCCGGCGATGATGGCCTTGAGCAGTTTCGACAGGTCCACCGTATAGCGCGGCCCGCCGGCGGGCTGGGCGATGCCACCCTTCACCAGGCCTTCGGCGATCCTGTCCCAGGAATAAAGCACGATCGGCGAGTTGAAGATCACCTGGTCGCGCGAGATCTTGACGCCGGAAGCCCGGGCGACCTCGACCAGCACCGACGAGGACGGCCACAGGAATTGCGGCTTCTGGTCCAGCAGCGCGCGCTCGCGGACCATTTCGACCGAGCCCGCGCGGCGGCCGTCGAGGATCAGCCCGAAGCGGCGTTCCAGCACGCTCTTCACGCGGGCATTGGCGAGAAAGCCCTCTTTCTCGCCGCCGGCAAAGCCGGACAGCCGCTTCGCTTCGCCGAAGCGGCCGGCGATCTCGGGATGCTCGCGCAAATAAACATAGCCGCCAGTCGCCGCCGCGCTCGCGGCGACGAGGCCGATGCCGAAGGCACGGCGCGAGATGGCCATCAGGAGGTTCCTCTCTTGGTCTCGATCGGCGCCGCGGGTGGCGTCGGGCCGATGTCCTCGTCGAGCGAGCTTTTCAACAGCTTCAGCTCGATGTCCAGCTTGTCGAGGTCGGCGTCCTGGAGGTTGGCGGCATAGCGGGTGAAGGCGCCGTCGAGCCGGTCGATCATCTCGCCCGCGGCGGCCAGCCGCGCGGTGTCGGGTACGGAGCTCTTCTCCAGCGCCCGGTAGGCTTCGGCGATCTCGGCCGCGCGCGGCAGATAGTAGGTCAGAAATCGGCGCACCCGGTCGAGCCGCAGCGGATCGCGCTCGATCGCGGCGAAGATGTCGCGGGCGATCGTCACCAGATGACGGATGCGGTCGGCCACGGCGCGGGTCCGGATGGCCGATGCGGTATACTCCATGCGTTCGGCGAGCGGCTCGGCTTCGGCCAGGAGCTCGTTTGCGAACTCGATCTTGCCGCGTGCCACGCCGCTGGCTTCCAGCGCGGCGAACCGGCTCCTCGGCGCCAGCGCCACGATGATGCCGCCGCCGGCGAGCGCGCTGATCCCGAGCGCGATCCAGAACGGCATGCCGAGACCGATCGCGAGCGACGGCAGCAGTGCCGCGGCTGCCATCCCACCCGCGATCCAGCCAAGTCCGGACGGCGTTCCTGCCATTCAGTTGTATCCTCGTACGGCGCGGAACGCGTCGGTGAGGCTCTTGCTGCCGTCGAACACGCGCCCTCCGGTCAGCTTTGCCAGATTGTCGAGTTGGGTGCGATCGACCTCGCTGCCGAACGTCACGCCGAACACCGGCACGCGACGGCCGTCCGCACGCCAGGCAGTCTCGAAGGTCGACATCGATCCCTGGCTCTTGCCATCGGTCATGATGACGATGGCCGGCAGATGCCGTCCGTCGTCGAGATGGGTCTTCATGGCCGCAAGCGCCTGTGCGCCGCAGGTGTAGAAGTCGGTGCCGCCGCTGGCGCGCAATTCCAGCGCGCGTGCGAGCAGGCCGGTCTGCTCGTTCTCGTCGCCGCTGGCGCGGGCCGTCCAGAGGATGTGATCGCTGAACGGCAGGACGAGAATCTGATCCGACTTGGTCCATTGCACCAGCACTTCACGCGTACGCGCGGGCGTGAGCAGGAAGCGCATGGCATCGCGTAGCTGCGTTTCGCCGGCGCCCTGCATGCTGCCGGAGACGTCGAGGCAGAGCGCAGTCAAGGAAGGCCGCCGCAGCGCTTCCTGATAGATCAGGAGCGCCTTCTGAATCACCGCGGGCTCGGGCGGACGGATGATGGTCAGTGACCGCGACGGATCCAGATTTGTCCTGGGATCGGGGGGAAGCGGCGTGGCGCGGCCGATCTCGACGCGGCGGCCGGTCCTGGCGATCTTCGCCTGGGCATCGTTGCCGAGCAGGAACGCCTGGAGGTCGGCGAAGAAGCCTTCGACGTCCTTGCCGCGGCCGCGGTCGACGAAGCCGAGCGGCGAATCGGCGATCGCCACGCCGTCGGCGGGGTAGATCGCGTAGAGCGGCTCGTGCTTCTCGGCGATCAGCTTGTCGTTGGTTTCCTTGATGACCGCTTCATAATTCCAGATCGCCTGGTAATGCGCGCCGCTGCGCTCGCCGTCGCGGTAGAGGTCGGCGAGCCAGCCGCTCGAGCCTGCGCTGCGCTCGACCCCCTTCAGCAGTCCTCGCGCCGTCGCCAGCACTTCGGGCTTGTCGAGATCGCCGGCCTCGATCAGGTCGGGCTTGCCGATGCCGGCCGCCAGCATCGCGAGATAGGCCGCAGCTCCCGAGTTCGACTGCGTCGCCGACGTCATCAGGAATTTGAGCTTGCCGCCCTCGACGGCCGCGAGGATGTCCTTGGCGGTCACCTTGGCGCCGATCCAGCCGAGTTCCTGCGCCTTGGCGCGGCGCACGCCGAGGATCACCGGCATCTGCACGATCGACTTGACCATCTTCACGCGCCGCGTGGTGTCGAACATGTCGATCCAGATCGAGGCGGCGGGCCAGACCGCGTCGGCGCCGGGATCGCCGGCCTTGAGGGCCAGGGCGATGTCGAGCGAGCCCTGATAGCGCATGGTGCAGGTCGCGTTGCGGGACTTGCAGAACTCCTGCACCAGCGGCTCGAGGACGTCGTTTTCCGAGCCCGAGAGGATGGTGAATTGCGGCCCCGGCCCGCCGCAGCCCGACAGCAGCATGGCAATCAACGGCGCTGCCGCGAGCAGCGCCAGCGGGCGCCGCAGGAAGCGAAGAGTTCTCATGCGCGAGCCTTCATGCAACAGCCCTTATGCGGAAGCTTCATGGAGAAACCGTTACATGGCGCGCATCTAGGGAGCCGCCTTCGATATCGCGGACTTCAACTCGTCCGTCAGTTGCGCCATTCGCTGCTCGATTTCGGCGCGTTTGGTGCGGCCCTGTTCCTGCACCGTGAGCACGCCGGAGATGGTGTCGATCAGATCCCGGTTGGCCTTTTCCAGGGTCTGGATGTCGACGATGCCGCGTTGCGATTGCTTCTCGATCTCGATCGCTTGGGTCTTCATCATCTCGGATGCCTGGCGCATCATCTCGTTGGTCGCGTCGGTGACGGTCTTTTGCAGCTCCAGCGCCGACTTCTGCCGGTTCAGGCCGAGCAGCAGGATCATCTTCTGCTTCCAGACGGGAATCGTGAGCTCGGTGGTGGCCTGCAAATTCTCGATCAGCGTTTCGTCGCCGGACTGGACGATGCGGATCTGCGGCAGCTGCTGGATGCCGATCTGGCGCGCCTGTTGCAGATAGAAGACGCGCTTCTCGAGCCGGTCGAGCGCCTGGAGCGCGTCCTGATAGGTCTGCGCGGCGAGCATTGCGTCGCTGCCCGCGGCTTGCGCCTTCGTGCTCCGCTCCATCTCGATCAGCTTGCCGCCGCGGAACTCCTCGGTGAACGCCTTGCCGGCGGCGATGTGGGTATCGAGCTGGCCGAGCGCGCCGCGGGTCTGTTCGTAGAGATCGTCGAGCAGCGCGATGTCGCGGCGCAGAACCTCCTTGTTGCGGTCGAGCTCGACGCAGACGCGGTCGATCTGCGAGGCGACGTCGTTGAACTGCTCGGTGAAGCGGCGCAGCCGCGCCTCCGCCGACGAGAACAGGCGGGCGAGAAAGCCCTTGTCCTTGAGATCGGCCGGATCGAGCCCGCGCGCCTTGCCGAGGATATCCGTCAAGAGCTTGCCGGTCGCGCCGAGTTCGCGATTCTGGGTCTGGGCAAGGATACGGTCGGCGAACTCGACCACCGAGCGCTGGGCGCGCTCGCCGAAGGTGACGAGGCGCGAGCGATCCGAAATGTCGATCTCGGACTTGATGCGTGCGACCGCCGAGGCATCCGTCGCAAGCGCCGGGACATTGATGGTTTCGCTCACCACTCGCTCCTTGTTGTTGCCTCGGTCATAATAGCATGCCGACCGGACAGGCAGATAACTCCAGCTCGCATGACAAGTTGATGACAGCCTTTGGACTTGGTCGGCGGAAGGGCTGTGCGCGTTCGGCGCTGGGACAAAATTTCACATTAGGTTCAAATTCTTGCGGGTACCGACCACGCGCCGGGCGCGGTTTTTCGTTGATGGCGGCGGCTGCGCCGGCCGCGACGATTGACGGCCGGCGATCAGTTGCCTTGAATTGGCTGGCCTGTCGGCTGAACGATAACAGGGGATGGAAACTATGGTGCGTAGGATTGCGAGGCCGTATGCGTGGCTGTTGGGTGTCGTGGCCGCTATCGGCGCGAGCACCGCATCGGCGGCGACGCTGACCGATGATGCCGATACCGTGTGCAAGAGCCTTGTCGGCGGCACGGATGCGGTGAAGATCGATGCCGCGACGCTGCTCGCGCCGTCGCAACTCGCCGTTGCCGAACGCGGGCCGACGCCGTCAGGCCGCATCACGCCGGCCAATCCCGCCTTCTGCAAGGTGCTCGGCCATATCGACCCCACCGATCCCAAGGCGCCGCCGATCAAATTCCAGGTCAACCTCCCGGTCGAGTGGAACGGGCGTTCGGTGCAGTATGGCGGCGGCGGTTTCAATGGCGTGCTGATCACGGGCCTGGCGCTGCCGCCGGCCTATCCCTTCGACAGGCCGGCGCCGCTCGCGCGCGGCTTCGTCACCTACGGCACCGATTCCGGCCACGAGACCAAGCAGGGCGAGCCGCCGCAGGTGTTCGCGCTGAACGACGAAGCCTTCGAGAATTTCGCCCATCGCGCCTACAAGAAGGTGCGCGATGCCGCCGTCACGCTGATGGAGCGCGCCTACGGCAAGAAGCCGGAGAAGATGTACTTCATGGGTTCGTCCGAGGGAGGCCGCGAAGGCCTCACCATGGCGCAGCGTTACCCTGATGATTTCGACGGCATCTTCGCCCGCGTGCCCGTCATCAACTGGGTGGGCCTGCAGCATGCCGGCACGCGCTCGGGGCTTGCGACCAAGGGTGACGGCTGGATCAATCCGGCCCAGGTGAAGCTGGTCGCCGAGGCGGTGCGCGCGGCCTGCGACAAGGCCGATGGCTCCGATGATGCGCTGGTGCAGAACCCCGTGGCCTGCAAGGCAACGTTCAAGGTCGAGACGCTCGGCTGCGCGGGCGGAAAGACGGGCGACCAGTGCCTCACCGAGGCGCAGATCAAGGCCGTGAATACGCTGCACGGGGCCTACAAATTTCCGTTCGCGCTCGCCAACGGTCTCGACGATTATCCGGGCTGGGGCGTCTCCGGCGAGGACACGCCGGCGGTCGGCCCGACCGGCGGCTGGGTCGCCTGGTGGCTCGGCACTGCGCCGCCGGCGCAGCCGCCTGCGCCCAACAACGGCATCGCCTGGATCTATGGCGCCGGCGGCATCCAATATGTATTCGCACGCGATCCCAAGCTCGATGTCACCACCTACAAGGTGGAGGAGCACAAGGCGCGGCTGCTCGAGGTCTCGAAGCTGATGGATTCGACCGATCCCGATCTCAGCCGCTTCCGCGCCCGCGGCGGCCGGCTGATCATGCTCGAGCACATGGCCGATTATGCGCAGAGCCCCTATGCCGGCATCCGCTATTTCGAGAGCGTCGAACGCAAGCTCGGCAAGGCCGAGACCGCGGAGTTCGCGCGGCTCTACACCGCGCCCGGCGTCGATCATGTCGGCTCCGGCGCGCCCGCCAATGTCGACATGCTGAGCGCGCTGGTCGACTGGGTCGAGAAGGGCAAGGCGCCCGGCGATCTCGAAGTCGCCGAGCAGAAGGTCGAAGCGCCCGCATTCGCGACGCTGCGCGCGCTGCCGCTGTGCCGCTGGCCTGCGTGGCCGCATTACAAGAGCGGGCCGGTGACGGATGCGTCGAGCTTTACTTGCGCGCCGTAGCGAAACCGCTCGTTTGACAACCGCCCCGCGCCCGACTATATATTTCGCATGCGAAATAAATCCGCCGCAGGGACGCGTCACCGGCTGGTCTACCTGCTGAGCGTCGCGCAGCGCCGGTTGCAGCGCTGGATGGCGGCGCGGCCCGAGAGCGAGGTGACGCCGGCGCAGGCCGGGCTGTTGTTCATCCTCGGCAAGCAGGATGGTGTGTTGATGGGCGAGGCGGGCGCGGCACTCGATCTTGGGCCGGCCGGCATTTCCGGCCTCGTCGACCGCACGGCCGCCGCCAGACTGATCGAGCGGCGGGCCGACCGCGAGGACGGGCGCGCCTGGCGGATCTGGTTGACGCCAAAGGGTCGGACGGCGCTGGCGCAGGCGAAAGCCAATGCGGCGGAAGTCAATGCGGCGCTGACGGAAGGGTTCACCAGCGCGGAGATCGACATCGTCGCGCGCTGGCTGACGAGCATTCAGGACAAATTCCCGAGAGGAGCAGACGAATGACCCAGCATGTCCGGATCGAGAACAATGGCGGGATTCTCACGCTGACATTGGCGCGTCCCGACAAGAAGAACGCGCTGACGGAT
Source organism: Bradyrhizobium cajani (assembly GCF_009759665.1). GTDB lineage: Bacteria > Pseudomonadota > Alphaproteobacteria > Rhizobiales > Xanthobacteraceae > Bradyrhizobium > Bradyrhizobium cajani. Next base: position 54,836 of record NZ_WQNE01000034.1, read on the forward strand.
GCGATGTACGGCAAGCTCGCCGATGCAATCGAATCCGCCGAGTTCGATCCGTCCGCGCGCGTGATCCTGATCCGCGGCGAAGGCGACATGTTCACCGCCGGCAACGATGTCGGCGAGTTCGCCGCGGTCGCAGCGGGCAAGTCGGAAGGAAGCCGCAACGTCGTGCGCTTCATCCAGTCGCTGGCGCGTTGCACCCGGCCGCTGGTCGCGGCCGTGCAAGGCCGCGCGGTCGGCGTCGGCACCACGATGCTGCTGCATTGCGATCTTGTCGTGCTCGCCGACAATGCGCAATTGTCGACGCCCTTCGTCAGCCTCGCGCTGGTGCCGGAAGCCGCCTCCAGCCTGCTGATGCCGGCGCGCATCGGCCATGCCCGCGCCTACGAGATGTTCGCGCTCGGCGAGACCGTCCCGGCGAAGTCTGCGCTGGAATGGGGGCTCGCCAACCGCGTGGTGCCGCTCGACAAGCTCGATGCCGAGGCGCTCGCACTCGCCCAGCGTCTGGCCCGCCAGCCGGCCGGCGCGCTGATCGCGACCAAGCGGCTGATGCGCAGCGGCGAGGCGCTGGTCGCGCAGATGCAGGCCGAAGGCGAGCAGTTCGCGCAGCGCCTGCGCACGGCGGAGGCCCGCGAGGCGTTCACCGCTTTTGCCGAGCGTCGACCGCCGGATTTTACCAAGGTCGCGTGAGGAGACGCGGCCCTTCGGGAGCGCGGCACGCACAACCGCAGGTATTGATTAAAGTCTTAACCAAACATTGGCACGTCGCGATGCAAGGTGGCCTTCATTGAAGCGTAGGCCTCCTGACCCATGGCAATTTTTAAGAAATCGGTAAGCACGCTGCTCCTGGTGTTGATGGCGCTTCTTGCCGTCGGCGCACTGACCAGCACGGCGATCCAGATGGTCGGGGCGTTCGGCCGCTACAGTGACAGCCTCGAAACGGCCCGGCTGGCCGCCGCCGACAAGGCGATCTTCCATGGCGTCCTGGCCTTGCGCAACAACCGCGGCGACGCCCAGAGCGCGCTGCTCGGCGAGGACGATCCGCGCGCCAGGCTCGGCGCAGCCGAGAAGGCCGAACAGGCCGGCTTTGATGCCATCGTCGCGGCGCTCTCGACCGTCGAATTTGCCCGGCGCGATGAGCTCGCGAGCACGCTCAAGCAGCGCTGGAGCGAAGCCGCGCCGAAGTTTCAGCTGTTCTACGACGAGGCGAAGCTGCCGCGCGCCGAGCGCAAGACGGAGCGCACCGGCGCCTGGTACGACGCCGTCACCAAGGTGATCGATACGGCCAATCTGGCGTCCACCGCGGTGTCGAACCGCGCCTGGATGAACGATCCCTTCATTGCCCGCATGATCCAGACCCGCCGTCTCGCCTGGCAGGTGCGCGACCGTTACGGCATCCAGTGCTCGACGCTGCGTCCGAACGTCAACACATCGAAGCCGCTCGACGAGACCCAGAAACAGACCGTGGCCGGCTGGAACGGCATCGTCACCGCCGGCTGGACCGGCATGGACGAGCTGCTGGCCGCGCCCGACGTGACGGCGGAACTGGCCAACGCGGCGAAAGAGGCGCGCGCCAAGACCGATGGCGTCCTCAAGCAGATCGGCGAACTCACCAGGAATTTCGACGGCAGCGGCCGTCCCGCGATGCCCGCCTCGGAATGGAACACGCTGTGCCAGTCGCCCTTCGCGTCCATCGTCGCGGTCGCGAACAAGGCCCTCGACCAGTCGATCGCGCGTGCCGAGACCGTTCAGGAGAAAGCCCTCACCAATCTCATCGTGCAGTCGGTCGCGTTCCTTGTCGCGCTCGCCGTGACCCTGGCCGGCGTGTTCGTGGTGCGCAACCGCTTCGTCCGCCCGGTGCGCGCCATTCTCGACGCCATTGCCCGCATCAGCGCCCGCGACTATGCGACGCCGGTTCCGCAATCCCGGCATCCCGACGAGTTCGGCACCATGGCCGCCGCGCTCGAAAGCCTGCGCGAGAGCGCGGCGACCGCGGAACGCCTGGGCCAGGAACGCGAATCGCAGCAGGCGCTTCAGCTCGCCCGCTCCGGCACTGTCGATGCCGCGTGCCGCGGTTTCGACGACACCGTGCAAGCCGTCATCCAGGGCGTCGCGGCGTCGGCGAGGGAGCTCGATGCCACCGCGAGCGACGTGCGCTCGCTGGTCTCGGAATCGAGCAGCCAGACCGCGGCGGTCTCCGCCGCCGCCGAGCAGGCCACCAACAATCTCGAGACCATCGCCGCCGCAACCGAGGAACTCTCTGCCTCCGTCGGCGAGATCTCCGCCCAGGTGCAGTCCAGCGCGCGCGAGGCGCGTGAGGCTGTTGCGCAGGCCGAGCAGACCAACGCGACGGTCGAGATCCTCGATCAGACCGCGAGCCGCATCGGCGAGGTCGTGAAGATGATCAACGCGATTGCGGGCCAGACCAACCTTCTGGCATTGAACGCCACCATCGAGGCCGCGCGTGCCGGCGAAGCCGGCCGCGGCTTCGCCGTGGTCGCCGGCGAGGTCAAGAGCCTCGCGGCCCAGACCGCAACCGCGACCGAAGAGATCTCGCGCCAGGTCGAGGAGATCCAGGGCGCGACGGGACAGGCGGTCGCCGCGATCCGCTCGATCGGCGGCGCCATCAGCGGCATCGACGAGAAGATGACCGCGATCGCTGCGGCCGTCGAGCAGCAGCGCGCGGCCACCACCGAGATTTCGCGCAATTTCCAGCAGGCCGCGCAGGGCACCCGCGAGGTCACCGACACCATCGGCAGCGTCGCCAAGCTCAACCAGGAGACCGGCAACGCCGGTACGGTGCTCTCCGAGTCGGTCAAGAAGATGTCGGCCGACACCGACCGTCTCCGCGTTGCGGTCGAAGGCTTCCTCGGTGCCGTGAAGACCGCGTAGCTCCGATCACTCTTTAATCCCGACCCTGCGTGATCGGCATTGCTGCCGGTCCTCGCGGCGGGTACATCTGTCGCGCCGCGCTAGGTGAGCCCCGCGGCAGATGCGCAGGATATCAGGGATGGAGAGTTCAATGCCGGTCACCCAAAACAAGGCCCAGCGCCCCTACCGCGGCGTGTTCCCGGTCGCACCCACCATCTTCGACGAGCGCGGCGGGCTGGATCTCGAGGGTCAGCGCCGCTGCATCGATTTCATGATCGATGCCGGCTCGAACGGCATCTGCATTCTCGCCAATTTCTCCGAGCAGTTCGTGCTCACCGATGCCGAGCGCGAGACCGTGATGCATGCGGTGCTGGAGCATGTCGCGGGACGGGTTCCCGTGATCGTCACCACCACCCATTTCAGCTCGGCCGTTTGTGCCGCGCGCAGCAAGCAGGCCGAAGCGGCCGGCGCCGCCATGGTGATGGTCATGCCGCCCTATCACGGTGCGACCTTCCGGGTGCCCGAGAAGGGGATCGTCGAATTCTTCAAGGTGCTCTCGGAGGCGATCGACATTCCCGTCATGATCCAGGATGCGCCGGTGGCCGGCACGCCGCTCTCGGTCGAGCTGCTCGCGCGGCTGGCGCGCGAGTTCTCCAACATCCGTTATTTCAAGATCGAGGTGCCCTTCGCCGCCGCAAAGCTCCGCAGCCTGATCGAGGCCGGCGGCAGCGACATCGAGGGTCCCTGGGATGGCGAGGAGGCGATCACGCTGCTCGCCGATCTCGACGCCGGCGCCACCGGCGCAATGACCGGCGGCGGCTATCCGGACGGCATCCGCCAGATCATCGATCCCTATTTCGCGGGCAAGCGCGAGGAGGCGAAAGCCGCCTACGAACGCTGGCTGCCGCTGATCAACTATGAGAACCGCCAATGCGGCCTGAGCGCCTGCAAGGTCATGATGCAGGCCGGCGGCGTGATCAAGTCGGACGCCGTGCGCCATCCCTTGCAGCCGCTGCATCCGGCCACGCGGGCAGGGTTGCTCGAGCTCGCAAAGGAGCGCGACGCGCTGGCGCTGCGGTGGGGCAAGTAGGTCTCTACTCGCTCCGCTGCTGCATCTCCGCTGTCGTCCCGGACAAGCGCGCCCAAGCGCGCGCCGATCCGGGACCTCCGCGCGAGCGCTCGCGCTCGTCGCGATAGCCACGGGGAGAAGCTTGGCGAAGACTCGGAGTTGGCAGTTCGCACCACAACCCCTCCCTGTGGCTATAGGTCCCTGCGTTCGCAGGGACGACACTGAGTGGGGCGTACGAGTGTCCCGCCTATCCCGCCGGCTTGCCTCTGGCTGAAGGCGTCGAATTAACGCGATTCCGCCGGTTTCCCCCGGCCCGGCGATCAAGTATCGTACGCTGGCCAACCAGGTCCTGCGGAGCAGTCTCGAGACATCGCCTAACACCTCTTCATTATGCCGTTATCCCGAGCCAGGTTGGCGCGAACCGACAGAACAGGGAGGCAGTGCCATGACGATGAGGCCGGATCCCACCTTTCACGCATCGCCCAAGCTTGCGATGGAAGCACCTGCGGAGAACTTCGCCTACACCTTGCTGCTCAGTCCGGATTTCTCAAAGCCGGATGCTCTCGCGGTCATCGACGTCAAGCCGGGATCGCCGACCTATAGCCAGATCGTCCACACCGTGACGATGCCCAACAAGGGCGACGAGTTTCATCACTTCGGCTGGAATGCCTGCTCCTCCGCGTTGTCACCGCTCGCCGGGCACGCCTTCATCGAGCGGCGCTATCTCATCATCCCCGGGCTGCGCTCGTCGCGGATCTACATCATCGATACCAAGCCCGATCCGACCAAAGCGAAGATTCACAAGATCATCGAGCCCGAGGAAGTCTTCAGGAAGACCGGCTACTCGCGGCCGCACACCATCCATTGCGGGCCGGACGGCATCTATGTGAGCACGCTGGGCGGCGGCGGCAAGGACGGCACCGACGGACCTCCAGGCGTCTTCATCATGGATTGCGAGACGTTCGAGGTCCTTGGACGATGGGAGATCGACCGTGGCCCGCAGACACTGCATTATGACTTCTGGTGGAATCTGCCGCGCGATTACATGGTGACGAGCGAATGGGCCTTGCCGCCGCAGTTCGAGAACGGGATCGTCCCGGAAGATCTGCTGTCGAACAAATACGGCCATCGTCTCCACTTCTGGGATCTTCGCGCCCGGCGCAACGTGCAAACCATCGACCTCGGCGCCAATCACCAGATGGCGCTGGAGGTGCGGCCCGCGCACGATCCGGTTCGCGAACATGGCTTCGTCGGCGTTGTGGTCGACACCACCAACCTCGAAGCATCGATCTGGACCTGGTGGCGCGAAGGCGGGAAATTCCATGCGGAGAAGACGGCGACGATCCCGCCCGAGCCCGCGCCCAAGGAGAAGCTCCCGCCGCTGCTCCAGGGATTTGGCGCCGTGCCGCCGCTGGTGACCGACATCGACCTGTCGATGGATGACCGGTTTCTCTATGTCTCGTGCTGGGGCACGGGTGAAATGCGCCAGTACGACGTCAGTGATCCGCGCAAGCCGAAGCTTGCGGGCTCCGTCCACATCGGCGGCATCGCGCGCCGCACGCCGCATCCAAATGGCAAGGCCTTTGCGGCCGGTCCGCAGATGGTCGAGATCAGCCGCGACGGCAAGCGGGTGTACTGGACCAATTCGCTCTATTCCACCTGGGACGACCAGTTCTATCCCGACGGGGTTCCGGGCGTGAAGGTCATGGCCAATGTCGGTCGCAACGGCGGTCTCGAGCTCGACAAGGATTATTTCGTGAGCTTCCCCGACGGATATCGTGCGCACCAGATCAGGCTCGAGGGCGGCGACTGTTCGACGGACTCTTTTTGCTACCCGTCGGTCTAGATTGGGGGCACGCGAGCCCGGCGCTTGGCTGGCTCTGGCTCGCGCTTGTTGCGAGCGGTCTCTACCACGGGGTCAATCCGGGGATGGGATGGCCGCTCGCCGTTTCGGCCGGGCTCATGGACAAGAGCCCACGCGCGCTCTTCGGTGCGTTGTGGGCCCTGTCGGCCGGGCATCTGCTGGCAACCCTTCTCGTGCTGCTGCCATTCGCCTTTCTGCTCGTGCTGGCCGAATGGCAGCGTTCGATCCAGCTGGTCGCGAGCCTTCTCGTCATCGGCTTCGGCGTCTATCGGTTGATCGTGCGGCGCCATCCCCGCGCGCTGGCACGAATTCCGCCGACGCAATTGGCGCTCTGGTCGTTCGCGGTTGCCATTGCTCACGGCGCCGCCTTGATGCTCGTGCCGATCTATCTCGGGATCTGCCAGGCCTTCGAGCTCGATGCCGGCCACGAGGCGGCGGGCACGCTGATGAAGGCAAGCCTCGGGATGGCGGTGCTGGTGTCCCTGGTGCACGTGACCGCCATGGTCAGCGCCGGCGGATGTCTGGCATGGCTGGTCTACCGCCATCTGGGATTGAGGTTCGTCTCGCGAAGCTGGTTCAATCTGGATGCAGTCTGGGCGACCAGCCTCGTTCTGGTCGGCGTCGTGGCGCTCGGCTTCAATCTTGCGAGCTGGCGTTGAGCCCGGATGTCTGTCCCACCGCCGTCATTGCGAGCCAACGGGTCCGCGCGTAGCGCGGCCCGATGACAGGCTCCGCGAAGCAATCCAGACTTTCTCCGTGGAAACAGTCTGGATTGCTTCGTCGCTTCGCTCCTCGCAATGACGGAGGATGTGGCGATTATTTTGCTAGCGCCCACTCGCCGATGATGCGGAAGCGGGAGGCCGCGTTGTCCTGCCGGAACAGCGCGATGCGATCGATCGCGAGAGTATCAAGTTTGAGCGCGGCAAATTTCGCCCGCAGCATCTCCAGAATCGGGCCGCGTCGCTCCGCGTCCAGCCGCCCAGTTAGCGTCATGTGGAAGCGGAATTCTTCCATCACATAAGGGTAGCCCCAGCGGTCGAGATAATCGCGTTGCCGTTCGCTCAGCTTCTCGGGCTTGCGCCGCTCGCGGTCCTCCGTCGTCAGCGCCGCACGGAACGAGTCGAAATCGCGGACGCAATCGGCGGCGAGCTGTTGGGGCGCATCGACCGGCTCGGCCGGAATCACGGCAATGAAGCCGCTGATGGAATCGACGACCGGACGAATCGCCGGAATCCGCCGCGCCTTCCCGGCGAATGCCGCGCAGGCGGCTGCGAGCTCGGCCTCCGTCCGGCCAGGCGCCAGCGTCATCGGCGCCTTCAGGGTGGCGTGAAAGCCGTATTTGCGGGGATCGGCGCTGACGTCGCGCCAGTCCGGTGCAACGTGCAGCGCCTCTTCCGGGAACGGCAGCTCGTTGCCGGTGTAGGCATCGTAGCCGAGCAGCTCGGCGCCGAAGCGGGAGAGCGCGCTGTCGGCGCCGGCGGCAAAATAGATCGCGTAGCGGGGAAAACCTGTCATCGTCCGAGCATAACCGGTTCAGGCCGCGACGACAGCCTCGCGCGGCGTTGCCACCGCTGCGAGCAACCGCGTTGCATCGGTGAGATGCACGAGCTTTCCGCCTGATATCACCGCGACGAGCCGCGGCCGCAGCTTCACGCTGTCGTCCACCAGCAGGATGTCGGCGCGGCGGCCTTCCGCGAGGATGCCGCGATCCGTCAGGCCGGTGGCGCGTGCCGGCCCTGCGGAGACCAGGTTCCAGGCTTCGGTCAGCCGCAACACGCCGTCGGCCGCGAGGCGGAATGCAGCGAGCAGCTGGGCCGGATAGTAATAATCCGATGCCAGCACCGAGCAGAGGCCCTTGGCGATCATGTCGGACGCCCTGGTCCAGCCGGTGTGGCTGCCGCCGCGCACGACATTCGGCGCGCCGTAGACGATGGCGTCGCCGTGGCTTGCGGCCGCTCGCGCCGTCTCCTCGTTGATCGGAAATTCGGCGATCATCGCGCCGAGCTCGCGAAACTCCTGACGCATCGTCGGTGTCGCATCATCGTGCGAGAGCATCCGCACCTCGGCAGCGCGGGCCGCCGCGGCGAGCCGCGACACCGAGGCCGGCACGTCGGCTGCGCGCGCGACCACGCGTTCCACCAGCCGATCAAAATCCTCGTTCGACAGGCCGGTGCGCTCCACCATGCGGTTGCGCTTGCGGGGCTTGGCCATGTCGGCCACGGTGCCGTCCATGTGGTCGTTGAAGGCGAACAGGTCGACGCGGCCCTCGGAGAGCCACTGGCTGATTTCAGGTTCGGCGTCGAGATTGTAGGTCTCGTGCCGCAGATGGAAGCGGGTGTCGGCGGCGAATTGCGGACGCTGCCGCTCGATCGCCTCCATCAGGCCGCGCGCGTTGCCGGCGCTGCGCAGGCCCGGCTCCCACGAACAGGTCGTGGCGTGGAACACCGTGGTGATGCCATTGCTGATCGCCTGGCGGTCGCTGTCGGCGAGCGCGACGTCGATCGGGAAGTCGACGCCGGCGCGCGGCATCATCTGCCGCTCGAAGGCATCGCCGTGCAGGTCGACGATGCCGGGCAGCACCAGGAGATTGCGGGCATCGATCGCGAGCCGGGTGCGGCCGCGAGAGGCATCCATCCCTGCAATGTCCTGGCCGGACACAGCCAGTGAAGTTTCGACGAGATCGGCGCCGATCAGGGCCCGGCCGCCTTCAAGGAATATGTCTGTCACGCGACCGCGCTTCGTTTGCTGGCAGGAGAACTGGTGAGAGAGCTTGCCCGTGCTTCATATGTCGAGAGGAAATCTTCAATCCCGAGCTTGCGAAAATCGGGCAGTGCCTCGCGCAATTTGTCGTGATCCCAGTCCCACCAGGCGAGCCTCGCGAGCCGGCTGGCGATCTCCTCGGAGAACCGCCGCCGCACGATGCGCGCCGGATTGCCGGCGACGATCGTGTAGGCCGGCACGTCCTTGGTGACGATGGCGCCGGCCGCGATCACCGCGCCGGTGCCGATGTTGCGGCCGGGCAGCACGATTGCACCGTGGCCGATCCAGACGTCATGGCCGATGTGAACGTGGTGCTGGCGCCGCCAGTCGAAGAACTCGGCATCGTCGCTTTCGCCTTCGAAATAGGCGCTGGAGCGGTAGGTGAAATGGGCCTGGGTCGCGCGGTGCATCGGATGATTGCCGGGATTGATGCGCGTCATCGCCGCGATCGAGCAGAACTTTCCGATGGTCGTGTAGGTGATCTGGGCGTCGTTCACGACATAGGAGTAATCGCCCATCGTCACTTCATGCAGGATGGTGCGCGCACCGACCTCGGTATAGGCGCCGAGCTTCGTTTCGTGCAGCTTCGCCGAAGGATCGATGGTCGGTTGGACCGAGAGCGCTTTGGCGGCCATGCTGCATCCGAAAATTCGAGGGGGCGTTCGTCTTCGAGCGGCTTGATGACGGCGTCATGACGTAACGATGACAGGGGATGAGGTGTGCAGAATCGCCGCACCGCAACGCGCGTGTCACACAAGTGTCAAGCGCCGGCGCTAGCGGTGGGGGCCAGCTAATCTGGAGCCCTGCATGCTGGTGGTGGAAGGTCTGACGTGCCGCTTCGGCGCAAAAGCCGCGGTGGACGACGCTTCGTTTCAAGTCTCCCCCGGCGGCTTCGTCGGCGTGATCGGGCGGTCCGGCGCAGGCAAGTCGACGCTGCTGCGGACCATCAACCGTCTTGCGACCCCGACGCAGGGCCGCATCCTGTTCGACGGCATCGACGTCACCGCGCTGCGCGGCAAGGAGCTGCGCCAATGGCGGGCGCGTTCGGCGATGATCTTCCAGCAATTCAATCTGGTCGGCCGGCTCGACGTTCTCACCAACGTCCTGATGGGGCGTCTTGCGACCATTCCGGCCTGGCGCTCGCTGTCGCAGCTCTGGCCTGAGCACGACAAGGCGCTGGCCATGTCCGCGCTCGAGCAGTTCGACATCGCCTCGCTCGCGGCCCAGCGCGCCGACCAGCTCTCCGGCGGCCAGCAGCAGCGCGTCGCGATCGCCCGCGCGCTGGTGCAGCAGCCCGATATCATCCTCGCCGACGAGCCGATCGCCTCGCTCGATCCGCGCAACACCAAGATCGTGATGGATGCGCTGCTGCGCATCAACAAGCACTTCGGCATCACCGTGCTCTGCAATCTGCATTCGCTGGATCTGGCGCGCAGCTATTGCGACCGCCTGATCGGCATGGCGGCCGGCCGCGTGGTGTTCGATGGTGCGCCGTCCGCGCTGACCGATCACGTCGCGCGCGAGCTCTACGATCTCGAAGCCGCCGATGTCATGGGCGGAATGCCGGCTCCGGCGCCCGAAGGCGTCCCGGCGCTCGGAACGGCCGCGGCGGCGTAAGCCGCGCCGCACCTGTTGAGTTGCAAGTCTTTGCGTCAACCGACCTCAACCGATGAAGAGGGTATCATGATCACTCGCAGATTAGTCCTTGCCGGCGCCGCCGCGCTCGCGTTCACGACGTCAGCCTCCGCCGACGACTGGAAAGCCAAATATCCAGAGCTGACCTTCGCGGTCGTCCCGGCCGAGAACGCCTCGGGCGTCACCGAGCGCTGGGCGCCCTTCGTGAGCTATCTCTCCAAGGAATTGGGCGTGAAGGTCACGCTGCGCATCGCCAACGACTATGCCGCCGTCATCGAAGGCCAGCGTGCCGGCAACATCCATATCGCCAGCTACGGCTCGGCCTCGTTCGCCCGTGCCCGTCTGACCGGCGTCAAGACCGACGCCTTCGCCAACGACATCAACGCCGACGGCTCGACCGGCTACTACTCGGTGTTCTTCGTCAAGGCGAGCAGTGCCTACAAGAAGGTCGATGACCTCAAGGGCAAGAACCTCGGCCTCGTCGACCCGAATTCCACCTCCGGCAACAACGTGCCGCGCTTCGAACTCGACAAGATGGGCATCCCGGATGCCGACACCTATTTCAGCAAGGTCGTCTTCACCGGCAGCCACGAGAACGCGATGCTGGCGCTGGCGCAGGGCACGGTCGACGTCGCCGCCAACCAGTGGACCAGCGACGACGATTCCACGCTGGCGCAGATGCTGACCAAGGGCATGCTGAAGAATGCCGACGGCTCGGCGATGAAGAAGGACGATTTCCGCATCGTCCACAAGTCGGCGCCGATCATCAACGGCCCCTATGCCTACAACTCCGACCTGCCGGAAGCCGCCAAGGCGGCCATCGCCAAGGCGTTCTTCGATGCGCCGGCCAAGGACAAGGCCGCGTTCGACCGTCTCTCCGACGGCCAGAAGAAGGGTTTTCATCCCGCCACCACCAAGGACTGGGATGGCACGATCGAGCTGATCAAGTTCGTCGATGCGCTGCGTAAGAAGAAGGCGTCCTGATCTCAGGACGATGCACACTGGAGCCGGGTCCTGAGGGCCCGGCTCTTTCTCTTTGATGGACCACTCGCCCTGATCCGATGACCGTCGCGGTTTCGATCCTTCCCGAGCAGCAGCTGGCCGCGCTGAATGCCGCCTACCGCCAGGCGGTCGCGCGCAAGCGGCTCCGCCTCCTGTTCGGAGTGGCGCTGTTCGCCGCCGCGCTGGTTCTCGCCGCGATCGGCGCCGAAGTGAACCTGCGCACCCTGTTCACCTATTTCGGCAACTTCATCAGCTATTTCGACCGCATCCTCACGCTCGACAGCGGCCAGCGCGTCTGGACCGATGTCGGCGAGTGGCTGTGGGGCTGGCGCAAATGGCTGAAGATGCTGGGAGAGACGCTGCTGATCTCCTATGTCGGCACGCTGATCGGCGCGACCCTCGCCTTTGCCCTGAACTTTTTCGCGGCCGAAAACACCTCGCCTTCGCCCTGGCTGCGCTTTGTCGTGCGGCGCCTGCTCGAATTCGCCCGCACCGTCCCGGGCATCGTGTTCGCGCTGGTCTTCGTCATCGCCTTCGGGCTCGGGCCGATGGCGGGCGTGCTCGCGATCGCGATCCACTCCACCGGGGCGCTCGGAAAACTGTTCTCGGAGATCGTCGAGAATGCCGACATGAAGCCGGTCGAAGGCGTTCGCTCGACCGGGGCGAGCTGGCTCTCCTGCATGCGCTTCGCCGTCGTGCCGCAGGTCACGGCCGGCTATGCCAGCTACGCGCTGCTGCGCTTCGAGATCAACGTCCGCGAAGCCTCGGTGATGGGCTTCGTCGGCGCCGGAGGCATCGGCCAGGAGCTCGTCGTCGCCATTCGCAAATTCTACTATTCGGACGTCAGCGCCATCCTGCTCACCATCATCGTCACCGTCTTCATCATCGACATCACCACCGGCTGGCTGCGCGGCCGCCTGTTCGGCAAGGAGGCGCGGACATGACGGGGCCGCAGCAGGTCGACGCGCGAGAGATCCGCGCGCGCTACCCTGATGTGTTCGACCGGCCGGCTTCGGCGCGGCTTGCGATGCCGGCGATGATCGTCGCGGCGTTTGCGATTCTGGTCTATGGCCTGGTCGATCTCGACTTCTCGCCGTCGCGCTTCTTCGCCGGGCTCAGCCAGCTCGGCTGGATCAGCCTGATGATGATCCCGCCGGATCCCGGCTCCTCGCTGCCGATCTATCTGAAGGCGCTCGGCGAGACGCTGTCGATCGCGCTGCTCGGCACGACTGTGGCGGCGCTGCTCGCGCTGCCGGTCAGCCTGCTCGCTGCGCGCAACGTGGTGCCGTCGAAGATCCTGCGGTTTCCCGTCCGCCGCTTCCTGGATTCGATCCGCGGCATCGACACGCTGATCTGGGCGCTGGTGTGGATCAACGTGGTCGGCCTCGGCCCGTTCGCCGGCGTGCTCGCCATCGCCGTGTCGGATTTCGGCGCCTTCGGAAAACTGTTCTCCGAGGCGATCGAGGGCGCCGACCAGAAGCAGGTCGAGGGCATCCGCGCCGCCGGCGGCAGCCCGCTGCACGAGATCCGCTTCGGCCTGTTGCCGCAGGTCCTGCCCGTGATTGCCGGCCAGGTGCTCTATTTCATCGAATCCAACACCCGCTCGGCCACCATCATCGGCATCGTCGGCGCCGGCGGCATCGGCCTCCAGCTCGCCGAGCAGATCCGCGTGCTGGAATGGCAGAAGGTCTCGTTCCTGATCCTGATGATCCTGGTCGCGGTCGCCGCGATCGATTTCATCTCCGGCAAGCTGCGCTTTGCCATCATCGGGCGAAGGGCTGTGGCCTGAGTTCTTCGCCTCTCCCCGCCTGCGGAGAGAGGCCGGAATTTGCGCAGCAAATTCCGGGTGAGGGGGTCTCTCCGCGAGTCCGTCTTTCACCGTGATTGCGGATGCAGCCCCTCACACCCCAACCCTCTCCCCGTAAGAACGGGGAGAGGGAGACCAGCGAGCTCACCCGTTCTCCACCAGAAACTCCACCCGCTCCGCGGCAAAGCGCGAATGCTTGGTCACCAGCGGCTTGCCGTCGAGATCGTGGTCGGTCGCATCGACCACCAGGATCGGGCGTCCCAGCGCGAGATCGAGCCGCGCGGCGTCGGTGGCGTCGACGATTCCGGCGGTGATCCGGGTCGCGCCGCGGCGGTAGTCGCGGACACCATAATGCTCGAGCAGCTTCGTCATCGAGCGCGTCGCGGCGAACACGGCGCCGGCGTCCGGAAACCGCTCCGCCGACAGCCAGGTGGTGGAGACGCAGATCGGCGTGCGGTCGGCGAGGCGGATCGCCTCGATTCGCACCAGCGGCGCGCCGGCCTTCAATCCCAGTTCCCGCGCCAGTTCGCGGGTCGCGACGTCGTCGGACGCCTCGATCAGCCGGCCGTGCGGTTCGCGACCGTCCGCGCCGACGATCTCGGAGAATCGGGTGCGCGAACGTAGCGGATAGGCGAGCTTCTGTGCCTCGACATAGGTTCCGCTGCCGCGCTCGGCCCGCACCAGGCCGCGCTCGGCAAGCGCGGCCAGCGCGCGCCGCACGGTGTGGCGGTTCACGCGATAGGTCTCGGCGATCTCCATCTCGCCCGGCAATTTGTCGCCGGCGGCAAAGCGCCCGTCGGCGATGCCGCGTTCGATGCCGTCGGCGACGAGGCGCCACAGCGCGACGCCCGAGGAGGCGGTGTCCTGCATGCTCATATCGCCGGCCAGCGTAGCCCGAAAATCATACGTTTGTCACGAAATGGTCATGGCGCTTCCGTATCAAGTTGTCTATTATCATAGACAACTTGGATTCGGCAAGTTGATGGATTCGGTGATGCAGAACGACAGCCAGCAAACCCAGCGCAAGGCCGCGATGGCCGTGCTGGCGCACGCGGACGCAGGCGAGATCGCCGCGCGCCTCGGTGCAATCGCCTTGCCGCCCCATCAGAATCTGCGCGAGCCGGAAAATGGCCTCGTCATGCTGCGCGGCCGGGTCGGCGGCGATGGCGCACCGTTCAACCTCGGCGAAGCGACGGTGTCGCGCGCTGCCGTGCGGCTTGCGAGCGGCGAGGTCGGCTTCGGCTACACCCTCGGGCGCGACAGCGAGAAGGCCCGGCTGATCGCGCTGTGCGATGCGCTGGTGCAGTCCCGTGATTTTGGCGAAGCGGTGGAGCGGGACGTTATCGCGCCGTTGCGCGAGCAGCTTATGATCGAGCGCAAGCAGGTCGCGGCGGAGACCGCCGCGACGAAGGTTGATTTCTACACCATGGTGCGCGGTGAAGGGTGAGATCATGACCACGATTGCGGAACTGCCGCCGGGGTTCGCCGACAAGGTCTTGTCAGCGCAATCGACTTTTCGTTCGGTCATGGACGCGATGGCGCGGCCGGGGTCGGTCCAGCGCATCGTTCCGATGGCGGGAGCGCCGGACATGATGATGCGCGGCACCGCCGCGATCGCGCTGACGCTGTTCGATCATGACACGCCGCTCTGGCTCGACGCGCGGCTGGCGGAAAGTTCCGACATCGTGAAATGGCTGAAATTCCATACCGGCGCTCCGGTGGTGCAGGATTCCTCGATCGCGAGCTTTGCGCTGATCAGTGACGGCGCGGCGCTTCCGCCGCTCGAGCGCTTCGCGCTCGGCAGCAACGAATATCCGGACCGCTCGACCACGATAATCCTCCAGGTCGACAGCCTCGACGCGGGCCGCAATTTCGAGCTCCGCGGCCCGGGCATCGACGGCGTCGCCACGCTCGGAGCGACGATCAGGCCCGCCGATCTGTTCGAGCGCCTGCGTGTCAACGAGGCGCTGTTTCCGCGCGGCATCGATGTGGTGCTGGTCGCCGATGACGCCGTGGTTGCGATCCCGCGCACCACGCGCGTCGTGAGCAAGGGAAGCTAGAAGCATGTATGTCGCAGTCAAAGGCGGCGAACGCGCCATCGAGAACGCCCACCGCCTGCTCGCCAATGCGCGGCGCGGCGACCAGAGCGTCTCCGAGGTCACGCTCGACCAGATCTCGGAGCAGCTTGGCCTCGCCGTCGACCGCGTCATGAGCGAGGGCTCACTCTATGATCGCGAGCTCGCGGCGCTCGCGATCAAGCAGGCGCGGGGCGACCTGATCGAGGCGATCTTCCTGGTCCGCGCCTTCCGCGCCACCCTGCCGCGCTTCGGCGCGAGCGAGCCGGTCGACACCGGCGCCATGCGCGTGCAGCGGCGGGTGTCCTCGACCTTCAAGGACATTCCGGGCGGCCAGATCCTCGGGCCGACCTTCGACTATACCCATCGCCTGCTCGATCCGACGCTCGCCGAAGGTTTCGTGCCGGAAGCACCGGCGACGGCCGAGGCCTCGACCGCGGCGACGCCGCGCGTGACGGACATTCTCGGCCGCGACGGGCTGATCGAATCCTCTCCACAGGCCGAGGAAGGTGCCAGCGTCGGCGATCTCACCCGCGAGCCGCTGAATTTCCCCGCCGATCGCGATCTGCGGCTGCAAAATCTCGCGCGCGGAGACGAGGGTTTTCTGCTGGCGATGGGCTATTCCACCCAACGCGGCTATGGCCGCAACCATCCCTTCGCCGGCGAGATCCGCTTCGGCGAGGTCGAGGTCGAATTCCTGGCCGAGGACGTCGGCTTCGCCGTGCCGCTCGGGTCCATCGAGCTCACCGAGTGCCAGATGGTCAACCAGTTCAAGGGCTCCGCGACGGAAGCGCCGTGCTTCACCCGCGGCTATGGTCTCGCCTTCGGCCAGAGCGAGCGCAAGACCATGTCGATGGCGCTGGTCGACCGTGCGCTGCGTGCCCGCGAGCTGGGCGAGGAGGCAGTCGCCCCCGCGCAAGATGAAGAATTCGTGATGTCGCATTCGGACAACGTCCAGGCGACCGGCTTCGTCGAGCATTTGAAGCTGCCGCATTACGTCGACTTCCAGTCCGAACTCGGCCTGCTGCGCAAGCTGCGCAAGGAATTTGCCGAGGCCAATGCCGAGCCCATGAAGGAGGCCGCGGAATGAACGCGCCCGCCTACAACTTCGCCTATCTCGACGAGCAGACCAAGCGGATGATCCGCCGCGCGATCCTGAAGGCGATCGCGATCCCCGGCTATCAGGTGCCGTTCGCCAGCCGCGAAATGCCGATGCCGTATGGCTGGGGCACCGGCGGCGTGCAGGTGACCGCCGCGATCCTGGGGCCGCAGGACGTGCTGAAGGTGATCGACCAGGGTTCCGACGACACCACCAACGCGATCTCGATCCGAAAATTCTTCGCCAAGACCGCGGGCGTCGCCACGACGACGGCGACGGATGTGGCGACGGTGATCCAGACCCGTCACCGCATCCCGGAGACGACGCTGCACGAGAACCAGGTGCTGGTCTATCAGGTGCCGATCCCGGAACCGCTGCGTTTCCTCGAGCCGCGCGAGACCGAGACGCGGCGCATGCATGCGCTCGCCGAATACGGCCTGATGCATGTGAAGCTCTACGAGGACATCGCCCGCTTCGGCCATATCGCCACCGCTTACGCCTATCCGGTCAAGGTGAACGCGCGCTACGTGATGGATCCGTCGCCGACGCCGAAATTCGACAATCCCAAGATGGACAATTGCGCAGCGCTGCAATTGTTCGGCGCCGGCCGCGAGAAGCGCATCTATGCGATCCCGCCTTACACCCAGGTGGTGTCGCTCGATTTCGAGGATCACCCGTTCGAGCCGTACCGGTTCAACGCGCCTTGCGCGCTGTGCGGGGCGGAGAATTCCTATCTCGACGAGATCGTCACCGACGACAAGGGCGGGCGCATGTTCGTCTGCTCCGATACCGACTATTGCGAGGGCCGCCAGGCCGCCGGCCATCACGGCAGCCTCAGCGCCGCGCCGTACAAGGAGAAGGCGGGCTCACATGGTTGATCAAGACTTCGTTGATCAAGACTTGGCTGATCTCGATAGGCTCGAAAACGACCAGCCGCTGCTGGTCGCCGGGTCTCTCAGCAAGTCCTACGGCCGCATCGCCGCGTGCCGCGACGTGTCCTTTGCGCTTTATCCGGGCGAGGTGCTGGCGATCGTCGGCGAGTCTGGCTCGGGCAAGTCGACGCTGCTGCAGATGCTGTCGGGCCAGCTCACCCCGAGTGCCGGCCATGTGTCCTATCGGATGCGCGACGGCGTCACGCGCGATCTCACGACGCTGGGCGAAGCCGAGCGGCGCTTCCTGTTTCGCACCGATTGGGGTTATGTGCACCAGGATCCCGCGCAGGGTCTGCGCATGGCGGTCTCGGCCGGCGCCAATGTCGGCGAGCGGCTGATGGCCGTGGGGTGGAATCACTACGGCCGCATCCGCGACACCGCGTCCGACTGGCTCGGTCGCGTCGAGATCGACGTCGCGCGCATCGACGATGCGCCGCGGACCTATTCCGGCGGCATGCGTCAGCGGCTCCAGATCGCGCGCAATCTCGTCACCGAGCCGCGGCTGGTGTTCATGGACGAGCCGACCGGCGGCCTCGACGTCTCCGTGCAGGCGCGCCTGCTCGACCTCTTGCGCAGCCTCGTCGCCGAGCTGCACCTTGCGGTGATCATCGTCACCCATGATCTTGCGGTGGCGCGACTGTTGTCGCACCGCGTGATGGTGATGAAAGGCGGTCGCGTCATCGAAACCGGCCTCACCGACCAGGTGCTGGACGACCCGCGCGAGCCCTATACGCAACTCCTCGTCTCCTCGATTCTCCCGCCATGATTCTTCCAGTATGAGCCAGCCGATGACCGCCATGATCGACATCGCCGACGCCCAGAAGACCTTTACGATGCACCTGCAGGGCGGCATCGAATTGCCGGTCGTGCGCGGCGTCACCTTCAACGTCAATCCCGGCGAGTGCGTCGTGCTGTCGGGGCCGTCAGGCGCCGGCAAATCGTCGATCCTGAAGATGATCTTCGGTAACTATCGTTGCGACTCCGGCCGCATCGATATCCGCCATCGCGGCGCCGTGATCGATCTCGCCACCGCCGAGCCGCGGCAGGTCCTCAACATCCGCCGCTCCACCATCGGCTACGTCAGCCAGTTCTTGCGGGCCGTGCCGCGCGTTGCCACGATCGATGTCGTCGCCGAGCCCCTGATCGTGAACGGCATGAGCCGGGCCGATGCGCAGCAGCGTGCCGGCAGCCTGCTGCATCGTCTCAACATCCCCGAGCGGCTTTGGCAGCTTCCGCCGGCGACCTTCTCCGGCGGCGAGCAGCAGCGCGTCAACATCGCGCGCGGCTTCATCCCGGACCTGCCGATCCTGCTGCTTGACGAGCCGACCGCGTCGCTCGACGCGGCCAACCGCGCCGTCGTGGTCGACCTGATCGCCGGGAAGAAGCGCCAGGGTGTCGCCATGGTCGCCATTGTCCACGACGACGAAATCCGCCATCTGATTGCCGACCGCATCGTTGACGTCACCAGTTTTGCCGCCGCGGCCTGAAGGAAATGGAAATGAACGCCAAGCCGAAGGAAACATTGATCGCCAATGCCAGGATCGTGCTGGCTGACCGGGTGATCGAGCAGGGCTGGCTCGCTCTCGCCGATGGATGCATCGCCGAGATCGGCGAGGGCAGGGCGCCCGCGGGTGCGGAGGATGCCGGCGGCGATCTCATCATGCCCGGCCTGATCGAGCTCCACACCGATCATCTCGAAGCGCACTACGTGCCGCGGCCAAAGGTGTTCTGGAATCCGGTCGCTGCCGTGATCTCCTATGACGGCCAGCTCGCCACCTCAGGCATCACCACGGTGTTCGATTCGCTCCGCGTCTGGCGCGAGGACGGCGCCGAGGAGGTCGACGGCCGCGCCGGCGTGCTGGCCGCCGCGATCACGACCGCGCGCGAAGCCGATCTGCTCCGTGCCGACCACTTCCTGCATCTGCGCTGTGAAATCCCGATGCCGAGCGTGGTCGAGGAAGCCAGGGAGCTGATCGATCGTCCCGACGTCAAGCTGATGTCGCTGATGGATCACACGCCTGGCCAGCGCCAGTTCCGCGACGAGGTCAAGCTGCGCGACTACTATCGCGGCAAGGGCGGCGGCAAGACCGATGCCGAGCTCGACGAGCTGTTCGCAAAGCGCTTCGCCTATCAGAAGGCCTATGCCGCGACCAACATGCGCGAAATCGTGGCTCTGGCGCACGAGTACAAGATACCGCTCGCGAGCCACGACGACACCACCGAGGAGAACGTTGCGGACGCCGTGCGCGATGGCGTTGCTGTGGCGGAATTCCCGACCACGCTCGAGGCTGCACGCGGCCTGCACCAGGCCGGCATCGATATCCTGATGGGCGCGCCCAACGTCGTGCGCGGCGGCTCGCATTCCGGCAACATCGCCGCGGTCGATCTCGCGCGCGAGGGCCTGCTCGACATCCTGTCGTCGGACTACATTCCGTCCAGCCTTCTCATGGCGGCGCTGCAATTGCCCGAGCATGTGCCGGCGATCAGCCTTCCGGCTGCGGTCCGCACCGTGACCAAGGCGCCCGCCGAGGCGGTCGGCCTCACCGACCGCGGCGAGGTCGCGACCGGCAAGCGCGCCGACCTGATCCGCGTGCACGTCGCGGGCAGCGTTCCCGTCGTTCGCAGCGTCTGGCGCGAAGGGGGCCGCGTCGCATGAGCGAGACCGTGACCATGGCGGGGCAGGCGGGTGCAATCGGACCCGGGCGGCTCGTGCTCGTGGTCGGTCCGAGCGGCGCCGGCAAGGACACGCTGCTGCGGCTGGCCCAGGCGGCCTGCGCCGACGATCACGACGTCGTCTTTCCGCGCCGCGTCGTGACCCGCGAGTCCTCTCCGGCCGAGGACAATATTGCGGTGGGTTCCGACGAATTCCGCCGCGGGCTCGATCACGGCGATTTCGCCGTGCATTGGGAAGCGCATGGGCATTGCTACGCGCTGCCACTCGAAATCAATGATGATATCCGTGCCGGCCGCGCCGTGGTCGCCAATGTCTCGCGCACCGTGATCGGCGCGTTGCGCCAAACCTATGCCAACGTCGTGGTGGTTGCGATCACGGCGCCGCCGGACGTGCTGGCGCAGCGGCTCGCTGCGCGGGCGCGGCACAGCGACGGCAACATCGCGGATCGCCTCGCACGCAGCGTCGATGACACATCGACACAAGCCGATGTCACCATTCTCAATGCCGGCAGCGCGGACTATCACAGCCGCCAGCTCGTGCGCGTGATCAGGAACCAGGGCTGGCATGAATAGCCGGCACAACCAGGAGAACGGAATGTCGGTGATCGAAACGGTCGAACAACTGGAAGCCATCTACGGCGCCACCAATGATGCCTCGACCGTGAAAGTCGCCGACCACGTCACGCCGCTCTATCGCATCTTCATCGAGAAGGCGCCGTTTGCCGCGCTCGCGACCATCGGGCCGGAGGGCATCGACTGCTCGCCCCGTGGCGATCTGCCCGGCTTCGTCCGCATCCACGACCCCAAGACCCTGATGCTGCCCGATCGCCGCGGCAACAACCGCGTCGATTCCCTGCGCAACATCGTGCGCGATCCCAGGGTGTCGCTGATGTTCCTGATTCCCGGCTCCGGCAATGCGACCCGCGTCAACGGCCGGGCCCATCTCTCCATCGATCCCGAGTTGCTGGCCTCGTTCAAGGTCGAAGGCAAGGCGCCGCGCAGCGTCATGGTGATGAAAGTGGACGAAATCTACTTCCAGTGCGCCCGCGCCATCGTCCGTTCCGACCTCTGGAATCCCGACAAGCGCGTCGACCCGAAGACGCTGCCGACGCCGGGCCAGATCCTCGCCGAGATGAGTGAGAACAAGGTCGGCGGCGAAGAGTACGATCGCGCCTGGCCGGCGCGCGCCGCGGCGACGATGTGGTGATCTTGTCACCCTCTCCTCTTGTGGGAGAGGGTGGCTCGCCGCGAAGCGGCGAGACGGGTGAGGGGTATCTTTCCGCGAGTCCAACTCTCATTTGAATTTGAGGAGGCAACCCCTCATCCGGCGCTTCGCGCCACCTTCTCCCGCAAGGGGAGAAGGAAGAAAAGGCTGCGCCGGTGCGGCGTCAATTGAGCGCGATCCCGCCGCTCTGCGCGATCGTGTGCTCGGCCATGTGGACATTGTCGACCAGCAGCATCATGGCCTGAGCTCATCGCGAGATGAATCGGCCTGCCCGCTCTTGCCGCGGGAGAAGCGCTCCAGCGTGCCGGTTGCAAATATGGATAGCCATTTCATTGACCAGGAGCGCCAATCGCTCGATACTCGCAGCATCGAAACTGCTCATCGAGCTTGACGCCGCGACTATGAGAACCGATCACCAGCGCAATCAGAACGACATGCACGCGTGCATGACGCGGCGCTGTTTCTCGGTGGCAACCGGCGCCTGTTGTTGCTGACCGTCCTGGCAGCATCCCACACCGCAAATCCCAAGCCTTGAAACTTCCAAGCCTTGAACTTCCAAGACAGGAACGCCGAGCTCCCCGGCGAACGAGCAGTCATGTCCCAGACACAGTCGAACGCCTACATTATCGAGATCCAGGACCGCGCCGCCGGCATCATCACCAGAGATGAGCGCGGCTTCCGTTTCTTCTCCTCGGAGCGCCTGTTCGACAGTCTCGAAGGTCGCCAGTTCCGCTCGGCGCGCGAGGCCGAACGTGCCGCACGCGCCGTGTTCTCCGAGCGAAACCGGCGTCCGAGCTGATCAGCTCCGGCGGCGCGTCCGGGTTCGCGCCGCCTTCTTCGCGGCAGCGGAGCGGACCTTGGCGCCCTTGGTGTGGCTCGCCTTGCGCGCGGCGGCCGACCGCGATGCCGCGGTTCGCCGGCTCGCGGCGCGCTCGCCCTGTTTCGACAGGGCGCTGCGTGATGCGGTCGAGCGCGGCTCCTTCTTCAGCACGCCTTCGACGGCACGCGACACGCGCGGCCGGCGCTTTGGCGTCCGTTTGCCCTGGCCGACCTCGTAAGCATATTTGGCGCTGCGGCGCGTCGACTTCTTGGTGCGTCCCTTGCGCGGCGGCGGCAGATCGACGCCGGCGCGGCGCGCCTCGGACAAACCGATGGCAATGGCCTGGCGCGTCGAGCGCGCGCCATGCTTGCCTTTCCTGATCTTGTCGATCTCGTCCTTGACGAATTCGCCGGCCTGCGTGCTCGCAGATTTGCCGGCGCGCTTGTCCTGCTTCGCCTTGCGAATGATTTCCTGTCTTGGCATGGCCGAGTTCCCTTATGACGTCACAGGGATGTCTCACCGCAACGCGCAAGACAGGCGATCGATCCTTTTCAGTTCCTCAGCGCCGCCAGCAGCTCGTCAGGCCGCTCCGCCATGATCATGTGACCCGCGCCCGGCACCACGACGGTCTTCGCCTGCGGGATCGCCGCCGCCAGCGCCTTGCCGGCCTTTGCCGGAGTCATCATGTCCCGCTCGCCGAGGATCAGCGTGGTCGGCACCTTCACGCTCGCGGCAGCGGTCAGCGCGTTCGCGTAGGCATTGCAGGCGGACAAATCCCTGAACAGCACGCCGGGCTCGCAGTGCTTCAGCACCGCCTGCGCGCCGCCATGCATCCACAGGCCCGGCGCGAGGCTGCCGCCGAGCTCGGCCTTGAAGCCGAGGCCCCAGATCGAGACCATGTCGACGGCGTCCTGGTCGTTGGCTTCGGCGGCCTTCAGCAGATCCGGGCCGACCGTCATGGTCGCGGCGGTGCCGATCAGGCTCAGTGCGGAGACCTTGTCCGGATGCCGAGCCGCCGTCTCCAGCGAGATCAGCGATCCCATGGAGTGGCCGATCAGGTGCGCCTTTGCAGCTCCTGCCGCATCGAGCAGCGCGGCCGTCCAATCGGCCATCTCGGCGATGCCGGAGAGCGAAGGCCCGGCCGAGCGGCCGTGGCCGGGCATATCAGGCGCCAGCACGCCAAAACCGTGATGGGCGAACCAGCGCGTATGCAGCGCCCAGGTCGAATGGTCGAAGCCGGCACCGTGGATGAAGACGACCGTGGGCAGGGATTTGTCGAAGTCGCGGCCGCCGGTCGCGACAAACACATCGGTGCCGTTGACGGAAAGCTTCATGGCTTCAGACCTTTTGCGAGATGCGCAGCGCTTGGGCGAGATCGTCGATGATGTCGGAGGCGGTCTCGATGCCGACCGACAGCCGCACCAGCTCCTCGCCGACGCCGGCGGCCTTGAGCTGCTCGGCGTCCATCTGCTGATGCGTGGTCGAGGCCGGGTGGATCACCAGTGTCTTGGCGTCGCCGACATTGGCGAGGTGGCTGATCATGCGCAGCGATTCGATGAACTTGCGCCCCGCAGGCCGGCCGCCCTTGATGCCGAAGGAGACGATCGAGCCGGCGCCGCGCGGCAGCAGTGTCTTTGCGAGCTGATAGTCGGGATGGGTCTCGAGCGAGGGATGCAGCACCCAGTCGACCGCCTTGTTGGCCTTCAGTGCCTCCAGCACCAGATGCGTGTTCTGCATGTGGCGGTCCATGCGCACGCCCAGCGTCTCCACGCCCTGCAAAAGCTGGAACGCGTTGGTCGGCGACAGGCAGGCGCCGAAATCGCGCAGGCCTTCGGTGCGCGCGCGCATGATGAAGGCGGCGGTGCCGAACTGCTCGTCGAAGACGATGCCGTGATAGCCGCCATAGGGCTCGGTCAGCACGCCGAACTTGCCGGAGCCGCGCCAGTCGAAGCGGCCGCCGTCGACGATGGCGCCGCCGATCGCGATGCCGTGGCCGCCGATCCATTTTGTTGCCGAATGCATGACGATGTCGGCGCCCAGCTCGATCGGCCGGCTGAGATAGGGCGTGGCAAAGGTGTTGTCGATCAAGAGCGGAATCTTGGCTTCATGCGCGATCGCAGCGACCTTGGGAATGTCGAGCACCTCCAGCCCGGGATTGCCGATCGTCTCGCCGATCACCAGCTTGGTGTTCGGCCTGATGGCGCTGCGGAACGCGTCGAGATCGCGCGGCTTCACGAAGGTCGTGGTGATGCCGAAGCGCGGCAGCGTGTGCGCCAGCAAATTGATGGTGCCGCCATAGAGCGAGCTCGACGCCACGATATGGTCGCCGGCGTTCAGCAGCGTTGCGATGGCCAGATGCATCGCAGCCTGGCCGCTCGCGGTGCAGATCGCGCCGACGCCGCTTTCCAGCGCCGCAAGCCGCTCCTCCAGCACGCCGGTGGTCGGATTGGAGATGCGCGTATAGATGTGGCCGGCACGCTCCAGGTTGAACAGCGCGGCGGCGTGATCGGAATCCTGGAACACATAGGACGTGGTCTGGTAGATCGGCACCGCGCGGGCGCCGGTCGCGGGATCCGGATGCTGGCCCGCATGCAGGCTCAGGGTCTCGAAGGCAGGCGGTTTTGGCGCAGGCATGCGTGGCCTCGTTGATCGGTCGGCGAGGCGGCCCTTGTGCCACAAAATCGTGTGTCGCGTCAGCCCATTGACAGGGCGGCAATGATGCTGCGCTCCCTCGCCCCGTTCTTACGGGGAGAGGGTTGGGATGAGGGGCTGTTTCCGCGGTCACGGTGAGAGTTGGATTCGCGGATGCTCCCCCTCACCCGGAATTCGAGCTGCGCGCGCATTCCGGCCTTTCCCCGCACGCGGGGAGAGGCGAAGCAACGCCGTCTGAGCCTAACCCCGAATGGCCTGCTCGATGATGCGCGCCTCCCGCAGCAGGATCTCCGCGACCTCCTGCTCGCGGCGCGGGCCGAGCCTCGTTCGAACGGCGGAGACCGTCATCGCCGCCGCGGGGCGGCCGTCCGGGGTCTTGATCCAGGTCGAGATCGACTTCGTGCCCTGCACGAGACCGATCTCCCTCATGCCGTATCCCAGCCGTCTCGCGGCGGCGATCTCGCCCATCACCGTTGCAACGTCGGTCCGGTAGGCCTCATACCTCTTCTCGTTGGCTGCGACGATTTTTCGCGCGTCCTGCGCCGGCATCGCGGCGAGGATGGCGACGCCGGCGCTGGAGACGCCGAGCGGCCGGCGTGCGCCAACTTCGATCGACAGCACCTGGATCGGATAGACGCCGATCCTGCGATCGACGCACAGCGTGTCGTTACCGGTCCGCACCGTCAGGAACAGTGTGTCGCCGATCTCGGCGGACGCGCGCCGCAGCGACGGATTTGCGGCGACCAGCAGCCGCGACGGCCGTGCCCGCGCGAGCGCCAGCTCAGGTACCTGGTTGCCGATCGCGTAGCGGCCGGTTCGCTCATGCCGTTCGACGATGCCTTCCTCGATCAGCACGTGGACGATGCGATGCACGGTCGGGCGGGTGAGGCCGGTGGCCCGCACCACCTCGGCCAGTGGCACACCGTCTTCGCGGCCTGCGGCAAGAATGCGCAGCACCGCCAGCGCGCGGCGGATCGCCTGCGCACCCTGTCGCGGTTCCATGGCGCTGTGCGCGGATCTCGGGGAGATTGCCCTGTCCATAATATGGACAAGAACGCCACAATTCACTCGACAGGTAAAGCGCGCATCTGGAGATTGCGCCCCGCGGGATGCCATGTGCCAAAATCGACGCGCAAATGCGATGGCACTCGAGGTGAAATTGGAAGCGCCGTCGGGAGGTTAACATGAGATTAATCTGGATTGCCATAGCAGCCGTAGCTGCGATGCTGGCGGGTCCTGCGGCGGGCCAGCAATGGCCGGCGCGCAACGTCAAGCTGATCGTGCCCTATCCGGCCGGCGGCAATGTCGACAGCGCGGCGCGCATCATCGCCGACAAGCTCCAGGAAAAGCTCGGCCAGCCCTTCATCATCGAGAACAAGGCCGGCGCCGGCGGCATGATTGCGGGCGAGGCTTTCGCGAAGTCCGCGCCGGACGGCTACACGCTGTTCGTCGGCGCCAATGGTCCGGTGCTGTTCGCGACCGAGATCAACAAGCGCGACGCCTATAGCTGGAAGAAGGACTTCCTCCCCATTACGACGATCTCGATGACGCCGCTGGTGCTCGAGGTGCATCCGTCGGTCCAGGCCAACAATTTCAAGGAATTCATCGATCTCGCCAAGCGCGAGCCCGGCAAGCTGACCATGGCCTCGCCCGGCCCCGGCACCACCAACCATCTGCTCAGCGAGCTGATGCAGTCCAGCCTCGATTTGCAATGGGTCACCGCACACTACCGCGGCAACGCGCCGGCGATCAACGATCTGCTCGGCGGCCAGGTGCAGTTCGCCTTCGACCAGCTCACGGTCAGTCTCCAGCACATCAAGGCCGGCCTGTTCCGGGCGCTGGCCGTCACCAGCCCGCATCGCCTGAAGTCGCTGCCCGACGTGCCGACCTTTGCCGAACTCGGCTACAAGGACTTCGACGGCCAGACTTTCACCGGCCTGTTCGCGCCCGCGGGCACGCCGGCGCCCATCATCGAAAAGCTGCACGAGACGCTGGTCGCGATCCTGAAGGACCCGGGCGTGGTCGACAAGTTCGAGAAGCTCGGCGGCGAAGCCACGCCGATGACGCCTGACGAGTTCAAGGCTTATCTCGCGCGCGAGGACGCCAAGTGGATTCCGGTCGTGCGCAAGGCCAACATCAAGGCTGACTGATCGATGCGGATCGATCCCACCGAGCTCGGCGCCGAGCGCATCTACCGCCTGATGACCGGCATCGTGGTGCCGCGTCCGATCGCCTGGGTGACGAGCCTGTCGCGTTCCGGCGTGCTCAACCTCGCGCCGTTCAGCGCCTTCACCTTCGTCTCGCAGAAGCCGCCGATGCTCGCCATCAGCGTTGGCCGCAAGGGCGCCGACTACAAGGACACCGCGCACAACATCCTCGACACCGAGGAGTACGTGATCCACATCGCCGATACCCCGCTGATGTCGGCGGTGCACGACTCATCGATCGAGCATCCGCCTGAAATCAGCGAGGTCGAACAGCTCGGCCTCGAGACCATCGCGAGCGAGTGCCTCAAGGTGCCGCGGCTGGCCGCGGCGCCGGTCGCGATGGAATGCCGCTTCCGGCAGTGCCTCGAATTCGGCGAGGCGCGCAGCCGGCTGATCGTCGGCGAGGTCGTGATGTTCCACATCCGCGACGGCCTCGTGAATGACGGCAAGGTCGAGACCAAGGCGCTCGACCCGATCGCCCGCATCGGCGGTCCTCGCTACGCCCGCCTCGGCGAGATCGTGACGCTGCGCACCGTGTTCCAGACCCCGAAATCGACCGACTGAACGCAGCGGCGTCGCCTGCACCGTCGGATCACCTGACCCCCGTTGGAGAGAACGACCATGCGACTGGTAAGCTATCTGGTGGACGGCGAGCCGCGCTATGGCGCGGCGGTTGACGGTGGTGTCGTCGACCTGACGAAGCGGATCGGCCGTGACTTCTCGGATGTGAAGGCGCTGATCGCGGCCAACGCGCTCGCGGAGGCGCAGGAAGCCGTGGCCGGACAAAAGCCCGACCTCGCGCTGGAAGACCTCGTGCTGTTGCCGCCGGTGCTGGCGCCGGAAAAGCTCTGGTGCATCGGCGTCAACTACGCCGAGCGCAACGCCGAATACAAGGACAATTCGGACCTGCCAAAATATCCGAGCCTGTTCGTGCGCAGCATGTCGTCGATGACCGGCTCCGGCCAGCCGCTGGAGAAGCCCAAGGTGTCGGACCAGCTCGACTATGAAGGCGAGCTCGTCATCGTGATCGGCCATGGCGGCCGTCACATCCCGCGGGAAAAGGCGTGGTCGCACATCTTCGGCATGACGCTGTGCAACGAGGGCACGATCCGCGACTGGCTGCGCCACGGCAAGTTCAACGTCACGCAAGGCAAGAATTTCGATCGCTCCGGCAGCATCGGCCCGTGGATCGTTACCACGGACGAGCTCGATCCGCGCGGTCCCCACGACATCATCACGCGCGTCAACGGCGAGGTGCGGCAGCAGGACACTACCGAACGGCTGATGTTTCCGTTCGACTTCCTGATTTCCTATCTCTCCACCTTCGCGACGCTCAAGCCCGGCGACATGATCGTGACGGGCACGCCGACCGGCGCGGGCGCGCGCTTCGACCCGCCGCGCTGGCTCAGGGACGGCGACGTCGTCGAGGTCGAGTCGAGCCGCATCGGCGTGCTGCGCAACACCGTGGCCGCGGAGCAATAGATCATGCTGGACGCCGCCACGATCGAACGCCTCGCCGCGCGCCTCGACGAGGCCGAGCGCACGAAATCGCTGATCCCGATGTTCTCGAAAGAGTTCCCCGACTTCAGCATCGAGGACGCCTACGCCGTCCAGCGCGCCTGGACGAAGCTCCAGCTCGGCCGCGGCCGCGTCATCAAGGGCCACAAGATCGGACTGACCTCGAAGGCGATGCAGAACGCGGTCGGCATCTCCGAGCCCGATTACGGCGTGCTGTTCGCCGACATGTTCTATGCAGACGCCACGCCGATCCCGTTCGATCGCTTTCACGCGCCACGGATCGAGGTCGAGCTCGCCTTCGTGCTGAAGGCGCCGCTGCGCGGACCGGATTGCACCATCTTCGACGTGCTCAACGCCACCGACTACGTGACGCCCGCGCTCGAGATCCTGGAGACGCGGATGCACCGCGTCGATCCCGAGACCGGCAAGACCCGCAAGGTGATGGACACGATCTCGGACAACGCCGCCAACGCCGCGCTGGTGCTCGGCGGCCGTCCCTTCCGTCCCCTGGATGCGGACCTGCGCTGGATCGGCGCGCTGCTGTTCCGCAACGGCGAGGTCGAGGAGACCGGCCTTGCCGCCGGCGTGCTCAATCACCCCGCGAACGGCATCGCCTGGCTCGCCAATCGCCTGGCGCCGCATGACGAACATCTTAAGGCCGGCGAGGTCGTGCTGGCAGGATCGTTCACGCGTCCGGTCGACATCCGCCGCGGCGATACCTTCCACGCCGACTATGGCGCCTTCGGCTCGGTGTCGTGCCAGTTCGTCTGAACCAACAACAAATAGGGAGCGCACCATGACGGCTCACACGCGGCGCAAGAGCATTCATATCGGCGGCTTCAAGCACGCCAATCCAATTCCGAACGCCTGCCGCATCGGCAATCTCGTGATGTCCGGCGTCATCCTCGGCCGCGATGCGGCCGGCGCCATGCCCGACAGCCTCGACGCACAATGCGCCAACATGTTCGCGCACATGAAGGCGACGGTGGAGGCCGCGGGCGGCACCACGGACGACATCATCAAGATGACGGTCTGGCTGAAGGACCGCACGCAGCGCGGGCCGGTCAATGTCGAATGGCTCAAGATGTTTCCGGACGAGCATTCGCGCCCGGCGCGCCACGCGCTGCCGATGGACAGCATGGACGGCGGCGCTCTGGTGCAGTGCGACTTCACCGCCGTGATCGACTGAGGGAGTTTTGCGTATGCCGACCTATCTGCCGTTCGATCCCAATCCGCGCGGTCCCGTCAAGGCGCCGCCGCCGAAGACCGTCGACAGCCAGTTTCACGTGCTCGGTCCGATCGATAAATATCCGGAGCGCCCCGGTGCCGCCTATCGGATGCCGACCGCGACCTGGGAAGCGGCGCTGCGCATGCACAAGGCGCTCGGCATCGAGCGCGGCATCATCGTGCAGACCACGACCTATGGCGCCGATCATGCCGTCGTGCTCGACGGCCTCGCTGCCATGGGCCCGAACTATCGTGGCTGCGCCAACGCGCTGGTGTTCGCCGAGGCGAGCGACTCCTATCTCGCCAAGCTGCATGATGCCGGCGTGCGCGGCGCGCGCTTCAGCTTCCGCCAGGAGCTCGGCGCGGTGTTGTCGGATGCCGATTTCGCCCGTGCGATTGCGCGCATCCGCGAGCTCGGCTGGTACGTCAAGATCCAGCCGGAGAAGGACGGCATCGTCTCCAGCGTCGCCAAGTATGAAAACCTCGACGTCCCCGTGCTGATCGACCACATGGCGCGGCCTGATCCGGAGGCCGGCAAGAACGATCCGAACCTGCGCAAGATGCTGGAGCTGCTCAAGAAGGGCAATTTCTGGGTGATGCTGTCGCTCGGCGAGAAGACCTCGAAGACCGGCGCTCCCTACGACGACGTGATCCCGATCGCGCGCGCCTATATCGAGGCCGCACCCGACCGCTGTGTCTGGGCCAGCGACTGGCCGCACCCGGTCTCGGTGAAGCAGCCGCCGAACGATGCCGATCTGCTCGAGCTGATGTATCGCTATGCGCCGGATCAAGCGGAGCTGGAAAAGATCCTGGTGCACAATCCGGCAAAGCTGTTCGGGTTTCCGGATTAGAGCGCTCGCGGCTCGCCACCAGCGCGGTGTGCTCCCTCTCCCGCTTGCGGGAGAGGGTCGGGGTGAGGGCTCTCTCCTCTTGGGGGCTCTCGCTCGCGGCGACACCCTCTCCCCAGCCCTCCCCCGCAAGCGGGGGAGGGAGCGCCCCACCTTT
>NZ_WQNE01000035.1 GCF_009759665.1 Bradyrhizobium cajani
CGCCACGCCCGGCCGCGCCATCCCACGGCGCCACCCGGTTCTCGTCCGTGTTCGGGACAAGGAGACGCTGAGATGACCAGGCATCGCGGACGCGGCATGGCGTCGATCAACTATCCCATCGGCATGAACCTCGGCGGCGATCCGAGCCAGGCGCTGGTTCACTCCAATCCCAGCGGGAAGTTCACGGTGGCGCTGTCATCGATCGATCTCGGCCAGGGCATGAAATCGGTGACGCGGCAGATCTGCGCCGAGACGCTCGGTGTGCCGGTCGAGGATGTCTATGTCGACACGGCGGATTCCGATACCGGCCCGCACTGCATGGGCTCGTTCGCTTCGCGCGGCACACATCGCGTCGGCAACGCGGTCATGGCCGCCGCGCGGGAAGCGCGCGGCGTGATGATGGAGGCCGCTGCCGAGGAGCTGGAGGTCAACGCCGCCGATCTCGATACTGACGGGCGCGGCAACATCCATGTCAAGGGCGCGCCGCATCGCTCGATCTCGACCAAGGATGTCGCGATCGCCGCGCAGTTCAAGCAAGGCAAGACCATCTCCGGCCGCGGCATCTTCCTGGTCCCGCTCTCCGACGTCGATCCTGAGACCGGCGAGATGTCGCCGGCAACCTGTTACGCGCATGCCTGCCTCGTGGCCGAGGTCGAGGTTGACGACGAGACCGGCGAGGTCGCGATGGTCCGGATGGACTCCGCCTATGAGCTCGGCCGCGCGCTCAACCCGCGGCTCGTCGAGCAGCAGCTGGTCGGCGGCGCCTGGATGGGCGTCAGCCACGCGCTCTACGAGACGCCGGAGCCCTATTACCCCGACCCCAGCCACGGGCCCCGCGACTTCGTCGAATATCTCATGCCCGGCCCCGGCGACATCTGTCCGCACGATATCGCGGTGCTGGAACGTCCGGCACCCGATGGACCCTTCGGGGCCAAGGGCCCCGGCGAGATGTGCGCCAACCCGGTGCTGCCGGCCGTCGCCAATGCGATCTTCAACGCGGTCGGCGTCCGCATCGACGAGCTGCCGATCACCCCCGAAAAGGTGCTGCGCGCGATCAAGGCCCAGGGCGGCGCACGGCCGCAGGCGCGGCGCTAGAGGATCGACCGTGGCGGTTCGCGGCAACATCGTCGGCATCGACAGCCCCGAGGCGCTGGAGAAGGCGCTGCGCGCGGCCTATTACCTCGCCGACGAGGGCCTTGCGACCGCAGCCTATCTCGGCCTGGCACTCGGCAAGCCGCTGCTGCTGGAAGGAGCGCCGGGCGTCGGCAAGACGGAGGCCGCGAAGGCGACCGCCGCCGTGCTCGGCCGCCGGCTCATTCGCCTGCAATGCTACGAGGGCATCGACGCATCCGCCGCGCTCTACGAGTGGAACTACCCGCGCCAGATGCTCGCGATCCGCCAGGCCGGCGACGAGAGCATCGACATCTATGGCGAGACGTTCCTGATCGAGCGGCCCATGCTGGCAGCGCTCCGCGCGCCCGACTCCACCGTGCTGCTGATCGACGAAATCGACCGCGCCGACCAGGAGTTCGAAGCCTTCCTGCTCGAATTCCTCTCCGACTTCCAGATCTCCATTCCCGAGCGCGGCACGGTTCGCGCGGCGGAACGCCCCGTGGTCGTGCTGACATCGAACCGGACGCGCGACCTGCACGAAGCCTTGCGCCGCCGCTGTGTCTATCACTGGATCGACTATCCCACGGCCGAGCGTGAGGCGCGGATCATCATGATGCGGGCGTCCAGCGTTGCGGAGGCTACGGCGCGCGCCGTCGTCGCAGCCGTCGAGAAATTGCGCCGCGAACCGTTGAGCAAGGCGCCTGGGATTGCCGAGGCCGTTGACTGGGCCGAGGCAGCGACGCTGCTGCACAAGGGCGGCGCGCGCTGGCCGGACGCGTTCAAGCGCTCGATCGGCGTGGCGCTGAAGGACGAGGAGGACCTGCATTTCATCTCGCCGCGGCTCGACGCGCTGCTTGCGGAGGCGACCGCATGAGCACCGAGCCGCAGCTTCCGCGAGCCGCGCGCATCTTCGTCTCCTTCGTCGCACTCATGCGCGCGAATGGATTTTCCGTCGCGCCGGAGCAGACAACTGCGTTCCTCGCCGCGATCGAGCTGCTCGGCCCTCGCAATCTCGACGATATTCGTCAAGCGGCGCTGGCGACGCTCGCGCCGCCGCCGGAGCGGCGCGCGACATTTGACCGGTTGTTCGATCTGCATTTCCGCGGCAGCGAGGCGATCGAGCGCGACGATGACGGCGAGGACGACGAGACCGTTCGGCTCCAGGAGGAGGGTCGCGGCGACGAGGAGCCGCTGTCCTCCGACGAGGCCAGCGAATCGGGCCTCACCGCGACGCGAACCGAGGCCCTGGTCGAGCGCCGCTTCGCAGCCGCCTCCACCACCGACGCGCTGCGCCGTCTGGCGCGCGAGGCGCCACGGCGCCTGCCGAAACGGCGCGGCCACCGCCGCATGCGCGCGCGCCGCGGTCCCTTTGCGGATCTGCGCCGCACCCTGCGCGACAGCATACGCAGCGACGGCGAGATCTTGCGGTTGGGTCACCTGAAGCGGCGGCAGCGCCCGCGAAAGCTGCTGCTGCTGATCGACGTGTCGGGTTCGATGAAGAGCCGGACCGAGGAGAACATGAAGCTCGCGCATGCGCTGGCGCAGGCGGCGCCAAGCGTCGAGGTCTTCACCTTCGGCACGCGGCTGACGCGCGTCACCCGCCCCCTACGGCTGAAACGCCGCGAGCAGGCGCTGAATGCGGCCGCCCACCTCGTCAGCGACTGGGATGGCGGCACGAGGATCGGCGATGCGCTCCAGGCATTCCTCGCGGTGCCGCGGTTCGGCGGCTATGCCCGCGGTGCCGCCGTGGTCATCGTCTCCGACGGGTTAGAGCGCGGCGAACCCGACGCACTTCGCGACGCGGTCGCAAAATTGGCGCGACGGGCCTGGCGCTTGAGCTGGCTGACGCCGCTCGCAACAAGCCCCGCCTTCCGCCCGCAGACGGAAGCGCTCATCGCCATCGCGCGCTTCGTCGATGATCTCGTGGATGGCGGTTCGAGCGCGTCGATCGTGGCGCACATTCTGGCGTTGGGACGAAGGAGAGCGGCGTGACCGATATTGTCGACGGCCATCATCACATCTGGCGGCAGGCCGACCTGCCCTGGCTGATCGGTCCGATGCAGCCCCGGATCTTCGGTCCCTACGAGCCGATCCGGCGCGATTATCCGATCCGGGAATATCTCGACGATCTCAGGGGTACCGGTGTCATCCGCTCGGTCTATGTCCAGACCAACTGGGCCAACGACCGTTTCGAGGACGAGGCCGCCTGGGTGCAGCGGACCGCCGACGAGCACGGCTGGCCGCATGCGATCGTCGCCTATGCCAACTTTGCCGTCGAGGATGTCCGGCCGCAGCTCGATCGTCTCAAGCGCTATCCGCTCGTGTGCGGCGTGCGCATGCAGCTGCATTGGCACGACAACCCGCTCTACCGCTTCGCGGCCCGACCGGATCTCTGCGCCGATCAAGCGATCCGCCGCAACGTCGCGTATCTCGCAGACTATGGCTGGAGCTTCGATTTGCAGGTGTTCACCCCGCAAATGCCGGATGCCGCAGCGCTTGCCGAAGCCTGTCCCAAGGTGACCTTCATCCTTCAGCATGCCGGCATGTTGGAAGACCTCTCGCCGGCAGGCCGCGCCGCCTGGCGCGCCGGGATGGCCCGGCTCGCCGCCTGTCCGAACGTGGTGTCAAAACTCTCCGGGCTCGGCACCTTCATCCATCGCAACGATCCCGCACACATCGCCGCGGTGCTCGCCGACACCGTTGCGATCTTCGGTGCCGAGCGCTGCCTGTTCGGCTCCAATTTCCCGATCGAGAAGTTGTGGACCAGCTATCGCGAGCTCGTCGACGCCCTTCGCGCAGCCGCCGCGCCGCTGACGGCCGAACAGCAGGCTGCGATCTTCAGGGGCACCGCGACACGCGTCTATCGAGTTTGACAGACAGGAAGCAAAACAGGGAGGCCAACGAATGGCGCTGGAGATCAAGATCCTGGACTATGGCGATATCGAGCTGGAATCGAGCTTTCTGGTGCTCGGCCGCGACTGCGGCCGCACCCGCCGCGTCCTCACGCTCGGGTTCCTGATCCTCGGCGGCCCCTACCCGGTCGTGGTCGACACCGGTTACCGCTCCAACCAGATCATGGAGACGCTGGGCATGCGGGGGCTCCAGTACCACGAGAACATGATCGAGAACCAGCTCGCCCGCCACGGCGTGCGCATGGGCGACGTCCGTTTCGTCTGCCACACCCATTTGCACATCGACCACGCCGGCAAGGACGATCTCTTTCCGATGAACACGACCGTTGTGCTCAACCGCAAGGAGCTCGAATATTCCGTCTCCGGCCTGATGCATCCGCAATATCCGGCGCCCGACATCAAGCACCTGATCGACCGCCTGCACACCAAGAGCGCGCTGCGCTTTCTGGATCTCGAGATCACCGGCCCGATCGAGCTGATGCCCGGCGTCTACTGTGATGCCGCCAATGCCCACACCGAAGGTTCGATGAACATCATCGTCCACACCGCCGACGGCATCGCGACGATCTGTGGCGACGTGATCTATGATTTCAACGACCAGATCGTGACGCCCTTCAACGAGATCCACGATTGGGAGCCACGTACGACCGGCAACCACGGCACCAGCAAGCGCGCGGAGAAGGCGGCGATCAAGAAGCTGCTCAGCAATTCGCGCTACCTGCTGCCGGTGCATGACCGCCCCGCCAAGATCGAGGGTGGCCACGTCGTCGGCCGGTTGCACGACCAGGTCCCCGGACCAATCGTGCAGTCCCTGCCCCAGCGCAACTGGTTCCCGGCGTGAGGCCTTTTGTCTGCGCATGAAGGATCGACCGATGACGCACGTCACTCTGCGCTCCGATTTCGAAACCCTGATCGACCCGTATGCGCCCGTCGCGCAGATCGGCACCGGATTCGACTTCACGGAGGGGCCGATCTGGCATCCGGTCGACCACTATCTCCTGTTCTCGGATATGCCCGCCGACGTGCGGCGGCGCTGGGATGCCCGGCGCGGCGTCGTGGAGGTCAAGCGTCCCTCGAACAAGTGCAACGGCATGACCTACGATGCCGAGCTCAATCTGATCGTCTGCGAGCACGCGACGTCGTCACTGATCCGCGAACGTCCGGACGGACGGCGCGAAGTGCTCGCCTCGCATTTCGCCGGCCAGGAGCTCAACAGCCCCAATGACGTCTGCGTTCACTCATCCGGCGCGATCTATTTCTCGGATCCCTGGTATGGCCGTATGCCGGTCTATGGCGTCGAGCGGCCGCGCCAGCTCGGCTTCCAGGGCGTCTATCGCGTCGTGCCCGGCGGCGAACCGAAGCTGGTCGTCGATCGCAACCTGTTCGACCAGCCGAACGGGCTGTGCTTCTCCCCGGACGAGAGGCTGATCTATGTCAACGACACCGTGCAGGCGCTGATCCGCGTCTTCGACGTCGATGCGGATGGATCGTTCGCCAATCCGCGCGTGTTCGCAAGCGGCATCCGCTCCGAGCTCGAGCCAGGTCTGCCCGACGGCATGAAGTGCGACCAGCACGGCAATGTCTGGGTCACCGCGCCCGGCGGCGTCTGGGTCTATTCGCCGCGCGGCGAGCTGCTCGGCAAGGTCCGCGCGCCCGAGCTCGTCGCCAACCTCGCCTGGGGCGGTCCGGACTTCCGCACGCTGTATCTGACCTCGACCCATTCGGTGTACGCAATCCCGACCAAGGTCGGCCCGCGGCATGAGCCCTATATGAGCGGCCGGCGCAGCGGCGGCGCCAGCGCGAGTGCCGCGCCCGCGGCGCCGATCCTCGCCGAAGGCGAGATGCGGCTCGATCCCCGGCGTTGTGCCATGATCATCCAGGACCTCCAGAACGACGTCATCATGGACGGCGGCGCGTTTTCCGATTCCGGCGCGCCGGGTCATGCGAAGCAACAGCATGTCGTCGAGAACGTCCGCCGCCTTGCGGAGACGGCTCGCGCGCGTGGCGTCGCCATCATCCATGTCTGGTTCGTCGTCGAGCCTGGCGCGCCCGGCGTGACGCTGAATGCGCCGTTGTTCGAGGGACTGGTCGACAGCAAGGCGATGGTGCGCGGAAGCTGGGGTGCGGCGCCCGTGTCCGGGCTCGAACCGCGGCCCGGCGATTTCATTGTCGAGAAGATGCGCATGAGCGCCTGGGAGGGCACGCGGCTGGAGACGATCCTGAAGGCGACAGGGCGCGACATGATCATCAATACCGGCGCCTGGACCAACATGTCGGTCGAGCACACCGCGCGAACGGGCGCGGACAAGGGCTACTTCATGATCGTGCCCGAGGATTGCTGCTCGACCATGAACGCCGACTGGCACAACGCCTCGATCAATTTCGCCATGCAAAACGTCGCGGTCGTGACCAGGGCAGACGCCGTTATCAGAGCACTGGGATGACGGACGGTGCCGAAGCTCCTGCATTTGTCCTGCTCGCCGCGTCCCGACTCCTTCTCGAGCGAAGGGGCACGCGCCTTCCTTGACGGCTTCCGCCTCGCGCATCCCGATTGGGACCTCGACGTCATGGACATCTGGCACGAGCGGATGCCGGAGTTCGCCGGCCCCATCGTCGAGGCCAAGTACGCCCGCATGAAGGGACAGCCCTTCAACGATCCGCAGCGCAGCAGCTTTGCCGAGGCCGAACGCATGGCGATTCGCCTCTCGCTCGCCGATCGGGTGTTGATCTCGACGCCGATGTGGAATTTCGGCATTCCCTACAAGCTCAAGCAGTGGCTCGACATCATCGTTCAGCCCGGGCTCACCTTCCGGTTCGACCCGTCGCAGGGATATTTCCCGCTGTTGAACGACCGCCCGACGCTGGTGATCCTCGCCAGCGGCAGCGATTTCATCACCGGGATGAATCGCGGCCGCATCGACATGGCCACGCCCTACCTCCGCGAGATCCTTCGCTTCATCGGTATCAACGACGTCCGGTTCGCACTGATCGGACCCACCACCGGACCGCAGCAAGCCATCGAGGCAGCCCGCGAAAGCGCGCATCGACGCCTCGTCGCACTAGCTGCAAATTTCTGATGTGCTGTTCGCTCGCAAAAGCCGGAATGCGTTGATCCGACGTCGGGACGCGTGACCAGCGGCGTCATCGCTGGGCGCAGCAGTCCACAAGCAGCTCCCAGATGCGCCGAGCTTCGTCCCGCCGGCGGCTTTCCAGCGTCTTCTCCGTGTTCGACTGCGAGGAGGACGCCGTGGCTGCGAGCGGCTCACGCGGCACGATCCATCGCTGCGAGATCGGATCGTACCATTTTCCAATGTTCATTTCGGTCACGGCGATCGACTCCGTAGTTCACCGACGCGAACCGCGCCGGCCGAACCGTCTACGCCTCGCGTCATGTGCCAACCAGAAACCGACGCGAACGTTCCTGGCCGCGGCCTCAGGCCGGCCCCGCCGGATGAAACGTTCGCGGATGTCGCTCGTGCAGCAACCGTGCGAGCTCCTCACGTTCCGTCGCCCGTCCCTTCATGGCCGTCTCGAACAGGGCTTCCTGGATGTCGCGAGGCATGTCGCCCCACACCTCTATCGCTGCTCGTCCGAGCAGGTTGGCAAGGTGTTCAACTCCATCGCTCATTCGGCTCTCCTGATCTGCGCACGACTATGGAACAGCTGCCGCCGGGCTGCGTTCCAGTCGCATCATTGTGAAAGGAGGCGTCATTTACGGGTCTCTTCGCCAAGGACGTCGACAAGGGACGTCAAGCCGATGGTTTCTGCACCCGGCGGCAACAGGAACATAGGCCGATCGGCTGCGTTCGACCAGACGGGGCATCAGTCGCGAGACCACGCAGATGAAGTTCACGGCCGGCGCCGGCATTGCCGGGCAGCCCGGCAGCAAGAGCGGCCCGGCCGCCAAGCGCCCCGAAACTCGCTGATCGAACACGCGCGTGATCCCGTCGATCGAGGAAACTCGATCAGGTCCTCAACACGATCGCTGATATCCGTCGCGGCGAATGCCGACGACAGGCGACCAGGCTGAATGACCTTCATTCATCCAGGAGATCCAGGAATTCCTCGACCCGGCCGAACGGGTCCTCATGCCCCCGGCCGGCGTAGACGACGCGGTCGCCATCGCGTTGCAGCGATCGCGCCCTGGACTTCCGCAGCCGCCCGGGAAGGAATGTCGCGGCGACGGCATCCGGCCCGACATCCAGCCTGACGATGCCTCGCCGCTTGCAATCGATCCTGAGCCTAGCCGCGGCAAAGAAATCGCGCGCCTCCGGTGGCAGCTTGCCGAAACGACGGGACGTCTCCTCCTCCAGATCGTCGAGGTCGTCTTCGCTCCGACACCTGGCGGCGCGACCGTAGATCTCGAGCCGAACGGCTTCCGACTGCACATAACCTTCAGGCAACATGTCGCCGACGGGCAGGTTCAGATCGGGCACCCACAGAATGGAGCCGGTGTCACTGGTTCTCTCGGAAGCCAGCTTCAGCAGATGACTGTAGAGGACCGGACCGAACACCTGCACGTGCCCGGACTGCTGTTCCGAAAACAGATCGCCCGCCCCCCTGAGGTCGAGGTCGCGCTCGCTGATGGCGAAGCCGGCGCCCGGCTTGCTGAACTCCTCGAGGACGGCCAAACGCTTCTCCGATTGCTCCGAGGCCGACTCCGTCAGCAAATATGCAAAGGCGCGCGTTCCGCCGCGTCCGACCCGGCCTCTGAGCTGGTGGAGCTGCGCGAGGCCGAACTTTTCGGGCCAGCACACCACGATGGTGTTCGCGCGCGGAATGTCGAGACCGCTCTCCACGATATTGGTTGCCAGGAGGACGTCCGCTTCGCCATCGACGAAACTCATCATGCGGTCGTCGAGCTCGTCGACGGGCATCTTGCCATGAAGGCAGACGACGCGAAGGTCCGGCGCCACCGCCTGCACGCGCGCCAGCATCGGCTCCAGATCCTGGATGCGCGGGCAGATCAGAAAACTCTGCCCGTGCCGCCGCCGTTCGCGCAGCAGGGCTCCGGCAATGGCCGCATCCGAGAGCTGGGCGATCTTGGTCACGATCGGAAGCCGGTGAACCGGCGGCGTCGCGATCACGCTGAGATCCCGGAAACCCGCAAGACCGGCAGCCAGCGTGCGTGGGATCGGCGTCGCGCTCATCCACAGCGTATGGGCATTCTTTGCCAAGCCCGAGAGTTTCGCCTTCTCCGCCGCTCCGAAATGCTGTTCCTCGTCGATGATGACGAGGCCAAGATCGGCGAATTTCACATCTTTCGCCGAAAGGGCCTGCGTGCCGACCACGACCTTCATCCGGCCGTTTCGCAAGCCGTCTTTCGTCTGTCTCGTCTCAGGCCCCGAGGTGGCTCGCGACAGGCTTCCGACCTCGATTCCGAGGGGGCCGAAGCGCTTGCGGAAGGTTTCGAGATGCTGTCGTGCCAGCACCGTCGTCGGCACCGCGATCGCCACCTGTTTCCCCGATAGCGCCACCGCAGCCGCCGCGCGCAGGGCCACCTCGGTCTTTCCAAATCCGACGTCGCCGCACACCACCCTGTCCATGGGGTGACCCGCCGCGAGATCATCGAGGACGTCCTGAATGGCCTTCGCCTGATCCACCGTCGTGAAATAGGGAAAACGCGCGACGAACCGCTCATAGACCGGCCCCGGCGCGACAAGCTTCGGCGCACGGCGGCGGTGGCGCTGGCTGATGTGCTTGGCGAGCGCCTTGGCGGCGACCTGAATTTCCGCTTCGGCCTCGGTCCGCCGCGCCCACCATGTGCTTCCGTCCGCCTTGTCCCGCGCCAGTTTGCCGGGCTCGGTCGCGTACGGCCAGATCAATGCAAGATCGGCGGGAGGCACGAGAACGGCGTTGTCTTGCGCGAACGCAAGCCTGACCATTTCGCGCCGTGATCCCTTCCCCATATCGAAAGTCTGCAAGCCGTCGAGCAAAGCGAGCCCGCGCTGCAAATGGACCACCGCCGTGCCGCGCTCCGGTACGTCCGGATGATCGAACGCGGCGGTCCAGGTCCGCGCCATCGGCTGCGGATGATGGGCTCTGCTGCCGAGCACGTCGGACGCCGTCACCACGACCAGAGGCTTGCGGCCAGCCCCGACGAAGCCGGCATCGAAGTCGGCCAAGAGCGCCGTCTCGCGATCTCGTCCCTTTATTGCTTCGCTCCAATCGGCACAGCGCTCCGCCTTGATGCCGCTCATCCGCTCCATCGCGCGAACGTCATCCTCGACCGCCGCGACGAACAGCAGCTGCGAACCCGCGTTCTGCATATCGGCAATGAATCCGCGGAGCATCTTTCTTGGGGAGGCGGCTTTCGAGAAATCCGGTGTCGAGGTGAAAGCCGATCTTTGCGGCAGCACGCTCATGCGCTTCTTCAGCCGCTTCCAGTCCGCCCGTCCCAGATATTCGCGCTCCACATCCCTGCGGCCGGCCGCCTCCTCGATCGTCCCCAGCCAGCTATCGGCGTGCGCCGGCACGCCGGCATCCACGATCCACCGCGCGCGAGCGCAATAGTCCGGCAGCGTCGCCCGCTGTCCCCGTTTGCCGCCGAGCGCAATCTGCTCGGACATCGGATCGATCAGCAGTTCCTTGGTCTCGAAGACGACCTCATGCTCGACCGGATCGACGGCGACTATTTTGCGGATGACACCGCCGGAGTGTTCAATCCGGAACGGACCGAGCGCACCGGCGGGAAACACTTCGAACGTCTTGCCGTGGAACAGGACGCCGCCCGGGTACTCCGCCTCTTCGTCGAGATCGTAGCCGAGCGCTTCCAGGCGGCTCTCCAGCTCGGCTTCCGAATAGGCCGCGCCGACCTTCAGGCTGAGGCTGGTCTTCGACCAGCTCGCCGGCAGCGGCAGCCGTTCCATGATCGCCTCTGCGGTCGACACGAGGAAAACAGGCTTTCTTGCCTTGGCAAGGCGCCGCAACACCGAGCTGCGCCTGCCTGCGATCTCGCGCGACGGCTCCAGACCGTCGAATGGCAGATTGTTCAGTCGCGGGAATACCAGCACCTCGACTGAAGAGTCGAGCGCGTGGATCACGCCCCCAAGACGCTCCGCTCTGTTCTCGTCGTCGCAGAGGAAGACGAGGCCATCGCGGCCGGACTTCTCCCATTGCTCCAGAAGGTGGGGCGCCAGCATGCCGAGAGGCGATGAGGACGAGATGACGGAACGCGACGAGCTCCTGGTCTTTGCGCTCTTGGGTCTTGAGCTCCTGGTTCTTGAGCTCCTGGTTCTTGAGCTCGTGGGCTTTGAGCCCTTGCTCTTTGTCTTTATCGCGGAGCTCGCGACCCGGGCTTTCCTGGTGGGCGCCAATGTGTATCCAACTTTGTTTCGCGAATGGAGGCGAGCGACGACGAGCCCTCCCGTCGAGCTCCGTCGATCACGCACGTCGGGCCTGAGCGCCCAGAGACGTCATTACAATTTCGCGATGGCGTTGAAAAGCGAAAGACACGAGCCCGGCCAACCGGCTTGAGCGCGATCGAAGGGCTATTGCAGGACCTTCGGCAGCACCACGACCACGTCGACGCTCTGCCCGAGGACTTGCGTTGCAACCACTGCGAGCTGATGCGAGAACGCGTCCTCGATCTCGGCCGCGCAGTCCTCGTCCCTGGCAATGGCAAACAGCAAATTGCCATCGACTTCGTCGAACCGGATACCGGCGAAGATGCGGTCGAACGTCTCGGCGCCCGCGATGAACGCGATTCGCGCCTGGATGGCCTGATCTTCGACGAGTGACAGCTTCATCATAACGGGAACATGGGGATGCACCTCCCAAATGCAAGGGCATTGGCCGCGTTGGCGCTTGCCGCCGGCCGAACTATATTGATGGCGTATTCCCGCCCCATGGCTGCCCGCATTGAGGAAATTCTTGATTCTCTTCCTGCTGCTGATCTTCGTGCCGATCGGCTTGTCGGCCGGTCGATATTATTTGTTCGGCGACGGCCGCGGCAATTGGCAGACCGCGGATCGCTCGAGCGCGGGGCTGCTGCCGCCGGCATCCCTCAATCCGGAGGCGGTGGTCCGCGTCTTCGCCGCGCGCACCGTGCGCTGGCGCAGCATTTTCGCGGTCCACACCTGGATCGTCGTCAAGGAGAAGGGCGCCACCAGCTACAGCCGCTACGACTACACGGCGTGGGGTGACCCGATCCGCAGCAACGGATTTACACCCGACGGCCGCTGGTTCGGCGCCATGCCGGAGACCGTGGTGGCGGTCGACGGCGCGCGGGCTGAAGCGCTGATCCCGAAAATGCGTTATGTCATCGAGAACTACAGGTTCCGCGCCTACGGCGAGTACAGCGCCTGGCCGGGACCGAACTCCAACACCTTCGTGCAGGCGGCGCTGGACGCCGTTCCCGAGCTTCGTGCGGTCCTTCCACCGACGGCGATCGGCAAGGACTATCCTTACAACGGAAGATGGGCGGGCCTTACTGCGTCCGGCACCGGCATTTATGCCTCACTCTCGGGCTACCTTGGCATGACGATCGGCTGGGTCGAAGGTATCGAAATCAATTTCTTCGGAGCGGTGCTTGGCCTCGACATTCGACGACCGGCGCTCAAGCTTCCCGGCATAGGCCGCCTGGGCCTCGCTGCCGCCGCATAGCTGGACATTTCACGCCTCGAGATCGCGGCGCCCGCGTCATGCAGCGCGCGGCGTTCAGCCCTTCCGGTGGCGCTTCAATGCGGCGACGGGATCAGAGCCCGCAGGATGCCCGGTTTCCAGGCCTGACGCGCGCTGTCGAAGGCAGCGAAATCATGATCGAACTGCCAATAGGCCCATGACCAGCCAAGCCTGTCGGCGCTTCTCGCCATGAAGGAGAGGTATCGCAGGCGACTATCCGACGGGGCACGCTCGTACACACCGAACTCCCCGAGATAGATGGGACGCTTCTCCCTCTGCGCCCAGAGACTCATTTTCCTGAAATCGGCCGCGGCCCTTGCTTCGTCGTCCGGCGTGCCCCAATCCAGGGGGCCGATCTTCGAGAAAGTCTGAGACCACGGTGCACCCTGGTGCGTGAACCGTATCGGCGCGTAATAGTGAAACGTGACAATGAGCTTCCTGTCCTCGGCCGGCAGAGCCAGCTCGTCGACAGGGATGTCATCCGTGTTGAGAACCGCGGCAATGATCGGCCGCTCGGGATTGGTGCGGCGGATGATGCCGAGACATTCATTGAGCAGCGAATTCCAGCTGGCGGACGTCATTTGCCCGCCGGGCTCATTCAGGACCTCGAAGACAAGCACGGGATATTTCCCGGCATAGCGCTCGGATATCTGCCTCCAGAACGCCCTGAGCTTCTCGCCGCATCCGGCAACGTCGCTTTGGCAAATGTGGGTATCGTGCTCGTCGAGGACGGGAATGAGGTTCCTGGCGAGAACTTCCTCGATGACGGCGTCAAGCCGCCTCAGGACGATCTCGTCCAGGACATTGCCCGAGCCCATGAACTTGAAACCGAAGAAATTGATCCTGACATGCGAGAACCCGGCCTTCCTGATTGCCGTCAAATTGTCCAGGCGGAACGGAGCGTTCTGTCCGCCCTCCCAGATCCCATCGTAACCAAGAATATTGATGCCGCGCCCTAATCTCGGCAAGTCGCGGGCCTGCTCGGCCCCGTGGACGTGAGAGAACAGCGACGCAACGCAAACCACCGTTGCTGCGAGAATGACGCTC
This sequence comes from Bradyrhizobium cajani, assembly GCF_009759665.1. Taxonomy (GTDB): domain Bacteria; phylum Pseudomonadota; class Alphaproteobacteria; order Rhizobiales; family Xanthobacteraceae; genus Bradyrhizobium; species Bradyrhizobium cajani. The sequence continues at coordinate 13,695 of NZ_WQNE01000035.1, forward strand.
CCGGGCCATCGAGCACGCATGACGGTCATCTGGCGTCCATTTGCAAAGACTTGAAACCTGCCTGCGGCACCGGCCTGCACGCTGCGAAGAAGAATGCAACCAGCAGCACTGATGTGAACATGGTCGAACGAAGAAATGTCGTCTCCGTGAAATTGGTCTGGAAGCTGAGGACGACGAATCCGATGATCAGGGCGCAGTGCGATCGATCGATCGATCGGGCCGAAATCAGATGGAGAATCTTGTTCGAGAACAGAAAGACGCTGGTGGCGAAAAGCACGTATCCCAAGAGCCCCGTTTCCATCAGGATCGCGATGTAGCCGCTGTGATAATTGTCGAGCACCCAGGTGTGGTTCTGTTCGAAGTAATCGTAGATCGACGGGATCGTCCAGAACCCGTTGATGCCGAAGCCGAGCAGCGGCACGTCGTCGAAATGGCTTATCGCGTATTGCCAGATGAAGGTCCGCTCGGTGAAATCGATGGTCGCATCGCCGATATGGATCGCGTCATGTCCGGTCACATAGAAATAGAGGATCAGGAAGACGGCCAGGATGCACATGACGAATGGCAGGACCGCATAGATCCTCATGCAGCGGACCGACCACATCGAGGTCACGAGCAGCGCACAGGCAGCCAGGGCAACAGCGCCGGCGCCTCTCGATTCCGAGGCGAGGACACACGTTGACGCCAGGAGGAACGTCACGAGGAAGCCCGGCCAGCCCTGCCCTGTCATCTTCCGGTAGCAGGCAAAGAACATCAGGTAGGCCCCGACGAACCCAAGCGTTTGCTTCGATTCATAGACGCCTTGCCACTGACCATTATGCATCCAGCTGTGGTCTATCCCGATATCAGGTACGGCGACTGCGCAGACGGCGGATGCGGCTACCAGGATGAAGAGCCCAAGGGCCGTGGCTCTCACCACCTCGTCCATATCGACACGCGTGATGAGGCAGAACGCACCGAATGTCGTCATCGCAAGCGCCGCGCTCTTCATGATCGCTGCGGCGCTCAGGCTGGTCCAGAACACGGAGACGACGGCGAACGTATAGAATGCGACCAGTACGATCAAATCGGGATTGAATTGCAACCGCAGGCGCGGACGCACGAATGCGCTCGCATAGATGAGGACGCCCCACATCAGGAGAGTCACGGCCTGTTGCAGATAGGTCAGCTCTGCCGGCAACAGCGCGGTGTTGAGGGTGCCCATCGAAGCAACCACATTGATGGTGACCGAGCAGCTGATTGCGACCCTGGCAATCTTCTCGACGCCAACGCTGCGCGTCTTCCAGATCGCGCTCTCGAGTGCCCCGGAATCCACCTGAGTCTGTAGGCTGGCCATGAAACGACCTTCCTTAAGCACGGTTAATTATTTGCTAGCGCGGGACGATCTCCGCCGCTCACGCCCACGCGGATCGTTAAGAATTCGGTAACGGCAGGGGTCCGGACCCGCGCATTAATGCAATTCGCACCCTGTCGGTGTCTCGACCGTCACGACCCTGCTATAAGACCGCAGTTCCGGCTCGATCGACCTTTCTTAAGTTATCTGGTTTCCCTGGTCACGCATGAATAAGCCTAGCAACACGTTCGACGTCGTTCTTGAGCAGGCGTTCGATTTTCTGTCTCCGGAATACGCGGCGCTGTTCGACAATTCGGCCGCCACCGCGTTTCAGCATCCGCTCTGGTTGCATTGCCTCTACACCAGGCTCGCGTCTCATGCAGGGGCGACCCCTCTTGTCGTCGTGGTCCGACAGCGTGCGACGGGCACCCTTGCGATGGTGCTGCCTCTGCTCCGGGTCCGGCGCGGTCCGATCCGGACCATCGAATTCGCCGACCTGCGCGTGTCCGACTATCTGGCGCCGGTTTGCAGCCCGGAGGTGTTTTCGCAACTGCTGGCGGACGGAAGTGCATGCGCTGAGATCCGGCGCCTCGTCCGTCCTTTCGATCTGCTCCGGATGACCAAGCTGCCCGACGGGCGGCTTCCGATCGAGAACCTCCTGGCCGCGCCCCGCCGCGTATCGATGGACACGAATGCCTACGCGACCGTTCTCGTCGCGCCGTTCGATCAATGGCGCGCCAGCGCGATGGACCGATCCTATCAGAAAGAGCTCGCGAAGAAGTATCGTCAGCTCCAGAAGAAGGGCGCGCTGAGCTTTTCATGCTGCAACGACAGCAGTACCATCCTCGATGCGCTGGACGTGATGAGGAAATTTCGCGGGCCCCGGTTTCAGTCACAGGGCGACGGTGACCTGCTCCAGCGCCCCGAATATTACGACTTCTATTCCGACGTGGCGCTCCGTGGCCTCGGTTCCTTCGTGCGGCTCTATGCCATGAAGATGGACGGCGAGGTGATCGCGGCCGTGCTCGGATTGTGCCATCACGGCAGCTTCCTCGTCATCATGAGCGCCTTCGACATTGCCGGATACAAGAGCCAGTCCCTCGGCGCGCTGATGTTCGAGCAGGTGGCGAGGGATTGCATCGAGCGCGGCGATCAGATGCTCGATTTCACCATCGGTGACGAGCCCTACAAGAAGCTGTTCGGCGGGCAGCCGTCGCCGATGTGGGCGGTCACGCAGGCCGGCAGCACGGTGGGCGCCGCCACCCTGTTCGCCCTGAAGCAAGCTCCCTGGCTCAAACTCGCCGCCAAGCGAATGTCGGAGTTCAGGCTCTTGCCGACCCGCACCTCAACTCCCACGCGCTGACCGGCGCGTCGCGTCAGCCGGTCTGGCGCTCAGGCGCGCAGCGCAGTCCGGACGTGCGCGAGCCAGCCGGGGCGCATCTGATCGACCCGGTGGGTGATACTACGCCGCAGGAAATGCAGCCGTCGGCGCACGTCCCAACGGATATCGTCGCGGGACGTCAGGGCCTGACGGAAGCGCGCCATCTTCAATGAATGCTGATCGGACGCGACCTTGTCGCGATCGGCATAGAATTCCGAAATCTTTTCCCTACCCATGCCCTCGGTCATGAGCCATCGCGGCGCATATTCGGTGCAAAGGCGCTCGACGTCTGTCAACAGGCGGGCAACGCCGGTGCCGGCAGCAGGACAATTGGTCTGGAACGCATCACCGATGAGCACGACACCCGCCTGAAGGTGGCCCTCGACGACGGAGAGGTCCATCACCCAATTCTGGATCCGGTCTGTCACACGGAAATCGCCGAGATAGGGCTGCAAGCCCGGCAGCAACCGCAGGACCGTCGCTTCCGTCTCGCGACGTAGATCGCGCATGACCGGATCGGTCGGATCGCGGAACATGAAGAGATTTGCCCGCATGCCGCCAGGCACGGGAAACAGGCTGAGATAGTCGATGCCGTCCGCGGTGCGCTCGCCGTAACAGGTCAGGGCCTCGAAATCGAACGGTGCACCATCACGGCGGGCGATCGTGAAGCCGAACGAGACCGAGTGACGCTCCGCCAGCACGCGCCGCCTGATTCCCAGCTTGTATCCGAGAGCTCCCGCCATGCCCGTGGCCAGAACGACCAGCCGCGCGTTTACACGCCGGCCGGAGGCGAGTTCGAGATGCTGGACATCATCGCTGGAGCGGACTGCGGTGACCTCGTCGACGATCAGACTGCATGGATCGGGCATCTGACGGCGCGCCATAGCAACGAGATCGGCATAGGGAAGCCCGTAGGCCCGGCCAACGCTGACATCGACCACCTTGCCTTCCCGGATATTGAGCACACGGTCGTACGGACAACCGACGCTCTCGAGGCCGCCGATGAAGCCCAGCCTGCGTAAGATCTCGAGCTGATGACCGCCAATCTTCTCGACCCGGAACTCGTCCGGATAGATTGCGCGCTTGTCGATCAGGGCGACGCGATGTCCTGCCCGCGCAAGGACAGCCGCCGCGAGCGATCCCGCAAGCCCGCCGCCGACGACCGCGATGTCCGCAACGATCGTTGCGGTCTCGGTCGCGGCGATCGTCTCGGTCACGGTTCTATCGGCCGTCATGGTTCAGGCTCCAAGGTTAACGGTGGTTCCATGTGCAATTATCTCGCCTGATGTCGCATCGCCGGACCAAACGCGATCTTTTCCAATGATCGAGGTTAATGAATCGAAGTGCTGATCCGCTGGATGTCGTCCCGGCACGCGCCTTGCTCTGGATGCCGTGCAAAATCCCGGCCTCTGACCGTTCGGCGGCTTTTCACGGCGCGTCATCCTGCATCGAAGCCGCTGATCTCGTCTTCAGCGGCCGGCGATGCGGCGCTGTGCCGCCATACGGTCAAGCTGGGCCTTGCTCGATCCGGGACAATCGGGGCGGCGATGTTTCACAGTGAAGCAACCGGCTTACCCGCGACATCGTCGCGGTCGGCGAAATCCCCGGGCCTCCTATTAACACTCGCGGTTTTTCGGCATGCTAGGCTGTCACCGCTATCGCAACGCGTATTCCTGGGGGACGCCCCGTATCTTCGATGATCGAATCCATTGCTCAGTTCATGCGGCGCGACGTGACGCGCGGGGTCGTCGGGACCATCCTGCTCAAGGTTGGTAGCGGCGCGCTCGCGTTCGCATTGTTCTCGCTGGCGGCACGAACGATGTCGCCCGATGGATTCGGCATCTTTGCGACCTGGCTTTCGGTCGCCCAGATCGCATCGGTCGTGGGACTGGTCGGCCAGGAATCGCTTCTGGTGCGATTCCTGAACGAATATCAGGTTGACGATAAGCCCGATCTGACGAAAGGCGTGCTGCTATCAAGCCTGAAGATCTCGGGGCTCGCCATGCTGATCGCAATCGTCGCGATCGCGTTGATCGCGAACGTGCGGGGCGACTGGTGGCTGCTGATCCTCGCAGTGTCGGCCTACACCGCCGTGAATGCAGGGCTTATGCTCGGCAGCCAGGTCGCCCGCTCGCTGGTCAGCATTCTCATGGGAGAGGGAAACCGGGAGTTCTTCTGGCGGGTGATCGTCGTTCTGTTTCTGCTCGCCATGTTGCTCGGTCATCGCCAGCTCGATCCGGCCGAATTGATCGCGGTGATGACAATTGCGATGTCGGTTGGCCTCGTTGCGCAAATCATCGCGATTGCGCGAGCGCTGCCGGATTTCCGCGGCACGGCGGCGCGTTCCGAGACGTCGCGCTGGAGATCGAGCGCGCTTCATTTCTGGGTCGCGTCGATCCTCGAAGCTGCAAACCAGTATTTCGACGTCATTCTGGTCTACTGGATGCTGGATCCGACGACCGCCGGAATCTATTTTGCCGCCTCGCGCCTGGCCAACGTCTTCGCCATGGTGTCGGCCGCACTGTACAGTTTCGGCGCGCGCCGGCTTCCCTCGCTGTACTTCAGCAAGAACCACCGGGAATTCGAGCGGACGTTGCAGCTGATGGCGGAAGTGACTGCGCTTTGCGTGGTCAGCGGGCTCTTCCTGATCTGGATTGGCGGCCCTTACCTTCTCAACCTGTTCGGTCCCCATTTCGCCGCGCAGCACTGGGTGCTGATTGTGCTCGCGATCGGAACGGCATTCCAGGCGGCGGGCGGTCCATCCGCGGCGATCTTGCAGTTGACCGGCCATGAACGCAATTACGTCCCCGTCGTTGCTGCGAACGTGGCGCTGCGGCTGATCGGATTTCTCGTCCTGATTCCCTGGCTCGGCGTGCTCGGCGCGGCAATCTCCGCCACCGTGTCGCTGGCGCTCGCGACGATCGCTCTCAACGTCCTCTGTCGCCGGCGAACCGGAGTCGATCCATCAATTCTCGCGCTGTTGCGCTTCGCTGGATCGAAACGCGGCACCTACGCCGTCCGTGGCGCCGACGCGAGCGAATAGGCGCCAATTCACCGAACGACAATCAACCGGCCAAGCCCAGCACTTCGCCGCGGCGATGAGAAGCCGACGGATCGGCCGGTACATGATTGACGACGATGCCGGTCGGCACGCCGCCGAAGCGGGCGAGCGCAGCCGTCGCCCTGCGCATCGCGGCTGATCCGATCGCATCTTCGCGGGCCACGAGAACGACCAGATCGGCGTGAGCTGCCAGAGCCGCCGCCTCCGGCTGCAAGGCAAGCGACGTTGCATGGACGATGATCAGATCGAACTCCGAACGAATATCGTCCGCGGGCAATGGCTCCGGCCTCTTGCCGGCGCTCAGAAGCGCATCGACGCTGCGAAAGTCCGCCGTGGTCGCGCCGTCTGCCTGCCCCTTGACGGGTCCGCCCCTGGCGCTGCCGAGGTCCGGCTCGACCCGGATCAGAACGCTCAGCTTTCCGTTGTTCACCGCCCACCGGTTCAGCGACCGCGCGACGGTGTTGCCGCCGGCCAATTTCCCGACCGACATCACGAGGACTACCTTGCCCGCAGGTCCCGGCAATGCCACCAGCCTGTCGAGCAGCGGCCGCAGATGGAAACTGAGATCGAGCTCAGTCGCCGTGGACACCGGACCCTGCCAGATGTTTCTGGTGACTTCTCGCATCAGCTCGGGAATGCGAGCCCACACCGGCGGACGCGGCCACACCTCGGGCTGGCGCGGAGCCGCTTCGGGCTCACGAACGCCCGGAACGGATTTGTCCGACGCCCGTCCCGTTGCGGCAACGATCGCGGTCGATGCCAGCAGCGAGCCGATCGCGAGGGCGGCAAGCAGCAAGGGCAGCGGCGGCAAGGTCGAGCGAAGCGGCGGAATGGCGGAGGACGCAACCTTGGTCTGAGAGCTCTGCAAGAGGCGCTGCTCGTTCGTCGTCTTGGACCGCGACAGGAACTGCTCGTAGATGTTTCTGTTGGCTTCGGCGTCGCGCTGCAATTCCTGAAGCCGGACGAGAGCCTGCCCATCGACCAGGAGCTGCGATTCAGCCGCCTTCATCTGGCTCTCCAGCGCCTTCTGCTGATCGCGCTGAGCCTCATATTCCGACTTCGCGGTGTCGATGCCCTTTGACCGCTCGACCTCGATTTGCCGGTTCAGATCGTTCAGCTGGCTGTACGACATCACGAGATCGGGATGGCGATCGCCGAACACCGCCCGCTTCTGCGCAATCTGGTCGTTGAGTGCAGATCGCTGGGCGCGCAGCGCGCTCAGGAGATCCTGCTTGACGGGGCTGTCGACATTCGCCTTCACGTCACGCTGCGCCTGCTCGTAGCGGGCCTTCGCCTCTTCGGTCCGGGCACGCGCAGCGGCCACCTGCTGCGACAGTTCGGTCACCCGCAATTGCTGGGTCGTGGAGTCCTTGCCGGCGTTGACGATCCTGTGCTCGAGCTTGAAGGCCGCAACGGCATCCTCTGACGCCTTCAAGCGGTCGTTCAACGTCTTGAGCCGGCCGCTGAGCCAGTCGGCGGCCTCGTCCGTCGCCTCGGTGCGGATGCGGCCCTGGCTCGCAACGAACGCTTCGGCGATGGCATTGGCATAGTAGGCCGCGCGCTCCGGCCGGTTCGAGGTGAACCGGATGGCGATGACATAAGTCAGCCCGCGACGGGAAATGTCGAGACGATTGCGGAATCTTTCGAGCAGGCGCGTGGGGTCGGTGTATCCGCCGGAAATGTCCTGGTCATCCTGGACCTTGAGCTGCTCGATCAGCGGCTTGAGAAAGCCGTCGGACTTGGCCACCTCGACCAGGCTTTGCAGTGCGGCGCTATCCTGCCCTATGCCCGGCAGAACGTCCTGCTCCGTGGTCACGCGCTGCTCGCGAGGATCGACGACGACCAGCGCTGTCGCCGCAAATCGAACCGGAATCACCAGGAGAACGACGGCGCCAAGCGCGAAGATCGCGAGAGCGAGCGTCAGGATGCGGCGAGCATTGTCCCGAAGGAAGGAGATCGCGCCGGCGGCAGTGAGCGCGCCGCCCAGGCGTGCGCTGGTTTCGCGAACCTCACCGTTCGACGAATTCCGCGGCTGCCACGACGCGGCGACATCGGTCGATCCGGAACTTGTCGGGTCTGCGCGGCGACCGAACGTCATGGACTTTACTCGGATTCAACTGGCGAACACTGTTCAGTGGCCTGCTCCAACGTAAATATCTATGGTTAATCCGCAGTTACCCGCCCGCTACGCGACTATGACCAATTGGTTAACGCACTCGCATCATTTCGCCTGGGAACCAGCGGAATTCGCTTGCGAGAGACGCCCTTCCGATGGGCCTCGCATTAACTCCGTTTGTTGCTAGTCGGTGTCCGCCCGATGCTCGCATGATAGGTACGGAGTTAAGAAGGTGATAATTTCATTTCTTCAACGGGTCGGGATTCGTGCTCCATTACCAACCAGGCGCAGAACTGGGCGAGGCACCGAAGCTGCCGTCGACGGCGGCCACACTCGCAAGACCCAACAGCGGCGGATCGAAGCTGCACGTGCTTCTCGTGCAAACCCAGGCCGAGAACGCGGGCGCCCAGGAGATCTCGCGGCTGCTTGGCGCCGGCCTCTCCGCTCGCGGCTATCGGGTCACCAATCTGTTCTTCTTCCGCAAGTCGAGCTCCTTCGACGAGCCGCCCGATACGTTCTATTGCGCATCGCGCCGGCCGGGCAATCCGCTGGCCTTGCTGCGGATGCTGTGGACACTGGGCCGCCATATCAGGACCACCAGGCCCGACGCCGTCCTGACCTTTCAGCATTTCGGCAACGTCATCGGCGCCGGCGTGTCGTGCCTCGTCAGCCGGGCCCCGGTCGTCGCCAATCAGGTGTCATCGGCGCTGTCGATGAGCTGGCCGGTCCGCGCGGCCGACATCGCCATGGGCAGCCTCGGCTTCTTCGACCGCATCACGCTGAACTCACAGGCCATGGAGCGCGAATATTCGCGCTACCCCGCGACCTATCGCTCGCGCATGGTGCATGTCCCGCACGGCTTCGACGACAAGGCGCTAACACTGTCGAAGCAGGCCGCCCGGCAGACGTTCAACCTTCCGCCGGACAGCACACTGCTCGGCTGCGCAGCAAGGCTGCACCCGCACAAGCGGCTTGATGCGGCGATCCGTCTGTTGCCGGGTGAACCATCCTGGCACCTCGCGCTGGCCGGCCAGGGAGCCGACGAGGCCCGGCTGAGGCAGTTGGCGGACGAGTTGAAGGTATTGGACAGGCTGCATCTGCTGGGCGAAATCCCACCGCGCCGAATGGCGGACTTCCTCGCCGGTCTGGACGTGTTCGTATTCCCGACGCAGGCCGAGACCTTTGGCCTGGCCGCGGTCGAGGCCGCAAACGCCGGCGTTCCCTCCGTCGTCACCGATCTTCCCGTTCTGCGCGAGGTGTTGTCGTTCGAAGGAGAACCGACCGCACTCTTCGTCGACGCCTCCGATCATACGAAACTGGCGGCGGCCGTTTCCAGAATTCTGACGGATCAAACCCTGAGCGACCAACTGCGGCAAAACGCCAAGGGATTGAAATCGCGCTATTCGGTCGATGCCATGGTGGAGGAATACGTTCGAATTCTCGGCCAGGTCATTTGACGGGGCGCGTTGGGACAGATTGGCTCGACATGATCATCGAGTTTCGCTGTGAACGAGAGCATGCGCGGCGGTGGATGGACCGCGAGACGCTGTCGATCGACGGGCGCGATGTTCCGGTTCAAATCGCTTGGACCGCAACGACCGAGTCACGCCCCACAGGTCTCGACGCGCTGTTCGAACTCGAACGCATGGTGTTGCACAGGGGCAAACATAGCGGCGCCGAGAAACTGAAGATCACCCCGGAACGGACGCGGGCTCGCACTGGCACGGCCGACGCGATCATCGATTTTACGGGCGCAGCGCGGGACCCCGGCTGTTCTGTCCGGCTCTATCTGCGCCCATTGTTCAATGGAGCCGCGGGCGAAAACGCCGCGCTCGCTGCCATTCTCGCCGGCGACCTGCCGCTGATCGAGATCGTCAACGACGTCGACGGTGCAGTCCTCGATCGCGGCCACCCCTCCGGAGAGATTGCAACCGGCTTGAGCGGTGCGCTCGAAACCGTCATGGCGCGAACCCTGACCATGGTCGCGGCAATCCTGTCGGAACGCCCGCGCATCGTGCCGCAACTGGCACGTCCAGCCGGAGACAACATCGGCCGGCAGCCGGCGGCATACGTTGCGCGCGGCCTCGCGGTATCGATCGCCAAGGAGATCTATCGGCTCTGCTGCTATGCCCCGCATTGGCATATCGGATGGCGCTTCAATGACGGCGCAGGCGTCTGGCAAACCGGAAACCTATCCGGACCTCGCTGGAATGTTCTGGGAGATCCCGGCAACCACTTCTACGCCGATCCATTTCCCATCAAATGGCAGGGACGGACATTCGTCTTTTTCGAGGATCTCGACCACCGCGTTGGGAAAGGCATCATCTCGGCGATCGAGTTCGACGACGCGGGCCCGATCGGCGAAGTCGTGCCCGTGCTGGAGGAGCCCTGGCACCTGTCCTATCCGTTCCTGATCGAGGACGATGGCGCGGTGTGGATGATCCCGGAAAGCTCCGTCCACGGCGACGTCGCGCTCTACAAATGCGTTCGGTTTCCTGACAAATGGGAGCGCCACGCGACGCTACTGTCAGGCCTTGAGCTCGCCGATGCCACGATCACGCGGCACAACGGCCTGCACTATCTGTTCGGCGCCTGGCGCGACGGAACCGGCGGCTACTCGGATTCGCTCGCGATCTACTACGCCGAGCATCTCCTGGGCCCGTGGCTGCCCCATGCCAGCAATCCGGTCCTGATCGATCGTGCAAGCGCGCGGCCAGCGGGGAATTTCGTCACCATCAATGACAAATTGTGGCGACCGGTTCAGGATTGTGCCGACGGCTATGGCGCGGCGCTCCGCCTTGCGGAGATTGTCGAACTGTCGCCGACGACGTTCAAGCAGATCGTCCGCCATTCGCTCAAGCCCGGACCGGCATGGCCCGGCAGGAAGCTGCATACCCTGAACCGTTGCGGCCGCCTCGAGGTGATCGACGGATCACGCGTCCAACCCAAGACCCACGCCTTCACGCGCAGATTTCCCTCGGCTGTTCTGTCTCCGCGAGCCAGTCCGCACGCCGCCCGCTGAAGCCGGCATCCTGATCTGCTCAATCCTGCGGCAGCGCGTCGAGATGGCAGGCCACCCACTGGTCACCTTCGGCCGAACGAAGTGCCGGCTCCTCCGTTCTGCAACGGTCGAAGGCGAATGGGCAACGGGTGTGAAACCGGCATCCGCTCGGCGGATTGATCGGGCTCGGCACGTCGCCGCGGAGGATGATCGGACTGCGCCGGGCGCCCGGCTCGGGCAGCGGCACCGCGGAGAGCAGCGCCTTGGTGTAGGGATGCCTCGGCGCGGCAAAGATCTCGCGGCGCGGCGCTACCTCGACGATCTTGCCGAGATACATCACCGCGACGCGATGGGTCATATGCTCGACGATGGCGAGGTCATGGCTGATGAACAGCAGTGCCAGGCCGAACTCGCGCTGGAGATCCTGGAGCAGATTGACGATCTGCGCCTTGACCGAGACGTCGAGCGCGGACACCGCCTCGTCGCACACGATCAGCTCGGGCTCCGCAGCGAGCGCCCGCGCGATCCCGATGCGCTGGCGCTGGCCGCCGGAGAATTCGTGTGGCCGGCGGTTCAGGGCCTCGCGCGGCAGGCGGACGGTATCCATCAGTGCGGTGACGCGCACCTCGAGATCCTCTGCCGATTTGGCGAGACCGAAATTGCGGATCGGCTCGGCCAGGATGTCGCGCACGCGCATGCGCGGGTTGAGGCTCGAGAATGGATCCTGGAACACCACCTGCACGCGGCGGCGCATCTGGCGCATAGTGCTCGGATGTGCGTCGTCGATCCGCTGGCCGTCGAGGATCACCTGCCCCGCGGTGACGTCGAACAGGCGCAGGATGGCGCGGCCGACCGTCGACTTGCCGCAGCCGGACTCGCCGACCAGCGACAGCGTCTCGCCGCGCGCGATCTCGAACGACACGCCGTCTACCGCATAGACGAATTCGGTTTGTCGCCCGAAGAGGCCCTTATTGATCGGGAAATGCTTCTTGAGGTCGTTGACCTGGAGCAACGGAGCGCTCATGCCGCAACGGCTCCCTTGGCCGCATAGTGACAGGCCGCGATGTGACGGGGCCCCTTCTCTTCGAGTCCCGGCGCATATTGGCGGCAGAGATCGGTTGCAAGCGCACAGCGCCCGGCAAACACGCAGCCGATGATCGGCTTGCGCAGATCAGGCACCTGCCCCGGGATTTCTGCGAGCCGCGTCGCGGTGCCGGTGAGCGAGGAACCGAGCTTCGGCACGGCGCCGAGCAAGCCTTGCGTATAGGGATGGCGCGGCGAGCGGAACAACTCGGCGACCGGCGCCTCCTCGACCTTGCGGCCGGCATACATCACCATGACGCGCTCGGCGATCTCGGCGACGACGCCGAGATCGTGCGTGATCAGGATGATCGCCGCGCCCACGCGGCGCTTGAGGTCCAGCATCAGCTTCAGGATCTGCGCCTGGATCGTCACGTCGAGCGCGGTGGTCGGCTCGTCGGCAATGAGAAGCTTCGGATTGCAGGCAAGCGCGATCGCGATCATGACGCGTTGACGCATGCCGCCGGAGAGCTGGTGCGGATATTCGCGCACGCGGCGCTTCGGCTCGGGAATGCCGACCAGCGTCAGCATCTCGATCGCATGCGCCTCGGCAGCAGCCTTGTCGAGGCCCTGATGGATCATCAGCGTTTCGCGGATCTGGCGCCCGACCGTCAGGACTGGATTGAGGCTCGTCATCGGCTCTTGGAAGATCATCGAGATGTCGTTGCCGCGGATCGCCCGCATCTCGCGATCGGAGAGTTGCAGGAGATCCCTGCCCGCGAAACGAATGGCGCCTGCGATCCTGCCGGGCGGCTCCGGGATCAGCCGCATCAGCGACATCGACGTCACCGACTTGCCGCAACCGGACTCGCCGACGATGGCCAGCGTCTCGCCCTCGTTGACATGGAAGGACACGCCGTCGACCGCGCGGTTGATGCCGCCCGGTGTGCGGAAATGGGTCTGGAGATTCTCGACTTCGAGCAGCGCCATCGCAATCAGCCCTGAAAACTAGAGGCTCTTGGCCATGCGCGGATCGAGCGCATCGCGAAGGCCGTCGCCGAGCAGATTCACGGCGAGCACGGTGACGGACAGGAAGGCCGCCGGGAAGAACACGATGTAGGGCTTGACCTGCCACAGCGCGCGGCCTTCGGCCATGATGTTGCCCCAAGACGGAATGGTCGGCGGCGTGCCGGCGCCGATGAAGGACAGGATCGCCTCCGTGATCATGGCGCTGGCGCAGATATAGGTTGCCTGCACCAACATCGGCGCGAGCGTGTTGGGCAGGATGTGACGCAAAATGATCATCGGCGTGCGTGTGCCGCAGGCAACCGCCGCGTCCACATAGGGCTGCTCGCGCAGCGACAGCACCACGCTGCGAACGAGACGGGAGACGCGCGGGATTTCGGCAATGGTGATGGCCAGGATGACATTGCCGACGCTGCCGCGGGTCAGCGCCATCAGCGCGATCGCAAGCAGGATCGGCGGGATCGACATCAATCCGTCCATGAAGCGCATCAGGATTCCGTCGGCCCAGCGAACGAAGCCAGAAACCATGCCGATGGCGAGACCTATCACGGATGCAAATATCGCAACGGACAGGCCGACCGTCAGCGAGACCCGCGCGCCGAACAGCACGCGCGAATAGATGTCGCGGCCGAGCACGTCGGTGCCGAACCAGAAATCGGCCGACGGCGCGCGCGTGCGCTTGGCAGGCGCAAGCGCGGTCGGATCGACCGTTCCGAGATGGGGCGCGAAAATCGCGATCAGGACGAGCGTCAGCAGCAGCGCGCCGCCGATCGCGACGGTGGGATGGCCGCGCAGCAGACCGACGAAGCCGCGCCGGATCGTGACCGGCCGGAGGATCTCAGGCAGTTGCGGCGCGACGACGAGACCGGCCGGAAGTGATTGCGGGTTGACGGTCGTATCGGTCAATAGCGGATCCTCGGGTCAACGAGCGTGTAGACGACGTCGATCATCAGATTGACGAGGACGTAGACGAAGCTGAACAGCAGCACGATGCCCTGGATCACCGGATAGTCGCGGCGCAGGATCGCGTCGATCGTGAGCCGGCCGAGGCCGGGGATCGCGAACACGCTCTCCGTGACGACGGCACCGCCGATCAGGAGCGCGATGCCGATCCCGATCACGGTCACGATCGGCACTGCCGCGTTCTTCAACGCGTGGATGAACAGGATGCCGCCCTGCCCGAGCCCCTTGGCGCGCGCGGTGCGGATATAGTCCTGCTGCAAAACTTCGAGCATGGCCGCGCGGGTGATGCGCGCGACCAGCGCGATGTAGACACAGCCGAGCGCGATCGCCGGCAGGATCAGGTTCTCCAGCCACGGCCAGAAGCCCGCCGTGAGCGGCGTGTAGCCCTGCACCGGAAGCCATTCGAGCTCCAGTGCGAAGATATAGGCGAGCATGTAACCGACCACGAAGACGGGCAGCGAGAAGCCGAACACCGCAAAACCCATGATGGCGCGGTCGATCAGGCTGCCCGCCTTCCACGCCGCCACCACGCCAAGCGGCACCGCGACCACGATCGTGAGCAGGAGCGTGACGATCATCAGCGACAGCGTCGGCCCGAGACGCTGTCCGATCATCGCCGAGACCGGCAAGTTGGTGAAGATCGAGGTGCCGAGATCGCCATGCAGGATGCGCCAGACCCAGCTTCCGAACTGGATCAGGAAGGGCCGGTCGAGGCCGAGGCTCTGGCGGATGCGCTCCACATCCTCCGGGCTTGCCTGATCGCCCGCGATCACCACGGCGGGATCACCCGGCGCGATGTAGAGCAGGCTGAACACGAACAATGCGACGATCGCCATCACCGGCAAGGTCGCAACGATGCGGCGGAGGATGTAGGAGAGCATATCGCCTCAGCGCAGGATCATACGGTCTTCGATACGCCCCAGAAGAACGGCAGCGGCCCCTTGGTGATGCCGGCAACGTTCTTGCGCCACGCCGTGTAGGTCAGGAAGAAACCGGTCGGCGCGTAGACGACGTCGTCGAGTGCCGCCTTGTTGAGGCGGCCGACCGCGGCCTTTTCCTCTTCGAGATTCTTGGCCTCGAACCAGGATGTGACCTCCTTCTCGGTGCCGGGGCTGTTCGGCCAGCCGAACCAGGCCTTGTCGCCATTGGCGCGAATGGCGGTGTAGGAGGCAGGAGTGATGCAATCGGCGCCGGCATGCCAGCTGTGGAACATGTTCCAGCCGCCCTGCCCCGGCGGGGTCTTTGCGGCGCGACGGGAGCCCACCGTGCCCCAATCGGTGGCGACGAAATCGACATTCATCCCGAGCTTCTTCAGGAGGTCAGCGGTGACGTCGCCTTGCGCCTTCGTGATCGGCTGGTCCTGCGCCACCAAACACGTCACCGGCTGACCGGAATAGCCGCTCTCGGCCAGCAGCTTCTTGGCGGCATCGAAGTCGCGCTTGCCCTTCAATATCTCCCCGCCCATCTCGCTGTAGAGCGGTGTGTCCGGGGTGAAGAAGCCCGGCAGCGACTTCCACAGTGCGTTGTCGTCGCCGACGATTGCGCGCATATAGTCTTCCTGGCTGAGCGCCATCAACACCGCGCGCCGCGCCCGCACGTCGTTGAACGGCGCGAACAGATGGTTCATGCGGAACGAGCCGATATTGCCGAGGGGATCGCCGATGTCGACGCTGATGTTCTTGTTCTTCTTCAGCACGGGCACGAGATCGGCGATCGGGTTTTCCCACCAGTCGACCTCGCCGTTCTGCAATGCAGCCGCCGCGGTCGCGGGGTCCGGCATCACGATCCATTCCACGCGATCGACCATGATTTGCTTGCCGCCGGCGAGCCAGGATGCCTTCTCCTGCCGCGGCACATAATCGGCGAATTTCTCGAACACGGCCTTGGCGCCAGGGACCCACTCGCCCTTGGCGAACTTCATTGGACCTGAGCCGATATATTCGGTGATCTGCTTGAAAGGATCGGTCTTGGCGATACGCTCGGGCATCATGAAGGAGCACGGCGCGTTGTTCTTGGCCAGCGCGTAGAGCATTTTCGGGTAGGGCTGCTTCAAAACCCATTTGAACGTGCGATCGTCGACAGCGGTCAATTCCTGCTGGATCGCAACGATCATCAGGCCCATCGGGTCGCGCGCGGCCCAGCGAGACAGGCTCGCAACGACGTCCTTGGCCAGCACCGGCTCGCCGTCATGGAACTTGAGGCCGGGCCTTAAGCGGAATGTCCAGATCTTGCCGTCGTCGGTGGTCTCCTCGGACTCGACCATCTGGCGCTGCGGTTGAAGCTGTGCGTCGATACCGTAGAGCGTGTCCCAGAC
Source organism: Bradyrhizobium cajani (assembly GCF_009759665.1). GTDB lineage: Bacteria > Pseudomonadota > Alphaproteobacteria > Rhizobiales > Xanthobacteraceae > Bradyrhizobium > Bradyrhizobium cajani. The sequence goes on from NZ_WQNE01000035.1 coordinate 29,910, forward strand.
CATCGCGGCAGCATTGCGCACGACATATTGGGTACCCCAGATCGGATCGAAATTGGCGAGATTTGCCTGGGGCACGAAGCGCAGGGTGCGCGCCGCCGCCCCTTGCGACAGCGCGGGAGCCGCGAGGCCACCGGTCAGTGCCAGACTGCCCGCGCCAGCCAGTCCCTTCAATACGGTCCTGCGATCCATGAAGTCCTCCCAGTAATGCCGTGGTGCCGGCCAATTGTTGGCCAAGGGCAGGTGAAACCAGAGCCCATTGGCGTGCAAATGGTATGCCAGTAGCCGCGACTTCGCCAGCGGGATTTGGATCGGACCTCACGGGTCCGGACAGATGCCGCCGCGATCGAACACGGCGCATCGCTCTCGCGGCATGTTTGCCGGAGTTTTCTCACGCTGTCGTCAGGAGGGCACGGAGGCGACGGCTGAAATCCGCGACGGGACTCGTGGTGACGGCGATCACGACCGTCAGCTGCTCTGATGCCTCGTCACGCCGTCTGCGTGCATGGTCGGAGGACCGTAGGGCGATGGGTTCGCCCTTGCGGACTGCGCTTCGCACAGCCGCTGGGCCAACCCACCCTGTCTTTTTACGCGCTCGCCTGAGTCACGAACTTGGTGTTGAGGTAACCCTCGATCGCCTCGAGGCCGCCCTCGGAGCCGTAGCCGGAATCCTTGATGCCGCCGAACGGCACTTCCGGCAGCGCAAGACCGTGATGGTTGATCGAGACCATGCCGCTCTCGACGTCGGCGCCGATCGCCTGCATCGTCTTGGTCGACGTCGTGTAGGCATAGGCTGCGAGGCCATAAGGCAGACGGTTCGCTTCCGCCACCACCTCGTCATAGCTGCGGAATGACGTGATCGGCGCCAGCGGGCCGAACGGCTCCTCGTTCATGATGCGGGCATCGCGGGGCACGTCGGTGAGCACGGTCGGCTCGAAGAAGAAGCCTTCATTGCCGATGCGCTTGCCGCCGGTGCGCACCGTGGCGCCGCGCTGGACCGCGTCGGAGACAAGTCCCTCCATGGCGTCGACACGGCGCGGGTTCGCCAACGGACCCATGCGGGTGTCCTTGTCGAGACCGTTGCCGACCTTGAGGCTCTTGGCGGCCGCCACGAACTTGTCGACGAAGGGCTCGTAGACGCTTTCATGCACGAGGAAGCGCGTCGGCGAGACGCAGACCTGGCCGGCGTTGCGGAACTTGTTGGCCGACAGGACCTTCGCGGCATTGTCGAGATCGGCGTCGGCGAACACGATCGCCGGCGCATGGCCGCCGAGCTCCATGGTGACGCGCTTCATGTGCAGGCCGGCGAGCGCGGCGAGATGCTTGCCGACCGCAGTGGAGCCGGTGAAGCTGATCTTGCGGATGATCGGATGCGGAATGAGATATTCCGACACTTCCGACGGCACGCCGAACACCAATTGGACGACACCGGGGGGAATGCCCGCGTCGGCATAGGCGCGCACCAGCTCCATGCAGCTCGCCGGCGTCTCCTCCGGTCCCTTGACGATGATCGAGCAGCCCGCGGCGAGCGCGGCGGAGATCTTGCGCACGGCCTGGTTGATCGGGAAATTCCAGGGCGTGAACGCGGCGACCGGGCCGACCGGCTCCTTGGTCACGAGCTGGGAGACGTTGCCCATCCGCGGCGGCACGATGCGGCCATAGGCGCGGCGGGCTTCTTCAGAGAACCAGTCGATGAGGTCGCCGGCCAGCATGGTCTCGCCTTGTGCTTCCACGACCGGCTTGCCCTGCTCCATGGTCATCACAGGCGCGATCTCGGCGGCGCGCGAGCGGATGATGTCGGCCGCTTTCCGCATCAGCTTGTAGCGGTCGAACGGCGAGGTCTTGCGCCAGACTTCGAAGCCGGCCTTGGCAGCCTCCAGCGCGCGGTCGAGGTCTGCGCGCGAGGCGTGCGGGGTCTTGCCGATCGGCTGGCCGGTGGCGGGATTGAGGATGTCCTCCGATTTGCCGGAAGTGCCGTCGGTCCACTCGCCGGCGATGAACATCTGAACTTTCGGATACATCCGTGCTGCCTCCTGCATGACTTTCGGTCGCGGCGGGATCGACGCCCGCCATTTCAAGCCGGGGCAGAGCTACACTGAAAGCCGGCCGGCGAAAAGGGATCAATGATGCCGCAGCAATGCATCGCTGATCTTCTCGGCCGCCATGATCACGGGGATGTTGGTGTTGGCCGTCGGCAGTCGCGGCATGATCGAGGCGTCCGCCACGAAGATGTTATCGCTGCCGATCACCCTGCCCCCGGGATCGACCACCGCCATTGGATCGACGGGATCGCCCATGCGGCAGGTGCCCACGGGGTGCCAGACGCCGAACACGCTCTGCCGCACGAAGGCCTCCAGCGCGCGGTCGTCCGCGAGCGTCGCCTGGAAGGCCGTGCCGTTCAGCAGCACCAGGCGGATCAGGAGCTGCCGCAGGCCCGCAGGCACGTCGAGCATCGGGCCGAGGACGGAGGCGATGATGCGGTTCGCCGTGCTATATCGGCTCAGCCGCTTGATGCGCGGAGAATAGGAGGCCGGAAAGAAATCACCGGACTCGGCATTGAGCGCGGGATGAACGACGAGCCTCGCCAGTAGCCGGACGGACGCAACCAGCCGTTCGAGATCGCGCGGATCGGACAGCAGGTTGAAATCGACGACCGGATAGGCCTTCGGATCGCGCGCCGCCAGCGTGAGCGTGCCGCTCGAATACGGCCGGTTGCACCAGAGGAAATAGAGGCCGAGCCGCGTGCCCAGCGCATGCCAGCCACCGCGGGCCGAGGCCGTGATGTACATGTCCGAGATATCGCAGCCCGGACGTCCCGATGAGAAACGGAGCGCCGCGAAGTTGGGACGCCGCCGGGCCAGCGGCAGTCGCAGCCGGCGCGGCAGATATTGGCAGAAGGTCAGCGCGGGGTGATCGCGCAGATTGCTGCCGACGCCGGGACGATCGATGTTGACCGGGATGCCCAGCGCTTGCAGCGCCGAAGCCGGCCCGATGCCCGCCCGCATTAGGATCGCCGGCGATTGCAGCGCGCCTGCGGTGAGGATCACGCGGCCGGCGCCGACCGTGACCCGCTGGCCCCCACGAGCCACGACGACGCCCGTCGCGTGGCGACCGTCGACCTGAAGCTGCTCGACCTCGCTGTCGGCCCAGATGATCAAGTTCGGCCGCGCCCGCGTCGCCGCGTCGAGATAGCCGGCAGCGGTCGAGACGCGGCGGTCGTTACGGTTGGAAAAGGCGGGCGGGAAAATGCCGTCCTCGAATTCGGCATTCTGGTCCTTGCGGAACGGCAAGCCGGTTGCGGACAAGGCCTCGCCCACGGCGCGGCCGAACGGCGGCATTGCTTCGCGCGCGATGCGGCGGATCGGGATCGGACCGCGCGTGCCGTGCAGCGGACCGTCGAAATCAAGGTCGGTCTCGAGCTTGAGAAAATATGGCAGCACATCCGCCCAGCCCCAGCCGTGTGCGCCGAGATCGCGCCATTCGTCATAATCGCGCGGCAGGCCACGATTGGCCGACTGCACGTTGATGCTGGAGCCGCCGCCCATCACCCGGCCCTGCTCGTAGGCACGAACGACCGATCTGCCCTCGGCGTTGTGGCCGGCCGCAGCCGAGAGTCCCGGCCAGATGTATCTGTCGCCGAAGAACAGCGGCATCGGATAGCTGTCGAGGATTTCGGGCGGCGTCGCGTCCGGCGGCGTGTCGATCCCGGCCTCGATCAGGAGAACACGGCGGCGCGCGTCGGCGGAAAGACGGTTGGCGAGCACGCAGCCCGCCGATCCGCCGCCGACGATCACGTCGTCGAAATGCAGCTCATCCATTCCAGTCTCGTCGTGTGGTGAGCCGGTGCGGCCGCGAGTGCAGCCGCGCCGGTCTTCTGCTTAGCGGAAATTGCCCTTGGTCTCGGGGATCACGATCGCCCCGATCAGGTAGACCACGAACACACCGACCGCGAACCAGGCCAGCGACATCGGGATCTCCGCGGGGCTGCCGCTCACCAGCGAGACGAAGGTCGGCATCATGCCGCCCAGCGCAAAGCCGATGTTCCAGGACAGGCCCGTGCCGCTCGCCCGTAGCGCGGTCGGAAAACGCTCGTTCAGGAAGATCAGCACCGGCGCATAGCCGGCATTGCCGATGAAGGCGATGGCGAGCGCATAGAGCGTGATCTGCGTCGTGTCCTTGGTGGCCGCGAGATTCAGATAACACAGCGGCAGCAGCACCGCCGCGCAGACGCCGATCAGCAGGAACGTCTTCTTGCGGCCGATGCGGTCGCTGAGTGCGCCGATCAGCACGGCGGAGAAGAAAGCCGACACGCTCGCGCCCATCAGGATCAGCGACGAGGTCTGGTTCGGCACTGCGTTGATCACCTTCAGGAAGCTCGGCAGATAGCCCGAGGTCAGGTAGTAACCGGCGCCGCCGCCGAAGGTGATGAGCAGATTGACCAGCAAGACGCCGCGATACTCGCCCGAGAACACGTCCTTGACCGGCGATTTCGACACCTTCGCCTGCTTGTTGCCCTGCTGGCGCTTGAGCTCCTTGAAATACGGCGATTCCTCGAGGTTCCGGAAGATGAACCAGCCGAGCAGCGAGCTCAGCAGCCCCGAGAAGAACATGAAGCGCCAGCCCCACACGGCGAAGGCATCGCCGGGGAAGACCGAGGACGTGATCAGGAAGACGAAGGACGCGAGCAATGCGCCGATGCCGGCGCCGCCGCCGCCGACCAGGCCGGACATCGCCCCGCGCCATTGCGCCGGCACCGATTCCGTCCCGATCGTATGGGTCGAGGCCACGACGCCGCCGACGAACACGCCCTGCACCAGACGCAGGATCAGGAAGATGATCGGCGCGATGATTCCGACCTGCGCGATGGTCGGCAGCAGGCCGAAGGCCGCCGTGCTGAGGCCGACGCCGACAATGGCGATCAGCATCGCCTGCTTGCGCCCGTGCACGTCGGCATAGTGTCCAAACACCGCCGAGCCGAGCGGCCGCATCAGGAGCGTGACGGCGAACGAGCCGTACACTGCGGCGAGCGACAGCGCTGCATTGCTCGACGGAAAGAACAGCGCGCCGACGACCGGCGCCACGTAGAGCAGAATGAACAGATCAAACAGATCGAGCGCCCATCCGAGCACCGATGCGATGATCGCGTTGACCATCTGCTTGTTATCGGCCGATGCTTGCGCACCCGCGACCGGCATATCCATCTCAGCCATTTTGTTTTACCTCCCCCGTTTGAGTAGCGCCGCGGTCCGCGCCATTGCGAACCGCGGCAGTTCGTTGCATCGCGTATCAGCGGCCGACGAATTTCGGCGGACGCTTGGCATTGAAGGCTTCGACGCCTTCCTTGAAATCGTCCGACTGGCGCAGGCGGCTGTAGCAGTGACCTTCCAGCTCGATGGCGATGGCGAGCGTCGAGTCCTCGGTGTCGTTGAGGAGCTTCTTGGCGGTACGCTGCGCCAGCGGCGAGAAGGAGCGGAGCTCGTCCACGAGCTTGTCGGTCGCCTTCTCCAGCTCGGCGTCGGGCACGCATTCGGTGGCGATGCCCCAATCCAGCGCCTGCTTCGCCGAGATGCGCTTCGACCGCATCACGATGTCCTTGGTGCGGGTGATGCCGACCATCTTCTGGAGGCGCGCAGAGCCGCCCGAGCCCGGGATCTGGCCGAGCTTCTGCTCCGGCAGCGCGTACTGCGTGGTCTCCGAGGCGATGCGGAAGTCGCAGGCGAGCGACAGTTCGAAGCCGACGCCGAAGCAATAGCCGCGGTTGGCGACGATCACCGGCTTGGCGCAGCGCGCTGGTGCCGCGATGTTCCAGGCGAGCTTGGAGACGTGCTCGGGACTCGCCTCCATGAAGCCGCCGATATTGCCGCCGCTGGAGAAATGCTCGCCCTCGGCGCGCAGCACGATGATGCGGACGCGCGGATCCTCGTCCAGCGTCTCGAAGGTGAGCCGGAGCTGGTCGCGCTGCGGCATCGCCACGACGTTGTAGGGCGGACGGCCCAGGATGATGTCGGCCCGCTCATGCGCCTCGTCGATCTCGACCTTGAACCCGTCGAGCTTGGCGAGCCGGGGATCGGCAAATGTATAAGGTGACGGCATTTTCGTTTCCTTCTGTTGATGCGTGATGATCAGGCGGCGTCCGATGGCGGCAGGCGCTCGGCCTCGTATTCTCCGGCGACAAGCAATCGCCGCAGCAGCTTTCCGACCGGCGACTTTGGAATCGCGTCGACGAAGACGTAGCGGCGCGGCCGCTTGAAATTGGCAAGGCCGGACGTGCGGCAGAACTGCTCCAGCTCTGCTTCCGAGACGGGGCGGTTGCGCTTGACGAAGGCGGCGACGACCTTGCCCCACTTCTCATCGGCGATTCCGACCACCGCGACCTCGTCGACGGCGGGATGCAGCGACAAGCAGCTCTCGATCTCGACCGGCGAGACGTTCTCGCCGCCGGTGATGATCATGTCGTCGACACGGCCGGTGACGAACAGGTCGCCGGCGGGATCAATGAGGCCGGTGTCGCCGGTGAAATACCAGCCTTCGCGGAGCGACTTGGCGTCGGCCTCGGGGCGACGCCAGTAGCCTTCGAATGCCTCGTCGCCGGCAAGCGTTGCGATGATCTCGCCCTCCTCACCGACCGCGGCAAGCTCTGCAACCGAACGTGCGCCGATGCGCACGACCTTGACGTGCTGATTCAGGCCCGCCTTGCCGGCCGAGCCGGGTTTTGCTGCGGCGTTCTGGTCGATCGTGAAGGTGTAGATCTCCGAGCTGCCGTAATGATTGACGAACAGCTCCGGCTTGAACGCCTCGTTCAGCTTCTTCAGCAAGCCGTCGGTCATCGACGCGCCGGCGAAGCCGAGCTTGCGCACGCTGGAGACGTTGGTCGCGGCGAAGTCTTCGTGATGGACGAGATCGTGATAGAGCGTCGGCACCAGATAGAGGTTGGTGATCTCCTCCTTCGCGATCAGCGCCAGCGCCTGGCGGCTGTCATAGCGCGGCAGGCAGATGAAGCTGCCGCCGATCAGCGACATCGCGAGCAGCGAACGAACGCCCATGGTGTGATAGAGCGGCATCACGCCAAGCGTGCGCTCGCCGCGGCCATAGAGGTTCTGCGCGACGTGAGCGACCGCGGCCGCCCGCTCGGCGCGATGCCGCCGCGGCACGCCCTTCGGCCGCGAGGTCGTGCCGGACGTATAGAGCATGATCGACCAGGCATCGGCGCCGACGCGCGGCTCGGCATCCGGCGCAGTGTCCTTGATCAGATCGGCAAAGCCGGTCGCCTCGCCTGCTCCGGGATCGAGCGATACCCGCACCAACCTGCCGGCGTGCGCGGAGCCCTGCACCGCTTCGGCCGAGATATCCTGGTAGAAGACCGCGCAGGCTTCGGCGTTCTCGATGCAGTAATCGAGCTCGTCCGCCTTGGCGCGCCAGTTGATCGGCGTGATGACGAGACCTGCGAACTGGCAGGCCCAATGCAGCGTCGCGGCTTCCCAGCGGTTCTGCAACAGCGTGACGACGTGATCGCCGGGCTTCAGGCCAAGGCGGTCGAGCGACGCCACCAGCGCCGAGATTTTCTCATACCATTGCCGGTAGGTCAGGCGGAGATCGCCATCGACCAGTGCGATTGTCTGGGGATCGCGCGCGGCGCTGGCAATGAAGCTGCTGGCGAGATCAAGCATCTGACGTCTCTTTTGTGGGTGAAGCGAGCTGGGCGGCGGCTTCGAGCGCCGCCTGGATGATCGGGGTGTAGCCCGTGCAGCGGCACAGATGCCCGCTGAGGAGATCGCGGATCCCCGCCTCGGTCGGTGCCGGGTTCTCACCGAGATAGTGGTCAAGCGACATCAGGATGCCGGCGGTGCAGAAGCCGCACTGGAGCGCGTGATTGCGACGGAACGCCTGCTGCAGCACGCCGAGCCTGTCGGCCGAGGGCGCGAGCCCTTCCACCGTCCTGATCTCGCAGCCATCGACCTGCGCGGCGAGCGTGAGGCAGGACCGCGTCAGCATGCCGTCGACAATGACGGTGCAGGCGCCGCAGACGCCGTGCTCGCAACCGACATGGGTGCCGGTGGCGCCCAGTTGATGGCGCAGGAAATCGGAGAGCAGCATGCGCGGCTCGGCTTCCGCCTCGACGGGCTTGCCGTTGAGTGTGAAGCGGACGGCATGGCGCGCGTTGGAGTTAAGGCGGGTCATTGCAGCACCTCGCCGATCAGATCGCGGCCGATCATCCGCACGAGGTCGCGGCGATAGCGCGCGGTGGCGTGGACGTCGTCGCGGGCGCCGAGCTCATAGGCAAAGGCGTTGAGGGCATCGTCGAGCGCAGTTCCATCGAGCCGCGGCCAGTCTCGCGCGGTCGGCACGTCGGCAACGCCGCCGACGGCGAGACGCACGCCGGATGACGTCTTCATCGCGGCGCAGGCGACGATGGCGAAATCGCCATGCCGGCGCGCGACCTCGCGGAACGCGAAGCGTCCGTCGCGGGCGATCGGCAGCGAAATGCCCTCGATCAGCTCGTCATCGGCACGCGCCGTCAGCATCATGCCGGCGAAAAAATCCTTGGCCGCAACGCGGCGACGGCGTTTGGCGCTGCGGAGCAGCACCTCGCCGCCGAGTGCGACCAGCGTCAGCGGCATCTCGGCGCTGGGATCGGCATGGGCGAGCGAGCCGCAGACGGTGCCGCGGCTGCGGGTCTGCATGTGCCCGACCCAGGGCAGCGCCAGCGCCACCAGCGGCAGCGCCTCGGCAAGCGCCGGCCACGCCAACAATTCGGCCTGGCGCACGCTGGCGCCGATGACGACGGCATCCTTCTGCCGCTCGATCCGGCGCAGCTCCTTGATGCGCATGATGTCGACCAGGAGCTTCGGCTTGGCGAGGCGCATGTTCAGCATCGCCATCAGCGATTGCCCGCCGGCGAGTACGCGCGCGTCGCCGCCTTGCTGCGCGAGCGCTTCGAGCGCCTCGCTGGTCGTTGCGGCGCGGAGATAGTCGAATGCGGCGGGCTTCATCGGCGCCCCCCGAACAGGCTTGAGAGCTTCGCCAGCACCGCAAACAGCGAGAAACCGCTACCTGTCGTGCCACCGCCACCCGCCTTGCGGGCGAGCGCGGTGAAGAACTGGCCGATGATGACCCGCGTTGCACCGTCGAGCAGGCGGCCGCCGATGCTCGCGACCTTGCCGCCGATCGCGGCGTCATAGCTGTAGGTGAGCGTCGTTCCGCCCTGGCCGTCGGGCGCGAGCGTGATCCGTCCCTCGGCGCTGCCGAAGCCGAGCGCGCCGGTGGCACCGCCGCGCAGGGTGACCGCGTGCGGCGGATCGAGATCGAACAGCTCGACATCGGCGCGATAGCGGCCGGTGACGGGACCGATGCCGAGCGTGACGTCGGCACGGAAATGCGTGTCGGTGACCTTGTCGACGCGCTGGCATCCGGGGATGACGGATTGCAGCGTGGCGGGATCGAGCAGCATCGCCCAGACCTGCTCGGGCACGCCTTTCACCGCGGCCTGCCCTTCGCCGCGCAGCCGCCGATCGCCTTCGCGCATAGGCGCCGCGGTCACACCGCCCGCGGGAGGCGGCGGCTCGGCGCCGCGCACGAACTCCGCGAGCCGCGCCGGCACCAGCGGCAAGGTGATGTCGGCAACGCCGAGCGCATCCGCCACCGCATTGGCGAGGCAGACCGGCGTCGACATGCAATTGCCTTCGCCGACGCCCTTTGCTCCGAGCGGCGTAAACGGCGACGGCGTCTCCATGTGGAAGATCTCGGGCTCCGGCACCTCGGTGGTGGTCGGCAGCAGATAGTCGGCCAGCGTTCCCGTCAGAAAGCTGCCGTCGTCGGCGTAGGCGTATTCCTCGTAGAGCGCCGCACCAAGCGCCTGGGCGAAGCCGCCGCGGATCTGGCCGTTTACCATGCCGGGATGCAGGATGGTGCCGCAATCATGCATGGTGACGTAGCGGTCGATCCGCGTTTCCAGCGTAACGCGGTCGATCTCGACGCCGCAGAAGTCGAAGATGAAGCCGTGGCACAGCGAGGAGTTGATGCGGTCGTCCTCGTCGGGCGGCGTCAGCTCCGGCGGCGTCCAGAACACGGTCTCGCGGATGGTCTGCCCGGCATCATCAGGCAGCGAGCCCGGCGACCAGTGGCTGAGCGCGGCGACGCGGGAGAACGCGATCCGGTTCTCCGGGTTGTGCTTTGACGCGACGAAGCCCTTCGCAAACACGATGTCGCCCGCCTCGACATTCAACTGGCCGGCGGCGATGCGGGCGAGACGGCCGGCGACACGCTCGGCGGCGAGTTTTGCGGTACCCGCCACCGCCGCGGCAAAACGGCTGGCATAATTGCCCGAGGCGATCGACCAGGCGTCCTTGGCCGTGTCGATCTCGGTGTTGACGCGGATGTCCCCAGGCTGGAGGCCGAAGACGTCGGCGACGACCTGCGACAGCACGGTGCGATGGCCCTGCCCCTGCGGCACGGACGCGACGTGAACCGTGACGCTGCCCACCGGATCGAGGCCGACGGTGGCCGTTGCCTGCGCGCCGTTCTTGGGGCCCGCCTTGCGGCGCTCGGCCGCCGTCAGCACGGTCGTGATGTAGCCCATGTTGGAAACGCTGGGCTCGACCACCGCGGTGAAACCGATGCCGTAGAGACGCCCCTCGGCCCGCGCCGCGTCGCGTCGCGATTTAAGCTCCGCGAGCCTGCCCTGTTCGACCGCGCGCACGATCGCTTCCTGATAGTTGCCGGAATCGAGCAGGGCACCCGTCGCGGTGCGATAGGGAAATGCGCCGGCGTCGATCAGATTGCGCTTGATGACAACGAGCGGATCGAGACCGAGGCCTATTGCGATCCTCTGAACCAACCGCTCCAGCGCGAAATAGACCTGCGGTCCACCAAAGCCGCGGTTGAGGCCGGTCGGCGTCTTGTTGGTGACGACGACACGATTGCGGATTTTGACATGACGGATGTCGTAGGCGCCGGTCAGATTGCCGTGCATGCGGTAGAGCGTTGCCGGCTCGGGTGCGCGCAGATGCGCACCGCAATCCTCGACCTGGTCCCAGTCGAACGCGAGGATCTTTCCGTCGGCCGCGACCGCCGCGGACAGTGTCGTCGCGCGGTTGGTCGCCGACACCGACGCGGTGAGATGCTCGAGCCTATCCTCGATCCACTTCACCGGCTTACCCGCGACACGCGCGGCGGCGGCGATCAGCACGATGTAGGGAAACACGCCCTGCTTGACGCCGAAGCTGCCGCCGGAATCCGGCGGCGTGCGCAGCCGCAGCCGGTTGCCCGGCACCTTCAGCGCGCGCGCGATCACGGTGTGGATGCTGAACGGGCCCTGGAAATTGGCGAGAACCTCGAACGCATCCTCGCCCGCATCATGCGAGGCGATGACGCCGTAGGTCTCGATCGGCGTACAGGAGTTGCGTGGATACTTGATGTCGATGGAGAAGCGATGCGGCGCCTCCGCAAAAGCCTTTTCGGGGTCGCCGTAGCGGAAGGCGCGGTCGCTGGCGAGATTGCCGGGGAAGCCGTCATGCAGCACAGGCGCGCCGGACGCGAGCGCACCCAAGGGATCGACCACGGCGCCACGCGGGCGATACTCGACGTTGATGAGTTCGGCCGCGTCTTCGGCGCGGGCACGGTCGGTCGCTACGATCACGGCGACGGGCTCGCCGACATAGCGCACGCGGTCCATGGCAATGGGCCAGCACTCGACCGGCGCCTTCACGCCGACGACCAGGCTCGTGGTGACGGCCTTGACGTCGCGACCGGTCAGAACCGCGGCAACGCCCGGAAGACGCCTTGCGGCCTCAGTATCGATCGAGAGAACATCGGCATGCGCGTGCGGCGAGCGCAGGATCGTCGCATGCAGCGTACCAGGCTGAACGCCGAGATCGTCGATGAAGCGGCCGCGGCCAGAGAGCAGCGCGGCGTCCTCGACGCGCTCGATCGAACGCCCGACCCACGGCCTGTCGCCACTCTGATCGACTGAACTTGCGGGCTTGACCGCAGCCTGCACCATGTCCCGGCATACCTCCCGACGCGTTCTTTGACGCGACGGTGACGTTTGTCAGCACAGGGGTGCGGGGGCCATACCGCCCGCTCTCACGACTTACCAAATCGTCTCATTTGCAGGCGCGTGCGGCGCAATATCAGCCCGCAAGACGCGAGACGTTGCGAAACTCGCGCGGACTGACGCCGGCGTGGTCGCGGAAGAAACGCGTGAAATGCGCCGGCTCCGGAAAACCGAACCGCTCGCTGAGCTCGCCGAGCGGCGTGTCCTCGCGCATCACCGCATCGAGCGCACGCTCCATGCGGACGACGTTGAGATAGATCTTCGGCGAGACGCCGAGCGAGGTCTCGAACAGGCGGAAGAATTGCGCGCGCGACAGCCCCGCGCCCTTCACGAACTGATCGACGCTGCCATAGGAGTCCTGCACCCGCATCGCATCCATCGCGCGGCGAATGCGCCAGTCGCAGCTCGCCGCGCTCATGCCGCGGATCGAGGTCGGAAAGCTGCGCCAGGGCGTGAAACGCTCGATCACCGCGATCATCAGGTCGGATAGCGTCTGCTCGTGAGTCCGCACCGCGTCCGGGTTCGCCATCATCTCCGCCGCGAGATGCAGCGTCAGTTGGCGGATGCGTGGCGACACTTCGCCGGAGGGACGCTCGAAAAAGCCCGGCGCGCCGCTCGCGGCCCAGCCGGGACGGAACTCCTTCAGCCATTCCGGCTCGATATAGAGCGCCATGATGAGCGTGCGCGGGCGATTGACGTCATGCACATAGGCGTGCGGCTTCCAGCCGTCGACGAGCACCGCGGCCGTGTCAGTCAGCGGCGTGACCTGGTCGCCAACCATGAACTGGGTGTCGGCGCCCTCGACCTTGAGCAGGACGTGGCAGTGATGATGGGCGTGGCGGACCAGCGAACGGTCCATGTCGAGCAGAGCGACCCTGCCGAAAGCGCCATGAGCGATGCGCAGGGCCGTCGACATCAGTTCCTTCCTCCCAGCATTGCGCTGCAAAACGATTGGTCTATTGGCGCGGCACTATAAGCAGCACCCGCTTCATATTCCAACGGCGCAAACCGACGCAAGTTGCTTCCGGGCGGTAACCCGCTCATGTCCGCGCCGCCGCAAGAAGGCGCGCGACCGCGGCGCTCGGGTCGGCCTGCAAGGCGGTGGACAGATCGACCTCCTCCTCGCCCTTGACGCGGATACGCTTGAAGGCCAGCTCGGGCGCGCTGACCGGCGCGGTCGCATCCAGGCCCATCTTGGCGCTGATGCCGTTGTCGGTGGTCGGATCGAGCTTCGAGCCGAGCGCGCCGGCGACGACCATGAGGTCGCGATCGGCCTGGAAGCGCGTCGCCACCGCCCACTCGATTTCCTCGGACGAGGAGATGTCGACGTCCTTGTCCACAACGACCACCTGCTTGATGTCGTAATGCGCGCCGAAGGCGCACATCATGACGTTCTTCGGCTCGCCGTCATTGGTCTTGTCCATCCTGATCGCGAGATGATAGCGGCAGGTGCCGCCGCGCGTCAGGCGAACATCGAGCACGTTGGGAAAGCTGCGGCGCAGATGCTGGACCAGCGTCGCCTCGCGCGGCACGCCGCCGAGGATCAGATGCTCGAAGCCGCCGCCGACGATGGTGTGGAAGATCGGCGCCTTGCGATGCGTGATCGCATCGACCTCGATCACCTCGCGATTGGCGCGCGGACCGTAGTATTGAGGGAATTCGCCGAACGGCCCCTCCGGCTCGCGCACGCCCTGCAGAATGCGTCCCTCGATGACGATTTCCGCATGGGCGGGAACGCGGACCGAATTGGTGCGGCACTTGACGACGTCCACGGGTGAGCCGAGCAGCGCGCCGGCAATCGCCATCTCGTCCTCGTCAAGCGCAGCGATCGCCTGCGACGCCAGCAGCAGCGCGGGATGTGCGCCGATGACGATCGCGATCTCCAGCGCCTGCCCCATCTCCTCCGCGAGGCGATAGTAGGAGAACGTGTGTCGCGGCAGCAGCAGGACGCCGATGCGGTCCTTGCCGGAGATCTGACAGCGGTGGATCGAGACGTTCTGCACGCCCGTCCTGGGATTGCGGGCGATCAGCAGGCCCGCCGTGATGTAGGGGCCGCTGTCGCGCTCATTGTGCTTGGGCACCGGAAGCTGGCGGAGCAGGTCGACGTCCTCATGGACGACCTCCTGCACCGGCCCGCTCGCGACCTCGCAGGTGGGCATCGGATTGCTCGCAGCGGCAAGGAAGCGCGGCAGCAGCTGGTCCTCGGTCACGCCGATGGAGTCGGCGACCCAGTCACGCCCGGCGAAGAGATTGGCGACCACGGGGATCTCGTGCCCGTCGGGGCGCGGAAACAGCACGGCACTGTCGCGCTCCAGCCGCTTGGCGATTGCGGCGAGCTCGTCGGTCAGCGCGATGCCCTCGCGGGCGATCGCGAGCTTGCCGCGATCGGCGAGGTAAGCGAGCCAGGCGCGCAGATCGGACGGTGCATTGGCGCCTTTGCTGGCCGGGTTTTCCATTCGCATGTGACTATCCTCAAAAACCTTGAATCAGGGCGCGATCCTGCGCAGCGTCGGCGAGCGGCGCTTGAGCGCCTCGTCCTCGCCCCAGCGGCGCACGATGCCGATATCGATGTCGAAGAGATCAAGTACGCGGCCGACCGTGTGCTCGACCATGTCGTCGAGATTCTCGGGCTTGGCGTAGAAGGCGGGCACGGGCGGCGCGATGATCGCGCCCATCTCGGACAGGGCGGTCATGGTCCTGAGATGGCCGGTGTGCAGCGGCGTCTCGCGCACCATCAGCACCAGGCGGCGGCGCTCCTTGAGCACGACATCGGCGGCGCGGGTCAACAGGGTCGTCGTGACGCCCGAGGCGATCTCGGACATCGAGCGCATCGAGCACGGCGCCACGATCATCCCGGCGGTGCGGAACGAGCCGCTCGCGATCGAGGCGGCCATGTCGTCGATGGCATGGCTGACATTGGCGAGCTCCCTCACCTCCGCGATCTTCAGGTCGGTCTCGTAGGCGAAGGTCTGCTCGGCGGTCTTCGACATCACCAGATGCGTCTCGACGCCGGCATTGCGCAGCAGTTGCAACAGGCGCACGCCATAGGTGACGCCCGAGGCGCCGGAAATGCCGATGATCAGCCGCTTGGGCGTGTCCTGCATAGGTTGTTTCGCTCCCTCGAGTCGGCCCCCTTGCGGGCACGCGATCCGCCGCAAGACTAGGCATCCGCATCCATCAACACAAATAATGATTGATTATGCATTCGATCATCTGAGATGATGATGCGGGGAGCAAAGGTCGGCAAGCGAAGGACGGTCCGTGGAACTCAGGCAGATGCAATATTTCCTGTGCCTCGCCGAGGAAAAGAACGTCACGCGGGCGGCGCGCCAGCTCAACATCGTGCAGCCGGCGCTGAGCATGCAGATCGCCAAGCTCGAGGCCGAGCTCGGCCAGAAGCTGTTCGACCGCAGCGTCCAGGGCATGACGCTGACCAGTGCCGGTGAGGCCCTGGTGCGGCTGACGACGCCGATCGTGCGCGACGCGGAGTATGCGCGGCAGGAGATGGCCCAGCTCGGCGGCCGCATCTCGGGCCGCGTCTCGGTCGGCCTCATCACCTCGGTCGCGCAGAGCACGATGGCGAGCTCGTCGGCGACGGTCGCCAGCCGCTATCCCGACATCACGCTCTCCGCCTGCGAGGGCTACACCGAGACGCTGGTGGACTGGGTCAACACCGGCCAGCTCGATTTCGCACTGATCAACGTGCCGCGCCGAAAAACGCCGCTTGCGGCGCATCACATCATGGACGAGGAGATGGTGTTCGCCTGCCGCAAGGACAGTCCGATCAAGCCGCCGGCAAGACTGCGCTTCGACCACATCGCGAATTTCGACCTCGTGCTCCCCTCGAAGCGCCACGGCCTGCGGCTGATCCTGGAAGAGCAAGCCGCCGCCGTCGGCATCGACCTGCGGCCGCGGCTCGAGCTCGACACCCTGCCCGCGCTCTGCGACGTGATCGCGACCACCGATTTCGCAACGGTGCTGCCGACCATCGCGCTCCGGCAATCACTAGCGAGCGGGACCATCCGGGCCCACCGTTTCGACGAGCAGCGGATCGTGCGTTCGATCGCCTGGGTGCACCACCCGCGGCGAGCGGTGTCGGTCGCGGCCAAGGCCGTGCTCGACGTCATCAGCCACGATCTGGCGCAAGCTGCAGCCGTGGCACGAGAGTTCGTGGTGCCCGCCTCCGGAGGCGCGGGCTCGGTATCCCGCAAGGTGCACAGAAAGCCGCGACGGCGAGCTGGTTAGAACCGATCGAGATTCGCGCGGTCTGCGTTGAAACCCGCGATCGCGGGCCAGATATTACCTGCACCCGGCCCATCGCCTTCGGACTCATCACTGCCCGCCATGCCCTTCTTCAGGCTCAACGACGACCATATTCTCCCCGACGATCTCGGGGATTTCGATCCCGAAACCGTGCCGCGCACCCTCGCCGCCTTCGGCGGTCACATGGTCACAAAGGGCATGGAGCTGGCGAAGCACGCGCATCGCAAGGACGAACTTGTCCTGACCTTGCGGGGCATCGTCAGGCTGGAGGCCGGACACGGCGTCTGGATCGTGCCGCCACGCTGTGCGGTGTGGATTCCCGGCGGTGTCCCGCACAGCGTGAGCGTCGCAGGCGATGTCGAGATGTATTGCCTGTTCGTCGAGCCGGACGCGGCATCAAGGCTGCCGCGGCAATGCTGCGCGCTGTCGATCTCGCCCCTGCTCGCAAGCTTGCTGGTCCATGCCACCCACATGCCTGTCATGTACGATGTCGACGGCGCCGACGGCCGGATTGCCACGGTGCTGCTCGACCAGCTCGCGCTGGCGCCCGTCGAGGAGCTGCGCTTCCCGATGCCGGTCGATGCCAGGCTGCGCCGGATCGCGAGCGCGATGATAGCAAATCCCTCCGACCGCGCGACGATCGCCGATTGGGGCCGGCGTATCGCCGTCGCCCCACGCACCCTCACCCGCATCCTGCAACGCGAGACCGGCATGAGTTTTGGCCGCTGGCGCCAGCACCTCCACATCCTCATCGCGCTTCAGCGTCTCGACCAGGGCGCCTCCGTGCAGGCCGTCGCGCTCGATCTCGGCTATGAGGGCGCGAGCGCCTTCGTCACCATGTTCCGCAAGGCGCTGGGCAAGCCGCCGGCGCGGTATCTGGCCGAACGCCGCATCGGCGCACACTGACCGGAAATCGCAATCGATTGTCCCGTTCGCGGAATGCGGACGGAGGGACGATTTCGTATCCAGGCTCCGGAGCGCCCGGCGGGCGCAAAAGGAGCAGACCAACATGGATTCACTCAGCACGGGCCTCGTCGCGGACGTCCTTCGTCGTCTGCACCAGGAGGCGGAAATCGCCGACGCGCCCCTGATGCAAACCCTTGCGGCTGAGGCGGGCAGCCGCGAAGAGATGATCAGCCAGGCCGTCGCGGCCGAAAACAGCGATCTCCGGAAAGTCTATCAGGGATTTGCGAGCAACTTCCTGAGCGTCTCTCCGTGGTTCGGACGCTTCCTCTACATGTGCGCTCGCGCCTGCAAGGCGAAACGCATCGTCGAATTCGGCTCCTCGATGGGCATTTCCGCGATCTACTTGGCCACGGGCCTGCGTGACATGGGCGGCGGCCACCTGATCGGGACCGATCTCGAACTCGGCAAGATCGAGCGCGCACGGGCAAACGTCGCGGCCGCGGGGCTCGCCGACCTGGTCGAGTTCAGGCTCGGCGACGCCCGCGAAACCCTCGGATCCGATCTCGGCGGCGACATCGACATGGTGATGCTGGACGGCGCCTTCACGTTGTATCTTCCCATCCTCAAGCTGCTGGAGCCGCACCTCAGGCGTGGGGCGCTCATCGTCGGCGAGAACGCGTTCGAGGAAGCCTACATCGACTACGTCCGCGATCCGCAGAACGGTTACCTCTCGCTGTCGCTGCCGTTCGATCCGGGCCGCGGCAACGAATTCACGATCAAGACCAGATAGTCCGGGAGCCAAGCCTTGAACGAACCCGGCCAGGCACCGCAAATTTCCGGACCATCGCAAGCCCCGCAAGGGCGAGTCTCGCGGATGTTGCTGCGATGGCTGATGCGCCCCGCACGCGTCGCAACCGTCAAAACGCTCTCGCCGCACTTTCGGCTCGTCGGGCTCGAAGGCGACGCCCTCAAGGACGTCGCCTGGACGGCCGGCCAGAAGATCCAGGTCGCGATGGGCGCGGGCCTGAGCGCGCGCACTTACACGCCGATGTCATGGGACGCCGGCGGGGGCAGGACCCGGCTCCTTGCATTTGCGCATGGCGAGGGTCCGGGCAGCCGCTGGGCAAGCGCTTTGCGCGAGGGCGAGAGCTGTCAGTTCTTCGGGCCGCGCCGCTCGCTTGAGCTTGTTGGCCTTGAGGCGCCTGTCATCCTGTTCGGCGATGAAACCTCGTTTGGCCTGGCGGCGGCGTTGCGAGACAGTCTGCAAGCCGGCGGCGCGCTCCACATGTTCGAAACCACCGACGTGGCGGAGTCGCAGCGGGTGCTGGATGCCGTCAATCTCGGTGCGGCGAGATTGATCCCACGTAGCGCCGATGACGCTCATCTCGCCGCCGTCGAGGCCGAGATGCTGCGTCTGGCCGCAAACGGTGCGCAGTTCGTCCTGACAGGCAAGGCCTCCTCGATCCAGCGCATCAGCCGCGCCCTGAAAGCTGCGGGCGTCGCGTCGTCGCGGATGAGGACCAAAGCCTATTGGGCGCCCGGCAAGACCGGGCTGGATTAGGGCGCGCTGTCTTCTCGCGCGGACAAGACGTCGCGCCTCGTTCAAAATGAGACGGGTTGGTAAGTTCTGAGACGAGCCGGCATGACAGTCGCGTTCGCCGGCTCACTACGGTCCAGGCGCAGAAAACCGCGGCCTGGCGCTCATCCCCGACGACTCTCGTCCCGGACGCTCCCTCGGCCCGCACAACAAGACACGGTCGGGAGATTCAGTCCGAGATGGCACGGTTCGGTCGCAACAAGATCACGGACATCGCTCAGCAGCAGAGCGAGCGATTTCAGCCCGACCGCAGGTCGCTGCTCGCGCTCGGCGCAGGCGCGGTCCTCGCCGCTACGGGCCTGCGTCCGGCGCAGGCGCAGGACTATCCCACCCGGCCGGTTCAAGTGCTCGTGCCCTTTGCCGGCGGCAGCGCCAGCGACGTCATCACCCGCATCCTGCTCAACCGCATGGCGACCTCGCTCGGGCAGGCTTTTGTCGTCGACAATCGCCCCGGCGCCGGCGGCAATATCGGCACCGCGGCGGCCGCGCATGCGGCGCCGGACGGTTACACGCTGCTGATGAGCACCTCCGGCCCACTGGCTGCGAACAAGTCGCTGTACAAGGAGCTCCCCTACGATCCGCTGAAGGATCTCGCCCCGATCGGCCTGTTCGCCACGCTGCCGAATGTCGTCGTGATCAATTCGAGACTGCCGCCGAAATCGCTGCGTGAGCTGATCGATTACGCCAAGGCGCATCCTCGGGAGCTGAATTACGGGACGGTCGGCGTCGGCTCGTCGCAGCACCTCGCGGCCGCCTATTTCGAGCAACTCACCGGCACCGAGATCACGCACGTGCCCTACCGCAACATCGCCGCCTACACGCCGGACTTCATCGCGGGCCAAGTCCCGCTCGGCTTCCAGCTCCTGCCGAACGTGATCGGCCTGATCAAGAGCGGCGATGCGCGCCCGCTCGCGGTCGCCAGCGACAAGCGCATGACGGCGTTGCCGGACGTTCCCACCGCGGCCGAGGCCGGCCTTCCGAACTATGAGAGCGCCGCCTGGCTCGCTCTGCTCGCGCCCGCGAGCACCGGCAAGGCCGTGATCGACAAGCTCTATGCCGCGATGGTGGAAGCCGTGAACGATCAGAAGGTGCGCGCCCTCTTCGTCGAGCAGGGCGCCGAGCCGCTCGTGCTCGACCCGCAGGCCCTGAGAGATTTCATGAGCGCTGAAACCACCAAATGGGCCGGGATCATCAAGAAGATCGGCATCGAGCCGATGTGACGGCGCGCGCGTCAATTGGCGAAGGACAGACGCAGGCGGCGCCAGCCGATGACGATGCCGGTAACGGAGAACGCCAGCCCGAGGCCGCAGAGGCCGACGATCAGGCCGTCACGCAGCGATGGATGTGCCATCAAAAAGGGAAAGTCGAGCCTGTGCAGCGCGCTGTAGAGCCAGCGATAGGCGCGCCGCGACGCATCGAGCCGCTGGAGTACGCTGCCATCCGCGCCGTCGACGTCGAACCAGACGTCACCACATTTCGCGCGATAGACCGGCGCACCGGGAACGATGGATTGCGCGGAATAGTCGTCGTTGTCCGCGATGACGTCGGGTGCATCACAGCTCGTCACGAAGCGCGCCACAAAAGCCCGAACCTCGCCTGCACCGAGGAAGCCAGTCTTGCGATCGTCGCCGCCCTTGCCGCCCCCAAGCAGGACCTGCCTGTCGGGTGCGATCCTGTCGCGGCGATAGATATTGCCGAAGGCGAACCATTCGACCTCGCGTGCGAGGGACGGTAGCGGCTCACGATTGATCGACGCGGCGGCGGTCCAGTCCGGTACGGCGCCTGCCGCGTCGGCCTCGCCTTCGGTCAGCTGCCCGCGCGAAAACAACCGGCCGTGATCCATGGAAAGCCAGCCGCTGAAGATCCATGTCAGTACGAACATTGTCGTGGCGAGGCCAACGACGTGATGCAGGGCATGCCATCCACGATAGGGCAGCCTGATCCGCGTGACGCCAAGTATCGCGCCAAGGACAGCGGTGACCAGCGCCAGCAGCGAGAGGGTCCAGACCACGCGGTCCCACAGCAGCCAATTGCTGCGAAGGACGGTCGGATAGATCCAATGCAGGACGCTGCCGGCGAGATTCCATCCACGCTCGCTGCGCGTCGTGTCCAGCACGACCTCGCCGGTGCTGGACGAGACATAGACCTCGGTGCCGGTGGCGTCGCCAAGCGCCAAGCGGAACAGCGGCCGGTGGCGGTCAAACCCGTTCGGCACGCTCCATTGGTCATGATCCTCGTGTACGACGACGGCCGCGCGCGTTGCGTCGAGCCCGCGCCGGCGGGCATGGTCGCGTGCGATCGCCAGCGCGACATCGGACACGGTGACCGCGGCATCCGCTCCATCGGTGGCGCGGACGGCGCGCAGGCGCGAGGGCCCCGAGACGATGTAGACCGGCCCGTCGCCGCGTCGAATGAGGCGGACGCGGCTGGCATCGAGGACCCCGCTGGCTGCGACGGCGTCAGCGACAGCAATCGCCGCCGGCGTACCATCGAGGGGCGCGAGGCCGGCGACACGTTCCGCTTCCGTCAGCGACGGAAATGGAACGAAATGCATCACGATTCCGCTCGCGAACCACATCGCGAACAGGAGACAGAACGCGATCCCGAGCCAGCGATGCAGCAGGATGATCGCGCCCATCATGCGTTCAGCGCCCTACCATTTGAATGCCGCCGAGATCTCGTAGGTGCGCGGCGCGCCGAGCAGGATCTGATCGGGATAGAACGGATCGCCCCAGATCGCGTAGCGCTTGTCAGTGATGTTGCGCACGCGGAAGGTCAGGCGCGCCTGGTTGACCGCGTTGAACACTGTCTTCGGGATGTCGACGAAGGCATAGACGTCGGCCACGGTGTAGGCCTTCAGCGTCACCACGTTGGCATCGGTGTTGTAGCGATCGCCGACATGGCGGCCGGTGATGCCGAGCTCCACCGGCCAGGGTGTGAAGAACCGATACGAGGCGCCAGCATTTGCGACGATGCGCGGCACGTTCGGCGGCGTGTTGCCCGAGAACGAGCCGCCGGCGAAATTGTAGTCGGCATAGCGCGTATCGACATAGGCGATGTTGCCCCACAGCCGCAAAGGCTCGATCGGGCGCACCGCGGCGGCGAGTTCGACGCCCTTCGATTCCTGTCGCCCGGCAATGTTGAGCTGCATGCCGCCGGCCGCGGCATAGACGTTCTTGCGCAGGATGTCGTAGGCCGAGAACGACCATTCCGCCCTGTTGTCCCAGAACAGGTGCTTGACGCCGGTTTCATAGGTGCGCGCGGTGGTCAGGTCGAGCGGCTGAGTCGGCCCGAGCAGGAAGATGTTGTTGGCTGCGATATCGGCACCAGTGGCGTACTGGCTGAAGAAGGTCAGGCCGGGTACGGCGTCCCAAGTGTAGCCGATACGGCCCGTCACCGGTGCCCAGTCCTTCGTGAACGGGAAGCCTGCTTTCTCCAGGCCGTTCTTGTCGGTCGAATTACGGTCGAGCCCGATATGCTCGACGCGCAGGCCGCCGACCAGCGCGAAGGTCCGCGTCAGCTTCAGCCGGTCCTCGAACGACAGCGCCTCGTTGTCGATGCGCGCGGTCTGCTGCTGTGTCGTGAGCAGGCCGTAAAAGCCGCGGTTCGGATCGACCAGCGAAACGGAGTCGCCGGGGAAGTTCGCCGCGCCCGGCCTGACGAAATCGAGATAGCTTGACGACAGCGTCGTGACCAGCCGGTTGTCGAAACCTGCGATATTCGTGTCCCAGATCAGGTCGGTGATGTTGCCGACCAGGCGCTGGCTGTGTGCAACATAGAAACGCTCACGATCGACCAGGTTCGTTGTGGAATTGAACGCCTCGATCTCGTTGTTGAACCAGGTGCGCTCGGCGCCATAGCCATAGGCCTGGCTCTTCAGCGTCAGGTCGGGCGCAAGCTTCAGCTCGAAGCCGCCGCGCAGCCAGACTTCCTGCGCGACGTTGCGATTGTCGAGGACGTTGTAGTTGGTGTTGAAGGTGCGGTCGTCGATGGTGACCGCACCGAGATTGGTTCCGTTGTAGTTGGAGACGTAATTGCCGGACACGATGCCGCTCGTCGCATGCGAGCCGCTGAAGGCGACCGGCACCAGCGGCGCGCCCCAATAGGCCTTCGAGCGATCCTCGCGGTACTCGATCGCGCCCCAGACCTTGAGACTGTCGGAGATGCGGTAGTTGAGCTGGCCGGAGACGTCGAACGTCTTGGTATTGGTGTCGTCGGCAAAGCCATTGAGCGAGGCGCGGCTGATGTCGAAGCGATAGTCGAGGCCCTGCACGTTGGTGCTGCCGCCCGAGCCGTAGTGCGCGCGGAACGAGTTGAGCGAATCCCAGGAGAAATCCGCCTCGTTCCGGATCAGTCCGGTGTGCGGCTGCTTGGTGACGAAGTTGATCGCGCCACCGGCGGCGCCCTCGCCTGACATCAGCGAGGCCGGACCTTTCAGGAACTCCACGGCCTCCAGATTGGCCGTGTCCACGATCCGCGACGTCATGTTCTGCGGGCCGATCTTGATGCCGTTGTAGAGCGTGTTGATCTGGCTGTTGGTGAAGCCGCGCATGGAGAAGGCCGCGGGCTCGGCCGGGTTGTCGCCGGAGGTGACGCCGACCGCGCCCTGCGCCGCCTCGGACACGGTGCGATAGCCCTGCTCCCGCATGGTCTCGGCCGAGATCACCTCCACGGTCGCGGGTGTTTCCCGCACCGTCAGGCCGAGCCGCGAGGCGCTTTCCGCAACCACATTGGTGTTGAGGGGCGTTTGTGCCGTGGCGGTCGGCACGACAGGCCTGGGCGCTGCGGATACAGTCGCTGGCCTGCGCGCTGCCGCACGGCGTGCGCCCTGCGCCTCCCGGCCGGCCGGCCTCGCCTGCTTGCGCGATTGAGCCGGCGACACCTCGACGGGCGGCAGGGGTTCGCGGGCCTGCTGCGCGACGGCGGCAGGCACGACGACAACGAACGACGCGAGCACAGCGGAAGCGAGCAGGAAGCGTTGCTGTCGTAGAATACGGGTGGAAGACACGGTTTTGGACCTCGGTATGACGTCAGTGGCACGTCACAGCGAACGAGGTCCCACCTTTTGGCCTTCGAGGCCGTCCGATGAAGCCGAATGTCTGTACTCCCCGACCGACATCTTCGCGTGTGACCACGGCTGACGGCAGGTCTCCTGGCTCGCGGGTCGTGACCGCTTCGTCGCCTTCCCGGGGACCGAGGACCCAGTGGCTTCTGACGAAGGATTCACCGCTTACAGTTGCGGGGGCAGCCGCGGCATTGGGGACAATGTCCCCGCACCGCATTCCCTTTTCATCCCCTCTCGGGGAAACCGTCGCTGGCCATCTAGGATTACCATCAAGACAGAGTCAATGTGCAAGCTGCGGCGTTCGTGCCACAACGACCAATTTCCTTGGAGATGAGCATGGAAGGCGAGACCTTCCTCTGGCTGATACGGCATGCGCCCGTCGACGGCGTCAAAGGGACGATCCATGCGCCCGACGCGCCGGCCGATCTCGGGGATCACGCACAACTGGAGGCGCTGCGGCAGTCTCTGCCGCGGGATGCCGCGAGCTACGCAAGTCCGTCGCGCCGCACGGTCGAGACCGCGCGGGCGCTGGGGCTCGACCCAATGCTCGTGAGCGAATTCCGCGAGCAGGATTTCGGCGACTGGACCGGCCATCGGCACGACGAGCTCGCCGCGACCGGCGGCGAGGGTTACGCGCAGTTCTGGAGCGACCCGGCACATGGACGGCCACCGGGCGGCGAAAGTTTTGAGGACCAGGTCGCTCGCGTCCGGGCGGGGCTCTCGCGGATCGGCGCTGGCTCCGCAGCGCTGGTCGTGCATTCCGGCACCATCCGCGCCGCGCTCTGCATCGCGCTGGACCTTACACCGGAAGCTGCGCTGCGCTTCGTGATCGACCCGCTGTCGCTCACCCGGATCGATCGCCTTGCCACCGGCTGGCGCGTCGTGACCGTCAACCAGCGGGTCCGCTAGGGCGATCCGGTACATTGGCCTGCGCGAAGGTCGCCATGCCGTTGTGGAGCGCGCAGGCCGACCGAACCAGCGGCAGCGCGATGGCGGCGCCCGATCCCTCCCCGAGCCTGAGATCGAGGCTGATCAGCGGCTGCACGTTCAGCGCGCGCAGCACCAGCCGATGTCCCTGCTCCGCCGATTGATGCGACGGCAACAGGAACGGCTGGCAGGACGGATTGAGCCGCACCGCCGCTAGCGCCGCGACCGACACGATGAAGCCGTCGATCAACACGGGAATGCGGCGCTGCGCGGCCGCAATGATGGCGCCGCAGATCGCCGCGATCTCGAGGCCGCCGACTGCGCGCAGGATGTTTTCGGGCGAAGCTCCAGCGACGCCATGACGCGCGACCGCAGCATCGATCACGCGCGCCTTGTGCGCGCGGCCGGCGGCGTCGATGCCGGTGCCGCTGCCGGCGATCTCCTCGGCGCTCATGCCGAGCAGGCTCGCCGCTATCGCAGCCGATGTCGTGGTGTTGCCGATGCCCATCTCGCCGAAGATCAGGAGATCGGGCTGATGGGCCTCCGCGCGCGCGACTGCGCGCCGCCCGGTTTCGAAAGCGAATGCCAGCTCCTCAGGCGTGAGTGCAGCCTCGACGCTGAAATCGCGCGTGCCATTGCGCGGCTTGTCGGTGACGATTCCCGGCATCTCCTGCTCAGCCAGCGAGCCGGCGTCGACGACTTCCAGGCTCGAACCCAGCTCGCGCGCCAGCACCGAGATCGCGGCACCGCCGGAGGCAAAATTCGCCATCATCGCGATGGTCACGGCTTGCGGATAAGCCGAGACGCCCTGCGCGACGATGCCGTGATCGCCGGCAAAGATGATGATCGGCACGCGCGCGGCGCGCGGCTGTTCGGTCGCTTGCAGGGCCGCGAGCTCGATTGCGAGCTGTTCCAGCCGGCCGAGCGCGCCGGTCGGTTTCGTCAGTTGCGCCTGCTGCGCGATCGCCGCCTCGCGATGGACGGCCGAGACCTCGGCGCACTTTTTATAGACCCAATCGGGGAGCATGCTGCCTCGCTTACGGCCGGCGCTTGAGAATGTAGCTGTCCATGATCCAGCCATGCCGCTCGCGCGCCTCCTGCCGCAGCGCGGCGATGCGCGCGCTCAGTTCGGCCAGCGCACCGGACATGATGATCTGATCGGGCATGCCGAGATAAGCGCCCCACCAGATGTGAAGACCGGACGGATCAAGCGACTGGAATGCGGTGCCACCGTCGAGCACCACCACCACGGTATCGACGCCCTGCGGCCAGCCGCCCTCGCGCAAGCGGCGCCCGGTGGTGACCAGGAACGGCTCGCCGATGTCGTTGAGCGGCAGCGCATGCGCCGCGCACAGCGCCTGGATCGAGGTAATGCCGGGCACGACCTCGATCGTCGGCAAGGGATCGAGCCGGCGTGCAATGCGCAGCGAGGAATCGTAAAGCGAAGGATCGCCCCAGATCAGCAGCGCAACCTTGCCCTCACCTGCCAGATGGCTGGCGATCGTCTGCGACCAGGTCGCGGCCACCGCATCGTGCCAATCGTCCACGCCCTTGCGATAGTCCGCTTCAGCGGCGTCGCGCACCGGAAGATCGAACTCGGCGATGCGCGTCGTGTCGCTGGTGAGGACGTCCGCGCAGATCGTTCGCCTGAGATCGGCAAGATCGGACTTAGCCGTCCCCTTGCGCGGGATCAGGATGAGATCGGCCGTGTTGATGGCACGGGTCGCGGCGCGCGTGAGCTGCTCGGGATCGCCGCAACCGATGCCTATCAGGGAGAGCGTGAGCATCGCGCGTGTGGGGCGGCCATGGCGGCCGCCCCTTGTCTCTTTAGGCCGCGTTGTGCAGGCGCGGGGTGACGAGGCCGGGCGCGGTGACACCGCGCAACGACTTCGCCAGCGCCAGCACCGCGAGATCGGCCAGCGGCTCGATCACGATGACCAGCGCATAGGAGGCCGCAAACGTCGCGATGTTGGCGAGATTGCTCATGGCAAAGCCGGAGCCATAGAGCGCCCAGAACGCCACCCAGGCGATGACGCCGGCCTGATACGTGGTCGAAAGCGCCAGCGCCTGGCGATACTGCAAATCGACATAGGCGGTGGCGCGCGGAATGATCCGGGTGGCGATCGCCTGGATCGCGAACAGCGGCACCAGCAACGTGGTGACGTTCATGCCGTATTGCGGCAGGTCGGCCGGCTCGAACAACACACCCTGGAGCAGCAGGCCGAACGCGAGGCCGAAGGCCGCGGGCGCGGCGCCGAACAGCAGGAACAGCGTCGAGCCGAGGATGAAGTGCACCTCGGAGACGCCGACCGGGAAGTGCGGCAGGATCTCGAAGAAGGTGAACACGAGGCCCGTGGTGGCGAGCGTCCGCGCCGCGAACGAGCCGATGCCCTGCTCGCGCACGGTCTCGACCGCGAGCTTGAGCGCGACGCCGCCTGCGGCGATGCCGGTTGCGTAACTCAACACGAGCTTGGCGCCCGTCACCACTCCTGGTTCGATATGCATGGCTCAGATCCTTCCTGCCGTCACACCCGACGGCCTTGGCGTCAAAACGTGCAGGGCCGGTCTCCTGGCTCGCGGCTCACTGGGGTTCTCCGGCCTTCCCGGGTCTTGCGACCCAGTGGCTGATCGGAGCCCCTCACCGCTTACAGTCGCGGGGGCGGCTGGGGTTTTGAGCGCCGCAACTGGGTCCGCCCATCCCCATTCCCGATTATGCTCCGGCGCTTTGCGCCGCGTCGAGCACCATGCCCCTCCTGTGTGCCCCTTTCGCCAGCCGGGCGTCAAGGGGCGAAGGGCGACCGGCGCAATCATGACGGATAATCCCCCGCCAGTGCACCGAACAGGATCACGGCGGCCGTCGAGGCCGCGCCGCCCCGCGCAAGCTGCTCGGCAAGCTCGGCAATCGTGGTGCGGACCAGCCGTTCGTCGGGACGCCCGAGGGATTCGGCAAACAGCGCCGGAGTGTTCGGCGCGAGGCCATGCGCGATCAATTTTGCGGCAAGCGCCGGAAAGGTGCGGCGGCCCATATAGACCACGGTCGTCGCCTCCGGATCGGCCAGCGCCGCCCAGTTCAGGTTTTGCGGCAGTTCGCCGCTGACATCGGCCCCGGTGACGAACTGCACCCTCCGTGAGGTGTGGCGCCGGGTCAGGGGAATGCCCGCCTG
Organism: Bradyrhizobium cajani; assembly: GCF_009759665.1. Taxonomy (GTDB): domain Bacteria; phylum Pseudomonadota; class Alphaproteobacteria; order Rhizobiales; family Xanthobacteraceae; genus Bradyrhizobium; species Bradyrhizobium cajani. The sequence goes on from NZ_WQNE01000035.1 coordinate 57,881, forward strand.
CGCGGCGGCAACGCAAGCCGAGGTGACGCCGGGAACGATCTCGTAGCCGATGCCGGCCTCGCGCAGCGTCTCGAGCTCCTCCTCGAGGCGGCCGAATATGCCGGCATCACCGGACTTCAGCCGCACCACGCGCGCGCCGGTTGCGGCGTAGTCGACCAGCAGGCGATTGACGTGATGCTGCTTGGTCGAGGGCCGTCCTGCCCGCTTCCCGACCGCGACGAGATTGGCGCCGGGCCGGGCGAGATCGAGGATCGCGCCGGCGGCGAGGTCGTCGTAGAGCACGACATCGGCCTCGCGCAGCCGCGCGGCGCCCTTGAGCGTGAGAAGCTCGGGGTCGCCGGGTCCGGCGGAGAGGAAAGTGACGAAACCGCTCACCGGTCCTCCGCGATCAGATGGAAGAACGTGCCGGTGGCGTGTCCCCGCCGCGAGCCGGTCTCGGCGATGACGGCGCCCGTTGCATCGTGCACGACCGCCAGCGGCGTATCGGGCTGGGCGAGGATCGTCGAATAGTGGAACTCGTGACCGCGCAACCGTGCGCCAACCCGATGTCCCGGCATCGGGGCTGCGAGCTCTGCGAGACGATAGCCCAGATGCATGCGGCGCTTGGCAAAGCTCGTCTCCAGTCCGAGCAGGCCCGCCATCTCATGGCGGACGCCGTCGGCGTCGGTCAATGCGGTCCCCAGAACCATATACCCCCCGCATTCGCCATGCACGGGGCGCGTGTCGGCGAAGGCACGCAGGCCGCTGCGAAGGCGCGCATTGGCCGCGATCTTGCCGGCATGAAGCTCGGGATAGCCGCCGGGCAACCAGCAGACATCGGCGCTTGCGTCGGGCGCTTCATCGGCAAGCGGCGAGAACGGCAAGATCTCGGCGCCCGCCGCGCGCCAGGCTTCCAGCATATGCGGATAGACGAAGGAGAATGCCGCATCGCGGGCCAGCGCGATGCGCTGGCCGGGTGGCGTCACGTCCAGGCCATTCGCCGCAGCTTGCGGCGACCAGCCGGCTGCCGATCGCAGTACCGCATCGAGATCGACGTGCTCTGCGACGAAGCGCGCGGCCTCGTCGATCAGCTTGCCGATCTCCGCCTGCTCCTCGGCCTGCACGAGGCCGAGATGCCGTTTCGGAAGGCTGATCTCGGCGTGGCGCGGCAGCGCGCCGAACACGGCAATGCCGGCATCGCTCAGCGCGCGCCGCACGAGATCTTCGTGGCGCGGGCTGGCGACACGATTGAGCACAACGCCGGCAAGGCGCACGCCGGGGCGGTAGTCGCGAAGGCCAGCCGCGATCGCTGCCGCGGTCTGCGCCTGTCCCGACGGATCGATCACCAGCACCACCGGCCAGCCCAGCATCTGCGCAATGTCGGCAGTGGCGCCGGTGCCGGAGACACCGCGCGCGGCGACACCGTCGAACAGACCCATCGAGCCCTCGGCAAGCACGACATCGGCGTCCGCTCCGCGGCTGACGAGATGCATGATCGCCGCGCCATCCATCGCCCAGCTATCGACGTTGACGGAAGAGCGTCCCGTCGCGGCGGCATGGAAGGCGGGATCGATATAGTCGGGCCCGCTCTTGAAGCACTGCACGTTCAGGCCGCGATTGCGCCACGCGCGCGCGAGCGCCAGCGTCAGCGTGGTCTTGCCGACACCGGAGGCAGGCGCTGAGATGACAAGGCCAGCCGCCATCACGATGCCTCCGGAAAGCGCGGCTCGGCGCCGACGGGGCGATAGCGGCGGTCGTAATCGGCGGCATAGAGACGGCTCTCGTCGAAGTCCGCAGCGCCAAGCGTCTTGCCGACCAGGATCAGCGCGGTGCGCTCCATCTCGCTGCCGACGGCGGCATCGAGCGTTGCAAGCGTGGCACGGACGATGCGCTGGTCCGGCCAGCTCGCGCGCCAGACGATCGCGACCGGGCAGTCCGCGCCATAATGCGGCGTGAGCTCGGCGATGACGTTGTCGAGCAGATGGATCGACAGATGGATCGCGAGCACCGCGCCGGTGGCAGCGAATGCCGCGAGCTTCTCGCCTTCGGGCATGGCGCTGGCGCGGCCCGGCGTGCGTGTCAGCACCACGGTCTGGGCAAGGCCGGGCAGCGTCAGCTCGGCCTCCAGCGCAGCCGCAGCGGCCGAGAAGGACGGAACGCCGGGCGTCACGGTGTAGGGAATGCCGAGCGCGCGCAGGCGGCGGAGCTGCTCGCCCATCGCCGACCAGATCGAGAGATCGCCGGAATGCAGCCGCGCGACGTCCTTGCCGCCTGCGTGCGCGGCGGCGATCTCCGCGATGATCTCGTCGAGCGACAGCGGCGCGGTGTTGACGATCCGTGCGCCCGGCGGGCAATGCGCGAGCACGCCTTCGGGCACCAGCGAGCCGGCATAGAGGCAGACCGGACAGGCGGCGATCAGGTCGCGGCCGCGCAATGTCAGCAGGTCGGCAGCGCCCGGCCCGGCGCCGATGAAATGCACCGTCATCCGCCGTCTCCTTCCGCAATCGCCGCGGTCGCGGTGCGGTCCTGCGAGATTGCCCGCGTCGCAATCAGCCGCGCGCGGGGGCCGGCCGCTGCGAGTGCGGCAGCCTCTGCAAGCGATCCAGCTCCGAACTTTTCCATGACGAGCTTCGACTGCGTCGGCGTATCGATGCCGGCCAGCATGTCGGCCGGAACAGCCCTGATCGGCACGCCGCATTCGCACGCGAGTTGCTTCAGTGCCTCCGCATCGGCCTTGTCGCTGACGGTTGCCACCGCTGCGAGGCCTTCAGCGCCGCCGGCCGCCAGCAGCGCTTCGCGCAGCGAGGCCAGCGTGACATCCTTTTTGAATCCGAGCCCGGCGACCTTCATCGGACCGTACTCCATTGCACCACCGGCCGCGCGGCCTCCCAGGACCGGTAGCGGCCAAGGGGAGCGGCATGCGCGATCTCCACCCGCATCAGCTCGCCGCCGTGGCGCTGGTGCAGCTCGCCGAGCAGCGCTTCCGTCTCCAGCGTCACGGCATGCGCGACAAGCCGCGTGCCGGGCGGAAGCCGCGACCAGATTGCATCGAACATCGCGAGGTCGAGGCCACCGCCGATGAAGACGGCATCGGGCGCTTCCAGTGCAGCGAGAGCGTCGGGCACTTTCCCCGTAACGACAGTGATTCGATGCGCCAGTCCGAACGCGGCAGCATTGCTGCGGACGTTGCCGGCCCGATCATCGCGTGCCTCGATCGCAATCGCCGTCCCGCCGCACAGTGCCCACTCGACCGAGATCGAACCCGAGCCCGCGCCGATGTCCCACAGCCGTTCACCGGGACGCGGCGCCAGCGCCGACAGCGCGAGCGCGCGCACCGGCCGCTTGGTGATCTGGCCGTCATGGACGAAGAGAGCGTCCGATAGTCCCGAGCTGCGGGGAATACCCTGTGCGCCTGTCGCCTCAACAGCCACCGCGACCAGGTTTCCCGCAAGATCGCCGGCAAAGCCGTCCGCGCGATACGCTTTGATGCTTTCCCGCGGCCCGCCGAGCGCGGCAAGCGTCCAGAACGCCGAAGCGCCCCATCCGCGCGCGGTCAGCCATTTTGCGAGATCACCGGCCGCCCTCTCGTCGCGCACGAGGCAAATGATGCGCCTGCCTCGCGCCAGATGCGGCACGAGGCGCTCGAACGGCGCGGCATGGAGACCAACACAGGCAATTGCTTCGAGGCGCCAGCCCAAGCGCGCGGCAACGAGCGAGAAGGTCGAGGGCGCCGAATGCGCAATCCATTCGCCCGCATCGAGCCTTTCGGCAAGGCTTGCGCCGGCGCCATGCCAGAAGGGATCACCGGAGGCGAGCACGGCGGTCGGTCGGCCGCGACAGCTCAGCACGATGCCCGCGTCGAACGGCACCGGCCATGGACGGCCGCGGCTGCCGACATCCGCGAGCGCAAGATGACGTTCGCCGCCGAACACGGTTTCTGCCTTGGCGAGCGCCTTTCGACTTGCCTCGGACAGTCCGGCAAGGCCATCTTCGCCGATACCGATGATGGTCAGCCAGGGATCAGCCAAGGAATCAGCCATGACGCGCGCCCTCATTCTGGGCGGAACTGCCGATGCGAGCCTGCTCGCCGCGGAGATCGCGCGCGCGCGCATCGATGCCGTGTATTCCTATGGCGGCCGCACCCGCGCGCCGGCCGACCAGCCGCTGCCAACCCGCATCGGCGGCTTCGGCGGCGTGAGCGGGCTTGCCGACTACATTCGCCGCGACGGCATCACGCATGTGATCGACGCAACGCATCCCTTCGCCGCCGAGATGAGCCGTAACGCGATTGAGGCGTGCATGCAGACCGGCACGCCGCTGATCGCGCTCGAGCGCGTGCCCTGGGCCAAAATGCCCGGCGACAACTGGATCGAGGTCGCCGATGTCAACGCGGCGGTCGCCGCGCTGCCGGAGGCGCCGGCAAACGTGTTCCTCGCCATCGGCCGCCAGCACATCGCGCCATTCGCGATGAAGCCGCAGCATACCTACACGCTGCGGTTCGTCGATCCGCCCGAAGCGCCCCTGCCCTTCGCCGCCGATGTCATCGTGTCGCGCGGACCATTCACGCTTGATGACGAGCTGGAGATGATGCGCACGCGCGGCATCGCATGGATCGTCGCCCGCAACTCCGGCGGCGACGGCGCGCGCGCCAAGATCGACGCAGCCCGCACGCGCGGCCTGCCCGTGATCATGATCTCGCGACCACAATTGCCCGAACGGTTGCGAGTCGAGAGCGTTGCCGAGATCATGCAGTGGCTCGGTCATCGCACCTGCCTCGGCGCATAGACCCATCGGCCGACACGGCGCGTCTGCGAATTTCCGACAATCACCAGCGTGCGCATGTCGGCCATCTCGGGCCGGGCCTCGTTCAATGTGACGGTCTCGATCTTCTCGTCGGCCGCGCTGATCGCGCGCGCGAAGATCACGAGGCGCTCTCCGCAACCAGAGTTCCGCAGCACCGCAAGCGCGCGGCCAAATCCTTCCGGCCGGCTCACTGAGCGCGGATTGTACATCGCGATGGCAAAATCAGCTTCCGCCGCGAGCCGAAGGCGCTTCTCGATCACCGCCCAGGGCTTGAGATTGTCCGAGAGATTGATCGCGCAAAAATCATGGCCAAGCGGCGCGCCGGCGCGCGCGGCTGCCGCGAGCATCGCGGTGATGCCCGGCAGCACGCGGATCGGAAGCGCCTGCCATTGCGGCGCCTGTTCGAGCGCCTCGAACACGGCGGAGGCCATCGCGAAGACGCCGGGATCGCCGGAGGACACGACAACGACCTGCCCGCCTTCGGCCGCAAGCCGCAGAGCCTCGCTCGCACGCTGCAACTCTTCGCGGTTGTCCGATGGATGCAAGGTGAGCCCCGGTCGCGGCGGCACGCGCGCGACATAGGGCGCGTAGCCCAGAATGTCGGTCGCCGCCGCGAGCGCGGCGGAAACCTCGGGCGTCACCAGCGCGTCACTGCCGGGACCAAGGCCCGCGATGGTCAGCGCGCCCGTCATTCGGCGGCGTCCAGATGCCGGCCCTTGCCATGCACGAGCACGATCGCGAAGTAAGGACAATCGGCGGCATCGACTTCGGCGAGCCGCACCACGCGCTCGCCCGGCATGGTGCCGCGCTCGACCAGCCAGGCATCGTCCAGCCGGCCGGCGGACGCGAGCGCGCGGCGCACCTTTGCGAGATTACGCCCGGTCTTCATGATGACGAGCGCATCGGAATCGCGCATGCGCCGTTCGAGCTGATCTTCGGCCAGCGTCCCCATCAACACCGTCGTCACGTCGTCGCCCAGCGCGATCGGCTGGCCCACGCCATTCCAGCAGCCGACCATGCCGGGAATGCCCGCGATCACCTCGATCTCGACGCGGCCTTGCAGGCGCGCGTGCAGATGCATGAAGGAGCCGTAAAAGTAAGGATCGCCCTCGCAGAGCACGACCACATCCACCGCGCGCGCCAGCCGCGCCAGGCGCTCGGCCCATTCGTCGTAGAAGCCGGCGAGCAGGTTGATATAGTCCGGGCTGTCGAAAGCGATCTCCGTGGTGACCGGATATTCCATCGGATATTCGGTGACGTCGGCAGCGAGCATGCCCTCGACGATGCGCCGCGCCTGGCCCGGCCGGCCCTGCTTGCGGAAATAGGCGACGTGCCTGGCGCCGCGCACCGCGCGATCGGCGCGCACGCTCATCAAATCGGGATCCCCGGGGCCAAGACCGCAGCAGATGATGCGTCCCATGGCTATTCGCTCCGGCTCGCGAGCGCGTTCACGGCGGCAACCGTGATCGCGGACCCGCCGAGGCGCCCCTGAACCGTCAGCGCCGGCACCGGCGGATCAGCCATCAGCGCCGCCTTGGATTCGGCCGCGCCGACGAAGCCGACGGGACAGCCGATGATGGCCGCGGGCCGCGGACAGTCGCGATCCTCCAGCATGTTGAGAAGATGAAATAGCGCGGTCGGCGCGTTGCCGATCGCGACGATCGCGCCACCCAGATGTGGTCGCCACAGCTCCAGCGCCGCGGCCGAGCGCGTGTTGCGCATGGACTGTGCCAGTGCAGGAACGGCCTCGTCGCCGAGCGTGCAGATCACGGCGTTGGCCGCGGGCAGTCTCGCGCGCGTGATTCCTTCCGAGACCATCCGCGCATCGCACAAAATCGGCGCGCCCTTCTGCAAGGCTGCGCGCGCGACGGTCGCCATGCCGGGCGTGAAGCGGATATGCGCCTCAAGGCCCACCATGCCCGCGGCGTGGATCATCCGCACCACCACCGGTTCTTCGTCCGGCGTGAAGCGCGCAAGATCGGCCTCGGCCCGGATGGTCGCGAAGGATTGCCGGTAGATCGCCGCGCCATCGGTCTCGTAAGTGTGCGGCATCAGTGCCCTCCCACCAGAATGGAGGGATCGCTGACGATGTCGGCGCCGTTCAGGCCGCGCAGGACGGGCTCGTCGCGCGTCGACCCGCAACGGACGAGGTCGAATCCGGCGCGGGTCGCGACCAGCGTCACTGCGGCGGCGCCGGAATGAGCACAGCCCTTGGCGCAGCCGGAGACGTGAAGCCGCGTATCGGCTGCAATGCGCGGCGCGAGCGCCGCCGCAAGCGCGCGGGTGTCGGCATGCGCCTCGCGGCAACGCGGGGCGCCGCTGCAGGCGATGACGCGCAGCGCCGGATCGTAGGGCTCCGTGATGAGGCCCGGCGCGCTCGGCATCTCGCGCTTGCCCTCGCTCAGAACCATCCGCCATGGCGTCATGCGCAGCGCATGTCCGCAACCGGCGAATTGATGCAGCGTCGTATGCAGCATCTGTCCGAACGCGACGCCAACCATCGCACCTTGCGGGTAATGTCCGGGCCGCAATGCAGCCATCACCGGGGCGGGCTCGGTCTCGGCACGCAACGCCTCGGGCAGCGCCGCGCCGGCCGCGATATGGGCCGCCATGCGGCCCCGGCCATCCTTGGCGCCACCGGACGCGATGAACCAGTTCGCGAGCCCGAGCGCCGTGCTCACGGCCTCTCCGCGCCCGACGGAACGGCCGAGCCTCGCACCATCGGCCCGCACCAGAAGCCGGCCGCTGCGATCGCGCTCGATGCGCACGTCGGCGGAATCGCCGGCCAGCACGCGCGACGTGCCGTCGTCGATGGCGAAGCCGAATTTGGTGGGCAATGCGAGCGCGCTGTCGGCAAGCGCCTCTTCGAGCTCGGCGGCGAGCGACTGCGTCTCGTCACCGGGATTCCAGAACGGCATCACCAGGATGTTGCGCCGGGATTCGATATCGGCATCGGGATCGAGCAGCGCCAGTTGCGCAAGGCCGTCGAGCAGCGGCCGATGGCTCACCTCGCTGACGCCTCTGATCTGGAGATTGGCGCGGCTCGTCACGTCGATGAGACCATTGCCGAAGCGTCCGGCCAGCTCGGCAAGACCGGAAATCTGCGCCGGCTCGAGGCGTCCCCCGAACGGGCGCACGCGAACCACGAGCCCGTCGCCCGATTGCATCGGCCGCAGCGCGCCGGGACACCAACCCTTGACCGCAGAAGAACTCATGACGCCTCCCGAAGTCGCGCCGCAATCGAATTGCGGCGTGTCCGCCAGAGCGCCGCGTCATGCAGGCGCGTGAAGCAAGTCTCCATCGCGGCGAGCGCCAGCGGATTTTCGCGCGCCATGAAGGCGCGGACCTCGTCGTTGCCGAGCGTCGCATCATAATAGAGATCGAACAGATGCGGCGGCACGGCGCCGGCCAGATGCGCGAAGGCGGCCATGTGCTCGAGCGTCGCCGTGATCTCGGCCGCCCCGCGAAAACCGTGGCGCATCATGCCGGCGATCCAGGCCGGGTTGGCAGCGCGCGCACGGACGACGCGGGAGATTTCCTCGGTCAGCGTGCGCGCATGCGGCTGGTCGGGGCGCGTCGTATCGAGATGATAGAGTGACGGTGCTTCCGCGCCGAGATGCATTGCCGCCGCCGCAACACCCGCCTCATGCGCGGCATAGTCGGCGGCGAGCAGAAGATCGGTTTCCGGCAAATCCTGAACGTGGACGAAAGCATCGGCGGATGCGAGCCGCGCCTCGATGCCGGCACGATCCGGCTGCATCGCGCCATCCGCAGAGAATGCCCAGGACGATGCCGATAGCCAGGCCTCGCTCGCCGCGTCACGCGTCTCGGGCGTGAAGGCATCCGGGATCGCCGAGAGGCCCACACCGTATTGTCCGGGACGCGGCGCGAATACGCGTGAGGCACGATGACGATACGGATTCTCGTCGCCCTCCTCCTCACGGTCCGCGAGCGACTCGGCAGCGGCCTCGAACAGTTGCGCAAGGCCTGAGAAGACGTCGCGGAACAGGCCGGACACGCGTAGCGTGACGTCGATGCGAGGACGGCCGAGCTCGGCCGGCGCGATGATGTCGTAGCCGGTGACGCGGCCCGAGGCATGATCCCAGCGCGGCGCAAGGCCGGCCAGATGCAGCGCCATCGCAAATTCCTCGCCGGCGGTGCGCATTGTCGCCGAGCCCCAGAGATCGACCACCAGACCCTTCGGCCAATCGCCGTGATCTTGCAAATGGCGACGGAGCAGCTCTTCGGCGAGCCTGATGCCTTGCGCATGCGCCGACGGCGTCGGCACGGCGCGCGGATCGACGGCGAAGAGATTGCGTCCCGTCGGCAGCACGTCCTGGCGGCCGCGATAGGGCGAGCCCGACGGCCCCGGCGCGACGCGCTGGCCTGCAAGTGCCGCACGCAGAGCCCCCCGCTCCGCCTCGGCGCAGGCGCCACGGCCGAACACGTGCAGGCCGTCACCGAACTGGCTCTCCTTGAGATCGCAGACGAAGCGATCGATCCGGGGAATGGCTTCCGCCGGCGCGGCCGATGCATCGAGACCGAGATCATCCTCCAGCCCTGCGGCGCGCGCCTCGCCCCGGATCGCGGCGATCAGCCGCTGGCGGCGGGCGGGGTCGAGACCATCGGCCGTCGAATACTCGTCGAGCAGACGTTCGAGCCGGCGCAGGCCTTCCGGCACCGCAGATGCTGCGAGCGGCGGCGGCAGATGACCGATGGTGACGGCGCCGATTCGCCGCTTGGCCTGCGCGGCCTCGCCGGGATCGTTGACGATGAAGGGATAGATGACGGGCAGATCGCCGATCAGGGCTTCCGGCCAGCAGGCCGATGACAGTGCCACGGATTTTCCGGGCAGCCATTCCAGCGTGCCATGCGCACCCATGTGCACGACGGCATCACAGCCCTGCGCCCGGAGCCAGAGATAGAACGCGACATAGCCGTGGCGCGGCGTGCGGGCGAGATCGTGATAGTCTGCATCGCGCGTGGTCACATCGCCACGCTCGGGCTGAACCGCGACGATCGACTTGCCGCACGCGACGGCCGCGAATTGAAACGCACCGCCCTTGCAGCTCGGATCGCTCTCCGGCGCACCCCAGGCCTGCGCGAGGTCATCCTGCAACGAACGCGGAAGGCGCGAGAGCGCGACGCGGTAATCGGCGACGCTCCAGGTCAAATTCCGCTTCAGCAGCGTTTCGCCGAGCTCATCGACCGGCACGACATCGAAGCCGGCCTCGGCGAGATCGGACACCACCGCCTCGACCGACGCCAGCGCATCGAGACCAACCGCATGCGCGATCTGGTGCGGCCGGCCCGGATAGTTCGACAGCACAAGCGCCAGCCGCTTTTCGCTGGCCGGCTTCTCCGCAAGGCGCCGCCACGCCGCAACGCGTAAGGCGACCGCCGTCACGCGCGCCTCATCGGGCCTGTGCGCGAGATGCGAGAACTGCAAGTCAGGATCCCGCTCCCCGGCCGATTTGAAGCTCACCACCCCCGCGAACAGGCGGCCGTCGACCTCGGGCAGCACCACATGCATCGCGAGGTCGCCGGGCGACAGGCCGCGCAGCGACTCAGCCCAGTCCTCGCGCCGCGCCGTGGACAGCGCGATCTGAAACACGGGACACGGCGCGGCATCGAACGGCGTCGTGCCGTCGTCGCCTACCGCCGAGAACGCCGTCGCATTGACGATCGCGGCCGGAGGATTTTGCGCGAGATGCGCGCGCAGCCAATCCGCGACACAAGGAGCCTTCAGCGAGGTGACGAACACGCCGTAGGCCTCAAACCCCTTCCCGCGCAGCGCTGCGATCAGGGCGTCAACCGGCCCGGTGTCCGCGGCGGTGAGATAGGAGCGATAGAACGTCACCAGCGCGCGCGGCTTCCCCTCGCCGCCCATCGGCGGCGCAATGACACCACGCGCGGGATCATAGAATCCCATCTCGGGCACGGTCATCTCGCCGACCACAGGTCCGGCGTAGAGCCCCGAGGCCAGCGCGAACTGCGCAATCGCCGCTTGCGCCGCGACCGGGCCACCGGCGTCGCAAAGCACCTTGAGCCGCCGCAGCGTCGAAACCGGCAAGGTCGAATATTCGTCCAGCCGCGTGTCGTCGCGGCCATCGGCCGGCAGCACGGCGAGCACGATGTTGCGATCCTTGGCGAGCTGCTGCAGGGCTGCAAGGCCGTACGACCAGTAGGACTCGCCGCCGATCAGGCGCACCAGGATGCCGCGCGCCTGCGACAGCGTGCGCTCGATATAGGTGTCGACCGACAGCGGGTGACGCAGTTCCGCGAGATTGGCGAGCCGCAGCGACGGCAGGCTGTCACGGCCGCGCCGCCAGCCGGCTGCGAACGCGGCAAGATCGGAATCCGAATACGAGAGCACCACGAGATCGGCCGGATCCTGGCCGATATCCCTTGGCGTCGCGGTCTCCTCCAGACCGCGGCTCTCGCGGAAGACGACGTGCATCAGATACCAAGTCCTGCCTTGATGGCGGCCTCGTCGATATCGCCGTGCTCGCCGATCACGACGAGCTTTGATTGCCGTACGCCGGCAGCCCAAGGCTTGTCGAACTGGTGGCGCACGCGCTCGCCGACTGCTTGCAGCAAGAGGCGCATCGGCTTGCCCGCGACCGCGATATAGCCCTTGGCGCGCAGCACGTTCTGCTCGCGCGCGAGGCGCTGGACGGATGCGACGAGCGTGTCGACGTCCGCGACCTCCGGGAGGTCGATCACGACGGAAGCGAAATCATCGTGCTCATGCTCCTCCTCGCCGTCATGATGCGAGGGGCGCGCGGCGAGATCGTTCTCGGCGGCAGCGCCGAGGCCGAGTATGACGCGCGCGTCGATCGCACCGTCGGTAATGGGGAGCATCGGCACACGGCGCGGCATCTCGGCGGCAATCACCGCCTTTGCGGCTTCGATGCCCGCGCTGCCCGCAAGATCGGCCTTGGTCAGCAGCACGATGTCGGCGCAGGCGATCTGGTCCTCGAACACTTCCGACAGCGGCGTCTCGTGATCGAGATTCTCATCCGCCGCGCGCTGCGCTTCCACAGCATCCGGGTCAGGCGCGAAGCGGCCGGCGGCCACGGCCTCGGCGTCGGCCAGCGCGATCACGCCGTCCACCGTGATGCGCGAGCGGATCTCCGGCCAGTCGAATGCTTTCAGCAGCGGCTTCGGCAGCGCCAGGCCCGAGGTCTCGATCAGGATGTGATCGGGCCTCACGGGGCGCGCCAGCAGCTGCTCCATGGTCGGGATGAAATCATCGGCAACGGTGCAGCAGATGCAGCCATTGGCGAGCTCGACGATGTTCTCCTCCGGGCAGTTCGCGTCGGCGCACGACTTCAGGATCTCGCCGTCGACGCCCTCGCTGCCGAACTCGTTGACGAGCACCGCGAGCTTCTTGCCGCCCGCATTGGCGAGCAGATGCTGAATCAGCGTCGTCTTGCCGGAGCCGAGAAAACCGGTGACCACCGTGACCGGGACTTTTGCGAGCGAGTTCATTCGGCGGCCTCCGGCACGACGGCAATGGGGGGAATGCGGGCAAGCGACTGCTTGCGGAAGATTTCGGGGCGGCTGCGCCAGGGCACGATGCCGTCGGGCGCGGCCGCATAGGCTGCAGCACCCGCGACCACGTCGTGCGCATTCGCATCCGACAGGCGGCCATAGACATAGGACCAGCGGCCGGGCGCGCTGAGCGCGACCGAGCAGCCCTGGTTGCATGCCGACAGGCATTCGACGGGAACCACATTGACGCCATCGGGCACGCCGGCATCGAGGATCGCGCCATGCAGGCGTTTGCCCGGCGTGACATCGCCCTCGCCAAGCGTCTGGCCGGCACGGCAGGTAATGCAGACGTGAAGTGTGACCGTCATCGCCTCTTCCAGAATAAACAGCGGGAAGCGAAGAGGCGCACGGACCGCGTTCGAAGGCCCGTTTCCCCGTCGCGGAACACCCCGTCCGCCGGTCCAAAATCGTCCGCGCTGGCAGGTCTCCCGGCTTGCGGAGCAGGGTCTTGCCCTTCGATCCCCGCCTTCCCGACCCCCGCGGGGATCAGTGGCTTCGGGCATCTCTCCGGTCACGGTCGCGGGGGCGGCTGCATTTTGGATCCCAATCTTGCCGATTCGGACCCTATCGCATTCCCTCTTCGCCTGTCATAGGACAGGAACCAACGCCGGCCCACCATTTGCCGGTGGCCGCCACTTGTCAAGCCGAAGGACCCGTCCGATGACGCCTGAACCGGATACCCAAACGGCCGAGGAAACCGACGCCCGCCACGCCGCGAAAATGGCGAAGAAGAAGGTCGCCCGCGACAAGATCATGGCGACCAAGAGCGGCGAAAAGGGGCTGATCATCGTCCACACCGGCGCCGGCAAGGGCAAGTCCTCCTCGGCCTTCGGCATGATCGTCCGCTGCGTCGCCCACGGCTTCCCCTGCGCGGTGGTGCAGTTCATCAAGGGCGCCTGGGACACCGGCGAGCGGCGCCTGCTCACCGGCCATTTTGGCGACCTCTGCCAGTTCCACGCCATGGGCGAAGGTTTCACCTGGGAGACGCAGGACCGCGCCCGCGACATCGCGGCCGCGCGCGCCGGCTGGGAAAAGGCCAAGGAGCTGATATCGGATCCCAATCTGCGCATGGTCGTGCTCGACGAGATCAACATTGCGCTGCGCTACGACTATCTCGACATCGCCGAGGTGGTCGACTTCCTGACGACGCAAAAGCCGCCGATGACGCATGTCGTGCTCACCGGGCGCAACGCCAAGGACGAGCTGATCGAGATCGCCGATCTCGTCACCGAGATGACGCTGGTCAAGCACCCATTCCGCTCCGGCATCAAGGCGCAAGCCGGCGTCGAGTTCTGAGACGATCTCGCTATGGCGCGCGCGCTGATGATCCAGGGGGCCGGCTCGGACGTGGGCAAGTCGCTCATCGTCGCCGGGCTTGCGCGCGCTTTCACGCGGCGCGGCCTGCGCGTGCTCCCCTTCAAGCCGCAGAACATGTCGAACAATGCCGCCGTCACCGTCGATGGCGGCGAGATCGGCCGCGCCCAGGCGCTGCAGGCGCTCGCCGCCGGTGTCGAGCCCCACACCGACATGAACCCGGTGCTGCTCAAGCCGGAGACCGACGTGGGCGCGCAGATCGTGGTGCAGGGAAAGCGCATCGCGACCGCGCGGGCGCGCGAATACGCGGCGATGAAGCCACAGCTGATGGGCGCCGTCCTGGAGAGTTTCGGGCGGCTGAAGGCGCGCGCCGATCTCGTGCTGGTGGAAGGCGCCGGCAGCCCGGCAGAGGTAAACCTGCGCAAGGCCGACATCGCCAATATGGGCTTTGCGCGCAAGGCCGACGTCCCCGTCGTGCTGGTCGGTGATATCGACCGCGGCGGGGTCATCGCCCAGCTCGTCGGCATCAAGACGGTGATCGACCCCGACGATGCCGCGATGATCCGGGGTTTTGTCATCAACAAGTTTCGCGGCGATCCGACACTGTTCGACGACGGCTATAGGCTGATCGAGGTGAAAACCGAGTGGCGCGGCCTTGGCGTGTTGCCCTGGTTCGCGCGCGCCGGCGAGCTGCCGGCCGAGGATGCGCTGGGCCTGGGCGATGCGCGCAGGCCAGGCCAATGCAAGATCGCCTGCCTCGCGCTGTCGCGCATCGCCAATTTCGACGATCTCGATCCGCTGAAACTTGAGCCCGGCGTCGATCTCGTGATGGTGCGTCCCGGCGAAGCCATTCCCGGCGACGTACGCCTCGTCATCATCCCCGGCTCGAAATCCACCCGCGGCGATCTCGCTTTCCTGCGCGCGCAAGGCTGGGACATCGATCTCCTCGCGCATCACCGCAGGGGCGGCCACGTGCTCGGCCTCTGCGGCGGCTATCAGATGCTCGGGCGCAGCGTCGCCGACCCCGACGGAATCGAAGGCCCCGCGGGCGACACGCCGGGCCTTGGGCTTCTTGACGTAGCAACGGTCATGAGCCCGCAGAAGACTCTGACGCGTGTCGCGGCCGTGCACGCCGCCACGGATCAGCCGATCGAGGCCTACGAAATCCACATCGGCCGAACTGATGGCCCCGATCGCACCCGCCCGTTCGCAAAGCTGAGCGGCGAACCGGAAGGCGCAATCTCGCGCGATGGCCGCGTGCAGGGCAGCTATCTGCACGGCCTGTTCACGTCGGATAATTTTCGCAAGGCATATCTGGCGAAGCTCGACATTCCCGCAGGCGACGAGCCGTATCATGCGAGGGTCGAGAGCGCGCTCGATGCCCTCACCGATCACATTGAGGAGCATCTCGACGTCGAGGGCCTGCTCGCGCTAGCGCGCTAGCACCTCGCCAAGGCGTGTCCATTCGGCTTCGCTGCCCGGAAGTCCGAGACGCAGCCATGCCGGCTCTCGCGCGAAGACGCGCGACCAGATCTGCCTGCGCGCGAGCTTCTCCTGCGCGGCAAGCGCGTCAGGCGTCTCGTAGAGACGAAACAGCAGTGTGCCGCCGACGAGCCGCCAGTCTTGCGCTCGCGCCATGGCATCGAGGCGAACACCGTCACGCGCAAGCCGCGCCGACGTGGCCGTAGCCCAGTCATCATCACGCAAGGCACGGCAACCGATCGCGATCGCGGCTCCCGACACGGGCCAGGGGCCGGACATCGCGGCGAGCGCGGCGATGTCAGCGGCGTTGCCGAGCGCAAAGCCCAGCCGCAGGCCGGCGAGACCGTAGAACTTTCCGAACGAGCGCAGGATCAACAACCCCGACCGCTCTGCTTGTGCAGCCAGCGACACGTCCGGAACGGCGTCGGCAAAGCTCTCATCGACCACGAGGCGGCCGACGCGCGGCAATAGCGCCAGCAAATCCTTCGGCGCAAAACGTCGCCCATCGGGATTGTTGGGATTGACGACAATCGCAAGATCCGCGCCTGCCAATGCGTCGAGCTCTCCGACCTCCTGGACATCCCAGTTCGCGGCCAGAAGGACCCCGGCATATTCATTATAGGTCGGTCCGAGGATGCGAGCCCGGCCGCGCGGCGCGAGTTGCGGCAGCAATTGAATGGCGGCCTGCGCGCCACCCAGCGCGACGATGGGCGCGTTGGAGCGATAGGCGTGCTGCGCGGCCCGATGCAGCGCCTCGATCTCGGCGCGCGACGGCAGCGCGCTCCACGCGCGCGCGCTCACCTCGCCCACGGGATGAGGCATCCGGTTGATCCCCGTCGACAGGTCGATCCAGTCTTCGGCGCGCCCGCCAAAGCGCTGCTGGGCCAGATCGAGATTTCCACCGTGCTCGCGCATGCCCTGTTCTTTCACGCGAAGCCGAGGATCGCAAGCAGGCCGGCGAGCAGCAGCATGGCGCGGCGATAGATCGTCAATCCCTCGACGATGTCGGCGGGATGCGGATCGCGCGCGCCGTCGTTCAGCCACGGCTCGTTCGTGACGCTGCCGTGATAGATGCGGGGACCGCTGAGCCGGACACCAAGCGCCCCCGCCATGGCCGCTTCCGGCCAGCCGGCGTTGGGCGAGCGGTGGCGGCGCGCATCCCGCGTCATGCACGACAGCGCCTTGGATCGCTGCGGGGCAAGCAGCACGAACAGGAAGCCAGTCAGGCGCGCCGGAATGAAGTTGGCGACATCGTCGATGCGCGCCGCGGCCCAGCCAAAAGCCTCGTGCCGTTCGCTGCGATGGCCGATCATGGAGTCCAGTGTGTTGATGGCCTTGTAGCCCAAAATCCCGGGCAGTCCGAACAGCGCGCCCCAGAGCACCGGCGCCACGATGCCGTCGGAGGCGTTCTCGGCGAGGCTCTCGATCGCGGCGCGCGCGATGCCGGCTTCATCGAGCGCGGCGGGATCGCGGCCGACGATACGCGAGACTGCCTCGCGCGCGCCGGCGATGTCGCCGGCCTGCAAGGGCGTTGCGACGGCGGCAACGTGGTCGTAGAGCGAACGCAAGGCGACCAGCGGCCAAGCGAGGATGCCCACCAGCGCGATCTGGATCCAGCCTGAGAAAAGCACCAATTGAACGATCCAGCCGATCGCAACAGCAAGCGCGATCACCACAAGCGCGCCGGCGACGCCCGCGGCGCGGCGAAGGGCCGGCCGATCGGATGCGCGATTCCAGGCGGCATCGATGGCCGCGATCAGCCGGCCGAGCCAGGTCACTGGATGGCCGATCCGCGCGAACAGCGGGGCCGGCCAGCCCACAAGGGCATCCACCGCCATCGCCACCACCATCGCGCCCGCAAAACCCACACCCGCCTCCTGTCCCGCCCCTGTTGCGCAAGACGGCGGCCAAGCGCAAGCCCCCGCCCGCCTGATTTCGGCTTTGTCTTTGGCCACGATTGGTGATTAGTGCTGCCGACAGGAGACCTTCATGGCCGTCATTTTGATTACCGGCGGAGCGCGGTCGGGCAAGAGCAAGCGTGCCGAAATGCGGGTGCGCGCCTTTCCCGGTCGGCCTGTCTATGTCGCCACGGCTGAGGCCCTCGATGCCGAAATGGAAGCGCGCATCGCCGGACATCGCGCGCGACGCGGAACCGACTGGATCGAACGCGAAGTGCCGCTCGATCTCGGCGAGGTGCTGGTCGCATCCGACGGCGGCGGCGCAAGGCTCGTAGATTGCCTGACGCTGTGGCTCTCCAACCTCATGCATGCGGAACGCGACTGGGAACGCGAGGTGAGCGCACTTGCCGCCGCCCTGCCTCGCCTGAAGAGCCCCGTCGTCTTCGTCACCAACGAGGTCGGCCTCGGCATCGTGCCCGACAACGCGCTGGCGCGCAGCTTCCGCGACGCCGCCGGGATCATGAACCAGATCATCGCCGGTGTCGCCGACGAGGTCGAGTTCGTCGTCGCCGGCCTGCCGATGAAGTTGAAATGATGCCGCGCACCGAGCTTCTCAAAGACATCCTTGCCGACCTCAGGATGGCGGCATCGTTCGTGACGATCCTCCCCGTGGCATCGTCGAAGCCCGCAACTGACGGCGCCATCGCGCGCGCGACCTGGGCCCTTCCCGTTGCAGGATTGGTGGTCGGCCTTGCCGGCGCTTTGGTCTATAAGGTCGCCAGCCGGTTCGGGCTCACACCAAGCCTCGCCGCCCTGCTCGCGCTGGCCGCGACCGCTCTCATCACGGGCGCGCTGCACGAGGACGGACTTGCCGATACGGCCGATGGGCTCGGCGGTGGCCGGACGCGCGAGCGCAAGCTCGAGATCATGCGCGACAGCCGGATCGGCACCTATGGCGTCTGCGCGCTGATCCTGACATTCGGCCTGCGCTGGAGCGCGCTCGCGACGATCGCCAACCCGTGGGCAGTCACGCTTGCGCTATGCGCTGCGCATGCCGCGGCCCGCGCCGGCGTGCCGGCCTTCATGTCGCTGGTTCCGCCGGCGCGGCCCGACGGGCTGTCGGCCAGCGCAGGCCAGCCGCCTGGCCGCAGCGTTGCCATCGCCTTCACGCTCGGGATCCTCGCCCTCACCCTCGCCCTCGGGCCGGGCAAGGCGCTGGCCGGTCTCATCCTGCTCTCGCTCGCCGGCCTGATGCTGGCGCGGCTTGCCATCCGCCAGATCGGCGGGCAGACCGGCGACATCCTCGGCGCGTTCGAGCAGTTGGGCGAGATCGTGATCCTGCTGGTCGCCGCCGCCTTCCAGATGGGACGCTGACCTCATGGTCGAGTTCGACCACGCCTTCCGCCAACGTCTGCGCGAGCTATTCGTGTGGCGCCGCGACGTGCGCCGCTTTCGAACTGACCCGCTGCCCGTCGACGCCATCGATCGCCTGATCGAGACGGCCTGTCTCTCGCCCTCGGTCGGCCTCAGCCAGCCCTGGCGCTTCGTCATCGCCGATGATGCCGTACGCCGCCAAGCCGTGATCGACGACTTCAAGTCGTGCAACGCGGATGCGCTGAATACCTATGCCGGCGAGCGCGCGGCGCGCTATGCCACGCTGAAGCTGTCGGGTCTCGAACAGGCGCCCGGCCACATCGCGGTGTTCGCCGACAAGGCCAGCGACATCGGCCACGGCCTCGGCCGCGCGACCATGCCGGAGACCACGGAATATTCCGTGGTCGCGGCAATCACCGCGATGTGGCTCGCCGCGCGGGCCGAAGGCATCGGGCTCGGCTGGGTGTCGATCCTGAATCCCACCCGCATTCACGCCATTCTCGACGTGCCTGACACCTGGAAGTTCATCGCCTATCTCTGCGTCGGCTACCCCGAGGCCGAATGTGACCGGCCGGAGCTGGAGCAGGCGAAATGGGAGCACCGGCGAGGAGCCGACGAGTTCACGCTGCGGCGGTAATCAAGCGCGTTTCCGCATCCCAAGCTCGTCATGCCCGGGCTTGTCCCGGCCATGGACGGAGAAGAAACCCGACGCTACGACTTGCTCTTGCGAATGAACATTCACAAGTGCATTTTTTCATCAATTGTGATTGCCGGGGTTTCGCGTTATGCACGCGGTCAGGGGACAATCTTTGCGAAGCATTTCATGACTGAGCGGTCCGCTCCTGCCCGCGCTGTGCCGGCGGTCGCCCGCCGCGATTTCATCCGCCTTGCCGGCGCAACCGCCGCGGGCTTCCTGGCACTCGGCGCGACACCGGATCGCATGCGGATCGTCGCGTGGCTGACTGCATTGCCGCTCGACGACGAGCTGACCAGACGTGGCATGATCGAAGGCCCGGCCTCGCGCCTGGGCGGCCTCATCGTCGGCTTGAGACAGCGCGGCTGGGTCGAAGGCGTCAACTTCCACCTCGAGCTCCGTTCGAGTTTCGGCGGACCGGACAGGCTGAAGACCGCGGTCCAGGAGTTGCTCGACCTCAAGCCGGACGTGATCCTGACCGGATCGACGATCGAGACCGCCGCCGTGCTTGCAGCCACCAAGACTATCCCGATCGTCTTCGCCACCGCGAACGATCCCGTCGGCAATGGCTTCGTCGAAAGCCTTGCGCATCCTGGCGGCAACGTGACCGGCTTCACCAACAGCACCGCCGAGATGGGCGGCAAATGGCTTCAGCTGATCCGGGAGGCCGTGCCGGATGTCGCGCGTGTCGGCGTCCTGTTCAACCCGGCGACCACGCCCCGCGGCGGGCGTTTCTTCCTCGAATCGATCGAGCAGGAGGCTGCGGCGTCCGGAGTGTCCGCGGTGCCCGTGCCCGTCAACGCGCCAGCGGAGATCGACGAAGCCTTCAGGCGCTTTTTCGAACCGCCGAGAGCGGCGATGGTGGCGCTGGTCGACAGCTTCCTCGTCGTCAACCGGCATGCCGTCGTGGCGTCGGCAGCGAAGTATCGCGTCCCCGCGATTTATCCGTTGCATTATTTCATGGATGTGGGCGGGCTGATGAGCTACGGGCCGACGCTCGAAGTGCGCTCGGCCGATTATGTCGATCTCATCCTGCGCGGCACCAAGGCCGGCGACCTCCCGGTGCAATCGCCGCGGAAATACGAGCTCCTGATCAACCGCACGGTCGCCCGCTCGCTCGGATTGACGATACCATTCACGCTGCTCGCCCGCGCCGACGAGATCCGCGAGTGAACGAGCCGGTCGACCAGGGACATCTGCGGACGCATCCCGGCCGGCTGTTCCGAAAATATCTCTACTCGATCATCGCCCTCGCCTTTGCCGCACTTGCCATCAGCACCGGCTTCGACGTCTGGTTTTCCTATCGCGAGCAGAAGCAGCTCCTCGCGGCGACCCAGCGCGAGCAGGCGGCGTCCGCGGCCGTTCAGATCGGCCAGTTCATCGGCCAGATCGAAAGCCAGATCCGATGGCTCTCGCGCCTGCCGCCGGAGCTGTCGACCAACGAGGACGAGCGGCTGAACGCGATCCGCCTGCTGCGCCTCTCGCCCGCGATCGCGGAAATCGCCGAGCTCGACTCGCAGGGGCGCGAGCAGGTGCGCGTATCGCGCCGTGTCGCCGACAGGGTCGGCAGCGGGATCGATCTTTCCACCACGCCGGCATTCCGCGGCGCCAACGAAAGCCGCACCTATTACGGGCCGGTCTACTTCTTCGGCGACACCGAGCCGTTCATGACGATCGCCGCGCGTGGAGCCGGCCAAAGTCCCAATGTGATCATCGCCGAGGTCAATCTGCGTTTCATCTGGGACCTCGTCGCCGGGATCAGGGTCGGCAATACCGGCAAGGCCTATGTGGTCGACCGCATGGGGGTGTTGATCGCGCATCCCGATCTGTGGCCGGCGCTGCGCCGCAGCGATCTCTCCTCGCATGCGGACGTCCGCGCTGCGCTCGATGGCGTGGGGCCGCCCTCGGGCGGCCTGATCAAGCAGGACCTGTCGGGTCAACGCGTGCTGTCGACCTACGCGACGGTCCCCTCGCTCGGCTGGCTGGTCTTCGTCGAGCTGCCGCTCAGCGAGGCCTACGCGCCGATCTATGCATCGATCGGACGCTCGACCTTTCTCCTGGTCATCCTGCTGGCCTGCGCGGTGCTGGTGTCGCTGTGGCTCAGCCGGCGCATGACCGTGCCGATCCAGCTGCTGACCCAGGGCGCGCGGCGGATCGGCAGCGGCGACCTCGGCCTGCGGCTCGCGATCAAGACCGGCGACGAGCTGGAGGCGCTGGGCGACCAGTTCAATCTGATGGCCGCGCATCTTCGCGAGTCCTATGCGACCCTCGAGCGCAAGGTGACCGAGCGCACCTCCGAGCTCGAAAAGGCACGCGACCAGGCCCTTGCCGAGCATGACGCCGCCGAGCGCGCGCGCAGCGCTGCGGTCGCGGCCAACGAGACCAAGTCACGCTTCCTCGCGGTCGTCAGCCACGAGCTGCGCACGCCGCTGAACGGGGTCATGGGCGTGCTGCAACTGCTCGACGACGGCAACCTCGGCGAAGCGCAGCGGCGCCACCTCGCGACTGCGGCGGCATCGGGAGAAACGCTGATCGCGCTGGTCGATGCGATCCTGGAATATGCGCGCCTGGAGGCCAGCGCCGAAACGCTGGAGACGCGCGACTTCCGTCTCGGCCAGCTCATCGAGGCCGCCGCCGACCTGATGCGTCCGCAGGCCGTCGACAAGGGGCTGATCTTCGACCTCGCCTGCGATGCGACGGTCAACACGTCCGTGCACGGCGATCCGGTGCGGCTCAACCGCATCCTGCTCAATCTGATCGGCAACGCGATCAAGTTCACCCCGCGCGGCGGAATCGGCTTGAACGCGGCGGCCGAGCGGCACGACGATCATGTCCTGCTGCGCATCACCGTTCGCGATACCGGCATCGGCATCGCGCCCGACATGCACGAGCGGATTTTTGAGGATTTCGTCCAGGCCGACGACAGCATCGCGCGGCGGTTCGGCGGCACCGGGCTCGGGCTTGCCATCGCGCGGCGCCTCACGCGCCTGATGCGGGGCGAGCTGACGGTTGAGAGCACGCCGGGCGCGGGCAGCACGTTCACGCTTGAAGTGCCGCTTCGCCACGCCGCGAACGGCATCGCGCAGGGTGCGCTTCCGCCGCCATCGCGGCAGCTCCGCGTGCTGCTGGTGGACGACGATCCCGTCAATTGCGAGGTCGGCGAAGCGATCCTGAAGCGGCTCGGCCACCACCCCACGATCGCCATGAACGGCGCCTCGGCCATAGAGCTCGCCCGCGATCAGGCGTTCGACGTCATCCTGATGGATCTGCACATGCCCGACATGGACGGCGTGGAGGCGGCCTCGCGGATCGGAAAGCTCGGTCTGCCCAAGCTGCCGCGCATCATCGCCGTGACCGCCGACGTCTCGCGCAGCGCCCGCGAACGGCTCGCCGGCGCCGGCATCGCCAAGCTCGTCGGCAAGCCGATCCTGATCAACGCGCTGCGCGAGGCGCTCGAGGACGATAAAGCGCAGGAGACGCCCACACCACAGCTCGCGGCTGGTGCATTGATCGACCTGCATTTCCTCGACGACCAGAGGGAGCTGCTCGGCGCCGCGCAGATCGAGAAGCTCCACCACTTGCTCGCAGAGACGGGCGAAAAACTGATCGACGACATCGCCAAGGCGGCGGCGACGGGCGATCACAGCCGGCTCGCGCGGGCCGCGCATCAGCTCGGCAGCGCGGCAAGCGCGCTCGGCCTCGTTCGCCTGTTCGAGCGCTGCCGTGAGATCGAGCTTGCGGCGCCCGCGATGTCCCCCGTCGAGAGCGAGAATGCCGCCCGCGAGCTCGCCGCGCTTCGCGAGGCGTCGATGCGCGCGTTGGACGATCTGCTTCAGCCGGCCGAGCAGGGGCCGATCAATTAGAACGTACACCCGCCAGGCCCATTCCTGGATGGCAGAAATCGGCTCAGAACATGAACTACGTTTGTTCCATGGGCTGGCTTTGATCGCGCAGCAGGAGAAGTCCGTCGGGAAAGCGAACCCACCCAAGCTTAGACTCGCACCACGCCGCTACCTTCGGCGCAGGAAAGCTTGTATCGGCGAAGCAACCGACCGGAATGCCGATGACGCCGGGCAAGAGTTCAAGACTTGTGCTCACTGTTGATCCACATACGGGGCAAAACAGGAATTCGACGTTCTTACCTGAGGTACCCTTCCGGGCATAAGTAACGCCGTTGCCGGAGCGCTCCCTTACCTGCTCGGCGTTCCACCTCGAGGAAAGCGCAAACGCGCTGCCCGAACGTTTCTGACATCGCGTGCAGTTGCAAGCCGACACTAAGGCAGGCTCGCCTTCCACAGTTAGATTGAGCTGTCCGCATTGGCAGCTCGCGGTTCGTATCATGGCCGTTAGCCTCCCTCCGGAGCGACGGAGAGTAATATGATGGATTTGCTCCCTCAACTAAAGATTGCGGAACATGTTAGCGGCGAGCTGGGGCTGGAACCGGATCATCAACGCACGCGCCGCCGCTTATGATTGTCCAGCATGGGGCCTGCGTCACAACCCGCCGAACCGCTCGACCAGGAAATCGATGAACAGCCGCACCTTCACCGACAGATGCCGCGTCGGCGGATAGACCGCATAGAGCGCGAGCGGCGGCGCGAGACAATTATCCAGCACCGTCCGCAGCTCGCCCTTCCTCAAAGCATCGGCCGCGATGAACTCCGGCAGCAGCGCGAGCCCCCTGCCCTTGATCGCGGCGTCGCGCAGCACCTCGGCATTGTTGACGCAGAGCGACCAGGCGGGCTGGATCCAGTGATCGCCATCGCTGCCTGTGAGCTTCCACTGATTGCCGGTGAGCAGGAAGCCGTAAGTGAGCGAGGCGTGCTCGCGCAGGTCCTGCGGATGTTTTGGCGTGCCGTGACGCGCCAGATAATCCGGTGAAGCGCAGATCATGCGGGCGACCGGCATGATCTTGCGCGCGATCAGGCTGGAGGATTCCAGTTCCGCGATCCGCAGCGTCACGTCAAAGCCGTCCTGCACGGGATCGAGCAGGTCGTCGCTGAGCACGATCTGGAGCTGAAGCTCGGGATATCGCGCCATGAAATCGGCGAGCACCGGTCCGAGCCGCATGGTGCCGAACGACATCGGCGCGTTGAGGCGCAACAGCCCGCGCGGCGCCGACTGGGCCTGCGTCACCGCCTGATCGGCCGCCTCGATCTCCGAGAGGATCACCACCGCGCGCTCGAAATAGCGCTGGCCGTTCTCGGTCGGGCTCGCGTGCCGCGTGGTCCGGTTCAACAGCTGGACGCCGAGACTCTCCTCGAGGTCGGCGATGTATTTGCTGATCGCCGAGCGCGACAGCCGCAGCTGCCGGCCGGCTTCTGCAAAGCTGCCGCTTTCGACCACCTTCACGAAGGCCCGCAGGCTGCCGAGCTTATCCAAAGGCCCGCCCCGGCGATTGTTTCCAAATCGTAGACATAGTCGTCATATTTGCATGGATTGTCTCCAATCCAAAGCAGAACGATATTTCCGGCCAGAGCAAGACCGCTCCCCGAATGGAGGACGACAATGTCTGGACTGCACCATGTCACCGCGATCGCCGGCGACCCCATCCGCAATTTCGGCTTTTACACCCGTGATCTTGGCCTGCGCTTCGTCAAGAAGACCGTCAATTTCGACGATCCCGGCACCTATCATTTCTACTACGGCGACGAGACCGGCCGGCCCGGCACCATCCTGACCTTCTTCCCGTGGGCGGGCGTTTCGGCCGGACGCCGCGGCGTCGGCGAGACCCATCAGACCGCCTTCCGCGTGCCGCAGCGCTCGCTCGGCTACTGGACCCAGCGCTTCACCGAGAAGGGCATCGCTTACGAGGCGCTGGAGAAGCGCTTCGGCGAGTCCGTGCTGCCGTTCACCGATCCCGATGGCATGGCGCTCGCGCTGGTCGGCATTCCCGGTGCCGAGAACGAGCCCGGCTGGAGCAATGGCGACGTGCCGGCCGAGCATGCGATCCGCGGCTTCCACGGCGTGACGTTGCTGCTCGACAGCGCGGCGAAGACGGCCGCCATCCTCACCGACGTGTTCGGCTTCAAGGAGACGGGACGCGAGGGCTCGGTGATCCGCTTCAAGGCGCCCGGCGATGCCGAAGGCAGCGTCGTCGACATCTACGAGGCCAAGGGCTTCTTGCGGGGACATCAGGGCGGCGGCTCGGTGCACCACATCGCCTTCCGCGCGGCTGACGACGCCGAGCAGGGCCAGATGGCGCAAAAGCTCGTGAGCAATCACGGCCTGCATCCGACCGAGCAGCGCGACCGCAACTACTTCCGCTCGATCTACTTCCGCGAGCCCGGCGGCGTGCTGTTCGAGATCGCGACCGACATCCCCGGCTTCGCCGTCGACGAACCCGTCGCGACCCTGGGCCGCGACCTGAAACTGCCGGCCTTCCTCGAACAGCATCGCAAGCAGATCGAGGGCGTGCTGCCGAATTTGCAAGAGACCGTGTCATGACCGAGAGTGCATTCATCCATCGTTATGAGCCCGCGACCAACGCGGGCTCCCCGCCTCTGCTGCTGCTGCACGGCACCGGCGGCGACGAGAACGACCTGCTCGGGCTCGGCAAGATGATCTCGCCCGGCTCCGCCCTGCTCTCGCCGCGCGGCCGCGTGCTCGAGCACGGCATGCCGCGCTTCTTCCGCCGCCTTGCGGAAGGCGTGTTCGACGAGGAGGACGTGCGCAGACGCGCGCACGAGCTCGGCGACTTCGTCGCGGATGCGCGGCGGCGCTACGGCATCGCGGCACCCGTCGCGGTCGGCTTCTCCAACGGCGCCAACATCGCAGCCGCGCTGTTGCTGCTCAAGCCGGAGGTGCTCGCGGGCGCGATCCTGCTGCGTGCCATGGTGCCGCTGTCGGATCCGCCCAGGAACGATCCGGCAAAGGCCGATCTTGCGGGCAAGCCGGTGCTGCTATTGTCCGGGC
Source organism: Bradyrhizobium cajani (assembly GCF_009759665.1). Lineage (GTDB taxonomy): Bacteria > Pseudomonadota > Alphaproteobacteria > Rhizobiales > Xanthobacteraceae > Bradyrhizobium > Bradyrhizobium cajani. Next base: position 83,897 of record NZ_WQNE01000035.1, read on the forward strand.
AGGCTGATCCGATCGTGCCGGCGAGCAATTCGGCACGGCTCGCGGCTCTGCTGTCGCAGGCAGGTGCGAGCGTGACCCACAAGGTGCTGCCGGCAGGCCACCAATTGTCGCAAGCCGACGTCACGCTGGCCCGGAACTGGATCGGCAATGTCGACGAGAAAGCGGCATAACTCACGAGCGGCGCATCGTCTCCAAACGGTGCGCCGCGACTTCACGCGAACCGGCCGCGCCAATACGATCATCGGCCCGGCAAGGCTCAATGACGCGGGCCGTAGCTACGCTGATGGGCCACGACCGGACATCGTCGTTTTGATTTTCGGCGTTTTGATTTTCACCGCCAGGCAACCTGCGGCGAAAAAGCAGCAGGATAGGCGCGATATCCGCAGCAAGAGACCAAGCCGATAGATGGCCCTTACCGCACGTTGCCTTGGTACCTAAGCCCTACATAGGGACCGCCCACGGCAATATCCCGCGGCGGCTGATTGCCGAGATTCTGCAATGTCGGGGCCTGGTTTGGCGGTCTTTGCAGATTGGGGTAAACAAGGACGCCGTTCCTGACGACGGGCGCCGGTACATTCTGTCCCACATTCTGTGCACGAGCGTCGGTCGCGATCAGAACGGCGCCGAGCACCAAGGTTGCACCTGCAAGAGAGATCGCTCTGCTAAACATGGCGGGTTATCCTCAAAATAATCGACTTTTAAGTGGAGCGCGCCCGTTAGAGATTATCAAGGCCGCCGCTTCGCTCCAAACGCGATGACGGCTCAATTCCACGTGTAGCCGAGACGGCTTTGATATCTGGTTGGCTGGCTGGAGTAAGTACCGGTCGGCAATGCCGGGGTCTGGGTCTGGTTTGGCGGTCTTGGCGCCGCAGTGGGGCTGGGCAATGTGCGAGCAGTGACGCCGTTCCCGACGGCGGGCGCCTGCACCTTCTGCGCACGGGCATCGGTTGCAATCAGAACGGCGCCGAGCAGAAGGGTTGCACTTGCGAGAGAAATCGCTCTGCTAAACATCATGGGCTATCCTCAAAATAATCGACTTTAGGTAGAGCACGCCCGCTAAGGGTTATCAAGGCCGCCGCTTCGCCCAAACGCGATGACTGCTCAATTCCACGTGTAGCGGACAGAGATGGTCGCTAGTGCAAAATGGACGCTTGCCTACCCATGAGAAGGCAGGGCAATCGCATATGAGGTGTGGGCTAGGGGCACCGACAGTCTCCACAGCGTCATGGCCGGGCTTGTTGTTTAGCCCGGAGACATAGCTGACACCTGTTCGGACACATCACTGACAGGTTGGCGATTGGTCAAGTCGATCGATGCGACCTGCCAGCTCGCGAAGAAGACACCGTAGTGGCCGTCGCGATCCAGC